>NZ_DRFV01000012.1 GCF_011050365.1 Pseudohongiella sp.
GGCTTTGGTCAGTGGATCGGGCGCCAAAGCCTGGGGTGATCGGCTCTCGCGACATGCGCTTCGAGGCGATGCACCCCATGCTCTGGAGCCCTCTGATGGGTCAGGGGCTGGGCAGTGGGTCGGGCTCTGGTCAGTGGATCGGGCTTTGGTCAGTGGATCGGGCGCCAAAGCTTGGGGTGATCGGCTCTCGCGGCATGCGCTTCGAGGCGATACACCCCATGCTTTGGAGCCCTCTGGCGGGGCAGCGGCGGGTCGGGGTCTGGCTTGTGTTAGGAACAGTGGCAAGTGGCGGTGGGAAGCTGGGGCCTGACGCGTTATAATCCGCGTTTTTCGGCAGCTTCCGGCAATGAAAGTCATCCACAGTACTGAAGGTTTCCTGCAGCAGCATACTGGCTGCGTGGCGACGATCGGCAAATTTGATGGTGTCCATCTGGGGCATCAGCGGATTGTGGGTCAGTTGCTGGAAAAAGCGGCTGCTTATGCTGTGCCCTCCGTGGTGATTGTTATTGAGCCTCACCCTGAGGAGTTTTTTGCCAGAGATCCCCGTGACTGTCCGCCGCGTCTGAGTGAGGCGGGTGAGAAAATCGAATTGCTGCGTGCCCTGGGCGTTGATTATGTTTACCTGCTGGAGTTCAAT
Organism: Pseudohongiella sp.; assembly: GCF_011050365.1. Lineage (GTDB taxonomy): Bacteria > Pseudomonadota > Gammaproteobacteria > Pseudomonadales > Pseudohongiellaceae > Pseudohongiella. Next base: position 638 of record NZ_DRFV01000012.1, read on the forward strand.
CGCGAGCTAAGTCGGCTGAGCCCCGAGTCTTATGTAAACGATGTGCTGGTGGCTGGCCTGAATGTGCGATGCCTGATTGTGGGCAATGACTTTCGCTTTGGTTATCAGCGTGGCGGCGATTTTCAGTTGCTGTGTCGTTATGGTGAGAAGGCCGGTTTTGATGTGGTGGAAACCGCCAGTTGTGAATCGGATGGTGTGCGTGTCAGCAGCACCTACGTGCGTGAGTGTCTGGCCAAAGCGGACTTCGACCGGGTGGCAGAGGTTCTCGGTCGGCCGTATACAATCTCCGGCACCGTGGTACGGGGGCAGCAATTGGGGCGTGATCTTGGGTTTCCGACCTGTAACCTGGCCCTGAACAGACGCAATATTCCACTGCACGGTGTATACGCCTGTACCGTGGAGATCATCCTCGGCGAGGGCGAGCGCATGGATGCTGTTGGCGCGGCCAATATTGGTTATCGCCCCACGGTAAAGGAGGCCGGCAAAGCGCTGCTGGAAGTGCATCTGCTGGAATTTGATCAGGACATCTATGGTGCCAGGGTATCGGTGACGTTCCGGCACCGGGTCAGGCCGGAACAAAAGTTTGAGTCGCTCGAAGCGCTCAAATCCCGTATTGCGCTGGATGTGGAGGAGGTTAAACAATACTTCTCACGCTTCAGGCAGTAATAAGCCGGGGCGGCAATCAATGAGCGCAATGGCGGGCTCCGGCAGTTGCAACAAAGACTACAGTTGCGTTCAGACAACACAATAGCGGACGCTAAAATTGACGAATGACAGGAACAACCTGTTCCATGAGTGAGACGAGATGACTGACTACAAACAGACTCTGAATTTGCCCTTTACCGACTTCCCCATGAAAGCCAGTCTGGCTCAGCGGGAACCCGGTATGCTGGCCCGCTGGCAAGACATGGACCTGTATCGTCGGATTCGCGAAAGCAGCGCCGGTCGCCCGTCGTTCATTCTGCATGATGGTCCGCCCTACGCCAACGGTGATCTGCATTTGGGTCACTCAGTCAACAAAACCCTGAAAGACATCATCGTCAAGTCGCGGACGTTGGCCGGTTTTGATGCGCCGTATGTGCCCGGCTGGGACTGTCATGGTTTGCCCATCGAACACAATGTGGAAAAGAAAAAAGGCAAGGCGGGGCAAAAGATCAGTCACGCTGAATTTCGTCAGGCCTGTCGTGACTACGCGGCGAAGCAGGTGGAAAATCAGAAGCAGGATTTTGTTCGCCTCGGTGTTTTTGGCGACTGGGACAATCCCTATCTGACCATGAACTTTGATACCGAGGCCAATATCGTTCGAGCACTCGGGCGCATTGCAGGCAATGGCCATCTGGTGAAAGGGTTCAAACCGGTCTACTGGAGTGTCGTCGGTGCCTCGGCACTGGCCGAAGCGGAAGTTGAGTATCAGGACAAAACCTCGTTTGCCATTGATGTCCGTTTCGCGGTGCTGGAGCCAGCGTCATGGTTGACCGCGTTTGCCGTGAATGAAGAGACAGCGGCCGGTCACAACATCTCCCTTGTTATCTGGACTACAACGCCCTGGACATTGCCTTCAAACCAGGCGGTTTGCCTGAACGAAAACCTGGAATATGCCCTGTTGCGCTGCACGGTTGACGTTGCGATAGGTGCAGAGTTGCTGATCATTGCCGCCGATATGCAGGACGAAGTCATGGCGCGTTATGGCTGCGACAATGTCGAGCGTCTGGGTATTGCCAAGGGTGCAGTGCTTGAAGGCCAGCGCCTGCAGCATCCCTTTGTCAATCGTCAGGTACCGGTATTGATGGGCGATCACGTCACCACTGACGCGGGTACCGGTGCTGTGCACACGGCGCCGGATCACGGCATGGAAGATTTCATCGCCGGCCAGACCTATGGGTTGGGTACGCTGAATCTGGTCGATGAAAACGGCGTATTCGTCGAAGCGGCCGGCGAGCTGGCTGGTGTGCATGTATACAAGGCAGATGAGCAGATACTGGACATACTGCGACGCGAAAACGCCCTGGTCGCGATGGAGAAAATCCGTCACAGCTATCCGCATTGTTGGCGCACCAAAACACCATTGATCTACCGTGCCACGCCGCAGTGGTTTATCAGCATGACCGAGAAAGGCCTGCTGGATGCATCGCTTGCCGCCGTCAAGGGTGTGAAGTGGGTGCCGGAATGGGGGCAGGCGCGTATCGAGTTGATGTTAAAAGGCAGTCCGGACTGGTGTGTGTCGCGTCAGCGTACCTGGGGTGTGCCCATCACGTTGTTTGTGCACAAGACAACGGGCGAGCTGCATCCGGACACGGCTGGTCTTATCGAACAGGTTGCACAGCGCATCGAGAAAAAAGGCATTGATGCCTGGTTTGAGGCCAGTGCTGAAGATCTGCTCGGTGATGATGCCCGTCACTACAATAAAGTAACCGACACCCTGGACGTCTGGTTCGATTCTGGTGTTACGCATTTCTCTGTCTTGCAACAGCGTGAGGGTCTGGGCTATCCGGCTGACCTTTACCTGGAAGGCTCTGATCAGCATCGCGGCTGGTTTCAGTCCTCATTAAAAACAGCAATTGCCATGAATGGCACAGCGCCGTACAAGCAGGTGCTGACACATGGATTCACCGTCGATGCTGACGGTCGCAAAATGTCGAAATCCATCGGTAACACGATTTCCCCGCAGGAAGTATTCAAGGAGTACGGTGCCGATATTCTGCGTTTGTGGGTAGCGGCGACTGACTATCGTGGTGAGATGGCGGTGTCGCCGGAGATCCTGAAACGTGTCGCTGATGCTTACCGCCGTATCCGCAATACTGCGCGCTTCCTGTTGTCCAACCTGAACGGATTCGATCCGGTTACTGATGCCGTCGCGCCAGAGAATATGCTGGCGCTGGATTACTGGATCACACGTCAGGCGCAACAACTGCGTGAGCAGGTGAAGCAGGATTATGAGAACTATCAGTTCCTGAATGTATACCAGAAAGTTCATAATTTCTGTGTTATCGAATTGGGCAGTTTTTATCTGGATATCATCAAGGACCGGCAGTATACCGCCAAGTCTGACGGACTGGCGCGCCGTTCAACGCAAACCGCGATGTATCACATCACGGAAGTGCTGGTGCGGCTGATTGCGCCGATCCTGAGTTTTACCGCCGATGAGATCTGGCAATTCGTGCCCGGTGAGCGCAGCGATTCGGTGTTCCTGGCGCAATTTGACGAAGGCCTGCCAGTGTTGCCGGTGCGTAATGATTTTAGCGATGCATTCTGGCGCGAGCTGATCGAGGTCAAAACTGCGGTCAACAAGGAGCTGGAGAAGCAACGCGCGGAGAAGAAGGTGGGTGCCGCTCTGTCCGCCGAGGTAACGCTGTATTGTGACGACGCATTGTTGAAGCGCCTGTCGGCGCTGCAGGATGAGCTGCGCTTCGTCCTGATTGTGTCTGCGGCAAGCTTGCGGCCTATCGCTGACAGCAATGACGCCGAAACGGTGGCGACTGAACTGGTCGGGTTGCGTTTGCAGGTAACGCCGTCTGCACACGAGAAGTGTGTACGATGCTGGCACCACCGACCGGATGTGGGCACCCATGCATCGCACCCTGAATTGTGCGGTCGCTGTGTGGACAATATCAGTGGCGATGGTGAGCAGCGACATTATGCATGATTCGGATAATGACACCGCCGCACCGGGCAAGTCTGACGCTGTGGTCTGTGAGGGTGCTCGCGTTACCCTGCATTTTTCGCTGGCATTGCCCGACGGCACCGAGATAGACAGTAACTACGGCAAGGCACCGGCGACTTTCAGGGTCGGTGACGGTAATCTGCTGCCGGGCTTTGAAGCGGCCTTGATGGGTGCGGGGCAGGGTGCATCGGTGTCAGTGGTGCTGCCGCCGGACCAGGCGTTCGGGGCGGTCAATGCGGAGAATGTGCAGTCCTTCCCCCGCCAACGTTTCGCCGGGCTGCTGGCCAATACCACGGATCCGGTAGAGGAAGGCACTGTGGTATCCTTCGCCGATGCCGGTGGCAATGAGATACCCGGTGTGCTCCGGCAAATCGGCGAATTGCATGTGGTGATAGACTTTAATCACCCGTTGGCCGGACGCGAAATTCTGTTTACCGCAGATATCCTGTCGGTCATTGCGCCTGGCACCGACGCCGTCAAAATTCAGCTTTAAGACCGGGCAGTGCCGTGTCGTCGTAGCGGCGATCCGGACTTCAGGAGACAAACATGAGTGCAGTGCAATTGTTTGATGTCGAGGTTTCGCCTGATGCGGAAATCAGGCTGGCGAACCCGCGCGGATTCTGCGCCGGTGTGGATCGGGCGATTGATATCGTGAACCGGGCACTGGATGTTTATGGCGCGCCCATCTACGTGCGTCATGAAGTGGTGCACAATAAGTTTGTCGTGGATACCTTGCGCCAGCGCGGCGCAATATTTGTCGACGAGCTGGATGATGTGCCGATAGAGGATAGCCTGGGTCGGCAGCCAATCGTCATATTCAGCGCTCATGGCGTCTCTCAGCAGGTTCAGGAGGAAGCCGCTGCACGCGGATTTCAGGTATTTGATGCCACCTGTCCGCTGGTGACAAAAGTTCATCTTGAAGTCATGCGTTTTAGCGCTGAAGGCCGTGAGTGTGTGTTGATCGGCCATGCCCGTCATCCGGAAGTGGAAGGCACCATGGGGCAGTACAATAGCAACAAGGGTGGCAGTATCTATTTGGTAGAATCGGTTGCAGATGTTCAGAAACTCGAGGTTCATGATCCGGCACGGCTGGCTTATGTGACACAGACAACCTTGTCGATGGATGATACTGCCAAGGTCATTGACGCGTTGCGCGACCGCTTTCCGCACATCGAGGGGCCACGTAAAAAGGACATTTGTTACGCCACCCAGAATCGGCAGGATGCGGTCAAGCAATTGGCGTTGGAGTCGGATTTGTTATTGGTTGTGGGTTCGCCGAACAGTTCGAATTCCAATCGTTTGTGTGAGCTGGCGGAGCGTATGGGCTGTGAGGCCTATCTGATCGACCGGGTGGATGATCTGAAACCTGAGTGGTTTGTGGGCAAGAAGCGGTTCGGGGTGACGGCGGGGGCGTCGGCGCCGGAAATTCTGGTGCAGCAGGTGGTTGATCGGTTGCGGGAGATTTCGGGGCAGGCGCCGTTGGAGGTGCCCGGGGTTGAGGAGAATATTGTGTTCCGGATGCCGAGGGAGCTTGCGCGGTAAATCCCTTGCAGAATCAGTGGATCGGGCATCATCGCACAGGGTGATCGGCTCTCGCGGCATGCGCTTCGAGGCGATACGCCCTGCACACTGATGCCCTCTGCGAGGGTGATGCTTGAGTGGGTCAGGCGTCAGCTGGTGGTGGATCGGACGTCATCGCACAGGCCGATCGGCTCTCGCGACACGCGCTTCGAGGCGATACGCCCTACACACTGACGTCCTCTGCGAGGGTGATGCTAGAGTGGATCGGGTGTCAGCTGGCTTTGGATCCGAGGTCATCGCACAGGGTGATCGGCTCTCGCGACATGCGCTTCGAGGCGATACACCCTCCACACTGGCACCCTCTGCCGGCTTTAGTGTTTGATTCCTTTCTTAATTGTTCTGTGCGTCGCGTTCTGCGGCACGGGCTCCGGATAAGATGCCCATCAATGCGTAGTTGCCTTCGTGGCAGGCGTACTCGTAGATGGGGCCGTCGCTGGCGGTGTAGTTGATGACCGCGGTCCAGGGGCGTTCCCAGGTGGTGGGGTCTTCGACGGTGAATTGATATTCCAATACGTCGTCGGCGGTGCGGGTGTAGCGTTCGGTGAACAGGCGGTTGGCGCCGGCGCCGCGAAACGTGCTGTCATCGGAAAAGTTTCTGGTTTGCACAACAAGCGTGTCACCATCCCACCAGCCGCGGGAATCGCCGTGCCACAGTTCGATGCGCTCATCAGCGTGGGGTTTGTCACTCAGCGGTACTATTCTGACGTCGTGAATCATTTCCTGAATGATGGCGACGGAGTTCTCGCTTTGCACGATCTGGTAGTAGCTGTTGTAGCCGGCCATGATGTAGGGCATACCCCAGGTGATGCAGCGTTCCTGCAGCGGGCGGCCGAGGTAGGAGTCAGTGGCGCCAGGGCGGTCGGCGGCGCGAGCCTGCATGCGGGCGCGGCCTTCTTCGGTCATGGGCGGAATGCGGCCGTTGGGCGGGTCGACAATCAGTGAGGTGCGGTTTTCCAGGTTGCGGTCAACCATCCAGGCGGCGTCGTAGTTGCCCGTGGCGGGGTCGTAGGATTCGACTTCGCCCGATACCACAGCATTGAGAAATCCGTCACCGAATAGCGCATCGCCGCCGCTGGCTGCGATTTCTTCAGCTTGCGCACGCAGGTTGGCGAATTCTTCTGCGGTCAGTTCGGGGCGGTCGCCAAAAAATTCCGGACGCTCCAGTGGCGTGCTGCTGTTGTTGGCCCAGACGCCTTGCAGGTTGGGGTGACCGTTGATGGTGCGAGGGACCTGCCAGTCGGAGTCCTGAGCGAAACTGTAGAAACTGCTGGCGCATAGCAGCACTAACAGGGCCGGTTGCTGCAACGATGGTTTCATGATGATGTACTCCACGTCCGAATTATTGGGTGACCGGTTCCTGAATGGTGAAGGGCATGCCGCGGGGCGGCTCCCGGTCTGGTGGCGCATCCTTGTTCAGGTAGCCGTAAATCAGTTCTTCAGCAAATTCCACACATTTGAACTCCAGTAACTGTGCGTTTTCTTCCATGCGCCGGTACAGCGGCAGACTCAGTGTCCAGGGGCGGGTGAAGGTCTCGGGATCGCGGATTTCAGCTTCATACATGATCAGGTTGGGATTCTCCAGCGTGTAGCGCTCGATGACTTCGAGCTGATCGCTGTGGTGGTTGCCGGCGCGATCAAACCAGGTGTAGGGCATGAAATCGGTGACGCGTATCACCAGCGTATCGCCTTCCCAGTGGCCACGTGAATGACCCATCCAGGCTGGTACCGGGCCGTCGAAATCCGGTTGATCCATATACACAATACGCATGGCGCTGGCGAATTCGTAGGCCATGACGGTGTGTTCGGGAGATTGCACAATCTGGAACGGGTAGGGCATATAGTTGGCGCGGGGCACGCCGGGCATGTAGCATTTGCCCACCGGGTCGAGCGCAGCCCAGTCTCCGGCATTCCGGTTTCGGGTTTCGAGCGCTTCGGGGGTATAGGGTATCGGACCCTCTTTGACGACGCCCAGCGTGGCGGGGATGGCGCCGTTGGCGCCCATGCGGTAATCGGGGCCGGCCTTTGCGGCACCGGGTTCGAGGTTCCAGTAAGTGCTGCCCAGCGCCTGCCACAGGCCATTCATATCCGGTTTGCCGTCGGCTGTCCGAGGAATGTCCCCGCCCTGTGCGTTGGCCGTTGAGCCGGTGCCTCCCAGGCTTACTGCAAACACCGCAGCCAGTAATGACGCTGCCATGAAGTCTTTCGACATGCTTGTTCTCCCGCGTGTTCTTCTTTATTGTATCGGGGTGCTTGTTTTGCCCAACTATCCCACAGAGAAGTAAACATGTCTACGCTGGTTGCTGTGTACGGAACCCTCAAACGAGGGCTCAGCAATAACCATTATTTGCAGGCAGCGACGTACCTGGGCAGCGATACCCTGCACACGATTTCGCTGTACGATCTGGGCCCCTATCCGGGTGCCAAAGCCGAACCGTCATCCGGTGTCGAGGTGGAGGTGTTTTCGGTGACGGCACAACAGTTGCAGGCGCTTGACGTACTGGAAGAGTATGAGCCCGAGGCCCCGGCCCGTGGCCTGTATGATCGACGCCTGTTTAACACCCGCCATGGGGCCGCCTGGGTGTATCTCTATAATCCGCCGGTGCCTGGATTGGTGCCGATACTGGCAGGTGGCTGGCAGCCCCTGGGCTGATAGAAAAAACGATTTCCCGATTCATTTTCCGGAGGTAATACTTGTGTTTGACAACGTCATAAAACTATCTGACCGAGCAATCGGTAATACAACGCGTTCGCGGGCTGTTTTGCATTCGCGCCTGGCTTTGGCGGCAGTGTTTGCCTCGTCAGTCCTGCTGGCGGCCTGTGGTCCAGCGGATACGCCCGCCACCACCACGCCTGAGCCCGCTGCCGCCGCGCCGGTAACCAGTGAGTCCGCCGCCGAAAGCGAGGCCGGGTTGATCGAGCGCGCTCGCGGTATTCACGAGCGTGTCATCGTCATGGACACTCATGTTGATATCAATACTGCGAATTTTGCACCCGATACCAACTATATTCAGGATCTCGATACGCAGGTCAACCTGCCCAAAATGCAGGCCGGCGGTATGGATGTCGCCTGGTTCGTGGTTTACACAGGACAGGGGCCGCTCACTGACGAAGGTTTCGCAGCAGCTGAAGCCAATGCCATGGACAAATTCAGTGCAATTCAGCGTCTGGTGACTGAAATTGCACCAGATCAGATCGAACTGGCCTACACGTCGGACGATGTGCGCCGCATTGTCGACAGTGGCAAAAAGGTCGCCATGATCGGCGTGGAAAATGCGTACCCGATGGGTATGGATATCAGCAATGTGCGTCGCTACTACGAGCTGGGTGCGCGGTACGCGTCGCTGTCGCATAATGGCCACAGTCAATTTGCCGACTCCAATACCGGCGAGCGTGATGATGTCTGGCTGCACAATGGTCTCAGCGATCTGGGGCGGCAGGCCATCGCCGAAATGAACAAATGGGGCATCATCATTGATGTTTCACACCCATCGTATGAGTCCAACAAAGAAACCATTGAACTGTCGCGTGCGCCGGTGATGGCATCACATTCGTCCGCGAGGGCACTGGACCCCAGTGTCAGTCGTAACCTCTATGATGATGAGCTGCTGGCGATCCGCGACAACGGTGGTGTGGTTCAGGCAGTTGCTTTCCGCAGTTACGTGGATTCCGAGAAGCAGCGAGCCTATGCAGAGGCTCTGCGCAATTTGCGGGCTGACGTGGCAGACGACCTCGGTTTCACCTTGCTGGAATCTGCCGACGTGCGAGCGCTGGAGCCGGCGGCACTGAATACCTATCAGCAGCAGTTGGCTGATATTAATGCGCTGGTTGCGCCCCGCATTGCCGCCGAGGTCGATGCGGTTGCCCCGCCAGTGGATGTTAGTGATTTTGTTGATCACATTGATTATATGGTGGATCTGATCGGTGCCGATCATGTTGGTATCAGTGGTGACTTTGATGGCGGTGGTGGTGTCACCGGCTGGGGCGATGCGTCAGAGACCTTCAACGTGACGCTGGAGATGGTGCGCCGCGGTTATAGCGAGGAAGACATTGCCAAGATCTGGGGCGGCAATGTGCTGCGGGTACTGGATGACGTGCAGCGAATTGCCGGGGAAATCCAGTCCGCAGAAGGCGTCTGAGCGATCAGCCGGGTCAGTGACCTTCTGCCAATGACTTGCTGTTAATGGCATGCAGGAGGCCACTGGTCCGGAAAACGCTACTGGCGACGGCTTGTGGCAAGATGTTCGGGTTATCATCAATCAGTGTGAATTGTCGGGCTGCACGGGTAATGCCAGTATAAATCAGCTCCCGTGTCAGCACCGGATTTTCATATTGCGGTAATAACAATGCTGTATGCGCAAATTCCGAACCCTGCGACTTATGGACAGTCATCGCGAACACAGTTTCCACCGACTGCAGCCGGCTGGGGAGTATCCAGCGTACCGGCGTGTGCGGCTCGGCACCGGGGAAAGCTACTCGCAACATCAATTCCAGACCCTCTGGTACTGATCTGGGAAAGGGCAGCGTGATCCCAATATCGCCGTTCATCAGGTCAAGGTTGTAATCGTTACGTGTCACCATCACCGGGCGTCCCGCGTACCATATAGCTTCATCGCGCGGCGCTGACAGCATACCGGCGTTGCGCAGGATTGCTGCTATACGTTCATTCAAGCCCTCAACACCGAACTCGCCCTTGCGCAAAGCCGCCAGCAACTGAAACTGTCCGTGCGCCCTGATAACGCTCAGTGCCCAGGCGTCCCATTGATCCGGGTCTGCGTCGGATGCCGGGTGTTGTTGTATTCGCTGCAGATAGTGACCATAGCCAGTCTCCGCGTTGCAGATCAGGCGGGCAAACGCAGGGTCCTGAGTGCTGCTGGTTTTAAGTCTGTTCAATTCGGCGAAGCTGCCGTCAAAGAAGGCATTTAGCGCCCGGCTACCGGCGCTGGTATTAACCGCCTGAGCCAACTTTCCGATCCCCGGTATGGCACCAAAACGATGGCTGTAGCGCAACATGGTGATGGACTGGTCCAGTGCACTGCCGTTGGTGTCGATCATGGATTCGGGCACAACCTGTCCGGTGACATGTGTTATCCAGGCAGCAGTATGCGGTGTGTAGTGCGCTTGTCCGGCACGCTGGCACAGGCTGCCCAGCACGGCGCCGGCTTCGACAGAAGCAAGCTGGTCCTTGTCACCGAGCAGGATCAGGCGGGATTTTTCGGGCAGGGCGTCCAGTAACAGGGCCATGAGTTCCACGTCAACCATGGAGGCTTCATCAACTACCACAACATCTGCCGGCAGCGGATTGGCGGCATGGTGTCTGAAGAAGCGGCTGTTACGAATGGGGCCGAGCAGGCGATGCACGGTACTGACCTCACCCGATATGTCCTGCAGATCATGCTGTGCCAACTGTGACGTGATGGATACACTCAGACGTGCTGCTGCCTTGCCGGTGGGCGCCGCCAGCCTGATCCGCAAGAGCTGACCTGAGCTCGTCTCATGCATTTCCTGCAGCACTGCCAGCAACTTGACTACGGTGGTGGTTTTACCGGTGCCCGGGCCTCCGGTAATGATGGCAAAACGGTTTCGTGTGGCCAGGGCGCAGGCGATCTTTTGCCAGTCGCAATCGGTGCGTGCTTTATCGGGTTCGTCTGTGATTGCTTTGTTATGAGACAACCGGTTGAAAACGCCAGAGATGGTCTTTGCCAGTCTGTCCCCGTCAATAGCCGGTGGCGACATCAGGCGCTGCCGGATATTGATGGCCAGCGTTTGTTCGTAGTGCCAGAATCGCCGCAGATATAGCAGCGCTCTGCCACTACTGTGATCGAGCACCAGAGGCTGGTTGTTGTCGCCGATCAGAGCCGTATGTTGCAGGTCGGATAACCATTGGTCGACAGTAAGGCTTGCCAGCAACTGTTGTGGTGTGAGCGCCGGTTGGTGTGCCGGAGACTCGGGAGGCAGCGACAACGCCCGATCGGGTTCAGCCAGGCAAAACCCGATATCCAGGCAGACATGGCCATGGCCATTCTGATGGCTGGTCAACGCCGCGGCCAGCAGCAATGCAGAAGAGGCCTCCGGTACCTGCCGGTGGAGGAATACAGCGAATTCGGCGTCCAGCCAGCGTATCCAGCCTGCACGTGCCCAATCGTCAAGAATAAGCAGGAACTGCCGGGTGTCAGCCAGAACCGAGTTGCTATCAGTGGGCAATGCCGGCGTTCCGGGATCAAACTGTGCTGTCATCAGATCACGATCTCCTGTTGCTCCGGCGCGGACTGTGCGGACTGTGCGGACTGTCCGGTGCGGAACAGCATGTCGATGGCATTTATAAATTCAAGCGCAGGCTTGTCAGCCAGCAGGCCCTGGGTCGGAGCAGCATGGCCACGCAAAAAGAAATACAGGGCGCCGCCCACATGCTTTTCATAGTCATAGTCAGGCAGGCGGTTGCGCAACAGGCGGTGCAGGGCCAGCAGATAGATGGCGTATTGTACGTCATAACGATTGTGCAGAATTTCATGTGCCAACGCCTGTGCCGTATAGCTGCTGTCGCGCGGTCCCAGATAGTTGGACTTCCAGTCGGCAACGTAATATTGGCCCTGATGTTCAAACACCAGGTCGATAAAACCTTTCATCATGCCGTTCAGTTTTGCCGGCAGCAGCGCCGGCCGGGCAGTGCCCGGTTGAATAAAACGTTGGCACAGTGCGTCCAGTTCCTGCACGGCTACCTGGTGGCTGGCAAACAGAAACTCCATTTCGGCCTGTTGCGCGTGAAGCGCAGTCAATTGCAAAGGGGTTTGCCCGGGCAGAGTAAATTGTGTGTTCAGAAAATCTGTTAGCCAGCTGTCTAGGCGTGATACATCGTCCTGCCAGCCACGTTGGGTGCAGCGCAGATCCAGCATCAGCCGCCGCGCCTCATCGTTGTCTACTGCATTGGCAAACCCTTCGGCTTCTGCCCATTCCAACAGGCCATGCAGGAAGGTGCCCGGTTTGGGGCCGCGGTGAAAACCGTGCAGACCAGGTGCCTGGCGGCTAAATTCACGGCGCGCACTGTCATCGCCGGCAGACAATTGTTCGCGGACGGTCGCATGCTCTTCCTGCGCCTGGTCATCCTGTGGCGCTTCCGGTTCACGCGGGAACAGGACATTGATACGAGGATCGGCGGCACCGGTTTTTAACGCCGAGTAACTGGCTATCCACCAGTTCTCGACCGGGCTGCGATGGCACACCAGCGCCGGTTTGATAGCGCTTGCCGGTATCGCTGACGAGGCGTGAAGAAAAGCGTCCGGGTCACGGACTGTCGGTGCAGCTTTCAATTTTATATTGTCGCAGCCCTCATCCCAACGTTGCAGGGCATTGGCGACATCAATGGCTTGCAGCGGCTCACCGCCGCCCATCAGATAACCCAGGGCGCTTTTGTGGTTGATCGTTTTTGGGCTGTTGCCGATACTGATGGCCGCGGCGCCGAGCCAAAGCCCATGGCGGGCGCGTGTTAATGCGACATACAGTAGCCGCATATCTTCGGACAGGCGCTCATGGTCAGCCTGCTGCCAGGCATCCGCATCCAGCTTGCTGCCGGCGATTTCCAGTCGCCGGGTCTGTCCCTGGTCGTCACCGACGATCATTACCTGTTTGACCCGGTTGTCGATCGGTTTCAGGGCAGGCGCGAACGGCAAGCATACCAGCGGGTATTCCAGACCCTTTGCCTTGTGAATGGTGACCACGCGTATCAGATCATTGTCGCTTTCCAGGCGTAACACTTCCTCGTCGCCCGGATTGTGTATCTGCTCAGCCAGATGGCGAATCAGGGCCTGTTCACCTTCATGCTGCACACTGGCTTTTTGCAGGTACTCCGCCAGGTGTAGCAGGTTGGTCAAACTGCGTTCGCCGCCGCTGGCATTGACCAGACGCTGTGGCAAGCGGTGGAACTGCATCAGTCGACGCAGCATGGGCAGCACGCCCTGGGTTTGCCAGAGCCGGTGCAATTGGCGGAACAGTTCGGTCTCCGCTTCCCACGCCAATTCATCCCGATTCAGTCGTTCCAGCCGTGTCAGTGGCAGGTCGAGTGAAGCAGTGGCCAGTGCCGCCCGCAATTTACGCTCATCCGACGGTTCGGCGCAGGCACGAAGCCAGCGCAGAACATCTGCGGCCTCGGCGCTGGCAAATACGGATTCCCGGTCAGACAGGTAGACACTGGCCAGGCCATAGACTTGCAGGGCTGCGCGGATTTCATCAGCTTCCCCGCGATGGCGCACCAGGATGGCAATATCTTGCGGGCGCAAGCGGACAAATCCGGTGTCGGACCGGAAGCCGGTTTCAGTGTCGTGCAGCCAGCTGGCGATTTCGCTGGCGCAGCGCAAGGCGATGTCTTCGCGGAAGCGCGTCACGGCGATGGTTTCTATGCGGTCCTCAATGTCATCGCTGTCGTCACTGCTGGCACCCAGATGCCAGAGGGTGACTGCCGGTGCGGGTTTGTTACTGATCAGCAAGACTTCCTGCCGACCGTTGGCGTTTACCGGCAGAAATGGCAGTGGATCAAGATCCTCTTTCCGGAACCGGAAGGCGCCCTCGGGAAAGGCCTCGGCCTGCCGGAACAGATAGTTGATGCCGTCGACTACACCAGCGGTTGAACGATAGTTGGTGCCCAGGTTGAAATGGCGTCCGACTGTCGCCCGACGTGCTGCCAGGTAGGTATGAATATCGGCATTGCGAAAAGAGTAAATGGCCTGTTTGGGATCGCCGATCATGATCAGGGCGCTGTCCTGCAGGTTGCTGCCGAGTTGATAGATCTTGTCAAAGATACGGTATTGCAGCGGATCGGTATCCTGGAACTCATCAATCATGGCGACCGGATAATCGCTGCGAATCTGCGCGGCCAGCTTGTTGCCGAGCGGGCCCTGCAGGGCGCGATCCAGTTGCAGCAACAGGTCGTCATAACCCAGCTCGGCTTTTTCCTGCAGGCGCTTCTGGAGCGCTGATTCCAGCCAGCGGCGGGCATGGCTGAGCACCACGGCGCGAACGTCGGGTCCAGTGCTGTTGGCAGCCGCTTCGACCGCGTCCATCCAGTCGGCAATCGCTGCCAGTGCAGCATGTCGCGGCTGGTCCGGGGCTTTTTTACCCCCGGTCAGTTTCCACTGATTCTGTGCGAAGCGAGGCATGCGTGCTGGTGCCTCTTCGCCCTGTGCCCAAGCGGCAAGGCTCTGTTTCAAACCAGCGAAGTCGTCCTGATTCTTGGCTTCAGCATAGGCGTTTTTGTTCAGTACCGGTTGCAGGGTATCGAGCAAATCTTCAAGTTCGGCGCTGCCTTGAGACCATGCATCGCGGGCGCGGTCCTGCAGGCGGGCGATTTCCTGTGCCTGTTTGGCAAAAGCAGACAGCGCTTGCTGCAGGTCGGTGATGTCCGGCAGTGCGTGGCCGGCGAACGTGAGCTCAGTGTTGGTTTTGTTTATCAGCGGCAGCACTGCATGCAGTAGCGCGTCCGGATCACCGAATTCCTGCGCAATGATATGCACAGCAGCCGCTGGCAGGACATAAAAATGCTGGCGCCAGTAGTCGCGTATCAGGTCAGCCAACATGTCCTGTTGATTGGTGACCAGGGTCTGCTGAAACAGACTGCCACTGTCGAAGGCGTGCTCGCGCAACATGCGATAACACCACCCATGGATTGTCGATACCGCAGCCTGATCCATGCTCTGTGCCGCCAGACTGAGTAAACGCGCGCACTGTGGCCATTGTCTGGTGTCATAGTCGTCGCGCAGGGCGCGCAGGACGTCGTCGCCGGTTTCTTCCGGGTTGAGAAAACAACGCGCCGCGTCCGACAGCCGGGCGCGAATGCGGTCTTTCAGTTCCTGGGTAGCGGCGTCGGTGAAGGTGACGACAAGAATGTCTTCCGGGCTCAGTGCTCGCGGGAATGCCGACTCGTGACCGTGCTGCAGAATCAGGCGGGCGTATAACAGCGCAATGGTGAAGGTTTTGCCCGTGCCGGCGCTGGCTTCGATCAATTGACTGCCGCGCAACGGAAAGCTGCGGATATCCAGAGGCTGGCTCATGACTCGACCTCCTCGTCAGACCGGATGTGCTCGCGATGCAGTTGCCAGTGCTGGATCAGATCCTGATACAACTCAGTGCTGTGTCTGACAAATGCACTGGTAACAGCATCGGCCCCGGATGAGGGTGCTGCGCCTGGCAGTTGGCCGCCAAGCAGGTCGGTGAAATCCGGCCACAGGCGTGACAATGCTTCGCTGGATTGCACCTGGCCGGTAGCACTGTAGCTGCCTTCGTACTCCGTTTGCGCCGCGCTCAGAGGCGCCTTGTCAGGATCTGCAGTGAGATACACGCAACTGGTTTTGACCTCCGCGGCCAATGGCTGTTGCAGATTCTGCCGGTACAAGGTGAGCAGTTTAACCAGTATCCGCTGCGCGGTACCGGCATCCAGTGGTGCCAGCACTTCGTTGGTGGCCGGCCCCAGCACGTGCGTGGTCACCGGGCCGTGTAACTGTGCCGCCAGATGGGCAGGCCAGTGTCGTGCCAGGTAATGCCATTTGACTTTGCTTTTTGTCTTGCCCGGACCACCGCTTTTGCCGGCCCAGATCTGGCCGCTTAACATGACGTAACGCAAGCGTCTGCCATCGGCGTTGTTGCGGACATCGGTGATGCTGTCTTCCAGTAACAGCGTGTTATCGGCAAGGCCGACCTGAACGGGCAGCGATTCTACCTCAGTACTGGCGCAGATCAGGTCATGGCAGCGCTGCAATGGTTTTATCAAGGGTTGCGTCAACGTCGTATGGTAAAGGTCCGCAAATGGCGGCATTGGCAAGCCACCCTGACGTTGTTGTTTGCTGATCAGATTGTCCAGCAAGGCTTCAATATCAAGGTCCTGTGTTGGCGCGCTGGTGCGTAAGTGCCGGTGTGCGTCGTGAATCAGTTGGTCCTGTATCTGCCATTGGCTCAGGCCATTTATGGCAAACGCCTCATGATCATCTCCGGTCAACTCATCACTGGCAAACACTACGCCCAGACGCTTTTCAAAGAATACTGCCGCGGGGTTGCGCAGCAGTGCGCTGAGCGCCTGCAGGCCGATGACCTGCGGTGAGTTTTCATCGGACGCTAGCCATTCAGAGCGTGTGCCCGGCGTTGTTCCGGTGTCCGGTGTCCACTCTGCGGCATAGGTCGTCAGCGTGGAACCGGCGTTGAAGTAGGCAGCGCTGAATGGCTGCAACGGATACTCGTGGGTGATGTTGTCCAGTGCCTGTTGCCCGTTGGTGACCGTGTCTTTGATATAGTCACGCAACTGCGCGACCAGCACTGACGGGGGGCGCTCGCTGTTGTCACGGATACTGCGTCCGGCCCAGCTGATGCTCAGCGATTGGCGGGCAGACAGCAACGCCTCCAGGAACAGATATCGATCGTCTTCGCGCCGCGACCGGTCTCCCGGTCGATAGTCCTGTCGCATCAGGTCGAAATCAACAGAGGTGACCTGGCGCGGGTAGTCGCCATCGTTCATGCCCAGCAGACAGATATGTTGAAAGGGGATGGCACGCATCGGCATCAGCGTGGCAAAGTTTACCGCGCCTGCCAGAAAACGCTGGCTCAGGTCCAGTTCGTCCAGCGACTCGAGGAAAAACTCGCTCACCACTTCAATGGGCAAGACATCACTGAAACCGGCTTGTGCACAGGCATCCGTCCAGCTTTGCAAACGTTGTTCGGCGCGACTGATCAACATCGCGTCGCGATCGTCTGCCGCCACAAAACATTCGTTTAGCAGGGCGCTGATGCGGGTGCTCCAGGTATGGACGTCCGCGGGCTGACGGAACAGGTGCCAGTAATGTTCCAGCACCCGCAGCAAGTGCGTGAGTTTGCCGGTTACCGCCGCACTGAGGCCGCCGACTTCGGCAAAGGGCTCAATATCCTGCCAGGCATCGCTATCGCCTACCGCGTAGCCGAGCAGCATGCGGCGCAGGCCAAAGTGCCAGGTGTTTTGCTCCAGTGCGTTCCTGTCCAGTGCGGCGGGCATGCCTTGCACGACGCGCTGCTCCGCGTTCAGACCCCAGCGTATGCCGGCACCTTCCACCCAGCGGTGTAACAGGGCTTTGTCCGCAACATCCAGGTCAAACGCTTTTTGCAGTGCCGGCACGTCCATCAGGTCCAACAGCTCGCTGACAGCAAATCGCGACGATGACAAATTCATCAGCATGGACAGGGCCAGGTAAATCGGCGCCTGGTGGCGTTTGCCCTGGTCGGAGATGGTGAATGGTATAAAACGGTTGTCGTCACGATTGATGCGACCGAACACCGCCTGAATATGTGGCGCGAACTGATTGATGTCCGGAACCATCACCAGAATGTCCCGGGGGCGCAAGGTCGGGTCGTTGGCGAAAAGCCCGAGCAGGTGGTCCTGCAGAATTTCCACTTCGCGCTGTGTGCTATGCGCGATGTGAAAGCTCAGACCCTGGCCGACGTCAATGCCTGCGCTGGCGGCGCGGGCTTCGTCGATACTGCGTAAATGAAAAATGTCGCTCTGGATGCGCCCCAGCAGTGTATCTTCGCAGGGCTCTTCGAACAGATCTATGTTGAGTTTGTTGTCATGGAACATCTGTTCGTAGGCGGCGCGTTCATCATGCTCGTCGAGCAGGCGAATATAGTCGCGACCCTGTTTGCCCCAGGCTGCCAGCAGTGGGTTGCCGCGCAGAAACAGCTCATCGACCGCGCTGGTCTCGGTGATCGCTGGCAGGTCGGCCCGCGGGGATGTCCGCTTGTAAGGTTTGGCGAACAGGCGTTGTGCCATATGCGGCTCGATGATGTCGCCCCAGTAGTGCGTGCAGGGGTTGTGCACACACAACAGTACCTGGGTGCAGCGAGCGATTGCCGCCAACACTTCCAGACTTTGGCGAGGCAACGAAGATATGCCAAACACCACCACGCGGCGTGGCAGATTTACCGGCCGTGTCTCCGGCGTCAACGTTGTACACGCTTCCAGAAACTGCTGGTGCACCTGGGCACGACCGCTGTTGCGCGCCTCGGGAGCGATATCGTGCAATAACCGTCGCCATAATTCAGCCTGCCAGCTTTGTTCACCGGGGAGCGCAATCGGCTGATTATTGCGGGTAATCCGGTTTACCCCCCGGGCCCAATCCTGTAGCCAGTCAGCACGGTATATCTGGTACTGGTCCAATAGGTCGGCCAGACGCTGAGCGAGCTGGAATTGCTTGCGCTGGCTACTGTCTTCGCTGAGGAAGTGATGCAGGGCCTCAAACTCGGGTTCCGCCAGCAAGGTCGGGAGCAGACGTAACAGACGCCAGCTGAGCAGGGTCTTGTCGTAAGGTGATGTTTCCGGCAGGTTGCCCAGCACGGCACGGTAGGCCTGCCAGTGGAAACGGCCGGGCAGGCTGATATTCATGGCGGCAGCGATGCCACAGCCGGGTTCCTCGGCGTCGGCATCTGCGGCCAGCGCCAGTTTTAACCACTGGGCAATACCGTTGCTTTGCACCAGCAGGGTTTCGTTTTCCAGCGGCGTCAGCGGGTGGCGCCCCAGCCAGGTGACGGTCACCTGACGAAGCTGCTCCAGCCGGTTGCTTTGCAACACCATGAAACCCGGCTGTATGGGCACTGCAGCCGACTGCGGAGTGGTATTCTCGGTTCCTGCTGGGTTCATTGACTGACCTGTATTCGTCCCTGACTTTGTCTGTGTGTCATCATCGTGAGTATAAGGCTTTTGGCGGCGATTGGTATGGTGCGTTATGGTCGGGTCTGGTGTAATCTGCGCGGGTTTTTCCCGTCGTGAACGCCATGAGTCTGCCAGCATGTCTGATACAGGAAACCAGAAAACCGCAACCCCCGCTGCAAAGCAAATCGGCAATGGTGCGCTGTATGCGGATCTTGCGAGTTATTACGATCAGTTCTGCGCGCAGGTAGACTACGCCGGCCAATGCGCATTTGCGGCCCGCGTTTTTGACGGTTTTGCGCGTTCCGGCGCTCGGGACTACCTGGATCTTGCCTGCGGTACCGGGCAACATTTGCAGGAAATGACACGTCTGGGGTTTGTGCCCACCGGCCTCGACAACAGTCCGGCAATGTTGGCGCAGGCCCGGGCAAGATGCCCACAGGCGCAGCTGTTGCTGTGCGATCTGGCGGCATTTGATCAGGTGGCCGGGTTTGATCTGATTACCTGTTTTTTGTATTCAATTCATTACAGCCATCCACTCAGCCATTTTACTGAAACCCTCAAGCGGGCCTGGCAGGCGCTCAAACCCGGCGGCGTTTTTGTATTCAACGCCGTTGATGCCAACGGTGCACGCAGGCAGCACAATGTTGTGACCCGCGAACAGACCGTTGATGGTGAACTCATTTTTACGTCGGGATGGCACTACCGGGGTCAGGGAGAGGTGCTTGACCTGCACCTG
The DNA here is from genome assembly GCF_011050365.1 of Pseudohongiella sp. Lineage (GTDB taxonomy): Bacteria > Pseudomonadota > Gammaproteobacteria > Pseudomonadales > Pseudohongiellaceae > Pseudohongiella. Next base: position 20,267 of record NZ_DRFV01000012.1, read on the forward strand.
TGCATTCGCCGTGAGACAGGCGATACCACGCAGACATGGCACGACCATCACACCATGACGGCGATTACCTTGCCGGAACTGGAGCAGATGTTGCTCGCCCACGGGTTTGAGCCAATCCTGCTGGAGCATGACTATGAACGCCTGACCCCCTGGACCGGGGAAAGCTTTAATGCCATTGTGGTCGCGACAAAACCTGCCTGACGTCACAGGCACCAGAAGCACCAGAATTCCGGCGGCCGGTAGAAGGTAATCAGACGCCCGAAGCTGATGACAGCGATCCAGCACAGCAACGACACCAGCGCTACCAGCCGTGCCGACCGGGGCACCACAACAGCGTTGGGCAGGGCGCGGACCTGCGGCGCCAGCAGCGTATAAAACACCAACAAATTGGTGCCCGCAATCAACATGGCCAGCAGCTTCATCTGAAACGCCGGATTGTAGACATACTGCCCCGGATCGCTGACCAGAAACATAAAACCGGTGGTGACGTTCAGGCAGAATCCGGCAACGCCCCAGGGCACCAGGGAGTGCAGGGCGGCGATCTCGATGCCGCGGCCAACACCGAGCAGGCGCAGATCAAACAAACCCACGGTCCCCAGCAACAGCGTCAAGCCGATAAAATGCAGTGATTCAATAGCGGGCCAGCCCCATTGCGTGTTCATGAACGCAAAAATGCCGATGTTGTGGCCGATGCTGCTGAGAAATTCGACCATAATCAGGGCACTCCCACCAGCCAGGAGGCAAGCAATATGCTGTGGGTGTAGGCCAGAAAGCGGCCCGATGCAATCACGCCGAACCAAAGCGCGATTGTGAACAGGGCGAGTAAACGGGCCGGTGATTTCCCCCGGGCCGGCAAGCGCTGCGCTGGTGCGGTCAGTCGCAGCGTCAGCCCGATAGCCGCGGCAAGCATCAGCAGTTTGATAAAAAACAGGGGATTGGTTAATGCCTTGGCCGGATAGCCGGCGAGTAACAATAAACCCGATGTCGCGGCGACGCCCAGTCCGAACCAGAGCAGCGGCTGAAACTTGCGCAGCATGGGCGGTGGAATTTGCCGGGCAAAACCCAGTGCGCGCAACGCGCAGACCACCCCTATGCCGGCCATCAGGCCCATGCTCAGGGAGTGAAACACGAGTATGGTGGGGAAAACCCACCACAGTTCGCGTATGGCAGTGCTGAAGGCGGTCAGCTCAAAGCTGGCATATAATTCCAGCACTCCCGTATTCCCGGGTTACGGATTCGCGGCTTCGGCTTCAGCGCGCCGGGCACCGGCAAGCACCCCGGGCAGGGCATAGTTGCCTTCGTGGCAGGCATATTCATACATTGGTTCGTCTGCTGACTTGGCATTGAACAACAGTTCACCGGTCCACGGCTGACTGAAGACAGTCGGGTCTTCTACGGTGAAGGTGTAAACGATTTCCGATGTTGATACCCGTTCAAAGCGCTCGGTGACGGTCAGATTTTCCGAGGCGCCAAACACTGTGTGTTGCGGGTGATAACCCGTTGTGGAGACCACCAGGGTGTCGTCTTCCCAGTGCCCGACAGAATCCCCCATCCATTTCTGCATGTGCGGCATGGGTTCATCATCAATGCGAATAATGCGGGCATCGTGAATCATTTCGGCCAGGATCATGACGTAGTCTTCGGTCTGCACAATCTGATAATTGTTGTTATACATCACCGGTAACATGGGTGGACCGGAGTGTGTGCCAAAGGAAATCAGGCAGCGTTCGGACAGCGGGCGTCCTTCGGGGCCATCATTGGCTGCCGGGGCGCCGGGCGCGCGGGCAAAGCGGGCGCGCGGGTCGCCGGCAAACGGGATCTGGCCGTTGGCCGGGTCAACAATGATGGAGGCGCGAGGTTCACCGTTGATGACCTGAATGCGATCACCGACTTCTTTCCAGAATTCGTTGTAGCCGTCATTGGTGTCACCGTCATCGCCGCCCTGAGCACCGGCGCCGGGTTCGCGGTCGGGGTCGCTGGCGGCGTATTCCGCCTCCAGAAACTCCTGATGACCACCTTCCATGGCACGCACCTGATCAGCATTGAGCACCAGGGTTTCTCCCAGCTCGCGGTCACGGGTCAGCGGTGTCAGGGTGGCATTGCTCCATACGCCCTGCAGATCGGGTTTACCATCAGGCGTGCGTGGCAGGTCGTCCTGGGCCAGGGCCTGAGTGCTGATCAATGCAATGGCCAGGGATAAGGCGGCAAACGTCGGTTTCTGTCGGTTCATCATTGTTATTCTCCCGCTAAAAACAGTGTCTTCATCCGATTATTGACCAATAATCCCTGCCTTACAAGGCGCCCGTGCAACGCTGACATTGGTGCCCGGGATTACAATCTGTCAAACTTTACTGCAAAACATTGATGCCATCACAATTTGTTGCCGTTATACTCCCGCGGTTACATTTTTGTCACCCGAATAACAACCACAGGTAATCCGTTTTGAACTCCTTGCTCCGACTCTCGATTGTGGGACTGTCGTCCTTTTGTCTTCATGCCGCTGCCCAGGCCCAACCGGGTATTAATGGCATTAATCCGGCCCCGTCCGGCGTGCAGGCACGTTTCGGCAGAGAAATGGTCATTCCACTGCAACGCCTGCCAGAAGATGTCGAGATCAACCTTGATGGCCAGCTGAATGAGGCGGTCTGGGCACAGGTGCCGGCACAAAGCGGCATGTGGGTGGTGGAGCCGGAAACCCTGGCGCGGGCGCCTTACGATACTGCCATGAAGGTGTTTTACACCGAGGACGGTGTTTATATCGCTGTTGATATGGAACAGCCGGCGGACACCCTGGTGCGCCGCATCACGGCGCGTGACAACCGTGAGGTGAGTCGTGATCGTGTCTCCATTACGCTGGATACCTCCGGTGAAGGTCAATATGGTTACTGGATGAGCCTGGCGTTGGGTGACAATCAGCTTGACGGCACAATTCTGCCCGAGCGCCAGTACAACAGTCAGTGGGACGGCGCCTGGTATGGCGCAACCAACGAAAATGACAATGGCTGGAGTGCCGAGTTCTATATTCCCTGGGGCCAGCTGGCGATGCCGGGACGCGAGGGGAGGCGGCAGATCGGTTTCTACGCCGAGCGTGTGGTTGCTCACCTGAACCAGAACTGGGCATGGCCACCCATTGCCAAGTCGGACCCTATCTTCCTGAGTAATTTCCCTTTGCTTGAGCTGGAAGGTGTCAACCCGCAACAGCAATGGAGCCTGTTCCCGTCTTTTGCCTCCACCTATGATGAAATTGACGCTGACTGGGAACATCGCGCCGGTGTCGATGTATTCTGGCGTCCTTCCAGCAACTTCCAGATGACGGCCACATTGAATCCTGACTTCGGCTCGGCCGAAGCCGATGATGTGGTGGTCAACCTGACTGCGACCGAAGTATTTTTCCCGGAAAAACGGCTGTTTTTCCAGGAAGGTCAGGAAATCTTTAACACCACTTCGCGCTCCAATGGCAGCATCGGCAAACGCTTCAGTATCCTGAACACGCGCCGAATCGGCGGACGCCCTCGTTCCCCGGACTTGCCTGACGGTATTTCACTGCCAGCTCGTGAGCGTATCCAGACCGCCGACCTGCTAGGCGCAGCCAAGGCAACCGGACAGATCGGCAGCTTCCGCTACGGTGTTCTGGCTGCCTCCGAAGACGACACTCTGTATCGCCTGCCCGGCCAGCGCATTGAGCAGCAAGGACGGGATTTCACGGCATTCCGCCTGTTGTATGAAGATCAGGGTGGCAATACCGGAGCTGCGTATCGCGGTATCGGTTACATCGGCACGCTGGTTGCGCATCCGGATTCAGACGCCCAGGTGCATGCAATCGATTTTCGCTACCTGACTCAAGGTGGCATCTGGAGTTTTGATGGTCAGGTAGTGACCTCGGATGTGGACGATGGTGACCAGGGTTTCGGCGCCTTCACCGACATCGTTTACTCACCGCAACAGGGCTTCACCCACACCTTGCATCTGACCTATTTCGATGAAGATCTCGACGTCAACGATTTCGGTTATCAGGATCGTAACAATGCCAAGGAAGCCTGGTACCGCTTCGAATGGGTGAAAACCGGCCTGACCCGTGTGCGAGACCTGCGCGTGTCATCGTTTCTGCGCTATGAAGAAAACCTGCAGGGCGATCGCACCAACAATGCGATACCGGTGATCAGTACTGCAATAACACTGAACAACCTGGACCGGGTCAATATCAACCTGCAGCATTTCCCCAAGCGCTACGATGACCTGAACAGTTTTGGTAACGGTACTTTCTCGACCCGTGAACGCACCAATTACAGCGCCAGGTATACGACAAATACCGCACGGGAAGTCAGCGTGTACAGTCAGGTCGGCAGATCGATTGAACTGGCAGGAGGTTACAGCGAGGCCTATGAAGCGGGTCTGAACTGGCGCCCGCTTCCCAATATCAACCTGACCGGTGATGTCAAATATCAGGATCGTGATGGCTGGCTGCTGCACCAGGGCGGGCAGAACTTTACGGCTTTTGAGACCAGCCAGTGGGAAACCAGTTTCCGCTTCGAATACTACCTGACCGCGAAACAGCAACTCAGTGCCGGTCTGCAGTGGGTCGGTATCAAGGCCGCCGGTGATCGCTACTTTAATCTGCCGGCCGATGCGCCGACGCGCAACCGGGACCTGGTGGAAGTCGATCAGCACGCGCGGACACCCGGTGACTTCTCGATTTCGCAGATGAATTTTCAGCTGCGTTATCGATGGCAACTGGCGCCATTGTCGGATCTGTTTATTGTGTATAACCGCAATGGCAACAAGCGCGACAATCTGATCAACTTCAATGAGCAGTTTGACAACGCCTGGAACGATCCCCTGGCAAGCCAACTGGTGGTGAAGCTGCGTTATCGCCTGGGTACCTGAATGCCAGAGTTACCTTAGATTTATTCAGAGGTTCCCTGGCCGCGGCCACGGTCTGGTTTGGAGGAGAACGTGATGCCGCTGGAACAGCTGCTGGCCCTGGTTGGTTTTGTTGTGGTGATGACAGGAACACCGGGCCCCAACAATATGATGTTGCTGGCGTCGGGGGCCAATTTCGGCTTTCGTCGCTCCATGCCGCATATTCTTGGTATCACCGTGGGTTGTCAGGTGCTGCTGTTGGCCGTGGCGCTGGGAATAGGGCAGTTACTGATTCGCTACCCCTGGCTTGATGTCGTGCTGAAAGTTCTGTGCGGTCTGGCGTTGGTCTATCTGGCATGGACACTGGTGCGTCCGACCAAGGTGCTGCCAGCCGCGGGTGAGGTTAAAGTCGCGAAACCGCTGACTTTCTGGCAAGCAGCCATGTTCCAGTGGGTGAACCCCAAGGCCTGGTTGATGATGATTACTGCCATCGCCACCTACACACAACCGGCAACCATGCTGAGCAGTCTGGCGGTTATTGCGCTCCTGTTTGCCGTTGTCGGCATCCCGTGCATCAGCACCTGGAATCTGTTTGGTGCATCGTTGCGACGGTTTCTGCAGGATACACGTCGTGCCCGGCTCTTTAATATAAGCATGGCAGTGTTGTTGCTGGGCTCCATGTATCCGCTGTTGCAGTGACGGTTTCGCCGTTCATGCGAGCGCCCGGCACCCCGGCCCGCTGATGGTGCTGCGCCCGCCAGCCAGCGGCGCCACATTGATTTGCGTGGCGATGCGCTCCTTCAGAGCCGCCACATGAGAGATAACGCCGATCAGTTTGCCTTCCTGTTGCAGGCTGCTCAGTGTTTCCAGCGCCGTATCCAGTGCGTCTTCGTCCAGCGTACCAAAGCCTTCGTCCAGAAACAGCGAGTCTACCCGGACATTATGGCTGGCCATGCGCGACAGCCCCAGCGCGAGCGCCAGTGACACAATAAAACTTTCGCCGCCCGACAGATTTTTTGTTGAGCGCACCTCACCCGCCTGGTAGTTATCGACGACGTTGAGGTCCAGTGGTTGCTGCTGATCACGCTGCAACAGGTAGCGATCCGTCATTTTCTGCAACTGAACGTTGGCGTGCTGAATCATCAGTTCAAAGGTCAGTCCCTGGGCAAAGTTGCGGAACTTCTTGCCATCATTGGCGCCGATCAGAATATGCAATCGGCGCCAACGTTCAGTTTCGCTTTTCTGCTGATCGATCCTGGTCGCCAACGACTTTTGTTGGGCGCGGGTGTCATCGTTGTCTTTCAGGCGTTGCCGCAATGCCCCCAGTTTCTCCCGTAAAGCGCTGACCACGGCTTCCTGTGCCTGCCATCGGTGCTCAAGCTCTTCGGGCGACTCATCAGTAAGCGCCCGGGTCATTTCTGCGTCCAGTTCCTGACGCGTTCGCGACAGCGCGCTGCGCAGCTCAATACCCTGTTGCAGTAAGGCCTGTGACCTGGCTTCCAGCGCTTTGCGTTCGGACTCGGGGAGTTGGGCACTGACAAATGTCTGTTCATCCGGGAAATGCTGGTGTTGCAGTTTTTCTGAAAACGCCTGCTCTGCCTGTGTCAGATTTTCCGCGCGCAGCCTGATACTGTTTTCATGTGTCTCAATGTGTTGTCGCAGCTGCTGGTGCTGATTTTGCAGTTGCTGTAGTTGATGTCGGGCTGTTGTCACAGACTGTTGTGCGTTGTCGACAAGCGCCTGCAGCCGGGCCTCTTCCTTATCCGGATCCCTGTCCTGCAGCAGGGCGTAGCGTTCAGTGTGCAGGGCATCCAGCTTTTGTTGCTGTTGCTGCAGGCTGTTGCGCACAGCAACCGCTTCCCTGATCAGTTTTGCCAGGTTCTGATCACGCTCACAGGTTTTGAGCGCGGCCTCCAGGTCATCAATTTGCTGCAGTGTTCTGGTGATTTCCAGTTTGCGTTTTTGCAGGACCTGCTGACGTTCTGCCACCGCTTCAGCATTGTCGGGGACGTTCAGTTGCAGGCACAAAGCCTGAATTTCCTGCGTCAGAGTTTGTCCTGTGTGTTCAAGCTGCTGGCGTTGGGTATCAAGATTTCTGATGGTTGTGCTTTGCTGAACCTGTGCGGTTTGCGCTGCACTGCGTTCCTGCTCGCTGGCGCTGACCTGCTCTTCCTGCGCCCGGATCTGTTGTGACAGGTTATTGATGTCGGTGTCCGGTGCATGCTCCGCGAACGGGTGGTCGCTGGCGCCGCACAACGGACAGGGATCGCCAGCTTCAAGTTCAGTGCGCAGGGTTTCCAGGTCAATGATACGTTGTTGCAGGACCCGTTGGTCCTGCAGGGATTTAAGTGTGGCTTTGTGAGCAGTCAGTATTTTTTCTGCTTGTGTCAATGTGTCGGAACTGCGCACCAGCTCTGCCTGATTGCGTTGTACGTCGGAAGCGAGGTCTTCGAGTCGCTGTAGCTGCTGTGTGCGCTCCCCTAGGCGCTGTTGCAGGGTATCGGTGCGGGTAATCTGATCGCCGAGTTCGTCACGCTGCTCACGCCATTGTGCCGGTCTGCTGCCCTGTGCGATGTTGTCGAGCTGTTGTTGCGCCTGTTCGGCGGCTTTCAGCGCACGTTGATAATGTTGCTCGGCTTGTTGGTCATCGGCTAGCGTTGCCAGGTCAAAGTTGGCTTTGTGCTGACGCAATGAGACCAGTTTCTGATCCAGCATGCTCTGTTGTGACTGCAGGTTTTGCCGATTGTCAGCGAGGCGGCTGTCGAGCACGTGTACCTTTTTCAGTATCGGACGGGCGCTGCCCAGTTGCAGTTCAGCGTCCGCCAGGGTTTTGCCCAGGTGTTCTACCTGTGTCTGCTGCTTCTCGAGGTGTGCAGCGAGCTCCGGCAGCTTCGCCTGGCTTTGCGTCAACGTCTGTTTTTCATCCTGTTGTGCCTTGCGCAGATTTGTCAGCGTAGCGTGCATCGCGTTGAGCTCCAGCGCGCGTGTGGCATTCATCAGTTGTTCGCGCTGGTCGCCAAAGGCGTCGTCCTGTTGTTGCCAGGACACCAGCTCCTGCGCAAGTCTGGTTTCCTGTTGCTGCAGCTGCTGGCAACGCTGTTGCCACTGATGCTGTTCGCGTAGCGAATTGGCCAGCTCAGCTTCAATGCTCAGTTGTGCCGCGAGCGCAGACTCGTCGGTTCGCAGTTCGGCCTCCACTTCTGGTGATAGCAGTCGCATGCCTTCCTGCTCGGCCAGCAGCACGTTCAATTGTTGCTCTTCCTGGTGGCGGCGTTCATGTACGCTGATGGATATGACGCTGTAAATAGCGGTACCGGTGATCTTTTCCAGGATCGGCGCGCGGTCATCGGCGCCGGCGCGCAAAAATGCCGCAAAGCCACCCTGCGCCAACAGCATGGACTGGGTAAAGCGGCTAAAATCCATGCCGGTGATCTCGACGATGCGCTGGTCGACGGTGCCAAATTTATTGTCAATGATCTTGCCGCTGTCGGTATCGGCGATTTCATGTCTGGCGGCCTGCAGCTTGCCATCGGGTCGTTTACGTGCCCGATGCTGCGACCAGTGTGCCCGGTAGTTGCCGTTTTGTGTACTGAAAGTGACCTCGGCGAAGCACTCGCCGGTCTGTCGGGTCATGATTTCATTGCTGGTTGCGGTAATGTCGCCCAGTCGAGGGGTTTGCCGGTACAGTGCCAGGCACATGGCATCCAGTAACGTGGTTTTACCGGCCCCGGTCGGACCGGTGATAGCAAATATGCCATCACTGGTATAGGCCGGGTCAGTGAAATCCACTTCCCATTCGCCTGCCAGAGAGTTCAGGTTCTTGAACCGGATAGCCAGGATCCGCATCGTGTGTTGTGCCTCATGCAATTGTATTCAGACCGGTGCCAGCTTGATAGCCGGCCAGAAGTGACTATACAGGATTGAGGCCATACAGGACGAACGGTATAGCGGCAAAGGGAGTTTTTATGGCACCCGGAGTTGTCTTCGTTATTGGCGCTCGCCCCGATTTGATGCATATCAATTATCGGTGAGCTTTCAGGCATTTTGTGACAAATTGACAATCCCGAAGTGCGCCAATCTGGTTACAATCGGACATTGCCTAGCCGCCAAACCATGGACTTATGTATGCGTCGCGTAAAATCATCCACGTCGTTCCTGATCAACGCAGCACTGCTTATCAGTGGCAGTCTGGCTGGCAGCAGCCTGGCGCATGCCCAGATCCCGCGCACCGATGAGGGCCGGCCGGATTTCCAGGGATTGTGGACCAATGAGACAGAAACGCCGGTCGAACGCCCGGCGCAATTTTCTGGCCGCCAGACCATGACAGCGGAGGAGGCTGCCGCCTGGCGCCCCGGGTCTGCTGCCGGCCTCACTGACCTTACTGTTGAGGAGAGACTGGACCCTGATCGTGGTCCACCACCCAAGGGTGCGCCGATCCGTCTGGAGGCCGACTGGTTTTTTTCGACCGGTTATGTGGCGCATGTGGATGGTGAATTTCGCACGTCATTGGTCATTGATCCACCCGACGGCAAGATTCCCTATGCAGAGAATGGTCGAGGCCGGGACTGGGTGTCACAGCAGCTTGCGCGGCCGCACGTGGAAGCTTATGACGGCCCTGAATTGCGCCCTGCAGGTGAACGCTGTCTGCTGTCGGTATTGTCTACTGCCGGTCCGCCCATGTTGCCCATGTCATACAACAGCAACTACCGTATTGTGCAGACCGCCGATTATCTGATGATCATGGCAGAGATGGTCAACGATGTGCGTATTGTCCGTATCGATGATGAGCATCAACCCGAAGCCATCCATCGCTGGATGGGTGACTCAGTCGGGCATTGGGAGGGCGATACCCTGGTGGTAAGCACCCGCAATATTCATCCACAGCAGTCATTCCGCGGATCAACCGGTGCTTTGACGACAACCGAGAAGTTCAGGTTTGATGCCGACGGCCAGATTATTTACCAGGTGATCATGAGTGATGACCAGGTCTTCGGGCGGCCGTGGACGGCAGAGGTGCCGATGCGGCGTCTGCCGCCGCACAGTCATATTTATGAGTACGCCTGCCACGAGGGCAACTACTCCATTGTCGGGGCGTTGGCTGGTCGGCGCTGGCAGGAACATTACGAACAGCAGGAGGCGGAGAACTAAAAGCGTAACAGTTGATCTGGCGCATATTGGCGTGCCGAAGCGCAGTGTATTGTTAAGTGGAATAATCGACAATGCTCTTAAGGAATCACTATGCGGCAGATCCTCCGACAGACCCTACTTATGATGGTGGCAGGCTTATTGCTGGCTGCTTGTGTATCAGGCGGCCCGCAGGTTGGCCACACCGTAACCCTGTGTTGCCCGGGTAACTATGACAACTATCGCGCCTACGGTCTTGAGCTGCAGGATATGCCGGGCTTTCTCAGCGACTACATGGTCGCTGAGTTTGATACCGCCTTGCAGGAAAAAGGCCTGGTACGCAATGATCGACTTAATGACCTGACTGTAACAATGTCCTATCGTCACGTGAACCTGAATCCCGAGCAGGAGGAGATAGATCCCTTTGAGCGAAGAATAGAAGGGGAGCCAATGTTGCGCTATGTGGCCAATATTGTCGTGGAAATGCGTGAATCCGATACCGGCCGTGAGGTCTGGGCGGGTCGCATCAATCGCATTCATACGGTATTGCCCGGTGAATATATGCATGAAGATGGCGCGCGTCCCGAGATCAGTAATGCATTCACAGAAATGCTGGAGAGTTATCCGGCGCTGTAATGTTGCCTGGCAGGCTGCTAGTCCGCCTGCCGGTCTGCCTCCTGCACCTGCCTGAGGATATCCTGATACAGGTGCAGCAGTTCCGGCCGTTGCTCGTCAGGCACTTCGTGTGCATCCAGGCAGCGCCGGAATACATCCTGCGGGCTCAGGTCATCCAGCGTTTGTTCCGTATCCTGCGCGTGCAGTGTGCGTGCGGTAATACGCTGGTTTTTTACCCGCAGCAAAGTAATCAGGCCGCCGGTGTCCTCTGCCAACGCTTCCAGCAGCTTCTCGCGCAAATCCGGCACAATATCGGCACCGGTATAGATGATCTCCACCCAGGTTGCTTCGCCATCGGCCAGTAGCGCCTGCAACTCAGTTTGCAGGCTCGCCAGGCTGCCAGTGAGCTGACGTAATCGCTGGAAGCAGGGTATATCAAGCAGGCTGAGCTCGGGTTGGTGACCGTCAAAACCAATCACGCAAACGGACTTTTGTTGCATGGCTTCGCCAAAACCCATGGGTAGGGGAGAACCGCTGTAGCGGATATGGGTGTGGTTGCCGACTGCCTGCGGCACGTGCAGGTGACCCAGCGCCACATAGTCCAGCGAATCCGGAAAAATATCGGTGCCTACATGGGCCAGTGATCCGACATAGAGATCACGTACACCATCACCCTCGACCGTGCGCGCACCTGCCGCCCACAAATGCCCCATACCAATCAGCGGGATGTCAGATGCAAATTGCTTCTGCAACTCTTGACGCTGCTGCACGCCGGCCGCGGTCACCGCCTGGTAATGGGCCTTGATGCCATCCAGCAATTTGTGCTCTTTGTCGTCGATGGTTTCGCCAGCTTCTGCCGTGCGAATATCACGATCACGCAGGTAGGGCACGGCGCACACGAGCAGCATGGGTGCGCCGTTGCTGTCATCCAGACGCAGCACTTCCTCCGCGGGATCATCGGTTTTGGCACCAACCACATGCACGTTCAGCATTTTCAGAATGTCGCGCGGTGCATTCAGAAATGTCGGTGAGTCGTGGTTGCCGCCAATGATCACCACATGTTGGCAACCGGTGTCGGCCACCTGACGCAGAAACTGGTAGTACTGCTGCATGGCACGATTGCCAGGTGCGGTAGTGTCGAAGATATCGCCGGCGATCAGCAACACGTCTGCTTGTTGATCGCGCAAAGTGTCCAGCATCCATGCCAGAAACGCATCAAACTCCGGATAGCGACGCTGGCCGTAGAGACTACGGCCAAGGTGCCAGTCGGAGGTGTGCAGTACCTTCAGGGTCATGCCTTACGCCAGCCGGAGCGGCAGACGTGTCAGCCTTTGTCCGGTGGCATCTGCCAGCGCATTGGCCACCGCCGGTGCTATCGGTGGGGTACCCGGTTCACCAACACCGGAGGGCGCATTGGTTGACGGTAGAATATGTGTCTCGACTATCGGCATCGCGTTCATTCGCAGTACCTGGTAGTTGTGAAAATTGCTCTGATCAACGACGCCATCGGTCAGTGTCAGTTCATCCTGCAAGGCAGCGGACAAACCATAGGCGATGGCACCCTCAACCTGCGCGCGAATAACGCCAGGGTTGACGGCAATACCACAATCAATCACCGCCACCACACGTTCCACTTTGAAGTTGTTGCCTTGCACCGAGACTTCGGCGATCTCCGCAACTGTCGATCCGAACGACGTATGCACGGCAACGCCCCGGCCCCAGCCCTCGGGCAGTTCGCGAGTGCCCCAGCCGGCTTTCTCTGCAGCCAGTTTTAATACCGCGGTTTCGCGCGGGTTGTTGCCAAGCAGTGACAGGCGGTATTCAATCGGGTCAATATCAGCCTTGCGGGCCAGTGCGTCGATGAATACTTCCTTGCTAAAGGCGGTGTGCGTATTGCCCACTGAACGCCACCACTGCACGGGTATGCCGACATCGGTGGTGTGAAGTTCGACCTGGCGCTCTGGTACGTCGTAGGCGAACTCGGTAAGGCCTTCCACCGAGGTATTGTCGATGCCATTGGACACCATCATCGCAGCCATGGAAGTGCCTGCCATGATCGACTGACCGGCAATGCGTGCCCGAAAAGCCGTGGGGTTACCCTGACTATCAAGCGCCGCACTGAGCTTATGGGCATAGGCCGGGCGGTAGAAACCGCCTTGCATATCATCTTCGCGCGACCACACCAGTTTCACTGCTGTATCCGGCACCTGCCGGGCGATGCGTACCGCCTCCAGCACATAATCCGCCATCGGATTGGCTCGTCGACCAAAACCGCCGCCGGCAAATACCGTGTTGATCTTCACATCCTGCGGGCGAGCGCCCAGCAATTGTGCCACCGCCATCTGATCGCCGGTTGCGCTCTGGCAGCCATACCATAGTTCGGCGCTGTTGCCGCTGACCTGCGCGACGCAGTTGACCGGTTCCATCTGCGCATGCGCCAGGTATGGAAACTCGAAAACCAGTTCCATCGTGTCGCTGGCATTGGTCAGGGTGGTAACGGCGTTGCCGTGTTGCTCGGCGATTGTACCCCCGGTTTCCACCAGGCTACGGTATTGTTGTAACAAGGTTTCGCTGCTGCGGGTTTCGGCGCGGGTTTCATCCCACTCAATCTGCAACAGTTCTCTGCCTTTGGTGGCCGACCAGTAGTCGTCCGCGACGACGGCAACGCCGGTGTCGATTTCAAAGACCTGGTGCACGCCCTTGCGTGCCAGGGCCGCTGTGGCATCAAAGGATCTGACGCGGGCGCCAAAACGCGGCGCATGCGCCACCACCGCTGTCAACATGCCGGGCAGTTGCACGTCCTGTGTGTAAATGGCGGTACCGTTGTGTTTGCCGACATCCTTGCGTAGCGTCGACTCACTGCCTATTAGTTGAAACTGGTCGGGTGTCTTTAATTTGAGGTTGTCATTGGCGGGCGGCGTTTGTCGGGCAGCATCAATCGCCAATTCACCAAATGTGGCGCTGTGCGACGCATGGGATACGATGCCCTGGCTGACCTTGATATCGTCAGCGGGCACTTGCCAGCGCTGGGCTGCGGCCGCCACCAGCATGGCCCTGGCGGCGGCACCGGCGCGGCGAAGCTGCATAAAGCTGTTGGCCATGGCGGTGCTGCCGCCGGTGCCCTGTTGGCCCATCAGCAGGTTGGCATATTTGGCGGTATCTACCGGCGCGTGTTCACAGACAATCTGCGCCCAGTCGGCGTCCAGCTCTTCTGCCACGCAGGTAGCCAACCCGGTGTAAACACCCTGGCCCATTTCCAGATGCTTGATATAAATGCGAACCGCATTGTCAGGCGTGATGCTGACAAATGCGTTGTACTCCAATGCGGTGTCGGCGACTGCCCGGGACTGAGCGCCAGCGCTCAGGCTGATACCCAGCGTAAGTCCTGCTGAACCGGTAGCAGCGACTTTAAGAAAGGTTCTGCGTCCTGTATCCACGTCGGCATTTTGCTTGTTGACAGAAAATCGATTTGTATTCATCAGGCGACACCTCCGGCGTTCTTGATCTGATCGGCGGCCAGCTTGATACCTGCCTTGATACGCGGATAAGTGCCACAACGACAGATGTTGCCAGACATCGCTGAGTCGATATCGGCGTCGCTGGGGGCATTGTTCTGCTCCAGCAGAGCTGTGGCTGACATAACCTGACCGGACTGGCAGTAGCCGCATTGTGGCACCTGCAGCTCAACCCAGGCCGTCTGTACTGCCCTGGCTGCAGGAGAAGCCAGGCCTTCGATCGTGGTGATTTCCTTGCCGACGGCGTCTGCCACGGGCAGAACACAGCTGCGGGTCGCCACACCGTCAATATGCAGGGTGCAGGCGCCACACTGTGCCATGCCGCAGCCGAACTTGGTGCCGGTAAATTTCAGGTGATCGCGTACGGCCCAGAGCAGCGGCATATCGCCGTCCACATCCAGTTCGTGGTTTTGTCCGTTGATCTTGAGGGTGTAGGACATAAAGTCTCCTGTGCCTGATACGTGGTCGCTGTGAAAACGTTTGGCGGGATGATACCGTGAATAGGCTCGATGCTGCTACCAAGGGGACAGTAGCGGGCTTTCTGTGGAGGTTCACCTGTGAGTCATGAAGATCGCGAAAAATGGCAGCGCAAGTACCGTGAAGGTGCCTATGCTTCGCGCCATCACGCATCTGTGTATCTGCAGCAGCACTTGCCGACACTTGCGCCGCCGTTGCACCGTGCCCTTGATCTTGCTTGCGGCGCTGGTCGCAACGCCCTGTTTCTGGCCAGGCAAGGTTATCAGGTAGACGCCGTCGACATCGCTGCCGAAGGGCTCGCGCGAGGCAAAACATCTGCCGACGATGAAGGGCTGGATAATATTTGCTGGTACGAACACGATCTGGACGCTGGCTTGCCTGTGCGCCCGGATCAGTACGGGCTGATCATCATGATCCGGTATCTTGATATCGCTCTGCTGCGAGCGGCTACTCAACATCTGGTTAAGGGTGGTTATGTGCTGGCGGAAGTGCATTTACAGACCGACGTATCCGTGACAGGTCCTGGCAGCAAGCGTTTTCGAGTTGCGCCGGGTACATTGGCGAGCGTCGCCGATGATCTGGATATGATTGATTATTCCGAGGGCGTGACCACGGATCCCGACGGCAGCGTTGTTGCCCTGGCGCGATTATTGGCCAGGAAACGCTGAGCTTTTTATCATTACCCACCTTTTTTCCTGTCCACATGACCGAGGTAGTGCTCAGGGGCGATAACATCACGCACCCGTTGTTTCAATTCGGTGACCTCGGGGAAACCCGCGTTTTCCTTGCGTGACCATAGCAAATGATTATTGGCGGAGACCTCGAAAATGCCGCCGGTTCCGGGATGCCCTGTCCGGTGGTCTGCTCAGACCAACTTGTGATGTCCTCCGCAACACTGAATAATGGTGTCATCGATACTAAAATCACGACAATTCATAGGTGAAGACCATGAAAAACTGGAATCGTCCAATGATGACCGCGGTGGTGCTGGCGGCAATGCTGAGCGCCTGTGACGAACAACACTCAGAGGCCCCGGAGCAGCCTGCGCCGGAACCGGCCGGCATGACCGTAGAAAGAGGCGCTGCGGCGGCCGACCCGGTATTGGCAGAAACTGTGGCTGATGTGGTGTATACCCAATGGGGTGCTGTTCGCGGTGAAACTATTACAGATGAGGCTGTGGATGCATCAGCACGCATCTTCCGTGGCGTACCTTACGCGGAGCCGCCTGTGGGCGAACTGCGCTGGCAGCCACCGCAGCCCGCCACCGCCTGGGAGAGGGTGCGTGATGCCACCGAATGGGCGGATCGTTGTCCTCAGGGCGACAGCAGTATGGGTGAGGGCAGTGCCATCAGTGAAGACTGCCTGTACCTGAATGTAGTGACAGCGGCAGAATCCACCGATGCTCAACTCCCGGTCATGGTGTTCTTCCATGGCGGTGGTTTGACCACCGGCACCGGCAATTCCACGATCTATAACCATCCCATGTTGCCCAGCAAGGGTGTGGTGCTGGTGAGTGTCAACAGTCGATTGGGACCGATCGGCTATCTGGCGCATCCGGCGCTGACTGCGGAAGCAGAAAATGGCGGGTCGGGTAACTACGGCACACTGGATCTGGCAGCATCTCTGCAGTGGGTACAGGCCAATATTGCCGCGTTTGGCGGCGACCCCGGTAATGTCACGATTTTTGGTGAATCCGGTGGTGGCACCAAGACCATTTCGCAGATGGCAACACCGCTGGCCTCGGGCCTGTTTCATAAAGCGATTGTGCAGAGCGGTTCTGCGCTGGTTTCCGAGCAACGGGTGACCATGCTGGACGAGGCAGAAGCTACCGGTGAGCGTCTGGCGGAAGCCCTGGGTGTTGCCGACCAGGATGATGTACTGGCGGCCATGCGCGCGCTGAGCTGGCAGGACATCATTGCCGCGGCCTCCAGCGAAGAGGTTGGTTTCAGAGCGAATGTTGTAGTCGACGGGTATGTCATTCCGGATACCGTGCACAATGTGTTCCGTGCGGGCAATCAAAGTGATGTGCCCCTGATTGTTGGCGCCAATGCGGGGGAAAGCATGCTGCAAAGTAGCGTGCCATTGATGGCCAATCTGCACAGCGCGACCGCGAGCTCGCCGACCTACGTTTACAGCTTTTCGCAACTGCCGAAAACCTGGCGCGACGAATACTGTGTGGCGTTCCACGGTCTGGAGCTCCCGTACGTGTTTGGCTCGGTGCCAACGGGAGTGGATTCACCGACAATGTTATTCCTGTCTGCCGGCGGTGGTTGTACCTCCCGCGAGCCCATAACCGATGCCGTGGATATGACGGTATCGGACCAGGCGTCTTCGCTCTGGGCGCAATTTGCCAGGACCGGTGATCCCAGTGTCGAGGGTCTGGTCCAGTGGCCGGCCTACACTGAGGAGAACAGCCAATACCTGAACATTGGTGCACCCCTGGAAGCAAGAACCGGTATTCATGAATCGTATACGCCAGCGCCTTGAGTGGAGGCCGAGTGGCCTGCATCTTGCTTGAGCCTTTATGAGTGTTTTAAAACCGGTCCGCAGAGTCAGAACATGGATGCTGGCTCGGCGGCCCCGCAATTTGCGACATAAAGGGCCAGCTCGATGATTATGGATAAAACTGCCTCGGAACGCGGCTTCAGGACGGCAGCCGACTATCTGACCGCCTCAAAACAATGTGAGATCCGAAACCTGCAATCGTTGTTGTCACTGTGCGAACTGGTGGTAGCGTGCGGCAATTTGGTGCACGCCCTGCAACGAGAGCGTGGTGCGTCGAATCTGTTTCTGGGTTCGGGCGGTAACCGGTTCGGGCAGGAAATTGCGCGTATCCGCGAACAAACCGATATCGAGAGGGGTGCCTTTCAGGACACGTTGAACGCCGCTGATGGCCATCTTGAGCACCTGGCTGACGGCACCCGCATGTTCAACGGACTGGCCTATGCCGTGCATGCGTTGTCGGAACTGGACGTGCTGCGCGCCAAGGTTAGCGCATTACAACTGGATGCAGTGCTGGTAACGCAGGCTTACAGTGCTGTGATACAGGCATTGTTGTTGATTGTGTTTGAGACCGCTGATATCGCTGCTGACCCGGAGATTGCACGAGCCTTAGTGGCCATGTTCAATCTGATGCAGGGCAAGGAGTTGGCAGGCCAGGAAAGAGCAGCGGGCTCCGCCGGATTTGCCAGCCAGCGGTTTGATAGCGAGCGCAGCGCCTTGCTTGTGCATTTGATAGAGGCGCAGGAACGTTGTTTCGAGATATTCCTGCAATTCGCTGATGAGCAGTCGTCCGCCCGCTGGGCAACACTGCAGCAAGCGCCGGAATTGCTGGAAATCGAGCGCATGCGTCGCAGTGCCACTGCCCCTGCTGGGTCAGTGACACGCGGACCGGAATTGGCAGACCGGTGGTTTGCCCTGATGACATCGCGCATTGATGCCATGAAGCAGGTAGAGGATGCGCTGGAACATTACCTGTCGCAGCTGTGTATCGACAGGCTCGCGCAGGCGCGGACCTGTCTGCACCAGAATCAGTTGGCGCTGGGAAGCCTGGGCAGCCACGCAGGCTTCAGCTCGGAACCTTTTGTGCTGGTCCGGGCCAAACCATTGCTGAACGACGGTTCCGATGTGACGGTTGCGGGTAAATCCATGATGGATCTGTTGCAGTATCAGTCACAGCGTTTGCAACAAATAAACAATGAGTTGGCTGAGGCGCGCGCGGCCCTGGAGGAGCGCAAGCTTTTGGAGCGCGCCAAAGTGCTGCTGATGACGCACCGGAAGATGAGTGAAGAGGAAGCGCACAAGCTACTCAGGAACATGGCAATGAATCAGAGCCGGCGACTGATTGACGTCGCCCGCTCGGTGATCGACATGGCGGCGGTCTGGCAGGGTCAGTGAGTGGCCTGGTGCCCGTCGTACAGGAAGCGCAGCACGGCCTGCCGGTAGTTGTTGTAGTCAGCGTCCTTGGCCAGCGCCAGACGGTCGCGCGGTCGCGGCAACTCGACATGCAGGACTTCGCCAATGGTGGCTGACGGGCCGACAGTCATCATTACAATCTTGTCGGAAAGCAGCACTGCCTCATCGACATCATGCGTGATCATGATGACCGTATTGTTAAGCGTGGCATGTATGCGCATCACTTCCTCTTGCAGGTGCGCGCGAGTCAAGGCATCCAGCGCGCCAAATGGTTCATCCATCAGCAGCACTTTGGGCTCCATTGCCAGTCCCCGTGCGATGCCCACGCGCTGTTTCATGCCCCCGGATATTTCATGAGGCCGTTTGTCCCTGGCGTCAGTCATATGTACCAGTTCAAGATTATGAGTAATCCAGTCATGCATTTCTGCACGACTTTTTTTACCTTTGAATACCTGTTTTACCGCCAGTGCCACATTATCGTATACGGTCAGCCAGGGCAGTAACGCGTGATTCTGAAAAACCACCGCCCGGTCCGGACTCGGCGAGTCGACCTGTCGACCCTCCAGAATGACGCCGCCTTCTGTGGCCTGATACAGACCCGCGACGATATTCAAAATGGTAGATTTACCGCAGCCGGAGTGTCCGATCAGGGAAATATACTCCCCTTTGGATACTTTCAGGTTGACCTGATCCAGGGCCTTGAACGGGACGTTGTTTGTTTTGAATTCAATGCCGACGTTACTGAGTTCCAGATAATTTTGCATGTTCATATCTCCTGATACCGGGTGTCGTTCAGCGCAAAGTGTTGGTCTTATCCCAGCTGACGTAGCGTTGTACCATCAGCATAAGTTTGTCCAGAATAAATCCCAGAATACCGATGACCAGAACGGCCACCATAATGCGGCCCATCGAGTCTGAACTGCCGTTCTGAAATTCATCCCAGATGAATTTTCCCAGTCCGGGGCTTTGTGCCAGCATTTCCGCTGCGATCAACACCATCCAACCGGTTGCCAGCGACAGACGCATGCCGGTAAAGATCATGGGTATGGCAGATGGCAACACTATTTTTTTGACGTGCTGCAAAGGTGGTAGGCGTATGACCCGGCTGACATTGATCAGGTCTTTGTCGACGCCGGCGACTCCAACCGTGGTGTTAATGACGGTGGGCCAAAGGCAGCACAACGCAACCGTAACGCCAGAGGTTATAAATGACTTGCTGAACAGAGTGCTCTCCGTGACATACAGGGCGCTGACGACCATGGTGACCAGTGGCAGCCAGGCCAGGGGTGACACCGGTTTGAATATTTGCACGATAGGGTTGATCGCGCTATAGACGGCCTGACTGAGACCGCAGAATATTCCCAAAGGTATGGCAACGATCATCGCAATGACAAAACCAAATGCCACAGTGAGCAGGCTGGTCCCGATCTGATCAACAAAGGTAGGGCGACCGGTATAGGGGCGGATGCTTACATCGGCATCCGGATCACTGGCCAGCCGGTCCGCGTTGCGCGCTTCCTGTCGGGCAAAAAAATCACGTTCATTTTGTTGGTCGCGCTGGTACTCGCTATACAGGTTTTTGCTTTGCTCCAATACCTCTTGCGGGCCCGGGAATTTGCCCAGCGAGGTGTCAATGTTGTTGGCTGCTCCCTGCCACAGCAATGCGAACACTATCAATCCCACCAGTGAAAGCAACCAGGCGCGCATCAGTGTGGCGAGTTTCGAGCCCGGCGCCAGGTCAATGTTCAGCGACACGGGCATGGCGCTGCGTAGTTTGTTCAGTCGAGTAGCCATAGCGGTAAATCCAGTTTGTTTGTTACTGTCCAGCATGCTGAAATCCCTTAAAGTGTTTCGTCCTTCAAGCCAATTGCCAGTGATTGCAAATAGGCATTGGGTTGGCGGCCGTCATAAGGAATACCATCAAGGAATTCCGTTTGTACGGGTCGATAGCCGTCTTCATCGGCGAAGTCTGGAAAATCTTCTGCCGTCATTTTGCCCTCGGCAATCAGCGACTCGGCGGCCATGCGGTAAATATCCGGTCGATAGACGCTGGCAGCCGTTTGGTGATACCAGTCATCATTTTTGGGTTCGGCAATTTGTCCCCAGCGGCGCATTTGCGTCAAAAACCATACCGCATCCGAGTAGTAGGGAAAGGTGGCATGGTTACGGAAAAAGACATTGAAGTCCGGTACCGGCAGCACCTCACCTTTTTCGTATTCAAAAGTGCCGGTCATGGAATTGGCGATCACCTCATAGTCGGCGCCCACATAGTCACTTCGTGACAGGATCCTGGCCGCTTCTTCACGGTTGGCGTTGTTGTTTTCGTCAAGCCATTTGCCAGCCCGTAACAACGCCTTGACCAGTCTTATTGAAGTGTTCGGGTTCTCCTCGATAAAGGCTTGTGTCATGCCCAGTACTTTCTCCGGGTTGTTCTGCCATATTTCGTAATCAGTGATAACCGGAACGCCAATGTCACGATAGATCGCCTGTTGGTTCCACGGTTCCCCCACGCTGTAGCCGACAATAGTCCCGGCTTCCAGTGTCGCGGGCATTTGTGGCGGCGGTGTCACTGAGATCATGACGTCTGCGTCCAGCATGCCGGAGGTGTCGCCTCGTGCCGGCGCGTAGTAGCCGGGATGGATGCCGCCGGCGGCAAGCCAGTATCGGAGTTCGTAATTGTGCGTCGATACAGGGAAGACCATACCCATATTAAACGGCTTGCCTTGTGCGTGATAACTGTCGATGACCGGCTTCAGGGCCTCGGCACTCACCGGTCTGACAACACGTCCGTCCTGTTGCGGTATGTGCGGGCGCATCATGGACCAGACATCATTCGATACGGTAATGGCGTTGCCGTTCAGGTCCAGGCTCAGGGGTGTCACGATATGCGCTTCGGTACCATAACCGATGGTTGCAGCCAAGGGTTGGCCGGCCAGCATGTGCGCACCATCCAGCCTGCCATCAATGACGCCATCGAGCAGAACCCGCCAGTTCGCCTGCGGCACCAGGGTCACATACAGGCCCTCGTCTTCAAAGAATCGTTTTTCATAGGCAATTGCCAGCGGTGCCATATCTGTCAGCTTGATGAAACCCAGCGTCAGGTCCTCTTTCTCCGGCCAACCGACATCGGCGGCGACGCTGGCAGAAACGGTCAGCAGCTTGCCCGTCAGCAAGAGTGCAATGGCGGAACCACGGAATGTCCTTAATGTGCTGAGCATGTCGATACTCCTTTGCTGTTTGCAACAACGATCAAATAAACGTGCAAAAAAAAAGCGCCCACTCGCGGTAACAGAAAAGCCTGTTATTCGCGTGCGGACGCCATTGCCCTTAAAACGTAGCAGGTAACCCATCTTTGGGTAATCGCTACGGTCGGTCTAAACAGATAATGCATGAACTGTGCCAGAGGCAGCCTGGTCTGTTCATACGGGTAGGTGCGTCCTTATAAGGCAATGGGATTTTGTAATGTATGTGCCCGGGCAACGAGTCGGTGATGTGACTGAGCAACCGATTTCACTGCCTTGTTTCGGTGCGTGGCGCTCGAAAATAAGGCAAAAATCCGTCTTGTCAGGCAAAGAGCAATTCGCGCCACCGACACTGGCAGCAACGCTAAAGGTCAATGAAATAGCCATTTCGAATACTATTGCCCGATGCTTTTGAATTACTGGCACAGCTCTTGCTCTGGTCTTACTACAAGTCACATGCCCGGCCCGAATCAAAGGCGATTCTGAAGCCACTGGCGGTGACATAAAGGTTTCAGGGCAATGGCGCCCATGACACGACAACAGTCGTGTGATGGGCGCCTTTTTTATGCCTGCAGGAAAGAGGAGCAAATGCATGAACAAGCGTCAGTTACTGGTAATTGGCAACGGCATGGTAGGCCAGCGCTTCCTGGAAGAGCTGGTTGAGCTGGAGCATGACTTTGAGGTCACGGTGTTCTGTGAAGAAAGTCGCCCGGCCTATGACAGAGTGCAATTGAGTGCGTGGTTTAGTGGTGCCACTGCTGACGACCTGGCGCTGGGCAGCGTCGAGTTTTTTGAGCAGCACGGCATCAGCTTTCTGTGCAGTGAGGCAGTCGTCGCTATTGACCGTGGTGCCCGAGTGGTAACCGGCAGCAATGGCACCCAGTACTCATACGACGCTCTGGTGCTGGCGACAGGCTCCTATCCCTTTGTGCCGCCCATTGAGGGCAGTGACCGCGAAGCGTGTCATGTGTACCGGACCATTGACGATCTGGTGGCGATTAAAGCGTCTGCCGATACCAGTCGGCGCGGTGTAGTTGTTGGTGGTGGCTTGCTGGGCCTGGAGGCGGCCAAGGCCCTGAAAGACCTGGGGCTGGAAACCCATGTCATCGAATTCGCACCACGTCTGATGGCGATGCAACTCGATGCCAGTGGCGGCGAGATGTTACGCAGCAAGATTTCCGCGCTCGGCGTGACCGTGCATACCGGTAAAGCCACCCAACGTATTGAGGACGGCAGCTCACACCGTCATCGTCTGGTGTTTGCTGAGGGCGAACTGGAGACCGATCTGGTCCTGTTCTCGGCCGGTATCCGACCTCGCGACCAGTTGGCACGGGAGTGTGGCCTGGAAATCGGAGAGCGCGGTGGTGTGGTCGTTGATAATCAGTGTCGTACCTCTGACCCGGCCATCTTTGCCATCGGCGAGGTGGCATTGTGGCAGAACCGGATTTACGGATTGGTGGCGCCGGGTTACGACATGGCCCGCAAGCTGGCCGCTCAACTTTGCGGTGACCTGACTGCTGCGTTTACCGGGGCCGACATGAGCACCAAGCTGAAGCTGCTGGGTGTCGAGGTCGGATCCATTGGCATGGCTCAGGGCGGAGCGCCTGAATACCGTGTCTGCTCTATCGAAGATGCCGGTAGCGGTGTTTACAAAAAGCTGGTGCTGAGCGAGGACGGCAAACGTCTGGTCGGTGCGGTGCTGGTGGGCGACACCAGCGACTATGACGCACTGTTGCAATATGTTTTGAACGCGCTGGAGTTGCCGGAATCGCCCATCAGCCTGATCGCCCCGGCATCGGGTGAGAAGCCCATGCTTGGTGTTGATGCCTTGCCGGCGTCAGCGCAGATCTGTTCCTGCAATAATGTCAGCAAAGGCGAGATTTGCAGTGCCATCAGCGCCGGGTGCACCACCATTGGCGCGCTCAAGAAAGAAACTCGTGCTTCTTCCACCTGTGGTGGTTGCGCGACATTGGTGAAACAGGTCCTGGATGCAGAGCTCAAGAGCCAGGGTATCGAGATCAACAACGATCTGTGTGAGCACTTTGCCTATACCCGGCAGGGGCTCTATCACCTGGTTCGCGTTCATGGCATCCGGTCTTTTGCCGAGCTGCTGTCACAGCATGGCCACGGCAAGGGCTGTGATATTTGCAAGCCAGCGGTTGCGTCCATTCTCGCTTCATGCTGGAACGACTATGTGCTGGATCCTCGCCATGTTGGACTGCAGGACACCAATGACAACTTTTTGGCCAACCTGCAAAAAGACGGCAGTTATTCTGTCGTGCCGCGTGTGCCCGGCGGCGAGATTACGCCCACGAAACTGTTGGTGTTGGCCCAGGTGGCACAGAAATATGATCTCTATACCAAAATTACCGGTGGTCAACGTATCGATCTGTTTGGTGCACGGGTAGATCAGTTGCCGGCCATATGGCGGGACCTGGTGGATGCCGGCTTTGAGTCGGGTCACGCCTACGGGAAATCATTGCGCACCGTAAAATCCTGCGTCGGCTCAAGCTGGTGTCGATATGGTGTGCAGGACTCGGTAAGCATGGCGATTTACGTCGAAGAGCGCTACCGGGGTTTGCGCTCACCACACAAACTGAAAATGGCGGTGTCCGGTTGCACGCGCGAATGTGCGGAAGCGCAAAGCAAGGATGTCGGTATCATCGCCACTGAGCAGGGCTGGAACCTTTATGTGTGTGGCAATGGCGGCATGCGCCCGCGCCACGCAGAGCTGTTTGCCAGTGACCTGGATGACCAGACCCTGATTCGTTATATCGATCGTTTGCTGATGTTCTATATCCAGACTGCCGATCGGCTACAGCGCACGTCGGTATGGCGCGACAACATGGAAGGCGGCCTGGCTTATTTGCAGGACGTCATCATCAATGACGTGCTGGGTATTGCTGACGAACTGGAATCTCAGATGCAGTCAGTAATCGACACCTATGTTTGTGAATGGAAGCGCACCATCGAAGACCCGGTGGCCCTGAAACGTTTCCGACCTTTCCTGAATGATGATCAGCCAGACGAACAGATTGTTTATGTGCGTGAGCGCGGCCAGAAGCGCCCGGCGCGTGCAGACGAAAAATCACCTGCTGACGTATTGGAGACAGTGTGATGCAGAACTCAACTCAATGGGTCGAAATCGGTGCGCTGGATGATCTGATACCTGGCACCGGCGCTGCCGTGCGCGTCGAGGGCAAACAGATCGCTGTGTTCAGAACCGATGACGGATTGTTTGCGCTGGACAACCGTGACCCCTTCAGTGACGCGAATGTGCTCAGTCGCGGACTCACCGGTGACATCGCTGGCCGTCTGGTGGTGGCGTCGCCGGTTTATAAACAACATTTTTGCCTGAAGACCGGCGAGTGTCTGGAGGACGACCAGCAGAAAGTGCAAAGTTACCCGGTGGTGGAGCGCGATGGGCGGGTCTTCGTGGCCGCGGTGGGGGAGGCATGATGCATCGGCCCAAACCCAGATTGCTCATTGTTGGATTCGGTATGGCCGCAGGGCGTCTGTTGCAGGAAATTTCACTGCAGGCGCCAGGTCTGTTCGACACTAGCGTGATCGGAGAGGAATCGCAGTCAGCCTACAATCGCATTCTATTGTCGCCGCTGTTGGCAGGTGAATCTGATGCGTCGTTGTTGCCCTTGCATTCAGCGTCCTGGTACCGATCACAAGATATTGCTGTCCATACTGGTGACCCGGTCATCGCACTTGATACTGACAGTCGTGTCGCCAGCACGGCGTCCGGCGCCTGCCATAAGTGGGATATGCTGGTGCTGGCGACAGGGTCGCGGGCGGCACGATTGCCGCTGCCCGGTGTTGATCTTTCCGGTATTGTCAGCCTGCGCACGCTGGATGATGCCGAGGCGGTGATGGCGCGAATTGGTAGCACTGGCCAGGCGGACGACGACAGGGTTCGTCGTGCCGTTGTTGTTGGTGGCGGCGTACTCGGACTGGAAGCCGCCTGTGCATTACAGAACCGGGGCGTCACAACGACCGTGGTTCACAACGCGGGCTGGCCGATGAACCGGCAACTGGACAGTGAAGCGGGCGAGTATCTGGCGGCGACGCTGGCCGCGCGCAATATTCGCTTTATCAGTGACGCGCAGTGCAAACGGTTTGTTGCAACCGCGGACGGCCAAAGCGTCGCTGGTTTGCAGCTCGGTGACGGGGAATTGCTGGCCTGCGAATTGGTTATTATGGCCGTTGGCATTGCCCCGGAAGTATCTTTGGCCCGGCAAACAAATCTGTCAGTTGCTCGTGCCATCAATGTTGATGCTTGGTTGCGCAGTAGCCAGCACGGTGTTTTTGCATTGGGTGAATGTTGCGAAATCGATGGTGAACAGTTTGGTCTGGTGGCCCCGATTTACCAACAGGCCCAGGTGCTGGCAAAGGTGCTGCAACGATGCGCAGAATCCGGACCCGATGCCAGCCTGACTGATGTTGAACCGTATACGCGGCAATCGTTGCCGACCCGGCTAAAGGTTAGCGGTGTTCACGTTTTTTCCGCGGGCACGCTGGATGAGACCGGTCATCAGACGTCGCCGTCGCAACGCAGCCTGGCGTGGCGCGATAAAAACGCCGGGGAGTATCGACGCCTGTGGTGGCAAGGTGATTGTCTGCAGGCGGCGGTGATGTTCGGCGATGTCGATGATAGCGGTATTTACGAGAGTCTGATTGAGAATCGGGCGCCTGTGCAGGCGTCGCCACAGGCTTTGTTGAATCCGGCCGGGCTGGTGCCGCAATGAAAGCCGTTGATACCGTTTGTCCGTATTGTGGTGTCGGCTGTGGCGTGTCAGTTACCGTCGATGATGACACCCACGAGGTGTCAGTGAAGGGCGATTACACGCATCCGGCCAACGCCGGCCGGCTTTGTGTCAAAGGCAGCGCCCTGGCAGAGACCTTGGGCCTGGAATCACGCCTGCTCAATCCCAGAGTGGATGGACTGCAGGCAAGCTGGGATCACGCTCTGAGCGCCGTTGCGCATCGTCTTCAAGACACGATCGCCAGGTATGGCCCCGACTCGGTCGCTTTTTATGTGTCCGGTCAATTGTTGACGGAAGACTATTACGTCGCCAACAAACTGATCAAGGGGTTTATCGGTACAGCCAATATCGATACCAACAGCCGCCTGTGCATGTCCACAGCGGTGGCCGCACACAAGCGTGTCCTGGGTAGTGACACCGTGCCGGGTTGTTATCAGGACGTGGAATTGGCGGATCTGCTGGTCATTACCGGCTCCAATATGGCCTGGACGCACCCGGTGGTTTATCAGCGTATTGTGGCCGCCAAACAGGCGCGGCCGCAGATGAAGATCGTGGTCATTGATCCGCGGCAAACGGCTACCAGCGAACTGGCTGATTTGCACCTGCAGATTGCGCCCGGGTCAGATATCTGGCTGTTTGATGGTCTGTTGGCATGGCTGTTGGATTCGCCGGCACTGGACGCCGGATTTATTGACAATCACACCGAGAACTTCGCCGGGCTGGTGGCGCAGTGTCGGCAACGCGAAAACGCAATTGACAGTATCGCAGACAAATGCGAACTGGATCCGGAGCTTTTGCGCACTTTTTATCAGTGGTTTGTACGCACCGCAAAAACGGTCACGGTGTTTTCCCAGGGCATCAACCAGTCGGCATACGGCGTCGACCAGGCCAGTCTGATTCTGTATTGCCATCTGGTCACCGGCCGCATTGGCAAGCCCGGAGCCAGTCCTTTTTCCATCACCGGTCAGCCTAACGCCATGGGCGGCCGCGAGGTCGGTGGCCTGGCCAATCAATTGGCGGCGCACATGGATATCGAAAATCCCTTGCACCACGCGCTGGTCAGTAAGTTCTGGCAAACACAGACCCTGGCAACAAAGCCGGGTTTGAAAGCTGTCGATATGTTTCGCGCTGTCGCTGACGGCAACATCCGTTTCATCTGGGTCATGGCAACCAATCCGGTGGTTTCGATGCCGGAGGCAGATCTGGTGCGCGCAGCTCTGCAGAACTGCGAGCATGTCGTGGTGTCGGATTGCGTGGCTGACACCGATACCACCCGGTTGGCGCATGTGCTTTTGCCGGCTGCGGCCTGGGGAGAAAAGTCGGGCACGGTCACCAATTCGGAGCGCTGCATTTCCCGGCAGCGTGGGTTTCTTCCGCTGCCGGGAGACGCACAACCGGATTGGTGGATTGTCAGCGAAATCGCGAAACGTTTGGGCTTTGCACAGGCATTCAACTATCAGGGCGCCGCTGATATTTTTCGGGAACATGCAGCATTGTCAGCATTTGGCAACAATGGCACACGCGATTTTGATATTGGGGCGCTGGCGCAATTGGAAAACTCGCAATATGAAGAAATGCAGCCACTGCAATGGCCACTGTCGAAAAAAAGAATGTTTGCCGATGGCCAATTTTTTACGCCATCGGGACGTGCACAGTTCATCGCGGTCGAGCCTGCATCGTTGCCACAGACAATCAATGCCGAATATCCGTTGTGGCTGAACACCGGCCGTATTCGCGATCAGTGGCATACCATGACGCGCACTGGCCTGAGCAGCAAGCTGCAAAAGCATACCATTGAGCCGTTTGTCGAGATGCATCCTGCGGACATGCAGTTGCGTGGATTGCAGGCGGGGGACTTGACATCTGTCAACAGTCGTCATGGTCAGTGTGTGGTACGTGTGCACGAACAGCGCGGCCAGACGCCGGGCACTGTGTTCATGCCAATTCACTGGAATGACTGTTTTGCATCAAGTGCGCGCGTGGGCAAGCTGGTGTCCGCCATTTGTGACCCGGTTTCCGGTCAGCCGGCGTTTAAACAAACCCCGGTGTCAGTGTCACGTTTGCCCGCCCTGTGGTACGCCTGCCTGATCTCGCCGCGTCGATTGTCATTGCCCGAAACAAGCTACTGGTGCACACGTTATCTGGATGGATTGTATTTTACTGTACTGGCGGGTGATCAGGGAACAGACGCCAATACACTGATGTCGCTATGGACTGACTCGGCGTCTCGCTGGGCGCAAGTCGAAGATAGCCACAACGAATCCCTGCGCCTGATTGGACGAGATGATAACGGGGTACAAATCTGGTTTGCCATGCAAACGACGTGTGTACCTGATGTCGATGAAGACTGGTTGATAGCGAGCTGGCAGCAGGCAGAAGTCTCCATACGTGACTTGATGCTGGGAAGACCATCCGGTAGCCAGACCCGTGACAAAGGCAAATTGATCTGCACATGCCACCAGGTTTATGACGTGACAATAAACGCTGCTATCCATGAGGGTTGCGACAATACAGCAGACATCGGCAGAAAAACCCGAGCAGGCACCAATTGCGGATCCTGCACTCCGGAGCTCGACAAACTGCTGAAATCTGAAGTCCCCGGGCAGTTTGCCGGGCCCGACACCCCCCCCGCAAAAGAGGAATCATTATGCTGACGCTGATCAAGGCAAACCAAACCAAGCTGCCGGCAGGCGAAGTCTGGCTGGTGGGTGCGGGGCCCGGGGATCCGGAGCTGATCAGCGTCAAGGGTTTGCGTCTGATTCGGCAGGCGGATGTGCTGATCTACGATCGGCTGGTGTCCAGTGAATTACTGTCCGAGGCGCACGCCGGGGCACTGATGATTGACGTTGGCAAACGCCCGGGACACCATCCGGTGCCGCAATCTCAGATTGAAGCATTGTTGCTGCTACATGCCCGTGCCGGCCGGTCGGTGGTGCGGCTCAAGGGCGGTGATCCGTTTGTGTTTGGCCGCGGTGGTGAAGAGATGATGAGTCTGAAGGCCGCTGGTGTCACTGTGCACGTAGTACCGGGCATCACTGCTGCCTCGGCCTGCGCTGCGACCGCCGGATTTCCGTTGACGCAACGCAATATCGCATCCGGTGTCTGTCTGACCACGGCACACTATGCCGACGAGCAGGATCATACCCACTGGCAATCGCTGGTGGCGGACAAATCGCGCACGCTGGTGTTTTATATGGGACTGTCCAGCCTGGGCAAAATCCGCAGTGCGTTGATGCAACACGGCATGCCCGCATCGACCCCGGCAGCGTTGATCGAAAACGGCAGTTGCGATGATCAGCGAAGCTGCTATTGCACTGTCGCCGATATCGAGCGCGTCGCACGCAACCATAAACTGAAAAGTCCATGTCTGCTGGTTATCGGCGACGTCGTGGCACTGGCAGCACAAAACAACAACACCGCACAAACAGTGGATGCCCTTAGTGCGTGAGATTCATAGAGAGCCCTCAGCGAGAAAGAGCCCTCAGCAAAAAAGAGCAAAGTAACAGAGCCAACCCTTTAATCGTGTGACTACCAGCCAAAAGGACTAGCAATGAAGCCACAACAGACTACTTTTTTATCAACTGTTATTGCCGCACTGGCGATTACGCTGGGCAATTCTGCAATGGCGCAGGCGGAAACTGGTCTGACCGCTGCATTGACCACGGGCAGTACTAACGTAACATTCCGCCTGCGCAGCGAACAGGTTGACGATGCCGGCTTTATCAGTGATGCCGCAGCGAATACGTTGCGTACACGTCTGAGTTGGCGCAGTGGCAACTGGAAAAATCTCAATCTGCTCTTGGAGATGGACAATGTCAGCTACCTGGGCGAGGAACGATTCAACAACACGCGCAACACAAAGACCCGCTACCCGGTCGTCCCCGATCCCGATGGCGTGGATCTGAATCAGGCCGCGGTGCAGTATCGTGTCGATAAAGGCAGCGCAACACTGGGACGACAGCGCCTGCTGCGTGACAATCAGCGCTTTATCGGCAGTGTGGGGTGGCGTCAGAATGAGCAGACCTTCGATGCTGTTACTGTCAGTTTGGCGCCCGTGCCAAATGTTCAACTGGACTACGCCTGGATAGACGATACCCAGCGTATTTTCGGACCAGATGCCGGCAATCCACCACAGGCACTGGACAGTGATCATCATTTGTTGAACGCCCGTTGGCAGTCCGGTCCGGCATTTATCCTCAGTGCGTACAGTTATTCGCTGGCGTTCGAGGATGCGCCGGTATTGTCGTCGGCTACGTTGGGGCTCGCTGTTACCGGTGAACTTGATGCCACGGCTGACGTCAAGGTTGACTACCGCGTTGAATACGCCAGGCAATCTGACTATCGCAATAATCCCATCGCCTACAGCGCCGACTATATGCTGGCGACGGCTGGTGTCAAGGTCAGCGGCATACGTGCAGCCATGTCCCACGAGGTGATGGGCGCTGACAAAAGCGCTGGCGTTGCCATGCAGACTCCGCTGGCAACCTTGCATGCGTTTCAGGGTTGGGCCGATAAATTTCTGAATACGCCCGTCTTTGGCGTTCGCGATACCGCTTTCACGTTAACTGGCAAGGTCGCCAGTGCTGACGTAGTGCTGGTCTGGCATGATTACCGGTCAGATACGGGCAGCCTGGACCTGGGTCAGGAGTTGAATCTGCAGGTGGCAAAAACCTTTGCCTCGCGTTACACACTGGCGGTCAAATTTGCTGATTATCAGGCCGAGCGATACAGCACCGATAGCCAGAAATTCTGGATAACCGCAGAGGCGAGGTTCTGAATGTCAGCTTCCGCGACAGCTTATACGCTGATTGTTCTGGCCGGCGGTCAAGGTTCCCGCATGGGTGGCTGCGACAAGGGACTGCTGCCCTTCGGGGAACACTCCTTTGTCGAAATTCTGGTGCAGCGCTTGCGCTGCACTGTGCCGGGTGCAGATCATGTCCTGATCAGTGCCAATCGCAATCATGATGAATATAACCGTATGGATGCACAGGTATGTCCTGATCTACGCGCTGGTTTTCAGGGGCCACTGGCCGGGCTGGAGGCGACATTGGCTCAGGCGCCATGCCATCAGCCGGTAGTGGTGGTGCCGTGTGACATGCCGCTGCTGCCGCAAAGATTACCAGACCGGTTGTTGCAGCCGGTGCTGGCGAACTCAAGGTCCATTGCAGTGTTGCACGATGGCCGGCGGCGCCAACACCTGTGCCTGGCGATGTGGCCGCAGCAAGCATTGCCGACAATTCGCGATACG
Organism: Pseudohongiella sp.; assembly: GCF_011050365.1. GTDB lineage: Bacteria > Pseudomonadota > Gammaproteobacteria > Pseudomonadales > Pseudohongiellaceae > Pseudohongiella. The sequence goes on from NZ_DRFV01000012.1 coordinate 52,035, forward strand.
TTGGGCCGTGGTCAGCGATCAGTGGCAAACTGGTTATCGGGGCAGTGGGTGACCGACGTTTCATGCCATGAAATGACCGGAGCGGACATACAGGCCATGCTCAACGTCAATGACCCCGGTGACTTTAGTTCGCTGGCAGCCTGTTAGATCATGCTGTGTCTGGTCTGGCTTCGCAATGTCATCAATTTGTCATACCTTCCTGTTCGATAATTGGTGATAATGCCGCTTTTCCGCTGACTGGGCTGAAAGATTTGTGCCTGACAAACTATCCGTACCTGCTACCGTTATAGCGATAACCGGCGCCTCGGCGTCCGGCAAGAGCTGGCTTGCTGCCACCCTGCGTCAGCAGCTCGAAAGCGAATTCGGTGACGATCATCTCGCCATACTGGCTGAAGACGCCTACTATCGTGATCAGTCTCATCTGCCGATGGAGCAACGGGTGCAGACCAACTATGATCATCCATCCGCGTTTGACCATGAATTGCTGGCCGGTCATTTGCTTGAGTTGCGCGCCGGGCGAGAGATTCAGATGCCACAGTATGATTTTTGCCGACATACGCGGATGTCCGGTTCAGTGGCAGTGCGGCCCGTCAGGGTCATTCTGGTTGAGGGCATTCTGTTGTTGAGCAGTGTACCGCTGCGGCAGATTATTGATTTCAGTGTGTTCGTCGATACGCCGCTGGATATTTGTCTCATGCGTCGGATTCGTCGTGATATGGAAGAGCGCGGGCGATCTCTGGCGTCCGTGATAGAGCAGTATGAGCGAACGGTGAGGCCGTCATATTTTGCTTTCGTTAATCCCTCGCGGGAATACGCCGACATGATAGTAACGCATGAAGACCAGGATGATGCGGCCGTGGAAATGGTAAAAAACAGGATTCATCGCTTGCTCCAGGCATGAGGCAACAGACCGGCGTACTCCATACGCCAAGTGACTTGAAAGGTAGGTATCATGACGGGATTGCTGGGGATCGCGCTGTTGCTATTGGTTGCCTTTGTTCTGTCCGTTAACAGAAGCAACATCAACTGGCGCACAGTCGGGCTCGCATTTGCCTTACAGGTTGTTCTTGGTGCTTTTGTCATTTACCTGCCGTTCGGACAACAGGTGCTGTATCAGGTCACACAGGCAGTGGCTGCCATCATCGGTTACGCCAATGCCGGCATTGTTTTTGTCTTCGGTGAGATTGGCAATTTTTCACAAGGGTTCGTTTTTGCTGTCCATGTGCTGAGTGTCATTGTTTTCTTCTCTTCACTGATCGCTGTGCTCTACCACCTGGGTGTCATGCTGTGGGCGATTCGACTGATCGGCGGCGCCTTGCAGAAAGTGCTGGGCACCAGTCGCCCTGAATCCATGTCTGCTGCCGCCAATATTTTTGTCGGACAGACAGAAGCGCCGCTGGTGGTCAAACCGTTCATCAGCACCATGAGTCGCTCGGAATTGTTCGCTGTCATGGTGGGCGGGCTGGCCTCGGTTGCCGGCTCTGTTCTTGCCGGCTATGCCGGCTTGGGGGTAGAACTTAAATACCTGATTGCGGCCAGCTTTATGGCAGCACCGGGTGGCTTCCTGATGGCCAAAATGCTATTGCCCGAAACTGAAGCTACCAAAAATGACCTGACTGAAGTTGTCTCCGAACCAGGCTACACCAACGTCATAGATGCGGCAGCAGCTGGCGCTGCCAATGGCATGAAGCTGGCGCTGAATGTCGGGGCCATGGTGCTGGCGTTTGTTGGCCTGATAGCTTTGTTAAACGGTCTGCTGGGGTGGTTTGCGGGTCTTTTTGGCGTCGATGGCCTGACGTTGCAGCTGCTATTCGGATATCTGTTTCAGCCGCTGGCATGGTTGCTTGGTGTCAGTTGGAGCGAGGCGCAGCTGGCGGGCAGTTTTATTGGACAGAAACTGGTCATCAATGAGTTTGTGGCATACCTGGATTTTGTTCAGTACAAGGATGACCTGAGTGCGCAAACGCAGATAATTGTCACTATCGCGCTGTGCGGGTTCGCCAATTTCTCATCTATCGCCATTTTGCTTGGTGGACTGGGAGGCATGGCGCCGGACCGACGCAGCGATATTGCCGAGTTGGGATTAAAGGCATTGCTGGCGGCTACCCTGGCAAACCTTATGAGCGCGGCCATCGCCGGCGTATTCTTTTCCTTGATCTGAGGGTTACTGTAGTGGCGGGACAGGTGCCAACACTGGATATACGTCGACTCGAATCGGACGGTGCGCTTTTTGTCGAGCAACTGGGCGCAGCTTATGCAGAGTTCGGCTTTTGCGGCATCCGGGGTCACGGCATTCCGGACACGGTGATCAGCAATTGTTACCAGGTCATCAAGTCGTTTTTCGCGCTGCCGCTGGCTGACAAGCAGCGCTACCATCAGCCCGGTCTGGGCGGCGCCCGCGGTTACACCGGTTTCGGTATTGAAACCGCGCGCGACAGTCGTCATCCCGACCTGAAGGAGTTCTGGCATGTGGGCCCGGAAGCGGGCCCGACACCGCCACACCCCAGCCTCTACCCCAACTGCTGGCCTGTTGAAGTGCCCGGTTTCAGGGCTGCCTCGCTGGCGCTGTATAAGGCACTCAGGCAACTGGGTGAGCGGGTGCTGCAGGCGCTTGCATTATATCTGGGCGAAGACCAAAACTACTTCGCCGATAAAATCTGTTATGGCAACTCAATATTGCGACCCATTCACTACCCGCCGGTCTCCGGCAGTTCGGGTGGCTCCATCCGCTCCGGGCGGCATGAGGATATCAACCTGATCACACTGCTGGTCGGCGCCAGCGAGCCGGGTCTGGAGATATTGCGCGCGGACGGTAGCTGGTTGCCGGTGACCACCGACGGCGATGCCATTGTGGTCAATATCGGGGATATGTTGCAGCGCCTGAGCAACAATGTGCTGCCGTCAACCACTCACCGGGTGATTAATCCCGATGGTGAGGCCGCGCAGCATTCGCGCTACTCGATACCGTTTTTCCTGCATCCCAACCCGGATTTTGTCATCAGTACGCTGCCCTGTTGTGTGAGCGTTGAGCGACCAGACCGATACCCGGACAGCATCTGCGCGAATGAATATCTATTGCAACGGCTGGCTGAGATTGGCTTGCTGAAGTAAGGTCTTGCTGAACTTTCTGTGGTTAGTCCCGGTGGCCGGGCCCGCCGCTACTCCACGGGCCGATTGGTATCGAGCAGGTCGCTTTCGTCCTGGCTTGCGCGCTCCTCATTGACCATATCTTCAATAATGGTATCAGGTCGGGTGTCCAGCAGTTCGTCAGCATCCGGTCCGGGATCGCGACGAGGTCCAGCAGAGTTGTCGATAGCGTCGCTATCCTGCTTTGTTTGCGCCGGTCTGGCGGCACTGACCGGAAGCTGTTCTGGCAGCGCGCCCGTGTTCTGGCCAGCATCAAACCTGAGGCGGTAAATCGGCTCTGGCATGGAGAATCCCTCTGCGTCCAGTACCGTGGTGACGGCGCGGATGGCCAAACTCCGGGCGCGGAGGAAATCGGTCTCGCGTTGATCAATCCAGCCAGTAAAAAACAGTATGATGTTGGAGTCGCCTATGGTCTTGATGGTACCGCCGGGCGCCGGATCAGACAGCATGAACGGCAATGCCTTCATGGCGTCAACGCCAGCTTTCATCGCAGCCACCGGATTGTCGGCAGCGTCCACCCCGAGTTCGAATTCGAAGCGACGTTGCGGATTACGGGTGTAGTTGAGAATGACGGCCTTGAATACAGTCGCGTTGGGGATCCGTAACTGATTGCCTTGCAATGTCATCAGCACGGTTGCACGTGAGGTCAGGCGAACTACTTTGCCTTCATGAGTATTGATCACAACATGGTCATTGGGTCTGAAGGGCTGGCGTATACTCATCAGAATGCTGCAGATATAGTTTTCCATGGTGTCACGCACTGCGAAACCAATGGCCAGGCCCAGCACGCCGGCGCCGCCCAGGATGGTTGCCATCAGCGCCGTCGCTCCAAGCAGATTCAGTGTCACCACCAGCGCGGCGACTACTGCGGTAATGCGCACACCCTGTCCGATCAGTTCGACGAGAAACGGATTTGTGGTTAGCCTTTGCCATAACGATGACCAACGTGCCAACGCGTAGCCCAGGTAGACGATCAGGATAAAAATAAAAGCCGCCAGGGCGACCAGTGGCGAAGCCCTGAGCCACTGCCTCACGTTGGTTCGCATGGCATCCATCATCGGGGAGACATTACCCTGCACATCCAGACGGCGCTCGATACTGTCACCGACAGCAACGACGCCGGGTATCTGCGATGCGAGCGTCAATGCGCGCTCGGCCTGGGCTTCGTTGGGCGCGGCGCCGGACAGCAGCGCAACGCCTCCCGTCACCTGGACCTCGACCCGACGCAAGGGCTCGAGCACGGCAAAAATCGAAGCCAGGCGTTCCTGCAACGCCATATCTTCAGGGTTCAGGCTCTGCGCGGATGCGACCGGATTTTCGCCCTGGCCCGGTTGCGCCAAAGCAGCTGGCTGGTTAATGCTCGCCAGCAGAACGAGCAACAGCCATGCGAGGATTGGCGGGAATTTTGTCATCGGATTCTCTAGGTATGTCATTGGGCCTGATACGTCACCGAGCTTGGTATTTCATCGTGATACCAGCTGGCGTCATCTGGACGATTTAAGCGCGGTTATCAACTCCTGCTTCCGCATCGTTGAGCGGCCACGGATATTCCGCTTTTTTGCCTCTTGCATCAATTCGTCTCTGGTTTTGTTCTCCAGTCGACCTTGTTCGGTTTCGCCCTGGCGGGTTGCCGCGGCCTGCCTGGCAGAGTCGCTTCTGTCGCGAAACTTCTGTTTGTCGCTTTTGTGTTTTCCGGAACCGCCTGCGCGCTCACCGCCGCCGCTTTGTTTGTTCACGGTGGCCCAGGCCCTGGCTTCAGCCTCCTCGGGCGCTACGCCTTTCTCTTCATAACTCTCTTCTATGTGTTCGGCCTTTCGTTTCTGTTTTTCTGTGTATTTTTCTTTGCTTCCACGCGGCATGATCGTATCCTCCATAACCAGAACAGAAAGCAGCAGTGACTGGCGATACCACCAGGTCTGCGTTTCGCTTCCTGAATATTACTTCTGACAGTTACCCACAGTGTTACGATGATGCTAACACTGATGTTCTGACTCGGGCTACACTTCCGTTAGCACAGGAGAAAACACTCGATGCAGGACAAGATTCAAAAAGCCCTCGCGCAGACCCGTCGCGCCGTGCTCGGCAAGGACGAACAGATTCGTCTGGCGTTATGCTGTCTGCTCAGCGGTGGGCACCTGCTGCTGGAGGACTTGCCGGGTATGGGCAAGACCACGCTGGCACATGCGCTGGCAGGTGTGATGGGGCTGTCCTTTCGGCGTATTCAGTTCACCAGTGATTTACTGCCAGCTGACATTCTGGGAGGCTCGGTGTTCGATCCATCCAGTGGGCAGTTTCGCTTTCATGAGGGCCCGGTGTTTTGTCAGGTACTGATGGCCGATGAGATCAACCGGGCTACGCCGCGCACGCAGAGCGCGTTGCTGGAGGCCATGGAGGAAGGGCAGGTATCACTGGACGGTGAAACACGTCCACTGCCGGAACCTTTTTTTGTCATAGCAACACAAAATCCTTCCGAGCTGGCCGGCACTTTTCCTTTGCCCGAATCCCAAACTGATCGGTTTCTGATGTGCCTGTCGCTGGGGTATCCCGATCCTGCGGCAGAACGACAACTGCTGGCGCAACCCGATCTCCGCCTGAAGCCACATTTACCGGAAGCCTGTCTGTCGTTGGCAGATCTGCAAGCCTGGCAGCTGCAACTCGCGCAAGTGCACCTTGGTGATGCGGTGCTGGATTATGTGCAGCGCCTGATCGACTTCAGCCGCACGTCGCCGCGCATCCAGCTTGGTCTGTCACCGCGTGGCGGGCTGGCCATTGTGCGAGCTGCGCGCTGTCATGCACTGATGGCCGCGCGGGATTACGTGACCCCGGATGACGTGCAGGCGGTGTTTGCGGCCGTGACCGATCACCGGTTAAGTGCCAGCGACCGGCTGGATCTGATGGCGGAACAGGGTGTTGACAATAAAGCGGGACACAGGACACTGGCTGAATGGATATTGGACTCCGTCAACGTGCTGTCGGCCTGAAACAACGCTGGCACGCATTACGGGCTGAACGTCAGGCACGCTGGCTGGCACGACGTGTGCCGCCGGTATCCCACCTGCAACTCAGTCAGAAGACGATTTTTATTCTGCCAACTTTGCATGGCTCGCTGTTTGGCGTTGGTGCCATCATTGTGCTGGTGATTGCCATTGCCGAGCGCAACGTGGTTTCCTTCCTGGTGTCGGCGCTGATGCTGAGTGTGTTTCTGCTCAGTCTGGTCTTGTGTTATCGCAACCTGAGCGGCCTGCGGCTGACGGCGCAGGATGTTGATTCAGCGCTGCCCCGGCAACGCTGTTTTGTGGGAGACACGGCACAGTTTATTGTCACGCTGACCTCGGCCGGGCGGCGCCGGTCACATAAGGACCTTTGGCTGGGTTTCAGCGCTGATGCGTCGCAGTTGATCTCGCTGACGCCCGGTGCCAGCATCACCGTCAGTCTGGGTGCGCAGACAACGCGGCGTGGTCTGCTGGATGCTCCGCGTCTGATATTGCGTACGCGCTATCCGGCAGGATTGTGGCAGGCCTGGAGCCGGCCGGATCTTGCCATGCGTTGTCTGGTGTATCCGCAGCCACGGATTTGTGTTTTGCCGCCAGCCGCATTGCAATCAGCGGCGAGTGGGGCTGGTCAGCAGCACGCGGCCAGACAAGCGGGCGTCGATGATTTTGTCGGCTTGCGTGACTATCAAACCGGGGATGCTATTCGGCGAGTTGCATGGCGCTCACTGGCGCGCGGGCAGGGGCTGAAAACCAAGCAGTTTGTGCGTGAGGCAGACCCACAGATATTGTTGTCTTTCAAAGATTTTGCCGGACATGACGCTGAACATGTGTTGTCCTGTCTGTGTTTTCAGGTGCTGCAACTCAGCCGTCGTCGGCAGACGCTGGCGCTGCAACTTCCGGGCAATAGTCTCATCAAGCCCGGGCAGGGTGACGCGCATAAACACAGGCTTTTACAGGCACTGGCATTATGGATTTGATGGTGGACAACAGAGGCCAGGACCTGGTGATACCGGCGGCACTGATCGCGTCGGTCGCCCTGATATTGCCGGCACTGCAAACGCAGCCCTGGTGGTTGATTCTGCCGTGTCTGATCTGTCTGATCCTGCGCTGGCGACTGTTGGCTTTTGCGCTGCTGTTTGCTGCCATCAGTTATGCTGACACCTGGGCTTCCGGGGTTTATTATCTGGGACTGAGCCTGTTGTTGTTGATGCCCATGCATAGCAATCCGGGTGCCAACAGCGCCACTCAACTACTCGGTGCGCTGCGGCAGGTACTGCTGTCATTGCCAATTTTTGCGGTCATTGTCGCGTTGGCAGCCGGTGCACGCTGGACGGAACAACGCACGCCAACACAAACCATGACAGGTGTCAGTGATACCATGACGCCGGGTTCGGTCAGTGAACTGGTCAACGACAGCAACCTTGCGATGCGTGTCAGGTTCACAGACGATACCACTGCCCTGCAATCGCAGGATCTGTACTGGCGTGGTCTTGTGCTGGAAGACTTTGACGGACGTACCTGGTCGCGCAGTAACAGGTTGCAGTTCGACCTGGATCCGGTGCCGACGCAGGCCAGCAGACAGCTGAAGTACCTGGTCACGCTGGAGCCCAACAGGCAATTCTGGTTGTACGGATTACATCAGGCATACACATCCCGCGCGCAGACCTACCGCGACGCCCGCGGCATGTTGGTCACGGCCGACATGGTGCGTCAGCGCATACGCTATCCGGTTACATCCATTCTGCCTCCGCCAGAGTTGCGGCTCGACGTTGAAAGCCGGCAACGCAACCTGGCACTGCCCGCCGACAGCAATCCGCAGACTCGACAGTGGATCGGCAATCTGCGGGCGCGGCATGAAAACGATCGCGAGTTGAGTGCGGCCGTCATGCGTTATTTCAGCGACGAGGCATTTTTCTACACGCTGACGCCGACCCGCACCACTGAGGCTCAGATAGATGATTTTTTGTTTAACACCCGTGAAGGTTTCTGTGAACACTACGCTGGCGCACTGACCTTTGTGTTACGCGCTGCGGGCATCCCCGCTCGTGTGGTGACAGGCTATCAGGGCGGTGACTTTAACCCCATTACCGATCACTGGACTGTGTATCAGTACAATGCCCATGCCTGGGTAGAAGCATGGTTTCCCGGCAGTGGCTGGGAACGCCTGGATCCGACCACACAGATAGCGCCGGAACGGATAAGTTCGGGCATAGATGCCTGGCTTGCGTCCCTGAGTAGCGACGCAGAACGCAACCTGGATGCCGGCATCCGGCAACGTCTGCAGCTGGCCGCCATACCCGGCTACCACAGTATGCGCAACTCGCTGGATGCGTTGCAATATAGCTGGAACCTGAGCATGTACGACAACGAGGGCAGTCTGCGCACCGAGGACCTGAGCGACTGGCTGACAGGTCAGGGTCTGGGAAACCTGCCGGTTTGGCTGCTGGCAGCGCTGCTGGTGTTCGTGGGGTTGCGCGCGACGTTGAGTGGCAGAAAGCGGCAACACCGTCTGTCACCCGCGCTGCGAGAGTATCTGCGCCTGAATGCGAGATTGCGCCATGCAGGCCTGGGACGAGAACCGTCGGAGACCATCAAGAGGCATCTTGAACGAGTGAGTGAGACATGGCCGGAGAACGCGGGGCAGTGGCAAAGGCTGGGCCGGATGTTAACAGAAGCCGAATACCGGACAGCGACAATGGACAGGGCGGATATCCGCAGAACGGCTGCACAGCTTCTCAGCGCGAGCCGGCGTCGACGAGCCGATCACACCGGTTGAGTCTTTGGTACTGATCAGTATGCCAACCACACTGACTGATCCTGGGTTCCGGATGACGGCCTGACCTGAGTTTGCCTGGTCGTCAGATGCATTATTTTTTGCCGGATCAATTATTGGTGTGGGCGGCCATCGCCTCACGCCATCTGCCATGGTTGAGATAGATCTGGTGCAGGTGAATACTGCCGGCAACGATAAGACCCGTCAGCGCCAGATAACGCTGGTCACCGGTCACGCCCAGCAGAATGCCAAGCGCTGATAAGACAGTAACGACAGCAATTGACGGATAGAAGTCGCGCCAGGTGGCAGGAGTCGTTGTCGCGAAAAAAAGCCTGTTGTCATCGTCCTGTCGTGCCCTGCGTAAAATGGAATGCATAGCGATTGTCATGGCGGCAAAAATAACAGCCAGAATCAGAAACCAGGGCATCAGATGCTCTAACCCGAGAGCAGCGATGAGGGTGAATTCAAGAATACCAATTCCGAACGGTACCAAAGAATCCGCGGGACTTGGTACCCAACTGAAGCGCATTGTCATGCTGCTGTAGAGCAGCCAGATCAGCATGATGCCAAACAATGTGACGGCTATCTGTATCCAGCTTAAAGCGGATGACCAGGAAAATTGCATCAACAGCGAGGTTTCGGTGACATGTACCCACAACAATTCCAGCGCCAGTGCCTGTATGATACTGAGTAACGTCAGCAAGACCATTGGCATTTGACTCTTAGCACGTTCTCGCATGTTGGGCTCCTCGTTTAATCACGGGCACTGTCTAGTTGTACGCGCAGTTTACGCAGCAATGGCAGGACTGCGCTGGCATCCTCCTCACCGAATTGGGGCAGCATGGCAACTATGTCGGGCGTGATGGTATTGATCGCATTGTCGCGTAGCTGGCGACCAGCCGTTGTCAGATAGATCAGTTTGCCGCGTCCGTCTTCAGGGTTTGGCACCATGCGAATCAGTTCGCGTTTCTCCAGTCCTGCCAATGTGTGCGACATGCTGGTTTTGGGCACCTGAAAGGCCCGTGCCATCTCAAGCGGCGTGCGGCCATCGCCCAACCTCACCAGATGATTCAGCGCGCCGAAGTGATGCTGCGTGAGTCCATCGCCCAATCTGGATTCCAATAACGTGCGACTGAGCTGGGCAATAATGCCGATCTCGTTCAACATGTCGAACATGAGCTGCGCGCCACCGTTCTGTTGTATGTCAGGTAACTCTGATTTTTTCATCAAGGCTCCAGCGGGGTGTGGGGGGAACAGCTGCAGCATACCCCAAACGGCCCAACATCTGAACGGTTTCGCCGTCGTTGGCCAGCAGCTGATGTCCGCGTTGATAGTGCGTTTGCATCTGCGGATACTCCTGCAGGCACTGACTGACAGGGTGTAGCGCCATGCCTTGTTGTGTCGTGGTCAAATTGAGTCGCAGCCACGCCTGGCCAGCTGCGATCTGGCTTTCCCGACTATTGTCGGCGGTGGTCAGCCAGACAAAAGCCGGGGTGGCGGCAAACATGTCCTGATACATATTCAAACCGGTCTGATAGGCCAGTGTGCCTGGTGTTGCAAGATCACCCGGGCTGATCAGGCCCAGGCGCTGAAGTCCTTCCAGCGGCATGCCACCAATATCAATACCATCGGGTGTCGCATTGATGGCGGTTTTGCCAAAGCGCATCAGGTCTATGCTTTCCTGCAACGTGGCGGGTGTTTCGTACTCGACCTGAAATGCGTTCCAGATCAGCTCGCGTAACCTGGCAACTTGTTCAGGACTGCGTGTGCCGGCAAATCTGACCCCAGCGACTGCCTGCGACAGGGCCACGATATTACTGTCATTAACCGCTTTTCCCATGTCAAACGGTTCTTTGGTTGATCGCCGTGATGAGACAAAATTGAACAGGGGGTCAGGCTGGACCTGGCCAGGTCGGAAGCGTACTTTGGCAACCGGTCGTGCGCTGATCAGTTGCGAATCGGCTCCGTCAGGGAACAGAGTGACGTCGATGTCATAGCCTTGCGCTGACGCTGCGATGCGCATCAACTCCAGAAAACCACCTAAACCGATAGTCAGTTGGCGATCAAACGGGTCGGTTTCGGGCAAACGTCGATCCGGGTCTGCCAGCAGCGTTACCATGTCGGGCTCACTCAGATCGACCATCCATGGCTGCAGGTTGTGGGGGTTGGGCGCCAGTATTGCGTATGACAGGGCAAAGCGACGCGGTTCAGCAAATTGTCCCGCCTCTGCCCACGGAGCCAGCGCTGCCTTGGGTGTTCGGGTGAGCGAAAAACCAGCGAGACCGGCGCCTGCGGCAAGGATGACGCCGCCGCCGACCGTTGCGATAAACTGTCTTCGGGATAGCAATGGTCGCGATGTAGCTGAATGTTTGTCTGAACTGGACATGATGCTTGCCTCCGGGCAGGTCAACAGGAAAATCCATCATATAGTACGATATCGAATCAAACAAGTCCGACATGGTACTAAAATGCCTTTCCTATTTGATGATCCAGATCAACCAGCGACCTCGTCGGTAGCATTAAAGTAACGGGACACAAGGGCATTATCGATCACGCCATCGTGAGGCTCAAATGCGCGACAAAAACCAAATCATTGAGGAGAACTGAACATGTCCAGAGAAGCAGGTGAACGTTACCGTTGTGAGTCGTGTAAAGCAGAGCTGGTGTATGAAGTGGGGTGCCCTTGTCCCGACAAGATGGCACATTCAGAAATTTGCTGTGGCGCGCAAATGGTCAAGGTCGACAAGCAATAAACCGCTTAAATGCCCGGGCGGTGTTACCCGCCTGGTGAGCACAGCGTTAGTTCGGATTACGGTCGGGTGCCAGCTGAATTCTGGCACTTTCCGACTCATGCCATCAGTGTTTTCTCCCGCCAATCATTGCCGTGCTGGCAGATCTCAGGGCATTCAGACCTGAGACCCTGTTCCCGATTGCTGACATTTATTTCTCTCTATCCTGTTAATAAATCTAGAGATAGATCACTATTTATGTGTTTCTTGCAAAGCCTTCGTGTCCGGTTTAGTATAATGCTATGTGCTGCACAGTATGTGGCATACAGTATGAGGTAATTGATGACCGCAGCGCAGCTGGACAAAATGCGACTCGAACTACGCCGCGGAGTGCTGGTGCTCGCGGTACTGGCGTCACTGAAGCAGCCGCACTACGGCTACTCGCTGCGCAGACAACTGCAGGACAGGGGCATTGATATTGATGAAGGCACCTTGTATCCCCTGATTCGCCGCCTGGCAGATCAGGAATTGCTGAACAGTGAGTGGCGTCAGGGAGAGGGCCGTGAGCGGCGCTACTATCAACTGTCAGACCTGGGGACTGAACTACTGGGGCAGTTAAGTGATGAGTGGCAACAATTAAACGGGGCGCTGAGCAATATACTGGGCGGCGCGGCAGAGGAGACAGACTGATGGATCTGGTTGCGCGTTATGTGGCTGCTGTGCAGCGCGAATTACCCGAGGCCAAGCGTGATGAGATTGGTCGGGAATTAAAAGCCAATATTATGGATAAGCTGGATGGCATGGCTGAGCAGCATGGCTCGCTGACAGAGGCGGACATCGCAGGGGTTCTGAAACAGATGGGCCGACCGCGTGCAGTGGCGCAGCAATTTGCGCCGCCGCAGCCACTGATCCGTCTCAGCTATATGCCGTTGTATCAGTACACCTTGTTTTTGGTGCTGGGCATTCTGTTTCTGTTGCAGGTTGTAGAAACCACTATCAATTGGGTGTCCAGCAGTGACATGGGGCTGGTGCAGTATCTGTTCAGGCTGGCTGCCGGGTTTCTGGATGATGTCATTTTTGCTTTTGCCAGTATCACGGCAGCATTCTGGTTCATGTCACGCCAGCCTTCTGCCAAACCAGAAGATTGCACCACCGACTGGCACCCTGAGCAACTGCCCAAGGCAGGTCCGAGCTGGCAGCATATCTCCCTGCAGGATACTTTTACCGATCTGGCGACTTACCTGTTCCTGCTGGTGGTGATCTGGTACCCGATGTGGATGTCGGCGGAGCAGTTGGACAGCAGCCGTCTGCTGCTGACTGACCACGCGTATTTGTGGCTTAAATGGGCCAGTCCGCTAGCTGTGCTGGGACTCGCATTGGGTATCTGGCAATTGCAGCAACGCCTGTGGAGTCGTGCCATGCTGATCAGTAACCTTGTGCTCAACTGTGCCCTGACTGCTGTTATCCTCGGGCTGGCGGCCAGTGGGCGGCTGCTTCAGCTTGATGTCGAACGATGGCACGGTGTGTTTGAGTTGTATCAACTCGAACGCGCGGCCGTCACATCACTGATTATTATTGCCATGTTCCCATTGTGGGAGGTGGGCCGGGATCTGCTGCGGCTGCGCAAGCTATGATAGGCGTGCGATATGAATACGATAGAAATTGTTCAGTCCGGAAATGTGGCCCGGATTCAGCCAGCAGTCCAATCTATCAGACCGGCCATCAGACCGGCCATCAGACCGGGCCTGTCATCAGCACACTACCGGTATGGCGACTCAGTCGCGCCATTCGCGTTATACTTCGTGCCCGCGATTGAATGAAAACAACAACGGAGCGCGCTATGAAACGAATGCTGTTTATTCTTGTCTTCCTGTCAGGTTTTGTCTCTGTCACGCCAGCACTGGCGCAGGATCAGTCATTGGCAATACTGGTGCCAGGCGGTGGCACCTACAGTCGACCAACCTCCATAGACAACCCGGAAGCACAGGCCTTCTTTGACCAGGGGCTGCGTATGGCCTGGAGTTTCTATTTCCCGGAATCCATTGCCTCGTATCAGGAAGCCGCGCGTTTGGCGCCGGACAATCCGATGCCGCACTGGGGGCTGGCACATGCCGCCGGTCCCAACCCCAACAGCCGTTATGCCAATCTGCCGGATGATCCGCAAGGCGCCGGTCTGGCCGCCATTCGTCGGGCGTTGGAACTGTCAAACAATGGCACCGCCAAAGAGCAGGCCATGATCAATGCCTTGTTTGTCCTGTACAACAAAGATGCCATTCCGGATGACCGGGAACGTGATGCCGCCTATTTGAATGCCATGGGCGAGCTGCATCAGGCGTATCCCGATGATCCCGATATTGCCACGGTTTATGCCGAAGCCTACATGAACACGACGCGCTGGGACTATTGGGGCCCGGACGGCGTGGCCAAAGCCGGTACGGCAACGGCACAAATGGCACTGGAAACGGCGATGGCTGTGGAACATGATCATCCGGGCGCCAATCATCTGTATATTCACCTGATGGAAGCATCTTCGCAGCCTGAGCTGGCGATGCCCGCTGCACAAAAACTGGAGTCGATTGTGCCGATTTCCGGGCACATGGTGCACATGCCAGGCCACATCTACCTGCGGGTCGGCGAATACGAAAAAGCCGTCAGCACCAACGAACGCTCGCAGATTGTGGATCAGCAATTTGCCGAACTCTGGGGTGATACCAATTTTCCGACTATTGGTACCTATTCATTGTCGCATCGATCGCATTCGGCGCACGCACTGGACTTTGTCCGTTATGCCAATATGCTGCAGGGCAACTATGAGCAGGCTGCGGAAGCGGCGGCTCGCAATGCCGCCAATGCGTCTGCCGCCAGCGGCCGGGGCCAGAAGAACATTGCTCATGAGTGGGTTATAGACAAAGTGTTTGCGCAGTGGGACAAGATACATGCGGATCATGCCGCCAATCTGGAAAACGCTTCCACCCCTTATCTGCGTGGCATGCTCAGTTATGTGATGGGAAGCGCGCATGTTGCCAAAGGTCATACAGCCGCGGCGCAACAAGAGCTGAACAATATCAACGCGCAGATTGCGGCGGATGATGTGGATGTGGGGGTTGGGCCGACGCCTGCCTCGCATGTGTTGACGTTGGCCATGCATGCCCTGATGGGCGAGATGGAAGAAGCCCGGGGCAATCTTGATGCCGCCATCGCGCACTATGAGCAGGCGGTGCAATACCATGACAACCTGAACTACACTGAGCCACCAGACTGGTCGCAGTCTGTTCGTCTGTATCTGGGAGCAGTCTTGCTGGATGCCAATCGCCCTGAAGCTGCCGAGGCAGTGTACCGCAAGGACCTGGAATGGAATCAGCAAAATGGCTGGGCCAACTTTGGGCTGTATCAGGCACTCGCTGCACAGGGCAGAACGGCTGAGGCGGCCATCGTCTATCGTCAGTATCTGGACCAGTGGCGCAATGCCGATGTGACACTGACGCGGTCGCGATTATAGTGGCTGTGCAGGGTCGAGAGTGAACAGGTCATAACGGCGGCAGATCAGCTTATCGGCCAGTCTGCCGCATCCACCGAGTCCAGCGCCAGCTCCGGCGCATCGGGCGCCCAACGCGCAATATAGGCGCCCTGTGGATCGTAGAGGGCGGTCTGTTTATCGATGTCAAAATGTCTGCCGCCGCGTGGATCGACACCCACGCCGGCGATGTACTGCCAGTTGCCCCAGTTGACGGCAACATCATAATCGATCAGCTGGTGCTCAAACCACGCCGCTCCATAACGCCAGTCCATGGCCAGCTCATGGATAAAGCAACTGGCGGCAATCTGGCGGCCGCGGTTGGACAGGTAGCCGGTTTCTTTCAATTGACGCATGCAGGCGTTCACCAGCGGCCAGGGTGTATTGCCGTGGCACCACTTCTGATAGCGCTCCGGGTGCAGGCAGCCGTGCTGGGGTTTGTCTGACAGTCCTTTCAACGTATAAAGCGTGTCGCCTTGTGCCAGCGCCAACCATTGATAGTACTCGCGCCATAGCAACTCAAAAAACAGCCATTGCGTTGATTCATTGCTGCCATGTTTCTGTTCATAGGTGCGTAAGGTCTGCGCGCCCCGCCGGACTGACAGACAACCCTGGTTCAGCCACGGCGACAACTTTGAGGAATTTGTCCAGCCATCCAGCTCATTGCGGGTTTCCTTGTAGCTGGATGGCAGTGTGCCGCTAAAATAATCGTGCAGATGTTGCTTGCCAGCAGCTTCGCCACCACCCATGGCCGCGATGCTGTTTTTGGTCTGCGATACGGCAGGTCGGCGGTAACTGGCGGGAATCCAGTCCGGCTGCTGGTGAGCCGGCACCGCTCTGAGTACGGGGCGTGGCAGCGACATGGGGGCTTGCGCAGGCGCCGGCACTGGCAGCTGCTCGGCCTGTTTACGATAGGAAGTAAAGCCGGTCAGGAGCTGGGCCGGCGTCACAGGGAGCTGCTGCTGGTCAAACAGCGTGGTGCTGTCGATCTCTTCGATTTGAAGTTTGGGGAAGCGTTCCGCCAGGAACCTGAGCACTTTGCGTTCATCGCTGCCGAACTGCCGGCTGCATACCAGGCGATTGATCTTGTGTTTGGCTATCAACCCGATGAGCTGCTGTTCCGGGTAACCGAACTCGACATAGAGATGCTGGTTCAGGGTGGTCAGGGCGGCGGACAGATCATCCAGCGACTGCTGCAGGAAGTGCCAGCGGTGGTGGCCCATGGAGCTGATGTGATAGCGGTGCGGATTGAACCAGCGTTGATCGACGCAAAACACACAGAGCAGGGCATCACTCTGTGCGGCGCGGGTCAGGGCCGGGTTGTCATCCAGTCTCAGGTCCTGTGTGAACCAGTAAAGCGTTGTCAGCATTGCGTTATCCTGCGGTCTCGGTTGACCTGTTGGTTCTGGGGAGTATGCTTAACGGGGCATGGCATTACAACAATAAGGAGCAAATGACCCATGACTGATACGACCAGATTCCCGAAACCGATTTTTATGGCAGCCGCTGTTGCCGTTGCGGTCCTGTTTACCGGTTGCGCCAATAATGCGGCGAACAGTGGTAACAGTATCAGCGGGGAAGGCATGTCCAACCCCAACCCGGTGGTTACCCGAAATTGGGGTGAGCTGCCCGAAGGCCGGGAATGGGGGTCGACCGCCGGTGTTGATATCGATCCGTTTGACGGTCATGTGTGGGCATACGAGCGCTGTGGCGCCGGCAGTTTTGGCTCGGGAGTGCCAATTAACTGCCATACCAATCTGGTGGCACCCATCTTCAAATTCGATCGCAATACCGGTGAGGTACTGGCAAATTTTGGTGCCGGCATCATGGTGACGCCGCACGGTATCCATGTCGACGATGAAGGCTATGTATGGGTGACTGACTTTGCCACCAACGACGAAGGCACCAAGGGCCAACAGGTACACAAATTCAGCCCCACGGGTGAGTTGTTGCTGAGCCTGGGCACACCGGGTCGAACGGGCAATGACAGCCGCCACTTTAACCAGCCTAATGATGTCGTTGTGGGCCCTGATGGCAGTATCTACGTCTCGGATGGCCACAGCGGTCAGGGCATGACGACCAACCAGGCCATGGCCGAAGGACGTGCCAACGGCCTGACCGCGCGCGTCATGAAATTCGCGCCAGACGGCACGTTTATCAAGCAGTGGGGCCAGATTGGCGTGCGACATGGTGAGTTCCGCACACCGCATGCGCTGGATTTTGATTCACAGGGGCGTCTTTGGGTTGCTGACCGGGGCAATCATCGCCTTGAGATTTTCGATCAGGATGGCAACTATCTGGAGTCGCGCTATATGTTCAGCCGCGTCAGCGGAATCTTTATCACCGATGATGACATGCTGTATGCCATTGATTCGGAATCCAGTCCGACCAACCATGTGGGATGGCGCAATGGCGTTCGTATCGGGCATATCGATCATGATCATGTGACGGGGTTCATTCCGCCTTTTGAGCGCGAGGATCGCGTTTATCAGGGCACCGCCGGTGAGGGTGTGGCCGTGGATGCCGACGGCAATGTGTTCGCTGCCGAAGGCCCCAATTCTTTGAATCAGGCGGGAGGGGCGTTTACCAGATACTCGGTCGATTGAGCGGGGCCGGAATGCAGGCAGGTGCATGATCCATCATGGTGGGAAATGCACCAGTTCCCGCTTCACAACTTCCAGCAACAATCGACGCAGGCGCTGTTTGCCGTGGTTGTCGACACTGTGCATATCCTCCAGACTGACCACCCGGGCCTGCAGCAGTCGCCGGATTGTGGTCAGATCCATTTCCAATACAATGCTGTTTTCGTTGCGCATGAGCTGGATTTCTCTCGGTGGATGATGATTGGTACACTCATCCTAATGCGAAAGATTCTCATTTGCAATAGCCGTGTTGGCGATCGGGCAGACAACCACAAATATATGGTTATCTACCCGTGGTGCCGTTGCATGTGGCTGGTGTCATATGAAGCTACAGTGCTTTGATGGCCGTCAGTTTTTCGTTCAAGGCCACGATGGCTGCCTGCGCTGCGCGTTGACGCTCACGTTCAACCTCCACCAGTTCCGCCGGGGCATTCTGCACAAACTTCTCATTGTTGAGTTTGCCACTGATGCCTTGCAGGTTTTTTTCCAGCTTGCCGATCTCTTTTTGCAAACGGGCAATCTCTGCATCCTTGTCAATCAGGTCAGACAGCGGCACCAGAATTTCCATGTCCTGATAAAGTTGCGTCGCGCTGACCGGTGCTTCTTCATTGTCAGCCAGGCAACGGATCTCTGACAGCTTGGCGAGCTTCAGCAGGTTCTGCAGGTTTTCATCCAGTCGGCGGTTATCGTCGGCATCGGTTTTTCGCAGCAGGGCAGGGAAGGTCTTGCCCGGCGGAATATTCATTTCGCCACGGATATTGCGTACGCCGATGATGACACCCTTGACCCACTCAATGTCACGTTCGGCGCTGGTGTTGATCAGTGCTTCGTCCGCGCGCGGATAGGCCTGCAGCATGATGCTGGTATCAGCCGTGTTGACACCGGTGAGCGTGGCAATTTTCTGCCAGATTTCCTCGGTGATGAAAGGCATCAGCGGATGCAGCATGCGCAGGCTGGTTTCCAGTACTGTCAGCAGGGTCAGTCGCGCTGTACGTGCTTTTTCCGGTTGGTTGTCAGCATCCCACAGCACGGGTTTCGACAGCTCAACATACCAGTCGCAATACTCGTTCCAGAAAAAGTCATAGATCACCTGTGACATCAGATCGAAACGGTAGCCAGCCATGTGCTCGTGCACCTGGGTCACGGTCTGCTGCAATCGGGACAGAATCCAGCGGTCAGCCAGGCTCAGGTGCGGGTCGTTGCGCAAGGCGGCAACATCGTCGGCACTGAACTGAATGCCTTTCTCTTCCGTGTTCATGATCACATAACGAGACGCATTCCAGATTTTGTTGCAGAAATTGCGGAAACCTTCCATGCGGCCCAGATCGAACTTGATGTCGCGCCCGGTGGAGGCCAGCGAATAATAGGTGTAGCGCAGCGCATCGGTACCGTAACCGGTGATACCCTCGGGGAATTCGGCGCGGGTATTTTTTTCAATTTTTTGCTGCAGTTGTGGCTGCATCAGGCCTTCGGTGCGTTTGGTGACCAGGTCTTCCAGCGAGATACCGTCGATCAGATCGATGGGGTCGAGTACGTTGCCCTTGGACTTGGACATCTTCTGCCCCTGACCGTCGCGGATCAGGCCGTGGATATACACCTTCTGAAACGGAATCTCGCCGGTGAACTTCATGGTCATCATGATCATCCGGGCAACCCAGAAGAAGATGATGTCAAAACCCGTCACCAGCACATTGGTGGGGTGAAAGGTTTTTAATGTCTCCAGGTCATCCGGCCAACCCAGCGTGGAAAACGTCCACAGTGCCGAGGAGAACCAGGTATCCAGAACATCCTCATCCTGACGCAGGCTCAGCGAGGCGTCGAGTTGGTATTTTTCACGCACCTGCTCTTCGCTGCGGCCAACATAAATATTGCCGTCGGCGTCATACCAGGCCGGAATGCGGTGGCCCCACCAGAGCTGCCGTGAAATACACCAGTCCTGCAGGTCCCGCATCCAGGAAAAATAGGTGTTCTCCCAGTTTTTGGGCACAAACTCGATGTCGCCGTCCTCGACTGCCTTGATGGCGGGTTCGGCCAACGACTTGACCGCCACATACCACTGGTTGGTCAGGTAGGGTTCAATCACGAAGCCGGTGCGATCGCCGCGAGGCACTTTCAATTTATGCGGTTCTACTTTCAGCAACAGACCCAGCGCTTCCATGTCAGCGACGAGTTTTTTGCGTGCATCGAACCGGTCCAGTCCCCGATAAGGCTCTGGCGCGTTGTCGTTGATGGCGGCATCAATGCTGAAGATGTTGATCATCTCCAGGTCGTGGCGCTTGCCGACTTCATAGTCATTGAAGTCATGTGCCGGCGTTATCTTTACGCAGCCGGTACCAAACTCGGGATCAACATAGTCGTCCGCGATAATCGGGATGCGGCGATCACACAGGGGCAGGTCGATGTATTTACCAACCAGTGATTTGAAGCGGGGGTCTTCCGGGCTGACGGCCACTGCGGTGTCACCCAGCAGGGTTTCCGGCCGGGTCGTGGCGATGGTGATAAAGCTGTCGCCACTGTCAGTGGTGGCGCCGTCAGCCAGTGGATATTTGAAATACCAGAAAAAGCCGTCCTCTTCTTCGGACAATACTTCCAGATCCGATACCGCGGTATGCAGTTTGGGATCCCAGTTGACCAGGCGGTTGCCGCGGTAGATCAGGCCCTCGTCATACAGGCGGACAAACACTTCCTCGACCGCTGCTGACAGGCCTTCGTCCATGGTGAAGCGCTCACGCGACCAGTCGATGGAGCCACCCAGGCGGCGGATCTGCTGGGTGATGATGCCACCGGACTCTTCTTTCCACTTCCAGACTTCGTCGGTGAATTTCTCGCGACCCAGGTCGGTTCGCTTGATGCCGTCGCGCTCAAGCCTGCGCTCGACAACCATCTGGGTGGCAATACCGGCATGGTCGGTACCGACCTGCCACAGCGTATTTTTGCCCATCATGCGTTGATAGCGAATCAGTGCGTCCATGATGGCATTCTGGAAACCATGGCCCATGTGCAGACGGCCGGTGACATTGGGGGGCGGGATCACGATGCTGTAGGATTCGCCTTCGCCGCTGGGGGCAAAATAATTGCGTTCTTCCCAGGTGCTGTACCACTGTTGTTCGATGTCTTTGGGCTGGTAAGTCTTGTCCATGTCTGTGCTCGGTTTGCTCTGGCTTTGCTAGCGCGTTCGAAATTTGATAAGCCGGCAAGTATACCTGATACATACTTGGCTGTCAGACAGCTGATGCATCCCGAGCAACAGTTCAGGTCAGGCTTTTTGTTTACGCAGATACTCTACCAGCAGCGGCACGGGTCGGCCGGTGGCACCTTTTTTGCCGCCGCCCAGCCACGCCGTGCCGGCTATATCCAGGTGCGCCCAATGGTATTTTTCTGTAAAGCGGGACAGGAAACAGGCTGCCGTGATGGTGCCAGCTTTGGGGCCACCGATGTTGGCGATGTCGGCAAAGTTACTGTCCAGCAGCGATTGATATTCGTCGTCCAGCGGCAGTTGCCAAACCGTATCCAGGGTGTCCTGACCCAGCGCAAACAGCTCCTGCGCCAAGGCTTCGTTGTTACTGAGCATGGCGGTATTGACTTCGCCAAAGGTGGCGACCGCCGCCCCGGTCAGGGTTGCGATATCAATAACCGTGCGCGGCTTGAAACGCTCGGCATAGGTCAGAGCGTCGCACAGCACCAATCGGCCTTCTGCGTCAGTGTTAAGAATTTCGATGGTTTTGCCGGACATGCTGGTGACAATGTCACCGGGCTTGGTGGCGGTGCTGCTGGGCATGTTCTCGGCTGCGGCAATAACGGCAGTTACGTTGATGGGCAGCCCGAGTTTGGCAATGGCTGTCATCGTACCCATGACACTGGCTGCGCCGCACATGTCGAATTTCATCTCGTCCATACCGGCACCGGACTTCAGGCTGATGCCGCCGGTGTCAAAAGTGATGCCTTTACCCACCAGGCAGTAGGGGGCTGAGCTGGATTTGCGGCTGCCTTTGTATTCTATGACGATCAGGCGCGACTCTTCTTTGGAGCCACGGCCGACGGACAGCAGGGAGCCCATTTTGAGGTTCTCCATCTGCTTTTCGGTCAGCACCCTGGTCTTGATGCTTTTATTGCGCACGCCCAGTTCAACCGCGCGCTCGGCCAGGTACGAGGGTGTACAGATATTGCCGGGCAGATTGCCCAGGTCGCGGGCGACACTCATACCCAGGCTGATGGCTTCGCCGGCGTCGATGGCGTCATTCAGTTGCTTGCGGTTGGCATCCGGGGCGGCCGCTATAACGGCACTGGTGAGTGCGGGCTTGTCGGCCTTTTTGCTTTTGGTCTGGTCATAACGGTACAGCGCATTGCCCAGTTCAGTGACCAGCTGCGTCGTGGCCCAGGCCGCGTCGCGGTTGGTGACCGGCAATTGCGCCAAACTGACCATCGCCGTTCTGGCAGGTGTCTGGGTCAGCGCATGCGCTGCAGCGCGTGCGACTTTACGGTAGGCTTTGGCATCAAACTTGTTTTTGTCGCCCAGGCCTACTAACAGTATGCGGTCACTGGCGGCTTTTGCCGGTACATGAACAAGCAGGGTTTCGCCGATTTTGCCTTTCATGTCGCCGGATTTGATCACGGCATCGCACTGGTCACGAACGATTGGCGCAAGCATGTCAGACGGTGCATCAAGCCCGGTCCTGTCCCAGACGCCAAGAACCAGGCAGTCAGTCTTTTTATCCAGCGTTTTACTCGTGAGCAGTTGGTATTTCATAGGTTTTCCTTATCGCGGTTCCGTGATATCGATGCTGTGGCGAAGGCATATCATCCTAGAGAATATGTCAAAACAAGGCAACCTGCGCCAATACTGACTATAACACGCGCAGCAGCGGCTTTTCCCCGGTCAGTGTCAATTGCTCCGGCTTAAGTGTACTTTAGCGGCCCGGGCGATTAAAATTGGCCACCGATTTGCCAGGGCCTTCAGCAGGAGAGCCCGCTGCCAAGAAACACTGTTTACGGAGTTGATATGCCCCGCGTCAAAATAAACATGCCGGAAGAGTTCCTGTTTACCATGGAGCACCCGGTGCGGTTCAGTGATTTGGATTACGCCAAGCACTTGAACAGCGTCGCCATGGTGCATATCCTGCACGAAGCCAGATTGCAGTTCCTGGCCAGCCTGGGGCTGACCGAAGCCAATATTTTTGGCCTTGGTATGGTGGTTACAGACATGGCAGTTGACTATCGTTCGCAGTCGTTTGCCAAGGATGTGCTGGTCATTGAGGTCGGGGTCAGCCGGTTTAACAAATATGGTTGCGATATCTGCTTTCAGATTACTAATTCGGCGCTTGACCGGGTTGTGTGCAATGCCAAGCAGGGCGTTGTCTTTTTTGATTTCGACAAACACAAGATTGCGGCTGTGCCACTGGCCTTCAAAAGCCTGGTTGGCGAGTCCGACGAGTAAGCGGGCCTCTATCCATTGATTCTGTTTCGATACTTCACCCAGCAACTTCTTCAGGTCACCATGGCGGTGTCGCTGATACTGCTGGTTGTATCGTTTACGTCACGATTTCTGCAATACCTCGCTGATGCTGTCGCCGGCAAAATGACCACCGATATCCTGCTGATGTTGATGTTGTATCGCCTGCCCGAATTTCTGCTCATTATTGTGCCGTTTGCCTTTTTCCTGGCCGTGTTGCTGGCTTACGGGCGGATGTATGCCGAGAACGAGATGGTCGTGTTGCATGCCTGCGGCTTCAGTCGCGCAAAACTGCTCACTATGACCATGGGTGCGGGCTTGCTGCTGGCCTGTGCCATGGCCGTTCTGAGTCTTTATGCGGCGCCGGCAGGTTTGCAGCAGACCGAGACCCTGCGGCAGTCTCAGGATGAATTAACCGAAATCGATCTGATTGTCTCCGGACAGTTTCAATCGTTCAATCGCGGGCAGCGCGTCACTTATGCCGAGTCCCTGTCAGAGACTGCGGTGGGCCGTCAGTTGAATAACCCCTTTGTGGTACTGCGGGATCCGAACCCGCCACAAGGCGAGTCAGGTTTGCGCATTATGGTGGCCGAATCGGCGCGTCCGATCGTGGATGAGGCGAGTGGCCGCCGTTTCATGTTGCTGGAGAATGGCTATTTTTACGATGGCACGCCGGGTGCCGCCGACTATAGTGTGACCGAATTTCAGGAGCAGGGAGTCCTGCTGCCGGAGCAGAGCACAATCGCGCCGGTATTGCGAGGCACCGAATTGCCAACAATGGCATTGTTGGGGTCTTCGGATCCCGCCCTGATCGCTGAATTGCAATGGCGTATTTCCGTCATATTGCTGATTCCCGTGCTGACGTTGCTGGCGGTGCCGCTGAGCAAAGTCGATCCGCGTCAGGGCCGTTTCGCCAGGCTGGTGCCTGCGGCACTGTTGTATGGTCTGTATTTCATGTTGCTACAGGTAACCCGCGATGCCGTTGAAGATGGCAGTTTGTCGCCTGTTGTCGGAATGTGGTGGGTGCATCTTGTTTTTATTGCCGGTGGTCTGGCACTGATGTGGCGTGGCCGGCCCAGAAAGCCAACACTGGCGAGGGTCGCATAATATGCCCATGCTTGCCCGCTACATGGCCAAAACCGTACTGCTGTCGATGCTGGTGGTGCTGGGGCTGATCACGATGATTGACCTGGTGTTCACGGTGGCAGAAGAGCTGGCAGACACCAATCGTTACTACACGGCCTGGGATGCCATCGTTTATGTGCTGCGGACCTTGCCTACCAGTGTCTATGAATTGTTGCCGTTCGTGGCTCTTGGTGGGGCGCTGATAGGTCTGGGTATTCTGGCATCCAGTCAGGAACTGCTGGTCATGCAGTCGTCAGGTGTAAAAACATCAGTGTTGGTGGGCTGGGTCATGATACCCGTGTTGGGGGTCATGGTATTCAGCCTGATTCTGGGCGAATGGATCGCTCCGACGTTACAACAGACCGCGCAAAGTCAGCGCGCGCTGATCCAGAGTGGGGGGCAGGCCATCAGTAGTTCACAGGGTGACTGGCGCAAGATTGGCAATGAGTACATTCATATCAATGCCATCGCCCCGGGCGGCCGTGAGCTGTTTGGTGTGACCGTTTACGAGTTAAGCGACAGGCGCGAATTGTTGCGCAGCAGTTTCGCTGAACAGGGTTATTATATGGATGACGACGGTGAACCATACTGGCGTCTGACCGGCGTGCGCGAAACGCGCTTTGCCGGCGACCGGCTGCAGGCTGAGTACCATGATGAATGGCAATGGTCAGTGGACATGTCGCCCTCTCTGCTCAGCGTGCTGTTGGTGCGACCTGACCGGCAATCGATCAGTGGTCTGTATCAGTTTGCCCGCTACTTTGATACTGAGGGGCTGGACAGCAGCAATTATTACCTGGCGTTCTGGAAGAAGTTGTTGCAGCCGCTGGCGACCTTGAGCCTGGTATTGCTGGCGGTTTCTTTTGTATTTGGTCCTCTGCGCGAGGCCACCATGGGATTTCGGGTGTTTGTGGCGATTGCCATCGGCCTGGGGTTCACGATTGTTCAGCGCACGCTGGGGCCAGCGACCATTCTGTATGGCATCAGCCCCTTTGTGGCTGTCCTGGCACCTATAATGCTGTGCGCACTGCTGGGGTTATTCCTGCTGCGCCGCGTTTAGGCTGCCTTACGGTATCAGGCTGTGCATGCGTATATTGATCATGCGCAATGTGGCTTTGACGGCGGCCAAGACCTGGTTGGCGTCCACGCCCCGGGTTTTTAATTCCCGATCCTCGATTTTCCAGGTGATGATACATTCGGTCAGGGCATTGGTATTGCCACCGCGCGGGATATGCACTTCATAGTCCACCAGTGCCGGCATGACAAAGTCACGCTTTTTGAGAATTTTGCTGATGGCGTCGATAAATGCTGCAAAACCGCCATTGCCCGAACCGGACGCGTTGAAGGTTTTATCCTGAATGCTGACGCGAATGCTGGCTGTGCTGTCCACGTCCAGCCCGCTGCTGATGTAGCAATTCATCAGTTCTACATAACGAAACTCGCGCCGCTCCAGCACATCGGCAATGATAAACGGCAGGTCATCGGCAGTGATCAGTGCTTTGGAATCGCCCAGCTTGACGATTTCCTGCAGCACCTTGCGCTGGTCCTCGCTGTTCAGCTCCAGACCCATCTCTTCCAGATTGTTGGCCAGTGATGCTTTGCCGCTCATCTTGCCCAGGGCATAGGTGCGCTTGCGGGCAAACCGTTCGGGGCGCAGGGCCGTGATATACAGGCCACCTTTCTGGTCGCCATCGGCGTGGATACCGGCAGTCTGGGTAAAGACATCAGCGCCAACGATCGGCGTATTGGCAGCAATCCATTTGCCTGAAAAATTTTCCACCATCCGGCTGAGCATGGCAATACGGGTTTCATCGATAGATAAACGAATGCCCAGCTTGTCTTTCAGTACCACCGCCACCTCTGCCAACGATGCGTTACCGGCACGTTCGCCCAGGCAGTTGATCGTACAGTGAATGGTGTCGATACCGGCTTTGACGGCGGACATGACATTAGCCGTGGCTAATCCATAGTCGTTATGGGGATGGAAATCAAAGCGCTGCGTCGGAAAACGGCCGGTCATGTCGGTCAGCGCGGCGTAAACTTCATCCGGCGTCATCACGCCCAGTGTGTCAGGCAGCATAAAGTTGCCGATGCCGCAGTCGCTGACGCCGGCCACCAGGTCAAACACATATTGGGGACTGTCTTTGTAGCCATTAGACCAGTCTTCCAGATACATGTTGACGCGCAGACCGTTGTCCTGGGCGTAGGCGACAGTGCGTTTGATGTCATTGATATGTTCGTCCAGCGTTCGCCCGAGTTGTTCGCGACAATGTTTCTCGCTGCCTTTGGCGAGCAGGTTGATGACCTTGCCACCGGCATCACGCACCCAGTTGACGCTGAGGGTGTGATCGACAAATCCCAATACTTCAACTTTATCGAGCAAGCCTTCCTGGGCCGCCCAGCTATTGATGTCTGCGACGGCCTTTTTCTCACCTTCCGAGACGCGTGCTGACGCGACTTCAATGCGATCGACTTTAAGCGACTGCAGCAAAGCGCGGGCGATTTGCAGTTTTTCTTTGGCGGCGAATGAAACGCCCTGGGTCTGCTCGCCATCACGCAGGGTGGTGTCCAGTATCTGGACCTGTCTGCCACTTGCTTGTGCACTCATGCCGGGAAGTATCCTGAAGCCGTTGAATCAAGGGCTGGATTCTATCAGATCCTTTCAGGCATCATAAGTGTGGCGCCAGATTCAAGTTTTATGGCGAATTGTCGATAGGAACCCTATGAATCATGTAACTACAAAAATTGGTGCAGGACTTTTACTGGCTACCGTCATGTGCGGTGGCCTGGCTGCAGCTGAACCCGGAGCCGGAGCCGTAAAACCGCAACGCCTGTGGCTGCCCCCGAGCCAGGAAAATCTGCGCGAACTGCTGGTCGCTGCGGCTCATCAGGCGCTGTTGGACCCCGATTGCGCCGAGGTGCTGTATGGGCGTCTGAATGAGTACCGCACTGAAAACGACGAAACTGCATTTACCATTCTGTGTATGCGCGATGCGCGTTATACCTTTAACCTGGTGTTTAATGCCAGTGATCTGGAGCCTGTCGACACAGAGCAGGAAGTGGTGTCAAATGCTGAGGATCTGCAGCGATTGCGCGCGTTGCTGGGTGATATCCCGGCATCGGTGCGTTCAGGAAACACCGATGGTGATGCGGAACAGACACCCGAGGAGCCTGAGGATACGACCCCGCCGGTGCTGTTCTGAGCAACAAGGTGCTGGTAAATACGTTATACTGGCGCCTTGTCTGATTAGCAGCCGTGTTTGTCCCCAATGAGTTCAAAAAAGAAAATCCAGCGCCGACTCCTTTCCGAGGCTGAAACTGCCTTATTGCCGCGCGCGGGTCTTTTGCGCCGGCTGGCCGCACTGCTCTACGATATGTTTCTCGTATTTGCGATGTGGATGATTCTCGGATTCATTATACTGTTTGTATTCGGGCTGTTTGCTGACAATACCAGCGAGCTGGTCGATGGTCAGGTGCAGACCCATCCGGTACTGCTCATGCTGAATTTTGTCATGATGGTCACCACCGCTGCCTGTTTCTACCTTTGGTTCTGGCGTCGCACCGGGCAGACCCTGGGTATGATCGCGTGGCGAATCAAGGCATTGCGTACTGACAACAAACCCATTTCGCTACAGCATGGGTTGATCCGTTTTGTGGCCGCGTGGCCTGCATTCTGGCTGGGCGGTCTGGGCTATCTGTGGCTGTATGTGGATAAGGATCACGACGCCGTCCATGAAAAGCTCTCCGGTACCAAGACCGTCCTGCTGCCCAAGGACGCGCGACCTTTTTAACGCCTGGCTGACGAGCAGCCAGGCGGGACAACTGCTCAGGCAGGTACAGGCATGCTACGCAGTGCTTCCACGACGCGATCGCCGAAGGCCTGGGTGTCAATCATCTTGACCCCGCTGCCGGGCTTGGACAGATCAGCCGTCGAGTAACCATCAGCAAAAACGCTTTGCATGGCATGCCAGACATTCTTCGACTCCTGATCCATGCCAAAGCTCATCTCCAGCATCATGGCCACCGAACCAATCATTGAGTACGGATTGGCAATGTTCTTGCCAGCAATATCCGGTGCCGAACCGTGCGACGGTTCGTAGTAGGCTTTGTCATCACCCAGGCAGGCAGACGGCATCAGGCCCAGTGACCCGAGAATACCGCCGCCCTGATCACTGAGAATGTCGCCAAACATGTTTTCCATGACCATGACGTCAAACCGGCCCGGGTTCAGGCACAGGTAGGTCGCGGCTGCGTCGACCAGAATGTTTTCGACAGTCACGTCCGGGTAGTCCTTGCCGACCTCGGCCATCACGTCGTTCCACAGCACACTGGACTTCAGGACGTTGCTTTTGTGGATGTTGTGCAGCACTTTTTTGCGCTTCATGGCGGTGTCAAAAGCGACGATGGCAATGCGGCGGATCTGGTTTTCGTCGTATTCCAGTGTTTCCTTTACGTAACGCACGCCGTCAGCGGTAGTGCCGGTCTCTTTTTCGCCAAAATACAGGCCGCCCACCAGCTCGCGGATGATCATGATGTCGATGCCGTCGCCGATGATCTCCTTTTTCAGCGGTGAGAAGTGTGCCAGGCCCCTGGGCAGAAACACCGGACGAAAGTTGGCATAGGTGTTGTAACGACGGCGCAGCGGCAACAGGGCGCCACGTTCGGGTTGCATATCCACCGGGATTTTTTGTGAATCTTCGTGATTCAGGCCGATAGGGCCTTTCAGGATGGCATCGGCTTCATCGCAGACTTTCTTGGTCTCGTCCGGGAACGGATGACCACAGTCAAAATACGCACTGGCGCCAAATGGCGTATGAATCAGGTCAAACGTGACGTTGTTGCGCTCGGCAACCAGGTCCAACACTTTGACCGCCTCTTTCATGATTTCCGGGCCGATGCCGTCACCGTCCAGCAAAGCGATTTTGTAGTGGCTCATAAGGGTTCCTGTCATTGCAGCTGATAATTAACCTTCGAACACGTCCAGGCGCACGCGAGCTCGCGCCCACCCGATCGATTGGCCGTGGTCGATGAAAAGGGGACGTAATTTAGCATGGCAGGGGATGCCGGAACAACTTGGTGTATCGAGGGGGAGGGTCGGCAAACCTGGCGCTGATTCAGTTACCTGAACAGCGCGCTGCCGCGATGACAGCTAAAACAGGACCATGACCTGACGGATAAAAATGATAGCGAGCACCACTACAACAACGTAGCTGAGGGTCTCACTGACTTCGAAGCCAAAGAATTTTTTGGGTTTATCTTCCTTGTTTTCCTTCTTCTGAGCCATCTGGCAAGGCACTCCAATGATTAAAATCAGTCACTTAGGCCGTGCATTCTGGCATAGTGAGCATAGGCTTGCCAGCCTCGAACAGGGGGTTTACCCGTTTTGTGCCCTATTTTTTCCTGATGCTGGCAACTAACAGGGCTGTCGGGCACCTTTGTGACACAACACGGTCACTCTTTGAGGTTCTGCTCTGCTCCGGGTCCGTGATTGGCGCTGGCATACTCCCGGTTGCTTGCACGGCGAGCTTGCCAACCTTGGTCATTTGACTTATATCCGTGAGTATTCAGTGGCATCCGTCAACAAACCGTTGTAATCTTTGATACATTCGCGACCTGAAAACATCCAAGTCAGGTTGTGGTTGTATACAATTCCGCTATCAGATGCTTTGCTCATGACGCTCTTTTCAGGCCGGTTTCCGGAGACACGAAGACGAAATGTAAGGCAAAGCCCGGAGACATATCAATGACCAAACCAGCCTCTCAGATCTTCCGTATCGCGTCCAGCGTGTCGCTCGCAACCGCCGTCTCACTGTTCATGGCCGCCGAAAGTTACGCACAGGTGCCGATCGTGCAACCGGGTGCACCCGGGCAGAGCAGCCGTCAGATCACTGCCGAAGAGGCTTCAGATCTGGCTGGCATGCGCTTCAGTGATGCCGATGTCAAATTTATGCAGGACATGATTGCGCATCACGCGCAGGCGGTCGAGATGAGTGCGCTGCTGGAAGACCGCTCACAAAATGCAGACATGGAACAGCTGGGGCAGCGCATATCGCTGTCGCAGGAGGATGAAATGAGTTTCATGCAGGACTGGTTGCGTGAGCGCGGCCAGCCCACCACCAGTTCCATGGCAGATCATGTCATGCGCGGCGGTTCTCATGGCTCTCACAACGACATGATGCCGGGCATGATCACTGACGAGGAAATGGCCGAACTCGCCGGCGCCGAAGGCGTGGACTTTGATGCCCGCTATCTTGAATTGATGATCAAACACCATCAGGGCGCCATCACCATGGTGGAAACCTTGCTGGAGCAGGGTGGTTCCGCCCAGGATCCGGTGCTGTTCGAGTTCACCTCTGAAGTCACCACCGAGCAGACCAGTGAAATTGAGCGTATGACACTGATGCTGGCCACGCTGTCACCGGATCCACGCGTCAATCTCAGTGCCGGTTATGATACGGCGGGACAGGCTTCCCTCAATATGCGGCTGATGGCGGCCATGCCGAAGCCGGAAGGCTTCTATGACCCGGCCAATCCGCAGGGCCTGCCCATGAGCCGGATCAACGACACTGGCGAAGAATCAGACGATGAAGATGCCGAGCCGCGTCCCAGTCTGCTGGATTTTGCCAATACCGATATCGCTTTTACTGACGATGTCCTTATCGCCGGCAACTACCATGGTTTCAATGCGTACGACATCAGCAACCCGACCAGCCCGCAACTGATGAGCTCGGTGGTATGTCCGGGCGGCCAGGGCGATGTGTCGGTGATCGGTGACTTGCTGATCATGTCCGTTGAACAGAATCGGGGTCGACTCGACTGTGGCCTGACCGGTGTTGCCGAGCGCGTCAGCGACGAGCGTTTCCGTGGCATCCGGATTTTTGATGTCAGCGACTTTACCATGCCGGTTCAGGTGGCCGCTGTGCAGACCTGTCGTGGGTCGCACACACACACGGTGGTCAGCGATGCCGATGCCGATAACAATATTCTGGTGTATATCTCGGGTACCAGCTACGTGCGTCCCGGCGAAGAACTGGAGGGCTGTGTGAATGAATCGCCCTTTGAAGATGCAGAATCGGCGCGCTTCCGTATCGAAATAGTTCAGATTCCGCTCGATAACCCGCAGGACGCACGCATCGTCAGCCGACCGCAGGTATTCTCTGATCCGGGCACTGGTGTGATTGCCGGACTGTGGGAGGGCGGTGACCATGGCGAAGGTACCCAGGACACCAACGAAACCAACCACTGTCATGACATCACCGCATTCCCGTCACTGGGTATTGCAGCCGGCGCCTGTTCCGGCAACGGTATCCTGTTTGATATCAGCGACCCGATGAACCCTACGCGCCTGGATCAGGTGGTTGATACCGGTTTTGCTTATTGGCACTCGGCCACCTTCAATAATGAAGGCACCAAAGTGTTGTTTACCGATGAGTGGGGCGGTGGCTCGCGTGCACGCTGCCGTGCCTTTGATCCGCAGAATTGGGGTGCCAACGCCGTGTACGACGTTGTCGATGGCAATCTCGAATTCCGCAGCCATTACAAGATGCCGGCACCCCAGTCTGACCAGGAAAACTGTGTCGCACACAATGGTTCACTGGTGCCGGTCCCGGGCCGCGACATTTTTGTGCAGTCCTGGTACCAGGGTGGTATTTCAGTGATGGACTTCACTGATTCGGAGAATCCGGTAGAGATCGCGTTTTTTGATCGCGGACCGATTGACCCGGAAGAGCTGGTCATGGGTGGTTACTGGTCTGCGTACTGGTACAACGGTGTGATTTACGGCACCGAAATTGCGCGCGGCCTCGATGTGTTTGAGCTGACGCCCAGTGACTATCTGAGTGAAAATGAACTGGCAGCCGCTGCGCTCACCGCCTCGGAGAACCTGCACAATCCACAGCAGCAGCGACAACTCGACTGGCCTGCCGATCCGGTGGTAGCTAAAGCCTACATGGATCAGTTGCGACGCCTGGGAGCGCTGGATGTTGTGCAGGATCAGACGCTGACGGCAGCGCTGGATCAAGCTGCTGCCGCACTGGCCAATGGTTCTGGCAGTGCAGCGGTGGCGACACAACTGGCGTCACTGGCAACAGGGCTGGAGAGCGAAGCAATGAGCCGGACCGGCGCGACACAGGCGCGATACCAGGCGCTGTTGGAGACGGTAGAAGGTGTTGCCGACCGCTTACGTTAAATAACAGGCTGTTCTGAGACTGCAGAGCCAGGGGTTGCGTTGATCCGTCATGACGCAACCCCTTTTTTATCATAGCCTGCCAATTAGACTGGAGACTGAAGCATGACGTCTGGCAAATTTATTGGTGTGCTCGTAATGGCGCTTTCTCTTATGTCCTGTCTTGCTTCCGGTAACAATAGCGCTGGCAACAATAGTTCCGGCAACAGCAGTGCTGCCAGTCCTGCCCCCGGTGTGGCACTGACACTGGCACAACGGCGTGCGGCCAGCATCAGCAACGTGGTTTATGATCTGCATTTTCGTGTGCCCGCCGATGTCAATGAGCCGGTGACAGGTACGCTGCTGGCCGTATTCGATTTGAGCGACGCGTCGCAGCCGTTGGTCATCGACTTCCGGGTACCCGCAGATCATGTTGTGGATGTCACCCTGAACGGTCAGCCAGTGACCTACCAGGTGACTAACGACCATATTGTGATTCCGGCCGCAGCGCTGGCACAGGGATCTCAGCAGCTGGGTGTTGAATTCACAAGTGCGGATACAGCGCTGAATCGTCGCAGTGATTTCATGTACGCCCTGTTTGTGCCCGATCGCGCCTCGACGGCTTTTCCGGTGTTTGAACAACCCGATATCAAGGCCCGCTATCGTCTGCAGTTGAGCATCCCGGCGAATTGGCGGGCACTGGCCAATGGTGCTGAGACCACGCGCCAGCCAGATCCGGCACTGCCCGGCATGGATCTGATCGAATTTGCCGAAACCCTGGCCATCAGCTCTTATCTGTTTGCTTTTGCCGCCGGTGATCTGCAGGTCGAAACCGCCCAACGTGGTGGTCGAACCTTTAACATGTATCACCGCGAAACTGACCCCGAGCGACTGGCGCGCAACCGCGATGCCATCTTTGATTTGCATGCGACGGCCATTGACTGGCTGGAAGACTACACGGCCATTGATTATCCATTTGGCAAGTTCGACTTTTTTGCCATACCGGCGTTTCAGTTTGGTGGCATGGAGCACCCGGGCGCCATCTGGTATCGTGCCGACACGTTGTTTCTTGATCCCAGCGCGTCACGCGCACAGGAGTTGAGCCGGGCCAGTCTGATTGCGCATGAAACGGCACATATGTGGTTTGGCGATCTTGTGACCATGCGCTGGTTCAATGATGTCTGGATGAAGGAAGTCTTTGCCAATTTCATGGCAGCCAAGATTGCCGGTCCGGCATTCCCGGAGCTGGATCTGGACCTGCGTTTTTTTCAGGCACATCATCCCTCAGCCTACGCAGTTGACAGAACTGCAGGGGCCAATCCGATTCGCCAGCAGCTGGATAATCTGCGTGATGCCGGCTCGCTGTACGGTGCCATCATTTACCAGAAGGCGCCAATCGTAATGCAGCAACTGGAGACGCTGTTGGGGGAGGACGTGTTGCGCGCCGGCCTGCGTCAATATCTGCAGCAGTTCGCCTTCGGCAACGCCGGTTGGCCGGATCTGATCAGCCTGCTGGATGCCATGAGTGCTGAGGACCTGACGGCCTGGAGTCGGGCGTGGGTGGATCAACCGGGACGTCCGCGCATTCAGGCACGCTGGCAGCAAGGTGGTATTACCGTGTCACAGAGCGATGACGATACGGCGCGCAGCCTGCAGTGGCAGCAGCCGGTAGTGGTGGCAGTGGCAAGGGACGGACATGTTACGGAGCATGTGGCACAGCTTCGCCAACGCAGTGCGCGGGTGGAGGTGCCGGGTATTGTGCCGCCGGACTTTATTCTGGCCGGTGCCGATGGTGTCGGCTATGCCCGTTTCGAGCTCGATGAAAACAGTCGGCAGTTTTTACTCGGCTCTGTCCATGGGCTTGAGTCGGGTCTGCACCGGGCGGTTGTGTGGCAACACCTTTGGGAAGATGTGCTGGAGGACTCGCTGGCGCCAGCGGCCCTGTACGACGCTTTGCTGATTGCGGTGCAGCGTGAGCAGGACCCGTTGATTGCGCAACAGGTGCTGGGTCTGTTGCGCGGAGTCTGGTGGCGTTATCTGTCCGCTGCAGACCGGAGCGCGCGCGCAGACAATCTGGAGGCGACACTGTGGCAGGCGCTGGCGCGTGCTGATGGCGCTGGCCGAAAAGGGGCATACTTCAATACCCTGGTGGATGTTACCGCAACAGAAACCGGTCTGGCAGAGCTTGCCGCGATCTGGGGCATGAGCCGTGACATTGAGGGATTGCCACTGCAGGAGCAGCAATATATCGATCTGGCTGAAACCCTTGCGCTCAGGGCAGTACCCGGGGCCGACAGTATTCTTGACGCGCAGCAGGCCCGGATCAGTAACCCGGACCGGCTGGACCGTTTCCAATTTGTGCGTCCGGCCCTGAGTCAGGATGCTGATCGCCGCGCCGAACTGTTCCTGTCATTTGCAAATCTGGAAAACCGACGTCAGGAATCCTGGGTGCTGGATGCGACACGCCTGATCCATCATCCGCTGCGCGCGGGTAGCGCCCGGCCGCTGATCAGACCGGCACTGATGTTGCTGGAAGAGATTCAGCAGACCGGTGATATATTCTTTCCACTGCGCTGGCTGAATGCCACTCTGGACGGCCACAGCTCGCCAGAAGCAGCGGCGATTGTTCAGCAGTATCTGGATGAACGTACTGATATGCAGCCCAAGTTGCGAGCTAAACTCCTGCAGGCGTCCGACGGTCTGTTTCGGGCCGCCCGGTGATACCCGGTCAGAGGTTGCCAAGTACCTGAATAATAGTTCGTGAACCCAGTGCCACCGTTACCGTCAGAATGATGATGCCCAGCAGATTGTTCAGAGGGGTATTTTTGTGGGCACCCAGCACGGAGCTGCGGTTCATGATCCACAGTACGATGGCCACCACCACGGGCAGGGTCAGGCCATTGGCAACCTGGGCGAAACGGATGATCTCGATGGGATTGATGCCAAGCGACGAGAAGGTAATGCCGGTGGCCAGAATCAGCATCCACACCAGACGAAAACCAGCGTGTTTCAGATCTGCCGGCCATCCCATGCAGCCACGCACAACATAGGCGGCCGCCAGCGGGGCGGTAATGGCGGAGGTGATGCCGGCAGCAAACAGGCCCAGACTGAGAAAGTATTTGGCAAAATTGCCAAACAGCGGCTCCAGGCCAAGTGCCAGGTCGGCTGCATTGCGAATGCCCGATGTATTGACCGCCGCCGCGCATACTATGATGGCCATGGAAACCAGTCCGCCGACGCTGATCGCAATGAAGGTGTCGCGCCGTGCATGTGGCAAAGCGTCCACGCTACGCCATTTTTCGCTGACCAGTGAGGCATGCAGGAACAGATTATAGGGGACAACCGTGGTGCCGATCAGCCCCAGTATGGTCAGCAGATTGGCATCGTTGAGCGAGGGCGCCAGCAGGCCCTGCAGTAGCGCGCCCATGTCCGGCCGGGTCAACACCGCGGCGAGCACAAAGGCCAGACTCATCAGGATCACCATGGCAATCAGGGCGCGTTCCAGCACCTTGTAGCTACCCACAAATAACAGACCGAAGGCGATAGCGCCGATGAGCAGACTGAGCCAGCGTGCGCCCGATGCCGGCTCGATGCCGAGCAGGGTTTCCAGCCCCAGTCGCCCGCCGCTGATATTGCCCGCTTCATAGGCAGCATTGCCGATAACAATGGCACTGACGATCATCAGTAATACAATAAATCGGACAAGAGGCTGATGATGGAGCTGGCTGCGAATGACATCGGTGAGACCACGGCCGGTGACAATGCCGATACGAGCAGACATTTCCTGCAAGACCATGGTCGCAAGTACCGACAGCAGCATGACCCATAACAGGTCATAGCCGAATTCGACACCGGCCAGCGTGCACACGGTAACGGTGCCCGGTCCAATAAATGCGGCTGCCACCAACGCGCCCGGGCCACTGTTGTTGTACCAGGCGCGGGCGTTGGCGGCGTCACTCATGGCTTGTGTGGTCCGGCGTTACAGTCGCGCCGCTGGAGACTGTGCGTTTTTGCAGAAGCACACTCAAATTGTTGGCGGGCATGGTCACTACATCCAGCAGCTTGAGGTGGTGCGCTGCCGCCAGTGTGCAGACATCATCCAGGTCGCGTATCCCCCATTGCGGGTTACGTGATCGCAAGTCTGCATCAAACAGGGCGTTGCTTTGTGCTGTGTGTTGACCCTTGCGCTGGTAGGGGCCATACAGGTACAACAGGCCGCCTTCGCTCAGCAGGGTTTCAGCCGTTTGCATCAGGCCCCGGGTGGCTTGCCAGGGACTGATATGAATCATGTTGATACACACAATAGCGTCCAACAGTGCTGGCCCGGAACCGGCATCGGTCAGCACGGTGATATTTTCCGTCACCGGGCGACTGACATCAAACATCAGTGCCGGCTGCAGGACCGATGCATCTGCCTCGTCACGCCAGGCATTGATACTGTCGATAGCATCGGCGTTAATATCGCTTGGCCACCATCGTGATGCTGCCAGCAGTGTGCTCAGATACACCGCGTGTTCTCCGGTTCCGGCAGCGATTTCCAGCACCCGGCTGTTGGCGGCCAGGTATGTTTGCAATACCTGGCCGATGGCTTCGCGGTTGCGCAGCGAGCTGGGGCTGCTGCGGCGGGCGTCATCGCTGGCGTGTGTGCTCAATGCAAGGTTCCCTGTGGCTTAGCGCAAACTCAATGCGGCGCCGATCAGCGCGCCGAGCGCCAATGCCAGGGACGGCAACATGGTCAGGGCAAAACCCAGGCCGCGTGATTTGGGGTCTTTGACATATGCGCGCAGGTACAGATAACGGCCGATAATGAAGACCACGCCCAGCGCGGCGGCAATCTCGGCATTGACATAGGTAGCAAACAAAAAGATCGAGGGCAGAAACAGCACCAGACTTTCCTGTGTGTTCATATGGACGCGATAATAACGTTCAAAAACAGGATCGCCGGTGACCGCTGGTGCTTCTATCTTATAGGTGCCGCGTGCCTTGCCAACCAGAATGCCAAATACCATATATTGCAATAACGCCAGTACAACAACGATTGTAACCAGTTCCATAGTGTGTCTCCTTTGTAGGTGATGTGCAGGATGTTTCTACTTATTGTTGGTGGTCATTATCGATGCCGATATCACAACCGTCACAGATTAAAGCGCCCTCGCAGGTAATGTGCAATACCATCGTCATTGTTGTGACCGATGACGGCGGTTGCTTCCGCCTTGACATAATCCTTGGCGTTGTCAGGGGCATAACTTTCGTCGGCGACCCGGAACATACTCAGGTCGTTGTCGCTGTCACCAAAACAGATCAGGCTGCTGATGTTCAATTGCTGGCGCAGCAGAGTGAGGGCATCGCCCTTGCTGGCGCTGCTGTGATGAAAATCCACCCATTTCAGGTCCTTGCTTTCCATGGCAACGCCCGAGTATGAGACCAGATGATCTTCGTTTGCCAGGTTTTCCCTGATGGCGTCGATGCCGGCAGCACTGCCCAGCATGCTGATATTGGTAATACGGGCATCGGCGGGCAGGTCGGTTAATGGCCGGATTTGCGCGCCGCCGCGACTGCGAACCACGTCCAGCAGCTTTTTTTCTACGGTGTTCAGTGACGAGGGATGAAACACGTAGTGTTGCTTGTCCTCGGTCACGGTATTGACCCAGGGGCTGATCTCTTCGTTCAGTGCTGCGCGCAGGACATGCGTGGCTTCAGAAACCGTCAGGTAATTGTTCAGTGACAGGGTCTCCACGCGGGGGTCCCAGATGACGGTGCCGTTGGTGTACACATGGGGCAGCACAAAACCGTGATCAGCAATGATCTGCTGACCGGAGTGCAGGTTGCGTCCGGTTGCCACCGTATATGCGACCCCGCTTTGCGTCAGTCGAGTGAGAGTTTCGCGGGTGAACACGGAAATTTTTGAGGCATCATTGAGCAAGGTGCCGTCGAGATCAAAAACAACAAGTTCCATAGCGGGGAGCGGATCTCCTGAGTGTCGGCCTGATAGGGATGGATCGTGTGTTTGCTATTTAACCACAAATGGCGCCGGATGGGGGCGGCCGTGTTGCGCGAGCGCGGCCTCACGGCCGCGAATGTGAACCCGGGCGGCTCAGTTGTCGCCCTGCATCATGTCCACGATGGCAGGCACAGGCGCGTTGCCATAGCTGAGGAAACGATTGTGGAACGTCTTCAGATCAAACTCATCTCCCATGCCGGCTTTCAGGCGCTCGCGAAAGTCATAAATTTCGGCATAACCGGTGAAGTACGATGTTAGTTGCACCTGCGACAGCGTGATCCGGCGCCATTTATTCTCCGCTTCAGTCCGTTCCTGGAATGCCTCGCGCAGCATCATGTCCATGGCTTCCTGCTCAGTCATGTTCAATACATGAACGGCGTAGTCCATGATGGCGTTGGTGACCACACGTAAATTCCATTTGCCGTACATCAGCCACATCTCAGGCGCCTGGTCACCCCAGCCTTGCTCCAGCATCATGCGTTCGGAATAGACCGCCCAGCCCTCGATCATGGCGCCATTTCGCAGCAGGCTTTTGATCAATCCGGATGATTTGTTGCCGTGTACCAGTTGCGTGTAGTGGCCCGGTATTGCCTCATGGATGTTCAGAATCTGCAGCACCCACTGGTTGTATTCACGCAGGTAACTGGCCGCCTGTTCATCACTGTAGTCGTCCAGCGGGGTCACGTTATAGTAGGTGTCAGCGGTCGGGTTAAACGGGCCCGGGGCACTGACCGATGCCCCGGCGCCGCCGCCGCGCATGTATTCGGGCGTTTCGCGGACCACCAGCGGCCTGGTCGGGTCCTGATCGATCAGGTCATTTTCAGTGACAAAAGCCGTCAGCAGCGGGATCTGACGTTCAATCTCACTGATAAAATTCTCGCGGGCAATATGTTGATCTGACAGGTGGTCAATAAGCAGGCCGATGCGGTCGAGCCGGTCTTCAGGCATGGCCTGATCAGGAAAATAGTCGCTCCAGAGCTCAATCGCGATGGCATCCATGTCGTTATGCAGGCGATTTTTTTCCGCCAGCGCTCGATCGTAGAGCTCCCGCGCGGTGAAGCCTGATTGAATGTCGTAGCGGAATTTAGCGTCGTAGAGCCCGGCACCAATGCGGAAAGGACGGGCGTCGTCATTTTCCGTCAGGGCCCCGGAGATGGACTGAAGTTCCGTGATAAAGCCGTCGATGGTTTCAACCGCCGCCTGCCGGGTTCGTTCGTAGCGCTCTTTTTCTGCTGTTTCCAGACTGGAAGCGGCTACGCGCTCGCGCAAACTGTCGCCCAGCAGGTTCAGCGTACCGCGATTCTGTGTGATCGCCAGCTCGGTATGTTCGCGTGTCGGATTGCTGATATTGCTGCGCGCCGCCTGGTAGTAGGCGGGTACCTGTTCCAGTCGTGCCAGTACCGTTCGCAAACGATCCGCTTCCGATGCATAGGGCGTATTCAATATCAGACCGATAGGGCCGGCGACATTGTAATTGGAGGGATCCCACTGCCAATCCCTGAATTCAGTGAGGTACCAGCGCATGGAGGCCAGCCGGTTGGTCAATAGAGCGTGATCAATACGCAGTTCCGGCGGCAGGGTTTGTGGGTCGATCCGCGATAGAGCTGCCAGCTCGGCTTCGGCAAACGCCA
The DNA here is from genome assembly GCF_011050365.1 of Pseudohongiella sp. Taxonomy (GTDB): domain Bacteria; phylum Pseudomonadota; class Gammaproteobacteria; order Pseudomonadales; family Pseudohongiellaceae; genus Pseudohongiella. Next base: position 92,200 of record NZ_DRFV01000012.1, read on the forward strand.
GGTCTTCGGCGCGACGGGCAGCATCCGGGATAGTGACCCGGTCGGCAACGTCGTATCGACCCGCGTAAATGGACCATTCCGGGGCTCGTGTCAGCATGCGCTGCATCAGCGCTTCGCTGGCACTGGCAAAGGCGGCTACCGCCGGGTCAGGTGCTGCGTTCTGGACCGCCCCGGACATGTTTGTGGGGTTGCCAGCCGGGCTTGGTGCCAACGGCATATTGCCATCGGGCGAGCATGCTGCCAGCATGGACGCTGCCAGGACGAGTACCAGCGCGCATGTTCGATAGTCGGGTGATCGCATCATTTGATTCTCCTGTTGGCAGTAATTGTACTACCTGGTCACACTTTCCGATATTATCGGGCGGCTGTCATTGTTTTGACGAGGCATTTATGGAACCGGATCACAGCAAGTCCCCAAACCAGGCTTCAGCGCCAACGCTGGACGGCCGGCGTCTTGGCCTTAATGAGCTGAACCTGGGGAATACCAGCGGTCGTGGCAGGTTTAAACGGTTTCTGCGGCATCTTTCGCAGTTCCTGGCGGGTATGTACACGGGCGAAAGTTGCGCGGGTACGCCACATGACGAGCGCCGATCAAAACCGGCTCCGCTGCATCGCAATAAATCCTGAATTCGAATAAACCTGATACTAAGGAACACAGATATGCGCTTTTTTATATGTTGGCTGGCAACCATGCTCATGGTGTCGCCCGTGTTTGCCCAGGAAACCGCAACGCCCAATGGGATAGCCGATAACAGGCGCAATGCAATCGCCCTGACCGGCGCCACTGTCTATCTGCCGGGACAGGGTTATCAGGAAGACGCAACGGTCTTGGTCCGTGATGGGGTTGTCGTTAATGTGGTCGCGGGCACTGACGCGCGGGATGGTTATTTTGCCATTGATATGGCGGGCAAGTACGTCTACCCGGGCTTTATCGACCTGTATTCCGGTTACGGCCTGCCAACACCGGGGCGTCCGGTGCAGCGTGGCGGCGCCGAAGTGGTGAGGTCGGGCAACCAGGCCTACAACGCCAACGATGCCATTCGCTCGCATTATCGTGCCGTGGAAAATTTCACGCCCGATGCTGACAGCAGTGAGACATTGCGTGACCTGGGCTTCAGCTCAGTGCTTAGTCATCATGCGGATGGCATTGCCCGTGGCACCTCGACGCTGGTGACCCTGGGTAATCACAATGCCAATGAGGCAGTTGTGATAGCTGACGCCGCCGCACACTACTCCCTTGACAAAGGCAGCTCCAGCCAGACGGTTCCGGTGTCTTTGATGGGGTCGGTTGCCTTGTTGCGACAGACTTACCTGGATGCACAGTGGTTTGCTGCACACGAGCAACGTCCGTTTGTCGACGAATCGCTGGAAGGGTGGATACGTGCCCAGAGCCTGCCGCAGATAATGGAAGTGGATAATTGGCATCAGGCATTAACAGTGGATGGCGTCGCGCAAGAGTTCGACACCGATTATGTCATTCGCGTCGGTACAGACGCCTATCAGCAGGCAGAGAAACTGGCTGCCACCGGCGCGCGCCTGATAGTGCCGGTGAATTACCCGGATGCACCCGACGTGGCCGATCCGTTCATCGCCGACGAAGTGTCCTTCTCTGACCTGAAACACTGGGAGCTGGCACCGTATAACCTGCGCCTGCTGTCGGAAGCCGGTATTGAGTTTGCGCTGACCAGTGCCGGCGCCGGCGCGGACTTCTGGGATAACCTGCGACAGGCCGTTGCTAATGGCTTGCCGCACGATGACGCCATTGCCGGGCTGACCACTGTGCCGGCCCGGATACTCGGAGTGTCTGATCGTCTGGGGCAGCTTGACGCCGGTGCGCTGGCCAATATGGTGGTCACTTCCGGGCCCCTGTTTGATGACGACACCGTGTTGCTGGAGAACTGGGTGCGCGGCGAGCGTTTTGTGCTGAATACCGGTCTCGATGAGCGACGTGGGCAATATTCGCTGATGGCTGGCAACCGGCAGCTGGCTGTGGCGCTGGATTTTGCCGATGGCGGTGCCAAACTCAGCCTGTTGGACGGCAATGCCGAGCCGGATGCAGATGCATCGGTCGATGCCAGCATCGGCAATGACCTGATCAGCCTGACGTTCACTGCCGCCAGCGACACCGGCCCGACCCGCCTGAGTGGCTGGTCGGTAGACAATGGCTGGCAGGGCACCGGGCAAACGGCAGCGGGTGAGCCGATAGACTGGCGTTTGACTTACACAGGCCCGCTGGTCGCGCCCGAGCCGGAGCCGGACTCAGCGCCGGTCACTTCCGCCACAGATGCTTTGCCTTCGCCTGTTCTGTATCCGTTCTCCGCATACGGTAGCGAGTCGTTGCCGGCTCAGCAGGATGTGGTCATTCGCAATGCCACGGTATGGACCAATGAAGACATGGGTATACTGGTCACTGATGTGCTGGTGCGTGATGGCCGCATTGCCGCTGTCGGGGACAACCTGTCGGCCGGCGGCGCCGTTGAAGTCGATGGCACTGGCAAGCACCTGACCCCCGGCATCATTGATGAGCATACCCATATTGCCTTGTTCAGCATCAACGAGATTGCTACCAACTCAAGCATGGTGAGAATGCAGGATGTGGTGAACTCCGAGGATGTGAACATCTACCGCAACCTGGCAGGTGGCGTGGTCGCGGCACAACAGCTGCACGGTTCATCCAACCCGATAGGTGGCCAGTCGTCCATCATCAAGCTGCGTTGGGGTATGGCGCCGGAGGAACTGCAGCTTGACGATGCTCCCAAGTTTATCAAGTTTGCGTTGGGCGAAAACGTCAAGCGCAGCACCAACCCGGCCTCGATCCGTTACCCGCAGACCCGTATGGGTGTCGAGCAGGTTTACGTCAATGCTTTCAGCCAGGCACAGCAGTACGAGCAGCGCTGGAATGCCTACAACGCGTTGTCCAATGCGCAACGCCGCGATACGGTCATGCCCCGACGTGATCTGGTGCATGAAACCATGCTGGAAGTACTCAAGGGCGAACGGTATGTGACCAACCATTCCTATGTGCAGTCCGAAATCAATATGATGATGACCATGGCCGAGAGTTTCGGTTTCAACATCAACACCTTTACGCATATTCTGGAAGGTTACAAGGTCGCCGACAAGATGGCGGCCCATGGCGCGGGTGGTTCTACATTCTCGGACTGGTGGGCATTCAAATGGGAGGTGCGTTACGCCATTCCCTACAATGCTGCATTGATGCAGCTGGCCGGTGTGGTGGTAGCGCTGAATTCAGACGATGCCGAGATGTCGCGGCGCCTGAACCAGGAAGCCGGCAAGATGGTCAAGTATGGCAATGTCAGTGAATCGGACGCCCTGAAGATGATCACCCTGAACCCGGCCAAACTGTTACACCTGGATGATCGCATGGGCAGTATTCGTGAAGGCAAAGATGCTGATCTGGTGTTGTGGGATGAGCATCCTTTATCGGTGTATGCCCAGGCACAGACGACCTGGGTAGATGGTGTGCCGTATTTTGACCGGGCACGAGATCAACAACTGCGGCAGTATATTGCTGATGAGCGCGCGCGCCTCATCGCCGCTATCATCAGCGAAGAGGAGTAAGGACATGAGAACACGAATCCGAGTTATGTTGTTTGCCGCACTGTGTTTATCGATTCCTCTGTCGCAGGCGATTGTACCCAAACCGGCAGAAGAACAAAGTGAGCCGATCGCGATCATTGGTGCCGTGATTCATGTCGGTGACGGCAGTGTGATCACGGATGGGGTAATGGCTTTTGATGAAGGCGTGATCACCTATGTTGGCACTGACGCCAATCGGCCTGACTTTTTCAGTCATCAGCTTATTGACGTGCAGGGTGCCCATGTTTATCCCGGCTTTGTGCTACCCAACTCAACGCTGGGTCTGTCGGAAATAGCCAACCTGCGGGCCACCAATGATGTGGTGGAGGAGGGCGATATCAATGCCAGTATTCGCTCGGCGATTGCCTACAATACTGATTCCGAGCTGATTCCGACCTTTCGCTTTAACGGCATACTGACGGCGCAGATAGCGCCGCAGGGCGGCCTGATTTCCGGTCGCTCCAGTGTCATGAACCTGGATGGCTGGAACTGGGAAGACGCCTTGCTGGCGGAAAACGGGGGCATGCACATGCATTGGCCGTCACGCACTCGCCGTGAACGCAATGACATCACCGGTCAGTTTGAAACCGTCGACAATGAAGACTATGCCCACCAGACCCAATTGCTGCATTCGCTGTTTCAGAATGCCGTCAGTTACACGGGCACACCGCTGAATCTGAATTTGCAGGCGATGGCGCCATTGTTCACCGGTGACGCCAAACTCTTCATCCACGCCAATGATGCGCGCACGATTGTCAGTAGCGTTCAGTTCGCCAGCAGCTATGGCGTCCAGGAGATTGTCCTGGTAGGTGGCCGTGACGCCATGAAGGTCAAGGATCTGCTGCTTAGCGAATCGGTGGCAGTGGTTTATGAGTCCGTACATTCACTACCCGGCAGGGAGTGGTACGACGTGGACGAACCCTACAAAGTACCGTTTCAGTTGCACGAGGCGGGCATCCTGGTCGGTATTGGTGGTGGTGAAACCGCGCTGGATTCCCAGCGCAATCTGCCGTTTTTTGCCGGCACGGCTGCGGCGTACGGGCTGGACAGGGAGACCGCGCTGGCCATGGTGACCCAGCACAATGCAGAAATTCTGGGTGTGGATGATCAGGTGGGGACCCTGGAGGTCGGCAAGAACGCGACATTTTTTGTTTCCGTCGGTGATGCGCTGGACATGCGGACCAGCCAGGTACAGGAAGCCTTTGTGCAAGGGCGTCTGATCGATCTGTTCGGCACTCAGCAGGAGTTGTATCAGCGTTACTACGAGCGCTATTCAAACCAGCCGCTCGAACAATAAACGATTTTACCGGGAGCACGTTTTGCCGACTTGGGATAGACCTGACCCGCACACGTTGAGTATTGTGGTGGCCGCCGATGAGATTGATGAGCTGGGCCACACCAATAACGCTGTTTATGTACGCTGGCTGGAGCGTTGCGCCTGGCAACATTCGGAGGCTCTGGGTCTGGATCTGGCTTCATACCGGCTACTGGACCGTGCCATGGTTGTGCTGCGCCATGAGATTGATTACCTGGCCGCTGCCTACCTGGGTGATGAGCTGCAGGTTGCGACCTGGATTGTGCAGTCAGATAACAAGCTCCGGTTAACCCGTGAGTTTCAGATTTGCAGGGGTTCAGACCAGCAAACCCTGTTGCGGGCTAAAAGTACATTTGTCTGTATTGCGCTGACAACCGGCAAACCCAAGCGCATGCCAACAGTATTTCTGGAGCGCTACGTTGGTGCAATGGTTTGAGTCAGGGCTGCCAGCCGTGCAACTGACGGTGGCGCAATTGACCGAGATATATAACGCCAGCCCGCTGAAATGCATGACTGCCCGGCAACGTGCCGGCTTTGCAATACATTACGATTCTGTGTACGACTGAAAACCTGGTTAAATAATGCTCTAAAACTTACGAGGAAGTGTTATGCGTTTTATGTTTTTATTACTGTTGATATGCTCGCCGGCTGTGCTCGCGCAGCAAACCACTCAGATAGACGCGGGCCGCGGTGACATCCCGTTAATCGTGCCCGATAGCTATCAGGCCAATGCGCCGGTACCGCTTTTTGTATTGTTGCATGGTTATGGCTCAAGCGGTGTCCAGCAGAACGAGTACATGCGTTTTGGTGAGCTGGTCAACAACTATGGATTTATTCTGGCCACACCCGATGGCACTCAGGAGACGCAGGGGCGCAATGCCCGGTTCTGGAATGCGTCGGATGCGTGTTGTAATTTTTACGCCAATGACCTTGATGACTCTGCTTATGTACTCAACATCATCAATACGGTCAAGGCGCAATACCAGGTCGATGAGCGCCGGGTGTATCTGATTGGTCATTCCAACGGTGGCTTCATGTCATACAATGCCGCTCATGAACACTCGGGTGTGATTGCCGGTATCGCCAGCCTGGCCGGGGCGGAGGCAACCGTCGCACAAGCGGCACCTGAAAACCCGGTTCATATTCTGCAGATTCATGGCACTGCCGATGGCACCATCGCTTACGACGGTGGCGACATTCAGGGCAATGTTTACCCCAGTGCCAACGAAACGGTCAACCGCTGGGTGGAGTACAATGGCTGTTCGTCTGATGGCGAGGTTGTTGCTACGCTTGATCTGGATGTCAGCCTGGCAGGACTGGAGACGACAGTGACCCGCTACAGTGATGGTTGTCACCCCGGTGGTTCAGCCGAACTATGGACGATCGCCGAAGGTGCCCATATACCGCAGATTACCCCGGCGTTTTCAGAGGAAGTGGTTCAATGGTTGCTGGCGCGACCGAAGATACTGGGCACGGATAATGTCGCAGTGACACAAAACTGATTCGTCTGTCGCTGCGGGCATGTTGGTGCTAGCGTGCCGCAGCGAAGATGGTTTGCATTTGATGGGCCGTGCTGGTTATTGCTGCTGATTGCATGGCCGTCATCATCTGCTCCACAGTATTTTTATAGCCAGACAAACGCGCCACCGGGTCACCCAAACCTTCAACGGTGTTGTTCATGGCCGGGTCGTCAATGTGTGTTTGCATGATGTCCGCCATCGCATGTGCCCGCAGATAATCGGCAATCACCCATTCAAGCTCGTTGGTTTGCGTCAACAGCTGTTCGGCAACGTTGGTCAACTGTGTGCGGGCAGATTCACTCAATGTGGCCGGCGGGTGATGCAACGCGCGGGCATGGCGAATCAGCTCCAGGTGTTCAAATTGCAGAAAGTCGTAGTGCGCTACTTCGCCTGAGTGAACACGTGCCATTTCGGTCAGCAATTTTTCCTGGGCAGACTGCGCTGCAGCAATTGCAATACCATAGGCGTCGCTGTGCGCCCCGGGCCCGGGGCCCGGGGCTGGCGGGGTTGGCTGACGCGGTATTGGTGTCGCCAGCAGGCATTGTGCCGGTTCTACTCTGGCTCTGTGGCATCTCTTGCTGCCTCATACCCTGGCCCGGTCGCATTCCACCCTGATGCATACCCTGGCCTTGTCGCATGCCCTTACCTTCATGCATGCCCTGGCCTTGTCGCATGCCCTGACCTTCATGCATGCCCTGGCCGCGTCCCATGTCCTGACCTTGTCGCATGCCTTGACCACGGCCCATGCCCATATTGCCCATCATCATGCCCATGCCACGCCCGCCCAGAGACTGCAGGAATGCGGAGATGTCGTCGATATCCTGTTGGCTCAATTGTCGGCCCAGTTGATGCTCGCCCATCTCCTCGATGGCGGCTTCCAGGGTATCGATGCTGCCGTCATGAAAATAGGGAGCGGTCTCGGCAACGCCGTGCAGAGTCGGCACTTTGAAGACGTGCGCGTCGTGTTCCCGCAAACTGCGGTTGATCAAACCGTTGTCATTTACATTCGCTACGCGATGTTCGACAAAATAGGATGTCGCAGACCCGAGTTGTTGGTAGGAATTGCCTCCCAGATTGATGCCATTGTGGCAACTGACGCAACCAATCTCGTCGAAGCGCTGCCAGCCCCGCATGGCCTGCTCACTGAGCTGATCTTCTTCGCCCGCCAGGTGACGAAGGAACGGGGTGTTAGCCCGGGTAAAGTTCATGGTCTGGAAGTAGGCGAGCGCATCGCCGATGTTGTGAGCGGTAATGCCGTCCGGGTAAAGGACGGCAAATTCGGCCGCGTAGTTGTCGTCATTTTGCAGCAGTTCCACCACGGTGGCCAAATCGTGCGCCATTTCTATCTGGCTTTCAATTGGCCCCAGTGCCTGTTCAGTCAGGGTCACTGCGCGGCCATCCCAGAACTGACGGAAATTCATCGCCGCATTGAACGTTGTTGGTGCGTTCAGATGTCCGCTGACACCGAATGCTCCGGTTGATACCCGGCGACCATCAGTACCGCCGAACATGCCGGAGTGACAGCTATTGCAACCAATATTGTTGTCCGCAGACAGCCGGCGCTCATGAAACAGATCGAATCCCAATCGCAACTTGTTGGCATCGACATCGCTGGCGCTAAATCCGGCAATTGGCCGGTAGCCGGTCAGTGCCAGCTCATGATCGGCGTTGGCCGCTATCAGTGCCGGCTTGCCCAGCGCGTTGTTGAATGCCAGCCATGCCTCGTCAATTGGTTCGGCGGCATCGAGTAACGGGCCGCAAAAACACAAGGCGAGTAAGGCAAACGTTTGCGATTCAGTTTTCATGATAAATGCTCCCGGGCTTATCAGCTCAGGAAAAACCCGACCAGGCAGCCCTTGGAATCCGGGATGTCGTTCATGTTTATGGTTTCTCCCGCCATGACCGCGTCCAGCGCATCGCGCAGGTAATTATGTTCGGTGTTGATGCGCTGGGTTTCGTAGCCCAGTGAGTCGTCAATGGGGCCGCGGAACACAACCTTGCGCGTACGCGGGTCAACGATAAACACCTCGGCGGTTCTCTCAACCCCCAATGAACGTGCCACGGACTGGTCGGCGTCTTTTAGAATGGGAAAATCAATATTGAAATCCGCTGCCTCTTTACGGATGCGGGGGATGTCATCCTGGATAAACGAATTCAACATCAGGAAAGTGATGTTGCTGTCTGCATAATCATCGCGAATGCCCAGGAAGGTCGGGACTGACAGGCGCGCGATCGGGCAGCCTGAACCATGCACATACATGACAATAAATTCGTTGTCGGCATATTCGTCGAGCGCGTGGGTGACCCCCATGTGATCGGTCAGCTCAAAGTCCTTCATCGTTTTCAGCCATTCGTCAGCCATGGCATTTGTGGTGAGCAGCGTCAGGAGGCTGAAAAATACCAAACTCAGTGTCTTGTTCATGGTTGCTTCCTTCCAGTTGTGGTTGTCGGACAAGTCTACCGCCCGGGCGAACAGATGATGAATCAAGTATCTGGCAAAACAGAGTCAATCGCCATGTGACACATTGCCGCAGCGCTGGTCGGCGTCGAAGCATAAAAAGCGCAGATAATTGCTTCAATTTTAATATTACTCCCGGGTGGGCAGGGTGACCATGCGCTATATCAAGGTTTGGCTCTGATTGTAGTTGTGGTTGTGAGGCGCAATCGCCTGTCAGCCGGTGATCGTGTGTCAGTCTGTGCTTTCGTTGTGCCCGGCTATCTCCGCTGACCGTTCATGGTCGGCCTCGCTCTGCTCTCTGTCGGCCTCGTAATCCTTGAGCATGCGTTGCATGCGTACTTCCAGCATGGCTGCGTGCAGTTCCATCTGCCGCTGTTCCTCGCGCAGGGAGCGAAGCAGCGCGGCCGCCATGAAGATCATCAGGATCATGAAGGGAAATGCTGCGACAATGGACATCGTCTGCAATGCGCCCAGCCCGCCGCTGAGCAGCAGCACCCCGGCCACCAGCACCTGAATGAAGCCCCAGCCGACACGCAGCCAGCGACTGGGCGTCAACACACCCTTGCCGGTAAACATGCCGAGCACGAACGTGGCCGAGTTGGCGGAAGTGATCACGAACAGTATGATCAGGATCAATACCAGCCAGCCAAGAATTTCCGGAAAGGGAAGTGATTCCAGCATCAGGAACAATCCGGAGCTGATTTCGGTATCGACCGCCGCTGCGATGCCTGCCGACTCGAACAGTTCGTAGTACAGTGCTGATCCGCCAAAAACCGCGAACCACGCCACGCTCAACAGCACCGGCATACCAATCACGCCCAGCACAAACTCGCGGATGGTGCGCCCGCGTGAGATACGGGCGATGAAGCTACCCACGAATGGTGCCCAGGAGAGTCCCCAGGCCCAATAAAAGATAGTCCAGCGCTCCACCCAGTCCTCGCCGGTATAGGGCGTCATGACCAGGCTCATCCCGATGACATTGCTAAAATAGTCGCCGATGGCATTGGTCATCGCCGCAGTGATGAAGTCGGTAGGGCCAGCAAAGAATACAAACACCAGCAGCGCGGCGGCCAGCAACATGTTGGCATCACTGACATATCGCACGCCGCTTTCCAAAGGCATCAAAGAGCAGAGCAGGAAGATCACGGAGACGCCGGCCAGTATCATCATCTGCTGGCTGGTACCGAAACCAACGTCGGCCACGGCGCCAAGGCCGCTGTTGATCTGGATGATACCCAGACCAAGCGTGGTTGCGACGCCGAATACGGTCGATACCACGGCCAGGGTATTGATGCCGTGACCCAGAGGGCCGTCGACCCGGTCACCCAGGCTGGCCCGGAAGGTTTCACTGATCAGCCCGGCCCGTTGCCGTCGGAAGCGCACATAGGCGATGGATAGTCCGACCACCGCGAAGTTGGCCCACTGGTGAAATCCCCAGTGAAAAAGTGAGTACTGCATACTGATCCGGGCCGCCTCCGGGGTTCCTCCGGTCGTCTGGCCCAATGGCGGGTTATTGTAGTGGCTCATGGGTTCGGCCACGCCCCAGAACACCAGACCGACACCCATGCCGGCCGAGAAGATCATGCCAAGCCAGGTAGGATAGGGAAACTCGGGACTTTCGCCATCGGCACCCAGACGAATACGGCCGGCGGGCGAGAACGCTACCCCAAAGCAGAACAACAGAAACCCTGTCGTGGCGAACAGGTACAGCCACCCGAAATGTTCCGTGGTGAAGTCCAGCGCAAGCTCGGCGCCTTCCGCCAGTTGCTCGGGCCTGCCGATCCCCATGACTACAAATACGGCGAGTAAAACGACGGAAAGATAGAATACCCATCCAGGGCGCTTTTGCATGTGTTCTCCTTTTCCGCGATTGCCTATGATGTTGAAGGGGGCCCGGTTTTCTCCTGAAGATGTTGCTGTTCACGGACAGCCTGCTGCGCCAGTCTGTCTTCGGCATCACCCTTGCCGCCGACCCACTCCTCCATCAGACGACAGGTGACCAGGTCGCCGGTGACGTTGATTGCCGTGCGGCACATGTCCAGGATGCGGTCTACACCCATGATCAGCGCGATGCCGGCGGCAGGAATGCCAACTGACTCGAGCACCATTGCCAGGATGACAATACCGACCCCGGGGGTAGCCGGCGACCCGATTGATGCGCCAACCGCTATGGCCACTACCAGGGCCATGCTGGCCATGCTCAGGTCAATGCCGTAAACCTGCGCCAGGAACATCGTGGCCACTGCCTGGTACAACGCGGTGCCGTTCATATTGATGGTGGCGCCCAGCGGGATAACGAACTGGGAAATGGATGGCCGTACATGCAATCTATCCTCGGCCGTGCGGATGGACAAGGGCATGACGGCCGCTGAACTGGACGTGGAGAACGCCAGCAATAGCACATCGCGGGCGTCGCGCAGGAATCCCAATGGCCGAACACCGGAGAAAACCCGCAGCAACAGCAGGTAGACCAGCAGCAACAGCATCAGCCCGATAATCACGGTGGCGACATAGAAGGCCATGCCCCCCAGCGCAGCAACGCCGAGGGTTGTGGTGAGCTGGGCCATCAGCCCAAACACGGCATAGGGTGCCAGACGCATCGCCCATCGCACGACCGTCATGCAAATCTGCTGCAGAGAGTCGAGCAGGTCCAGCATCGGACGGGCCGCAGCGGGCACCATGGTCACCAGCGCAATGCCGACAATGATTGAGAAAATCACCACCTGCAACATTTGCCCTTCGACCATGGCATCCAGGGGATTGCCCGGCAACAACCCGATCACTGCACTGGGGAATTCGGTCAAACTGGGAATCGTGGCGGATGTTACCTCGGGTTGCTCCAGGTTAGCGCCCGGTTGCTGTCCCTGCAGCAGGCGGCCGGGTTTGAGCAAGTCGCCGAGCCACAGGCCGATAATTGCCGCCATGGCCGTGGTAACGGCAAAGAACAGACTTACCCGGACGCCCAGCTTGCGCAGCTGTTCCAGATTTTCGCTGGCCGCCAGACCGCGGATCACCGAGGCGATGACCAGCGGGATCACAATCATCTGTATGGTGGCCAGAAACAATTGACCCGGAAAGGCCAGCCAGCTGCCGATCATCGAGCCGGTGGCAGGTTCTACCAGGCCCATCGAAGGTCCCAGCAGTGCGCCGATGCACAGGCCGAGAAACATGCCAATTAATACCTTCAACCACAGGCGGTCCTTTACCAGGCCGGTGAGGTAATCCCCCAGGTAGCGAAGGGAGCGTAAATGCAGTGAGCGGAGGGCACTGTCTGGGGTGGAGGGCATACTTTTCACTCTATCAGAACGGCCCTTGTGACAGAAGCCAGGGTTTTAATCAGAGATGTTCAAGTATTGCATTTAATACGGGCCACGGGTTTGATTATGATCAAATCGGGAATCGGCTCGCTATCACTGTCAGCGATAGGCTTTGCAAGATGGGGTCGAAGGGTCGAGCTTTATGGTACCGGAGGCCGGACTTGAACCGGCACGCTATCTCTAGCACCGCTGATTTTATGAAACAGGTGAATCCGGCGTGTTATTTTCGTAATGGGGTCGAAGGGTCGAGCTTTATGGTACCGGAGGCCGGACTTGAACCGGCACGCTATCACTAGCACCGGATTTTGAATCCGGCGTGTCTACCAATTTCACCACTCCGGCAGGAAGTGCGCTATTGCAGAAGGGCGCCATTATAACAACATTGCGACGGCTGGCAACGGGGCTGGTGTGATAATCCCTTTGATTGCTGGATTTAGCTGTCGCCGTTGGGCTATCCTGATTTTAATCGTCAGATAACACCGCAATTTTCCGCTAACGGAACAAGGATCTATGCCATGAAAAAGATGCTACTGCTCGGTGCCGCCACTTTGCTGTTGACTCAGGTTGTTGCAGTCCAGGCTCAGCCAGCGTTGCCCGACGCCGTGCAAAACCGGGTTGACAGTGTCATGCCACAGGTAGTGGAGTGGCGGCGTGATTTTCATCAGCACCCGGAACTGGGCAACCGGGAGTTCCGTACCTCCGGCATTATCGCGGAGCATCTCGAAGCGTTGGGTATGGAAGTAAAGACAGGTATCGCTCATACCGGTGTCGTCGGAATTCTGCGTGGTGGCCAGCCGGGACCGGTGGTTGCATTACGGGCCGATATGGATGCCCTGCCAGTGGAGGAGCAGGTGGATCTGCCGTTTGCTTCGCAGGTGCGCACGCAGTACAACGGCCAGGACGTCGGGGTCATGCATGCCTGTGGTCACGACAATCACATGGCTATTCTGATGGGGGCTGCCAGCGTGCTGGCAGGCATGAAGGACGAGCTGACGGGTACCGTCATGTTTATCTTCCAGCCAGCCGAGGAGGGTGCACCTGCCGGAGAGGAAGGTGGCGCCGAGCTGATGCTGGCGGAAGGCATTTTTGCTGACCTGCGACCCGATGCCGTATTTGGTCTGCATGTCTGGCCCATTCCGGCAGGTGTGATTGCGGTGCGCGAAGGCGGCACCATGGCATCAAGCGACTCCTTCACTATCAGGGTGCAGGGGCAGCAGACGCACGGTGCGGCGCCCTGGGCCGGTATCGACCCGATCGTGGTCGCGTCGCAGATTGTCATGGGCCTGCAGACCATCCCCAGTCGGCAGCTCAATGCCACGACCACCCCCTCCATTGTCACCGTGGGTGCCATCAACGGTGGTCTGCGCAGTAATATCATCCCCGACTCAGTGGAAATGATTGGCACTTTGCGTACCTTTGATGCCGAAACGCGAACCCAGATCCACGAACGGGTGACACGCACCGCAGAGCAGATTGCGGCCAGTGCCGGCGCCACTGCCGAGGTGGATATCAGTCTGGGTTATCCGGTGACGGCCAATGACCCCGGGTTGACCCGCGCCATGCAACCGACCTTGCAGCGTGTGGTCGGAGACAGGCTGATCGAGTCGCCGTTGATTACCGGCGCTGAGGACTTCTCCTACTATGCCAATGAAGTGCCGGGCATGTTTTTCTTTCTTGGTATCGCGGCTGATGATCCGGACATGGTGTACCCCAATCACTCACCGTACTTCTATGCCGACGAGCGCGCATTGCCGGTGGGTGTGCAGGCGATGACGGCACTGGCGCTGGATTTTTTATCGTCGCAGTAGAGGGTCGGCGTGCGGGTAGCAACGCCGGCGAACGCGTCTTGCCAGTGAATGGTTGTGCTTGGCAACAGGCGGGCTTTCGGGCAAACTTGCCCGCCTTATGAAACTATCCGATTTTGATTATGAGCTGCCCGAACAGCTGATTGCGCATTATCCACTGGCCGAGCGCAGCAGCAGCCGATTGCTGTGCCTGGATCGCAGCAGTGGTTCGGTTGAACACCACAGATTCCACGATATCGTGAAGATGATTACGTCCCGTGATCTGCTGGTATTCAATGATACGCAGGTATTACCGGCAAGGCTGCTTGGCCAGCGCAAGGACACCGGCGGTGCTGTTGAGGTTCTGATTGAGCGCCTGTTGCCCGGCAATGAAGCTATCGCGCATGTCAGGGCCAGCAATGCCCGCCAGTCAGGGTTGCGACTGGTGCTCAGCTCTGCTCAGGGTGACCATACCCTGGAAGCTGAGATACTGGGCCGAAAAGGCAGGTTCTTCCGATTGCGTTTCTTTTGCGAGGAGCCTTTGGTCGATGCACTCGATAAAGTCGGCCACATGCCACTACCCACCTATATCAAACGCGATGACGAGAGTCTGGATCAAAGCCGTTATCAAACCGTGTACGCCAGGCATCCCGGAGCCGTAGCAGCGCCGACAGCCGGATTGCATTTTGATGATGCGTTGCTGGACGCGCTGAGGGCAAAATCGGTTGAGATGGCGTTTGTTACCCTGCATGTCGGGTCCGGCACATTTCAACCGGTGCGGGTAGATGATGTGCAGGATCACAAGATGCACAGCGAATGGATCAGTGTGCCGGCCGAGGTTTGTGCGCGGGTGAACGCCTGCCATGAGCGTGGTGGACGCGTCATAGCGGTGGGAACAACATCGGTACGAAGTCTCGAGTCTGCTGCCATGAAAGGCTTTGAAGGCAATGCCGGGACTGAACTTCAGCCCTATGAAGGCGAAACCGACATCTTCATTTACCCGGGATATCAATTCCGGGTGGTCGATGCCATGGTCACCAATTTTCATTTGCCGCGTTCGACATTGATGATGCTGATCAGTGCCTTTGCCGGGCGTGAACAGGTCATGGCCGCTTACCAGCAAGCCATTGAACAGGAGTATCGCTTCTTCAGCTACGGCGATGCCATGTTTATCCGGTAGTGGTATACTCTGGGCCCTCAATTCTCCACCCATTAACACTAACTTAGACTTTATAAGGGTTTTATCATGGCAAAAGCACCCGTACGCGTCGCTGTCACCGGGGCAGCAGGGCAAATCAGTTATTCTTTGTTGTTCAGAATCGCATCAGGTGAAATGCTGGGTAAAGACCAGCCGGTTATCCTGCAATTGCTGGAAATCACACCGGCCCTGGAAGCGCTGAAAGGCGTCGTCATGGAGCTGGAAGACTGTGCCTTCCCACTGGTACAGGGCATTGTGCAGAGCGATGACCCCAATGTAGCATTCAAGGATGCCGACTACTGTCTGCTGGTGGGTGCGCGTCCCCGCGGTCCCGGCATGGAGCGCAAGGATCTGCTGGCCGCTAACGCGGCAATCTTCTCAGTGCAGGGCAAAGCCATCAATGACCACGCCAGCCGTGACGTTAAAGTGCTGGTGGTTGGTAATCCGGCCAACACCAATGCCCTGATTGCCTACCGCAATGCCCCGGATCTGAAGCCAGGTCAGTTCACAGCGATGACCCGTCTGGATCATAATCGCGCGATTGCGCAATTGGCGGAGAAAACCGGCAAACACAGCACTGATGTGGATGGCATGATCATCTGGGGCAACCACTCTGCCACTCAGTACCCTGACGTTCACCACACCTCGGTCGCTGGCAAAAAAGCCACGGACCTGGTCGATCAGGCATGGCTGACAGACACCTTTATCCCCAATGTTCAGCAGCGTGGCGCTGCCATTATCAAGGCCCGTGGCCTGTCCAGCGCGGCATCAGCGGCCAACGCTGCGATTGAGCACATGCGCGACTGGGCTCTGGGCACCAACGGCAAAACCGTCAGCATGGGTATCCACAGCGACGGCAGCTACGGCATTGCCAAAGGCCTGATTTATTCGTTCCCGGTCACCTGCGAGAATGGTCAGTACACCATCGTTCAGGGGCTGGAAATCAACGACTTCAGTCGTAACCTGATGACCAAGACCGAAAAAGAGCTGGACGAAGAGCGGGACGGCGTGGCGCACTTGCTGCCGTAACCGGGTGCCTGTTAAAAGGGGACGGAGGGGTTATTTTTTAATGCCTCCGTCCCTTTTAGCTTTTTAATATCTTCAATCTCTACCGGCAGACAACGATGCTATGAGCATTCGCACGCAGACCTTGCGCAGAGAGATACAATTCTGGTTGTTCCAGCTTCTGGGTTGGGGTACATGGGTTGTGATGTTGGTGCTGCGTGATCTGACGTTTGTGCCCGCCGAGTATATGATCGAGCGTATCGGTGTATTCCTGCTCGACGCCGTCATCGGTATGGTTCTGACCACCGGACTGCGCTATCTCTACCGCGCCGTGTGGGAACAGATGGTGTTTTTACGTATTGTTGCCGTGGTCATGGGGTGCTGGGTTGCCTCCCAGACCTGGCGGCCATTGAAAGTACTGATCACCGACTCTGAATTCGGTGCCAGTGTGGATCTGACCGGCTACGGCTGGGTGAGCTTCACCAGCATGGTGCCGATCTCCATGTCGATATTGTTGATCTGGAGTGTATTGTACTTCTGTATCAAGTATTACCAGTTATTCCAGCACGAGAAAGAAAAGAGCTTGCGTTCAGAGGCACTGGCGCATGAGGCGCAGCTTCGCATGCTGCGTTACCAGCTCAATCCCCACTTTCTGTTCAATACGCTTAATGCGATATCGACACTGATACTGGTCAAGTCCACGGATCAGGCCAATAATATGGTCACCCGCCTGAGTAAATTTCTGCGTTATTCGCTGGAACATGATCCATTGGACAAGGTGGATCTGGGGCATGAGCTGGGTTCGCTGAATCTGTATCTCGATATTGAAAAGGTCAGGTTCGAAGAGCGTTTGTGTATCACGGTTGACCTGGCCCCTGACTCAGAAAAGGCATTGGTGCCGAGCATGATTCTGCAACCGTTAGTGGAGAACTCGATAAAACACGCTATCGCACGCAGCGAAGAGGGCGGTACTATCTGGATCAATGCCCGCAGGTGCGAAGACAATCAACTTTGTATTACAGTGGCCGATGACGGCCCGGGTTCTGTCAGTCACCCGACGTCGATAGGCGTAGGTTTGAAAAATATTCGGGACCGGCTGCAGGAAATTTACGGAGATGCCCATCAATTGGTGCTGTCAGAGCGGGAGCCCAAGGGTTTTCAGGTCATGGTGATGATTCCTTATGAAACTAGATGATTCAGTGAAAACAATTCGTGCCATTGTCGTTGATGACGAAGCGCTGGCCCGTCAGGGACTGTCGTTGCGCTTGAAGGAGTTGGGCAATGTCGAGGTGCTGCAGGAGTGTCAGAACGGGCGCGAAGCTCTGGAGGCCATCGCCGAGTTGACACCTGATCTTGTGTTCCTGGATATCCAGATGCCGGGAATGACGGGTTTTGAAGTGGTTGAAAGGCTGCAGCAGGACAATATGCCTCTGGTCATTTTTGTCACCGCCTACGATGAATACGCGGTCAATGCATTCGAGATTCATGCGGTAGATTATCTGTTGAAACCGATAGAGCTTGATCGACTGGAAGCAGCTGTTATCAAAGCACGTCAGCGCCTGCAAAGTGATCGGGGCGAAGATGAGAAAAAGTTGCTGCTCGATATAGTCATCAGTCTGACCGGAAAGTCCGCGCAGGCGGTAGCAGAACTGTTGCGCAGTGGTGAGAATCCGGTCAAAACCTGCGAGAAACTGGCTATCAAGGACGGCGCATCGACCACGTTTGTGCCCATTCGGGACATCGACTGGATTGACGCTGCCGGTGATTACATGTGCGTGCATGCCAAAGGTGATACTCATATCATGCGCACCACCATGAAAGAGCTGGAGTCGCAACTTGATTCCACACTGTTTCAGCGGGTGCACAGATCCACTATCGTCAATCTGGACCGGGTAGAGAAGGTGTCGTCACATATCAACGGTGAATTTCACCTGACACTGAGCTGCGGCGCATCGCTGAAAATGAGCCGCTCCTATAAAGACAAGGTGAAGCACTTTTTTTAGCGGGTAAACCCCTCCGTCCCCTTTACGGCAAATGATGTAAAGGCAGTGCTGTGGTATCAAGCACTTTGCGCAGGATAAAACTGGAGTGAACGTCGGCAACGCCTTCGATTCGGGTCAGCGTGTTCAGCAGAAACTCCTGATAATCGTCCATGTCGGGCACAATGACCTTGAGTTGATAGTCAGCGGACTGACCGGTGATCAGCAGGCATTCGGTGACTTCCGGGTGTTTGCGGATTTCAGCTTCAAAACGCTCGAAGCGATCCGGTGTGTGCCGATCCATGCTTACCTGTACCAGCGCGCTGAGCTTCAGGCCCAACTGTGCAGGATTAAGCACTATCACCTGGCCCTCGATCAGCCCCTCGTCCTGCATACGCTTTACGCGTCTGGCACAGGGTGTGGCAGACAGCCCTACGCACTCGGCCAGTTCGGCGTTGGTGATACTGCCATCGCGTTGTAGTTCGCGCAGAATACGTCGGTCGAGCTTGTCCAGTTCCATGTCATATCTCGGCTAAATGGCCTATATTGGTTTTAAACACTAATTAAGATAGCATAATTGAAGTAATGCGCCAAAATATACCGTATTATTCGCAAATAATGAGTAGAATCACTACGGCGATTTCCCTATTCTATGCATCAACCTGATGGCCCCGGCAGACCGCCCCGAATTGCGGGTCAGGTCAGCCAGAAAGCGGTCCCGGGCCATGACCGAGCGTCATTGCACCACCTGGCAAACATGAGCAATCTGGACACGGTTACCACCATTTGGCCAGTCTTCAGGCAGCCGCTTACCCAGCGGATTTGACCGGAGCTGCCACCCTGACGCCACAAACGACGGGGAATCCGGAAAGCTCACATGGCAGCGTAGTCAATTTGATAAAGATAAAGCCAGTTTTAGCGAGAAATAGACAGTCCGGGTAACAATACCCGGTTCAAGACAGAGGGTGACAGCATGTCCGAGCACAACCGTTTCAACCATCAAAAATACGTTCCGTTTGCGCCGGTGGCGCTGACCGATCGCACCTGGCCGGACCAGATAATCCGGGTCGCGCCCCGGTGGTGCAGTGTCGATCTGCGTGATGGCAATCAGGCGTTGATTGAGCCCATGTCTGTCAGCCAGAAAAAACAGATGTTTGATCTGTTGCTTGAGGTCGGCTTCAAGGAAATCGAAGTGGGATTCCCGGCTGCATCGCAGCCCGATTTTGACTTTGTGCGCTATCTGATCGAGGAGGACCGGATTCCTGATGATGTCACGATCCAGGTTCTTACCCAGGCGCGTCCCGAATTGATCGCCCGCACCTACGAGTCACTCAAGGGCGCCAAGCGCGCCATTGTGCACGTCTATAATTCCACATCTGTGGTGCAGCGCGAGAAAGTATTTAAAACCGACAAGCAGGGCATCATCGATATCGCGGTTGCCGGGGCGCGCGTTGTGAAAGAGCTTGCAGAAAAAGCACCGGAAACCGATTGGCACTTCCAGTACTCCCCGGAAAGTTTCACGGGCACCGAAGTCGATTTTGCGGTTGACGTGTGTAATGCCGTTATTGACGTCTGGCAACCGACCGCCGACAAGAAAGTTATCATCAATCTGCCGGCTACCGTCGAGATGTCCACACCCAATGTGTTTGCTGATCAGGTTGAATACTTCTGCCGCAAGGTAAACCGGCGTGACGCTGTTGTGGTCAGTCTGCATACTCACAACGACCGCGGTTGTGCTGTCGCGGCGGCGGAGTTGGCGGTGATGGCCGGTGCCGACCGGGTTGAGGGCACATTGCTGGGTAATGGCGAACGTACCGGTAACATGGATATCGTGGTCATGGCGATGAACATGTATAGCCAGGGCATCGACCCGATGCTGGATTTCAGCGACATGGACAAGATTGTGACTGTGGTCAAGGCCTGTACTCAGATTGATGTGCATCCGCGACAGCCGTACTCCGGTGATCTGGTATTTACCGCATTTTCCGGCAGTCACCAGGATGCCATCAAGAAGTGCCTGGACATATATCAAGAGGGCAGCACCTGGGAAATCGCCTATTTGCCCATTGATCCACGCGACCTTGGACGTACCTATCAGGATGTGATTCGGGTTAACAGCCAGTCCGGCAAAGGTGGTGTTGCGTATGTGCTGCAGAGCAAGTTCGGCTTTAATTTGCCACGCTGGTTACAGATTGATTTCAGTCGCGTGATTCAAAGGGAAGCTGAGACGACCGGTCAGGAAATTGCAGCAGACAAGATCTGGACCCTGTTCAAGGCGACTTACCTGAATGACCAGCAATCAGTAACACTGGACAGCTTCAATTTCTCCAAATCCGGTGAGCGCGAAACGTTCAAGGCGAGCATGCAGTGTTTTGAACAGACACTGGATATCAGCGGTGAGGGTGACGGCGTTATGGACGCGTTTGTCGAGGCCATCAAAGAGGCAACTGATATTGATTTCGAGATCATGGAGTATGGTGAGCACGCTCTGGGCCAGGGGGCCGATGCAGAAGCGGTCACCTACATTCAGCTGAAGAATGGTCTGCAACGTTATACCGGTGTTGCGATCAGCCGCGATATCGTAAGTTCGTCGCTGAACGCATTGCTGCGCGCGGCCAGTCAGTTGATAGAGGAGTCCAGGCGGCGCAACGCGGCCTGATGATGTTCTCCTCTGTCTGCGCAGGATGATCCCGGCCGGGGTTATCCTGCGCAATGCTGTTTATCCTCGCCGCCCAGGTGGCAATACTCCCCCGATTCCTTTTCTGTGTGATCGCAGGCAAACTCTGGTGCTGAAACTTTTTTGCCCGCGGCTGCGACATAGATAACAAGATCATGGAACCTGACAACGAATTGATAGCAAATGCCCTGAACGGATCTCTGCATGCCTGGGAGACGCTTGTGCGCCGCTATGAGGGTCGCGTCTACAATTACAGTTTGCGTCTGACCGGCAATCGCGATGATGCTCTGGACCTGATGCAGGATGTTTTTCTGGGTGTCTACCGTAACCTGTCACGGTTTCGCGGAGAATCGCAGTTTATTAGCTGGCTGTTTCGTATTGCGCATAACAAAGCGGTCGATCTTGCCCGGCGTCGTCACGCCAATCCGGTCAAAGGGCAGGCGCTGCCGGAGGACCCGGATGCGTGGCCGGAGTCGCAATCTTCAGGCTCGCAATGGCCAGGTTCGCAAACATCGGATTCGGGGCCGCAGGAGTTGGCAATGGCCATTGAGTCCAATGTGGCCATACATCGTCTTCTGCAAGCGTTGAGCCCGGAGCAGCGTTTGATACTGGAGTTGAAGGTATTCCAGGGCATGACCTTTGACGAAATCGCGATGATGCAGGAGATTTCTGCCAATACCGCAAAAACACGTTTTTATGCAGCTCTGAAAAAACTCAGGGCCTTGATGGAGGGACATCATGAGTTGTCACCGAACCGCTGATATAGTTGCCGATTATTTTGATGCCCGGTTATCGCCGCCGGCGCGACTGGCCGTGCAGCAACATGTATCGACGTGTACCGACTGCCGCGCGGAGGTTGCGGCGCTGGCGCCAGCGCACGAACTGTTGTTGTCCTGGCAACAGCAACCGGTTCCGGAGTGGGATCGCAGTCACGGTCCGGCAGCGCATCAGCCACGACAACCGTTGGTCAGGCGCCGGCCCCGGCCGACCTGGGGCCATGTGGGTCGTTGGCTGCCACTGGCCGCATCACTGGTGTTGTCGGTGGCCGTGCTGACCCAGACCCGGCTGGATGTATCGGCGCAGGGCTGGCAACTCAGCTTCGGCACTTCGGCAGCAGAGCGCCAGTTGCAGCAACTGGATGGTTACCTCGCGGAGCAAGCCAGAGTGCAGCAGCAGGAAAACCAGCAAATGCTGGAAGCGGCATTGCAGCAGTTTGGCGACAACACCGCCGACACGCTGGTGCAGATGGCGGACTGGTTTGAGCAGCAGCGCGCGCTGGATATTCAGCGCATGGAGGCCGGATTTCAGCAAATGCTGGACAGAGATTACCAGACCGTCAATTCCGTGCAGCAGCTAGCCAGTTATGTGCAATATCAGGGCGATTTGCCGTGACGACGAGAGCGCTGGCCATACAAACGCAGCCATTTTTTGAGGGCGACATATGAATAAGCAAGCCATGCACAAGTGGTCCGGTGCGGTCGCGCTGGCAGCGGCCCTGAGTCTGCCGGCGGTGACAGCAACTGCACAAAACCTGACTGCTGAGCAGTTGGGCGAAATGCGTCGCAGTATTGACGTCTTCAGTGGTGTCATGCGCGAGAGCCTGGGTTTTAACGAGCGCCGCGGTGTGTTCAGCCCCCGGGCCGGCGATGTTCAGGGGCATTACCTTGCCGGGCAAGGCATAGTGCTGGAGTTGACAACCCCGTTGCAGGGTTTTCGCAGCACGACCAGTATGCACTCACTTAACAGCGCTCTGGAGGAGTTGTCGTCGCAGCTGGGCAATTTGATGGCCAGCGGTGTGGTCTCCCGACCCGATTTTGAGGCCATGCGTGACAACATGGCAATGTCTCTGCGTAGCGACGAAATCGCAGCTTTCTATCGCGAACAGATGCAGCAGCTGTCGGCACTGTTTGATATGCCTGCCATTGAACAGGCGTTGTCAGCGGCTGCTGCCTCCGCCCATAACCTGCGTAATATGGGAGCAATGGACTCTGCCAGCCTGGAGCAAATGAATCAGCAGTTGCAGGATTTGCGAGTGCAGCTTGCGCAGCGTCTGAGTGAAACCGAAGCCCTGCGTCAGGAAATCCGGGACCGTGCCATGCAGGTCGATGCCTTGCCCAGCGCAGAGATTCAGGCAAACTGGCAGCGGACGCGCGAGCAGCTTGAAGTGCAGGTTGCTGCGCTACGGGAGCAGGTTGCCGGGCAGGCGCAGGCCTTGCGAGCGCGCAATGAGGCACTGGAAGCGGAGCGCCTGGCGCAATGGCAACAGGACGTAGCCGGGCTGGAAGATCAGGTCTTTGTTGTCTTGTGTGACTACGCGTCCGGGTTGCGTGCTCTGCCTGCTGATGAACATCTGACATTGATGATGACCGGGCTCGGTAGTCAGGCGGCAGAGGGGCGCCAGCCCGACCGGATACATGTATTCAATAAGTCAGATCTGCTCGCTTGCCAACGGGGTGACCTGGACCCTGAGGACATGCGCAGCCGGGCGGTCAGTTATGATTTCTGATTTTTGATCTGGGCCTGTTACAGCGGGAATTTATCTTATAGAATGCCCTGAGTAGGTCAGGCATGTTAAAACAAAAAAGCTAAAGCATTCAGCGCGTGACTCTCGCACGCATGCAGCGGCGCCGTAAGGAGAATAAGATGGAATGCCCAAAATGTAATGCCAAGATGATAGAGCGGTCAGTCGAAACGCTCCACGGCTCAGTTGCGATTGATCAATGCAGCAGTTGCCAGGGGCTATGGTTCGACAATGGCGAAGCCGAGCAGCTCAAGTCATCCTGGATGTCAGACTTTCTCGACAGCGGAGACCCGCGTATTGGTAAAACCTACAACCGGGTTCGCGATATACAGTGCCCGCGCTGCAGCAAGGCGATGCTGAAGGTGAATGATTCACGTCAGCCGCATCTGGAATATGAGGCCTGTCCTGATCATGGCATGTTCATGGATGCCGGTGAGTTTACCGATTACAAACATGAAACCCTGATGGATATATTCAAGGGGCTGGTCGCGACGATGAAGCGCCGTTAAGCAGACGACTGCTGCTGGTCGGTTACTGGCCAGCGTGGGTGCAGCCACAGTGCCCGGTCTTCACAATGGGCAGGTAATTTTCTGACCCTGCCCAGATCCATCCAGGTCGTGTGCGGTGTGTGGAAGTCGGAACCGACCGACGCCCACATGTCCAGCTCACAGCACAGGTCAGCCAGGTTGTTCATTTTGTCCGGATGCAGATTGGAATAACTGACTTCCAGCGCGTCACCGCCCGCCTCAGTAAACTCTGTTAACAGCCGCCGCAGCTTGATCCTGTTGAGCTTGTATCGATCCGGGTGCGCTACCACCGCAATGCCGCTTGCCGCCTTGATGGCCGTGACCGCTTCGCTGATGCTGCACCACTCGGCCTGACTGTGGTAACGGCCACGTTTGCCCAGATGCTTGCTGAAAGCCTGCTGCTTATTTCTGGCATGGCCACGGTCGATCAGGAAGTCAGCGACGTGGTTGCGACTGATCGCTTCGCACGGCAGGTCCGCCAGGTAGTCACTCAAGCCTGTGACGCCGGCCTTCTCCAGCTTGAGTCCGATATCCATGGCCCGCTTGCGGCGCTTGTCCTGCTGGCGCAGCAATAGCTGGTTCAAAGGCTCATCCGCAATGTCGATGAACAGCCCGACAATATGTATTTCCCGGTTGTCCCACAGGGTTGAAAGCTCGACGCCGGGAATGAGTTGCATGCCGGTCGGAACGTCCTGCGCAGTGATGGCACGGTGCGCCGCCACGCTGTCATGATCAGTGATGGCAAGCTGTCTGATGCCAAGCTCAGCGGCACGGCTCATCAACTCATGCGGGCTCAGCAGGCCGTCTGAGAACCAGGTGTGGGAATGAAGATCTATCATGGCGCGTAGTCTAACACGCCGGGCGATGATAGGCGGTGTCAGTCATGGCTAATAGTTGATTAAAATACTGTGGTATTCCATAATCCCACAAACTTACCTAATTCCGGCAGATAATTCATGCGTTTGACAACCAAAGGTCGCTACGCTGTCACCGCCATGCTGGATCTGGCTATCCATGGTGATCCGGAGCCGGTGACACTGTCCGATATTTCGCTGCGCCAGGACATTTCCCTGTCCTATCTGGAGCAGCTTTTCGCGCGCCTGCGTCGCCACGGCCTGGTGCACAGCGTGCGCGGACCCGGCGGTGGCTACCGGCTGGGCCGCGATACCTCGGCGATCGCCATCGTCGACATCATAGACGCGGTGGACGAATCAGTGGATGCCACCAAGTGCCAAGGGCAGGGGAATTGCCAGCAAGGCGAAATCTGCCTGACCCACCATCTGTGGGAAGACCTGAGCGCCCAAATCAACAGTTTTTTGCGCGGCATCTCGCTCGCCGACCTGATGCAGCGACATGAGGTGAAGTCTGTGGCTCATAGCCAGGACGAGCGACGAGAGCTGGTAGTCCGCGGGGGGTAGTATGCAGTTACCGGTTTATCTTGATTATGCCGCCACCACGCCGGTCGACCCGTTGGTCGCCGACGCCATGGCGAAGTGTCTGACGCTGGATGGCCAGTTCGGCAATCCGGCGTCGCGTTCGCATCTGTATGGCTGGCAGGCTGAGGAGCTGGTGGAAAATGCCCGGCGCGACGTGGCTGATCTGATCAACTGCGATCCACGCGAGATTGTCTGGACATCGGGTGCCACCGAAGCAGACAACCTCGCCATCAAGGGTGTAGCCGGGTTCCACGCCACAAAGGGGCGTCACATCATCAGCTCCCGCGTTGAACACAAAGCCGTGCTGGACAGCTGTCACTTTCTGGAGCAGAAGGGGTTCGAGATTACCTACCTTACTCCCGAGGCTGACGGTTCCATTGCGCCCGCCAGGGTTGCTGAGGCTATCCGGGATGACACCATTCTGGTGACTCTGATGCACGTCAATAATGAGACCGGCAGTGTCAATGATCTGGCTGCCATAGGCGCGATAACGCGTGAGCACAATGTGTTATTGCATGTTGATGCTGCCCAGAGCGCCGGCAAGTTGCCTATTGATCTGGCCGAACTGCCGGTGGACTTGATGTCGTTATCAGCACACAAGGTATACGGTCCAAAAGGGGTGGGCGCTCTGTTTGTCCGGCGTGACCCGCGTGTCGAGCTGACGGCGCAGATTCATGGCGGCGGGCATGAACGCGGCATGCGTTCGGGCACGCTGCCGACTCATCAGTTGGTGGGTATGGGGCAGGCATTCCGCCTGGCCAGGGCGCAAATGTCTGAGGAGTACCAGCGTTTGCTGGTTTTGCGCGAGCAGCTTCTCGCCGGGCTGGCCGGCGTATCGGGCTGGCAACTGCATGGGCAGTCCGGCGGTGGCGTGCCGGGCATCGTTAATCTGGGGTTTGCTGGTGTTGATGGCGAATCCCTGCTGCTGGCGCTGCGTCAGATTGCGGTATCTTCGGGTTCTGCCTGTATGTCGGCAACGCTGGAGCCGTCCTATGTACTCAAAGCCATGGGGGTTGATGAAGATATGGCGCAAAGCGCTCTGCGCATCTCTTTTGGTCGCTTCAGCACCCGTCAGGACATTGATACGGCGCTGGAAAACCTGATCCGGACATTGCAGCACTTGCGTCAGCCGGCGCGTGCACAAGCCTAAAAGCCCCTAACGTGCCCGATATCGAAGGTTAATTGCAGCAACTGTGGCTTAATCGCGCATCGTTACAGTGCACTGCTGTAGAATTACCTGCCCATAAGCCAGTATAATGCGCGCCTTTTACACCAGTAACAGGCTGTGGAGCGAAACAATGGCTAAAGAACGAACATTATCTATAATCAAACCCGATGCTGTCGGCAAAAATGTGATCGGTGAGATCTACTCCCGCTTCGAAAAAGCCGGCCTGAGCATCGTAGCTGCCAAAATGGTGCAGTTGACTGACGAATCGGCAGGCGGCTTTTACGCAGAGCACAAAGAGCGTGGTTTTTTCAAAGACCTGATTGCGTTTATGACTTCGGGCCCGGTGATGGTGCAGGTACTGGAAGGTGAAGGTGCGGTAGCGAAAAACCGTGAGCTGATGGGTGCCACCAATCCGGCTGACGCTGCTGCCGGTACCATTCGTGCCGATTTTGCCGTGTCCATTGACGCCAACGCGGTGCATGGTTCCGATTCCGGGGAGTCTGCTGCACGAGAAATCGCCTACTTCTTCAAAAACGAAGAAATCTGTCCGCGCGGCTGAACGCAGCGCCGGGACATGACCGGGATCAATCTGATCCGGGTCGACCAGGAGTGACGTTATGAGTGAAACGGTTGATAAAATCAATTTACTGGGAATGAGCCTGCCCAAGTTGCAGGCTTACTTTCAGTCTATGGATGAAAAACCGTTTCGCGCCGTGCAGGTGATGAAGTGGATTCACCAGCGCGGCGTCACCGATTTCGCTGCCATGACCGATGTCAGTAAAAGTCTGCGCGACAAGCTACAGGCAGGCGCCGAAATCAGGTTGCCGAATATTGTCGACGAACACCTGGCCAGTGACGGCTGTTACAAATGGATTGTTGAAGTGGCCAGTGGCAGTCGGGTGGAAACTGTGTTCATTCCCGAAGCGACCCGCGGCACCTTGTGTATTTCCTCGCAAGCCGGTTGTACGTTGGACTGCAGCTTCTGCGCCACCGGCAAGCAGGGCTTCAACAGCAATCTGACCACCGCCGAAATTATTGGCCAGTTGTGGTGGGCCAACCACCGGCTGGGTGGATTCGCGACCGCCAAACGTGGCGAAGGCAAGATGAATCGAATGGTCAGTAATATTGTCATGATGGGCATGGGTGAGCCCCTGCTGAATTTTGACAATGTCATGGACGGGCTGAGCCTGATGATGGAAGACAACGCTTATGGTCTGTCCAAGCGTCGGGTTACGATCAGCACCGCAGGTGTGGTGCCAGCCATCAACCGGCTTAAAGACTTCACCGATGCGTCGCTGGCAATTTCCCTGCACGCGCCCAACGATGAGTTACGTAACCAGATTGTGCCGGTCAATCGCAAATACCCTATTCAAATGCTGCTCAACAGCGTGTCTGATTACATGGCCAGTCTGCCGGACAAGCGCGTACCGATCATCGAGTACACGCTGATAGCGGGCGTCAACGACCATCGTCAGCATGCCCGTGAACTGGCTGCATTGTTGCAGACGTTTCCCTGCAAGATAAACCTGATTCCGTTCAACCCCTTTGCGCAGTCTGATTATCGACGCCCAAGCAATTCATCGGTGTCCAACTTCCGGCAGATTCTGCACGAAGCCGGCTATACGGTAACCGTACGCACGACCCGCGGTGATGATATTGGTGCGGCCTGCGGACAGCTGGTAGGCGAGGTGGCCGATCAGACCCGGCGCAGTGAACGTTATCGCCGGGCTGCGGTCGAAAGCAGTGACATTATTGTCCGCCAGACCGGGTCCTAGAGAACGATATGAGCGAGGAGCACAACACTGCCAACGATGAGACTGTAGCCGGACAACCGGCAGACGATGCTGAGGCGGTGGCCGACAATGTGCGCACCACGCCCGGTAGTCTGTTGTTGGCGCAGCGGGAAGCGCTGGAGCTGTCCCTGCAGCATGTTGCCGATGAGCTGAACCTCACCATGCATTACGTGCGGGCGCTGGAGTCAGATAGTTATGACAAGCTGCCGGGTGATGTTTTTGTCAAAGGTTATATCCGCTCCTATGCCAGGCTGCTGGGACTTGATCCCGGGCAGATGCTGGAAATATATGGTGAATTCACCACGCATAAACTGGCGCGCAAGGAAGAGGCCATCAAGCGTTATGCCCGCCGCCGTATGGACAAGAACCGTCCGTGGATTATTTTTTCCGGTATTGCGTTCGTTGTGGTGGCCATTCTGCTCTGGTTGCTAAGCACCGGCGATGACACCGACACCGCTAGCGCAGCCGCGGATCGAGACAGCGTTGAAGCGACCGGCAACATCGACGGCGGCAACATAGATGCCATCCCCGTGTTTGACGCGGCGTCCCAGGCCGACAGCAGTGCCGATGCGCCTGTGGTTGCCCCGGACACGGCAACAGCAGCAGAGGACCTGGCCGGTCAGACAACGCTGACCTGGCCGGGTAACGACCGCTTGCAGCTTAGCTTTGTGCAGGGCAGTTCGGTTGACGTCGAGCACCGCGGTGGCCCTCAAAGCCATCGGGAAGCGTACCTGGCCGGCGAGCAACTGCTGATTCAGGGAACTGCACCATTTTCCATCGTGCTGGACAACGCGCCGGGTGTGACTTTAAGTTTTAATGGTCGCGAGGCCGATTTCAGCAGTAATATCAAAGCAGATAATTCGGTGCGACTGAATATCGGTCTGTAAATGAAATGCCATTGAAACCTGTTTTGAAACCAGAAATTGAAACCAGTGTTGTGAGCTCACTATGTTGAAATCATCACCGATTAATCGCCGCCAGTCGCGCCGCATCATGGTCGGCAACGTCCCCGTTGGTGGGGGTGCGCCGATTTCAGTGCAGAGCATGACCAACACCGAAACCTGTGATGTTGAAGCCACGGTTGCGCAGATACAGCGGCTCACTGATGTGGGCGCAGATATTGTGCGGGTTTCGGTGCCGTCCATGGAGGCCGCGGAAGCGTTCCGGGCCATTCGTCAGCGTGTCAGCGTGCCACTGGTGGCCGATATCCATTTTGACTACAAGATTGCGCTCAAGGTTGCTGAATACGGCGTTGACTGTTTGCGCATCAATCCCGGTAACATCGGCAGCGAAAAACGCATCCGGGCCGTCATCGATGCTGCACGTGACAAGGGCATCCCTTTGCGCATTGGCGTCAACGCCGGGTCCCTGGGCAAGGTGCTGTTGCGTAAATACCCGGAGCCTTGTGCCGAGGCCATGGTGGAATCAGCGCTGACGCAGATTGATATTCTGGACAAACTCGATTTTCAGGACTTCAAGATCAGTCTGAAAGCCTCCGAAATCTTCATGACCCTGAAGGCCTACCGGCAGTTGGCTGGGCAGATTGACCAGCCTTTGCACCTGGGCATTACCGAAGCCGGTGGCTTGCGTTCGGGCACGGTCAAGTCAGCCGTCGGTCTGGGTGCTTTGCTGATGGATGGCATTGGCGACACTATCCGGATTTCGCTGGCAGCCGATCCGGTGGAAGAGATTCGCGTTGGCTTTGATATTCTGAAAAGTCTGGGGCTACGCAGCAAGGGCGTTAACCTGGTCGCCTGTCCCAGCTGCTCGCGGCAGAACTTTGATGTGATTTCAGTCGTCAACGAACTTGAGGCGCGCCTGGAAGATGTTATTACCCCGGTCGATGTGGCAGTGATCGGTTGCATCGTTAATGGTCCGGGCGAAGCCAAAGTGGCCGAAATAGGCCTGACCGGCGCCTCTCCGCACAATCTGGCCTACGTCCATGGCAAGCCGCATCATAAGATCGACAACGCCCGGCTGGTCGACGAGCTGGAAGCCATGGTACGGGCGCGGGTCGCAGAGAAACTGAAGGCAGAAGCCGAACAGGCTCCGGGCGGGATTATCGCGCGCGGTTAACGCTTTAAAAAGTTAGTTATGAGTACAACACGGATATGAGCAAAATACAGGCAATCCGCGGAATGAACGATATTCTTCCGGCGGAAACCCCCACCTGGCAATATATAGAGCAGGTCACACAAGGATTGGTGCAGTCTTACGGTTATCGCGAAATTCGTTTTCCGGTGCTGGAGCAATCCCAGCTTTTCAAGCGCTCTATTGGTGAAGTCACCGATATTGTAGAAAAAGAAATGTACAGCTTTGCCGACCGCAATGGCGATGAGCTCAGCCTGCGCCCGGAAGGCACCGCCGGCTGCGTGCGCGCTGCCGAGCAGCATGGCCTGCTCTATAACCAGCAGCAACGCCTGTGGTATCGCGGCCCCATGTTCCGTCACGAACGTCCGCAGAAAGGTCGCTACCGACAGTTTCATCAGGTTGGTATTGAAAGCTTTGGCATGGCGGGTCCGGATATTGACGCTGAAATCATTCTGATTTCTGCTGCATTGTGGCGTGCACTGGGACTGAGCCAGAGTGTGCGGCTGGAAATCAACAACATCGGCACCGCCGCCGATCGCAAGGCCTTCGGTGCAGCGCTGATGACATTCCTGCAGCAGCATGAAGCAGACCTGGATGACGACAGCCGTCGTCGCCTGCTCAGCAATCCGCTGCGAGTGCTGGACAGTAAAGTGCCGGCAACCCAGGCGCTGTTGGTCGATGCGCCATCGTTGAGCGAGTTTGTCAGCCCGGACACAACGGCACACTATGACACGCTGAAGCAGCTGCTGCGTGCCAACCAGGTAGAGTTTGTCGAGAACCCGCGCCTGGTGCGTGGCCTGGACTACTACAACAACATGGTGTTTGAGTGGATTACCGATGAGCTGGGCGCGCAGGGCACGGTCTGTGCCGGTGGTCGGTATGATTCGCTGGTTGCACAATTGGGTGGGCGTGGTACGCCTGCCGTCGGCCTGGCATTTGGCATGGAGCGACTGGTGTTGTTGATGGAGGCTGCCGGTCGATTGCCTGAGTCGGTCAATCAGGTGCTGGACGTAACGGTATTGGCATCCGATGGCGTGGATACAGAACAGATGCTGACGCTGGCGGAGCAGTTACGCGCCAGTCTGCCCGGTGTACGCATCATGACTCTGTGCGGTGGCGGTAAATTCAACAGTCAGCTCAAGAAAGCATATAATAGTGGCGCCCGGGTTGCGGTGATTGTTGATCCTGCGCCGGGGACGGACGAACAGACCGTCCGGCTGCGTCATCTGGATGACGAGGGCCGCACCGAGTCGATTGCCGTGTCAGGCATTGTCGGCGCACTTACCCGGGTGTTGGAGACGGTGCCGGCAACGGCCTGACTTGACACGGATCGGGCAGTGCGACACGATGCCTGCCTGCTGTGAATCAGACATAATGGCAAGTTCTGCGCTGGCGCAGAACCCACAACGATCAGTAAATTCAGACAGGAGCTGTTTGTGGCTTTAAGTACGGAAGAAGAAGAAAGTTTAGAGTCGCTCAAACGTTGGTGGCGCGAAAGTGGCCGCTCGATTGCCATTGGTATCGCGGCCGTCGCGCTGGTCTATTTCGGCTGGCAGGCCTGGCAGGGTAGCCAGACACGCTCGGCGGCAGCAGCATCGGCAGTTTATGATCAGCTGTCGCAGTTGATGGTAACCCAGCCCGGGGAAACGGTACCTGAAACTGACCGTGAACCGGCGCAGGCGTTGGTGGCAACGCTCAAGTCTGAGCATGCAGGCAGTGTTTACGCGCTCTATGGCGCCCTGTTTGGTGCCCGTCTCGCAGTTGAGGCAGATGACCTGGCGATGGCTGAGCAGGAATTGCAGTGGCTGCTGGATAACACCCGCAACGGTTTTTTTGCTAGCACCGATGAGACGCTGGTCAGACTGGCGCGTTTGCGTCTGGGCCGGGTCCTGCTGGCAAATGACGAGCCGGACCGCGCATTGAGTGTGGTCAGCGGAGTTGAAGCCTCGGCCCTGGCGGCAGAGTTCGACGAGCTGCGCGGAGATATCTATCTGGCGCAGGGAAGTCGCGAGCAGGCGCTGGCCGCTTATGAATCTGCCATGGCTGCTGCCGCAGGTAACCCGGTTCTGCAAATGAAACTCACTGAGCTGCAAGGCAGCCTCTGACAGCGCAAGTCGCCGAGCATTTGAATATGAATTATGTTGTGAAAACGCTTGTTTCGATTGTAGTTGCCGGCACCTTGGGCGCCTGCAGTATTTTCTCCAGCGACGAAACAGAGCAACCGGCCGAGCTGGTCGATTTTGATGAAGAGTTTTCACTGCAACGTGACTGGAGTGTCAATGTGGGTGATGGCCAGGGCCGTCGCTACAATCGGCTGCAACCGGTTATCGTAGGTGACACAGTCTTCGCCGCCTCTGAAGACGGCGATGTTTATGCCATCGACAAGGTCTCCGGCGACGTGTTGTGGCGTGAGCGCACCGGTGAAACCATCACCGGCGGTGTCGGTGCCGGCGGTGACATGGTGTTGCTGGGGACCCGTGATGCCAGGGTATTTGCGCTGGAGCAGAGTTCCGGCGAGCTGATGTGGGAAACGTCGGTTAGCAGCGAAGTGCTGGCAGCGCCGGCAAGCGATGGCCGCGTGGTGGCAGTGCAGACCATTGATGGTCGGCTGATTGCACTGGAGCCGGCTGATGGGCGGCAACGCTGGGTGTATGAAACAACTGTGCCGGCATTGTCATTGCGTGGCAACAGCAAGCCGGTGATTTCCGGCAACGTCGTGATTGCCGGATTCAGCAGCGGTATCGCGGCCGGTGTTGATGCCAATAACGGTTTCCTGATGTGGGAAGAACGTATCGCAGTGCCACAGGGACGTTATGATATCGAACGCATCATCGACATCGACGGTGATCCGGTGATTGTTGGCAACGTGGTCTATATGGGCAGTTACCAGGGCAACCTGATGGGCCTGGATGTGCAAACCGGACGTATTGTCTGGGGTTTGCCGGGATCAACCTATCATGGACTGGCGCTGGGCCTGGGTAATATTTATTGGGTTGACGGTTTCAGCCATGTTTACGCCGTGCAAAATAATACTGAACGCACAGTCTGGGAAAACGATTCTCTGCGACTGCGCCGCATAACTGCACCCACAACATTCAATAATTTTGTTGCGGTCGCTGACGTCGAAGGCTATCTGCACATTCTGTCGCAGATTGACGGTAGTTTTGTTGCCCGCACCCGTGTTGACCGTGATGGTGTGCGCGCACCGATTGTGGCTGAAGGCAGCAGCATCTACGTTTTCGGTAACAGCGGCCGGTTGTCAAAGTACAGCCTGCCCTGAGTACATCTGATTGACACTGCGCGGCGTGGTCGCCGCGTGCATTATCTGGATATTCTATGAAACCCGTACTGGCCCTTGTTGGGCGACCGAACGTGGGTAAATCCACCCTGTTTAACCGGCTTACCCGTAGTCGCGATGCCATTGTGGCGGATTTTTCCGGTCTGACCCGTGACCGGCAGTATGGCGAGGGCAAAGGAGGCGATAAACCCTTTATCGTCATTGATACCGGCGGTCTGGAGGGTGGTGAGCAGGGGATTGATTTCCAGATGGCCTCGCAGTCGTTACTGGCGATTGAGGAAGCTGATGTGGTTCTGCTTCTGGTTGATGGTCGCGCCGGCCTCAACCCGGGTGATACCCAGATTGTTGAGCATTTGCGCAAGCTCGGTAAACCCGCGCACCTGGTGGTCAACAAAGTTGACGGCATTGACGAGAATGTCGCCATGGGTGACTTCTATGGCCTGGGTATCGAACAGGTTTTTCCCATTACCGCATCCCAGGGCCGGGGCATCGCCAAGTTGCTGGAGTCCGTGCTAAACGGTTTCCCCGAACCGGTTCCCGAAGATGATCGTGCCGATGAAGGCATTCGTATCGCCATCGCGGGACGCCCCAATGTGGGCAAGTCCACACTGGTCAACCGGATGCTGGGAGAGGAGCGCGTTGTTGTCTTTGATGAGGGCGGTACCACACGCGACAGCGTTTACATCCCTTTCGAACGTCACGGTCATCGCTACACGCTGATTGATACCGCCGGTATTCGGCGACGTGGTAAAACCACCGAAACGGTGGAGAAATTTTCAGTGGTGAAATCACTGACTGCGATTCAGGATGCCAATGTGGTCATACTGGTGGTGGATGCGCGTACCGGTATAGTTGAGCAGGACCTGCATCTGCTGGGTTACGTAGTGGATGCCGGCCGTGCGCTTGTGATCGCCCTGAACAAATGGGACGGCATGGATACCGAGCAGAAAGAGCGGGTCAAGAGCGATATCCGGCGTCGTTTTGCCTTTGTTGATTTTGCCGCTATCCACTTTATCTCGGCGCTGCATGGCACGGGTGTAGGTGATCTGTATAAGTCTATCCATGTCGCCTATGATTCGGCAAAACGTGACCTGGGTACCAACGTGCTGACTAAAACCCTGCAGGATGCTGTGCTGGATCATTCGCCACCGATGATCAATGGTCGACGCATCAAGCTGCGTTATGCGCACGCGGGCGGACAGAATCCACCCATTATTGTGATTCATGGCAAGCAGACGGATAAGCTACCCGATTCTTACAAACGCTATCTGGAGAAAACCTTCAGAAAGGTGCTGAAGCTGGAAGGCACACCGGTACGGATTGAGCTGCGCAGCGATGAAAATCCTTACGTTCAGCATGAGAAAGGCTTATCCGGGCGACAGGTAGCACAGAAACGTCGTATCACCAAAAACCGCAAAATCGCCAGGTCGCGTGACCACTGAACAGTGCGGGCGGGCAACGCAGCAGTCAGCTGCGTCGTCCGCCAGCCAGCACGGGTGCGGGTTAGCGTCGGCCGCGAATCATAGAGTCCAAACTGATTTTGCCGGGACCAAAGGCGAAGATGGCAAAGTAGACCAGGAAATACATGGTCGCCAATTCGCCATTGTTGAGAGTCGGAAACCAGGCCGGATGCGCAGTGAGGTAGGCCATTACCATCAAGATGGCGGCCAGCAAAGCAACGTAACGGGTAAACAGGCCCAGTACCAGCAAGGCGCCACCGAATAACTCAATCGCGCCGGCAATCCATAACATGTTCACGTAGAGGTCAATGCCGAAGAATCCCATGCCGCCCAGAAAGGGCTGAGCCTGCTCGCCAAACATCTTGGGCCAGCCATGGGTCATGAACATCGCACTGGCAAGAACGCGAAGCAGCGTCCAGGCCAAAGTCTGGGTGTTATTGCCAATGCTGTCCACGCCTCGATTTATTGCGCCTGATATCGACATGATTGCTCCTTGTTATGTGGTGATCGGGTTTTACGGCAAAGATTCCTGAGCATAGACTTAAAACGCCGCTTGCGCTACCCTGCGGCTTTAATTCCCGCGCTGAGCGCCCGAACGATTCCAATATGTCTGAGCTGACGAGACGAGCGATCCATCCCCGATTCGAGCTGGGTACGCAGGAACGCACACTCGCCTGGCGTTTACATATTGATGTGCCATTACTGGTGGCTGCGTTGACGGTGTGCTGTCTGGGGCTGTTCGTACTGTACAGTGCCAGTGGCGAAGACATGGATTCCGTTATCCGGCAGGCGATTCGTCTGGGCATCGGTTTCTCCGCCTTGCTGATCATCGCGCAGATACCGCCGCGCACTTATCGCTACTGGGCAATGCCGGCATTTGCTGTTGTCACCGTATTGCTGGTACTGGTGCTGTTTTTTGGTACCGTCGTCAATGGTGCGCAGCGCTGGCTGGCGATTCCCGGCCTCGGGGTATTCCAGCCTTCGGAGTTGATGAAGCTTTCGTTACCGGTCATGGTGGCGTGGTATTTCAGCAAAGTCGCATTGCCGCCGCGGTGGCACGATATCGTTGTCAGCCTGATAATCGTCGGTATCCCCAGCTTTCTGATTGCTACTCAGCCCGACCTGGGCACATCTATCCTGGTAGGGATGTCGGGCCTGATAGTGGTGTTCTTTGCCGGGCTGTCCTGGCGCATCCTGTCCGCAGCAGGCCTGCTCACCGTCATTGCAATTCCATTGATGTATATGTTTGTGCTGGAGGATTACCAGCGCCGAAGGGTGGACACACTGTTCAATCCCGAAGCTGATCCGCTGGGCGCGGGCTGGAATATTATTCAGTCTACCATCGCCATGGGCTCGGGCGGGCTGATGGGCAAGGGCTGGCTAAACGGTACCCAGTCGCGGCTGGACTTTCTGCCGGAGTCGTCCACCGACTTTATCCTGGCTGTCATCGGTGAAGAGTTTGGCCTGTTAGGCATTGTGGTGCTGCTTTCGCTATACCTCTTTATCGTTGGCCGGGGGCTGTTCATCAGTTGGCAGGCCAAAGAAACCTTCAGTCGTTTGCTCGGCGTCAGTCTGTCGCTGACCTTCTGCATTTATGTTGTGGTCAACATGGGCATGGTGTCAGGTATTTTGCCGGTAGTCGGTGTACCGCTGCCGCTGGTCAGCTACGGTGGCACCTCTGCCATCACATTGCTGACCGGGTTTGGCATTCTGATGTCGATACACACACATCGCCGGCTGTTGCCGCACTGACGCGAGCTACGCTGTCCCTGACCTACTCGGCACTGGCTTCGCGTGCGCGGTTGACCACGGAGATCATGTCGATCGGGTTCTGCGGCACGGGTGTCAAGCGGCCGTTGACGAACAGCGCGGGTGTTGATCGCACCCCGGCACTGGTCCCGCCCCGCTGATCATTGCGCACCTTCTGCAGCAAGGTTTCATCGTCCATGTCCAGGTGTGCCTGCGCGACATCCAGGTCGAGCTGCTCAAGATAACCATCAAATTCGTCTTCAACCTCGCTCAATGCAGACCAGTAAGCCTGATTGAGAAATAGCTGATCATGCATTTCCCAGAATTTTCCCTGTCGCCCGGCGGCTTCGGCATATAACGCGGCGGTCCAGGCAAAGCGGTGGGTTGAGGTCAATGGGTAATGCCGGAACACCAATTGTGCATTCGGTGCGATGCGAGGCCAGGCCTGGCTCATCACCCGGTGTTCGGTGGCACAGGCAGGGCACTGGAAGTCAGCGTAGACCACCAGTGTGACCCCGTCGGGGCTGCCTTTGACATGATCCAGTTCACTGACCTGGTCGGGTGGATAGACTTCGCCCCGGCCCATCAGACCGTAAACAATGCTGATGAGTACCAGTGGTATGACAACGATCATGGTCAGGCGCGATATGTTTTTGCGCAATTTGGCCTGCTGTTCGGCCTGCTGTTGTTTCTGTTCGCGAATCAGACGCTGTTGCTCGCGTTTGTTCATGCCTTGATCTCCTTGACTGTACTGATAATCTGGCCTGTGGCCAGCGTGCTGATAATATCATCGCCGGGTCTGACCCGGGATGATGAGCTGATAAGTTTGCCTTCGGGGGTGCGGGTGATGCTGTAGCCGCGCTGCAGGGTTTGCAACGGACTGATGTTTTCCAGATTGCGTGCCAGCATTTGCAGATTGCTGCGTCGCTGCTCCAAAAAGCGCAACATGGCTCGTTGCAGTCGGGCGTCCAGTTGTATCAGTGCCTGCGACTGTTCCTGCAAACGACGGCCCGGATGCTGGAGGCGTTTGCGTAACCAGTCGAGCTGTTGGCTGCGTTGATTGAGCAGTGTTTGCATCTGGCGCACCAGCTTGTTCTGTTGATTCTGCAATGCCATGCGCAGTTGTGCCTGGTCCGGACTGAGCAGCTCGGCAGCGGCCGAAGGGGTTGGCGCACGCAAATCGGCTACAAAGTCGGCAATGGTGATATCGGTTTCGTGACCGACCGCGCTGACCACGGGCAGGGCGCAGGCATGGATGGCGCGCGCCACCGACTCTTCATTAAAGGCCTGCAGATCCTCCAGCGAACCACCGCCGCGCGCCAGCAGCACCACGTCGATGCCCAGCTCATGTCGGCGTCGTTCAGCATTGTGCAGCGCCTGAATGATTGCGGGTGCGGATTCCTGGCCCTGCACTGGTACCGGCAACACGGTAACCTGCATTGCCGGAAACCGGCGCCGGAATACGCTGATGATGTCCCTGATTACCGCGCCGGTTGGGGAGGTGATCACCGCAACGTGCCGGACATGTGCTGGCAGGGGCTGTTTCAGCCCGGCATCAAACAGGCCTTCGCGGGTCAGTTTCTGTTTCAGTTCATCAAAAGCGCGCTGCAGAGCGCCGGCACCGGCGTCCTGCATGCTGTCCAGTATCAGCTGATAGTCACCGCGGCCTTCATAAATACTGAGTTTGCCGCGCACCACTACCTGCATGCCATTGGTGGGCCGAAAGCGCACGGAGGTATTGCGGTTGCGGAACATGGCGCAGCGGATCTGGGCGCCATCGTCTTTTAAGGTGAGATACCAGTGCCCGGAGCCGGGCTGCGCGAGGTTGGAAATTTCACCCTCTACGGTGACGGACGGAAAACAGTCTTCCAGCAGGCCACGGGCCAATCGGTTCAGGCTGCTGACGCTCAGGACGCGGTTATCACCGCCGGCGTCACGTGCATCGAATTGTTGAAATGAAGGGATGTCCGGGTTCATCCGTGCATGTTAACCCAGCCGATGCAGGTATCATAGATGCCGGTTTACCTTGGCCCGCCACATCTGTATAATCCGCTTTTTGTGGATAGGTGAAAACTTATGTTACGCATTGCTGAAGAAGCGCTGACATTCGACGATGTTCTGCTTCTGCCCGCCCACTCCTCTGTACTCCCCAAAGCTGTCAGCCTGAAAACGCGTTTGACTGCGAGTATAGCCCTGAATATTCCCCTGATGTCTTCGGCCATGGATACTGTGACGGAAGCGCGTCTTGCTATTGCCATGGCGCAGGAAGGGGGCATCGGTGTCATACATAAAAACATGAGCATTGAGCAGCAGGCTCGCGAAGTGCGTCAGGTGAAAAAGTACGAAAGTGGCGTGGTCAAGGATCCGATAACCATTTCTCCCGAGGCGCGAATCAGTGATTTGATCGCCTTGATGCGTGAAAACGACATTTCCGGTATGCCGGTGGTGGTCGGTCGTCAATTGGTTGGTATCGTGACCAGTCGTGACGTGCGTTTCGAGAGCAATCTCAACGCCAAAGTCGAGACCATCATGACTCCCAAGCAGAGTCTGGTGACGGCAAAAGAAGATGCCAGTCATGAAGAGATCAAAGAGTTGTTGCATCAGCACCGGATTGAAAAAATCCTGGTGGTCAATGATGAATTCGAGCTACGTGGTCTGATAACGCTGAAAGATATCCGCAAGTCGGAAGATTTCCCCAACGCCTCCAAGGATCAGCAGGGTCGCCTGCGTGTCGCCGCAGCGGTGGGTACCAGCGCCGACACTGAAGACCGTGTCAATGCACTGGCTGAAGCGGGCGTGGATGTTATCGTTGTGGATACCGCGCACGGGCATTCAGCTGGCGTTCTGGACATGGTCCGTCGGATCAAGGGCCTGTACCCGGAACTGGCAGTGATTGGCGGTAATATCGCTACCGCCCAGGCTGCGCGCGACCTGGCTGATGCCGGTGCTGATGCCGTCAAGGTGGGTATTGGTCCGGGTTCCATCTGTACCACGCGCATCGTCACCGGTGTGGGTGTGCCGCAGATCACCGCCGTGTCCAACGTGGTCGATGCTCTTAAAGATACGGATGTCTGTGTTATCTCTGACGGTGGTATCCGTTTTTCCGGCGACATCGCCAAAGTGGTCGCTGCCGGAGCACATGTGGTCATGATTGGCAGCCTGCTTGCCGGTACCGAAGAAGCACCCGGCGAAGTTGAACTGTTTCAGGGGCGCAGCTACAAGGCCTACCGTGGCATGGGTTCAATGGGCGCCATGTCACAAAGCCAGGGCTCCAGCGACCGCTACTTCCAGGATGCGTCCTCCGGCGTGGAAAAGCTGGTGCCCGAAGGTATTGAGGGTCGGGTGCCTTACAAAGGAACCATGTCCAGCATTGTTCATCAGCTGATGGGCGGTTTGCGCTCCAGCATGGGTTACACCGGCTGCGCCACCATGGACGAGATGCGGACCAAACCCGAATTTGTCAAAATCACCGCGTCCGGTATGCAGGAAAGTCATGTTCATGATGTGAGCATTACCAAGGAAGCACCCAACTATCGCATGAGTTGAGTATCAACTCGGACATGAGCAAGGCATTCCACGCATGAGTCAGCAAAATATTCATAGCCAGAAAATTCTGATTCTGGACTTTGGGTCACAGTACACGCAATTGATTGCCCGCCGGGTCCGTGAACTCGGTGTGTATTGTGAAATCTGGGACTACCAGTGTACCGAGGACGAAGTCCGGGCGTTTGCCGCCCAGGGTATCATTTTCTCGGGCGGACCGGAGACCGCCACGCTGGCTGACTCGCCCCAGGCTGCTGACTATCTGTTTACGCTGGGTTTGCCATTGCTGGGTATCTGTTATGGCATGCAGACCATGGCGGCCAGGCTGGGCGGCAAGGTCGAGGCGTCTGATAAATCCGAATTTGGTTATGCTGAAGTGGATCTGCCAGCGCCAGGTGCCTTGTTTGAGGGCATCGAGGATCGCATGGCTGAAGGCGGCGTTCCGCAACTGGATGTATGGATGAGCCACGGTGACAAAGTGGTTCGGCTGCCGCCAGGTTTTGTTGTCAGTGCTGAAACCGATAGCGCTCCGATCGCTGCCATGGCTGACGAGTCGCGTCAGTTCTACGGCGTACAGTTTCATCCGGAAGTGACCCACACGCTGCAGGGCCAGCGCATACTGGAACGATTTGTAAGTAAAATATGTGGCTGCGATGCACTGTGGACAGCCGCCAATATCATTGAGGATGCCATCAACACCGTGCGTGAGCAGGTTGGCAATGATCACGTGTTGCTGGGTTTGTCCGGCGGCGTTGATTCGTCAGTGGTTGCCGCATTGCTGCACAAAGCCATTGGTGATCAGCTCACCTGTGTGTTTGTTGATAACGGGTTGCTGCGTCTGAACGAAGGCGACCAGGTGATGGCGACCTTCGCCCAGAACATGGGTGTGAAGGTCATCAGAGTGGATGCTGAAGACATGTTTCTTGACCGCC
Organism: Pseudohongiella sp.; assembly: GCF_011050365.1. Taxonomy (GTDB): domain Bacteria; phylum Pseudomonadota; class Gammaproteobacteria; order Pseudomonadales; family Pseudohongiellaceae; genus Pseudohongiella. The sequence continues at coordinate 133,571 of NZ_DRFV01000012.1, forward strand.
TTGCCGGGGTCAGTGACCCGGAGCTGAAACGCAAGGCCATCGGCAATACCTTTATTGAAGTGTTCGATCAGGAGGCTTCAAAAATCGACAACGTGCGCTGGTTGGCGCAAGGCACCATCTACCCGGATGTGATTGAATCGGCCGGATCCCGGACCGGCAAGGCTCATGTTATCAAGTCGCACCACAATGTCGGTGGTCTGCCTGAGCACATGGCACTAAAGCTGGTGGAACCACTGCGCGAACTGTTCAAGGATGAGGTGCGTCGCATCGGCCTGGAGCTGGGCCTGCCGTATGACATGGTTTATCGTCACCCGTTCCCCGGCCCGGGTCTGGGCGTGCGTATTCTGGGTGAAGTGAAAAAGCAATACTGCGACGTGCTGCGTCGCGCTGATGCCATTTTCATTGAAGAGCTGCACAAAGCCGACTTCTATCACAAAACCAGTCAGGCCTTTGCCGTCTTTCTGCCGGTGAAATCGGTCGGTGTGGTGGGCGACGCGCGTCGCTATTCCTACGTCATTGCCTTGCGGGCGGTGGAGACCATCGACTTCATGACAGCGCGCTGGGCGCACCTGCCTTACGAGATGCTGGAAACTGTCAGCAATCGCATCATCAACGAAATCACCGATGTCTCGCGTGTGACCTACGATATTTCGTCAAAACCACCGGCGACGATTGAGTGGGAATAATGACAACGGCAGCGACTTTCGTTGCTGCCGTTTTTTTATTTCGCCGATAACCGGAGATCAGCAAATCAATTATCCAGATCGAACCCTGGTGCCGACATCAGGCTCGCGCGAGTCAGCCTGACCTTCAGTTCTTCCGCGTCATCGCTATCGCGACATTTGCTCACATCATCCCGGCCAAGGGCGACGTCTTTTTCGCCCATGCCAGTAAATGTCATTTCTGCATATGATTCCCGTTCCAGCCCCTTAACCAATAAAAACTCCAAAAACATGTAATTTTCTGGCAGTCAGCAGGTCCACTGCCGTGACCCTGAAAATTTGGGGTTTTTTAAGGAAGCATTAACTCATTGGAGAGACGTATGAAACTTAAAAAAAGCGCAATACTCATGTCCGCCGTGCTGATGACAGGCAGCGGCTACACCCTGGCCCAGGATAACAACTGGTCTCCCATGCTGGATCGTGGAACAAAGGAAGTCAGCCTGTCGGGTCGACTTGAATTTCCTGATTTTGACAGACTGGATTATGACCTCGATGGATCGTATGGCTACTTCCTGCAGGATGGTTGGGAAGTTGGTGCCCAGGTCGGTGCATCAGATTTTGGTGGGGTCGATCGCGTTGATGTCGGCGTGTTCACCGAGTACAACTTCAACCGCGACAGCCGCTGGGTGCCCTATCTCGGGGCTGCAGTCGGTCTTGGCTCCGTCAGTTTCGACGACGGAGATTTTGATACAGAGAGCGATCTGGACGACGGCGATGGTGCCGTATTCGATATAGAGACTGGCGTTAAATGGTTTGTCCGCCCCTACATGGCGATTTCCACGGCGATCAATTTCCAGCTGGCCACGGATGATGTCTTCGCGACTGATGATTCGATTGAAGACAATATTACAACCTTGCAGATTGGTATGAGATTCTACTTCTAATCTGTCACCAGGTTGACGGGGGATGGCCATCCTGCAGCAAGAATGGTTATCCCCCCCAGAACCTGATTGTCGCCGGTATTACGGTGATCCCGCCCGATTGTTAGCCAGCCTGCATTGTTAATTTCCGCTTGTCGGCCTTTCACACCTATGATGTGTAGTCATTGATTGTCCGCTAGCTGACGGGCCACGCTAGATGACACTGGCGCCCTTGCCAGAGCTGCCGTTAGAATAAGCGCTGCATCAGCGCAGCGGCAGGAGGAAAACAGTGACCGATCTTACCAGTAGCGGTGACAGTAAAAATGGGGCTCAGGGAGATGGCGCACTGTCCGACGATATCGCTTTTATGCGTGCAGCGCTGAGCCTCGCTCGCCGGGCCGGCAGTCACGATGAGGTGCCGGTTGGGGCTGTCATCGTCAAGAACGGGCAGGTCGTGGGCCAGGGTTTTAATCAGCCTGTTGGCAGCCATGACCCCTCGGCTCACGCGGAAATCTGTGCCCTGCGTGATGCCGGGCAGACGCTGGAGAATTACCGCCTGCCGGGTTGCACTCTGTATGTCACGATTGAACCCTGCACCATGTGCCTTGGGGCGATTATCCATGCCCGCATTGAGCGACTGGTATTCGGGGCTGCCGAGCCGCGTTATGGCGCTGTCAGTAGCGGGCAGCGATTGCTGGAGAATGGTGTGTACAACCATGAACTGGAGGTCAGCAGCGGTATTCTGGCAGATGAGGCTTCGGCGCTGATGAAACAGTTTTTCCGGCAGCGCCGCGATCGTCGGGTAGGCAAGGAGCCGGCACCCGAGGCGGGTTCCGGGTCGCAATAATTGTCTGATTTTTGCTGGTAAATGGCGTATCATATCGCCCCGAATTCTGCAGGTTTCTTCTTCCGGCTCGACTGACTTTAAGGCTATCAGACACAATGCTTGTTCTCACTGGCAGCACCGCGCATTCCGACTTCCGACTTCGTAAACTGCTGCGTAATGTGCAGCGCGAATTGCCTGCCGTGCAAGCGCTGGCATCACACTTTGTGCATATTGCCGAGTGTGACCGGGAGCCCTCATCCGATGAGCTGAAGATGCTGGGGCAATTGCTGGCCTACGGCCAGGGCATTGAGCAGGACGATGTCCGTGACGTAGCCCATGGCATTACACGGCTGGTGGTACCGCGACCGGGCACCATTTCCCCCTGGTCCAGCAAGGCCACCGATATTGTGCGCAATTGCGGCCTGGAAGCCATTTCGCGTATTGAGCGCGGCATTGTCTGGGATATCGTGATCAACAAAGCCTTATCCGACACCGAGCTGTTGGCGCTGGATGGTTACCTGCACGATAAAATGACGCAGGCGGTGCTGGCCGATGTGGATGAGGCGGGATGTCTGTTCTCGCATGCAGAACCCGGCGTGCTGGCAACGGTTGACGTCCTGGCTGCGGGTAAACCGGCGCTGCAAAGTGCCAACCAGAGTATGGGGCTGGCGCTGGCTGAGGATGAAATGGACTATCTGCTGGAATCCTTCCAGCGTCTGGGACGAAATCCGACAGACATAGAGCTGATGATGTTTGCACAGGCGAACTCCGAGCACTGTCGCCACAAAATTTTTAATGCCAGCTGGACACTGGACGGAATTGATCAGGATTTGTCGCTGTTTGCGATGATCCGCAACACCCATAAAAAATCCCCGGACAAGGTGTTGTCGGCTTACAAGGACAACGCTGCCGTGATGTGTGGCAGTGAAGGCGGCCGATTCTTCCCGCAGCCACAGAGTCATGAGTACGCCTATACCCAGGAACCCATTCATATCCTGATGAAGGTGGAAACCCACAATCATCCCACCGCAATTGCGCCATTCCCGGGTGCGGCAACCGGCAACGGTGGTGAGATCCGCGACGAGGGTGCCACCGGCACTGGCGCCAAGCCCAAAGCGGGCCTGTGCGGGTTCAGTGTCTCCAATTTGCGTATTCCGGATCTGATACAGCCCTGGGAAGAGGACTTTGGTCGCCCGGGGCATATCGTGTCGGCGCTGGATATCATGCTGGAAGGTCCGATCGGTGCCGCCGCGTTCAACAATGAATTCGGTCGCCCGAACCTGTGTGGTTATTTCCGCACCTACGAGGAATCGGTGCCCTCGGCCAATGGCCATGAAGTTCGCGGCTACCACAAGCCCATCATGATTGCCGGTGGTCTGGGCAATATTCGCGAGCAACACGTACAGAAGCATGCGTTCAAGCCGGGCGCCAAACTGATTGTGCTCGGTGGTCCGGCGATGTTGATCGGGCTGGGTGGCGGCGCCGCCTCATCCATGGCCGCTGGCGCCAGCGCCGCCGAACTGGACTTTGCCTCGGTGCAACGGGAAAATCCGGAAATGCAGCGACGCTGTCAGGAAGTCATCGATCAGTGCTGGCAGATGGGTGATGACAACCCCATTGCCTTTATCCACGATGTGGGTGCCGGTGGTTTGTCCAATGCCTTGCCGGAGCTGGTGAAAGACGGTGAGAGTGGCGGCATATTTCAATTGCGCAATATCCCCAATGCCGAGTCTGGCATGTCGCCGCTGGAGATTTGGTGCAACGAGGCGCAGGAGCGTTATGTGCTGGCGGTAATGCCGGCCCAGCTCGCGCAGTTTGAAGCCATCTGCCGACGCGAACGCTGTCCGCATGCGGTGGTTGGTGAAGCCACGGACGAAGACGTTATTCGTGTGCAGGATTCGCATTTTGACAACCTGCCGATTGATCTGCCGATGTCGGTGCTGTTTGGCAAACCGCCGCGCATGCACCGTGATGCGGTCAGTGCAGGCATTGAGCCGGTGGCACTGGACACAGCACAGATCGAGTTGGATGAGGCGCTGGAACGGGTCCTGAGTTTGCCTGCGGTGGCCAGCAAGAGCTTCCTGATCACCATTGGCGATCGAACGGTGACCGGTCTGGTCAGTCGCGACCAGATGGTCGGCCCCTGGCAGGTGCCGGTGGCCGATGCGGCCGTGACGGCGTCCGCATTTGACAGCTATTGTGGCGAAGCCATGGCGATGGGTGAGCGTACCCCCGTGGCCTTGCTGGATGCGCCGGCCTCCGGTCGTATGGCGGTGGCTGAAGCGATCACCAATATTGCCTGCGCCCGTATCAACGATATACGTGATATCAAATTATCCGCCAACTGGATGGTCGCAGCCGGTCACCCGGGCGAAGACGCGCGTCTGTACGAAACGGTTCGCGCTGTGGGCATGGAACTGTGTCCGGACCTGGGCATCTGTATCCCGGTGGGCAAGGACTCAATGTCAATGCGCACAGTCTGGCAGGACAAGGGAGAGCAAAAGAGCAACACCTCACCCTTGTCGCTGGTGATTTCGGCGTTCGCACCGGTGCTCGATATCCGGCGCACAGTAACACCACAGCTGCGTACCGACAAAGGCGAGACAGACCTGCTGCTGATTGACCTTGGCCGGGGCCGCAATCGTATGGGTGGTTCAGCGTTGGCGCAGGTCTATCGCGAGCTGGGCGATGTGCCGGCGGATCTGGACAGTGCCCAGGATCTGAAAAATTTCTTTAGCCTGGTGCAGCAATTGAATGCCCAGGAGTTGCTGCTGGCCTATCACGATCGCTCTGATGGCGGTGTCATGGTGACACTGGCAGAAATGGCGTTTGCCGGCCATTGCGGCCTGGATATTCAACTGGCTGAGCTGTTACACCCGGAGACCAACGCCATCGATGTGCTGTTCAGTGAAGAGCCCGGCGCGGTGCTGCAGGTTTCTCACGCACAGCTCAACACGGTGCTGAGTATTATCGAGGAGCAGGGCCTGTCTGACTGCACCAGTGTCATCGGACAGCCGACAAGCCATCCGAACTTGCGTGTCTTTAACGCCGGCCGCTTGTTGCTGGAGCGCAGCCGGGTGGCGTGTCAGCAAGTGTGGGCGCGCACCAGTTACGAGCTGCAGGCTTTGCGTGACAACCCGGAAAGCGCCGAGCAGGAGTTTGAACGTCTGCTGGATAAAAAAGATCCGGGTCTGCAGGCCCGCCTGAGTTATGACGTCAACAAGGACATTGCCGCGCCGTTTATCAATACCGGCGTGCGCCCTGCTGTTGCGGTGTTGCGTGAACAGGGGGTCAACGGCCATGTGGAAATGGCGGCGGCATTTGATCGCGCCGGTTTCCGTGCGATTGACGTGCACATGAGCGATATTGTCAACGGCAGCGTGGATCTGGCCGCGTTCAACGTGTTGGCTGCCTGTGGCGGGTTCTCCTACGGGGATGTGCTGGGCGCCGGCGGCGGCTGGGCCAAATCGGTGCTGTTCAATGATCCGTTGCGGCAACAGTTTGCGGCGTTTTTTGAACGTGCCAATACCCTGTCGCTGGGCGTCTGCAATGGCTGCCAGATGATGTCTCTGCTGCATGAACTGATCCCGGGTGCCGACAACTGGCCACGATTTGAGCGCAACCGCTCTGAGCAGTTTGAGGCACGGGTCAGCCTGCTGACGGTGCCGGAGTCGCCGTCGGCTTTCCTGCAGGGCATGAAAGGTTCATTGTTCCCGGTTGCGGTGGCCCATGGCGAAGGTCGCGCCCGGTTTGAAGGCAGCAGCGATCAGCTGCAGCTGAAGGCCGCAGCCGGTATTGCGCTGCAGTATGCCGATAACCACGGTGCGGTGACTGAGCATTATCCGGAGAACCCCAATGGTTCGCCCGCCGGTATTGCCGGGGTGTGCAGCAAGGATGGTCGTGCCACCATCCTGATGCCGCATCCCGAGCGGGTTTTCCGCGCGGTGCAGAACTCCTGGCGTCCGGATGAGTGGCAGGAAGATGCGCCCACCATGCGCATGTTCCGCAATGCGCGGGCCTGGCTGAAATAGACGAGTGACGTGACTGACGGGAGGTAAGCATGTACAAGCTTTGCTTTTATGTGCCCGACGAACACCTGGAAGCGGTCAAAACGGCGGTGTTTGCTGCCGGCGGTGGCCGCATGGGCGACTATGACAATTGTTGTTGGCAATCGGCCGGAGAAGGGCAGTTCCGTCCACTGTCGGGGGCCAACCCTTTTGTCGGGAAGCATGACACGCTGACACAAGTTCCGGAAACCAAAGTGGAACTGGTGTGTGATGAAGCTTGTATCAGACCGGCGCTTGCGGCACTCAAACTTGCCCATCCCTACGAAGAACCTGCTTACGATGTGATCCTGCTCGCAGACTTTTGACGCCAGGTGCCGGAAAATTAATGAAAGCATTCAGCGCTTAAATGTCACAGCTTATCGATACAGGGGTGTTTTAGACACAAATTGTTTCATTTGGTCAAACAATTGTATTATTATCCCCTGCAAGTGATCGTATGGCTCAGATCATACGCATTGCTATCAAGGGAAAGCGACATAAAAGACGGTGATACCGTCAGCGGGACACGGAGCCAGAAGTCTGGAGCCGGAAAAGGGACAAACGGGCAGGGATCGCCCATATGTATTTAGTGCATGAGCCAGGGATGGGGGCGGGATGCCTTTGGCCCGGCAGGGATGCCGGGACCTCTGCCCATACTTGCGGATTGAGGCAGGGCGGGCAGCAAGGCCGGGCTCAACCGCCCTCACTGATCAGTGTAATCTCTGCTTTACGTTCCGGAGAATAGCGCACATCGTACATCCGCACCGGGAAATGCTGTTTCCTGCGGTCGTCAAAGTACTGCTGCAGAGTGGATTTGACGACGGCGAATGCGATGTCGTCCCATGGCACCTCAGCTTCGGTAAACAGTTTTACTTCCAGGCTTTCGATACCCGCGCTGAATTCGCTGCTGGCCAGTTCGCCCTTGAAAAACAGGTAAACCTGATTGATATTGGGCAGATTGAACAGCGCGTATAAACTGTCATCGCTCAGATTGAGCTCAGCGCCAGCTTCCTCTCGCGTCTCCCGGATAGCTCCTTCCAGCGTGGTCTCGCCGTTTTCCATGAACCCGGCAGGCAGCGTCCACAAACCCTTGCGTGGTTCAATGGCGCGTCGGCAAAGCAGAACCTTGTCGCCCGTCACCGGGAGCGTGCCGACTATGTTGTTCGGATTCTGGTAAAAAACAACGTCGCAGCCAAGACAGCAATAACGCAATTTGTCGTCGCCGGGCGGTATGTGATGGGTCACCGGGCCGGCGCAATAGTGGCAAAATTTCATGCGATCTCTGTTAGTGGGGTTTTGACGAGTCGGCGTTGTCTTTTGATGACCGGGCGGTGCCCGGACGACGCCGACTCATCGGCAGGATATCAGCCTTGGGTCGGTTCTGTCGCGTACTAACTTCGTCAAAGGGGTGTTGCAGGCAGTGGTTCAGGCGGGAAAAAGAATCGTGCATCATGTCCGAAATCCGAAGACAGCGCGCGGTAGGGTTGGTGGCCCGGCGCAGTTCCATATCAATGCGGAACTGAAGCCCCTCCAGCCGCTGGCGCGTGCTATCCGGGGCCGAGTGCAGAAGCTTGCGGGTTAACCGGCGTCGCAGTTTTTCCAGCGACTCCGGGTTTTCCCGGTGCATGGCCAGCAGGGTATCGAAGTCAGGTAAATCGCCCATAAGCGGTTAAATCCTGTTAATTTCACAATGCAACCTGAACTGCTTGGATGTAATGAACGCCTCTACGTCTTGCAATTTCCTTTCGGCGGCGCGCAGGGCGTTGTGGCATGTTTCGATATCCAGACCGTTATCGGTTTCTTCGTCGGTGGTCTGTGCCTGTTCGCCGCTGTTTCGACGTCCGCGTCGTCCTGATACTTTACGACCTTTCGGTTCCTTGTCAAGTACGATCCAGAAAATGATGTAACCCCACAATGTTACGGCGCCTACGATAAACAGCGACAGAAAGGTAACCAATCTGACCAGAAACGTGCTGATGCCCAGGTAGTCCGCGACACCGGCGCAGACGCCGGCGATACGGGCGTTGCTGCGACTGCGGTATAACGGCTTTTTCAGGTCAAAGCGTGGAGTCTGCGCTTCGGTCTCAGTTTCTGGCTCGGCCTCGACATCCGGGGTGACCGGATCTGCTCCGGCTGCTGCCTGTCTGGTGCTTTTGTCAACAAAACCAGCCGTTTTCGCTTTGCCACCCATCGCTGCCTTGATCCGCGCCGGACGCTCTTCGTCATCGAGCAGCCAGTACATGACAAAATAGACGATGATCAGGAACGGTGAAGCCAGGCAGGCAACACAGTAAATCACCCTGACCAGTGCCGAGGGCACTTCGAGATAGCGCGCGAAGCCGCCACAGACACCCAGTACCTTCCGGTTTTCCCGGTCCAGCGTCAACGGTGCCCGGGTGTTGCGGTAAGCAGTGTCGCTTTCAGTGTTGTTGCTCATGATGCTCCCTCCAGCCAGGCACTTCGGCGTCCAGAATCGACTCAAGCGTATCAATCCGTTGATTCATGCTATTGGCCAGCGCGCTAAGTTGACTCAAGTTATAAGCCTGTTCCGCCGCAGGCAGTTTTTTCTCCTTGCGCCGGTACAACAAGGCAACCCAGATCGTCACGAATGTGCCGCCTACGGCGACCAGCGCGATGATAAATTCGAAGAATTCCATGGGTCTTGTCCTTTGGTTATTTGTTGAGTTTGGCTTTGATGCTTTCCAGTTCCTGGTCGATCTTTTCCTGATTGGCCAGTTCCTCGAATTCATCCTGGAGGCCGCGCTGTTTGATGTTCAGGCTGTCTACCTGACCTTCCATCTGGTCGATCTTGCGCTCGTAGTATTCAAATTTGTTCATTGCGTTGTCAATACTGTAGCTATGCAACTTCTGATTGACGTCGACGCGTGACTGCGCTGCCGTGGTTCGCATCAGCAGTGTTTTCTGGCGAGCCCGGGCATCGGTCAGCTTGGCCTGCAGCTGCTCGATCTCATGGCTGAGCTTGTCCACAGTCTGATCCAGCTTGGCCAGCTCGTCTTCCAGCATCTGAATTGTGGTCAGTACGCTGGATTTTTCAATCAACGCGGCACGCGCCAGGTCTTCGCGCTCTTTCTTCAGCGCCAGCTCCGCTTTTTCTTCCCAGTCGGTAGCCTGGCGGCCCAGTTGTTCAATGCGGCGGTTAACGGTTTTTTTCTCGGCAATCACCTTGGCGGTGCTGCTGCGAACTTCAACCAGTGTCTCCTCCATTTCCTGTATCATCATACGAATCATTTTTTCCGGATCTTCGGCCTTGTCGAGAATGGCGCTGATGTTGGAGTTAATGATGTCGCTTAATCGTGAGAAGATACCCATGTTTATTACCTCAAAAATTGGCGTTGATGGATTGGGTCCAAGCAGATTGAGCAGGAACTGTGCCAAGATCCCTTTTCCGCCCTAAGACACTGAAAATAATAGATATAAAATTTTACTTCAATTTTCGTGACTTATGGCGCTTGGTTGTTTGAGTTAATAAGTGGTATTTTTCGCGACATGTTGGTTTAGGGCCTTGCCGAGAGAACTGTTATGTCGTCTGATGTGTCGCCGCCCCGCATGATCGGGGAGTCTGCCTGTTTTCTTGAGATGCAGGAGCATGTATCCCGGGTGGCACCGCTCAACAAACCTGTGCTGATCGTGGGTGAGCGCGGCACCGGTAAGGAGCTTATCGCGTCACGCCTGCATTACCTGTCAGCACGCTGGCAACAGAATTTCCTCAAAATTAATTGTGCAGCACTCAGTGATGCCTTGCTGGAGGCGCAACTGTTCGGCCACGAGGCGGGCGCCTTTACCGGCGCGACCGGGCAACGCAAAGGTCTGTTCGAGCGCGCCGACGGCGGCACGCTGTTCCTCGATGAGCTGGCCAATACTGCCATGCCGGTGCAGGAGAAAATTCTTCGGGTCATCGAGTATGGAGAGTTTGAGCGCCTGGGTGGCAATCAGACATTGACGGTGGATGTGCGCCTGGTCGCTGCTACCAATGAAGATCTGCCCGCGCTGGGTCGGGCCGGCAGGTTCCGTGAAGACCTGATCGACAGGCTTGCATTTGATGTGGTGACACTGCCGCCGCTACGGGTGCGTACGGAGGATATTCTGGTGCTGGCCGAACATTTTGCCATCAGCATGGTGAAAGAGATGGGCGAGGAATTTTTTGCCGGCTTTTCCGAATCGGTGCAGCGACAACTGCTTGGTTATAGCTGGCCTGGCAATATCCGTGAGCTGAAAAATGTCATTGAGCGGGCGGTGTACCAGCATCCCAATAAAACCGTGAACCGGCTGGTATTCAATCCCTTCGATTCGCCTTATCGACCGTCAGTATCGCCGGTGCGCGAGGTGGCGGAGTCGGCATCATCAGAGTTGGTGCCGGACGAGAATCCGGCTAATGGTGGTGCCGTCATCGACAAGGCCAGCGTCAACTGGGATGGCCAGACACTGGATTTTCGCCAGCACATACAGGATTACGAAACCGATTTGCTGCGTAAGGCGCTTGAGCATTGCCAGTTTAATCAACGCAAGACGGCGACGCACCTGAATCTCAGTTATCACCAGTTGCGAGGTTATCTGCGTAAATACGATTTGTTGTCCTGATCCGCTGTACCGTTTGTTGCCTGAGTATTAACGCCATGGAATACCAATTTCCGCCCATCAATTATCTCTACCTGGTTGCCTGTCTGATGGCGTGTGCCCTGGCCGTGTTCAGTCTGGGGCAGGCGCACACGCGCAGCGGCAAGCTGTGGGTGGCGGTGATGGCCAGCTTTGGTCTGTGGACCTTCGGTGAGCTGGTGGCCAATGCGGGCACCACACTGGCCTGGCAGGTCGGCTTTCAGCGCGTGGTCTACCTGGGTGTTATCAGCGCCACCACGTCATGGCTGCTGTTTGCCATCTGCTTTTCCGGCTACGGGCGTTGGCTTGGTAAGCGTCTGGTGGTCATATTGCTGGTAGTGCCGTTCAGCTCGATAGCCCTGGTGATGACGCTCGATCATCATCAGCTCCTGTATACCGGTGCGGTGTTACTGGAACGTGATGGTTACCTCGTTCTGGACCCGGAATATGGTGTCGGGTTCTGGTTGCACTTGCTTTGCGCGCATCTGTTTACCATGGCCGGTTCGTTGCTGTTACTCAATGCCAGCATAAAACAACCTCAGGTTTACCGGGGACAGTCACTGTTGATTGGCATTGCCGCGCTGATGCCGGTGGTGCCCAATATGATGTATGTCGCCGGCATCGATCTGGCCGGCGGTTTTGATCCGACATCCCTGTTTTTTGTGGTCAGTGCCATTCTGGTCACTGTTGCCACGCACCAGTATCACTTCCTGTCGCTGACACCCGTTGCACGCGACCGGGTGTTTGATCAGATCAATATTGCCGTTGTGGTGGCGAACGAGAAACACCAGATCTCTGATGTAAACCCGGCGTTTGTAGACATGACGGGTGAAGCGCTGGCCGACCTGGCAGGGCTGACCGTTGCCGATGTGTTGTTAAGGTACTTCAAGGGAGTTGATGTGTCTGTCATTGAAAGCGGCTGGCAGGGGCGGCTGACAGCGCTCGACAATGAGCGCCACTATGATGTCACCAGTATGCCAATACGCGGTAACAACCATAAGGTCATGGGTTATCTGGTGTTGCTGAATGACGTTACCCAGATACAGAAAGCTCTTGACGAAATCAGTCGTCTGGCGGGCCCGGATGACAGCGACCGGGATGATGTGTAATGACATCGTTGTCTGAACCGGTGTCTGCTGACTCCGAACCGTTGACTGCACTTGATTTGCCTGCTTCGCAAATTGATCTTTGGCTGGTGCCGGCTGTCACGGATATGGCGGCCGTTGAACAGCTTGCCGGTGCCTGGTTGAGTGATGCTGAACGGGTGCGCCTGAATAGTCGACGCCTGCCCAAAGGCAGAGCCATGTTTCTGCTTACCCGGGCCGTCACCAGACGTTTGTTGTCAGCCTATTGCCCCGATGTTGAGCCGGGTCAGTGGCAGCTGGGACGCAGCGCTGAAGGTCGTCCGGACGTGTCGGGACCGGTGGTGGCCCCGGTATTCAATCTTTCCCATACCGACGATATGCTGGTGTTGGCATTTGCGGCGCAGGGAGAGCCCGGCGTGGATATCGAAGCGCTGGATCGCGAGCTTGATTGCATGGCACTGGCACAACGGTTTTTTTCGCCCGCAGAGTATCAGGCGTTGCGATTATTGCCTGCCTTACAGCAGCGCGAGCGTTTTCTGCGACTCTGGACGCTGAAAGAGGCCTGCGTCAAGGCCAATGGTCAGGGGCTGGCCCGGGCACTGCGGGATTTTGAGTTTGCGTTTGATGACGGGTTAATGTTCTACCCGGCGCCTCACGAGGCGCCTCCGCATCAGCACTGGCGACTGTGGTCGACCACGCTGGCGGGCTTGCGTATCGCGCTGGCATTGCGTAGTCAGACCGATCCGGGCGCGCCCCGGTTGTGTGTGCGACAATTGCTGTGGCCCGATCGGTTACATGTTGTTGCGTGCAGGCCGGAATTCACCGGCAGCACCTGATCAGTCGTCGGTATCTTCAGTTTCCACGAGTTCTTGCGCACGCCACATGCGTACCGTCTTGATCAGGTTGTCTTTCACCTGGATGATTTCTACATAGTAATTGCCAACCTGAATACCGGTCGCTGACTCGGGGATCGACTCCAGTGCTTCAACCAGCAGGCCATTCAGCGTTTTGGCATTTTCTGCTTCCAGATCCCAGTCCAGTGTGCGATTGATATCGCGCAGGGTCGCGGTGCCGTCAATCAGGAAGCTGCCATCGGCTTGCGGATGAATATCACGGCTGTTATCAGCCATGTCGGTGGTGAATTCGCCAACAATTTCTTCCAGAATATCTTCCAGGGTAACGATTCCCTTGATGACGCCGTATTCATCAACCACAAAAGCCAGGCGCTTTCTGCCGGACTGGAAATTGAACAACTGTGTGTGCAGCGGCGTGCTCTCCGGAATAAAGTAGGGTGCATCAGCCTCCCTTAAAAAATCCTCACGCTCTATGTCACTGCTGCGCAGAAATTTGCCCAGGCTGCGCATATGCAGAACGCCGACGATATTATCTATCTCCTTTTGATAAATCGGCATGCGTGTATGCTGGCTGTTGCTGATGGCGTCGAGAATCTCCGAAACCTCATCGTCGATATCAATGCCAATAATTTCACTGCGGGGCACCAGAATATCGTTTACTGTCACTTTTTCCAGATCCAGAATGTTCAGCAGCATACCCTGGCCCTGTTCCGGAATCAGTTGTGCGGACTCATGTACGACAGTGCGCAGCTCCTCCGGGGACAGCTGGTGGTCCGCAGATGCTTCCGGTTTGATGCCAAGCGTCCGGATCAACACATGCGAAACCCGGTTGGCCATCCACACCAATGGGTACAGAAGCTTCAGCAACACCACCAGTAGCAGGCTGGACGGATAAGCGATGCGTTCCGGGTGCAGCGCGGCTATGGTCTTGGGCGTGATCTCGGCAAAGATGAGGATGACCAGAGTCAGCACAACGGTGGTCAACACCGTCTCGGGATTGCCGAAGACCTGAATGGCTATTGTGGTTGCAATGGACGCAGACAACAGATTAACGAAGTTATTGCCAATCAGGATAACGCCCAACAATTTGTCCGGCGCCTCCAGCAATTTGCTGACGCGCAGCGCGCCGGCATGCTTTTGGCGAACCCGGTGTTTAAGGCGGTAGCGGTTGAGGCTCATCATGCTCGTTTCCGAGCTGGAGAAATAGGCCGATGCGATGACCAGAAAAACTAAGAGTCCGGTGAGAAACGGGACAGGTGACGATTCAGCGTCCATCAGGACGGTGACCTCCTTGATTTGATTGTGGGTGATATCGGGCTAGCCTGGTGCATGTACCTGTCTGTTTACAGGATAAACTCCAGCACAAATTTGGAACCGTAAAAGCCCAGTAGCAGGCAAATGAAACCAGCCAGCGTGCCGCGGATGGCGGTGTTGCCGCGCCAGCCCAGTTGATGGCGGCCCCAAAGCAATACAGCAAAGACTATCCATGCCAGCACCGAGAAGAACATTTTGTGGGGCAGGCCCTGGGCGCCCAGGTCTTCAACAAACACGAAGCCGGCGATGATGCCCAGGCTCAGTAATCCTTGCGCGACCCAGATCAGCTCGAACAGCAATCGCTCCATGTCCTGCAAGGGAGGAAAGCGTTTGATGACACTGGCTGCATGTTTATGACGCAGCTGGTAGTTCTGAAAAGCCAGAAATGCGGCCTGTACGGCCGCCAGCGTGAACAGGCTATAGGCCACGATAGAGAGCAGGATATGGCTGGCGATGCCAGCATCAATGGGCTGTGCCGGGTAATTGCTGTCAATGATCAGGGACAGGACGATGACCAGTGCGGCAAACGGAAACACACCAATAATGAGGTTGCCCAGAGGGCGTCGGGCGCTGCTGATGATGGCAAACAGCGCGATGACAGCAAAAATCAGGGTGCTGATTTCGGTGACACCAAAATGATAACCATCAGTGCGCGCGATCAGCGACCAGGCGCTGATACCATGGGCGAGCACTGCGGCCAGACCGGTTATCAGCACTTTCCCCTGGGTTTTGGTGCGCGCGGATCTGGCTTTGATCGCCTGTCCCTGGAGCGTGAGGCTGATAAGGTACAGCGCGACGGCAACAAGTCCTGACAGCGTCGTTATTGGCATGAGATCTCTGTGTGGTTCCAAGTGGTGTGCTTCAACGCGCAAAGTGTCGCACAACTGGTGCATGCGTTGAAGTGTTTTTTCCGGCGGCGCGCTGGCTATTGTAGGTGTTCGCCATCAGGGTGATAATAGAGGGCTTTACAGTTGCCAACCGGTTTGTTGATCAGCAGGCCGTGACCAAGCAGAGGCATATCACAGATGTTTGACAGCTTAACCGAACGGCTTTCCGGCGCACTCCGCAAGATTAGCGGCAAAGCCACGCTGACCGAAAACAATATTGAAGAAGCCCTGCGCGAGGTGCGTCGTGCCTTGCTGGAGGCTGATGTTGCGCTGCCCGTGGTCAAGGACTTCATCGAGCGCGTCAAATTGCGTGCGGTTGGTCAGGAGGTCTCACAAAGCCTGAGCCCCGGGCAGGCGTTCATCAAGATCGTGCAGGCCGAGCTGGAAGCGGTCATGGGATCGGCCAATGAAGAGCTGAATCTCAATGCGCAGCCACCGGCGGTGGTATTGATGGCCGGTCTGCAGGGGGCGGGTAAAACCACCACGGTAGCCAAGCTGGCGCGCTGGCTCAAAGACTCAAAAAAGAAATCAGTCATGGTTGTCAGTGCCGACGTCTACCGTCCGGCCGCCATAAAACAGCTGGAAACACTGGCCGGTGAAGTCGGGGTCAGGTTTTTCGCCTCGGATGTGTCTCAGAAACCACAGGATATTGTGCAGGCGGCAGTCAAAGAGGCTCGCAAGGCGTTTGTTGATGTGTTGCTGGTGGATACCGCAGGTCGTCTGGCCGTTGATGCGGAGATGATGACCGAGATCGGTGATCTGCATCGCCTGTTGAATCCGATTGAAACCCTGTTCGTGGTTGATGCCATGACTGGTCAGGATGCGGCGAATACTGCCCGTGCCTTCAATGAGGCGTTACCGCTGACCGGTGTAGTATTGACCAAGGCTGATGGTGATGCGCGTGGCGGTGCTGCGTTGTCAGTGCGGCAAATTACCGGCAAGCCCATCAAATTCATGGGTATGGGCGAAAAGACAGATGCCCTGGAGCCTTTCTACCCTGATCGTATTGCCTCGCGTATTCTCGGCATGGGCGACCTGCTGTCGCTGATCGAAGAGGCTGAGCGCAAGGTCGACAAGGACAAGGCGGCCAAGCTCGCGGGCAAGTTCCAGAAGGGCAAGGGCTTTGATCTGGAGGATTTCCGCGAGCAGCTGCAGCAGATGAAGAGTATGGGTGGCATGGCCAGCATCATGGACAAGATGCCGGGTATGGGGGCGCTGCCGCCCGGCGCCGCAGCCAAGGTGAATGACGGCCAGTTCGGGCGTATGGAAGCCATTATCAACTCCATGACACCCCGCGAACGACGTAACCCGGATATGCTTAACGGCTCGCGCAAACGACGCATCTGTCAGGGTTCAGGCACGCAAATTCAGGATTTGAATCGTCTGATGAAACAGCATAAGCAGATGCAGAAGATGATGAAGAAGATGAAAGGTGGCGGTATGGCCAATATGATGCGTGGCCTGGGCGGTATGGGGGGGCAGGGTGGATTCCCCGGCGCCGGTGGTCCGCCGCGATTCTGACTGGCCGCGCGGGCTGCGGGTGCTACGCTGGCCCGCCGGTAACCTGCGGGCTATCCGTACATCGGGGGAAAGAAATGCGCAGAATAGTCGGTAAATCAGTAAAAAACCTGCAAACATTCCTTCCCACAAGCCACCATTTCGCTTAGAATACCGCACTTTTTCCGGCACTGTGTCGGGAATACTCTGTTTTCGTACGAAGCTAACATTAGGAAAGTAGTCTATGGTCACAATCCGACTGGCTCGCGGCGGCGCCAAGAAAAAGCCTTTTTACCACATCACGGTTACCGATTCACGCAACGCACGTGACGGCCGTTTCATTGAGCGCGTAGGGTTCTTCAACCCGCTGGCTCGTGGGGCTGAAGAGCGTCTGCGCATTGATCTGGATCGTATCGGTTACTGGTCTGGCCAGGGCGCACAGCCTAGCGAGCGCGTTGCCAAGCTGATCAGTGAAGCAGCCCAGGCTGCCAGCACTGAGGCCTGATCAACAGGTTCAAGAGGCTATCTCCTTGAACAAGTCACGCATCCGGCTGGGTCGTGTTGCATCGCCCTACGGCGTAAAGGGCTGGGTGAAGCTGGTATCGTTTACTCAGCCCAGAGACAACATTTTCAGCTACCAGCGTTTTTTCGCGATGCGGGACGGCGCTGAAATCGAGCTGGAACTGGATGCCGGTAAGCCGCAAGGTAAGGGCTTGGTTGCCCATTTTGTCGGGTTTGATACACCCGAAGCGGTGCGCGAACTGACCGGTCTGGAGTTGAGTGTGTCGTCCGATGCGCTCCCGGAACTGGGCAAGGATGACTATTACTGGCATCAACTGGTCGGTTTGCAGGTACTTAATCGTGCCGGCATTAATCTGGGCCGGGTAGAGAGCCTGTTCGAGACCGGTGCCAATGATGTTATGGTCGTTGTGCCAGACACGGACAGCGTTGATGACAATCAGCGCCTGATTCCATGGCTGCCGGATCGGGTGGTGATTGAGGTAGACATGGCAGCCGATCGGATCGTGGTCGATTGGGAGCCGGATTACCTCATTTAAGGATTTTGCACGGAGACGCGCACATGCAGGTTGGCATTGTCACGCTGTTTCCGGAAATGTTTTCGACAGTAACGCAGTATGGCGTTACTGGCCGGGCCTGTCGCAACGGCCTGATGCAGGTGTCGTGTCACAATCCTCGCGATTTTACGACAGACCGGCATCGGACGGTGGATGACAAGCCTTTTGGTGGCGGTGCCGGCATGTTGATGAAAACCGGCCCCCTGTGTGCCGCGATCGATCAGGCAAAAGTCTGGCAATCTGCAGCGCCCACAGTGATTTATCTGTCCCCGCAAGGGCGCAGACTGGATCAGGCCGGTGTCACCATGCTGGCGGCGCGCACTAACCTGGTACTGGTGTGCGGGCGTTATCAGGGTATCGATGAGCGCGTGCTACAGACCGAGATTGATGAGGAATGGTCGGTAGGTGACTATGTTCTCAGTGGCGGAGAGTTACCCGCCATGGTGATGCTGGATGCGATCATCCGGTATCAACCCGGTGCGCTGGGGCATGAGGATTCAGCCGGACTGGATTCATTTGCGCCGCTGGAAGATGACGCATCGGGTTTGAATGGAACAAGTTTGCTGGATTGCCCGCGCTATACGCGGCCGCAGGATTTTGCGGGGCTGCCGGTACCGGAAGTACTGGTGGGTGGTAACCACGAACACATCAGGCGCTGGCAGTTAAAGCAGCGACTGGGCAGGACATGGCTAAAGCGGCCGGACATGATTGAGCAACAACAGCTCACTCGGGAACAGCAGGCTTTGTTAAACGAATTTATTAGTGAATACGGTACCTCAGCTAACTGAATGGCCGCCCAGGGCGGAGCAGACGAAGGCTTGAGGGGTATCAATAACCGGGAGTACGGCAATGAGCAACAGCAAAATTATCGAGATGATTGAAAAAGAACAGATGAGCAAGGAGATTCCGGCGTTTTCACCGGGTGATACCGTTGTTGTTCAGGTCAAGATCAAAGAAGGCGATCGTGAGCGTCTGCAGGCCTACGAAGGTGTGGTTATCGGTGTTCGCAACCGTGGTCTGAACTCTGCTTTCACTGTTCGCAAGATTTCTCACGGTGTGGGTGTTGAGCGTACCTTCCAGACCTACAGCCCGCTGATCGACAGCGTGACTCTGAAGCGTCGTGGTGACGTACGTCAGGCCAAACTGTACTACCTGCGTGAGCGTTCAGGTCGTTCTGCCCGTATCGCCGAGAAGCTGGACAAAAAAGTCAGCTGATTTTGTGCCCGCCCGGTCTGTTTCAGGCCGGCCGGGCCGACGATTGCAGAGCAGGTCAAAAAAAGGGGAGCTTAGCGCCCCTTTTTTTTTGCCTCGCTGGCCACGCTATTTGGCTGCAATCTGCGATTTTGACCGACTCGGTGCAGGAAATGCCGGAGCGGAAGTTTCTTGTCCATGACCGGTCATGATAAAGTCAGGCTGGCACGGCCAAAGTAACCGTATTACGGAGTGATTTAGGTATGTACATGAATTCAGCCCGGCGACTGCTGTCGCAATTTGCTGTTATTGTCGGTATGGCCGTTGCGATTGGGGCGCAGGCGCAAACCGAGGATTGGGAAACCAGTCTGCGCGAGACCATCAATACCAGTCTGGGCGCGGCATCCCAGGGTCAGTTGCGGGTCGAGAGCATGCGCGAAACCCCGATGGCCAATGTGGTTGAGGTTATTCTCAGCTCCGGCGAGATTCTGTTCAGCGATAAAAGCGGCCGCTTCATGATCGCCGGCGAGATGTATATGACCCGGCCTGAGGGCCTGGTCAACCTGACTGCTGAAACGCGTAAAGGGCAGGTGCGTGATCTGCTTGCCGGTGTGCCCGAAGATCAGATGGTGATCTTTGAGCCTGAAGGCGAAACCAAAGCCACCATCAGCGTGTTCACTGATGTCGACTGCACCTACTGCCGTCGCCTGCATCACGATGTCGAGACAATCAACGCCAATGGCATTCGGGTGCGCTATCTGGCCTATCCACGCGGAGGGCTGGAGTCGACGGCCTACCCGAAGATGATCTCCGTTTGGTGTTCTTCCGATCGTAACCGTGCCCTTACGCAGGCGAAGAATGGCCAGAATTTGCCCGAACGAGACTGCGAGAATCCGGTGCTGAATCATCATAGCCTGGGCAATCGCATCGGTATTACCGGAACCCCAGCGATTGTATTGCCTGATGGCACATTGATCCCCGGTTATATGGACGCAGAACGGCTGACAGCGACAGTATTGGGACAATAAAGCCGGGCAACCCGAATCAATAGAATCAATAATAATTCGCCGTTCATTATTGTGGGCGGAGTACAGCTAGTGTGAGGCAAATGTGAGTCAGGACAGTAAAAAGCAGGTATTGCGGATAGGAATATGTGGACTGGGTACCGTCGGTGGCGGCACCTACAGTCTGTTGAACAGCAAAAAAGCGGAAATCACCCGACGGGTGGGTATGGACCTGACTATTGTCCATGTGGCGACCCGGCATCCTGCACCCGAGCTGGCCAAAAGTGGCATTCGCGTCAGCACCAATGTATTTGATGTTGCCAATGACCCTGACGTCGACATCCTGGTTGAGTTGATCGGCGGATATGAGCCCGCGCTGGAATTGGTGCTACTGGCCATCGAGAATGGGAAAGATGTAGTGACAGCCAATAAGGCGCTGATAGCTGTGCACGGCAACACCATCTTCGAGGCGGCGCGCAAAAAAGGCGTCGCCGTGTCGTACGAAAGTGCGGTGGCCGGTGGCATCCCGATCATCAAGGCACTGCGCGAAGGTCTGGCTGCCAACTCTATCCAATGGCTGGCGGGTATCATCAACGGCACCAGCAACTACATTCTGACTGAAATGGGCGAGAACAGCCGTGACTTTCCTGAAGTGCTCAAGGAAGCGCAGCAACTGGGTTACGCTGAAGCTGATCCCACCTTCGACGTTGAAGGCATCGATGCCGCGCACAAACTGGCCATTCTGGCTTCCAATGCCTTTGGTATTGCTCTGCAATTTGAACGTGTCTATACCGAAGGCATCAGCCATATCACGACTGCCGATATTGCCTACGCCGAAGAGTTGGGTTATCGCATCAAGCACCTGGGCATTACCCGTATCACTGAACTGGGCATTGAGTTGCGTGTGCACCCGACACTGATTTCCGAACAGGTACTGATCGCCAACGTTAACGGCGTGATGAATGCGGTGGTGGTCAAGGGCGATTCGTCGGGCAGCACCCTGTACTATGGTGCCGGTGCCGGCGCCGAGGCAACTGCTTCATCTGTGGTAGCCGACATTATCGATATTGCCCGGGCTGGCCGCGACGTGGCACAGGGTGCCAGTATTCCGCCGCTGGCATTTATGGCGTTGCGCAACGACCTCAAGATTCTTGATATCACCGAAATCGAATCAGAATATTATCTGCGGATCTCTGCGCGGGACCGTGTGGGTGTGTTTGCCAAAATCTCCCAGGTATTGACCAACTACGGCATCAATATTGAGGCAGTCATTCAAAAAGAGCCGCATGGCGAGGACATTGAAAAAGGTATCGTGCCCATTGTGTTGCTGACCAGCCGGATCAATGAGGCAACGATGGATGTGGCAATTGCGGTGATCGAAGGTCTGGATGAAGTTGCCGGAGAAATCATGCGTATTCGCGTGGAACAGTTTGACGGCGAGAATGGTTGAGGTCGGGCGATGAAATACATCAGTACACGCGGCAAGTCACCGGCCTGCAATTTCGAACAGGTGCTGTTAACAGGGTTGGCGCCAGATGGCGGGTTATATGTGCCCGAATCACTGCCGCAGTTTTCGGCGGCTGAGATCGCGTCCTGGGCCGGCCTGCCATACGACCAGTTGGCCTTCAACGTTATCAAGCCGTTCATTGACGGCGAGATTCCCGACGATGTGCTGCAGCGTATCCTCAGCGAAAGTTATCAGAGTTTCACCCATAAAGCGGTGGCGCCGTTGCGTCAACTGGATGCCAACGAGTGGGTGCTGGAGCTGTATTGCGGGCCAACGTTGGCGTTCAAGGATTTTGCCTTACAGCTGCTCGGGCGTTTACTGGACTACGTGCTAACCCGCGACAACAAGAAAGTGGCGGTGTTGGGTGCGACCTCGGGTGATACCGGTTCGGCCGCGCTGGAAGGCTGTCGGCATTGCGACAATATCGACCTGTTCATTCTGCACCCCTATCAGCGGGTGTCGGATGTGCAACGTCGTCAGATGACCACCGTTCCGGGTGACAACGTCCACAATATTGCCGTGCGCGGAAATTTTGATGATTGTCAGCGTATCGTCAAAGCGGCTTTTGGCGATCAGTCTTTCCTGCCTGCAGACCGTCAGCTGGTCGCGGTCAACTCCATCAACTGGGCCAGAATCATGGCGCAGATTGTCTACTATTTTTACGCATCGCTGAATCTGGGTGGCCCCTTGCGGCCGGTTTCGTTTTCAGTGCCAACGGGTAACTTTGGTGATATCTACGCAGGCTACCTGGCACGCTCGATGGGGCTGCCGATCAATCAGCTGATTATCGCCACCAACCGCAACGACATCCTGCACCGGTTGCTCAGCGATAACGAATATTCTCTGGGCACGCTGGAGCACACCCTGTCACCCAGTATGGATATCATGGTGTCGAGCAACTTCGAGCGCTATCTCTTTGACCTGTTTGATCGCGATGCCGACGCAGTTACTGCTTTCGTTACTGGCCTGGGCAATACACCGCAAAAACTGAACCCAGAACAGTGGCAGCGCGCCCGCGAACTGTTCAGCAGCCTGAGCGTGGATGACGACACCACCTGCAAGGTCATTGCGCAGGTGTACAAGGACTCTGAGTTCCTGATTGATCCCCATACTGCCATTGGTGTGCACGCCGCCCGGGTCTGCAACAAGGAGCGCAGTGTGCCGATGATAACCCTGGCCACGGCGCATCCGGTGAAGTTTGCCGATGCCGTGGAAAAAGCCGGGCTGGAATACCCGACATTACCCGAGCATCTGCAGGACCTGATGGAACGTGAGGAACGCTACGACGTGCTGGACAATGACATCCATGCCATCACGGAGTTCATGCAGCAACGTTTATGCTGATAGAGCGCAGGCAGGTCAGCGCTCAGACAGCCTTGCACGGCACGCTGCCGCCTCTGCTGGAACGCATCTACGCGGCGCGCAACATCACTGATCCGGCGCAATTGAAGCTGGAACTGTCGGCGCTGTTGTCGCCCGATTCCATGAAAGACATGCCGGCCGCTACCGCGCTGCTGTGGGATGTTTTGCAGGGGCAGGGCCAGCAGCAAGGCCGCATCCTCATTATTTCGGATTTCGACGCCGATGGTGCCACCAGCTGTGCGTTGGTGTTGCGCGCACTGCGTCAGATGGGTTTTCACAGCCTGGATTACATCGTACCGGACCGCTTTATTTACGGTTACGGGCTGAGTCCTGAAATTGCCGAGCTGGCGGTTGCCCGCAAACCCGATCTCATCATCACCGTCGATAACGGCATCTCCAGTCACGAAGGCATAGCCCTGGTGCGGGCGGCCGGTATCAAGGTACTGGTTACCGATCATCACCTGCCTGGCGATGAACTGCCGGACGCCAATGCCATCCTCAACCCGAATCAGCACGGCTGCAACTTCGCCAGTAAAGCGCTCGCCGGCGTGGGAGTGGTGTTCTACCTGATGCTCGCGCTGCGCGCGTTTCTGCGTGACAAGCAGTGGTTTTCGAAAGCCGGCACCCCGGAGCCCAATCTGGCAGACCTGCTGGATCTGGTGGCACTTGGCACTGTTGCCGATTTGGTGCCGCTGGATAAAAACAATCGTATCCTGGTAAACGAGGGTTTGCGCCGTATCAGGGCAGGGCGTGCCTGTGCCGGCATTCTTGCCATCCTGGAGCAGGCTAAACGCCCACGTCACAATCTGGTCGCCTCAGACCTCGGGTTTGCGGTGGGTCCGCGACTCAACGCCGCTGGCAGGCTACAGGATATGGCGCGCGGCATCGACTGCCTGCTGTGTGACGATGCCAATACCGCTGCCAGCATTGCCAGTGAGCTGGACCGGATCAACAACGAACGCAAACGCATTGAAGGTGACATGCGTGAGCAGGCAATGGCCTCGCTGACACTGATGCAGGCGGAGTTGCAGGCGCAAAGCTCTGCGGACATGCCCGCTGCTCTGTGCCTATACAATGGTGATTGGCATCAGGGCGTAGTGGGGATCCTGGCATCGCGCATCAAGGAAACATTCCACCGACCGGTGATCGTATTCGCCAGTGCCGACAGCGCCGAAAACGGGGAAGCAGAGCTCAAAGGCTCGGCGCGCTCCATCCCCGGTCTACATATCCGCGACCTGTTGGACACCATTGCGACGCGCAATCCGGGCATGATTACCCGTTTTGGCGGGCACGCCATGGCTGCCGGGCTCAGTCTGCCGCGCGATCAGCTTGATGACTTCCGTCAGGCCCTGGAAAACGGGGCTGCTGCGTTGCTGGATAAGGCAGCATTGCAACAGAAACTGCTCAGCGACGGCGACCTGGCTGCCGATGATCTGTGTATGGGTACCGCCCAGCTATTGCGTGATGCCGGCCCCTGGGGCCAGGCGTTCCCCGAGCCCCTGTTTGACGGTGAATTCCTGGTGGTCAGCCAACGCCTGGTCGGTACCAACCATCTCAAGCTGGTGGTCTCACCCGACGACGGCCGTACAGTGATTGATGCCATCGCCTTCAATATCGATACTGCGCTGTGGCCTGATGCCTCCTGCCAGCGGTTGCGCCTGGCCTATCGGCTGGATATCAATGAATACCGCGGTCAGCAACAGGTGCAGCTTATGGTGGAACACCTGGCTGCGCTCTAGGCCCATGAGATACCCGATTGCGAGGTCAGTATGAAACGCTACGAGCAGCTCGCGCACGACATTGCCGAAATGATTAAAAGTGGCGTGCTGGTGCCGGGGGAGCGTGTACCTTCCGTGCGACACGCCAGCCGGACCTACGGCGTGAGCGCTGCCACGGTTTACCAGGCCTATTACCTGCTGGAGAATCGTGGATTGATTCGTTCACGACCGCGATCAGGGTATTTTGTCTGTAGCCAGCCTCGCCAGTCCCTGCCTTCCGTGCAGCGCCCGTCAGGGTCTGTCGCCTCCACTGTGGTGGACGTATCAGAGCTGGTATTCACCGTGCTGGGTTCGGTTCGTGATCCGGGTATTGTCCCCCTGGGGTCGGCGTTTCCCAGCCCGGCCCTGTTCCCGATGCAGCGACTCAGCAAATCCCTGACCAAGGCCACCCGGCAAATGGATCCTGATGCCACGGTGGCCCACTTACCGGCCGGCAGCCTGGATCTGCGTCGGCAGATTGCACAACGTTATTCCATTGCCCGCACGCACGTGGACTTTGATGAACTGGTGGTCACCAGTGGCGCTCTGGAAGCGCTGAACCTTTGCCTTCAGGCGGTAACCGGGCCCGGTGATTACGTTGCGGTGGAGTCCCCGGCATTTTATGCCAGCCTGCAAGCACTTGAGCGGCTTAATCTCAAAGCAGTCGAGATACCCGTTGATCCGGACGGTGGTGCAGATCTGCAGGTCTTGCAGGAAGCGCTTGCCAGACATCCCATCAAAGCCTGCTGGTTCATGACCAGTTTTCAGAATCCCACCGGTGCAAGTATGCCCGACGAGAAGAAGAGTGCACTGGTCGAGATTCTGACAAAAAACCAGGTGCCACTGATTGAGGATGACGTTTACAGTGAATTGTATTTTGGCAGCGAGCAACCCAGGCCTGCCAAGGCTTTTGATACTGACGGTTATGTGATGCATTGCGGTTCGTTCTCTAAAAACCTGGCACCGGGCTACCGCGTGGGTTGGGTTGCGGCAGGGCGTTATGCCCGGCAGGTAGAACGCTTGAGGTTGATGACAACACTGTCGGCGTCAACCCCGGCGCAGATTGCCATCGCCGACTATTTGCAGTTTGGTGGCTTCGATCGCCATTTGCGAAAGCTGCGCCACCAGCTGGAAGTGCGGCAGAATGTCATGCGGGTCGCAATCGACCAATATTTCCCTGATACCACCCGGGTCTCCCGGCCGGAGGGTGGTTATTTTCTGTGGCTTGAGCTGCCAACGGGCACGGACTCACTGGAATTCCTGAAGCGGGCGTTGGCGCAGAATATCAGTATTGCACCCGGCCCCATCTTTTCCGCCAAACGTGCTTTTGGCAATTGTATTCGGCTGAACTACGGGGCACCTGCCGAAGCCGCGTTGGTACCCGCGATTAAAGAACTGAGCCGTATTGCTCATTGCATCTGATCTGGTTTTTTTTCTCGTATCTGCATCTGTTTTGTTTTTCTCGCGCCAGTTACGATGTTGCTGTCAGTTTCTTTATCAGTTTCATTAATAGGGGCCGGCACAAGCTGGTTTATCCGAAAACAAACAGAGGATTTGCTCATGAGAGCCGTATTAAGAAAATGCTCAGTTATGACGATTGCGCTACTGTTGGGCTGGTCCACCTTGGGACACGCCGAGGACTTTCTCAAAAACGTAAAGGACTTTGAGCTCGAAGATCAGCACGGAATCCGCCACAGCCTGGAAGACTATGCCGAGCGGGACTTCGTGGTAATCTATATTCACGGCACGGGCTGCCCTATTGCGCGGCTATCGGTGCCCACTTATCTTGAAATTGAGCAGGATTACTCTGATCGCAATATCGAGTTTCTGATGCTCAACTCGTTTGTTCAGGATGACATTCCACGCATTGCGCAGGAAGCCGAAGAGTTCAACATTGGTTTTCCCATCCTCAAAGACGCCGACCAGTCCGTTGCTCGCTCCATGGGTGTTGAGCGCACCGCAGAAGTTTTCATCGTTGATCCGCGTACCAATAAGATCCATTTCCGCGGCCCGATCAATGATGCGCTGGGTTACGAAACGCAGCGCACACGTACCAGCAATCATTATCTGCGCGACGCGCTTGAGACCGTTATGGCAGGCGGCACCGTTAACATGAACGAGATCCCGGACGCCAAGGGTTGTCTGGTGGGATATTTCCTGAGCTGAGGAGAGCGACGTGATGCGAATCAAAGAGTCAGGTGCTACCGTCAGTTTCTGGCAAGTCCTGCAGAGCATTGTCGGCGCAGCATTCGGTGTGCAGTCTCGCCGTCGGCGCGAAGGCGATTTTACTTCATCAAGCCCCTTCCCCTTTATTGTGGGCGGCTTGTTGTTTACCGCCGTATTCATCGGTGTGTTGCTATTTTTTGTCCGGTTATCATTGGGCTAGTGTGGCTTGCCGCCCCGGCTAGTCCATTTGTAAGCAAGTGCTGGCAGTGGCGGGCAATGTTACCTTTTATCACAATCAGTACTGACAATTGCGCCCACAAGGCGCTACAATCGGGCAACAACAAATTGATAATGCTAAAAAAATAATCACCCGTTCGGAGAGTTCACATGGTGTACACGTTTCAGCGGCTAAGGAGTCTGTCAGGCCCGGAGACACGGCGGATATTGTCCCCGTTCCTGGCTTTGCTATGGGTATTTGTGGTGGCCTTGCCAGCGCTGACAGCAACCTCTGCCATGGCACAGGAAGGTGACTTTGATAGCAGTGACGCACCCCAGTATGTGAATGGTGTGTACAAGGGCGACGAGATCGATGTCGAACTGATAGCCGAATCTCAGAACGCGGTACCGGGCCAGACCCTGTGGACAGCGATCCGTCTGGATCCCACTGAAGGCTGGCATACCTATTCCAAATGGCCGGGTGACAGCGGTGATGCCACCTTTATTCACAGCTGGCGCCTGCCAGAGGGTGCGCAGGCTGGCGATATTCAATGGCCGGTTCCGACCTGGCTGCCATTCCCCGGCAGCGACCTGGTTACTTTTTCGTATAAAAAAGAAGTGCTGTTGATGGTGCCGATAGAGGTGCCAGCCGATTTTAGCGGCGACGAATTCTCTATGACGGCGCATGTCGAGTGGCAGGTGTGCGATCTGATCTGTCTGATTGAAGATGCAGAAATCAGTCTGTCCCTGCCGGTCACGCAGGACGCGCTGCGCCCTGATCCCCAATGGGCCGACATGTTTGCCGCTACCCGCGCCACCTTGCCCACTGATGATCACACCATTGAAGGCCTGTTTGCCATGGCCGGCGAACGCGTGAGTTTTTCATTTACCTCCAATACACAGGCATTTGCTGATGCCGAAGAGGTCTGGTTTTTCCCGGAGCAGCGCAGAATTCTGGATCCGGGTCCGCTGCGCGATGTGACTTTATTGCCCGGCGTGGCGCAAATAACCCATGCACAGCCGCGCCGCATGCTGACCGACCTGGAACAAATCAATGGCCTGCTGGCCGTTCAGAATGCTGATGGCCAGGTTCGGGGTTACGAGATCACTGCCGATCTGGCCAGCCCTGACGGGCTCGCTGCGATTGCGGCGGTGGCTAGCGAGCAGGCCGGACCCGGCAATCTGGCCGGTGCTGAACGCAGCCTGCTGACCATCATCGTGTTTGCCATACTGGGGGGTTTGATTCTGAACCTGATGCCATGTGTATTCCCGGTATTGTCGATCAAGGTACTTAACCTGACTGCCAAGGGTACTGCCAGCAGCGGACAGAAAAAAATGCATGGTCTGGCATATACCGCCGGTATTGTGCTGACGTTCATGGCGCTGGCATCGGTACTGTTGGTGCTGCGGGCCGGCGGCGAAGCCGTGGGCTGGGCATTTCAACTGCAGTCACCCTGGTTCGTGGCGTTGCTGGTATTCCTGTTCTTTGTCATGGGCCTGAGTCTGT
This sequence comes from Pseudohongiella sp., assembly GCF_011050365.1. Taxonomy (GTDB): domain Bacteria; phylum Pseudomonadota; class Gammaproteobacteria; order Pseudomonadales; family Pseudohongiellaceae; genus Pseudohongiella. The sequence continues at coordinate 162,062 of NZ_DRFV01000012.1, forward strand.
CCGGTGTTTATGAATTCGGCACACGTCTGATGGGCGTGGGCACCAGCCTGACCACCTCCAAAGGATACAAATCGTCGTTCTTCACTGGTGTGCTGGCGACCGTGGTTGCCAGCCCCTGTACAGCGCCGTTCATGGGCGCGGCTCTGGGATTCGCGTTAGCTCAGTCCTGGGTGGTGGCAATGATCGTATTTGCCTTCCTTGGGCTGGGTATGGCACTCCCATTCCTGGCACTGGCTTTCAGCCCGGCGCTGATGAAACACATGCCTAAGCCGGGCCCATGGATGGTTACGTTCAAGGAATTCATGGCCTTCCCGATGTATGCGGCAGCTCTGTGGTTGTTGTGGGTGTTGGGTGTACAAGTCGGTGTCAACGGAATGGTAGCGGTGGCGTCAGCAGCGTTGTTGCTGGCTCTTGCGTTGTGGTTATTACAGAAAAGCAGCAATGCAGGTGATGGCTGGCGCCGTGCCAACACCGTGGTGAGTCTGGTGATGATCGTGGTAGCCTTGTCGGTGTTGCGGATGCCCTTACTGGAGCCCAGATTGGGCAATCCCGATTCAGGTGTGGACATGAGCGGGGCAGACTACGAAGCGTCATTTGAGCCGTTTGCCTCAGCCCGCGTGACTGAACTGCGCGAGAGCGGCATACCGGTACTGGTCAATATGACAGCAGCGTGGTGTATAACCTGTCTGGCTAACGAGCAGACCACCCTGAACACGCAGCGTGTACAGCAGGCCATGCGTGACAGTGGCATTACCTACATGAAAGGTGACTGGACCAACCAGGATCCGGAAATCAGCCGGGTCCTAGATGAGTTCGACCGACCCAGTGTGCCGCTGTATATCCTGTATCCGGGCAATTCATCGGCAGAACCGGTCATTCTGCCACAGTTGTTGACGCCATCTATCGTGCTGGACGCATTTGCCAGCTTATGATGTAGCGGCTATCGTCAGCCTGAAGCTTGTCTTTTTGTGCCAGGGAGTGCCGGATGAACGTCAAGCCGCAACAACGACCGTTAATGAACTTTACGCTGAGCGCCGCGCTGGTGGCGCTGACTGTCTATTTGCTGGTGGTCGGGCAGAACCTGCTTCTGCCCTTGGTCATCGCCATCGTATTCTGGTTTCTGATCAATGTATTGGCCGCCAGTTTCGGTCGCCTTCAAATTGGCGGATATCATATACCGCGGCCCCTGTGCTTTATTGCCTCCATCCTGATGTTTCTCATTGCCGTGACGGTGGTCGTACAATTCATCAGCGGCAGTCTTAACGATCTGGGCAGTGTAGCCCGGGTATACGAAACAAATCTGCGTGCATACTGGTTGGCGTTTCCCTTCGCCGATAGCTTGCCTGCCGGCGGTATGGCGCAGATGGTGACCGAGTGGCTTGATATTTCGGCATTGATTACTACCACGGCTCTGACTTTCACCGGCCTGGCTGCCGATGGTGTGCTGATCATCATCTATGTCGGTTTTCTGTTGTTTGAACAGGGGAATTTCAACGCCAAGTTGTCTGCGTTGGTGGGTAATGAGGCACGGGAACGCAGTGTGCGGCGTATCATCAATCGCGTGCGCAAGGATGTGCAGAAATACATCAGTATAAAAATGTTTACCAGCCTGCTGACGGGTATTCTGAGCTACCTGATACTACGCGCCCTGGGAGTGGATTTTCCCGAGGTTTGGGGGGTGCTGATCTTTCTGCTGAATTTCATACCCACCGTAGGCTCCATTATCGCCACCATTTTTCCGGCGACCATCGCGTTGGCACAGTCAAATGAAGGCATTGCGTTGTCCCTGATCGTACTGGTGTCCATCGGCACGCTGCAGGTGTGTATCGGCAATATCCTTGAGCCACGTCTTATGGGCACCTCGCTTAACCTCAGCCCGGTTGTTATCCTGTTTAACCTGGCATTATGGGGTTATATCTGGGGCGTGGCCGGCATGTTCCTGTGTGTGCCGTTTCTGATTATCACCACCATAGTTTTATCGCATTTCCCCAGAACGCGCCCCATTGCTATCCTGTTGTCCAGTAACGGTAAAATTGACATTACCGAGGAATAACACGGTTCTGTAATTAAGCTACTATAAGAGTATAATCTGCCGCCATATCTGGCTATGTGGCCGCTCTGGCGGCAGGCATTGTTGCTCAATGAATTTGTTAACGGAAGACCCGATGAAAAGTAATGATATACGTCAGACGTTTCTTGACTACTTCAAGTCCAAAGGCCATGAAGTGATTGCCAGCAGCTCACTGGTGCCCGGAAATGATCCAACCCTGCTGTTTACCAATGCGGGAATGGTGCAGTTCAAGGACTGTTTTCTGGGTGCCGACAAAAGGGCGTATACGCGAGCGGTCAGCTCTCAGCGTTGCGTACGGGCCGGTGGCAAGCACAACGATCTGGAAAACGTCGGGTATACCGCGCGCCATCATACGTTCTTCGAGATGTTGGGCAACTTCAGTTTTGGCGATTATTTCAAGGATGATGCCATCGCTTTCGCCTGGGAATTTCTGACCCGGGAACTGGGCTTGCCGAAAGACAAACTCTGGGTCACCGTCTACAAAGACGATGACGAAGCCGCCGCCATCTGGATCAACGACGTGGGCGTGGATGCCTCGCGCGTGGTCCGGCTAGGAGATGATTCCAATTTCTGGGCCATGGGTGATACCGGCCCCTGTGGTCCCTGTAGTGAAATCTTCTATGATCACGGCCCTGATGTCGCCGGTGGCCCTCCGGGTAGCCCGGACGAGGACGGTGATCGTTACATCGAGATCTGGAACCTGGTTTTCATGCAGTTCGATCGTCAGCCCAGTGGTGAGCTGGTTCCGTTACCCAAGCCGTCGGTTGATACCGGTATGGGCCTGGAACGTTTGGCGGCGGTTCTGCAGCACGTGCATAGCAACTACGAAATTGATCTGTTTCAAAACCTGTTGCAGGCAGCGGGTGACGTTACAGGCATCAAGGACACAGGCAACACGTCGCTGCGCGTGATTGCTGATCACATCCGCTCCTGTGCTTTCCTGGTGCTCGATGGTGTGACGCCATCCAATGAAGGGCGAGGTTATGTGTTGCGACGAATTATCCGTCGTGCCGTGCGTCACGGCTACCAGCTCGGCGTCAAGGATGTGTTCTTCTACCGCCTGGTTGCGGCCCTGGTCAGCGAAATGGGCGACGCCTATCCGGCGCTGAAAAAAGAACAGGCACGCGTTGAAAAGGTGTTGAAGGAGGAAGAGCAGCAGTTCGCCCGCACTCTGGAAAATGGCATGCAGATTCTGAACCAGGCCATCAGTCAACTGTCCGGCAAAGAGCTGCCCGGCGAGACGGTGTTCCGTTTGTATGATACTTATGGCTTTCCCGTTGATCTCACCGCCGATGTTGCGCGTGAGCACGATCTGACGTTGGATATGGCCGGATTTGAGCGCGCCATGGAAGGACAGCGACAGCAGGCGCGCGCGGCCAGTCAGTTCAATGCCGTGGATAAACTGAGCATAGACAGTTCGGAAGGCACTGAGTTTGTCGGATACGAAAAGCTGCATGCGGACGCCGATGTGTTGGCTGTATACCAGAACGGAAAGTCAGTTAACGCCCTTATTGGCAATGCTGAGGCCGTGATATTGTTGAATACAAGCCCATTCTACGGTGAATCCGGTGGGCAGGCGGGTGACCGCGGTGTGCTGGAGATCCGTCAGGGCGCCAAGGTATCTGCGTTGTTTGAGGTGTCCGACACTCAAAAGCAGGGTGAGCACGTATTACACAAAGGTGTGCTGAAGCAGGGCAGTATCAAGGTCGGCGACAGTCTGTCTGCCAGTGTTGAGGCAGAAAATCGTCACGCCATCATGCTTAACCATTCAGCCACACATTTGCTGCACGCAGCGCTGCGTACTGTGTTGGGGGATCATGTCACCCAGAAAGGGTCGCTGGTAAACGCCGAACGCCTGCGCTTTGATTTTTCGCATAATGCGCCGATGAGCGAAGAGGAAGTGCGCCGCATAGAAACGCTGGTCAATGCCCAGATCCAGCAGAATCATGCTGTACAAAAGGAAGTCATGTCTATCGACGAGGCCATGGAAAAAGGCGCCATGGCCTTGTTTGGTGAAAAGTATGGTGATCAGGTGCGCGTGGTCACCATGGGTGAGTTTTCCACAGAATTGTGTGGCGGCACACACGTGCAGCGGACCGGTGATATTGGCCTGTTCAAGCTGGTGGCTGAGTCCGGCATCGCGGCGGGTGTGCGCCGGGTCGAAGCGGTGACCGGCCTGGGCGCACTTAACTATGTTGAGCGCGAGGAAGCCGTGTTGCGGCAGATCTGTGAATTGCTGAAAACCGGCGCTGACGGCGCGCTTGATCGTGTCCAGCAGTTGGTCGCCGGCACCCGTGCGCTGGAGAAGGAGCTCGCACAACTCAAGGGCAAGCTGGCCAGCGCCGCCGGCAGTGACATGGCATCCGATGCCATCGATATCAATGGTATCAAGCTGCTGGTCAAACAACTGGACGGTTTCAACAGCAAAACCCTGCGTGATACCGTGGATCAGCTCAAGAACAAGCTGGGTAGTGCAGTGGTGGTTCTGGCCAGCGTTGAGGGCGACAAGGTCAGTCTGGTGGCCGGTGTTACCCAGGACCTGACCGGCAGAATCAAAGCCGGTGACGTGGTGAACATGGTGGCGCAGCAGGTCGGCGGCAAGGGCGGTGGTCGCCCCGATATGGCGATGGCGGGGGGTACTGACCCGGATGGTCTGCCGGCGGCACTGAAGTCGGTGTCTGATTTTGTGACGCAGCTCACTTGACAATGCTCAAGTTCGTCTGTGAAAACCATTGCAATCAACCGGCCAATTTTGTTTAATCACGCACTTTTCCAGTAAATAGACTCTATGGCGCTCTTTGTTCAGAAGTTTGGCGGTACCTCGGTGGGCACAGTCGACCGCATCGAGGCGGTGGCCGACAGGATTGTCGCCAGTCGCGCCTCCGGCCACGATATTGTGGTGGTGGTATCTGCCATGAGCGGAGAAACCAATCGTCTTATCGGCCTGGCGGAGCAGATTCAGGGCCAGCCCTCGCCAAGGGAACTGGACGTGCTGGTGTCCACGGGTGAGCAGGTGACAATTGCGCTGCTGTGTATGGCTTTGCACAAACGCGGCTGCGCCGCCCGCTCATTCACGGGCGGGCAGGTACGAATTTTGACGGATGAGTCGCACACACGTGCACGCATCCGGGAAATCGATTCCGAGCGTATTAACGCAGAGCTCGGTAGCGGATCGGTGGTCGTCGTCGCCGGATTTCAGGGGGTCGACGAGAACGGCAATATCACTACCCTGGGGCGTGGTGGCTCAGATACCTCTGCTGTCGCCCTGGCTGCGGCTCTGCACGCTGATGAATGTCAGATCTATACTGACGTCAAAGGCGTATACACCACGGACCCCAGGGTCGTGGAAGACGCCCGCCTTTTACGCAGCATCACTTTCGAGGAGATGCTGGAACTGGCCAGTCTGGGGGCGAAAGTTCTCCAGATTCGTGCTGTTGAATTTGCCGGCAAGTACAAAGTGCCACTCAGGGTGCTGTCGAGTTTTGAGGATGATCCGGGAACACTGATCAGTCTGGAGGATGACAAAGAAATGGAAGCACCGATTATCTCCGGCATCGCGTTTACCCGCGACGAGGCTAAAGTAACCGTTACCGGCGTCCCGGATGTCCCGGGTGTGGCCTACCAGGTCCTGGGGCCGGTCAGTGATGCCGGTATTGAGGTCGATGTCATCGTGCAGAACGTCTCTGCAGATGGCTCCACTGACATTACATTCACCGTGAAACGTCAGGATAGTGAGCAGACGCGCGGTCTGGTGGCTGAAATCGCTGAACGAATTGGCGCCAAAAACGTGTCCTTTGACAAGAAGATCGCAAAAGTGTCTCTGGTAGGGGTCGGCATGCGATCTCATGCCGGCATCGCCAGCAAAATGTTTAAAACGCTGGCTGACGAGTCAATAAATATACAAATAATAACAACCTCCGAGATCAAGATTTCAGTGGTGATCGAGGAGAAATACCTGGAGCTGGCAGTGCGTTCACTGCACGCGGCATTCGGGCTGGGAAGTGACGCTGTGGCCTAGAGGCCGCGAAAGCGTGGCATGCTGACAATTGTGGGTTAGTGCCTGAGAAAATAAGATAAAGAAAAAATGAAGGTCCGGTAGTGATTTGTTTTGGGGCAAATGACTGCAAATGGTTCGTTTTCCGGTCTGTGCTAATGAGATAGGAGAACGGTGTTTACAGTGCAGTGAAATAAAGCATTTCCGTGAATACTTTTCAGGCAGCGAGAAGGCTGAGAGCTGATTGAGCTGAAAGGGACGTTACATGGATATCATGAATGGAAAAGGAGATACATCATGTTGATCTTGACTCGCCGAATCGGTGAAACCCTGATGGTTGGTGATGACGTCACCGTGACCGTCCTCGGTGTAAAAGGTAACCAGGTACGAATTGGCGTCAACGCGCCCAAAGATGTTGCAGTGCATCGAGAGGAAATCTACCAGCGCATCCAGAAAGAAAAGGGTGCCGTCAGCGAAAATGCCGATGAAGGTGGTACTCCGGACAACGAATAAGTGCCGGATTAAGCGCAAAAGCCGCGGTATCACAATCAATTGGAAATTCAGGTCTGAAAATTCCGTTTCAGCCCTGCCATTTCTCCTGAGTTGTGCTATGATTGCGCCCGATTTTGGAGAGATGGCCGAGTGGCTGAAGGCGCGCCCCTGCTAAGGGCGTATAGGTTAATCCCCTATCGAGGGTTCGAATCCCTCTCTCTCCGCCATATTAAATATCCCCGTCCGTGTACGTGCCGCTAGCGACATAAATATAGCCAGCGGCAAACACGGAGAGGGAAGCGAACCCGACAGAGGGTCGACTGATTGCAACGCAATCAGAGACGAGCGCGATAGCGCGAAGCCCGGAAGGGGCGAAACAGCGCAAAGCTGTTTTGCTCAATCCCTCTCTCTCCGCCATATTAAATATCCCCGTCCGTTTACGTGCCGCTAGCGACATAAATATAGCCAGCGGCAAACACGGAGAGGGAAGCGAACCCGACAGAGGGTCGACTGATTGCAACGCAATCAGAGACGAGCGCGATAGCGCGAAGCCCGGCAGGGGCGAAACAGCGCAAAGCTGTTTTGCTCAATCCCTCTCTCTCCGCCTGCCCGTATACGTGAATCGGAGCATGACAATGCAAGCGCCGCCAGTTCGCACCGGCGGCGGTATCACAAACTACATCGGTAGGGTGACTACCAGGTCTTCCGAGCTTGACACACGCCCCTCCGCGTCCCTGTTCAGGGCCCGGAAGTGATACGTTTCGCCTGGTATGAGATCGCGCAATACTGTGAGGTGGTTCTCTGACAGCACGGCATTGAGATCACTGTCAGTGCCATACTGTGCGCTGAGACCATATTGCACCATGCTTTCCGACGGCCGGTCAGTGACCCAATTGACCTCCAGTTCGTCCGGGTTTTTATGGTAAACAACCAGTGAACTCAATTGAGGTGACTGCCCGACGTCAAACCGCAGGTTCTTCACCGCCGCTCCCGTGGTATTGAATGTCACGCCAGCGAACAACGGATAACTTGCAGACATTTTGCTGGTATAAAAAACCACGTCATTCACCAGATATTGAACCTTCCCACCTTCGACAAGAATTCTGAAACGGTCTCCTGCGGCGAATCGGGTATCGGCGCGGTAGATGCCGCGTTCCCTGACTTCGGCGATACCTTGCTGCAACCGCAGACCAAACTTAAACCCTTTGGCCGACGCAATCTCTTGCTTGCTCGTCAAACCGGCGATCAACATTGGCGCCGACGCGTTTGCGGTAAAGTCAAAGGCGGCGTTGCCCGTGGTGACACTCTGCAGAGAAATCACGCCAGCGTCGTCACAGCCATTACATCCCGATGTTTTGGTCAGTTCTTCCCCTTCGATTGCTACATTGCTTATGTCACTCCAGAAAATCGAGCCGGCCGGGATGGTGTCGACGGTCAATAGTGGTGGAACAATGACGGGCTCGGAAACCTGGAGCGACTGTTCGACGCCAAGCCGCAGGTTATTCACCGCTGCACCCGTGGTATTGAAGGTCACGCCAGCGAACAACGGATAACTTGCAGGTGCTGTGCTGGTATAGAAAACCGTGTCATTCACCAGGTATTCTACCTTGCCGCCGTCGACAAGAATTCTGAAGTGGTCTCCTGCGGCGAATCGGGTATCGGCACGGTAGATTCCGCGTTCCCTGACTTCGGCTATACCCTGCTGCAATCGTACACTGAACTCAAACCCGTTGGCCGACGCAATCTCCTGCGTGCTCGTAAAACCGGCGAACAATATTGGCGCCGTTGCGTTTGCTGTAAAGTCAAAGGTGGCGTTGCCCGTGGTGACACTCTGCACAGAAATCACGCCAGCGTCGTCGCAGCCATTACATCCCGATGTTTTGGTCAGTTGTTCGCCTTCGATAGTTACATTACGTATGTCATGCCAGAGAACCGGGCCCGCCGTGATGGGGTCGACGGGCGATAGTGGCGGAACAGTGACGGGACCGGGAACCTCGATTAACGGCTCCTCCGAGGTGGGCGCCGGGCTGTAATCCACATTGCCTGTCAATAAATGATCAGGCACCTGCACGATAAAGGCATCAAGGCGTGAGCCACCCATGTTGCTTGTCCAGAAGAAATATCGCCCGGTGACATCAAGATTGCCTTTGGGTGCCTTGGCGTAGGTATCGCCTCCGCCAGTCGCATTGAGGTCGGTCATCACCGGCGCCACGACCAGATTTGATTCGCGGCCATCCAGATTGAAGCAGATGATTTCATTGGCGTGGGGGCCGGCACGCTGACTTGCACTGCTGCCGCAAGCATATTGATCACGGGCGGCCAGGTCCGGGCGGGCATTGGTATGCGACAGGTGATTTGGAGCTGATACATTCCAGTCATTGTTGTGATAGACACGCTCACCTTTGAGTGAGCTTTGGCTAAAATCCCACAACTTCCAGGTGTTGGCATCGTTGGCCCAGTTGTCGGCCGCGATCATGTATCCGTGCCCGAGGTCGGAGTGTCCGGCAGCGCCGTCACTATCAAGCAGAATTCGCTCGTTTCCGGTACTCAGCTCAACGACCAGGTTGTCTTCACCTTGTTGTCCGTCCAGGTTTGCCTTGATGAGCAGCCACTTGCCACTGCGGTCGACCTGACATTCATCATAATCGCTCGCGATTGGGTAATAGTGGAAACGCTTGCTGTCTTCTTCATAAGCCATACAGCCCAATGCTTTATAACTCTTGCTCTCCCGAACCGTCGCAGAATGCACACGATCGTTGTCACTGGAGTGTATCTGTGACAGGTAATGCCCGCTCCCCAGCGTATCGGTTATATCAGTGACCGTTTGCATCTGACCGGTGATGACATCCAGACGAACAATGCTCGGACCGTCATTGATATAAAGTTTTGTTGGCATCGTGGCGCTGAAATACCAGCCTTCGCCAGTCGCCCAGCTTAACGGGTTGTTCGAGGGGAACAGGGCGCCCAGGTCTTTGACTTCACCGGTATTTTTGTTGAGTTCAAGTAAACTGGGGCCGCGGCCGCCACGATTCTGATCCAGGCCCAGGAAAATAAGCATGGACTCCATGCCGACGTGATTATTCATGTTGCGCCAGTAGGAGTAACCAGCATAATTGACACAATCCTGCCCGGCGCAATCACTGCCATTGGTCAAGCGGACGGCTTGAGTATTGTATGGTGCAGGAAATGTGAATGCGCCGCGCGCGGGCATGAAGCTTTGGATGGTGTTGCTGTCCAGAACAGGCCTGACTGCAGCGTTGTCCGGGGTTTCCAGAAAACCACCTGTGCCGGGGACGGCTGATACAATCGGGGGCAGCATGGTCACGACCAATGACACGCAAGTGGCAACGTATTTAGAGTTGAGCATTCTTTCGGACTCCTGTTGTTAACAAATCACATTGTTGTTTTTGTGTGAGTTGCATCAGGTGTTTACCTGAGCGGGAAGTCATTAAGCCGGAGCAATCCGAAAATATCACCTATCTGAAGTAACGTTTGTGTAACGATAAGCGGCGCGGCACACGTTGCCAGCTTTCCAAATCGATGTTTTTGACTGATATGTACAGGAAGATATTGTCATTTCGCCGAAGTGGTGAAGCGAGAAAGGGTGAAGCGGGAAAGTGGGGGGCGCGAGAAATGGGTTAGGCAAGAGTACCCAAGACTGGATTATCTTTAGTGCGGCGCACTGGAAATGAAATGGACGGCGGGTGATGCAGAGGGTGTGTCAGCAAGGAAAAATGAGCCGGAACTGATCCTTCAGTTTACCGGCTCATTTGTTTACGCTTTTTACTATTGTTTTCATAATGATCCCGTTTTGTCTTTATTGTTATTGAACTTTTTTATGGCTTGTGGCCATTACGCACTGTCGGTTACGGGTTTTAAGCGACAGTCGTCTGTTTCATATTGGTCGCGATCCGGTAGGATTACTGACCAACAAAGCTGAAGCGCATAACCGAACGAACCGGAACTGCTTCACCTGCGTCTGCGATTACTGGCTCAAACTTCCAGTTTTCAATAGCGGCCATGGTGGCGCGAGTAAATCCGCGGTAGCTTGAGTCACGAACAGCCGGCTCGGCAACAGTGCCATCAGGCATAACAGTGAACTCAACAACAGTGTAACCTTCGATGCCTGACATTTGGGCGGTACGGGGATACTCAGGCACTGACTGAGCAACGGCGCGCAGGTTTTTGCTGCTGTACATGGCAGGTTCCTGGGCTTGTGCTGCACCGGCAATCATGGAGCTACCAGCAACAACGGCGATCATAGCGGCTTTAGAAATCAATTTCATTTTTTCACCTCGGTTCAGTTTTAGGTCAATTTAGGAGTTTCATGTTTCACTCACTTGCACTCAGGATAAAGCAAAAGCAATGCCAACTTTATATTTATATATAAAACAATAACATAGAAAATCTGCCCGATATCACTGATACATGGCTGTGCGCCACAACGATGCATGTTGCACAACAATGGCTCGTCAGTGACAGCATATTACCAATATGAATTGACAATAATGTGTCATTTTCTTGTTAATTTAGTGAATGCTGGAAACGCCCGGGCCGGACGCCAGGCTTCAGGTGGTTTTTGTGCCACATGAGCACGTTCCAAAAATGAATATATTCATGGTAGTGTATGAATCAGTGAGGTCTTCTAAACAACGACAATAAAACATTGGAGAACTGTCATGAGGTTACGCCGCTTGCCTCTGGCTGCATGCATTGCAGCTTTTACCACCCTGGTTGCCTGTTCCGAGACTGACCAAAGCCCTGAGCCTGTTGCCGTCATCGATGACAGGTCCGATCCGCTTCTGCTTACTGTCGTTTCCAGTGCGCCTGATCAGGTCAGTGGAGGCAATGTGCTGCTCAGGGTTGCAGCATCGGCCGATGCCGAGCTGGCGTTTTTTGCCAATGGGCAGGGACTGAGCGTCGAGCGCCAGCTGAGCGCTGACAATGATTTACTGGTTCTGCTGAATGGTCTTCAGGTCGGTGCCAATCAGCTCTCGGTCATGAACCAGGCTGGTGACGAGGTTGCTGCCCTTGAAATCGTCAATCATCCAATCACCGGGCCGATGTTCTCCGGCCCACAACAATATCCCTTTGTCTGCAGCAGTGTCCTGGAATGGGGTGTACAACCCCTGGTTGACCATGACGAGGCATGGGGGTTTCCGGTCTATGACGAGACGGGCGATGTTGCCGGGCACAGCAAGGACTGCTCGATTGAGCCCATCGTTGAATACCATTACATGAGCACCGACGGCGAGTACTATCCGATGCCCGCCGATGGCTCGCGCCCGGCAGACCTGGCGCGAACGGTACTGACGGACGGGCGTGACGTTGAATTTATCGTGCGCTGGGAGCGCGGTACCATCAACCGTTTTCTGTACAGCTACGCCATTCTGGCGGACACCGACGGCAGCCGGATTGATGTTAACGACACCGGCACCACCTACTGGAATGAGCGCCTGCTTTATCACTTTGAAGGCGGTGTTGGTGTTGGTCACTTCCAGGGGCGGGTCAGTACCGAGCGCGCCCGCCTGGCGGCAGCGCTGGCGCAAGGCTATGCGGTGGCTTATTCATCCGGCAATCGCACTGGCGAGCATTACAACCTGGAGCTGGGCGGTGAGACAGCGTTGATGGTGAAAGAGCATTTCATCAAGCGTTTCGGTGAGCCGGACTATACGGTTGCCATTGGTGGCTCCGGCGGCGCCATTCAGCAATATGTCTATCAACAGAATCATCCCGGGCTGATCGACGCTGGTGTGCCGCAGTACTCCTATCCCGACATGGTGACCCAGACCATCCATGTGGGTGACTGCGAGCTGTTGGAGCACTACATGGATGTAACTGATCGCGACAACCCCAAATGGCAGGTGACTGCGAACCGCAGCCTGCTGCTCGGTTTCAATTCCACCGATGCCGTGCCTGATCCGCTGGCGGCCGCCAAACGCGAGCTGGGTTACAGCTCGGCTCCCGGCTCCAATGAGTGTATCCCGGCCTGGCGGGGTCTGACACCACTGAGCATGAACCCGCACTACGGGCAGGTTCGTGAACAGGACAAAATGCATCCACCGGGCATCATGGATGACGTGAAGTGGACGCATTACGATGATTTACGCAATATCTACGGTGTTGACGAGCGCGGCTGGGCGCGGGTGCCATGGGACAATGTCGGTGTTCAGTACGGATTGCGCGCACTCAATGAAGGCGCGATTACCGAAGAAGAGTTTCTGGATATGAATGCCAGGGTGGGGGGTTGGAAGCACCCCTCGGAAATGGTGCAGGAAGGCTTTCCGTTTTTGGGAGAACCGACCCCGGAGAATTTTGATCCGTGGAGCCGCCGTAATATGAACCTGTCAGATGGTGATGCGCCGGCACCCAGAACACGCGGTGATTTGCAGGCGATTCAGGCACTTTACGACAGCGGCATGGTGTTTGACGGTCAGCTCAATATTCCTGTCATCGACTGGCGGCACTATCTGGAAGAAGAGCTGGACATGCACAACAGCCATCAATCATTCTCGGCGCGGCAGCGCATCGAAAACCGTATGGGCAACAGCGATAATCAGGTGATCTGGTTTACCGACGCGCGTCCGGAGCGGACATTTGACCAGACCGGCCAGGCTCTGGAAGTGCTGCATGAGTGGGTGAGCAATATCAAAGCAAACCCTGATGCGGGTGTTGCCGGCAACCGACCGGCGTCAGCGCAGGATGCCTGTTTTATGACCGATGGCAGTTTGATTGCACGGGGCGATGATGTCTGGGGTGGCGTGCTTGATGACAGTGCCGCAGGTGCCTGTGCCGAAGTCTTCCCGTTATACACCACATCGCGTATTGAGGCGGGCGGACCGATCGAAGGCAGTGTCTTCAAGTGCCGGTTAAAGCCCCTGGATGTGGCACTGAGCGACGGCACCTATCGCAATTGGGCGCCTGATGACGAGCAGATAAGCGCATTGCGTGACATATTTCCAGACGGCGTCTGTGACTATACACAAGCGGATCAGGGGAGGCCGGGCCAGGACGGGGCCGAGTAGGGCACGTCGGTAGTCGCGGTCTCTGGTGATTCAGGGGCCGCAGCTTGTCAGCCCGGCTCAGCGCAAGGCCCGGCGGAGCTGCTCGCGATGGAATACCGAGGTTTCGTCGATGTCCACTGCCAGTCGGCATTTGCGAACCGGGATATTGCTGCCAATAGGTATTTCTGTGCGACACACGATGCGCTCCTCAGGCTGCACCATGGCATTGTACTGTTCAACTTCGGCCGGTGTTGGTGGTCGTTGGAAATTCCCTTCGCCGGGGGCGACGCATCCGACCAGCAATGCCAGGGTCAGGTACGGCAGTGATTGCCAGTGACGACCACGGGGGCGGGCATTGATTTTTTTAGCGCGAAGCCGGGTGCAACTCATGCGGATGATCCTCCGTAAAAAAATCATCCGTGAGTTGGGGTCTGAGTCGTCCTTGAGAGGTGTTCATGGTCGCGAGCGCTGCGGCATCGCTGTCTGCGGGCGCAGTCGGGAATGCTGTTGCCGGCGGTGCGAAATACGGTGCGGGCAGGGTAACCCGGCGGGCAAACAGCTGCTCGATCACGGGGCTTGCCGCCGGCTCCGTCTGCAGGGCCTGGTAGGCCTTACGGTAATAGTCCCGCGCCAGTTCGTCTCTGCCAAACAGCAACTGCCAGTCCCCCAGCAGCGTATCAATCTGGGCCAGGGTACTGACATTGTCGGCTTCGCGGGCGTGTATCCGGTAAATGCGCTCCAGTAACTCCTGTCCTACGGCATAGCTGCGTCGTGTTGTTTCATTGCCCGACATGGACCAGCCGCTGACCCGCACCGGCTGATCCGTACGTACCTCCAGGCTGGTCAGGCCGCGTGTGCTGGCTTCGTTGGTCAGGTAGTAGTGCAGAATGGCGATACGGTACAGAAGCGGTGATAGCCGGGAATGATTTGCCGGCATCTGCTCCAGGGCACTGACGGCTTGCCAGATCAGGTTTCGCGAGCGGATCAGGTGCCAGGTTCGGTGTTGATCATTCAGCATCAAGGCCGCGCGCTGGTGCCAGTCAGCACCGAATTGCAATGCCTGTGCGTAGCGCACCGCCTGCCCTTGATACATCCGCCGGGTAAGGCCGCCGTGATAGTCCAGGTAGTGATTGAACTGCTGCCAGTCCTGCCGGGCAAAATTGGTCGCCAACAGGCGATCAAGCACCGGCAGTTGCGCTTCATGAAACAGTCCGCGGTCCGCCCGCACACTCTCAAAGGCCTGGCGGAAGGCAATGTCAGCAGCGTCAAGCTCGCCCGCTTGCAGGTGCGACTCAGCGGCTTCCAGAACCCGTGTCTGATTACTCTGGTTGTAGTGATTGCCGGTGAACGGCGTGGGCGTCTGCGCGGGCAACACAGCAGGCACAATCGCGGCAAGTGTCGCGACGCAGACAAGCACCAGATAGTACGGTCTACAGTAATGCTGCATGTTGGAAAGCCCCGAGCATGGTTATGAGTTATGCTGAGCGTTGTTTGAGGCTAATCTATTCCGGATACGTTGTCTATTACCTCGCAGGTAACGGGCGGCCAGCGCTGGCGCTATCAAAATACATGGCATTGATAAAAGGTATCAGTAAAATAAGGGCTGAAAATGCCCCCGGGTTTTTATTAGAATGAAGTTTTGCGATCATTCATCACTCGCCCGTAACCAGCAATAGCAACAGGAACCATTTATGAAACTGGAAGATATCAAGAATATTTGTGTGGTCGGCGCCGGCAACATGGGGCATCAGATTGCCCTGCAGGCAGCGATCTGTGGCTACCAGGTCAAATGCTCGGATGTGAGCGCCGATACGCTGAAGAAAGCCGATGCCTTTGTTGATTCCTATTTGCCGGGCCGTGTCGAAAAAGGTCGACTGACAGCAGAGCAGGCTAAACAGGCGCGGACGAATATCAAGTTTGTGGCCAGCCTGGAAGAGGCCGCCGGCGATGCGGACTTTGTGATTGAGGCGGCGACCGAGGTACTGTCTCTGAAAAGAAAGATTTTTGCTGACCTTGATCGTATTGCACCCAAGCACGCCATTCTGGCCACGAACAGTTCTGCGATCGTGAGCTCCAAGATCGCCGATGCGACTCAGCGTCAGGACAAAGTGGTCAATATGCACTTCTTTAATCCGGCACTGGTGATGAAACTCGTCGAGGTAGTGAAGGGTGAACACGTGTCTGAGGAAACCGCCGATGTCACCATGGCGCTGAGCAAAGACATGCAAAAGGTCCCGGTTCTGCTCAAGAAAGAAGTGGACGGATTTTTGCTCAACCGCATCTTTGCCGCGATATCAAAAGAGGCCATGTGGCTGCTGGAGATGGGTGTGGCGGAAGTGGAAGATATTGATAATGCGTGTGTTTATGGCGCCGGGCATCCGATGGGGCCGTTCCGTCTGAACGACCTCACCGGCCTGGATCTGAGCTACATCATGCGCATGGAAAAATTCCGCGAGACCGGCAATCCGGCCGACTTGCCCAACCCGCGCCTGGTCGAGCATTACATGAAAGGCGAATATGGCGAGAAGACCGGTCAGGGCTGGTACAGCTATTCTAAAAAGTAACAGCTACCATCGTTGCTGTATCGTCATTGCAAGCAGGCAGTCAATGCTCATTTACTGACAGTAAATTGAGCCTTGCTGCCTGCTTTCGCCTCGATCCAGCGGCCTCGTCTTATGCGCTTGATTGGCGGAATTGAGTCTTTAGTCTGCGGACAGCGCCGCGGCCAGATCGGCGGGCTCCAGTTCGACTCCGCTCATCTCGGTATCCCAGTTGGGGCCGACCATGGCGTTGTCCTCGTGGATGCCGGGCAGCCACTCAGTGGCAAAATCCTCCAGCGAGATGACCTTGGGCTTGTAGCTGCTCCACTCGTCGGTACACAACGCGGCGGCATAACGCTCATCTGACCAGAACGGAAATACCTCGGTCTCTTCAAACTCTACTGACGGGCACAGAGCCCAGCCGTCTTCACCGTGCAGGCCCCAGACCTCACCGGTATGCTGCACCTGATCGAGAAAAAGTTGATAATTGGCATCTTCGTCTTCGCCAAGTACGGCGGGGGGATTGATGGCTGTTGTCATTGCGCTGTCTCCTGCTGGATGTGTCGGCAATCGGTTACATCCGGGCCGGCACAAGTCACGTAGTCATTCGGGGGCGCGTATAGTAGCTGAAACAGGCTCAGGATACAGCAAATTCACCACAAGGAAGCAATTATGTCGCACGATTCGCCAGCAACACCCTGTCAGCCCAATACGCTGGATACCTCGGTCAGTCCCACCGGCAGCCTGGAGCTGTTGTCCCAGGCCGAGGTTGAACGCCTGCGAGGGGTTGCCCGGGGCGCCCTGTACGAACTGTTCCGGCGCTGCGCGCTGGCGGTACTGAACTGCGACGACACCTCTGACAGTGCCGAAGAGGTTTACAAGCGTTACCCGGATTTTGGCATCGAGATTGTCCAGCGCACCCGCGGTATCAAACTGCAGCTGCGCAATGCGCCGGCTTGTGCCTTTGTCGATGGCGTCATCATCAGTGGCATACGTGAACATCTGTTTGCCGTGTTGCGTGACATTGTGTTTGTCTCCAGCGAGTTGTACCGGCCGTTGGAGAGTGGTCATGATGCGGACCCGGATGATGCGGTGCTGCACAATTTCGAAGCCATTCGTTTTGATCAGTCGGACGCCGACAGTGCCGAGGCGATCAAAAGCCTGGTATTCCATGTGCTGCGCAATGCCGGCATGCTCCAGCCCAAGGTGCTGCCCCGGCTGGTGGTGTGCTGGGGCGGGCATGCCATCAGTCGCGAAGAATACGACTACAGCAAAGCGGTGGGGTACCAGTTAGGTCTGCGTGGACTGGATATCTGCACCGGGTGCGGTCCGGGTGCCATGAAAGGACCCATGAAAGGCGCCACCATTGGTCATGCCAAGCAGCGCATACAGGGCGGTCGCTACATCGGCATCAGTGAGCCTGGCATTATTGCCGCCGAATCACCCAATCCGATTGTTAATCATCTGGTGGTGATGCCGGATATCGAAAAACGTCTGGAGGCCTTCGCCCGGCTGGGGCATGGCATTATCGTGTTTCCGGGCGGTGTGGGTACGCTGGAGGAGATCCTGTTTTTATTGGGCACACTGATGGACCCGGCCAATGCTGAGGTGTATATGCCAGTGATATTCACGGAGCCGGCTACCAGCCGCGGCTATTTCAGCAAGGTTGATGCCTTTCTGGTTGATACCCTGGGGGAGCGTGTGCGGGCATTTTACCAGATCGTGGAGGACGACCCGGTGAAAGTTGCCAGGGCCATGAAAACCGGCATCGACAAAGTCGCACGCAATCGCCGCAAGTCACGTGACGCGTATTACTACAATTGGCTGCTCAATATTCCGCAGGGCATGAAGGATCCGTTTGAGGTTAGCCACGAATCCATGGCGGCGTTGAAGCTGACCCGGGATCTCCCGGTCGAGACCCTGGCGGTCAACCTGCGGCGCGCTTTTTCCGGCATCGTGGCCGGTAATGTGAAAGACAAGGGTGTGCGCCTGGTGCGCCAGCACGGGCCTTTTGAGTTGCGCGGTGAGCGCGTCATCATGGATGCCATGGACAGTCTGCTGCGCGATTTCGTCGCCGATGGGCGCATGAAGATACTCAGAGAGCAGTACAATCCTTGTTATACTGTGCGCCCGCTGTAGATTTCGGGTCCGGTGTAATACTTGACTAAATTAGTCGGATAATGAATAATTCACCGTCTGTAATCGCCGTTTTGGGTGCATTTGCAGGCATGCAGTGTCAGGTTCCAGAATCAGGTTTTAGCAAAGAGGTTTTTCATGAGTGAACAGGTGAGTGGCAACGCGCAGGTAGAAGACCTGATGCGCAAGGATTACGCAGCCGGGTTTCACTCTGCTATCGAATCCGACACCCTGCCACCGGGGCTCGACGAGGACACCGTGCGCTTCATTTCCGCGCAGAAAGAAGAGCCGGAATGGATGCTGGAATGGCGTCTGAAAGCCTACCGCGCCTGGCGCGAGATGGCTGAGCCGACGTGGGCGCACGTGCATTATCCGGAAATCGATTTTAGCTCGATCTCCTACTACAGCTCACCGAAAAGCATGAAAAACCGGCCCAAAAGCCTTGATGAGGTCGATCCGGAGCTGATCGCCACCTATGAGAAGCTGGGCATCCCCCTGCATGAACAGGCGGCACTGGCCGGGGTGGCGGTGGATGCGGTGTTCGATTCGGTCTCCGTGGTGACCACCTTTCGCGAAAAGCTGTACGAAGCCGGCGTGATTTTCTGCCCCATCAGTGAAGCCGTGCACAAGCACCCCGAACTGGTGAAGAAGTACCTGGGCTCGGTGGTGCCGCAAAAAGACAATTTTTACGCCGCGCTGAACTCTGCGGTGTTTTCTGATGGCTCTTTTGTCTATATCCCCAAGGGTGTGCGCTGCCCCATGGAGCTGTCCACCTATTTCCGCATTAACGAGCTCAACACCGGCCAGTTCGAACGCACCCTGATCATTGCCGAGGAAGGCTCCCATGTGAGCTATCTGGAAGGCTGTACCGCGCCCATGCGCGATGAAAATCAGCTGCATGCGGCGGTGGTAGAACTTGTGGCACTGGATGATGCCACCATCAAATACTCCACCGTGCAGAACTGGTACCCGGGCGACAAGAACGGCAAGGGCGGCATTTACAACTTTGTCACCAAGCGCGGTATCGCGCATAAAAACGCGCGCATTTCCTGGACTCAGGTGGAGACCGGCTCTGCCGTCACCTGGAAATACCCCAGCTGCATCCTGAAAGGCGACAACAGCGTCGGCGAGTTCTACTCGGTGGCTTTGACCAATAATTTTCAGCAGGCCGATACCGGCACCAAGATGATTCACCTGGGTAAGAACACCAGCTCTACCATCATCGCCAAGGGTATTTCTGCCGGGCGCAGCAACAGCTCCTATCGTGGGCTGGTGCGGATGAATCCGGGCGCTGAAGGCGCACGTAACTTCACCCAGTGTGACTCGCTGTTGATCGGGGACCAGTGTGGCGCCCACACTTTCCCTTATATCGAGAATCGCAATTCTTCAGCGGTCATCGAACATGAGGCGACAACCTCCAAGGTCAGTGATGACCAGATGTTTTTGTGCCAGCAGCGTGGTCTGGACGCAGAAAAAGCGGTGTCCATGATCGTCAACGGTTTTTGCCGCGAAGTATTCAAAGAACTACCCATGGAGTTTGCGGTGGAAGCCGGCAAGCTGCTCGAAGTCAGCCTTGAAGGCTCGGTCGGATAACACGGAAAACGAATTATGCTCGAGATAAACAAACTCAACGCCCAGGTCGAAGACAAACAGATTTTGCACGACCTGAGTCTGAACATAAAAGCCGGCGAAGTGCATGCCATCATGGGCCCCAACGGCTCAGGTAAAAGCACGCTGGGCAATGTGCTGACGGGCCGGGATGGTTATGAAGTGCTGTCCGGTGATATCACTTTCAACGGCAAGAATCTGCTGGATATGGGCATCGAAGAACGTGCACGCGAAGGCATGTTCCTGGCGTTTCAGTACCCGGTGGAAATTCCCGGTGTCAGCAATATGGAATTCCTGAAAGCTGCGGTGGATGCCCGGCGCAAACACCAGGGCCTGGAAGAGCTGTCCTCGTTTGATTTCATGAAGCTGGCGCGTGATACCAGCAAAAACGTGAGTCTTGACCCGTCATTTTTGAAGCGCGGCGTCAACGAAGGCTTCTCCGGCGGTGAGAAGAAACGCAATGAGATCATGCAGATGATGTTGCTGGAGCCCAGCCTGTGTATTCTCGATGAAACCGACTCCGGTCTGGATATCGATGCGCTGCAGGTGGTTGCCAGCGGCGTGAACGCCATGCGCAACAGTGAGCGCAGCTTTATTGTGGTAACGCATTACCAGCGCCTGCTGGACTTTATTGTGCCGGATTACGTGCACGTATTGGCCGGTGGCAAGATCGTCAAAAGTGGTGACAAAGAGCTGGCCAGGGAACTGGAAGCGAAAGGTTACGGCTGGCTGGAAGGCGAGGTCGCCTGATATGTCCGCAATCGCCACACCCGCCGCTGAGTTTCAGAAGCATGCGCTGACCCTGGCCGCCGCGCAATCGGCTACCATCGCCCAGCACAACAACAGTCCGGCCTGGATGACGACCCTGCGAGAGCAGGGCGCCGCCGACTTTGCCCGCACGCCATGGCCCGGCCGCAAGACCGAGCAGTGGAAATACACCAGTCTGCAATCGTTGCAGGATTTTGTTGCGGCCGATTGGGGCGCGGCGCTCGTGCCGGCTGCCGGACATGAGGCAGTAACAACGGGCTCGGCGGTCAGCAGCGCGTTGCTGAGTTTTGATGCCACCCGCCTGGTCTTTGTTGATGGTGTGTTTGATGCCAGAGCATCCGATGCGCTGCCATCGGGCATGACGCTGTTCAGCCTGGCAGATGACGCTGCCAGCAAGATTATTGCCGACAATCTGGGACGCGTTGCGGGCAGTGTCGACGCCGCGCGTCGCAACCTGTTTAGCATGCTCAACAATGCCTGGACCCGCGACGGTCTGCTGGTGCACCTGCCGCGTTCGGTGACCCTGGAAAAACCGCTGTATATCGCCCATGTGTCATCGGCGGCGCCGGCCAACACCGAGGCCACGGTGGCCAACCAGCGTGTGCTGGTGGTGATGGAAGAGGGCAGCAGCGCCCAGATCGTTGAGCACTACATTGCCAGCACGCCCGGACAGGCCGCGTTCGTGAACGCCCTGACCGAAATCCAGCTCGGCAACAACGCCAGCCTGCATCACACCCGCCTGAACATGGAAGACGAAGCCTTGTCCCATGTCGGCGCCGTGCACCTCAACCTGCAGCGCGACGCACGCTTCCACGGCTTCACCATTGCCGAAGGCAGCCGCCTGAAACGCATTGACTATCAGATGAATCACTGCGGGCAGGGCGCCGAACTCAACCTGGATGGTGTCTACCTGGCACGCAACAAACAACTGGTGGATTACCACACCACCATCGAGCATCGCGTGCCCAATGGCACCAGCAAAGAAGTGTTCCGTGGCATAATTGGCGACAAGGCCAGGGCGGTGTTCAATGGCCGCATCCATATCCACAAGGATGCCCAGAAAACCCTGGCCGAGCTGAACAACCGTAATCTGCTGACCTCCAACAGCGCCGAGATCGACACCAAGCCGGAGCTGGAAATTTACGCTGACGATGTGCGCTGTGCGCACGGCGCCACCATCAGTCAGCTTGACGAGACGGCGCTGTATTATCTGCAAAGCCGGGGTATCAGCCCGGCGCAGGCGCGCGTTATGCTCAGCTTCGGTTTTATCAACGAACTGCTTCAGGGTCTGCCGCATGAAGATATCAAGACGGCCCTGGGCACACACCTGAGCGCGCTGTTTGCGGCCGATCGTGCCTTTGTCAGTGATGGTGACGTCCGTGACGCTGCCGAGAGTGCCTGACGTGGGCGCAGCGAATACAGCCGAATTAAACACAACCGGCTTTGACGTGGAGCGGGTGCGTGCGGATTTTCCGATTTTGCAGCAGCAGGTTAACGGACATCCGCTGGTGTACCTGGACAACGCCGCCACCACCCAAAAGCCGCGCGCCGTGATTGATGCCATCAGCGACTATTACTGCCACGACAACAGCAATGTGCACCGCGGTGCGCATGCACTGAGTGACAGAGCCACCGCAAAATTTGAAGCCGCGCGGCAGAGCGTCGCCGACTTTCTGCACGCCGAATCATCGGTGCAGATTCTGTGGACACGCGGCACTACTGAAGCCATCAACCTGGTGGCCTCCAGTTGGGGCGGTGCCAATCTGAAAGCCGGTGATCGTATTCTGGTCTCCGCCATGGAACATCACTCCAACATCGTGCCCTGGCAGATCGTTGCGGAGAAAACCGGCGCGCAGGTTGAAGTGATTCCGGTGGATGACACCGGCACGCTGGATGTAAAAGCCTTTGCCATGATGCTCGACCACCGGGTGCGCATGGTGGCGGTCAATCATGTGTCCAATGCGCTGGGCAGCATCAACCCGGTTGCCGACATGATCAGACTGGCGCATGAGGCCGGTGCCCTGGTGCTCATTGACGGCGCCCAGGCGATCGCGCACTGGCCGGTTGATGTGCAGGCCCTGGACTGTGATTTCTACACGTTCTCCGGCCACAAGCTGTTCGGGCCAACGGGTATCGGTGTGCTGTATGGCCGCCGCGAATTGCTCGACGCCATGCCGCCGTATCAGGGTGGCGGCGAAATGATTGAAACGGTGAGTTTTACCGGCACCACCTATAACCAGCTGCCGTACAAGTTTGAAGCCGGCACGCCCGACATTGCCGGCGCCATCGGCCTGGGCGCGGCGATTGATTATGTTAATGCGCTTGACCGCGCCGCTGCCGCCGCGCACGAAGATGCGCTGCTGGCTTACGCCCGTGACAAGGCGCTGCAGGTGCCCGGGCTGCGTCTTATCGGCACCGCCACCAACAAGGTCGCCGTGCTCAGTTTTGTACTGGAAGGTGTCCACCCGTCAGACATCGGTATGTTGATGGACCAGCAGGGTATCGCGGTGCGTACCGGTCATCATTGTGCACAACCGCTGATGGACCAGTACCAATTGCCCGGCACCGTGCGGGCGAGTTTCAGTATTTACAATACATTCGACGATGTTGACCGGCTGTTTGCCGCCCTGGAAAAAGCCAGAGGCATGTTGCTGTAGTGCAACAACAGTGGTTCGATGTCAAAAAGAGGGTAATATCATGGCTGTAGAAACGTTTGATCCGCGTACTGCTGCCAACACGCCGGTCACCGTAAGCCCGGCGGCAGTAGAACATTTTCGCCGACAGTTGCAAAAGGACCAGAGCGCCCAGGCCGTTCGCCTGAGCGTGAAGGAAAGCGGCTGCACCGGTTTCATGTATGTGGTTGACCTGGTACCTGACCTGAACGCCGACGATATCCGCCAGACCCTGGATGAGGGTGTGGACCTGATGATTGATCGCGGCAGTCTGGGTGTGGTCAGTGGCACACAGATAGACATCGTTACCGAAGGCGTCAACCGCCAACTTCGTTTTCAGAACCCCAACGCCAAGGATCATTGCGGCTGCGGTGAAAGTTTCAGCGTTGGCTAGTGTTGGTTATCGTATTCCAACAAAGCCAGCCGCAATACAGAGAGTAAAACATGCAGCGACAGATGGTTGTAGCGCAAGCGGACTGCCCGGCACGACGTGTGCCGGACGGCACGCCGATTACCATTGCCAAGGACAGTTTTGTCAGCATCACCCAGGCTCTGGGCGGTAACTACACCGTTGTCCACAATGGCCAGATGCTGCGTGTGGACGGCACCGATGCCGCCATCCTGGGCCTGAAGCCGGAGACGCTGAGCTTTCCCCCGGCGACCGATGACCGTATTCACGAAGAACAGGTCTGGGAAGCACTGGGCACAGTGTTTGATCCGGAGATTCCTGTTGACCTGGTTAATCTGGGACTTATCTATAAAGTCGCCCTGGATCAGGACAATAAAACCGTCAATATCGAGATGACCCTGACCGCACCTGGTTGCGGCATGGGCCCGGTGCTGGTCGGTGACGTGGAATACCGCGTGCGCAAAGTGCCCAATGTTGAAACCGTCAACGTGGATCTGGTGTTTGATCCGCCCTGGAGCCGCGACATGATGAGTGAAGAGGCGCAATTGGAAACCGGGATGTTTTTTTAATGAAAGAGTTTGGCACTGACATTACCACTGACGACATCATCGACACGTTGGCATTTTTTGACAGTTGGGATGACCGCTATAAATACATCATCGATCTGGGCAAGGAACTGCCGCCGTTGCCGGACAGCGAGCATGTTGACGAGAACATCATTCGCGGCTGTCAGAGCAAAGTCTGGCTGGCCAGTGAGCAGCGCGACGGCGTGCTGTATTTTCAGGTCGACAGCGACGCGTTTATTGTCAAAGGTTTACTGGGCGTGGTGCTGGCAGCGTACAACAGCAAAACCCCGCAGCAGATTCTGGATTTTGACATCGAAGCCTATTTTGCCGAACTGGATCTGATGCGTCACCTGAGCCCGACCCGCGGCAGCGGTCTGCAGGCCATGGTGGCCCGTATCAAGAATATCGCGGCCTCGGCTGCGGCCTAGCCTCTTAAGCGGCTAACCTCGGAACTCCAATACCCACTGCGCATATTCGCGCTGCGCCTGATCCAGTTGCGCAGGCGTCATGGCAGCTTCGATCCGGCCTACCAGTTCTGCGGCACCCGTGGCCTCATTGTCACGCGCCAGTCGCGCCCACAGATATGCCCGGGTCAGATCCTGCGTCACGCCTTCACCGGCTTCATACATGGTAGCCAGGTTGTACTGGGCACCGGCATGTTCGTATTCGGCAGCTTCCTGATACCAAATGGCAGCCTGCTGCAGGTTCTGCCGGCGGCTTATCAGGGATAGCGGCCACACCTGCATCAACGCCGAGTTCATGCCCTGGCCGTTGTAGTACATGGTTGCCAGGTTGAACATCGAATTCAGATGTCCCTGATCAGCGGCCTGCGACAGCCAGTGGAACGCGGTTTCGTAACTCTGCTCCACGCCCTGACCGGTGTAATACATCACCCCCAGGTTGTACTGCGCCAAATGCAGGCCTTCCTCCTCGGCCGCCCGCGTGAACTCGGTCAGCGCGGTGGCGTAGTCACCGGCTTCCATCGCTTCGACCGCCGCGTAATAATCCGTGTAGTCGGGCAGTTCGGTATCTTCATCCGCGATGGTGATCTGCGCCCGGGCGGGCAGGGCGATGGTCAGTAACAGCGCCAACAGCAGACCGGTGGCACGCAGTTGTTGAGCTAATCTGGAATAGGTCATGGTATCTCTGAGGTCGTTGTGCCGGATTGGCGCTGGTTGAACAGGTCGATCCATTGCCGGGCTTCTTCCTGCATGGCGGCGACTTCGTTGGTCGGCAGCAGTTCCTGCACCAGCACTGCATTGGCTGCAGCCGCCTGGTGGCCGGCCGCCCCTGCCAGAGTAAACCACTTGTAAGCCTGTGGTACATTCTGTGGCACGCCCAGCTGGCCGTTAAACAACAGCACCGCAAGAGTATACTGAGAAGGTGGGTCGCCATTGTCGGCGGCCCGGACAAACCACGTCACCGCCTGCGCCGGATCTTTCACCACACCGATGCCGTTGAGATACATCACTGCGATATTGTACTGCGCGTTGGCATTGCCGCTTTCCGCCGCCAGGGTAAACCAGCGCAGGGCGGCAAAGTTATCCTGCTCAACCCCTTCGCCGCGAAGATAGCGGCTACCCAGTGTGAACTGCGCATTGGCGTTGCCGCTGTCAGCCTGCGATGTCAGCGCCGTCAGCGACGGCTCCTGTGCATCAGCAGCCAGCGCCGGTGCCGCCGCCAGCCACAACAGGCTGCCCAGAATGATTGCACAACCCAGCCCCGTGTTCCGTTGGCCATTTTGCGCGCGCTTCAGGCCGCTGTGCACTAAAGTGCCGGACACATTCAGAAGCCCTGGGCGTCGTACAGGGCGTCGGTATCATCGTCAGCGAATACAATGCGGTTGGCATCTTCCAGCCAGCTCAGCGCCAACTGCTCGCCCTCAACCAGCTGTGCCTCGGTAATGCCCTCACGCAGCGTTTCCAGCGTTGGCAGGGTAGAGCGCAGGCCATTGGTATACGCCAGCGTCAGCCACTTGATCGCCAGTATCGGATCCGGCCGCGTGCCCTGACCGGTGCGATACATATTACCCAGCCGCTCCTGCGCCCGGGCATGGCCATTATTGGCATCCACCTCAAACGCCAGCAGGGCCTGCTCATAATTGCCTGCGTCATACGCGGCAATGCCCGTGGCATAGTCGGCAAAAGCCGGTGTCGCGGCCGCCAGCAGGCCACCAAGCGCCAATGCACTGAGTGTTTGTGCTATTTTCATAAATGTATTTCCCGACTTACAGCAATGGATTTTGACCCCCGATCTTACCACGGCCGCCGCACAACAGGAAAACTGGTAAAAAATACTGCACACAAGGCAAAAAGGACTTTGAAAATTCTGCGATTTATATATAATACGCACCTCTTTCGCACCCGTAGCTCAGCTGGATAGAGTACCTGACTACGAATCAGGGGGTCGCACGTTCGAATCGTGCCGGGTGCACCAAACGTTTACACAAAAAGGGGACTGGGCTTTGGCTCGGTCCCCTTTTTGTTTTCCGCCAGCAGGCCCGGCAAGGTGTCGCTCAGCAGCAAATCATCTGCTCATAAGGGTGGCGAATCCATGATGCCGGGTTTCACAATCACCAGGCCTCAATCAGCCGCTTTCCATCTCATACTAGCCGATCAGGTACTTGCCTCCAAACTCGCAATCTGATTGTATTGGGCACTGCTTCTGCCCTTAACCGACGTTACGACCTCGGGTGGCGCAACGATGCGGGTGGCCCGTAGGGCGGTAGCGTGTCTGAAGCCTTGTTTTACAGTCCGCTAAGCGGACTTCGCACACCTTTGGCCCCCCTTTTTAGCACATGTGTATAGATCTCTGTGGTTTTAACATCCTGATGCCCAAGTTGCTCCTGTACGGTACGAATATCGGTGCCAGACTCCAACAGATGGGTTGCAAATGAATGCCGCAGGGCGTGGCAGGTGACTTCCTTGTCAATTCCCGCGTCACGCGTAGCTTTGCGAAGCAATTTATTCAGGCTGGATTCGTCAAGATGATGTCGGCGAAGTGCGCTGCTCCGAGGGTCTAGGCTGAGAGCACTTGATGGAAAAAGGTACTGCCAGTTTAATGCACGTGCAGCGTGAGGATACTTACGTGCCAATGCCTCTGGCATCGATACGCCTTGATACTGCTGGTTCGCAAGATCAGTCTCAAGCGTAAAAGCAACTCTGCGAATTTGACGACGTAGTGCCGGTACAAGTTCCGGCGCCAATGTTGTGACCCTATGTTTGGATCCTTTCCCAAACCAGACGCGCAGTTGTAATTGGTTGAAATCAACATCTTTGACCCGCAAGCGAACAAGCTCAATACGACGCAAGCCAGAGCCGTATAGCAGTGACGCCAGTAGCAGATGGGTACCTTCCAGCTGAGACAGAAGAGCAGAGACCTCTGCTCTGGAAAGCACGACGGGTAGTTTTCGTTGACGTGAGGCTGGCCGATAGCCACGAACGTTGCCCATCGGTTTTTCGAGGAATTTGTTGTACAGAAAGGCAATAGCGTTCAAAGCCAAACCTTGTGTTGCGGTTGCGACTTTCCGGTCAACGGCCAGAAAGGTCAAGAATTGTTCAACTTCAGTGTCGCCCATCTCAATTGGATGTCGCATCTTGTGGAAGCGAATGAAATATTTGATCCAATATATATAGGTAGCTACTGTCCGTTTGCTGTATCCATGTGTGATCATGTGGCGGTAAACACCTTCCAGAAAAGGTGATCTGAACTCAGGCATAATGGCGATTCCTTTCGCGCTTTTATTTATAACTCGGGCATGGTGTTATGTTTAGTACAAATATCTGCTTCTGGCAAAATTTATATATTGTCGAGCCCGAGGCTCTATTATTCTAAGGCTGGAATAAGTATGACTATATGAATCTCTACCTTCAGGTGGTTGGAGATATCCTATTTGGGCGGCGTGGAATTATATGGCCGCCTGCTAAGAATTATTATGAGGCCGAAGGCCTCAGAAATTGGCTGTTATGAGTCAACTGAATTCGAGCGAAACCAGTCGGCTAATTGCGATTCATCCAGATTGCCTGCTGCTACCGATTCCATGGCGACCACAGTGTCGGCTTCTGAGGCAGTGACGACGAAGCCATTTAGCTCTAAGAATAATGCCCC
>NZ_DRFV01000013.1 GCF_011050365.1 Pseudohongiella sp.
AGATTAATGACGGGCCGCCCAATACCAGCAATGTAACCAGGACGAGCACCATCACTGACATCACGGCATAGACTAGCAGGCTCGATAAGCGGTGAAGATTTGGGTGCATACAAGACTCCAACTATTTTGCAGGTCCGATCAGAATGGGTACATAACGAACAGCAAAACACAGCAGTGCCAATACCCAAAGCCCAGTGGCCATCTCAAGCCAAAGTTGCCCGCCAGCGGTTGCAGCGACGATACGCGTTAAAGCAGCAAGGCTGAGCAGCACGATTGCACTCGTTAACAGGTAATGACTCTTTAAAGCACGACCAGTATGACCCAGCGCTGCCCGAGCACCGACACTGACAATCATACTGGTGATGGCCCCTATGGTCAGAGCATGCACGGCGGCGCTGACAGACATACCCCCGGCCAGCGACAGCGTCCACAAAAGAATGCCCGTTACCAGCCAGGCGTAGGACAAATGCATCATCCACACGAGCGGATCAGACAGAGTGAGCCAGAATTTCCAGCGCAGCAAACGCCATGCCTGTGCTGCAAAGCAGCTCAAACCCAAAAAAACAGTCACAGTATTCGACCACTGAAACAGGATGCCTGTCACAAACACTACCAGCAAACCAATCGCTAGCTGATCAACCCTGCCAAAGGGCTCTGGCAAACTGGATGGGGGCAACACCTCACCAACTGCCGCTCTTTGACGCAACCAGTTGCCGGTAAAAGCCGGAATGATGCGCCCGCCGATCACATTGATCAATAACACGACCAACCATAGCTGAGCCCACAATACACGCTGAAGATCGAGAGCGGGCAGTAGTCGTAATTCTCCGGCATGAAACAGCAGGTCACTCAGGCTGAGTGCGACCACCACTGCGAGAACCTTATAGTTACGTTTGTTGCGCGCACTGAACAGTTCCCGTGCCACGAGCACACACAGCAATAGCCAGAAAAACCCATCGGCCATGGCGCTCAGCGTGGGCGCCAATATCGCCAGCCTGCCGGCGAGCCAAAAAGTTACCAGGATCGCCAACGGCCAGCCGGCGACTGGCGGACGGGACGTCCAATTGGCCACTGCAGTCAATACGAATCCCGCGATTGCGGCAGCCATAAGCCCCATCATCATGTCATGCGCATGCCAGTGTACTGGCGATCTGGACCAGTCAAGCACCAGGTTCCCGCTCCAGATCAAAATCCACAGGATGATTGCTGACATGCTATAGATGACGCCCAGCAGAAAAAACGGGCGGAATGCATAGGAAAACAATCTATCCATAATCTTTTTCACTTTATGCCCATCCTTTTCATCTCATTCGACTCGGCCCGTCAGACACGCCCCATCAGGCATGCATAGGACAACGGGCCTCCACACGCCTTTCTTGAGGCGTCTCGTCAAATGCGCCCTTGTCCAGCGCCTGGCGTGGACCAAAGAACTCGAAATGCACCTGCATCGGAGGAATTCCCCACGTCAGCAGCTGGTGGTAAATGTTGACCATGAACGCCTGCGGACCACAGAAATAGTAGTCTGCATCGCGCTGGGGGATGAGTGATTCAATAAGCTCTGCGTCTACCAGTCCGGTGCTCGATGAGTGCGAATGAACCGTCTCAGGATTGATCGGCGCATTGTAACGGTAGTGCACTTTCAGATTCGGGTATTGTGAGCTCAACGCATCTATTGTTGCGCGGAACGCCTGGACCTGTTCATCCTCGACACCATGGATAAAGACGATCTCACGCCCTGGCATCGTCTCAAGAACGCTGAGAAGCATGCTCATGAGAGGCGTAACACCCACACCAGCCGCCAAAAGAACGAGAGGTCGTTCGTGTTTTTCCGTGACGTCGAGGAAGAATTCACCGCAAGGCGCTGACACTTCCAGTTCCGAGCCAACCACCAGTTTTGCGTGCAACAGGTTGGAAACGTAACCATCCGGATTGCCAGCGCCAATTCCGGTTTCCCGTTTTACGCTGATACGAAAGTGATCCTGACCTGGCTTGTCGGAGAGGCTGTAATTACGCATGGTAGTGTAACCGTCCGGCCCTTCTACCCGGAGTGTGATGTACTGCCCTGGTTTGAATTCCGGCAGCTTTCCCCCGTCGACCGGCGCCAGGTAGAAAGAAGTAATAACACTGCTCTCGACCTCTTTTCGCGCGATCCGGAAGGTCCGGAACCCCACCCAGCCCCCTGCGACCTCGGCATGTTCGCTGTAGATCTGCTGTTCCCGGCCAATCAGGACGTCAGCGAGGAAGCCGTAAGCCTCAGCCCAAGCGTCAATCACCGCATCCGTGGCACCTTCACCCAACACCTCTGAAATCGACGCCAGCAGGTTTTCACCTACGATTGGATAATGCTCGGGCCGAATTTGCAGGGAAACATGCTTTTGCGCGATCAGTTCGACCGCACCGCCCAGCGCCTCCAGATTGTCAATATTGGCCGCATAGGCACAGATTGCGCCTGCCAGGGCTTTTTGCTGAAGCCCTGCCGCCTGATTGGCGGGATTGAATAATGGTGCGACTTCAGGGTTATGTGAGAACATCCTTTCATAGAAGTGGCGAGTCAGGGTTTCTCCATGTTCTTCAAGAATCGGAGCAGTGGATTTAACAACCTTGATAGTTTCTTCGCGTAACATTACGGATCCTTTTTTACAAAAATGCTTTAATATGTATTCTTGGTACATGTTATTATTGCCGGACTTGCCCGCTATTGCAAGTCTCATTTGAGGATGATTCATGCAACTGACGACGTTTACCGACTATGGCCTGCGCGCGCTCATGTATCTTGCCGCCGAGCCGGACAGGCTATGCAGTGTTCGCGAACTCGCCGAACACTACGGCATTTCCCGCAATCATCTGGTTAAAGTTGTGCACAAGCTCAGTCAGTTGGGTTATATCGCCAGCACCAAGGGAAAAGGTGGAGGAATCCGGCTGGCCCGGGATCCAGCTGAACTCAAGCTTGGCGACATGATCAGGAGCCTTGAACCCAATATGAATATCGTCGAATGTTTCGATAAGGACACCAATACCTGCAAGGTCACTAATACCTGCCAGCTCAAACACTTTCTTTACGATGCCAATCAGGCCTTTATCGAGTCACTCAACCAACATACGCTGGCCGATGCCGTCCCCAACAAGTCTTTGTTCCTGAAACCCCTCAGGCCGGATTCCATTTTACCACTCAAGATTTCCTAGAAAACACAAGATAATTGTATGCTCAATAAAAAAGGGGGAATCCAACTGGATCCCCCCTTTATATTATCGGAAAACCGATTTGTTAGTTTTTTTATCGCGCTTCTCTTTCCGCTTTTCTTTCAGTGTTTTTGAGGCTTGTTTTTTTGCCTTTTCCTTACTCATATTCCCACCCAAAGTATATGGTGAAGGGTATCTGAATCAGCTGGCCGCAGTATGCTGACATCGGCTACCGTTTTTCAGCAGCTACGCTGCTTCCATTCCAAGTTTGCGGCATCGAAATACTGCATGGCGAGCAACCTCCTTTCGACCCTCTTCAGGACTGTCGGTCAATTGACATGATGCGGAACTTGTTCAGGCGATTGCCCAGGGAAACGATAAAAATATCACCTTCCTGCCGACCGAATAGCGCTGCGCCCAAAGGCGAAAGAACGCTGATCTTGCCACATGAAGGATCACTATTGTCAGGCAATGTAACTTCCAGATCCAGCTCTGATGAATCAAGAATATCCTTCAGTGCAACTTGCGCGCCGATCCGCACCCAACGGCCGGGCGGATGAGCGTCGAGCACATATCTGTCCTGCAACCTTTCAAGCAGACAGATAAGCTCTGCTCTATCAAGCATCATTGATTCGCCGGAGCTTTTCCCGCTAATGAAATCCGAAATCTTTGAAATAAAACGATATATACTGGCGATTTTTTCGCCATTAATAACTTCTCCGCGCACACCTAACTCCAAGAACATTATTCCCGTACATATTCACAAATTTTTGTTTACTAAATAACCCGGGGGCAGCTGTATCGCCACACCCGGTTAAGTGAGGAAGGTCGGATGAAATATGTTGCTAGAGAAAAAAACTGTCTTCACGAGACTGGCGCCGTTTGATAGAGGTTGGCCAAGTATATATCTTCTAAATATATTAACAAGCTAAGCTGGATTACTTGCTGACGTATCTGTCACTCTGCTTTTTGCCTACCTTCCTTTCTGAAATTCCACTATAATTGCGCCAGCCCAATTAAAACCTTCAAGCAGTCCTACCTGACTGACAGGATCATATATGAAGCCCGAAGTAATAATCTCATCTCTGGATGCTGAGCGGCTCGAAAATATTATTGCATCGTTGCCGCCAAAGTCGTTTCCTGGAAAAGATGCGCTGGAGGCCGAACTCGACCGGGCGACGATTGTCGAGCCGAAGGATGTACCCTCAACGGTAGTCACCATGAACTCCAAAGTACGGTTTGAGGTCGAATCCTCCCGAGAGGAGTTTTGCCTGACACTTGTCTACCCCAAGGATACCGATGCCTCTGGTGAGAAAATTTCAATTTTTGCGCCCGTGGGTAGCGCTCTGCTTGGTTTACGTCAGGGCGACCAGATCGAGTGGCCCAAACCGGGTGGGGGTGTGCTGCGGGTTCGAATCAAGGAAGTTCTCTATCAACCGGAACGCGCGGGCGACTTCCACCGGTAGTTAAACGGAGCAACCTGTCTACTCGACGGCATCCTCGCAGGTTCAGACACCTCATAATGCCTATGATCAAGCTTTTTTCTGAAGAGCGAACGTAGTCGAGATAGAAAGCGTTTGCATTTGGGCGCGGTGGTGGCAATGCTGATTTCATTTAACCAAAAACAAAAATGCCCTGCTCTTTTGAGCAGGACATTTGCCGTTTGGCGCACCCGAAGTGATTCAAACTGCCGAGCATGTGGTTCGAACCCCTACTGCAAACGCTATATGTGCTTTTATTAACTGTACCAGCGTGTCCGTTGCGTGATTTTGCACTATAAACCACAACAATGCCCATCTAAACCCGCAAAAGTCCCGCAAGGACTTTGTGTATATTACGACGAGGGAAATTAAAATTCCTGACCATACTTTCCGTAATTTCTTTGGCAACGGCTTTCTTGGCGGTTGTCTCTTTACCTTCAAACCAACTGACTCTGACGACTGGCATAATGTTCTCCAATAATAAATAAATGTAGAAGTGAATTTTCCTGCTGTGCCTCTGACCGACCGTCATCCCCCAAACATGAAAGCTGACTGCATACTGCCGATGACACGATCCTGAAACACCTGATGACCGATATCATCGCCAGCGGCGCCAGCGACCACATGTAGCGGCAACAGGTGCTCCTCGCGCGGATGCGACGCCCGCCCGCCCGGAGCTTCGGCCCATTCAATCAGGCGTTGCTCACGAATATCCGCGGGCATGCCAACGGTCTCCGACAGCCACGCGTCAAAACGTACCGAATCCGAATCCGGATCCGCACCCGTATCCTCGAAACGAAAGCGTTGCATGTTATGAAAGCTCATGCCGCTGCCGATGATCAGCACGCCTTCCCGGCGCAACGGCACCAGGGCCCGGCCCACGGCCAGGTGCTCCGCCGGGCTCAACCCGCTTTTAAGTGAAAGCTGTACGATGGGCACGTCGGCATCGGGGAATGCCAATTTCATCGGGATGAAGACGCCGTGATCCAAACCACGGGTATGATCCGCCTCGTTGCTGATGCCGGCGGCATCCAGCAATGCCTGCACCCGTGCAGCGAGTTCGGATGATCCGGGGGCCGCGTATTCCAGATCATAGGTGTGGGGCGGAAACCCGGAATAATCGTAGAGAAGCGGCGGTGCCGCCTGCGCATTCACCGTGAAAGGAGAGGCCTCCCAATGCCCGGATATCAGCAAAAGCGCCTTGGGCTGCGTGCCAATCAGTTCAGGTACACTTCGCAGCCACGTTGCCATCTTCGACCACGTGTCCGCTGGCGTCCAGTCCATGAAGAAACAGGGACCGGCGCCGTGTGGCACAAAAAGTGTGGGCAATGTTTGAGTGGTCATATACTTAATCTCCTGGTGTTGACGGGGTGACGAGCTAGAACCGCATGCTCAGATGACGGTCCAGTGAATATTCGCCACCACCGCGCAGCATGAGCGCTACGGCGAACACAAACCACATCAGCGGGTACTCAAAACCGCCATTGGTCCAGAAAATGCCATTCGGCAGGTGGACACTGACCGCCACTGCCAGCAGAGCAGCAACCGCAGCAGCAGCGGGCCTAGTCAGCAGTCCGAACACCAGCGCAAGTCCGCCAAAGAATTCGACCAGCCCGGCCAACAGAGCAAACAGGTAGCCTGGCTGCAGTCCCAGCGTATCACCGAAATACATGCCCGTGCCGGATAGTCCATAGCCACCGAACCAGCCAAATAGCTTCTGCGCGCCATGCGGCATCAGGAGCAGCCCGGTGGTTATCCGCATGAGCGGGTAGGCGAGCACGCCGACCTTGTCGGCAAGGTGCGGTGTGATTATGCGGGGATCTGTTATAGCGGTCATCATGAAGCTCCTGTGTTAATAAAGTGACTTGTGGTTGGAACAGGAGGCATAATGCGGTAGTTTCCACTTTAACGTAAGATGGCAGGATTGGAACTCATGGTTTATGAAATGGAAACCCTAGGAGGTGCAATTGAAGATGTGCGGGCGTTTTGCGCGGTTGTGGAATTCGGCACCGTCACCGCCGCAGCCCGGCAACTTAGTGAAACCAAAGGAAGCATTAGCCGCCGCCTATCCCGCCTGGAAAGTCGCCTAGGCGCCACGCTACTCGCTCGAACCCCCAGAGCAGTCACGCCAACGGAAGAAGGAACTGCGTTTTATGCCAAGGCCAGCGAAGCACTTAGATGGCTGGATGATGCCACAGAGGGCGCCCGTCAGTCACAAGATGTTCTTAGCGGGCACCTGCGCGTGACCGCACCCGTCGATGTGGGCATGGATGTCTTGCCCAATCTTGTTGTGCAATTCCGCAAATTGCACCCGCAAATTAATGTGGAACTTTTGATTACAGACACTTCTCTCGATCTCGCCGCCAATAGAATCGACCTGGCACTAAGGGCAAGCGTAGAGGCCCTGCCGGACATGGGTTATCGGGCGTCAAAGATAACGGACTTTCATATCGGGCTGTACGCCGCGCCGGAGTACCTCGCGGCTAATGGGAATGACCCGGACGTGCCCTCAGCGCTTACTGAATACGGTTGGGTGCTCTCACGACAACCCCCTGGAGCCGCGCAATTACTGCTGACGGACAAACGAGGTCGGTCGGCACAGGTCGTTGCGCATCCAATTATCCGCACCAGCGATTATGCCAGCTTGCTCCGTGTGGTTCTTGCGGGCGGAGGCATTGGGCCCATCCCAAGTATGATAGCAGCCACTTCCGTAGCCTCGGGCGCCTTGGTTCCCATCCTCGCCGAATGGAGCGTTGCCAGAGGCACGCTGTATGCAATCAGCCTGGGCGGGCGCGATGCACCTGCGCGTGTGCGGGTCTTCCGGGAGTATGTGCGGACAGCGCTGTGTGCTGGTCAAGTAGTTCAGAAATAACCGTCCAACCATCACACCATGGCAGCGGTTTCCTGCCGCCATGGTGTGGCAGTAGTTCACTAATGGCGCTGGCCTTGTGTGTTGGCAGTCTGGCCAGTATCAGGACGCAAACTGCATGAGCCTGGTCTCAACAATTATCTCACTGGCACATAATCTGGGATTGGGTGTCATTGCTGAAGGCGTGGAAACCGATGAGCAGAGTCGGATGTTGCGCCTGCGTCGATGTAACCAGGCGCAAAGCTACTTCTACGGCAGATCGGTTCCAGACCATGAGATAGAGAAACTGCTGACGAACGATCATCTGCCGATAACGGTGGGCGGCTGAAAGCGCCAATGATTGCGCAACGCTGTTTAGGGTTCAACCCCGATTTTACATAAACGCTGTCTTGTCGGGCGGGGAGATCACCTTTCCTGGAAATAACTGACCGACGCCCGGTCTGCGAGAAACGCGATGTACATATCAGGGGGTGAGGAGCAGCTGTGGAACTCTCACCATTCAGGCAACGATATCCCTTTCTCAGCAGTGCTCGAAATCGGATTCAAGGTTTGTTTGCGATGCGAGAAATCGTGTAACTTGTCACAGGCTAAGAAAAAGCGAAATTCAAAAATACAAGATGTGCGAGGTTGGATCATCGCGACGGCAACGTCACATAATTCAAGTCTGGAGAGTAATGAGATTATAAATGCCGTTACTTACCCGCGTGAGAAAAAGTCCCGCAAAGTCCCGCACTGACAATTACAAAACTGTGAGCTGCCGCCCAGGCAACGACAAAAAGTCATTGTTTTTGATAAGAAATTTGGCGCACCCGGAGAGATTCGAACTCCCGACCAAGTGGTTCGAAGCCCCTATTGCAAGCGCTATATGATTGTTTTTATTAACTTTAATAGTGCGTCCGTTGCGTGATTTTGCACTATAAAGCACAACAATGCACAACCAAACCCGCAAAAGTCCCGCAAGGACTTAGCGCAGAATACGGGGAAGAGGCACTAGCCCGAAAATATACTGAAAACCTTGTCTGTGGCCAAAGCTAGGCATAACACTTGACTTAGGAAGCCTAGTTGACACTTAGTGCATTAGGAATCAATCTGATCAATGTCTCGATTGCGAGATAGAATAGAAATTAGTGGCAAAAACAGGGTTTCTTTCAAGTGACAGAAAACAAATTTGTCTGCGAGTTCAATCTTCCAAAAATGGACTGTGCCGCTGAAGAGCAGATGGTTCGAATGGCGCTTGCGCATATTGAACCACCACCGACTCTTATTTTTGATCTAAGAAATCGCAGCCTTCGAATAGTCCATAGTGGCAAACTATCTGACATTCAGCCACGACTTGAAGCATTACGCCTGGGTGCAAAATTGCAATCAGTGCGTGAACTTAGCGAAGATGAACTGACTCAGACCATGAAGCAGTCAGATGTAGATCATGCGCGCGAATCGTCCGCACTCAAATGGTTGTTAGCTATCAACGGGACTATGTTTGCTCTTGAGTTGATAGCCGGCTGGATAGCGCAATCTACCGGCTTGATCGCCGATTCCTTAGATATGTTCGCAGATGCCGCAGTTTACGGGCTGGCACTGTATGCAGTGGGGCGCGCCAGCAGCTTGAAGTTACGTGCAGCCCATCTGGCGGGGCTTTTACAGATGCTGCTCGCGTTGAGCGTACTTGGTGAGGTCGTGCGACGATTCTTTTTGGGTAGTGAGCCTGTTTCTGGATTGATGATAAGCTTTGGGCTGCTAGCGCTTGCAGCCAACATCGCTTGTCTCATAATAATCCATCGCGAAAAAGACAGCGGCGCACATATGAAGGCCAGCTGGATTTTTTCGGCAAATGACGTTATCGCCAACGTTGGCGTCATTCTCGCCGGGGTGTTGGTGACCTGGACAGGATCAAGTTATCCAGACCTGGTGATTGGTTTTATTATTGGTGCCATTGTATTAAACGGTGCCTGGCGCATTCTTCAGCTTAAAAATTAGCACATTGGACATTTGTACATGCCTCTATGATGAACGCAACCTAGAACAACACTTTAATACCCCCATTCACAATAAAACCATCAAGCGGGGCATAAATATCCCTGAATTGAGGATTCGATAGGCTGCCGGTGTAGATAGTGTCGAACCGTGTTTGACGGGTATCACCAAAGTTTTCGAAATTAAGGAACAGCTTTACGCTTTCCGCCAAAGTCTTCTCTGTCATCACACCTGTGACCCAATAGCTTTTACCTCTGGCACCGTCGCTCAGACGCTGCGGTCCGTAGTAATAAGCTTCAAGTCCTATTCTGAAATCATCTTCGCGCTCATAGATCAGAACATTGTTGAGCCGGTGTTCTGACACCAGCGGCGCTCTGGATACCGTACCCGCATAGTGCTCGCGCACATTCGCGTGCGTATAACCCAGAAACAGCTTGAAGTCGCCGTATGTGGCTGTAACAGTGATCTCTACGCCCCGCGTATCGACATATCCATCGGGTTGCGTAAATTCAAGGTTATCTCCCTGCTCCTGCAACTCCAGTGGATCGTCCACGCGTGTGTAAAACAGCAGCGAATTTAGCGTAATAAGGTTACCGTTACTCTGGGGTATCCGATAGGTCACATCCATGTTGACACCTTTGGACTGCTCCTCATTCATCGAGCTGCGGTCCAACGGTAATACATTGCGGAACTGCACACTCTCTGCTTCTTCAATGAATAATGAAGGCAAACGATAGCCCAGACCACCACCAGCGCGAACAGTGATGTCAGTCGTCGGCTCGTACAAAAACGCGACACGCGGCAGAGTAATGGTACCGTGATCATCGTTGTGGTCTACACGAACGCCTGCTTCAATACTGACGGTGTCGGTCAGCGGTCGGGAGTTTTGAATGAATGCACCCAGCGTATACTGAGAGAAATCCTGATTAAAGCCCGGTACGGCGTCCTGTTGTTCAAATTCTTCAGTGATCAGGCTCAAGCCCGTTATCCATTCGGCAGCACCCTTCGGCAGCGCGTAGTGCAGCTCGCTGAAGCTTGATTTTTGTACCCCCGCAAATCCAAAGTCGGCCATTTCAAGCTCTCGATCAAAGTGTCCCAGACTGTTTCTGAAATTTAAAGTCCCCTCTCCCAGCGGGCGACTATATTCAAGCTGACTTGACAACCGCTTGGTACGATTGTCTTCGTAATAGGGCTCGGCGACCGGCCTGTCTTTGATGTAATCCATATTGCCGCCGAGGCGATCTTCCACAACGGCGGTAATGCCGATGCTCAGCTCGCTTGAATCATCCAGATAGAAAAATGCGCGCGGATTCAGCGTCCATCGCTCAAATTGAGGAATAGCTGACAAGCCGACATCCGACGGATCATAGGCAGTGTTTTCGTTCCATGAAGCGAAAAGTGTGGTACCTACCTTGTCGCTGCGCGAAGCGTGAAAAGCACTGGCATCGAGTCCACCCGCCGAGGTTCGATTTAGTAACATGCTGGTCTCTGGCTCGTAATCAGGCACTTTGGTGATCAGATTCACTAAACCCGCTATTGCGCCGCCTCCATACAAGGTAGAAGAGGAGCCCTTGATGACCTCAACTGCCTGCAGATCCAGAGGCGCGATCTGGAGCAACCCAAGTCCACCGGCAAAACCCGAATACAATGGCAAGCCATCGCGCAACATTTGTGTGTAGCGGCCGTCCAGCCCCTGGATACGGATACTCGAGTTAAATGTGGTCGCCGAAGTCTGTTGAACCTGAATGCCGGTGCTTTCATTCAACAACATCCTGATGTCACCAGGTTTCATGTTCACCTTTTCACCAAGCTCTTCACCCGAGATTAATTCCACTCGTGTTGGCAAATCTTCCAATGAACGACGGCTTCGGGTAGAGGTCACCAGGATTTCTTCGACTGCCTCTTCCTGGGTATCTTCATCATCATCAGATTGGCCATACGCATCAGGTTGAACGATACAAAATACTAATACTCCACACACTAACGGGGACCAAAAAGACTGCATGATAAGAGCTCCTTTATGAACTGCAATTTTGGCTGACATCTGAATCAATGATGGAGGAGTCAGCTTTGTAGAACGCCGCTTTGGTGGCAATGGCCGACATTTAAAACCCTGTAGCTACTCCAGGGTCAATAGGGTATTATCTGGAAAAATTATAGAGGTGAGCATGCGGATAGGACAGCTAAGCCAAGCAACTGGCATAGGGATTGAAACAATTCGCTACTATGAGAAAGTTGGGTTGCTGCCCGACCCTGCACGATTGCCGAATGGTTATCGCGATTATGGCCCTGGGCACCTGGACCGATTGGCATTCATTCGCCAATGCCGCTCTCTGGATATATCAATCGCTGATATAGCGCGTTTGCTCGATTTTCGACATGGTAGTCCAACAGATTGCGATGCGATCAATCAGCTGGTCGATGAACATCTGGCTCAGATTCGTACTCAAATTGTCAGCATGCGTGCGCTAGAGAGCCAGCTCATTGAGTTGCGTAAACGCTGTTCAAAAGGAAAGAGAACGCCTGATTGCGGTATTCTCAATGAATTGACAACCTCAGCCCGTGGCAAAATGGCAATCAAACGGTTCCCTTCACATTGACTAGCAATTGATCAACCTCACAGCCAATTACAGTCTATGCTGTCATTCTATCCGTGCCCATATACCTTGGTATCTTGGTGACAGTGATCAGGGTGTTCAAACTCCAGCGTGGAATGCCGTATGTTGAACTCCGCCTCCAGCGCCATTTTTAGCCGATGTTTGGTCTGCTCAAACTGATCCCAGGCGTCGACATCAATGACTACATGAGCGTCCAGCGAGGCTTCATGCTCACCCATTTGCCAGCAATGCACATGATGAACATCAACCACACCTTCGATCCTGGTGAGAGCCAGAATGACAGCGTCCGTATTAATATTCAAAGGGCTCCCCAGCATCAATGTTCTGATACTTCCACCGATTTCTGTCAGGCCAAGATAAAGAATATAGCTTGCAATACCGATGGTGATAGCGGGATCAACCCAACGCAAGTCGTAGAGTAGAATAAGGGCGCCGCCAATAATCACGGCGACTGACGCGAGCGCATCGGAAAGATTGTGCAGAAACAACGCGCGGATGTTAACGCTGTCTTTCTGCATTGAGTAAGTGAGCAAGGCTGTCAGCGTATCCACGGCCAGAGCAATACCGCCAAGCCAGATGACCCACCAACCCTTGATTTCCGGGGGGTCGATTATCCGCATACCACCTTCGTAGATCAGGTATAAACCTATAATAATCAAAGAAGTGTAGTTTATCAGGGCTGCAACCACCTCAATTCGTCCATAGCCAAAGGTCATTTTGGCGTCAGCCGGACGGCGCGAAATTTTCCGGGCCGCGAACGCGATAACCAGCGCCGCCATGTCGGAAAAGTTGTGCAAGGCATCGGCAATCAGCGCCAGGCTACCGGCAAAAATGCCGCCCGCAATTTGCGCCAACGTCAGAATGGCATTGGCCCAGATGGCGATGGCAACGCGCTTATCCTTCGATTCATGGGACATATGGTCGTGTTCTTGACTCATTGGATCACCCTCGTCTCAGTCGCTGGAAAATTGCCCCCGGCAAGGTCGCCAGAGGCAAAACAATCACCTTTCCTTAAGTTTTTTGTCTTTCCTGTGCAGCAGGGTATAAAGCACCGGCAACACAAACAACGTCAGCAATGTTGACGAAATAATGCCGCCAATTACCACTGTAGCCAATGGCCTTTGTACCTCAGCACCGGTTCCGGTGTTTAGCGCCATGGGCACAAAACCCAAGGCCGCGACAAGCGCTGTCATCAGCACCGGCCGCAGTCGTATCAATGCGCCTTCAGTCACTGACTTGATCAGTTCTCCATTCTCATGCCACAGGTCGCGGATGAAAGCCACCATCACCAGTCCATTGAGCACGGCTACACCCGACAAGGCAATAAAACCCACCCCGGCAGAGATTGACAAGGGCATGTCTCGCAACCATAAGGAGAATACCCCACCGGTGAGGGCAAGCGGTACGCCACTAAAGATAATCAAGGCATCCTTGAGCGAACCAAATGCCATCACCAATAACGCAACAATGATTGCCAGTGTGACCGGTACAACAATTGCTAGACGCTGACTGGCGGACTCCAGTTGCTCGAATGTGCCACCATAGTCGAGCCAATAGCCTGCGGGCAGATCGACCTCCTGCTCCATACGCTCGCGGATTTCCTCCACAAAACCACCCAGATCACGATCACGAACATTGGCGGTGACTACCACTCGTCGCTTGCCATTTTCCCGGCTAATCTGGTTGGGCGCGGGCGCCAGTTCCAATTCGGCCACCTCCGACAGCGGTACATAACCACCATTGGGTAATGGGACTGGCAAATCGGCCAGGCTATCCACATCGCGGCGGATATCTTCGGGCAACCGGACCACTAACTGGAACCGGCGATCGCCTTCGTAAATCAGACCGGCATTCTCGCCACCGACGCCTGCTGCCACCAGGTCCTGCATGTCATCCACAGTCAAGCCGTAACGCGACAGTGCCATGCGTTTGGGATGAACCGAGAGCATAGGCAAACCGGTGACCTGTTCCAGTCGGGCATCAGCAGCGCCAGTGACCGACTCAACCACTTCCAGCACCTCAGTGGCCGAGGCAAGCAACTGATCCAGGTCATCGCCGAATACCTTGATGCCCAGATCTGCCCGCACCCCTGAGATCAGCTCATTAAAACGCATCTCGATGGGCTGGGTGAACTCATAGTTGTTGCCGGGCAACTCTTCGACGGCCGCCTGGATTTCCGCAATCAGCGTATCCCTTGGTTTGCCCGGGTCGGGCCAATCCTCTTTTGGCTTAAGAATCACAAAGTTGTCGGCGACATTGGGCGGCATGGGGTCGGTGGCGACCTCGGGTGTGCCTATGCGCGCGAAGACCTTGTCTACCTCCGGGAACTCCTTGATACGCTGCTCAAGCTGTTCCTGCATGGCAATCGACTGCTCCAGACCAGTGCCAGGAATGCGAAGTGCATGTAAGGCGATATCCCCTTCGTTAAGTTGCGGGATGAACTCAGAACCGAGCGTTGTTGCTAACCACAGACTGGCGGCCAGCAAGACACCAGCGCCGGTAAGTACCATCAAACGAAATCTTAGTGCTAGCTCCAATGCCGGTCGATAAAGTTTTTTCGAGACGCTGATGACAGCACTTTCCTTTTCCCGGATCTTGCCGCTCATGAACACAGCAACAGCGGCGGGCACAATGGTAAGCGAGAGCACCATCGCTGAAAGGAGCGCCATGACAACCGTAGCAGCCATGGGATGGAACATCTTGCCCTCGACACCGGTAAGGGAGAAGATGGGAATGTACACCACGGTAATGATGGCCACGCCGAACAGACTGGGCCGTATAACTTCCGAGGTAGCTTCATACACCAACTGCAGCCGTTCCTTCAGCGGTTGACGTCCGCCACTGGCGTGCTGTGCTTCGGCCAGGCGTCGGGTACAATTCTCCACGATGATGACCGCGCCATCCACAATGAGACCAAAATCCAATGCCCCCAAACTCATCAGATTGGCGGAAACGCCGGTGCGCACCATACCGGTGATAGTGGCGAGCATCGCAAGCGGAATCACTGCCGCGGTGATCAACGCCGCGCGCAGATTGCCTAACAGCAAAAACAACACCACAATTACCAGCAGCGCACCTTCCAGCAGATTCTTCTCCACGGTGGCGATGGCTTTATCTACGAGCGTGGTGCGGTCATAAACCGTTTCTAGGCGAACGCCTTCCGGCAAAGTCGGGCGGATTTCCTCCAGCCGGGCGGCGATGGCCTGGGCGACACTTCGGGAGTTCTCCCCCACCAGCATCATGGCTGTACCGAGTACGGTTTCTACGCCATCGCGGGTGGCTGCACCGGTACGCAGTTCTTTGCCGATGGCTACCGTTGCAACGTCCGTTACCTTGACCGGCGCGCCATTGCGATTGGCAATAACCACCTGCTCAATGTCACTGATGGTCTGCAATTGGCCCGGCGATCGCACCAGCAACTGCTGGCCATTATTTTCAATATAACCAGCCCCGCGGTTAGCATTGTTGCTCTGGAGTGCTGTGACCAGGTCTTCCAGAGTGACGCCCAACTCGAGCAATCTTGCCGGATACGGGGTCACGTGATACTGCTTGTTATATCCGCCAATGGAATTGACTTCAATGACACCTGGTACCTGTGCAAGTTGCGGCTTAATGATCCAGTCCTGCACTTCCCGCAAGGCTGTCGGTGTCCAGGGCTCACCGTTGGCTTGCGTGGTGCCGGGAACGGCATCCACGGTGTACATGAAAATCTCTCCCAGACCAGTGGAAATAGGCCCCATTTCTGGCTCCATCCCCGGTGGCAGGACACTCTTGATGGAGCCAAGACGCTCGTTGATCAGGTTACGGGCGAAGTAAAGATCTGTGCCCTCTTCAAATACAACAGTGACCTGAGATAAACCGTAACGCGACAGCGATCGGGTATAGGACAGGTTAGGCAGGCCGTACAACGCGGTTTCCACCGGGAACGTGATCCGCTGTTCGGCCTCCAAAGGCGAATAACCCGGGGCTTCGGTGTTGATTTGTACCTGAACATTGGTGATATCCGGCACCGCATCAATGGGCAGGCGCTGGAAACTCCAGACCCCGGCACCAATAAGCGCCAGAATCAGGGATAACATAAGATACCGCCTCTCAACCGAGAAGCGTACGATTGCATCAATCATGGCAGTCTCCTGGTTTAGTGGGCGTGCTCAGCGCCGGATTTTTCAATAT
Source organism: Pseudohongiella sp. (assembly GCF_011050365.1). Taxonomy (GTDB): domain Bacteria; phylum Pseudomonadota; class Gammaproteobacteria; order Pseudomonadales; family Pseudohongiellaceae; genus Pseudohongiella. The sequence continues at coordinate 16,296 of NZ_DRFV01000013.1, forward strand.
CGGCTTTGATGAGGTAGCTGTTGTCGACCACGTAGCGCTCCCCTATCATCAAACCGGACAGGACTTCGACAAACTCTCCATCGCTGCGACCCAGTTCCAAGGGCCGTGCCTCAAAAGCGTCACCATCCTGTATGAATACAACCTGCGAGTTATCCAGTGACTGTAATGCGCGATCTTCAATCATCAGAGGTGCGTCAATGCGCTCCACCACAATATGTCCGGTAACCAGACGTCCCGGTGCCAACAAGCCATCAGCGTTGTCAATTTCTACGCGAGCAATGACGTACGGAGAGTCACTACTTTGCGGCAGGATGTCGCGAATGCTGGCTTCGATTTGAGTATCACCAGTATCAATACGGACCATCTGTCCGGGTGCCACCTGTTGGCGTTGGCCCGGAAAGATTTTCAGCTCTGCCAACAATGTATCAAGCGGGACGATGGTGAACAGGGTCTGCTCCGCCGCCACCCCGCCCAGATTGGCGTTGCGCTCCAACACGGTGCCACTTATGGGTGCTGTCACTGTGTAAGTTTGAAGACTGTCATTGGACTCGACAGTAATAAGCGGATTACCGGCTTCGACGCGATCGCCCAGGCCCGCATTCACGTTGACGATCTGTCCTGGGAATCGGGCCCGAATGTGCACAATGCTGTCAGGGTCCAGCGTCAATCTTCCGTAGCTGACCAATGTGCGCACTAAGGTGCCGCCACGGGCCTCCCTGCTTCGGATACCGGTCTGCTCCGCCATGCCGGCTGAGATTTCCACATGGGCGTTCTCTGACTCTTCGTGATCCGCGTGTTCGTCGCCCTCTTCGTGCTCCCCTGTTTCTGTGTGTTCCTCGGAATCGGCGTACTCACCGGTTTCTTCGTGGTCTTGGTGCTCAACATTCTCTTCGTGTGCATGATTATCTTGCACGGCCTGAATCGGGCCTGATGTCAGCGCACATATACTGGCAAGGATGAATAAAAAGTTAACGTTTTTCATAGTCGTTGTCCCGTTGTTCAGCGGCCAGCCAGAGGCTGGGCTGTAAGTTGTTCGATCAAGGCCTGATTCAGCAATGCGGTGGTTGCGGCGTCGACTAAAGCCCGCTGCGCGGCGAGCAATTCGCGCTGGGCGGCCATCCATTCCACATAGCTGTAGCGCCCGCTTTCATAAGCTTCCCGGGTTTGAGTGAGCGCCTCGCTCAAGTTGGGCAGCATCTGGCTACGAATCTGCTCCACGGCAGCGATGCTCTGCTGCCTTTGCTGATAAGCATCAAACAGGCGTGAATGCAGGTTCAGCAAAGTGGCCTCGCGTTGAAACCTGATCTCATCGCGAGCTGCCAACGCTGCTCGTACTTCGCCGCGATTACGTTGCGCCGGAAACAATGGGACGGAAAATCCCGCTGTAAATGCGATGTCATCGATCTCCTCCATGCGCCGGACACCCACTTGCCAGTTAATGTCGCTTTCGGACTGACTGCGGGCGAGTTGAATCTCTGCCTCGCGCACACGCTGTTCGCTGGCGTAGACCTGAATGGCAGGGCTATCGCTGACTCGCTGGTATAGAGACTCGAAACTGTCGGAGGCACCGAACTGGAACAGATCACCCTGCAATTGGGTAAACTCCACTGAGGTATCCCCCCACAGCAAAGCCAGCGCCATCTTGCGACTGACCAGCTCGGATTGCAGGCGTGACTGTTCGATCTGGCTTTGCGTAAGCGCAGCCCTGGCGCGCAAGACTTCAGCCTGAGGTGTGGCACCCTGCTCGGCGCGACGGGTCACGATATCAAGCGTCGATTGAGCCAGTGAAACAGCGTCGGCGGCCAGTTGAAGTTTTTCCTGTAATGCCAGGGTGGCGACGAAACGTTGCGTCACCTGTCCCAGCAGATCGAGGGTTTCCGCCCGGCGTTCCGCCTCAACCAGTCCGAGGCGTGAATCGATTGCACTGACTCGGGCCTGTCGCTGCCCGCCAAGTTCAATCGTTGACGACAGGGTCAGCGTAAGCTCCGCACCCACCAGGCCACGGACATCACCAGTGCCAAGGAAATTTTCAACCTCTGCGCCGGCTTCCAGGGCCGGATTCAGATCAGCCGTGATTCGGCGCCCCTGGAGTCCGTCAAGGCGCAGGCCAAAGACTTGTAAACGCGGGTTTTGCGCCATGGCGCGGGACATAGCATCGCTCAGGGTGAGCGGGCTCTCCGCCGCCTGCACGGCGGTAGCATTGAGCGAACAGGCGAAAATCACCCAGAACAAAACGTAAAAAGTGTGATACGACAACGCGTACCGCCCCGTAAGCACGGGAAAATTGGAATGCATGAGAATGCTCCTACGAAAGTCTGAAAAACAGCTATTCCCTGACTAGGGAAGATATAAGCAGTATCAGGCGATCGGAGGGCGCAGCAGTGGGGGGTGAATACCTTTCAGCAAACTGGCTCGGTAAACGAGCACAACTGATGCTTCGACAGTGCTAGCGAGACTTGTCTGTGGTATCACCAAACCCATATGGAAACAGTTATGATTGTGATGACAATCGGCGCTTGAGTGATGAGACTCGTTTTGGGAAGGGTTGCTTTTGTGGACTTCTTTTTCAACCTCAGCCGATGCCAGCGAATGCTCATGGTGGGGCGCCGAGGCGTGGTGAAGCTGCTCTTCGTAGGCAATAGAAGTCACTGACTGCAAAGCAATCATGAGCGCTACCGCAAAAATGAAACAGCGTTTGATCATAAAACCCACCTAGAATTCAACTCCGAGCTTACCAGAATCACGTGGAAAAGAAAAATTTAGAATTTTACAAGATTCCTGCGAACATGGTTTGACCCTGTATCGAACACAGTGATAGAGTTTCTTGAATAACTCATAATGAGTCGTTGCCGTGTACCGCAAAGTTTTTTTCGCATTGATGCTGGTCATGCACTACTCGTTGGCATTCGGAGCTAACGAGGCAGCCGCCATGCCAGATGAGCAGCATCCGTTGGGCAAAGCCATTCAACACAATCATCACCATGCACATGCTGATGACCACAGTCATGATCACGACAACTACCTGGGGCCGGACAGCGCCGCGCAGCACGAAGCCGCTGGCGACGTACACGATCATCAACACAAACACGGTATAAACATTCAATTGAACATAGATATACCTGGCTTATTGGCTCTGGACTTTTTCAGGGCTGATTCTCCGCCGGTCGCTCGGTACCGGCTCGATCACAACTCACTAAGTTACGCCCCCGCCGTCCCTCCGCCCAATCTCCTGTAGTCTCGGGCTATACGCCCATTTATATCGTTTTTATTGAGTCCGATCCAGGACTGCTGGCCTTGATGGCAGCAGCGCGTATCGATCTACGATATCCGACTGTCAGGTTATTTCAACATGAAAAATTACTTCTGCCACCCCCGCCTTGTTATCAGGCTGGCCGTGGTTTCAATCTTGATGCTTTTTACGATTGCGGGATTTCCTGCTGAGGTGTTCGCGCACGGCGTCACTGAAGGGGATAAAGGTTTTATTCAGGAAAGCAGCGGGGTCATGATATTCCCGTTCATTTATCTGGGCGCAAAACATATGGTCACCGGTTATGACCATCTCTTGTTTTTAGTCGGTGTGATTTTTTTCCTCTATCGATTCAAGGATGTAGCCCTCTACGTCAGCTTGTTTGCGCTGGGGCACACCGTAACCCTGCTGTTTGGCACACTGATGCAGATAAGCGTTAACGCCTATCTGATCGATGCCATTATTGGTTTTTCCATCGTCTACAAAGCTCTCGACAATCTGGGCGCCTTCCAGCGCTGGTTCGGCGTGCAGCCCGACACCCGCATTGCAACCATGATTTTTGGCCTGTTTCACGGCTTCGGTCTGGCAACCAAAATTCTTGACTACCAGGTTTCCCCAGACGGGCTGGTGACCAATCTGATTGCCTTTAATGTCGGCGTTGAAATCGGTCAGCTGCTAGCGTTGAGCGTCATCCTGATTGCCATGGGATTCTGGCGCCGCTCCACCCGTTTTAGCCGCCAGGCCTACAGCGCGCAAGTTGTGCTGATGACCGCCGGCTTTCTGCTGACGGGTTATCAACTCACCGGATACTTCGTTGCCTGACATCCATCAACCATTTTTGAAACAGGAACTCCATTATGCACATAACCAATAAGCCAGCAGAGGCAGATTTGCCCTCAACTGTGCAACTTCTCAAATCGACCGCCATTGCAGCTATTGCCGCCCTGCTGTTGTTGCTCATTATTGTCATGCCCGCTGAATACGGCGTAGATCCGACAGGCCTGGGCAGCATCACTGGCCTCACACGAATGGGTGAGACAAAAATGGCGCTGGCCGATGAGGCCGCCGCTGAAGAACGGGCACTGGCAGCTGCCATGAATCAACCGTTGACGGAACCCGAGGTAGAGCCTGCCGAAACGCAGGAGCTGGACTCATCGGCAGCTGCCTCCGCACCCGCAGAGGTCGCACAATCGCCTACGCCAATGGAGCCCGATATTCGTAGCGATGAAATGCAAGTGTCACTGGCACCCGGTGTTGGCAGAGAAATCAAGGTGACCATGGCACAAGGAAAAACTGTTGAATACAGCTGGCAATCCGAGGGCGGCATTGCCAACTTTGATATTCATGGCGACTCGGTGCCACTGGAGATTGACTATCATAATTACAGTCGGGGCGCCGAACAAAGCAGTAGCGGCGTACTTGAAGCAGCCTTTGATGGCAATCATGGCTGGTTCTGGCGAAACCGGACCGATAGCCCGATTGTGGTAACCATACAGACGCGCGGTGAATACACCGACATATTTCTTCTTGACTAAGGAGCCGTTTATGCGAGCTCAAAAGATAGTAATGACCAGTGCGGTCTCAACAGCACTGTTAGTGATCTCTGCCCTGTCACTCGCTGCGGAAGAGATAACGCTCGAGCAGGCAATCATCAACACCATCACTCAAAATCCGGAGTTGCAGGCTTTTGGCTACGAATTGCGGGCACAGAACGGCGTGATCTTACAAGCCGGACTGTCGCCAAAACCTGAGCTCACGGTTACCGTCGAAGATGTACTGGGCACAGGCGTGGCACAGGGACTGTCGGGTGCACAAACCACCGCAAGCATCAGCTGGGTACTTGAAGGCCAACTGCGCCAACGGCGAATAGACGCCGCACGCACGGGATCATTGGTGCTGGCCAGTGAAGCGGAAGTGATGCGCCTGGATGCTGCCGCCCAGACAGCACGTTATTACACACAGGCGCTGGCGCATCAAGCCAGGCTACAACTCGCCGCGCAGTCAATTTCGCTGGCAGAAGATACTGTGACCACAATCAGCCAACGGGTTGCTGCCGGCACCTCGCCCCGATCCGATCTGGCCAGAGCACGGGCAGAGTTGTCCATGCGAGAGCTGATGCAGGAAGACCTGAATCATGAGCTGGTCGGATTTTATCACCGTATCGCAGCACAATGGGGAGCGTTGGAGCCGGATTTCAGCCACGTCGGGGGCGATCTTACGAATCTTCCTGCCGTTGAGCCGTATCCTTCTCTGGAAGCACGAATTGAGCAGAACCCGGATCTGACGCGCTTCCTGTCAGAGCAACGCTTGCATGAAAGCACCCTGTTATTGGAGCAGGCCAGGCGCAACTCGCTATGGCAATTTAATGCCGGCGTGCGCCGGATGGAGCGCAGCTCTGATGTGGGATTTGTTGCCGGGGTGACCATTCCTTTGAATCGCGGCAATCAGAATCAGGGCCGTATTGAAGAGGCACGTGTCAGGTTGGCGCAATCATCCGCCAGACAGGAGGCGGAACGCATTCGTGTGATGACGTCACTGTTTCTGTTCCACCAGGAGCTGGAACACAGCCTGCATATTGTCGAGTCGTTGCGCAGCGATGTCATTCCTGAATACGAACTGGCTTTGTCCGAGGTAAGACGAGCATATGAGTTAGGCAGCTCCAGCTACATGGAATGGCTGCAGGTACAGAACGATTTGCTGGCAGCGCGAGAGCAACTGCTTGAAGCCAGTGTGCTTGCCCATCAAAACATGATTGAAATTGAACGATTGACTGGTGTGCGTATCGCGCAGACTGGATCTGAACAATGAGGCTAACCATGTACCCAACTATTAATACTGTTAAAACCATAGGGCTATTTCGGGCTGTCTCCCGTGCGGCCCCCCTGCTCTTTTTACTGCTGCTGTCCTCCTGCGGTGAATCAACGGACACGAGTACAACTACGCCTGAAACAGAGAGCGAGATGACCGATGAACGAGGGCCAAACAACGGAATTTTGTTGCGCGACGATGATTTTGTACTCGAACTGGCGATCTTCGAAACTGGCGTACCGCCTGAATACCGGGCGTGGGCGACCGTCAACAATCAACCTGTGGACCCCGATGAGTTGGATCTGAATGTCCAACTTTCCCGCCTGGGCGGTGCTGTCGATGACATCGACTTTGTGCCAACCGGGGATGCCCTGCGTGGCGACATGGTGATTTACGAGCCACACTCCTTCAGTGTCTCGGTCACGGCCTCGTACAATGGCAACTCGCATCGCTGGTCCTATGACAGCTTTGAGGGGCGTACGACGATAGAGCCTGCAGTCGCTGAAGCACTGGGCATTGAAACTGACATTGCGGGACGCGCTGTTATCGAGGAGACCATCCCGGTTTACGGTCGTATCGTGGCAAATTCTGATGCTGTCAGTAACGTCACGGCAAGATTTGACGGAAAAATTGAAACGGTGGCTGTTGCGCTAGGAGATTACGTCAACGCGGGTGACACGCTCGCCACCATCGAAAGCAATCAGAGCCTCACGTCTTTCGAGCTGCTCGCCCCGATAAGCGGCCTCATTACCGCAAGAAACGCGTCGGGAGGGGAATCAACAGCCGGCAGAGCGCTGTTCACCATCACCGATACATCAACCGTCTGGGCCGACCTTGCGGTTTTCCCTGCTGACCTGCCACGCATCAATATCGGGAAACGAGTGACCATCAACACACCGCTTACTGATACGCCGATTACCGGCACAATTGCCAGAATCCTGCCAGAGACAGCATCCAATCAGGCAGTCACAGCACGTGTGGTGCTGGATAACTCCGATGGCGTTCTGCGGGCCGGAACCTGGGTTCAGGCTCAAATAAATATCGCTGAGCACGAGATTCCACTGGCCGTCAGGCGCGAAGGGCTACAGGCTTTTCGCGATTTTACCGTCGTTTACGCTCAGATAGGTGATCAGTTTGAGGTTCGCATGCTGGACCTGGGACGCCAGTCAGAGGAATGGGTCGAAGTGCTGGGGGGACTGGAACCAGGGACACGTTATGTCACTGAGAACAGTTACATATTAAAAGCAGATGTCGAAAAATCCGGCGCATCTCACGACCACTAAGGAGCCATCATGCTTGATTCAATTATTAATTTTTCTTTGGCCCGACGTGGTTTGATACTGGTTCTGACCATGATGCTGATCGGCCTGGGAATATGGAATTTTAATCGGCTGCCGATCGACGCCGTGCCGGATATCACCAACGTGCAGGTCGCGGTCAACACACCTGCACCCGGCTACACGCCACTGGAAGTTGAGCAGCGCATTACCTTTGCGCTGGAGAACGCCATGAGCGGCATGCCTGACCTGTCCTATACAAGGTCTGTCTCTCGTTATGGTCTCTCGCAAGTAACAGCTGTATTTGAAGACGGCACCGATATCTATTTTGCGCGACAACAGGTCAGTGAACGAATTTCCGCGGCACGCAGTGATTTACCGGAAGGACTAGAGCCCGAAATGGGCCCAATCGCTACCGGTCTCGGTGAAATATTCATGTTCACGGTGGATGCCGAGCCTGGCGCAACCAACGCCGATGGTACGCCGGTCACCCCCACCGACCTGCGCAGTGTCCACGACTGGATTATCAGACCCCAGCTACTTCGTGTCCCAGGTGTGGTAGAGGTCAATCCTATCGGCGGATTCAGAAAAGAGATTCTAGTGGCACCCGACCCCGCGAAGCTGCTTGCTTACGGTGTAAGCAGCGCTGACCTGTTTGATGCCCTGCAGCGTGACAATCGCAACCAGGGGGTGGGTTTTATCGAAAATAATGGCTCACAACTGCTGATGCGTGTCCCCGGCCAGGCGGCCAATCTGGATGACTTGCGCAATATTGTCATCAGACAGCGAGACAGTGTGCCCGTTAGAGTCAGTGATGTTGCCAGTGTATCCATCGGACAAGAGCTGCGCTCGGGCGCTGCTACCCAGGACGGGCGCGAAGTGGTCATGAGCACGGTGTTTATGCTTGTCGGTGAAAACAGCCGGGAAGTGGCCAACAACACGGCGATGCGTCTGCAGGAGATTCAACCGAGTCTGCCTCCGGGTATTACCGCGACTGCCGTCTATGATCGAACCACCCTGGTCGATAAAACACTGCAAACCGTGCAAAAAAACCTGCTCGAAGGCGCGCTGCTGGTAATCGCGGTGCTATTCCTGTTGCTTGGCAATATACGCGCGGCCATATTGACCGCAGCCGTCATTCCCATCGCCATGTTGATGACCATTACTGGCATGGTGCAAACCCGCGTCAGCGCCAATCTGATGAGCCTGGGGGCACTGGACTTTGGCCTGATCATTGATGGCAGCGTCATCATTGTCGAGAACTGTCTGCGCCGACTCAGTGAGGCCAGTTCGCAGGGCAAACTGGAGCTGAAGCGACGGCTTGAGGTGGTCTCGGCTGCGACAAGGGAAGTTATACGCCCTGCTCTGTTTGGGGTATTTATTATTACTGCTGTCTATATCCCCATTTTCGCGCTGGAAGGCGTAGAAGGAAAAATGTTCCACCCCATGGCAATCACCGTTGTGATAGCCCTACTCAGCGGCATGCTACTCAGCATCACCTTTGTGCCAGCCTGCGTTGCCATGCTGTTCAGAAAGCCTGTCAAAGAAAAGAAAAATCCCATTATGTCGGCTGCACATTTCCTGTACCAGCCTGCGCTGAAGGCGGCCCTGCATTTGCGATGGGGCGTCGTGGTATTGGCCGTTGCGCTGGTCGGTGTCTGTGCGGCATTGACCACGCGTATGGGCACGGAGTTTATTCCGAACCTGGACGAGGGCGATATTGCCATGCACGCATTACGCATACCCGGCACTTCTCTCGAACAGGCGATTGCTTTGCAGTTCAAACTGGAAGAAGAAATCCGGAAAATGCCGGAGGTCGAACGGGTATTTTCAAAGATTGGCAGTGCTGAAGTAGCCACCGACCCCATGCCCCCAAGCGTGGCGGACACCTTTATAATCCTGAAAGAGCGTGACCAATGGCCTGACCCATCAAAGCTTAAAACGCAGGTGGTGGCAGAACTTGAAGCGATAGTTACTCCAATCCCGGGCAATCGCTACGAGTTTCTGCAGCCCATTCAGATGCGCTTTAACGAACTGCTGGCTGGCGTCAGAAGCGAGCTTGCCGTACAAGTATTCGGTGATGATTTCGATCAACTGATTGCGCTGGGCACTGACATTGAAGATCTTATGTCAGGCATTCCCGGTGTGGCCGATCTTGCGCTGGAGCAAACGACAGGATTGCCAGTAATGACCCTGCAGCCACGACGGGAGACCATGGCACGCCTGGGACTGAGTATCACGGGATTACAGGACACATTGGCGATGGCGCTGGGCGGCGCAGTTGCAGGTCAGTTTTATGAGGGGGATCAGCGCTCCGATATCGTGGTACGGCTGGCTGAGGATCGCCGCAGTAACCCCGATGCCTATCAGCATCTGCCCGTCATGTTGCCCGATGGTGGTTATGTGCCATTGGGGGAAGTGGCCGATATCAGCATCGACACTGGCTACAATCAGGTCTACCGGGAAAACGGTAAACGTCGTATCGTGGTCACGGCCAATGTCAGAGGTCGTGACTTGGGCTCATTTGTGACTGATGTACAGCAGGCTGTCGAGCGCAATATAGACATCCCGCCAGGGTACTGGATTGAGTACGGAGGCACGTTCGAGCAATTGCAATCTGCCTCGCAAAGATTGTTGATTGTGGTGCCGGCGACCCTGTTACTGATCGCCTTGCTGCTGGTGATGGCACTGGGCTCCATCCGTGACTCAGCCATCATATTTTCCGGAGTACCACTGGCGCTGACCGGTGGTGTGCTGGCACTTCTGCTTCGTGATATTCCGCTGTCTATTTCCGCCGGCGTCGGTTTTATCGCATTGTCCGGGATAGCTGTATTGAACGGCCTTGTAATGCTGTCATTTATTCGTGACTTGCGGGCACAGGGACAAGCGCTTGATCACGCCATCATGGAGGGTGCCATCGGGCGACTCAGACCGGTGCTGATGACGGCGCTGGTGGCTTCTCTGGGTTTTGTGCCTATGGCACTGAATACCGGCATTGGCTCTGAGGTTCAGCGTCCGCTGGCGACGGTCGTGATTGGCGGGATTATCTCATCAACCTTGTTGACGCTATTCGTGCTGCCCGCGCTGTATCGGCTGGTGCATGGCGGGCGTCAAAGTTCTATGCCATAAAAACGCAATATAACCACGAGTAACCCGTAGCAGATCACGGTGATGACAATTGAGATTGTCAGGCTCAAGTAGAAATTGACGCCCTGAGACAGCATCAGAGGCAGAGCGATGAACAATGCCAAGGATGGCAGTACCAACCAGAAAACACTGCTGGCAAGCTCACTGACTTTTGCTACATCACCCGTGTCAACGTACAGCCAAATCATCGCCAACACTGAAACCAGCGGCACAGATGCCAATAGTGCCCCCAAAAACGAATTGCGATTGGATAGTTCTGAGATCGTAACAACAAGCAGTACGGTAATTAAGATTTTCACTATGTAGTAAGCCAACGGTGCACACCTCTTACCGACGGACATAATATCCAGGGAACTTTATTTCCATTTGAACAAATTACAATGGCCTACTCATCCTTTCGAGAAGCATTTGACGCCTCCTCTCAGAACTCCTACTTTGGCCAATTGCCGGTTCACTTTCAACTACCATACTAATTTATGAAAAAAAGAATGACCTCAAAATTACATTTTCGTAATCTCCATGTCATGTTTAAGACAGAATAAATTCGTTATAATCAGGCTGTTTAAGCCGCCTTAATACTATTTATTCTGCCAAATCAGTCGAACAAGGAGGAATCACAAATGTCAGACTCCAAGACAGCTGAACTGTACCGAATGGTAACGGAGGATCATGTGTGTCCTTACGGCTTAAAATCGAAACACCTACTGAAAACTCAAGGATTTCACGTGGAAGACCACCACTTGAAAGACCGGGAAGAAATCGAAGCATTCAAGGCCGAACACGATATAGATACCACCCCACAGACATTTATCGATGGCACCCGGATTGGTGGTTATGATGAACTACAGACTTATTTTGGGAAAGAACCCACAGATGAGGACGAAACAACTTATTGGCCTGTTATCAGCCTTTTTTCCACTACTTTCCTGATGGCTTTGGGAGCAGCTTCGATAGCTGAAGGGCAATGGCTGTCCTTACGCGCTTTTGAATGGTTCATCGCGTTTTCAATGTGTGCGCTTGCGTATCTAAAGATTCGGGATGTGGAAAGTTTTTCGACCATGTTTCTTAACTATGATCTTCTAGCGCAAAAATGGGTACCGTACGGGTACGTATACCCCTACGGAGAGGGTATTGCCGGCGTGCTTATGATTGCCGGGGTGCTAAACTTCGTTTCGATCCCCATCGCCTTGGTCATAGGCACAGTAGGTGCCATCTCGGTTTTTAAAGCCGTCTATATTGAGAAACGAGAACTCAAATGTGCTTGCGTCGGAGGCGAAAGCAATGTGCCATTGGGTTTTATATCACTCACGGAAAACCTCATGATGCTCGGCATGGGGGTATGGATGCTTGTCAAGCATAGCACTCTAGGATAGAAGCGACCAACAGGTTCTCAACTTGATGTACTTTTAAGATATAGGTAATAGCCTTATCAAGTATCCAAAAACATCTGAAGAATCATCTGGTCCAAAGAAGGACCATTTTTTCACGACACCTCCAAGAGGAAACTGACCATGAACAGTTCGAGCACACCTAGCGCCCGGCTTCGGCTTCTTGCAGTAGGCAACACACTGTCACTTCTGCTGGTAATCAGCTACCTGCTATGCATTGGTTTTGGCATACTGGTCCCTGATCAGATGCGCATGTACGAGGCGTGGGCGCCTTTACTTCCTGGTTTTGAATGGCTAACCTGGCGCGGATTTTTGATTGGCTTAGTGGAAACCTACCTCTACGGCTGGTACATCGCGATCTTGTTTGTCGTCCTATATCATTGGTTTTCCAAAACGCCCAAAGAATAGAGAACTCCCATTGTTATCAGCCAATATAAATTCGGAACAGACTAAGGCATTATTGCTAAACCGACATTGCGTTTGCCTTACATTAGATCAGTCTACGGTGGCTCAAAAGCTCGCCAAGGAATTGCCGAACGAACGCGATCAGATTCTGTCCATCACGGCTTGGCAGCAGTTCTTTTCAAATACTGCCGTCTTTGTGCCTGATCACGAAATGGGCTTGATGCAGTCTATTGTTCATGCCATTGAGGCTGTGGTCGCGCTTCCAAAGTACAGGAGCAGTGCCTTGTCCTGGGCGCCTGAGAATGCGCAGGTCGACCCGGGACCATCAGGCGCATTTATGGGCTACGATTTCCACTTGGGAGCGGATGGTCCTCGCCTTATTGAAGTAAATACCAATGCCGGTGGCGCATTCCTCAACGCCGTAATGAGACATGTCCAGATTCAATGTTGTGGTGCGTCAACACGCATGTCAGGCGCGGAGAGCTTTGACTCTGCCGTGGTTGCGCAATTCGACAGTGAATGGCGCGCACAGCGCGGCAGCGGCCGACCCAAAACAATAGCCATTGTGGACGAGCAACCAGCCGAACAGCATCTGTATCCCGAATTCAGACTGGCACAACAGTTGTTGCGGAACAATGGGTTCGACGCACTGATACTGTCTCCCTCAGATCTCCGGTATGAGGGCGGCGCACTGTATAGCGGCGACAAACAGATCGACATGGTATATAACCGCCTGGTGGATTTCGGACTGCAAGCTCCTGAGCAGGCGGCCCTGCGCTCGGCATGGCTGGACGGCAGCGCTGTCATCACGCCCAATCCTTTTGTTCATGCGCTTCGTGCAGACAAGCGCAACCTGGCACTGTTATCTGATCGTGATACCTTACTCGACTGGGGGCTAAGCCGCGAACATTCTGAATTCCTACAGCATGGCGTACCGCGCACCGTGCAAGTGAATGCAACCAACGCCGATGAGCTTTGGCAGCAGCGAAAGCAATTGTTTTTTAAACCGGTAGCAGGTCATGGCAGCAAAGGTGTCTACCGCGGCAGTAAGCTGACCAAAGGTACATTTGCCCGTATTCTTGACAGCGATTATATCGCTCAGGCTTATGTACCTCCTTCGGAACGAGTGGTTTTGGTTGATGGAGAACAGCAGATGCTCAAGGTTGATGTGCGTCTTTACACCTACAAGGGCGCCGTTCTATTGGCTGCAGCGCGACTCTATCAGGGGCAAACAACCAATTTCCGCACACCGGGGGGTGGTTTCGCCCCGCTGCTGCTGTTAAATTCAGCTGAATAGGCCTTGGCTCTACTAAGTTCCGAAAACCGTGATTAATTGGGAGTCGTCTTGCCAGAATCAGTAATCACGCTTACAAATCATCCATCCGTCCGAGTTGCCGAACCAGCAGCTTCGTTTCATTCTCCTCCATGTCGAGCAGCAGTTGCATCAGCTCTGCAGCTTCTGGGATCTCTGCCTTGCGCAGCAGAGTGCGGTACAACTCAATGACTTGCTCATGAAAATCGATGACTTCAGCGCTGATCGCATCAGCATCCATTTTCGCGTAGTGATCATCACAATCGAGATGTGTCTTAATCGGATTATGAGGAATGTAATCGTAGACATACGTCTTTGCCGCCTTGGGATCAGCCTGATGTTCAAAGCCAGCCACCATTTTTTCCATGGCAGTTTCACAGGACGCAAGATACTCCAGCAGCATGGCCGTGCGCTCTTCATGGTGCAATTTCGCACAGTGTGACAGGCATTGCGCCAGTTGCGCATGCAATGCGCGGGACCATTCGATCAGATCGAAAAACGTTTTGATTTCCATGCCAGATGTTTCCTTGATAAATATTACGTTACGTTTGCTGACCATTATTAATTCAGCGATTAGATACCAGGTTATTCACTCATCATGTCGCCGGGCTTTCTCCGCCGGCCATTGAGCAAAAGCAAGAAAGTACAACAGAACCAGATTCACCAAGGGTATCAGTATCAAAAATCCTAAAAAACCTGGATACCCTGTACGTTGACATATACGCCACGCCGGGATCACAGCCACAATTGCGATTACCAGCATCCACAGCCAGTGTCCTGCCCACATTGTATTTCCCGCCATTTCATTCCCCATCATGGTGCTATCCTCCATTTCATTTTTCGTTTTTAGTGATGACCTTTATGAGATTCGTCACCCTCGGCATCTCGTGCCTCCGAAGTTCTCTTGAGAAAGATTTGCTCGGCAACTGCAATCACGATCATTGCAACAACTGCAACCCCGATTACGAAGGGGTCTGTGTTCAGCTTAACCCAGACGAAACCACCAAGCGCGAGCAGATCAAGCAGAATCGCCACAACTGGCACCCAAGCCTTCGCATTTATATCCTCGCGTAAATAACGCAGCACGCCCCAATGGATGGCAATATCCATGATCAGGTAAAACACAATACCCAGCGCAGCTATTCGGGACAGATCGAAAAATGCAGTTAAAACCAGTCCCAAAACCACGGTGTAGACCAGTGTGTGTTTCTGTATACTGCCGGGCATGCCAAAGTGGCGATGCGGAACAAGTTTCATTTCTGTCAACATCGCTAACATGCGCGACACCGCGAATATACTAGCCAGAATTCCCCCGGCAGTTGCCATCATAGCGATGGCTACCGTGAACCATACGCCATACTCACCCAACGCTGGCCGCGCGGCGGCGGCAAGCGAATAGTCTCGTGTCTCAATGATCTCGGCAAGCGAGAGGTTGCTCGCAACGGCAAACCCAACCAAGGTGTAGATCACCACACAGGCTGCAATGGAAATCACTATGGCGCGTCCGACGTTCCGTGTTGGGTCCTTAACCTCCGAGCCACTATTGGTAATCGTGGTGAAGCCTTTGAAAGCCAAAATACCCAGAGCGGTAGCGCCCAAAAAGTTTCCAACATCGCCTGTCTCTCTTGAGCTCGAGAAATCAACAGCGAGGCTGTCTGCTATCCATACCCCCACTAGCCCAAAAATCAGTATACCGCCGATCTTCAGGATGCCAATAAAAGAGGCGACACCCTGAATCCACCGATTCCCGGACAAGTTGACCAAAAAAGCTGCAACTATGAGAGACACACCTAACACGGGAACCATCATACCAGTGTCGTCACCACCAAAGAGTTGCATGGTATAAGCGCCGAATGTGCGTGCCAGAAAACTTTGCGCAATCACCATTGAAAAGTACATTAACAAAGCATTGAACGCGGTAGGTAGTCGATTCCCGTATGCCTTGTGCAGGTACATGCCAATGCCACCGGCAGACGGATAGGCATTGGAGATCTTGATGTAAGAATACGAACTGAAGCTCACGATTACCGCGGCAGCCAGAAAGGCCAACGGAAACAATACGCCCGTCATTTGTGCCATCTGCCCTGTCAACGCGAAGATACCTGCACCTATCATGACACCAGTGCCCAGCATCACGGTGCCGCCCAACGTTAAACTGTCTTTGGCGTAGCTTGATTTGCGATCATTTTTGTCGTCGGATTCCATGGTCAACGTTCTCCTGTATTAGCGGATTAGCCTGTCGGTCTGGATTCGAGGTTTAATTGATGCCTCCTCCCCTTGCGCACGGTGGACGGCATTAAGGTCCAACATTCGTAGTCAAATGAACCGTCATGACCAGTATCCCCAGCGCCATTACCATTTCCAACCCAATAGAGCGAGCCAGACTTTGTCTGCCAGTGTCTACGTCCAGACGAGAGACAAGAAAAAATTTATTTAAAGCACCGAGAGTCAACAGAGCAACCACAGCAAGTAGTTTAATAAGCATGGCTTGACCATACGGGGTACTGAACAATTGGTCGATTGAGGACAGTAGCTGAGTCAGCAAATACACGCCCGCAGTGAGCAACAGAGCCACGAAATAGATGGCAACCCGACCAAATTTTTCCATGACAGTCTTTAACTTTGCACTCGAAACATCTGCGTTGCACAAAAGCCACAAGGGATACAAAGACCCTATCCACAGAAGAACGGCTGCAACGTGAATCACAATGCTCAGACGGGGAAGAATGCCAAGTTCGGCAATATGCCCCATCATAATAAACGAAAAAAACAGTGATGCCAGAGCGCCAAGGCCAAGCACAACGTACAGGAAGTAGAGCCGAGATCGTTCACGATATTGCCACAATAGCATCGCGGCAATCGCGATCGTAAAACCGGCGAGCCTTGTCCCTGTGGCATAGCCGAGTGGTGACTGGCCGATGATCTCAGCCATTTGAAGATCAAACATGCCGCGCAACCCGTTTTGATTGATTGCGCCGAGCTGCGTTAGAAATGTCACCATTGTCGCCACAGCTCCAAGCATTGCCCCAAGGATGATATAGCGACACAGTCGCCCGCTGATGTCGTCTCCGAAATCCCGGCTCAGATAGAGACTGAATGTACCACCAGAAACAGTGCTTGCGCCAACCAGGACAAGCAATTTACTGACCAAGGACCAGATATCCCAGGGGCTCATATCAGTGAGCGTGTCCGTGTTCGGAGTGCCCCATATCGGATGTGTCCTCGCTCTGCATATTTTGCATATGATTGCCGTGCGCAGACATCGCGTCCGACGTCAGGGTGAAATCAGAGCTACCGTCCATCGTGTGGCCGTCAGCCCCCATAATTGTCCATTCCACCTCGTATTGTCCTTCTTGAAGCTTTGTCAGTGGCACAACAAATTGACGCTTCGTGTCGGCGGTGGGCTTAAATCCAATGCCCACGGAGTGTTGTCCTGCGTGCATAAGTGCTAATCGCAGAAGACGAACGTCCGCAGTAAAGCTTAGCTCCAGTGCCGATAGTGGCTGATTGATCACGGCACCGTCAGCCGGAACAATAGTGGAGAGCTCTGTATGGGCCTGCAACACACCCGTTTGAAACAAAATCAAGCTCGATAGTAAAATTGTCAACCGGTTTACTTTTCTCATATTCATTTCCCGTTATGTATTGATTGTTAAAACCAGAACCGAACACCCGCCACCAGGCGAGTGTCACGCACCGGCGCTCCCTCTGCTCTTTGGTAGTCAGCAGTTTTACCATAACTCCCTGTCCACTCGAATCCGAAATAGGGCGCGAATTGTCGTGAAAACTCATACCGTAACCGCATTCCTAAAGCAGAAGCTGAAAGACCGCTTCCCACCCCATTCGATAAATCGTCATTACCATAAAACGTCAATTCGGCTCGTGACTGCAAAATTAACCGCTGCGTAAACAATAGTTCGTATTCAGCCTCGAAGGTCAGCGCTGAGCGCCCACCTTCCGCAATGTATGCCGTTGCATCAAGTTCGAACCAGTATGGTGCGAGTCCTTGGATACCAAATGCCAGCCATTGGCGATCCTCACCCTCATCATTGTTATCGAAACGCACACCCAGTTGTGTGTCGAAATAGGCGTTCAGGGCACGCGCCCAAAGCAGGTCTGTCTCACTTTCCTTTAGTGTGCCCTCCTCGACTTCGCCTTCTAGTTTGACAACAGCTTTGTTGTACGCGGACCCATACCAGCCTTGAAGATCAAACACAGCGGTCTTGTTGTCTGGATCATATTCCAACCGGTCGCCCAACACTGACCAGAACTGATGCTCATCGGCCAGTTTCAGTTGCCGTGGACCTGGTCGGGCGTAGGGCCCCTCAGTTAGCGTATAACCATCGGAGTAGGCATGGGGGTCTCGCGCGTCCGCAGGTGCTTCCGCTCCTTGCATCTGCATCTGACCGTGGTTCATAACGCCATTATTAGGTGCAGGACTTTCCGTAGAAGCCGTTGCCACCTCTGATTCCGCATGCCCTGCATGGGCGTCTACCATCGGATTCAGGTTATGCCCGGCATGTGGGTCATTCGGCTGCGCCCAAAGCGCAACTGGCATGATCAACAAACCAAAAACCATCAACACTCTACTAGAGCTGCAAATGTTAATTTTATACATCACGATACAACCACCTCCCGGAACATGCCTGCGTCCATGTGAAACAGTAAATGGCAGTGCCAGGCCCAGCGCCCAAGATCATGAGGGGTGGTGAGAAAGCTTATGCGTTGTGCCGGCTGCACCGGAATCGTATGACGCCGCACAAGGAAGTCACCCTGGTCGTTCTCCAGGTCGCTCCACATCCCATGCAGGTGCATGGGATGGGTCATCATGGTGTCGTTTTGCAGAATCACCCGAATTCTCTCTCCATGTTTCATTGATATCGGGGTACTCTGGCCGAACTCTAGTCCATCAAAAGACCAACTATACCGTTCCATGTTGCCCGTCAAATGCAACTCGATCTCCCGAGTCGGCAGTCTCTGATCAACTGGTCCGCCGATAGTCTTCAAATCGGCGAGGGTTAACACACGTCGACCATTTTGTCGAAGACCAACGCCCGGGTCGTCTAAATTGGTACGGGGCGTGTGTACAAGCATATCTACAGATGGCCCGTATTCGGAACGCGCGTGGTTCACGCTGGTCGAGGGTATGGCTAAAGGATTGGAATGCAAGGCATGCTGACTGTGGTCCATCGCCATTTCACCGTGGTCCATGTCCATACCCATGTCATTGTGGTTC
The DNA here is from genome assembly GCF_011050365.1 of Pseudohongiella sp. Classification (GTDB taxonomy): domain Bacteria; phylum Pseudomonadota; class Gammaproteobacteria; order Pseudomonadales; family Pseudohongiellaceae; genus Pseudohongiella. The sequence goes on from NZ_DRFV01000013.1 coordinate 35,116, forward strand.
ATGCCGGCGTGATCCATCGAACCCATCATATCGCGCATTGCCAACCATTCTACGGCATCAAGCGCCGGTGTCGGTGCCGTAAGTCCATGCCGAACTGCGAGTGTGCCTCTGGCGTAGCCGGTACGCTCCATGCTTTGCGAAAAGATCGTATAGGCATCATTTTCGGGTTCTACCACCACATCATAGGTTTCCCCGGGCCCAAACCGAAACTCATCAACAGAAACTGGTTCGACATTCTGACCGTCGGCCTGGACTACGGTCATTTTCAAGCCAGGAATGCGAATATCATAAAAGCTATTGCCAGCAGCATTGATAAATCGCAATCGAACTCGTTCGCCGGGTGAGAACAGGCCCGTCCAGTTGCCTGCTGGTGTTTGACCATTCATAAGGTAGGTTAAGGTTGAGGCAGATAGATCGCCCAGATCAGTAGGGTTCATGCGCATCTGATTCCACATGCGACGCTTGTTGAGAGCACCCGCCAAGCCTAGCGTCGATACGTCGCGCATAAAACCAGGCACAGTAGGCTGATTGAAGTTGTAGACATCGCTTTGGACTTTCAGTTTGCTAAACACCCGCATTGGGTCTTCGTCAGTCCAATCGGACAACTGCACCACATAGTCTCGGTCTGCTCCTATAGTTTCGCCGTCACGAGGCTCTACAATCAAAGCACCGTACATTCCCGTAATTTCCTGAAAACCGCTATGAGAGTGATACCAATATGTTCCGCTTTGTTGTAGCGTGAACCGGTACTCAAAGGTTTCTCCAGGCGCTATGCCGTCAAAACTTATGCCCGGCACTCCATCCATCTGGTAGGGTAAGATGATGCCGTGCCAATGAATGGAAGTCGCTACGGGCAGGTGATTGGTCACACGAATAGTGACTTCCTCACCTTCGCGCAGCCGCAATGTCGGCGCCGGTATAGAGCCGTTGATAGTCGTTGCCATACGGACTTCACCGGTAAAGTTCACCGGCGACTCAGCTATCACAAGCTCAATTTGATTGCCGCTGAGCACGGGCGCCGTACCCGTGTGTGTCAACGTCGCGCCTGCCCGGCTGGCAGCCTGCAACACTGCGGGAAAGGCCGCCAGCACGCCACCAGCAGCCAAGCCCTGTACGAACCTTCGCCGGTTCACATTGATTGGGAATGGCAATGGTTGTTCAGACTTTTTCATAGGAGCAGCTCCTTTCGCCGATGCCTTTATCGTCAATACGTTTATAGTGCCGATACAATCCAGTTGAGAATTGACAAGGGTAGCGAAATCGACCTGTCCAGAGGATGACGTCTACATTACATTGTTGTAATCGTCGTGTAATCTGACTGTCGGATGCAGTAATCTATAGTGGCAAGGCACCGATCAGGAGAGGCACGCTATGCGATTGCTCGTAGTGGAAGACGAAACAAAGACTGGCAACTACATTCGCCAGGGCCTGTCTGAGGCTGGCTTTGTCGTTGAGCTAGTTCGCAACGGCCTGGACGGATACCACTTGGCCATGACAGAGTCTTTTGACCTGATTATCCTCGATGTAATGCTCCCGGATGTAGACGGGTGGCGCATCATGCAATCTTACCGAGATGCTGGGCATCAGACCCCTGTGTTGTTCCTTACTGCTCGGGACTCTGTCGATGATCGCGTCAAAGGCCTGGAATTGGGCGCCGACGACTACCTTGTCAAACCCTTTGCATTTGCCGAGTTACTGGCCAGGATACGAACTTTACTCCGCCGACGATCCATGGCTTCACCAGCAGAGCAGATTCAGGTGGCAGACCTGACACTTGATCTGCTCAAACATCGCGTATCACGCGCAGGCAAGAGAATACTCCTGACCCAGAAGGAATTTTCGCTATTGGAACTCCTGGCGCGTCGCCCAGGTGAAGTGCTACCTCGCTCACTCATTGCCTCCCAAGTGTGGGACATGAATTTTGATTCAGACACTAATGTTATCGATGTAGCGATTCGCCGCCTGCGCGCCAAGATCGACGACAATTTTCAGCCTAAATTGATTCATACCGTTCGTGGGATGGGATACAAAATGGACCTGGAATCCAACGATGAAACCTATTAGCCGATACCCACTCCCCCTTGCTGCGCGAGTCATGCTGTTCGTTGGCCTGACCATTGGTCTGAGTTTTATGCTGATTGGCACCCTGGTGCTGAATGCTGTGGAGCATCATTTCTCCGAGCAAGATGCTAGTGAACTTGTAGTAATGTCCAGCGCCGTGACGAATGCACTGGAAAATGCAGGAAATCAGCCCGATCGCCTGCGCGCCGCCCTATCCAATGCCATCTCCGGTCATCACGGCGTGTATTTTCAAGTAAGAAATAGCAACGAAGAGATCCTGTACCAAACTGTCGGAGCAGAGTCGGGTTTGGCGCAAGCGGAACGTATCCTGACACCAACCGATGTGATACAACCTGGCAATTTACAAACCTGGCGCGAAGACACCAAGACGTACAGAGGGGTGCTCAGCCAGCTAGAAGTCTCTGGACAGAACTACACCATCATTAGCGCCATTGACATGAGCTTTCACCTACAGTTTCTGCAAGACTTTCGGCAAAGCTTATTGATTATCATGAGTCTGGCTGGCGTTATAACTTTATTGGCTGCAGGCTATGGTGTACATCAGGCCCATGCCCCACTACGTGGTCTGTCTGCAAAAATGGGCGACATCCAAGCAGACAAACTACACGTGCGACTCGATCCATCCGCAATACCGTCGGAGCTGAAAGATCTGGTGACTTCTTTTAACCATATGATCGGTCGTTTGGAGGACAGTTTTACTCGTCTATCGCATTTTTCCGCTGACATTGCTCACGAGCTAAGAACCCCCCTTACCAATCTTATTACTCAGACCCAGGTTGGACTAGGCAAGGCCAGGACGCTCGAGAAATATCGCGAACTACTATACTCCAATCTAGAAGAGCAGGAGCGGCTAGCCAAAATGGTCAATGATATGCTTTGGCTTGCGAAAAGTGATCATGGCCTGCTCAAACCCGAGCAAGTACCCCTCAACCTGACCAATGAAGTTAATGAACTTTTTGATTTTTTCGAAGCACTGGCAGAAGAGAGAAATATCCGCCTGACGCTGGAGGGTTGCGCACCTATGACCATGGGTGACCGCGCCATGCTGAGACGAGCTATTTCCAACTTGTTGTCCAATGCCATCCGGTACACTCCACCGGGGAAAGAGGTGAAAGTGTTGGTCGACAACGCTTCTCACCACGAAGTGTCGCTTAGTGTACAGAATCCTGGCCCCATGATTCCCGCCGAATACTTGTCCCATTTGTTTGACCGCTTTTATCGAGTTGAACCCTCTCGTGTAAGACAGGGTGAAGGCGCAGGTCTGGGGCTGGCTATTGTCAGATCCATCGTTGAAGCACATGGTGGGCATGTGGAGGCTACTTCTGTCCGGGATAAGACGTCTTTTACATTCTTTTTACCGGTAAAATCCTAAAATTGTTCCTGCCGTTAGGCGAGCACCATTTTTTTAACATCTCGCCGATACTATCCAGATCAATGCAATGAATATACTTCGCCGGTAAAGCTTGGTAAGCTATTAATTGGATCGGATATCGTTGCTTCACTAAACTCAGCCAGATGTGGCACTTTCTGTACCTTTGTCGTTATGGTCATGCATAGAAAGACAAAATATCGCCAGTTACTCACATGGTTTTTTGTAGCCAGCCTGCTTCTGAATGTTCAGTCGACTTTCGCCTGCACGATGATGCCGGATATGCCTGATCTACCGCAGCCTGTGCACGAGTGCTGCCTTGCTATGCACAAAAACAAGGTATCTGAAAAACCGGATACTCCCGCCTCGTCCAGTGATACTTGTTTTACACTGAAGGTATCATTACAGCTCAAGGCTTCGCCCGAGGCTGATGCGGACCCCGGCAACGACCATGCCCTGCTCAAGGACAAACCGGGAACACAAAATCTGGCGCCAGTCATGGCCTTACTGGTCCTCACTGTGCTGCAGACAGCGCAAACCGGCGGCTATGCTGTGCCGTCCAACGATCAGGACCACAGCACTCCCCTGCCCGTCTACCAGGCAACCCAGCGCTACCGTATTTAACAAAACTCCGTAGTTACAACTGCTTCAGAGCGGCAGCTCACTCCTGCCGTTCCTGGTTATTGTTCGATGACGGAGTTCTGCCCATGCACCATACAAACACACAAATCGGTTCGTATTTTGTTTCCCGATTAACAGCCGCCCTGATTCCACTTGGGCTAGCAATCACGCTTGTTTCCCTGCCCGCAAGTGCGCAGCAGACCGAAGGGTTTACCCCCGAAGGACTGATTCAGGAGATTCTCCAACTGAATCCCGGTCTGGCTGCTCAGCGACTTGAGACATTGGCCCGCGAGGAACAAATTGTCAGCGCCGGCGCACTTGACGACCCCCGGGTAAACTATGCCATTGCCCCGGCGAGCATCGGCGACAACATCCCCAGTGCGCTGGGAGATACCCTGGGCGTACGTCAGGTTATTCAACTCAGTCAAAATTTCCCGTGGGCGGGCAAACGACAATTGCGCACGGAAGTCGCGCAAGCGCAAAGCACAGCCGCTCATCTGATGACCCAGGATCTGCAATTGCAACTGATCGCTGCCGGCCGGCGTCACTGGGCTAGCTGGTGGGATGTTCACCAGGCATTAACCATCAACCGTGAACAGCAACAGTTGCTTACCGAACAGGAGAAAGTGATCGAAACCCAGTACGCCAGCGGCAGCGGCCTGCAACAGGATCTGCTTCAGGTGCAAACGGCCAGGATTCAGGCGGATCATCGCGACATAGTCCTTGAACAGCAGGCCAGGCGCGTCCGGGCCCGCATCAATGCCTTGCGCAATCGCCCGACAGCGGCTGAGCTCGCCGCCACCGAGGAGCAACCGCAACCGCCAACGTTGCCAGCCGACACAGTGCTGCACAGCTGGCTGGAAGAAGCCAATCCCGCACTGCGGGGGGCCCGGGCTGAGGCCGATGCTGCGCGCGCAGACCGGGACCTGACCTATAAAAACGACTTCCCCGACGTACAGGTCAATGTGGGTTACAACGAACTGTGGAATGCCAGCGACCTGCGCCTGCAGGTGGGCGTATCAGTCAACATACCTCTGGATTTTGGCAAGCGCTCTGCACGCAAAGCCGCGTCAGACTACCAACTTAACAGTGCCCGAACCGACATCCAGTATCTTCACAATCAGCTGCTTAGCGAGCTTGAACAAGCACTATCACGCGCCGAGGAAGCCCAACACGCCATCGAGTTGTGCCGTGAGCAGTTGATACCTATCGCACAGCAATCACTGACAGCGTCACAGTCTGACTATCAGGAGGGCATCGCGGATTTCTCCAATGTTATTCAGGCTGAGCAGGCACTGCTTGAGGCCCGACTACTGTTATCCCGCTCCATGGCCGACCAGTACCAGGCCCATGCTGAAATAGATCGACTGGTGGGCGGGCGGCTTTGGCCCTTTGAGTTCTCTGGTCACTAAAACTGCGGCATCTGCTGAAGAGAGAAGAATCATGAACACACGAAACATGTTACTTGCCGGAATCGTAGTCGCTGCACTGATTTTGGTAGCTGCCTATTTCATTTTAATGCCCCAGCAAGCCAATATCTCTGCTGAGCATGCATCATCGACAACAAGGCAGCCCCTGTATTGGGTCGCCCCGATGGACCCGGATTATCGACGCGACGAACCGGGGCTCTCCCCTATGGGGATGGAACTGGTGCCGGTTTATGAAGACAATGATGAAGATGCAAGCGTCACCATCTCAGCCACTGTTCAGCAGAATCTGGGTGTACGCCTGGGCATGGTTACCATGGGCGAGTTCCGGCAGCAGGCTGATGCTGTGGGTTATACCGCGTGGGATCAGTCAACTATTCAGATGCTGCACCCGCGCGCCGAGGGCTGGCTGGAACAGTTCAATGTGGCCAGCGTCGGTGATCGTGTCAGCGCTGGCCAGATCCTGTATCAGCTTTTTTCACCGCGACTGGTCAGTGCTCAGCGCGAATACCTCAACGCCGCCGGAAATGCCGTTCTTCGCAAGGCGGCTGAAGATCGACTGCTTGCGCTGGGTGTGACACCGGCGCAGGTAACGGAACTTGCCAGCAGCAATGAAGTCAGTGCCCAACTAGCCTATCGCGCCGAATCAGATGCGGTGGTATCGGCCATTGGCGCCCGCGAGGGCAGCTATGTGACACCGGCAGATACCATTCTGACGCTGGCCTCACTCGACCGGATATGGCTGGATGTCGAAGTACCGTCCACCGCCATGTCCTGGATGGAGGTGGGCTTGCCGGTCACTGCCGAATTCCCAGCATACTCCGCCGAACAATGGCAGGGTCAAGTCGCACTTGTCTATCCGGAACTTGATCCTGTCACCCGAAGTTTGCGGTTGCGGCTGGAAATCGACAATCCGGAACACAGGCTGAAACCCAATATGTTTGCCAGCGTCCAGGTGGAAGGCCCTACTCGACACAACGTCGTCAGTGTGCCAACAGAAGCGGTGATCCGCTCCGGTCAGGGTGCCCGGGTGTTGCTCGCCGCAGGCGACGGTCGTTTCACGGTAAAGCCGGTTCGCACCGGTGTGACACGCGGTGACCGGATTGAAGTCCTGGACGGGCTGAGCGATGGCATGCAGGTCGTTACATCGGGTCAGTTTCTGCTGGACTCCGAAGCTAATGGAGAGCAGGCAATGGCAAGACTTAACGCCGCTGGCTCTGATTCTGACCTCGACCCGGAGCAGGTCAATGACCAGCAAGAAGACACTGGCACCGCCCCGGCCACGCTGACCGGCACCGGGACTATCCAAAGCATCAGCGACAACCGCGTGACGCTGGACCACGGTCCCATACCTGCTCTGAATTGGCCTTCAATGGTCATGGGATTCCAGATCATGCCCGGCGTTGATCTGTCTGATGTCGCCGAAGGCGATCAGATCGAATTCGACTTTATGCCGATGCCTGCCGGCGGCTACAGCATCACGGCGCTGCGCCCGGCGAAAACGTCAGGCCCGGGAGACACGCCATGATTGAAGCTGTCATTCGCGCCTCCCTGCGCAATCGCGGGCTGGTACTGGTTGCCGCCCTGCTGTTGACCATTGCCGGGTTGCTGAACCTGCGCACCATGCCAGTCGATGCCCTGCCCGATCTATCTGATGTCCAGGTCATCATCCGTACACCTTTTCCGGGGCAGGCACCGCAGGTGGTCGAGGATCAGGTCACCTATCCGCTGACTACCGCCATGCTGTCGGTGCCCGGTGCGGAGACGGTGCGAGGATACTCGTTCTTTGGTGATTCCTACGTCTACATCATTTTCAGCGACGATACCGATCCCTATTGGGCGCGCAGCCGGGTACTGGAATACCTGAGTCAGGTCAGCTCGCGCCTGCCTGACGGCGTGGCACCGGCGCTGGGGCCCGATGCCACCGGTGTCGGCTGGGTCTACGAATACGCCCTGGTGGACAGAAGCAATCAACATGATCTGTCGCAATTGCGCGCCATTCAGGACTGGTTTCTGAAATACGAACTGCAGACCGTGGCAGGTGTGTCAGAAGTTGCGTCAGTCGGTGGCATGGTCAAACAGTACCAGGTCATTGTTGATCCGGATCGGCTGAGTGCCTATGGCCTGACGCTGTCTGCGGTGAACCAGGCGATACGGGCCGGCAACCAGGAAGTGGGCGGTTCAGTCATCGAGATGGCGGAAACCGAGTTTATGGTGCGGGCCACCGGTTACATTCAGGGCCTGGATGATCTGCGGGCCATTCCGTTAAAAGTCACACAGGACGGCACTGCGGTGCTGCTGGGTGATGTTGCCCGCGTGCAGACCGGCCCGCAGCTGCGCCGGGGTGTTGCCGACCTGAACGGTGAAGGCGAAGTGGCTGGAGGAATCGTGGTCATGCGCTCCGGTGAAAATGCCCAGGCAACCATCGCAGCTGTCAAGCAGCGCCTGAATGAGCTGCAGGCAAGCCTTCCCGATGGCGTGGAAGTGGTGCCCACCTATGATCGCTCAGAGCTGATTGGCAGGTCGGTCGATAACCTATACACCAAACTGCTTGAAGAGTTTGCGGTGGTCGCTTTTATCTGCGCCCTGTTTTTGTTCCATCTACGCTCTTCGCTGGTGGCCATTGCCACACTGCCGCTTGGGATATTGGCGGCACTGCTGATCATGCGCGGCCAGGATCTTAACGCCAACATCATGTCACTGGGCGGTATCGCCATTGCCATTGGCGCGATGGTTGATGGCGCCATTGTCATGATCGAGAACGTGCACAAACATCTGGAGCATGATCCCGAAAAGGCAAAAACCGATCGCTGGGGTGTCATTGCCAGGGCCTCTGCCGAAGTGGGTCCTGCCCTGTTTTTCTCACTGCTGATCATCACGTTCAGCTTTCTGCCGGTGTTCACCCTGGAGGCCCAGGAGGGGCGTCTGTTTGCGCCGCTGGCGTTCACCAAGACCTACGCGATGGCTGCCGCCGCTATTCTGTCAATCACTGTGGTGCCGGTACTGATGGGTTACCTGATTCGAGGCAAGATACTACCGGAAAACAAAAACCCGGTAAATCGACTGCTGGGCTGGATTTACCGGCCCGTGATCGGCATGGTCATGCGTGCGCCCTGGGTGATGGTCGCCGCCGGTATCCTGGTGATGACTTCAGCGATCTGGCCGCTGTCCCGACTCGGTTCGGAGTTCATGCCACCACTGGATGAGGGTGACTGGATGTACATGCCCACCACCCGACCTGGACTGTCCATCGGTGAGGCCACCCAGTTGCTGCAGCAGACCGACCGGCTGATCAAGTCTGTGCCGGAAGTAGCACAGGTGTTCGGCAAGATCGGCCGCGCCGATACCGCCACCGATCCGGCGCCGCTAAGCATGATAGAGACCATCATCCGCTTCAAACCTGAGTCCGAATGGCGCGAGGGCATGACCATTGAGCGCATCCGCGAAGAGATCCGGCGCACGGTGGATCTGCCAGGCGTCACCAATGCCTGGGTTATGCCGATCAAGACCCGTATCGATATGTTGGCCACCGGTATCAAGACACCGGTGGGTATCAAGATCGGCGGTCCCGAATTGCCGGTCATACAGAATATTGGTGCGGATATCGAGGCATTGCTACCGCAGGTGCAGGGAACCGCCAGCGTGTTTGCCGAACGGGTCGCCGGCGGGCGTTATGTTACCGTGGATATTGACCGGGTGGCAGCGGCCCGCCATGGTCTGAATATCGACGAGGTGCAGGCAGTTGTTTCGTCGGCGATCGGCGGCATGAATGTTTCCGAAACCATTGAGGGCCTGGAGCGCTTCCCGATCAATGTGCGCTACCCGCAGGAAATCCGCAACTCGGTCGATGCCATCAGGGATCTGCCCGTATTAACATCGCAAGGGGCACGCATTCGTCTGGGTGACGTGGCACATATAGAAATACAAGACGGACCACCGATGATAAAGAGCGAGAATTCGCGCCCTACCGGGTGGGTATATGTAGACATCGCCGAGCGTGATATTGGCTCTTATGTCCAGGCCGCACAGCAACACCTGGCGGACAATCTGGCCTTGCCCGCTGGCTATTCACTGACCTGGTCCGGACAGTACGAATACATGGAGCGGGCCAAGGAGCGGCTGACACTGGTGGTACCGCTGACCCTGCTGATAATCGCATTTCTGCTCTACATGGCGTTCCGCGGGCTGGCGGAAGTCTTGATCATCATGGCCACGCTGCCCATGGCGATTGCCGGCAGCAGCTGGCTACTGTGGTGGCTTGCCTTCGATCTGTCGGTCGCCGTCGCCGTTGGGTTCATCGCCCTGGCAGGTGTGGCGGTGGAAATCGGTGTCATCATGCTGATCTATCTGAACCAGTACCGCGCACGCTACCTGGCTGAGGCACGTGAACAAGGCGGCCCGACTGTGGAGGGCTTACGAGATGCGATTGCCAAAGGCGCACTGCAACGCCTGCGCCCTGTGGTAATGACCGTCGCGGCCATCACAGTGGGCCTGCTGCCCATCATGCAGGGGCACGGCACCGGCGGTGAAATCATGCAGCGCATAGCAACACCGATGGTGGGCGGCATGATCAGCACCCTGGTGCTGACCCTGCTGGTGTTGCCTGCAGTGTATTTTTTATGGCAAAGGTGGCAACTGCACTCTGAACTCCTGAAGTAGCCGCACGCAAGGCAAGGCCCCTTCAGCATCATCAGGTGGGGGCTGCCTCACCATCGGAGTGTTTCCGAACGCCATAATTAATCGTGAACATAGGACTGTTATTGTGGTCATGGGAATTCCCGCAAACTCCCGCATTCTAACGGTTTCAAACCCGAGGACAGTCTACCTAAAGGATTTCAAACCATTGTTATAAAAGGAAATATTGGCGCACCCGGAGAGATTCGAACTCCCGACCAAGTGGTTCGAAGCCACCTACTCTATCCAGCTGAGCTACGGGTGCGTGGGGCGGCATTATATAGGGAACTGCAGCGCAGGTCACCCGTCAACGCAGAGATTATTCATCCTCATGTTGATAGAGCTGGAAATCGTTGCGACCCGAGCGTTTAACCTGATAGAGAGCGACATCGGCCTTGCGCAGCAGGTCTTCGGCAGAATCCGGGTGGTGCGGGTCGAAGATGGCGATACCGACACTCAGCGACACCTTCAATTGCACGACCCCCGTATCGAATTCGTCGCGCATTGCGTTAAACACTTTGCGAGCCACCAGGGTGGCGTCCTCAGGCGCGCTGATTTCCGACAACAACAGCACAAATTCATCTCCCCCCTGACGCGCGAGGGTATCGGAGGTTCTCACAACAGCGCTCAACTTTTCTGCTATCCATTTGAGCAATTCGTCACCAACGTCGTGACCATACGCATCATTGACATGCTTGAAATGGTCGACATCTATGAACATCAGCGCAAATGAACGCTTGTGCCTGCGACTCAGCGCCAGGGTCTGCGCCAGCCTTTCCTGCAACAGACGGCGGTTGGGCAAGCCGGTCAGGTCATCATGACTGGCCTGATAAATCACACGTCTCTGCAGCTCCTTGCGCTCGGTAATATTTTCAATCTGCGCGATGTAATGTAATGGTTCTCCATTACCGTCTCTGACCATTGAGGCACTGAGTACAATCCAGATGATGGAGCCATCCTTGCAAAAATAGCGCTTTTCCATCTGATAGCTGGGTATTTTACCGGCCGTCAGTGCTTCCAGATGCTGGAGATCAAGCTCGAGGTCATCAGGGTGGGTGATGTCCTGAAAGGTCAGTTTTAGCAGCTCGTCTTCATCATATTGCAACATATCCAGTATCGCCTGATTGACTTCCAGCCACTCGCCAGCCAGCCCCACCAGCGCCATACCGACTGCCGCACTTTCAAATGCACCCCGGAAGCGTTGATCACTTTCGCTTAGCGCCAGCTCCAGAGACTTCTGGCGGTCAATATCGGTATGAGTGCCGATAGTTCGCGCCGGCCTGCCGTCTTCAGTCCTGCTGATAATCGCACCGCGACCCAGTATCCAGCGCCAATGACCCTCTCGGGTTTTAAGCCGGTGTTCCAGACTGAAGTCTTTGGTTTTACCGGAGATAAAATCAGTAATGGTGGCCTCTGCACGCTCCCGATCAAGCGGGTGTAGCAGACGTTGCCATTCTGAGAAATCATCCCTGATCTCATCATCGGCATAACCCAACATCGATTTCCACTCGGTATTGTAATTGACCTCGTTAGTAAGGTTGTTCCAGTCCCAAACGCCATGCCCGGCGCCGGACAATGCTGATTTCCATCGAAACTCAGTCTCCAGCAGCTCCCTGTTCATGACCTCTGCCCGTGCTTCTGCCCGCTCTCTGCCAGACGCGAGCGCCCAGGTCAGTATTGCCATCAGCACTGTAAACAGGGCGCCTATCGACAGCACAGCTTCCGGCTCGGTGTTTTCATGCGGCTGAATGAAACCTGCATCCGCTGCAAAACTGACGGTCCAGGTTTGCTGGGCAATATCGAGCTGCTCAGTACGTGAGAAAGGCAGATCACCAGCCGTCATCGATTCGGCCGCTGACGAATACAGCTGCGCCTCCACGCCCGGGTCAGTGCCATCGTAGATGGTCATCGCTATCTTTGAGTCATCCAACTGGATGCCTGCCATCAATATATCCATGCTGAACGGTGCGTAAACCCACCCGAGCAACTCATCGGAATTGTTTTCGGCGCCTGTGACTTCACTAGCATACAGAGCCAGATACAGCAGCACTCCGGCAATCGGGCCACGATCAACATCCTGCACCAGGCTTACCTTGCCGGACAGTGCCAGTGTGCCGCTGGTTCGCGCCCGGTCCATTGCCTCACGCCGGACCCGCTCGGAGTACATATCAAAGCCAAACGCGTTCAGATTATTGCCACTGAACGGTTCAATAAACAGTATTGATGAATACGCGTCACGTTGGCCTTCAGGCCGCACTCTATATTGCGGAAAGCCAAATGCCTGCACCTCAGCAATATGCTGCTCCAGCCGCCCCGGTTCGATGTTCAGCGCATAGGCAATGCCCAGGATGCCCGGGTAGTTTTGCTGCAGATCCAGCTCTTCGGTGTAGGACCGAAACTCCTCGCGGCTGACATTCTCAGACGCAACAAAGAGGCCTTTGACGCCTCTGAGCACCTGCCCGTAAACCTGCATTCGCTCCCGAATAAGCTCCAGGCTGTCGCTGGTTTCTTCCTCAAACCGGTCCTGATCCTCCAGTGTCACTACCACAACGGCGTTGCGCCAGGCCATCAGTGTCAGCAGCGTGCCAACAACCAGCACGCCTGCAACCAGCGATGATATTCGGGTAACACGGAGCCATTTCTCGGAAAAAGTTCGTTTTCTATCCAGCATAATCCTCTGCTCAGTTAACTGCTGCTCGCCGCACAAAGATCTGCGCCTGCACTGTCTGTGGGTCGGTCTCCGCAGGCAGTGTCAAGCCGGAGTCAACGTCTCGTGCCTGACCTGCAGCGAGTCCGCGCACGGCAATAGCACGACGAACGCTCTCACGGCCAACTGAGGCCTGCAGTTCCAACTCGATCTCGGTGATGTCAACCGGTGCACGATTCACAACACGCACCTGGATTCTCCCACCTGACCCGACAAACGCCTGCGCCTGAACGTAATTGCCAGGATTGTCCGATACGTCCAATCGCATATAGGAAGCCTGGGCCTGTGCGCCCAGCTCTCCCGGCGCCTGGGCGGCCTGTTCAAAATACTGCTTGGCAGCGCCGCGCTCGTTGGCCGCCAACGCCATCGTGCCCAGCTCATTCATCGCCAGCGCGGTGGGGAGCAAGTCGACACTGGCCTGCAGGTCGGCACGCGCCCGGTTTTCATTACCCTGACGGGAATACGCCAGGCCGCGGCCCAGGTAGTAGTCAAAATAGGCGTCATCGCGCGCCAGTGCCTGATTGTAAGTCTCAATGGCTGCGCTGTAACGACGCTGCATCAGTGCGACATCGGCCTTCAGACCGTAAAAACGGGCTTCCTGCGGCACCATGGCGATCGCGCTATCGAGTTTCTGCTCGGCTTCTTCTACCTTGTCCTCACGCAGCAGTGCGTAGGCTTCATCGAATGCCTCATAGGCGGGCTGGGTTTCACGCAGGCGTGCGGTGTGTTGCTGATAGCGCTGCTCGCCCAGCTCCCCATTGGTGTAACCTTCTGTCCGCAGTTGTGCAACCAATTGCCGGTTGTTCTGCACCCGCTCGGTTGATGGTGGGTGACTGGCAAAAAAGCCCTCCAGCCAGCCCGGGTTGTTACCCTCTGACAGGCGCACAAAGGCTTCCTGCAGGCTCACAGCGGCCGCCGGGTCGTAGCCGGCCTCGGCCATGTACCGTGTACCATACAGATCACCTTCGCGCTCGGCCTCGCGGCCATAACGCGTACTGACCAGCTGGGCGCCCAATTGTGCGCCGCCCACGATAACGCCGGCATATTCAGTGTTCTGGGCCGCCACTGAGGTGACCAGCAGTGCACCTTGCAGCAACATGCCCCGCTCCATCGATTGCGCGCCATGACGAGCGGCCGAGTGGACGACCTCATGCCCCAGCACAGCGGCCAGCTCCGCCTCATTGTCGAGTTCTGCCAACAATCCCCGGTTGATGGCAATCTTGCCTCCGGGCAACGCCCACGCGTTGGGCACTGAGCTGTTCAGCACCACAAATTCATAAGGCAGATCGCGCGGGCTTTGCGCTGCCACGCGCTGGCCAACTTCACTGACGTAGGCGCTCAGCTCCGGATCAATATTCCATTGCCCGCCCTGGCTTTGCTGAGTCGGCCGGTAGTTCTCCTGGCCCAGGCTGATTTCCTGGCGCTCGGACACAAAAGTCAGCTCACGGTCCCCCGTCACCGGATTTTCCGCACAGGTCGACAGCGTCAGGGCCAGGGCTGTCACCGTCAGGTGGTGCCATATATTGCTCTGAATGCTTGTCTTGTCAGCCATGAAGGCACTCCTGTGCAATGAACCGGTTTCACGATTGTAATCTTCGTTAGAGTCGGCGGCAATCGCTCTGACCGCCGCGGCGCTGACACGTTCTGTTGCAGAACCACGCTTTCTCGTGCGTAACAAACGCGGTAATATCTCGGTCTGTCCTAATAACACCGTCTTTATAATTAGAAAAATCCCCGGAATAAATCACCATCTTTGCCCACGAAAGAGGAGAATCCGCTTGATCAGATTCCTGCTGCTCATTTTACTACCCATTTTCGCGTCTGTCGGTGCGCAAGCGCAGACAGCGTCCGCCGAACGTGGTGCCACCCTGTTTCAATCCGAATGTGCCCGCTGTCACGTGCAGGCTGATATTGAAATGCGCATCAGCAACGATTGGCTGGGGCGACCCGCCAATGAACTTCACAGCCAGATCATGGCCACCATGCCGGCGGAGACGCCCGGATCACTGAGCCCGGATCAATACCTGGACCTGACTGCCTACGTGCTGCAGCTTGCCAACGCCACGCAGACAGGTATCGGCATGAGCCTGCCACAGCTGGCGGCGCTGACCATCGAGGGCGCAGAAGCCGGTGCCGGACCCGATTATTATCCCTGGACCAGCATGAATGGCGGGCTCAATTCCAATCGTTATTCACCGCTCGAACAGATCAATGCCGACAACGTCAATGAGCTTCAGATTGCCTGGACCTGGAACGGCGCCAATTACGGCCCGCGCCCGGAAGGTCTGAATGTGACCTCCCCAATCATGGCCAACGGTGTGCTGTATGCCACGGTCGGCACTACCCGTAACGTCGTCGCTATCGACGCCGGTACCGGCCAGACGCTGTGGATGTGGCGCCCGCAGGAAGGCGAGCGTTTTGAAGAATCACCGCGCAAGAACTCCGGCAAGGGTGTTGCTTACTGGACCGATGGCGAACAGGAAACCATATTTGTGGTGACACCTGGCTATTATCTGGTAGCGCTGGATGCGCGCGACGGGCGTATGCTCGAGTCATTCGGCACCGGTGGCACACTGGACCTGATGGACGGCATGCGTTTTTCTGAAGTCCGCGATGACCGCGACATCACACTCACCTTCCCGCCGACCGTAATCGAGGACGTGCTGGTGGTTGGCGCTGCCCACCAGGTCAGCATGCGTCCCCCTACTGCGGATAACGTCAAGGGCGACGTTCGGGCCTTTGATATCCGCACCGGCGAGCTGTTGTGGACACATCGCAATATCCCGCGTAAAGGCGAAGAAGGTTATGAAACCTGGCTTGACGGATCGGCTCAGCACACTGGCAACGGTGGCGTGTGGACGGCGATGTCGGCCGACCCCGAACTGGGTCTGGTTTACCTGCCGGTAGAGTCCGGCACCGGTGACCGTTATGGCGGTGACCGTCCGGGCAGAAACCTGTTCACCGGCTCTGTGGTCGCTGTTGACTACCGCACCGGTGAGCGTCAATGGTATTTCCAGCACCTGCGCCACGATATCTGGGACTATGACACCCCCTCCGCGCCCGTACTGGCTGATCTGCCTGATGGCCGCAAGGTGCTGGTGCAGATGACCAAGCAGTCCTTTGCTTATGTGCTGGACCGCGAAACCGGTGAACCCATCTGGGAAATGCAGGAGCGGGCGGTACCGCAGACCGACGTTCCCGGCGAGTGGACTTCACCAACACAGTTGTTCCCGACCAAACCACCAGCCTACGACCGTCAGGGTATCAGCGATGATGATCTGGTGAACTTCACACCGGAGATCCTTGCCCGGGCCAGACAGGCCGTCAAACCCTATCGTATGGGGCCGTTATTCCAGCCGGCGTCACTGGCGAATGCGGAGGATGGCACCATCGGTACACTCAGCCTGCCCGGCACGCTGGGCGGTTCCAACTGGGAAGGTGCAGCCTATGATCCGGACACAGGCATGTTATACATCCCGTCGCGTACCGATGTTGCAGTGCTGTCGTTGGTACCGGGCGCCGAGTTCTCAGCGGTCGACTGGATCCAGGGCCCGGCGCGGACGCCCAATGTGGATGGCATTCCGATCGTGCAGCCACCGTGGGGCCGTATCACCGCGCTCGACCTGACAACCGGCGAGATGGCCTGGTGGATAGCCAATGCGGACACACCGGACCGTATTGCCAATCACCCGCTGCTGAAAGGCGTTGATCTGGAGCGCACGGGCATTCCGACGCGCGCTGGCCTGCTGGCAACCAAAACCCTGTTGTTTGCCGGAGAAGGTCAGGGCGGCAATCCGATCTTCCGTGCCCACGACAAGAGCAGTGGCGAGATCCTAGCTGAAATCGATCTGCCAGCTTCGCAAACAGGCTTGCCAATGACTTACGCCCACCAGGGCAAACAGTACATCGTCATGTCTGTCAGTGGTGATGGGCCGGCGCAGTTTGTTGCGTTGACACTGCCCAATTAAAAACCTGATCCACCCGGAGACCTTGGCCAGCAAGGCCTGACGACAAAAACGGCGCCCATTGACGGCGCCGTTTTTTTTGTGCTGAACAAATGCAAACCCGCCGGTTTAGACAACAGGGAGCTATTTTGATATACTTATCACGTTCTCAATATTCATAGATAAAAACTATAAAGAACTGATATTGTCGAACACATGTATCAATGTCAGCTTACATCATCTTTTCATTAACAAAGGGAAACAAACTGTTTGTTATGACTACTTTTCAAGAAGCGCCAGCGCTTCAAGAAAGACCCGACCCCCGACAAGACATTCAATTACGCACCCCCAAATCGGAAGACGGTGCGCCTGTCCATAATCTGATTCGCAAAAGCGCGTTTCTGGACGATAACTCCCTGTACTGCTATCTGGCCATCTGCACGCATTTCTCGCAGACCAGTATTGTTGCCACCATGGGCGAAGATATCGTTGGCCTTGTGACGGCATACATTCCACCAGAGCAGCCGGACACCTTGTTTGTCTGGCAGGTAGCCGTTGACACGGTTGCTCAGAAGCAGGGACTGGCCGGCCGCATGCTGAACGCCATACTGGCATCCGACGCAAGCAAAGCCGTTCGATTTGTGGAAACCACTGTGACCAGCGACAACGCCGCTTCGCGAGCGATGTTTGCTTCCCTGGCCCGACGCAATAATTGCAGCATTGAAGAATCTGTCATGTTTGACAGGCAGACTCATTTTCTCAATCTGCACGACACAGAATACAAGTTGAGAATTGGACCTCTTGGCAAAGACAGCCCCAAAGGAGAACAAAAATGACAAACATCTTTAAAGACATCGAATCTGAAGTACAAAGTTACGCGCGTGCCTTTCCGGTCATTTTTGACAAAGCTCAGGGCGCGTATCTATATGACACAGACGGCAACGCCTATCTGGATTTTCTTGCCGGAGCAGGCACGCTGAACTATGGTCACAACAACCCGGTACTGAAAAAGGCACTGCTCGAATACATTGAGCGTGACGGTATTGCACACGGCCTGGACATGCACACGAGTGCCAAGGAAGAGTTCCTGACCAATCTCAATGAGCTGATCTTCAAGCCGCGCGACATGAACTACATGGTTCAGTTCACCGGCCCGACTGGTACCAACGCCGTAGAAGCTGCGCTGAAGATTGCCCGCAACGTGACCGGCCGTCACAACATCGTCGCCTTTACCAACGGCTTCCACGGGGTATCCCTGGGCGCCATGGCAGCGACCGGTAACTCACATCACCGCGATGCTTCAGGCATTCCGCTGGGCGGCGTGACACACTTGCCATACTCGAATTACATGGGCGAAGAGCTGGACACCGTGAAGTTCTTCGAAAACCTGCTGGAAGATTCATCCAGCGGTCTGGACAAGCCTGCTGCTGTTATCCTGGAAACTATCCAGGGTGAAGGTGGTTTGAACGTGGCCAGCAACGATTGGCTGCGCGCCATCGAGAAGTTGTGCCGCAAGCACGACATTATCCTGATCGCCGACGATATCCAGGCCGGTTGTGGTCGTTCGGGACGTTTCTTCAGCTTTGAAGAGTCGGGCATCAAGCCCGACCTTATTACGCTGTCGAAATCGCTGAGCGGTTATGGTCTGCCCTTCGCGGTCACACTGATTAAACCAGAGCTGGACACATGGAAGCCCGGTGAGCACAACGGTACCTTCCGCGGCAACAACCATGCTTTTGTAACGGCGAATGCTGCACTTAAAGAATTCTGGTCAGACGACAAATTCCAGACCGACGTGCAAAAGAAAATCGCGCACCTGACCATGCGCCTGAAGAAAATCGCGGGCAAGTACGACAGGAAGCTGGTCAAGGCCAAGGGCCGTGGCTTCATGCAGGGCCTTGAGTGTCGAGATGGCGAGTTGGCAGGCAAGATCTGCAAATACGCTTTCACCAAGAACCTCGTCATTGAAACCAGTGGCGCCGACAGTCAGGTCGTGAAGTGCCTGTGTCCTTTGATCATCACCATGGAAGAGCTGGACAAAGGTCTCGATATACTGGAAGAAGCTGTGGCACATACTTTCCAGAAAGAGCTCAGCATAGCGTCCTGAGACGCCGACTGATCATTTAGATCAGACATTTACCGAAGCTAGAAGGAGACAGCATGATAGTCAGACAGTTACAGGAATGTGAACAGAGCGATCGAAGCGTAAAGTCGAAAACCTGGCAGAGTGTGCGCATGTTGCTGGCAGACGACAACATGGGTTTCTCGTTTCATATCACCACCATTTTCGCTGACACTGAAACCCACATGCATTACAAGAACCACCTCGAGTCGGTGTACTGCATTTCCGGGAAAGGTGAAATCAAGGATTTGGCTACTGGGCAGACTCACGCGATAACGCCTGGCACTCTGTACGTGCTGGACAAGCATGACAAGCATATCCTTTATGCACATGAAGAATTGAGCTTGGCCTGTGTCTTCAACCCACCGGTAACCGGTCGCGAAGTACATGATGCCGATGGGGCCTACCCCGCGTCATCCTGATCGCGTTATCGAACAAAAAAGCCCGCCCCTGATATATCAGGGGCGGGCTTTTTTGTGTCTGCCTAATGCGCGTGGCCGAAGTGTTCTGGTCAACTAGATCCGGACACAGACTAGAATGCGGTAAGGCCAGTTACGGGAATGATACTGGAAACCAGAATCAGGTACGCCAGATTGAAGAACAATAGCCCATAGTGCACGGTACGATTGTGCGTAAACAATAACCAGATGACCGAAAAACTGACCAGCACGGTACCCAGTGTGCGTCGCTCCCAGGTGTCGGCAAAGTCAGGCAGAAGCGGGTCTGACGCCCGTGACAGCACCAGAAAGATGATCACCATGCAGAAAAACCAGTTCTTGGTCTGAAAGTAGTGCACCTCCAGATCCATCTTCTGGTAATAGCGCAGCTCCGGGGTCAATACAAAGGTCAACAACACCATCATGATGGGCGCCGCCAGGAACAACACCATTGGCGCAACCTTGGTAAAATTGTAAGCCTGATATTCCCAGAAGCCCAGGTAATGGTAGGTAATGATGATCAGCAACCAGACTGACCAGCCGGCCAGCAGCCAGGGATGGCTGACGCGGTGCCGGGCGCGGATAATCTTGCCCCAGCCCATCAGCAGCTCCGCCATGGCAAAGGCAACCACAACCGAGACGAACATCATGATGAACTCGAATTTGGACAAGCGAGTTACTCCTGATCTTTCTCCGCAAGAAAGCTGGACAATGCCTGTTTGTTCAACACTTCGGCGTTGTCCCGATAAACAATCTGTTCCAGCAGCTCTGCCAGAGACTTTTTGAAATCATCGGGATGCAGATAAGCGGCAACGTGACCATCGTCCGGTTCCAGTGCCCGCTGCTTGAGGTCATCACGATGATCTTCGCTGATGATAATTACCGGTGACGGGTCGCGCAACGGGCTCTTGCGCTCTATGGCCCGCAACCGATACAGGAACTGATCACGTGGTTTTTTATGGCTGTTCCAGCCAGTAATAATGCAGGCCAGCTTGTTGGTCAGCCAGCCAAAGCCACGATCATACTGGTGTACAGCATCCATGGCATTGGCTTCATTATAGGTATTGATGCTGGTGTATTTACCGGTAATACCGATTTCTGCAGCCACGTCGTCTACCAGACGATTATCAATGTCGTAAATAAGGATAACAGGTTTAAAACGCATTCCGTGCCCTCAGGCTTTTCGTTATTCTTTTGTGATCGCGTGTTTAATCAAAACACTGGCCGAGACCGGCTCACGTGTTGTTCGGGTGCGATTGGCTGGCACCGAGGTATCTTCATAGCCAAACGCCAGCCCGAACAGTATACGGGTTTCATCGCCCAGGCCAAAGGCATCACGCACCAGCTCCGGATAGTTGCGCATGGTACCCATCGGGCAGCTGTGCACGCCATTGGCCACCATCGCCAGCATCAGATTCTGCGCATACATGCCGACATCAATCGCCACGGTAGTGCCAAAGGCCCTGTCCATGCCAATAAATGCCATGTAAGGCGCATCAAAAAATTCAAAATTGCGCAGAACTGCCCGCTCGCGACCTTCCCGGTCGTGGCGTTCAATGCCCATTTGCGAATACAACGCAACCGCACACTCCACCTGTCGTTTGCGATATTCACCGTCAAAGTCGCCGCGGTATTCATAGTCCGGGTTGGCCGGTTCGCGGGCAATGACGCGACGCTGCATTTCGGCGCTGAGCTGATCACGCAGATCGCCGGTGGCGACAAACACCTTCCACGGCTGCACGTTGCAGTTGGACGGCGCCAACTGCGCCAGTGCAAAAATCCGGGTCAGCACCTCGTCGGGAATGGCATCGGGCAGGTAACCACGAACCGAGCGGCGCTGATGGATCGCATCGTGAAGCGTCATGCCAGCCATCAGCTTAACAACTGTCCGCCGTCAACATCGACGGTCGTCCCGGTGGCATACCCATTCAGCATCAGGTACACCAGAGCGCTGGCGACCTCTTCCGGGCGGCCGATACGGCGCACCAGTTGCCCCTGGGTCATGGCGGCGACGCGCTCTGACTTGTCGGCGCCCATCCAGTCAAACAGCGCAGTGTCAACAATACCAGGCGACACAACATTGACCCGGACAGGGCTCAGCTCGACTGCCAGGCAGCGCACCATGTTCTCGACAGCGCCGCCGACACAGCTCAGCGCCGACATATTGGGTTTGTAACGTCGCGCCGGCGCGCCGCTGACAAAGGTGATGCTGCCATCTTTGGCGACAAATGGTGCGCCCAGGCGGGCGACTTTGGCGTAACCCCACAGCTTGCCGAAGGCGGCCTGGAACTGCTCTTCGGTCTGCTCTATAAATGGCTTTAGCGTGCGCGTGCCGCCGGTGGCTGCTGACACCAGATGATCAATGTGGCCTATTTCCGTGAACAGACGCGTCATGGCTGCATCATCGTGGGTATCCAGTTGCACCAACTCCACCTTGCCGTCGGTGGCTTCGCGTGCTTTATCCATGTGTTCGGCCGACCGTCCACATGCCCAGACTTTACCGCCCAGTTTGCTGGCCGCCATCGCGGTGGCCAGACCAATGCCCGATGTACCACCGATAACCACGACGTTTTTCCCATCCAGCACAGTCTCTGGTGCCTGCATAAAACCTCTCCAACTTGATTTGCGAATGGCGCGATATTAGCACAAATGCGATCAGACCTGCCTCCGTGCCTGACACAGTGTCAAAAACCGTGAAGCAACGCACATCTTTAACCCGTTTGGGCAGTTGCCAAGTGCCGGAGAACAAGGATAATACACAGCGTCAGTTGTATGCCTGAATGCATTCACAAATTGCCCCGGCAATTGACAGCATGCAGGCGTTGAAACACTCATGAGGCTCTTCCTATGCACCATTCAATTATCCGGTCTATTTTTAAATACCGTCGTCTGCCGATGCTCTGCGCATTGCCGCTGATACTTGCGGCCTGCGGCAACAGCTGGGTGCAGGTTACCCCTGAAGGCGAGCGCGTCAGCCTGGCCACGGCCGCTGAAATAAACAATTGCCGCCGTATTGGTGCCGCCAACGTTAATGCGCTGGACAGCATCGGGTTTGTCAATCGCGGCGCCAACCGGCTGCAGGACGAGCTGGTCAACCTGGCCCGCAACGAGGCCGGCGAAGCCGGTGGCAACCGCGTGGTACCGGAGTCGACCATAAATGAAGGCCGTCAGACCTTCGGCATCTATCAGTGCTGAAAAGAACCACCACGGCCAGGCACTAACTTTCAATCAATAACAATAATTCAGTCCTTGTGTTAAGCGGTAACAGGACGTACTTGGAGTCACCCCGATGGAGAATGGGCTTCTGGTGCTGAGCCGCTTTTTTGCCAGCGCACCCGCCACCATGGTCAGGCACAGAACACTGGTGTGCCTGTTACTGCTCGCCGGCACCCTGCTCAGCGTTTACAGTATCGTCACGCGTACCAGCCTGGACATGAGCATTGACAGCTTCCTGGATCAAAGCGATCCGGCCATTGAGGCTTTGAATTCGTTCCGGACCCAGTTCGGCAGCGACGACTCCGTGTTTCTGGTCTACGAAGCTCGCGATGGCGACGTGTTCTCTGCGCCTTCATTGCGAGCGGTCAGCGAACTGACGGAAAAGCTGCGTAACTGGCGCGACCTGGACGCCGGGAACTACAGTGCTGACCTGAATGAACTCGATCAGATACGGCGCGTGCAATCCATCACCACCCTGCGGGTGCAGCGTGTCGAGGGCGATACCCTGCGCTCTGACAGCCTGGTCCCTGACCCGATTCCCGTCGAACCGGCGGCGCTGGCCGCGATACGCGATGAGGCGATGGCCGAGGAAGACTTCAGGCTGGCCTTCTATTCGGCCGACGGTCGCTTCGGCGCCCTCATGATACAGACCACATTCGGCGCCACTCCGGTGGAAGGTTTCGAGCCCGCCGTCAACGCTGACGATGTCACGCTGGGCGACTTTTTCAGTGATTTTGACAGCGCTGCGTCCGGCGATGGCAGCTTTGATCTGTATTATGATGAAAGCGCTACAGTGCAGGACATTCCGTTCCAGACCGTCGACATGATCGAGTACCAGCGCTTTTATGCTGCACTGAGCCAGGTTTTTGCCGACGTTGACGACACTTTGGCGTTTTATCCTGTCGGCAATCCACCCTTGATGGCCTGGGTGTATGAGGTGCTGCAGCAGTTTGCCTGGCTGGCAGTGGGCATGGTCGCCATTTTTGTGTTTCTGTTGCGAACCCTGTTCCGGTCATTCAGCGCCGTGGCGTGGTCGATTCTGACCATCGCCCTCAGCCTGATCTGGACCTGGGGCATTACCGTCGCCCTGGGTGTCACGCTGTCGACCATGATCTCACTGACCGTGCTGCTGGTCTTTGCCGTCGGTATTGCCGACTGCGTGCATGTCCTGAGCGCCTATTTTGTCTATCGTCAGCAGGGCCGCGGGCATGAGGAGGCGCTGACCGGCGCCTACGGCAAAACCGGCCTCGCCATCATGGTCACCACCATCACCACCATGACCGGCGTGCTGGCACTGACCACATCCGGTCTGGTCCCTATCCGGGTGTTCGGCGCCATGTCCGCGCTCGGCGTGTTCATGGCATTCTTTTTTACGTTGACGCTGTTGCCCATCATGCTCAGCATCTGGCACCCCGGCGCCACTCAGGAAAAGTCAGAGGTGAAACACCCTCTCTCACTGGCGGCTTTCTGGCAACGCTGCACCTGGCCGGCGCGGGGTGCCATTGTTGCCGTTGCGCTGGCAGCCCTGGCATGGGTGGCTGGTGTTGTATTGGCGCTTTACATTGCCCTGATCGGCGTGCTGGCACTGGCAGTGCTGCGCTGGCAGGACGCACTGCTTGCCGCCTGCCCGCCGCTGGTCGCCTCGCGCCCGCGCACTATCCTGTTGGTGTTCGGCGCGGTGTTTGCTGCCTCCCTGTACGGCACCAGCCAGGTGCAGATAGACAGCAATGTATCTGAACTGGCACGCCAGGACAGCGCTCCGCGCATCGCCTATAACATGGTCGATGAGCACATGGCCGGCGCGCAAAGCATTTCCATCATGATTGACAGCGGTACCAGCGACGGACTGATGGAGCCCGCGCTACTCAGAGCCATGGAACAACTGCAAACGCGCATCGTTAACCGGTACCCGGACGAAGTTTCGCGCACCTATTCACTGGCCAATATCGTCAAGGACACCAACCGGGTGATGAATCAGGACAATCCCGATTTCGACCGTATTCCGGATTCAGCAATCACCGTGTCGCAGCTCATGTACCTGTTCAACAGTGCCAATCCGGAAGAACGGCGCAGCCTGGTGTCGGACGACTTCAGTCGCAGCCATATCACCATCAATGCCTACAACGCCGGCTCCTACCAGTACCAAGTGTTCTTTGACGAACTGGGCGCCGAGATAGACGCCGTGTTCACGCCGCTGCAGGCGCAGTTCCCGGACCTGGAAGTGACTGTCACCGGTTCGGTTCCGCTGATGATGCGCGCCATGGATGAGATTGCTCAGTCGCAATACAGCAGCTTCCTGCTCGCGCTGGCCGTCATCAGTGTGATCATGATACTGACGCTGGGTTCGGTACAGGCCGGTCTGATATCCATTGTACCCAACCTGATCCCGGCCCTGCTCGCCTTTGGCCTGATGGGATTGCTGGATATCCCGCTGGATACTGACACCCTGCTGATTGCGCCGGTGATTATCGGAATCGCGGTAGATGACACAATCCACTTCATGACACACTATCGCGTCGAACTGGTGCGTACACGCAACATGCAGCAGGCATTGGACAGTACAGTTCATGACGTTGGTCGTGCGGTCTTGTTCACCACCATGATACTGGGCCTGGGATTTGCTATTCTTGGTTTCTCGGAGTATCTGGGCATGGCCAAAATCGGCATTTTCGGAGCACTGGCAATTTTCGTCGCCTTGTTGTGTGACCTGCTGCTTCTGCCGGCACTGCTGATGAAGCTCAAGCCACGCTTCGGGCTGAAAGGTCCGATTCAGGAATTTGGTGTCATTGCCAGCAGTGACGACCGATACACCAGCAATCACGCCGGAGACAATGCATGAGATTGACACTAAGCGGCCTGCTCGTTGCCGCCGCCCTGACCGCTACAGCGCTCACCGTTCACGCACAAACTGAGTCAGAACTCAGCGGCCGGGAAATTCTCGAGCGTGTGGAAGACAACCAGCGCGCAGTATCGGACGCCGCCTTCAACCGTATCCAGCTTTCCAGTTGCCGCTTCGGGCTGCAGAACAATCAGATCACTTGCGCCGAACGCCCTCGCGTCAAGGCACTGGAATCAGTCAGCATCAATACCGGTGCCGACAACCGCGACACCCAGTCGATTTCCATTGTGCTGGAACCGGCAGCCGAGCGCGGCATCGGCATGCTGAGCTATGCCTACGACGACCCCGAGCGGGACAACGAAACCTGGCTCTACCTGTCTGCGCTGGGCCAGGTAAAACGTATTGCCAGCGGCAACTCTGACGATGATTCCGAATCTGCTTCGCTGTTTGGTTCCGAGTTCACTACCGAAGACCAGGACACCGGCAAACTGGAAGAGTACGAAATCAATATCCTGGAAGAGAGTACTGAATCGGGTCGCCCGGTCTGGGTCATTGACACCATACCCACCGAGGAGCGTGCCCGTAAAACCCGTTATGCCCGCACCGTACAATACATCGACAAAGAGCGCTTCGTGGTGCTGCGCGCTGACATGTATGACCGTCAGGGTCGAGAAGTCAAACGCCTGATGGCATCACGTATTGAACAGGTCGACGGGGTGTGGACTGCGCGCTCCCTGACCATGATGAACCTGGTGGCGAACCGCCTGTCCAACATGGCTATTCTGGAAATCAACACCGGCATCGACGTGCCGGAGACCTTTCTGACGCCACGCACACTGACCGATGTCGCCTTCCGTGAAGCCGAGCTCAGCCGCATTCGTGCGCAGGTAGACTAATGCCCGACCGAGTGACAACGCTGGTGACCGGACTGTTGCCGACGACTCTTGAGTGCAGACTTCGACGCCGACTGATCTGTTGCCTGTTAGCGCTGCTGCCACCCACCAGCCTGTCGGCCCAGAACAGTGATGCCGGTGAGTTCCCGGACGCCGTTGAGTTTGATGCCGGCGCTTTTGACAATGCCGCATTTGATGACAGCATGTTTGATGGGGCCGATCTGTTTGACACTGCTACCGAAGCTCCACGCAACTTCCGCTTCCAGCTCAGCCAGCAAACCGTTACGCATCTGAGCAAACATCGCTATTCGACACCCGCCGGCACCACAGACACCCAGCATCGTGGCCTGGAGAACAACCGCCTGGGCCTGAACATTCGTTATCAAAACCCGTTTGCTGCCGGCTGGCTGCTGCAGAGCAGTGCCCAATTGCGTGCCTATCTGCCCGGCGATTATGAACATGACAACCCGGGCCGCGATGGCTGGGAATGGCGGCTGAATGAGCTGTTTCTGCAACGCAGCGGCGCGCAGAACAGTTTCTCCTTCGGCAGGCAGACCATCGTCTGGGGCGAAACCATCGGCATGTCGGTATTGGATGTCATCAATACCACAGAGTATCGTGATCTGACCATCATCGACATTGAAGATGCCCGCCTCAACCAGTGGCTGGCGGTGTGGGATCACTTCAGTGACAGCGGCAGCTGGTCCAGTTTTATCAACCTGTATCCGGAATTCGATCCGGTACCGGTCACCGGCAGCCCGCTGTTTCCTGAACCGGCGCAGATGAACGGCCGGCCATTACGCCTTGGCAGTTATGATGGGAAGCGGGATCTGTTTGAGGCCGGCACCCGCTGGAACCGGACGTTGATCGGCAGCGACATAGCCGTGATGGCGGCACGTCTATACGAAAACGCCCTGCGCTACACCCTGCCCACAGACGGGTCCAACCGGACGCGGCCGCACATCAATGACTTTATCCTGCTGGGATTCAGCGCCAACCGTGCCATTGATCGCCTGTTGCTAACTCTGGATGTCGCCTATAGCCACGGCCTGCTAACGGATGTCCTGAACCTGGTCGCAGATAGCGATGACAGTGCTCTATGGCTACCCGGGTTCGACACACAAAACCGGATCAGTATGGCGGCGGGTTTTGAGTACGGCATTTCGGCGACGCAACAGGTCAGCCTGGGCGTGCAGGCACAACGGTTCATCGGGTTACCATCCGACTCGGCATCCACCCTATGGCGGCAGCGCGAAACCGAAGGCAATGCTCTGCTGCGCTACAGCCAGAGCCTGCGCAATGAAGAATTGATGTTGTCGGCGACAGCGCAGGCTGCGCTGGACGGGGATGAAGTGTTGCTGAATCTGACGGCCGACTACCGTTTAAGCGACACCTGGGAAGTCGCGGGCCAGATCATACTGACCCACGCAGCCAGTGACAGTGCATTGTTTTTTCTGGAACGCGATGTTCGTGCGGGCCTGACATTGAGCTGGTCGTTCTAGGCAGCACACCCGCTCAACCCAGGACCTCGCATCAAGCGCTGGCAGCATTGTCGCGGCTCTTGCCCGTAGACTCGAAAATCTCCCGGTCGAACTCATCTTCCCAGTTCGCCACAGTGGTCGCTACCGACAGATCCCCGGTGATATTGACACTGGTTCTGAGCATGTCCAGCGGGCGGTCAAATGGCAACACAAAGCCGACCACCACTGCTATTTGCTCCGGGCTCAGACCGATGGTTCCCATCACTGCGGCCATCAGGAAAACTGACGCACCCGGCACGGCAGCCGTGCCGATGGAGACCATGGTTGTGGTCGCTGCCACCAGCAGATAGTCGATGAAACCCAGTTCAACACCAAACACCTGAGCGGCAAAAACGGACACCACGCCCACGTAGATCGCAGAGCCGTCCATGTTGATGGTCGCACCCAATGGCAGTACCGTTGACGCCACCGCAGGCTTGATGCCCAGATTCTCTTCTGCCGAGGTCAGGGTGACGGGCAGTGTTGCCATGCTGGATGAAGTTGAAAACGCCACCAACATGGCATTCTTGGCACCCTTGAAAAACTTCACCGGTGACAAACCGAGCACAAATTTCATGATACTGCTGTGCACAACCACCGTGTGGAAGATCAGGGCCAGTATCACTGTTGAAGCCAGCGCGATCACATCAAGCAAGGCTGATACACCCTGTGTGCCAGCCACCCAGGCGATCAGTGCAAACACACCAAACGGCGCAAACTCCATGACCCAATGCGTCAGCTTGAGCATGACCTCGGCACCTGCGTCCATGATGTCGGCCATGGGCTGTGCCTTCTTACCAACGACCAGAATACCCATACCAAATATCAGGGCAAAAAAGATGATTGCCAGCACATTGCCCTCAGCCAGGGCCGCCACCGGATTGGTCGGCACGATCGACATCATGCGTTCGCCAATGGGGATGGGGTCCTGCAAGGCGCCAGGTGTTGCACCCGAAAGGTCGACGCCGATCCCTGGTTGAATAATGGCCGCCATGGTCAGACCGATAATAATGGCGATCAGGGTTGTGCCCATGTAAATCGCCAGCGTTTTGATGCCCAGCGACCCCAGTTTATGCGGATCCCCCATGGCCACGATGCCAGCGACAATGGTAATGAAGATCAGCGGCACCACCACCATCTGAATCAGACGGATAAACAGATCACCGATCCAGCGAATGGATTGTGCACCCTCGCCCCAGATGGCACCCACGATCACGCCCAGAATCAACGCCAGCACGATCCGTTTCCATAAAGGTGTCGTAAACCACTTCTGAGTGATCGTGTTTGATGAACTCGTCACTATCGTCATCCTCTTTTCTGATTTTTTGTCTTTAGGTACCGATTCGGGACAGACTATCTAAAACCTTGACGAAGTGCCAATTATTTCCATTTATGCGACAATGCCGCCTCTTCGGCGCACAGCAGGCAGGACTTCATGACAGACTGGGTCAAAGGCGTGGTGGTGGCCAACACGCACTGGACGAACAACCTTTTTTCGCTGCAAATCCGGGCAGACATTGCTCCTTTCGAGGCTGGCCAATACACCAGCCTGGCACTGGACGTGGATGGCGAGCGCGTCGCGCAACCCTATTCAATTCTCAGCGCGCCAGGTGAGCAACCGCTGGAGTTTTTCTTCTATACCCAGCTCGAAGGTGATCTGTCACGGGCCTTGTCGCGCAAAATTGCAGGCGAATCGGTCTGGGTCCAGTTTCAGCCCGCCGGCACCTTGACGCTGGCAGGCATCAGCACGCCCGGCAAAACCCTGTGCCTGATGGCAACCGGGACCGGCGTCGCGCCTTTTATCTCCATGTTAAAAACCGATCAGCCCTGGCAACTGTTTGATCACGTTGTACTGGTATACGCGGCCCGGATCTGGGACGACTTTCGCTACCGGGAGCTGTTCCAGACTTTGCAGCAACGCTTCCCGGACCGATTCACCCTGCTGCCGTTTATCAGCCGCGAACAACGCGCAGGCACTCTGCAAGGTCACATCCCGGACAAACTGCGCAGTGGCGAGCTCGAGCAGCGGCTTGGTCGTCAACTCGACCCCGAGAGCAGCCATATAATGCTGTGCGGCAATCCCGGCATGGTGAAGGACGCCGTCGCCGAATTGCAAAACCGTGGCTTCCGCGACAATCGACCCGGACAACCAGGTCAACTGAGCTACGAAAGTTACTGGTAAACATACGGGTCTGGATTTCTGTACGAATTCCTATACATTAGGGAGTTGCCGCAGTTTTATCCGGAGAGTTTTACCATGTTCAATTCAGCGATAGCCCAATTCCGCCACCTGTATCGACTCCCTCCAATCGGAGTTGGCGCCCTTTTCCTGGCACTGGTCGCGTGCTCACCGGATGCCCCGGCGCCGGCAAATGGCGGCGAAACAGCCCTGAGCGCAGAAACAGCCATGAGTGCCGAAAACGCACCCCCCTATACCCTGGTCCATCCGCCCCAGCCCGGTGACTCGCTGGACGCTCACATCTACGAACTGGACAACGGCCTGCAGGTCTACCTTACCCGCAATCCGCAGGAACCGCGCTTCTACGCTGAAATCGCGGTACGCGCCGGCAGCAAACAGGATCCGGCTGATGCGACCGGACTGGCGCACTATCTTGAACACCTGTTGTTCAAGGGCAACCAATCACTGGGCACCCTGGACTATAGCGCCGAACAACCCTATCTGGAGCAGATTGAGGCGCTGTACGAGCAACACTTCAGCGAGACGGATGAACAGCGCCGCGCCGAGATCTATGCCGAGATCAATCGCCTGTCACAGCAGGCTGCGATGTACGCCGTACCCAACGAAATCAGCACCGTCTACAGCAATATGGGCGCCAGCGGCCTGAACGCGCACACCTGGCACGAAGAGACCGTGTACAAAGTGAGCCTGCCCGCCAACCGCCTGCAGCAATGGGCCACGATAGAAGCAGATCGCTTTGTAAATCCAGTGTTCCGGATGTTCCACACCGAGCTGGAAGTGGTGTATGAGGAAAAGAACCGCACGCTGGACAATCGTGACCGCATCTCCTACTACGCGCTGGCTGACCTGCTTTACAAGAACCATCCTTACGGCCAACAGTCCACTATCGGTGACGCCGAACACCTGAAGAACCCATCACTGGTCTACATTCAGGAATATTTCGACACCTGGTATGTGCCCAACAACATGGCGATTTTTATCAGCGGCGATATCGATATAGAAGACACCATTGCCGTCATCAGCGAGGAGTTTTCCGACTGGGAGGCCAAACCACTGCCCGATGAGCAAACCTGGCAGGAAGACCCGATTACCGATATTGAGCGCGTCACCGTCACCTATCCGGGCCAGGAAGAAGTGCAGATGGCATTCCGCACGGTCCCCAATGGCCACCCCGACCAGGAAGCGCTGATGTTGCTGGACATGATTCTGGACAACCGCACCGCCGGGCTGATCAACCTCAATCTGAATCAGCGTCAACGTGTGCAGGCCGCCGGCTCGTCACCCGAATTTCTTAACGACTACGGGTCACAGCGCTTGTGGGGCGTGCCCCGCGACGGACAGACACTGGCAGAAGTCGAAGCCTTACTGCTCGAACAATTGGACATCATCAAACGCGGCGGATTCGAAGACTGGATTCTGCCCGCTATTCTCAATGATTTTCGCCGCATGAACATGCGCGGCCTGGAATCCAACACTGCCCGCGTCGCCGATATGCGCGCCGCATTCCTGTCCGACACAGACTGGAACTACCACATCAACCAAATGCAACGACTGGAATCGGTGACCCGCCAGGACATTATTGATGTCGCCAACCGCTACTTCGATGACAACAGCTACGTGGCTGTTCACCGAGTCGACGGTCCCGCGGTGATCCCCCCGGTAGAGAAGCCGCAGATCGATCCGGTTCAGATTGATCCGAGTCGTCAGTCGCAGTTCGCCGCCAGCATTCTCGCCATGCCGTACGAAGAAATCGAGCCGACTTTTCTGGAAGCCGGTCGTGACTACGAGATTTCCGAGTACGCCGCGGATGTACCGCTATATTATGCCCACAACCCCCTGAACGAATTGTTCACGCTTAACATCAGTATTGATGTGGGTACCGAAGAGAACGATCTGTTGAGCCTGGCCAGCGCCGTGATGGGCAAGGCCGGCACGGAAAACCTGTCAGCAGAAGAACTGCAGAAAGAATGGTACCGCCTGGGCAGTGACTTTGGTCTCAGCAGCAGTGCCAATGAAACCAGCATCGCAATTACGGGTCTGGACTCACAGTTTGGGGCAACGCTGGCGTTGATGCTGGAGCTGATCAGTGACCCGCGCGCCGATGAAGACACTTTTGCCGAACTGAAGGCGACGATACTGGAGGCGCGCCGCAATCAGCGCGAAGATCCGCAGGCGATCAGTCAGGCACTGTACCTGTACAACCGCTATGGCGACGAATCGCCCATGCTGCAGGCGATGAGCAGCGACGCCATACAGGCAGTCGAGCTTGAGGAGTTACTGACACTGATCAGCAGCCTGCAACAATACCAGCATCGCATCAGTTACACCGGATCCATGTCCCTGGAGCAGGTTACTGCGCTGCTGCAGGAACATCATCAGCCCGGTGACGATCTGCTGCCGCCGCCACCCTATGAGTACCGCCGTGCACGCCAGATCGCTGACAACGAGATCTATGTCATTCACCGCGAGACCGCGCAATCACAGGTTCGCCTGGAATTCCCCGACGGCACCTACGAAGAAGACCTGGTGGTACCCGCATCGGTGTACAACAGCTACTTCGGCTCCAGCATGTCCAGTGTGGTATTCCAGGAGTTGCGCGAAGCACGTGCCCTGGCCTACTCTGCGGCAGCGAACTACTCTCAGGGTGGCCGTCCCGAGGTGCAAACCATGGTACTGGGCGCCATCGGCTCGCAAAATGACAAAGCTGTCGAAGCCACCGCCGCCTTTGTTGATCTGTTTGACAATATGCCGCGCTCCAGCGACCGCTTTGAGGACGCTGTGAATGCCCAGATCAATCGATATCGCACCTCCACCATCGGGTTTCGCCAGATTCCCGGCACCGTGTATGCCTGGCAGCAACTCGGTCTGAACGGGGATCCGCGTCAACAGCGCTTTGCCCAATTACAGGAAATGACTCTGGAGGATCTGCTGCAGTTCCAGCAGACACAGGTTGCCGACCGCGCCAAGCTGATTTCGATAGTGGGCGACACCAGTCGCATCAACATGGAGGCGCTGGCGGAACTGGGCAGCATTCGCGAACTGACCGTTGACGACGTTTTCGTGGAGTAAGCAGATGGCGCGTGCGGGCGTGGAATCGCCAGAATCCGTGTTGTCTATCGCTGCGCTGGAGAAACGCTACGGTACCACCGCTGTGCTGTCACAATTGAATCTCAGCGTGGCGCGTGGCGCCATTCACGGGCTGGTTGGACTCAATGGCTCGGGCAAAACCACCACGCTGGAATGCGTGCTGGGCATGCAGCGCTTTCAATCGGGCGACCTGCAGGTGCTGGGTCGGCCCCCGTCCAGGCTCTGGCAGGGACGCGGCGATGTGGTTGGCATTTTCGACGCCCCCAGCCTGCATCCGGCATTGACCGTACGCCAGGTACTGGAACATGCCCGCATTGTTTGCGCGCGGCCGGTGCGCAGCCCGGCCGAGGTCGAGGCCATGCTGGGTATCACTCAATACAGTCACTATAAAATAAGACAATTGTCACTCGGTAACCGGCGGCGGGCATCCATTGCCCACGCACTTATCGGGCAGCCTGAGTTCATTATTCTTGACGAACCGTTTAACGGCCTGGATGCCGGCGGCGTCGACGATGTGCTGGCGTTGATTAAACAGCTGAACCACCAGCATGGCACCACTTTTCTTCTGTCCAGCCATCAGTTGGCTTATCTGGAAAGTGTCTGCACACACCTGGCCATTCTGCACCGGGGCCGCATTGAATTGACAGGCAGTGTCGACACTTTATTTAAAGATCGGCTGGCACGCCTGGATGTGCGCTGTGACCAGGCGGACAAAGCCTGTTCCCTGCTTGCTGACATAAACGGCGTCAGCGCCGTCACCCGCGATGTCGATGCCACTGGCACGGTGCTCAGCATGACCCTGGACAATATCGACGCCGCTGCCATCAACAGTGTGCTGGTCCTGGCCGGCATCTCCGTGTCCGGGCTGGAGATGCGACGACCAAGCCTGGCCCGGCTTTTC
This sequence comes from Pseudohongiella sp., assembly GCF_011050365.1. Lineage (GTDB taxonomy): Bacteria > Pseudomonadota > Gammaproteobacteria > Pseudomonadales > Pseudohongiellaceae > Pseudohongiella. Next base: position 69,155 of record NZ_DRFV01000013.1, read on the forward strand.
CACGACGTGGTGGAGGCGCATTGATGGACGGTTTTGTCATCGCCCTGCGGGCTGAACTTTATGTCGCTTTACGCAGCAGTTCGACACGCCTGGTGGTCTTGCTGCCGGCTCTTATCAGTGCCCTGCAGTTGCTGCTGGTGAGTTTCCGCAGCGCCGGCGAACAGGCACGTGATGCATTGTCGGGTCAGGGTTTTGGCCAGGGCACTGCTGAAGGCGCCGACGCCTGGGGCGCGCTGGTGGATGCGATATCCACAGGACTGACGTTGACAGGGCTGACACTGGTGGCCTACGCCGCCTGGAGTTTTGCCGGCGACAAAGACAGCGGCGCGCTGCGGCACTTATTGATTCGTCGCGTGAGCCGGCGGGCGCTGGTGGCGGCCAAGCTGGTGAATGCCCATATCATGGGTCTGATATCCGTGGTGCTGATGCTGGCAGTGGCATTGCTGGTCGGCAACGGCCTGTGGGATTTTGGCCCCGTGGTGGAAGATGGTTACGAGCTGATCGGGACTGCCGAGATCCATGCCGAGATCCGCCTGGGGCTGGTGCTGGCGCTGATCCCGCTGCCGGCCGCCATTGCCCTGGGCATGCTGATTTCAGTCAGCACCCAGAACGCTACTCAGGCGATAACGGCAGCACTTGGGTTGACACTGGCGCTCGATATTTTCAAAGGCCTGATGGGTGATTTTTCCGACTACCTGTACGTCAACTACCAGTCATCCCTGCTCAACGAGTCGTACCTCGACGATGTCAGCCGCCTGGTGCGCGGGTACTCTGACGTCATGATCGACCCGACGCTGCTGCAACTCAACCAGTGGGCACCCTGGCCGCAGATGCTGGCGCTGGTCATTGCCAGCCTGATTGTAGTTCAATACCGTAAGCTTTGACCTGTTCTCAAAAAATGCGCAGCTACCTGAGGGCCTCCAGATGACGATTAAACAACGACTGAAACCGGGCGGCCTGATGATCTGTCTGTTGGCACTGACTGCCTGCGTCAGTTACGAGCCACGGCAACTGGTGCCTACCCTGTCACTGTCTCCCGATAATGTTGTGTTGTCCGACAACGCCGGGGCACCGCAGGCACCCGGTGTTAATTTCGGATTGACTGCCGGCGTCAATGAGAGTGACTCCCTGACCAATATCAGTGTGTTGCCCGGAATCCGGGTGCGCGCGGTCGCGCCCGGCGGCGCCGCTGACCGGGCCAGTATCCGCGCCGGCGATATCATCCTCAGTATAGACGGCGCCGACACGAATCATCCTGATGTGCTTGATGCACTGGCTGTGCAGACCACCGAGGCGCGCCGCTTTGCGTTTGAAGTGCGCCGCAACACCACGGTGTTCATGACAACGCTGGAGGTCAGGCCGGTCCTGGATCAACAGACAGAACCCGTCGAATTGTACCGGGCTGAGCCAGTGTTGTTGCGCGCAGGGTTCAGCACCGAACTGCTGCAGGACCGGAACGGCAGTCGGGTCTCCGGCGCCCGTGTGGTGCGCTTGTTCACAGACAGCCCGTTGGCGGCAGCCGATATTGGTATTAGCGATATCATCCTCGCCGTTGATGACAGGCTCATTGAATCTGCACAGGGGCTGGTGTCCACGCTGACGCAAGATTACCGTGCCGGGCAATCAGTCACGCTGACCGTCAGTCGAAACAATATTATACGAAGCCAGCGCCTTGATCTGTGGCACCCCGGTCGCAAACTGACCCGGCTCAGCCTGTGGCCGCTGTTCAGTTATCAGTCAACCCTGAGCCCGGACCAGACCCGTCTCAATGTGGGCGACCTGATCCTATTTTCATTATTTTCCTATCAGCGCAACGGTGCCGAACGTGAGTACAACGTGCTCGGACTGTTCCGCACCGCCAGTGACTATGGTGAACTGATTGAGGATTGATATGCGCGGTCAGCGTCTCACATTAGTAGCGGCATGGCTGATAGCCGGCATCAGTCTGTCCGGCCCGGGTGCTCTTGCACAGAGTGAGCCGCGCCAGCTCAACTACATCGCGTCAGAAATCCCAAGTCCGGAATGGCCCAATCGATTGGCCATGGCCGACCTGGACGGCGACGGACGTGAGGATCTGATTCTGCCACAGTGGACTGCCGATACCGGCAGACAATTGCTGGTCTTTCTGCAACAGACCAACAACCGGTTCCCCGCCCAGGCATCGCGTTATATTGCTATCGTGCCGGAAATTGTCGCAGTCAGTTTCGCCGACCTGCGGCCACAACCCGGCGCTGAGTTACTGCTGTTTACCGGCACCGCTGCGTTCAGCCTGTCCAGTGCCATCGACGGCTACAGCGGCAATATTCGCCCGCTGTTCGACTGGTCGCTGGCCGCTGCCATTCCTGACCGCAGAGTCGTTGAGTTTCTGCCACCGCCCGAAGATATCAACGGCGACGGCCACGTTGATCTGTTATTGCCCGGTCCCGAGACTTACGGTGTCTGGCATGGCGCACCGGATGAACAGTTCACACTGGCGCATCGCTTTAGTACCGTCAATGAGGACCTGGACCCGGCCGATCTGCCAGACACTGCCGGACGCTTTTCCACACAGGTACAGTTCAATCGGCAGGACGGACTGGTGGTGAGGATCAATGCACGTCCCAATACCGCCTTTGAAGACTTCCTGGACCATGCCGACAGCGACGACAGCAACGTCCTGCTCGACCGCAGTGTCTGGCTGCCGCCGGCAGTACTGCGCAACATGACACAAAGCGACAGCGACGATATTGTGTTCCTGAATATTGGCAACGATATCCGTGGCCAGATCAATGTGCTCGCCCAACGCAGCGACGGGACGTACAGCGAGCAACCGGACTGGCAAGGCCCCATCGATATGGAGGGCGATATCCTGCTGCAGAACATCAACGGCGACGACCTGACGGATGTCGTCCGCGTGGTGGAGGATGCCAATGACTGGACTGTGCATTTCTACCTCAATCGGGGCGGACATTTCGACTTTGATCAACCCGATCAGGTCATGCGCTTCAGTGGTTACGACCTGCAGCTCAACATCAATGATATTCTGGGCGACGGACACCCCGAGCTCAGTATCAGTTACTACACCATTCCGGTGGTCAATGCGATTCGCAACACCAGCATTGTGCGCACCCAGTTGTTGTATGGCAGTAACAACAATCAGGACCAGCATCGCTTCAACAACCGGCCGGATTTCAGCCTTGAGGAGAGTTTTTCCGCCAGCAGTATTCGCGGTCTTTCCAGTCCCATCGTGATCGACACTGACCTTGATGGCGATGGTCGGGCTGACGCACTTTACCTGACCGCCGACGGCACACTGGCAGCCAAGGCAATCAACAGCAATCTGCAGTTTGCCGACACTCCTTTCTGGCAATACGTGCCACAGCGCACCATTATCGGATTCAGCGTACAGGACCTGAACGCGGACGGGATTCCCGACCTGTTACTGAACCACTCCAATTCCATGACTGTCCTGGTTTCTTCACCATGAAATGGTTAGCTGCAAGACCACGTCACCAAACAGCCGGGTATTTCGCACTGACAGGTTTACTGTTGTGCCAAGGTCTGCCCGCCTTAAACGCCCAGGCCCAAACCGGCGCCAGTAGCAGCCTGCCGGGTTATCGGCAATTTGCTTTCATACTCGCGGCGGACACTGAACGCATGCTGGTCGCCGATGCCGATGGCGACGGCCTTGATGACATGATGACCTTCGCCGGCAACACCATCAGCCTGTACTTTCAGACGCCAGCCGGGTTCGATTTCTCTGCCCCGGGCACGCAACTCAGTTTGCCCGGTAACGCCGTAGGCTGGGACATCAGCGATAATTATGCTTCAGAGACTAACAACAAAGCCTGGTCCCTGATTGCGCTGATTGATGGCAACCGGATTCTGCGATGGCAGGTCGAGGACAGACAGTTCGTTGAGGCCACGGCACTGCTCTCGGGTCTCACAGGCTTTCTGGGACAGGGTGTTTATCGCCTCAACTTCTCCCGCGACATCAACGATGACGGTCTCGATGACCTGATCATTCCGGGTGCCGGTCAATTGTCATTACATATCCGCAATGCCGACGACAGTTACCAGCAGCCATTGGCCATCTCATCGGACATGCAGCTGCGCACGATACTGACACCGGACAACCCCCGTAACCTCGGTGTCATTGGCGCTGACAACAGACGCCAGCAGGCCGTCGATCTCACCCGTGATGTCGGCCAGAGCCTGCGTATTCCGCTGCTGGCTTTGCGTGACGTCAATGGCGATGGTCGCCCCGATCTGGTATCGGATACCGACCAGCGCTTTGACGTGTTTCTGGCCAGCCCGGACGGTAGCGGTGACTACTTTTCAGCCACGCCGGATTACAGTATTGACCGCACGGCCATTCGCGAACGCCTGGGTGAATTTGATGTCGATCAGCTCGACTTTGCCAACCTGACCGGTGTGCTGGCGCTGACTCATGAAGAGATTCTGCAGGACATGAATGGCGATGGTATCGATGACATGATCCTGCGTGAAGGCGGACGGGTCGCCTTGCATCTGGGCAGTGCTGACGGCATCGAATTCGATCAGGCCGACCAGATTCTGCGTTCGGGTGGCAACGTGCTGAGTGTATTCCTGCAGGATGAGAATGACGACGGACAGCCCGACCTTTGGTTGTGGCGGGTGGAACAGATCTCACTGGGTGATGTATTTCTGTGGCTGGCAATTTCGGGCACTATCAATATAGAAGCCTTTGTTTACCCTAATGAAGGCAACGCCTTTGCACGGCGACCGGCACGCCGAATCACTGTCGCGCTGCGGTTTCCGTCGGCCGTCAGAATGATCAGCTCGGTTGAAGAGGTGCGCGATCGTGCCCGCAGCACCGAAACCATCGTGCCCACATCACGCGCGCTGCTGGCCGCTGAACAGGCCGCCGCTGCTCAGCCCGGTGCTGCCATGGCAGACCTGCTGGTGCTGCTCGACGATCAGGTCAACGTCTTCTATAGCGCACTGGCGCCTGAATCTGAAATCGATGACGATCGCTTCCTCGCCTCTATTGGCTACCAACGGACACGCGATGACTATGAAATCGACGTCAGGCGCATCATTGACGAGTTTGACATCGAGATCAATCGTGACCTCAATGCTGTCAGTGGGCAGCAGGCCGACGTCAGCCTGACACTGCCCCGCGAGGCACAACGCGGCGACATCATTGCCACTGACCTGAACAACAATGGCAATGACGATATCGTCGTCTTTCTTGAACGCAGTCAGACTGCCGTGACCGGAGTATTATGGTTATCCGGGTTTGACTGATCCGGCGCCGGCAACAGTGCCGCCGTGATGGTCATAACCAACGCAACAACCAGGACAGAAAATAATGCGAAAAATAGTCTGGATCAGTTTTATCAGCGCACTTGTCATTGTCAACCTGCTCGCCTTTGCCGCCGACCGCTTCGGCGGCGTTTACATCGCCATGCCCTACCGGTTGGCGGTAGTGCTAAGCATTACCCTGATCAGCTGTGTGTTCGGCGGCGCCTGGGTATTGATGAACCAGGCAGATGAGGAAGTACCGTCCAATCAAAAACCTCAACAGCCGCAACCGGAAAAGCGAGACCCGTAATCCTATAAGGGCCATACCCACAACAGCACGGGCATGCTGACAGCAACCACCACGATTTCCACGGGCAGACCCAGCCTCCAGTAGTCACCGAATTTGAATCCGCTGGGACCAAGAATCAGGGTGTTGTTCTGATGTCCGATCGGTGTCAGAAAGGCGCAGGACGCTCCGATTGCCACCGCCATCAGGTACGAGTCAGGATTCACTCCCAACTGCGCTGCAATACTGATGGCAAGCGGACACATTACCGCTGCCGTCGCTGCGTTGTTCATAAAGTCCGACAGCGTCATGGTAACGATCAGCACCAACGCCAGCGCCACCACCGGATTGCCCTGCGCCACCGAGTCGAGCAATGCCGTCGCCAGCACATCCGCCGTGCCGGTGCTGGCCATCGCTCCGGCCACCGGCAACAAGGCGCCCAGCAACACGATGACCGGCCAGTCAATGGCATCATACACGGCACGTGGCGGCACGATGCGCACTGCCATATACGCCAGCACGGCCGCCGAAAACGACACTGCCACCGGCAGCAGGCCCAGTGCCGTCACTGAGATGGCGGCAAGAAAAATTGCCACTGCGAGCACAGCCTGACCTTTGACCGGCACCCGGATATCCCGGGTTGCCAAGGGTACGCAACGGTAATCGCCGGCGAACCCGGACACCGCCTCGGGTACGCCCTGCATTAACAGGACGTCGCCGGCCTGGATGGATGTTGAGCGCAAACGTTTGATGGAGCGTCGCCCTTGCCTGGACACTGCCAGCAGGTTGATACCATAACGCGTGCGCAATTCAATGTCGGTTGCCGAACGACCCTGCAATGGGGAGCCCGGCATCACCACAAGCTCCTGAATCACCAACTCATCTGATTTGGTGGGTGTCTTGGTGTCAGCGTCGCCTTCCTTATTGGTGCCGCTTTTGCCCTCGCCTGTCGACTCGTTGCCGGCTTTCTTGCCTGCTCCCTTTGCTGGATTTTTTCCTGAACTTTTTTCGGAACCTTTTTCTGCACTGCGCTCGGAATTTTTGCCAGCGGTCGAGTCTGCTTTGACGGCCGTCCCGGTTTCGCGTCTGGCTGAACGCGCTGGTTTGCTGTCAGCCTTCCGGGCATCGCCGGACTCCTCTTCGTCGGCGTCGTCCTGCTCACTGCTGATCTCCAGTACTTCTTCTTCCAGCTTCAATCCCAGGCTGGACAATGCTGCCCCCAGGGATTCGGGTTCCGCCTCTATCACCAGAATATCGTGTTCCCGCAACACCCGTCGTGAGTAGGGGGCAATGACACGCACCTCGCCACGAACCAGACCCACAATCTGGGCATCCGCTTTTTCCAGAATCACTTCCACTTCACGCAAGGTTTTGCCTACTGCCTTGCTCTCGCTCTGGATACGTACTTCGGTCAGGTAAGTGCCGGTGTCAAAGCTGGCAGACTCCGCATTACGCCGCGCGGGCACCAGGCGCCAACCTATCAGCCCCACAAATAATATGCCGACAACCGTGATGGAAAGACCGACGGGGGTGAAATCGAACATGGCAAAATGGCCCATGCCCGCTTCTTCGCGAAAACCTGAAACGATAAGATTGGGGGGTGTGCCGATCAGCGTGGTAGTGCCACCCAGTATCGACCCAAAGGCCAGGGGCATGAGCACGCGCCCCGGTGGCAGGTTCTGTTTAACAGCCACCTGAATGGCAACTGGCATTAATAGCGCCAGCGCGCCCACATTGTTCATAAATCCGGAAAGAACTGCCGCCAGCGCGGTCAAGGCAAAAATACTGAATGTCTGACCGGCTTTGGCTGGCAATACTTTTTGCGCCAGCGCATCAACCGCGCCGGTAACCTGCAAACCGTAACTGAGCACCAGCACGCAAGCCACGGTGACCACCGCCGGGTGACCGAAGCCGGCGAAGGCTTCGGCAGATGGCACCAACCCGGTCAGGATACATGCCAACAAGGCACCACCGGCCACCATATCGTGGCGCCAGCGGCCCCACATGAACATACCCACACTGCAGACCAGAATGGCGATAATCATCAACTGGTCTACCGTCATACCTTTACTCCGTTTCAACCTGACAAGCTGGTGACTGTCGCAGGCTGTTGCTGGTATTAGACACTAACACCCTGATGGGGGCAATGCCCTTCCATGCATCCTTACAGTCGCGAGTTGCTTGTTGTCTGTCTGTGCTTTCTGTTACGCTCCTGCTCCTCTGCAGTCACTGCATAACTAGGAGATTGATCGTGAAAACAACAATGTACAAAAGAATGATTAACACCCTGGCGTCGGCTTCGTTTGTTGCACTGGCGGCGCTACTGCTCCCGGTTCATGCCCAGGCACAGGAAGGCCCGGTGTTTGAGCTACGCACGTATACCGCAACGCCCGGCAATCTGGACAAACTGCTGACCCGGTTCCGTGATCACACCATGGCACTGTTTGAAAAACACGGCATGACCAATATCGGTTACTGGGTGCCTACCGACCCTGAAGCAGCAGAAAATACGCTGATTTACCTGCTGAAACATGACAGCCGCGACGCCGCCAACGCATCCTGGCGGGCATTTGGTTCTGATCCGGCATGGGCGGTGGTCAATGACGAGTCCAATCGCGACGGCGCCATTCTGCAGGGCGTGGAACGCAAATACATGACAGCAACCGATTTCTCGCAGATGAAATAAGTCGGAATATTTTGTTGCGGGCGTAAACCCTACAGTGGCCAGACGATCGGCATGAGGATTGCGCCCACAACAAAGATCAGTAAAGTCAGCGGCAGCCCCAGCTTCAGAAAATCGACAAACCGATAACCCCCCGGCCCCATCACCAGCACGTTGGTCGGATGCGCTACCGGACTCGCCACACTCACTGCCGCCGCCAGTGCTACTGCCATCATGGCAGCATGCGGTTGCACGCCCAGACCAATACTTACCGACAGCGCAATGGGAGCCATCAGCACCACCAGGACCACGGTGGGTATGATCAACGTGCCCAGAACGGTGAGAAAGTACAGTCCTGCCACGGTCAGCCAGGGATTGTATCCTCCGGTCAACTGCAATAACTGTTGCGACAGATAGGCAGCCGCCCCGCTCCCCTGCATCGCGGCGCCCAATGGCATCATGCCGGCCAGCAAAACAATGGAGCGCCAGTGAATGGCTTTGTAAGCCTGCTCCATGTTCAGACAACGCCCGAGTACCATCAGCGTGGCACCTATCAGTGCTGCGATATAAATCGGCATCAGGCCAAAGATGGACAACAAGACCACCAGCGCCATACTGCCCACAGCGATGGGCGCCCGCGACTTGTCTACTTCGGGTGCCGACACCGGGTTCAGGATAATCAGGTCGCGATTCCTGTTAAGTGCCGCCAGTTGCTTGATGGGAGCTACCAGCAGCAGGGCATCACCACGTTGCAGCTCCATATCGCCCAGACCGGAACGGTAGGGCCGGCCGCCACGCCAAAGCGCAGCCACTTCCACCTGCCAGGCTTCCCTGAGTTTCAGGTCAGCGACAGTTTTGTTGTTGATCCATTTGTGCGGATGCATGATGGCTTCCACCATCGCCAGCTTGCCCTGCTCAAAAATTTTCATGTAGGGCGTGGCATCATCCAGCATGCGCAACTGCTGCAAACCACGGAGCAGATCGAAGTCTTCCTGGCGGCCCTGCACCAGCAGCAGGTCACCGCCCTGTATCTCCTGTTCGGCCGGTAACGGCCGGATAAACTCGCCATCCCGGAACATGGCCAGTAAACGCAGATCAAAAGCCTTGCCCAGGCGGGTATCGCCCACGCTACGCCCGGCCAGAGATGCCTCCTTGGGCACCTTCAACACCAACAGACGTTCATCCAGGTGATACTTCTGCTGCACGCGCTCCTTGTCGAGCGGGGTCACGCCAATCAACTGGTATTTTTCGCGCAGGGTTTTGAGCACCTTCTCGTCGCCCTGAATCAACAGTTGATCGCCACTGACAAAGGTGTAGTCAGCCAGACGTGTCCGGCGCACCGTCTCGCCACTGAGCACAGCAAGCAGCCAGGATTGTGTTGATTCGTAGAACTCCGCCGCCGTCATGCTTTTGCCGGCCAGCGAAGAGTCCTCACCCAGGGTTACCTCGTAAAGCCCGGCGTCTTCCAGCAGCCGGTCGTGCAAAACCGGCGCTTCACGCTCAATGGACAGCTCGCTCCATTGTCTGAGCAGCTTGAAGCGATCCAGTCGCCCCTGGGCCAGCAGAATATCGCCCGCCTGCAAACGGGTCACCGACGACGGCAGCGCCTGCGTATGCCCGCCTCTGCTGAGTGCAATGATCATTAACCCGGCCGCGGTGGTCAGGCCGGCTTCGCCCAGACTTTTGCCCACCAGCAGCGATTCATCGGGTACCTGTACAGCAAAAATACGCTCCTGCAGACTGTACAGCTCCCGCAGATCGCGGCTATCGCCGGTCTCCGCTACCGGATCCCGCGCCGGTAGCCAATGCCGGCCAATCAGCGCCACAAACGCGGTGGCTACCAGCAGTACCGGCACCGCTATCGGTGCAAAGTCGAAAAATCCGAAACCTTCGAAGCCGGCTTCCTGCAGCGCAATGCTGACCAGCAGATTGGGAGGTGTACCGATAAGGGTGAGAGCACCACCGAGCAGACACCCGAATGCCATGGGCATCAGCAGTCGCGATGGCGTTGCACCGACCTGACGGGCAACACCCACCACCACGGGCAGCAGCAGCGCGGTTACGCCGATATTGTTCATGAAAGCAGATAACAGCCCCGCCAACAGCATGAAGGTGACCACCAGCGCCACTTCACTGTTGCCGGCCACCTTGATCACACGTTGCCCCATCATATCGGCGATGCCGGCGCGGGTCAGGCCATCGCTGAGAATGAACATGGCCCAGATGGTGATCACGGCTGGATGACTGAAACCGGCGATGGCTTCCTCCGGACTGACCAGCCCGGTCACCGCCAGCGAGCACAACACCAGCAGTGCAACGACATCCATGCGCAATTTGTCGGTGGCAAACAGCAGCACCGCTACCAGCAGAATGCTCAATACCAGTGCGATATCAAATGTCACTCAAACCATCCTTTTGTGTGTCATTCTGGAAACCAGCCATAGACCTTTAATAATCCCAAAAAAAACCTGAAACATCAATATGATAAATAGAAGCACAGGTAAACTGGTAGCGCTGACCATGATATTCTCTGTCTGGCACTGCAATGCGCGCCGCCTGATTGAGCTTTGCGGGGAAATGTGATTATATCTGCGCCCATGAAGACACGTCTGATAATACTCTTGCTTGGCGCCCTGTCACTCGCTTCCTGCTCCGATGAGCTGGCGAGCAACCGGCCCTTTATTCTGACCACAGCGACCACCGGCGGCGCCTACTATCCCATAGGGGTGGCCATCGCCACCATCGCCAAATCCCAACTTGCCGAAGACTATGACATCAGCCTGTCAGCCATCAGCTCTGCCGGTTCGCTGGAGAACATCAAGTTGCTGCGCGATAACCAGGCTCAGTTCGCCCTGCTGCAAGGGCCATTTGCCGCCTGGGGCTGGAACGGCGAAGGCCCCATTGGCCGCCCGCAGACCCACCTGCGCTCAGTGGGCGCGGTCTGGCACAATGTTGAGCATTTTGTACTGATGACCGAACTGGTTGAAAGCGGCACCATGCAGGACTTCCGCAACCTGGACGGCGAACGCTTCGTGCTGGGCGCACGCAACTCGGGCGCAGAACAGACCGGCCGTTACATTTTTGATGCGCTGGAGATCGACTACGAAAATCGCCTGTCGCTGGCGTACATGGGCTACGGTGGCTCCGCCAACGCCATCCAGGATGGCAATATTGTCGGCATGAACGTGCCTGCCGGTGCGCCGGTCAGCGCCATTACGCAGGCCTTTGCCCAGATGGGCGAAAGCATCACCCTGCTCAATTTCACCCAGGACGAGCTGGACGCGATCAATCGGCGCTACGACCTGTGGGACTGGTATGACCTGCCTGCCGGCACCTACCCCAATCAGAACGAGCTGGTGCGCTCCATCTCCAGCCCCAATGTGCTCGCGGTTCGTGACGATGTGCCGGAAGATGTTGTTTACCACATCACCCGCACCATCTGGGAGAACCTGGCGGCCTTGCAGGAAATTCACGGTGCCACGCGTGACATGAGGCTGGATCGTGCCGTGCGCGGACTGGGAGCACCATTGCACCCGGGCGCCATTCGCTACTATCGCGAACAGGGGCTTGAGATAGCGCCGCATCTGATTCTGCCCGGCGATGACCGGCCAGCAGATGCCAGCCTGCCATACGCCAGCGACACCAATACAGAAAGCAGCACCACAGAACAATAAAACCAGCGAGTCCGCACTATGAGAACACCTTTACTGAAATGGGCTGCTTTTTTGTTTGCCCTGTTTCATGTCTACGTCAATGTTTTTGCCACGATGTCGGAACTGTGGTTCTCTGCCATCCACTTTGGTGGTTTTGTCGCGCTGTGTGCACTGTCCAGTAATGAAAAAGATGCGGATGGTGTGACCCCCCGCTTGCCGATAAAAGTATTGAATATCGTGCTGGCAGTGGTTGCAGTGACAATCACTGCTTACCTGATTCTGTTCGAAGATGCGCTGTATGCCCGCGAAGCTGAATTCATCCTCTCCGACTACGTCATCACAGCACTGGCAATAGCGCTGGCCATCGAGTTCACCCGCCGCACCACCGGCTGGTTCATGCCCATACTGATCCTGATTTCGCTGAGTTACATTCTGTTCATGGGCCGCTACATCAGCGGCGTCTTTTCGTTCCCCGGCCTGAGCCTGGAAACAGTGCTGTACCGCAGTTACTTCAGTGAAGAAGGCATGTTCGGCATGACTGCCAATATTTCGGCGACCTATGTCTTCATGTTCATCCTGTTTGGCTCTTTCCTGCTCAAGTCCGGCGCCGGTGACTTTATCGTCAACTTCGCGCGCTGCCTGGCCGGACGTTTTACCGGTGGCGCCGGTATTGTGGCTGTGGTCGGCTCGGGCCTGATGGGGTCGGTGACAGGGTCCGCGGTGGCAAATACAGTTTCAACAGGCGTCATTACCATCCCCATGATGAAACGCTCCGGGTTCCCGGCCCAGTTCTCTGCCGGTGTGGTAGCGGCAGCTTCCACTGGCGGCGCGTTGATGCCCCCCATCATGGGGGCAGGTGCCTTTGTTCTGGCCAGTTACACACAGATTCCTTATCTGCATATTATTGCCGTCTCCGCATTGCCGGCACTGCTTTTCTATCTGACGGTGATCTTTTTTGTTCGTATTGAAGCCAAACGCCTGGGGCTGCTGGCAGACAAAGCGGGCGATCACGAAAGCATCTGGCTGGTGGTCAAACAGGGCTGGCACTTCATTATCCCGCTGGCGGTACTGGTGGGATTACTGGTGGCCGGTTATACCCCGATTCGCGCTGCCGCGGTAGCGATCCTGGCGGTCATTGCGTCCTCGTGGCTGTCACCCACACCGATGAAAGCCGGCGATATTTTTGAAGCCACCGTCGATGGTGTCCGCACCATGGTGTCAACCGCACTGCTGCTGGTTGCAGTGGGACTGATCATCATGGTGGTGACAACCACAGGTGTTGGCAACGCGTTTTCCCTGATGATCGTGGAATGGGCCCAGGGCAGTCTGCTGATCAGTCTGGTACTGGTTGCCCTGGCGTCGCTTATTCTGGGCATGGGCCTGCCGGTGACCGCCTCCTATATCGTACTGGCAACGCTGGCCGCACCCATCCTGTACGATCTCATCGCTCAGGACCAGATGCTGGCAGCACTGCAGGCCACCGATCTGCCGGCCAGTGTTACCGCTACCCTGAATCTGTTTGGTGGCGATCCGATAGTAGCGCTGCGGGAAATGCCGCTGGAAATGCGTCAGATACTGCGCCAGGAGCTACTGAGCCCGGAGTTGCTTACCGGCATGTTGCTCAGTGCGCACCTGATCATATTCTGGTTGTCGCAGGACAGTAACGTGACGCCTCCGGTTTGTCTGGCGGCGTTCGCGGCAGCGGGTATCGCCGGCACCAAACCCATGGCAACAGGCGTGACCTCATGGAAAATAGCCAAAGGTCTGTATCTGGTGCCCGTGTTGTTCGCCTATTCACCTTTGATCTCGGGCACCTGGCCAGAACGCTTTTATACCTTTTTCTGGGCCAGCATCGGTCTCTTTGCCCTGGCAGGTCTGTTACAGTGGCGACTGGACCGGCCGCTCAATCTGCTCACCGCTGCAATGCTTGCCGTGGGCGCCGGTCTACTGATGTGGGCGCCGTTAACGGTTTATCACCATATTGCCGGCGCAGCCCTGGTCATAGCTGTTGTGCTCTGGCAGAAACATCAGGACAAAATGGATAGCGTGGCAGCGACCTGAATGAAACCCATCAACGGCAACTCCGGCTAAGCGACATCGCTTAAGAGACGTATCCGCACATGTTTTCTGAAAAAGAACTTAATCTGGAAGAACATGAACTGCGGGAGCAGATCCGAAGCCTGCCTGACCACCAGCGTCAGTACTACCTGACGCTGGAAAGCGCGAGACTGAAGAGCCCGGATCGCTATCTGTTGCTGAACCGGCTGTTCCCATTGGGGCTGCATCATTTTTATCTGGCCCGCTGGGGGCGAGGTATTGTCAATGGCGGTCTGACTGCAACCGGGCTGACGCTGCTGCTGGGCACCGATCAGGTGGTTTATGGCCTGATGTTGCTGACGGCCATGGTTTTTATCGAGATTCCGCAACTGCTTAATGCCCGGCACCTGGTGCACAGCCGCAACAACAGAATCATGGCCAGATGCCTGGCGCGTGCGCAGAAACATCAGAGCAATGAGGACCCGCGTTGATGTCCGCTGCCAGCCACCACTCAATGGGGTCACGATGGCAACGCCTGCAACGCTGGGCGACAGCCCGGAGCACTCACCTTCGTCCCCATTTCCCCTTCACTGTGGCGGGTCTCGCAGTGCTTGCCATGGCACTGCTGGCCTTGCAGGGCTTTGGTTACCAGCGCATGGACCTGGTCGTGTTCGCGCTGACCGTGTGCGCCCTGAGTATTGTCATTTTCAGTGTATTGATGGTGACCGTGACCGGGTTGCTGCTGCGCAGACGATTGCGCCGCCTTGTCGGCACGTCCCTGCCCGCCTGTCAGGCAGAGGCGGGCTTTCCCAATGAAACCGGATTCCGGATGCCCGCGCTCGCCTGGCTGCCACTGATGACACTGGAGTGGCGCGTCACGGCGCCGGACCGGTTCACCACGGTCAACCGGATCAATCCCGACGACAATTCTGTCGATGAGGAGATCACGCCCTGGCGGCGCTGTCGCAGTCACCATCTGGTAAGACTGTTTACCTTGCGCGATGTACTGGGCCTGTGTCGCTTTTCATGGCGCCAGTCGCAGCAGATGCCGTTGCTTGTGCTGCCGCAGACCGGTCGACTCCGTACCCTGCCTGTGCTGCGCTCCATGGAGTCCGAAGACGGCATACCCAACCCTGCCGGACGCCCGGAAGGTGATCGCATGGACATTCGGCGCTACGCGGCCGGCGATTCGGTGCGTGACATTATGTGGCGGGTCTATGCCCGCAACCGGCACCTTAACGTCCGGCTGGCGGAAAGAAGTGTGTTCCACACCGAACGCACCCTTGCCTACCTGGTGACCGGTGACGCTGACGAAGCGGCGGCAGGTGTTGCCCGCTTTGCCTTGACGCAGGGCGCCATCGGTTCACCCTGGGTGTTTGGCGCCGATGCCAGTGAAGATACCGCCAGCTCGGTGGCCGCCGCACTGCCATTGCTTGCCGGCTCGCGCCAGGTCAATGCCCGCGCACAACCCGTTACCCCGGACTACGGACTGGATCGGTTTCTGCAGCGACAGGGGTCGGCCCAGTCTGCCTGCATCATTTTTGCACCGGCGACACCCGGCCCCTGGACACAACTCCTGAAGCGGACACTGCAGTCCAACCCCGGACCGTTTTCCGTCGTGTTCAGTACCGACGGCATCAGCGACGAACAGCCCGCGCCGTGGTGGCAGGCCCTGCTGCTGGCCAGTGGCGAACAGGAACGCCACCAGGACGCGCAAAGCACCGCCACGCTAAGACAACTGATGCTTGAGTTTCACAAACTGGGGGCGCATGTTGTAATGGTTGACCGGCAAACCGGTCTGTCTTTTGACCAGTTCCTGAAAAGGGTTTAATGTTTTTGACTTATGACTGACACAATCCATGATTGAGATCACTCAGCACAACCGGGGCCTGACCCCGGGATCACAACCACGCGCTCAGCAAAGTGTGATCAGGGCGTTGATCCTGGCCATCGCCTGCTGGGTGCTGAGCACCCCGCTGACGACCGTTGCCGGCTCCGCTGCTGCTTTTTCCGGCTGCCTGCTGGCCTGTCTGTGGCTGGATCGTCAGCATGCCGGGGCGCGCCTGTTCCGCCTGCGCTCACCCCTGATCGTACTGATCATCGCTATCACTCTTGCCGTCGGCGCCGCCGTCGCCAACTGGCTAACCGGCACCTCGCTGATCGCGCAAACCGTGGGCGCCATGGCGAGCTACCAACTCGGGCAGATGCTGTTTTGGGTATTGCTGGCTGCCGGCATCGGCCTGACTCTTCGCCTGCTGGCACGCCGCCATAGCTGGGGCAGTATTCCGGAACTGCTGTTTGTCGCCAGTGCGTTTGTCATTACGCTGGCAGCCCATCAGCGCGGCATGATCGACAGGCCGTATTTCATTGGTGATTTTGCCCTGATACGCGGCATCGACCCCTCGTCCATATTGATGGCGATTGGCGTCATCGCGGTGCTGGCGCTGGCAGTGCTGTTAATGATGGAAAACAATCACAAGCGCCTGCCCTATCATTTTTCCGTGCTCGCCGTGCTGTGCTTTTCGCTGCTGGCCTACGTTCAGTTCTTTGGCATGCCCACCCCAAGTCTGACCGATGACCTGGGACTGACCGGACAATCGGCAGCAGGTGGTGGCTCGCAATCGGACAATCCGTTCCGTGATGGCGAAAACGATGCCAGCGATCGCGAAGCTCCCGTTGCCATCGTCCTGTTCCGCGATGACTACGAACCCGACAGCGGTGCCTACTATTTTCGTGAGTCAGCCTACTCCCAGTTTAACGGCACACTGTTGTGGACAGCCGAGGATGACAGCCTGGATCAGGATCTGGTCAGTGAATTTCCGGCCTCACCCATTGAAGTGTCAGACCAGGTTCCGGCACCGGACAAACGTCGCAGCGTCACCACCACCATTGGCCTGTTGACGCCCCACCGCAGCCCGTTCGGACTGGACGCACCGGTGCGTTTTGAGCGTGCTCCCAATCCCAACAGCCTGCGCTTCCGACAGACCTACACGGTTGAATCACTGGTACCTGAATTCAGCTTCCCGGACCTGATCGGCCGCCAGGCAGGCTCGCCCGACTGGACTGTGGCGCAATGGACAGAGTATCTGGAAATGCCCGATGACCCGCGCTACGGTGAGTTTGCCAACGAGCTGATTGCCAACCTGCGCGCAGAGTTCGCTGAGGACCCTTACGCCAAAGCGCTGGCCGTCAAGGACTGGCTGGACACTAACGGCATCTACAGTCTGGCCAACGAACACGCCTATGCCACTGACCCGGCAGCCTCGTTTCTGTTTGGTGACATGACCGGTTACTGTATCCATTTTGCCTACGCTGCCACCTACCTGTATCGCAGCCTCGGCATTCCGGCACGTGTGGGTGTCGGCTACTCGGTTCCCTCTGCCAACAGGGCCGGCGGCTCCGCATTGCTGATTCAGGCTGTACATGGCCATGCCTGGCCGGAGATCTATTTGCAGGATCTGGGCTGGGTCATCGTCGACCCGACACCTGCACAAACACTGGTGGATATGTCCACCGATCCGCAGGATTCACTGCAACAAATGCTTGCCGACATGCTGCGCGACGACGCCGCTTTTGAGGCCTTTCTGCAGGATCAGGCAGGCGACAGCCGCTGGTCACTGGTGAACATCACCCGAGGCATCGCCCTGTTGCTGACTGCCTTGCTGCTTGCCGCCTATCTGATCCGGTTCTATCGTACCCAGGTGCCCGCCTGGGCCAGCGCGCAGAACCAGTACCGGCTGCAATACCGCGCGGCTCTCGATACGCTGGCAAGTTATGGCATAGCGCGTCGACACGGCGAAAGCCGGGAAGCCTTTGCCCGCCGTCTGGCGCCAGCAGCACCCGTGTTCGGTGTTCTCACCGAAGATCACCTGCGCGTGGCTCCTGGCTATGGCCTGGCGCCGGCCGGTGGCTGGCAAATATCGGATCAGGACGCGCTGGCTAGCCGACAATACTGGCAGCAATTGCGCAAACAATTGCAGCTGGAACTGACCAGGTCACAGCCCCAGTGGCGGCGGTTCATCGCCGTGTTACATCCGGCGCCCTGGCTGACAAGCCGGTAGCCTGTATTCCCCGAGATTTATTTTCAAGCATGTAAGCAGGAGTGAACGATGCAAGTGATGGAAGCGGAAGCCTCGACAACCCCGGACCTGAGCGAAGCCAGTAATGTCCTGCAACGACTGGCGGGGGCCGTGCGCGCTCAGGTGATCGGGCGTGACCAGGTCATCGAACTGACTGTTATTGCTCTGCTGGCGGACGGGCATGTGCTGCTGGAAGATTTCCCCGGCTCCGGTAAAACCACACTGGCCAAAGCCCTGGGCGAAGCCATTGTCGATGACCATTCGCCGTCGGATGCAACGGACGCGGTGCCTATTGCAGCCTTCCGCCGCATCCAGTTTACCCCAGATCTGCTGCCTTCCGATGTCACCGGCAGCCCCGTGTTCGACACCAACAGCAACACTTTCCACTTCCGTCACGGACCCATTTTTGCCCACGTCGTGCTCGCCGACGAGATCAACCGCACCTCGCCCAAAGTGCAATCGGCCATGCTGGAGGCGATGGGCGAAAAGCAGGTTACGGTGGACAACATCACCTACCCGCTGGACCCGTTGTTTTTTGTCATCGCCACACAGAACCCGTTGGACCTGGTCGGCACCTACCCACTGCCGACGCCGCAACTGGACCGGTTTTTGTTCAAGATCACCATGTCTCATATCGACCGCGATGCCGAGCTGGCGGTACTGGACACCTGGCAACAGCGCCGCGACCCGGCAGCCGACCGCATCCGCGTCGGGCGCAATGAAATACTGAGTGCCCGCAAGAGCATTGACCAGCACGTTTATATTGCTGATGGCATCAAGTCCACGCTGGTCGACATCTCGCGCGCGCTGCGCGCTGACGAACGGGTAGTGCAGGGCAATTCGACACGCAGCCTGGTGCTGATTCTGCCCGCGCTCCAGGTGCTGGCTGCCCTGCGCGGACGCAACTATGTCAACGCTGACGACCTGGAAATGCTGCTGCCGCATGTACTGACGCACAGAGTCGAGCTGGCGCCAGGTGTCTCTGATTTCGGCAAGGTACTGCGCGACTGCATGCGTGAGCCACTGGAACAGCTGGCACGAAGCACGCTCAAGACACATCATTCGTCCGATAAATAAACTGGTTTTTATGTCACACCACCGCTTGCTCACAAGGACTGTTTTGGCCCGCGTGCCCGCACTGGTCAAAGGCCCGGCGACGGCACTGTTGCTGTCGGCGATGCTAATGCCTGCGCCGCTGCAGGCACAGGAAAGCGACGACGGCTTCGACGCCATCCAGTTCAATTCTCAACGTCTGTGTTTTGGCATGAGCGGCATCACCCAGCAGCGAGCTTTGGCCATCTGCGACGCACTGACGCTGGGGCAGAATGTGCGGGCGCGTGAACTGGCCCAGCAATGGGTTTCCGATGAACCCGAGGCGCCGGGCGCCCAGTTCTCGCTGGCCGAAGTCCTGTTCCGCGTGGAAGGCAATTTACCACGTGCCCTGTTCCATCTGAATATCGCCGAATCACTGACCAACTACAGTTCACTGGGCCGCGCCATGGCCTCCGGCAACCTGGAATGGCACTACCTGACATTGAGCCAGTTATCCTACGCGCATCAGTTGATCGGTGATCAGGAAACGTCTCTTCAGTATCTCGACCAGATCAGCGACATTTACGGACAGGATACCGAGTCCTTTCGTGGTTGGCCGTTAATCAAAATGAAACGCTACGATGACGCCCGCGAGAGTGCCGAAAAAGTACTGGCTGCCAGCGACAATCCACGCGACCGCAGTCGGGCCTGGAATACGCTGTGCGCGGTTGAGCTGGCCGACATGCGACCCGCGGAGTCTCTGCAGGCCTGCGAAAATGCCATGACCGAGGACGAGAACATCGCAGCCTCGCAGGCAACAGAACTCGACACCGTGCATTTGCTTAACGCATCCGAGGTCTCGCTTAACCTGTTGCGCTTTGAGGAAGCAGAAAACTATCTGGATCGCGCATCGCGTCAGATAGATCCGGACAGCGTGGGCAACCCCTGGATATACAAGCTTTACCTGTACATGAACCAGGGCCGCTTTGATGCCGCCCGCAGTGCCCTGGATAACATGCTGGTGTGGCGCGACAGCCAATCGCCGTTGGTGGGCGTCATGAACCGCGCTGATCATTTTATGGTCAGTGCCATTTTTCTGATGCTGGCGGGCTACCCGGATGATGCCGCCCGACTGACCCAGACTGCGTTGAACCAGCCCGACCGCACCGGTTCCTACACCGCTGATGAAGCCCAGAAGGACTCCTTTGCCGCGCTGGTCAACAGTGTTGCGCACCGCATGCGCTACGAGCGCATCCGGGAAGACCTGGCCACCCGGTCACGCTTTGGTGCCTGGGGTCTGCGCATTGAAGCGTTGACGGCTCGCTTCCGCGCCTGGCGCTCAGCGCGTCATGCCGCTTCGCTGTTCGCCAACGCCGGGACCCTGACCAATCGTCTGCGTCCGTATGCGCCGCTGGATGTTCATATCCCCGAGTGGCTGGAACCGGAACTGATCGCATTGATCGGCCCGGGCGTCATGCAGCAACTGCTTGCCAGCACGGCCAGCGAAGGCGCCTTTGCGCTCAATCAGGGTTATGTCTTTGCCTATCAGACCGAGATCGCAGCGCAGCAGGGACGGGACGCGGCGGTGCTGGCTGCGGCAGAGCAGGCACTGGCACAACTGCCGGCGCAGGAGGTGATGCTGCGCGCACGGGTATCAGCCAGACTGGCGAACGCCGCGTGGCGCTCAGGTCAACAGGAGCAGGCGCTGCAGCATTATGCGGCCGCCTTGCGTCAGGATCCGACTATTTTACGCCGGCTGAGCCTCGCGCTCCCCATCACCCCCGGGGGCAGCAGCAGCGAACAAGGTGCTGAACTGGTGTCCTACCTGAGTCGCTCTCCCAGGTTCAGAATTGTCGACCAGGGACTACCCCTGGAAATTCTGTCGACCGACACGCCTGGCCTGTGCCTGCGCGACCACTCGGGTGATGCCTTGTCCTGCGTCGAACTGCAGGCGCCGGACCCTGTCACCGATGCTGCCGGAGACGCTGATGACAGCGCCGCTCAGCGTCTGGCCCGCCAGTTCCACGACAGAACCTTCAGTCTCGCGTATACTATCGACCGTTCCCAGCGTGTCGCCCTACTTGGCAACAGCGTTATCTTCAGCAATCAGGATTCCGGCCTGCAGCAACGACAAGACTCCGTGCTGCAGCGCTGACGTCACTTTCAGGTCAGTTTATGCACGACATCCCGAGATCCCTCTCTCGCGGCATGATACTGTTGCTCGCCGCCGCGTCCGCCCTGGGACCGGTCGCCATGCAAATCATGCTGCCTGCCATCCCCGTGGTACGCGAACGCTTTATGGTCAGCACGGGCACCGCTCAGCTCACGCTCAGCCTGTCGATGCTGTCCATTGCCATTGCCACCCTCATATACGGACCGCTGTCAGACCGTTATGGCCGGCGCCCCGTCATGCTCACAGGCATCTGCATTACCGTTTTTGGTTCGTTGCTGTGCATGCTGGCCGGCAGCATTGAGTGGCTGATACTGGGTCGCATCGTGCAGGCCGCGGGCGGCGCGGTGGGTCTGGTGCTGGCGCGGGCCATCGTGCGCGATGTTTACCCGGCCGATGAGGCCGCCGGCATCATCGCCACCCTGGTCATGGTCATGGTCGTCATGCCCATGCTGTCACCGGTAGTCGGCGGTGAAATGCTGGTCCGCTTCGACTGGCACGCCATCTTCTATCTGGTGGCTGCCATTGCCATCGTCATGCTGTTGGCGATGTTCCGTTATTTGCCGGAAACGCTGCACCGTAAAGTTTATTTCACCGGGGTCGGCAGCATGCTCAAAGGCTTTGCCACGCTGCTGCGGGCGCGAACTTTCTCTGCCTACGCGTTCAATGTCGCTTTTGTCTCCGTGGTGTTTTTCAGTTTTATCTCAGGCGCACCGGAAATCATGGTCTCCGTGTTCAATCGCCCGCCCAACGAATATGGCTACTACTTCATCATGATCCCGCTGGCGTTTATGACAGGTAACTACATGGCGCGCGGCCTGTCGAAAAAGTGGGGCATCCACCGGATGATCAGCATGGGGTCCCGGCTGAGCATTGTCGGTATCTGCATTGCCATCGCTTTGCAGTTGGGGGGATTGCACCAACCGTTGGCGCTGTTTGCACCGATCGCCCTGAGCACCTTCGGCAATGGCATTTCACTGCCCAATGCCCAGGCCGGTGCGATTAACGAGTTCCCGGAAATGGCTGGCAGTGCCTCTGGTCTGACCGGTTTCCTGCAGATGGGGTTGTCAGCTGTGGCAGCACAAATGGTGGCGTTGATCTTCAACGGCACTGTGTACCCGATGCTGCTTCTGATGCTGGCCGCGGCACTCATATCGCTGTGGAGTTTTACCCGCGTACAGCGTTAAGGCCGGGTCACTCAGACTTGTTCAGAGGTTCGTTAAAGCCCGGCGTGGGCCTCAACATAATTCACGGTGTGATTCTTGATATGTCGCAGCGACATGAACATGTCACTGTAAGTCTGCGCAATCACCGCCTGGCATTCACCTGCGCGCAGGCGGTCCAGATGGCGCTCCCGCATGTCCTTGCCGATTTTCCTGATTTTCTTCGAGTCTGCGATAAGCGTCTTGAACTCAGCTGCATTGGCGTCACGTTCGCGCGCTTTGGTCAGACGGTCAAAATACGCTGCAACCTCATCGAAGAAGCTGAGAATATCGGCCCAGGCGTCCGGGCTGAGGTCTTCACTGCGTTTGAACAGACGACTGCGGTAAATACTGAACGACTGCAATGCATCCGCAATGCTTTCAATCTCATCGGCCATACGCATCAACCCGTATGAACGCTGCGATTGTCCCTGCGACACAGAGCCGGTCAGCACAATAGTGATGAAATTGATCATCTCCTCTTCGATATTGTCAGTAATATCCTCAAGGTGATTGATGCGATCAAACAGCTTCTTTTTGTGCTTGGGCGCCGTGACGTATTCACGGGTGACCTCAAACATCTCCCGCGTAATATCTACCATATTGTCCATTTCCAGACCGGCCTGCTGCAGGGCCATCTCCGGTGCCATGGTGGTACGGCTACCCAGATACTTGAGCTTGTGAGATTCTTTTTCTTCCTTTTGCGGCACCAGCCAAATCACGGTTTTGGTCAGAAATCCAATCAATGGTATCCAGAACAGCACGTTAAGCACATTGAACAGGGTATGCGCGACGGCTATATGCCAGCCGATATTGGGCCGCATACCCTCTGCATCCTGGAGGTTGGCCTCACCCGCGACGACAAAATCGACAAACGATACATACCAGGGGAATATGGCAATAAACAGCGCCGCGCCCAGAATATTGAATATGGCATGGGCCCGGGCGGCGCGCACTGCCGAGGTGTTGGCACCTATCGCCGCCAGCTGGGCCGTAATGGTGGTGCCAATGTTTTCGCCGATGATCAGAGCGACCGCCGTGTCGAAATTGATCACCCCGGTTGCTGCCAGCGTGATGGTAATGCCGAGCATGGCAGAACTGCTTTGTACAATCACCGTCAGCAAACACGCCAGCGCCACACAGGCCAGCAAACTGCCCAGTGACTGGGCATCAAACAGATACAGGTAAGAAATGAAGTTTTCGTCGGTACGCAGCGGCACAAACGCACCACTCATGAACTCCAGACCGGTGAAAATCAGGCCCAGTGCGACCAGCGCCTTACCCAGCGTGTTCAGCCAGGTACGCTGCGCTGCCACCATCGGGTAGATGCCCAGGCCTATGAACAACAGCCCGTATTTGCCGACCTTGAAGGAGATAATCCAACCGGTGACCGTGGTGCCGATGTTGGCACCCAGAATGACGCCAATAGCCTGCTTGAGCTCCATTAGCCCGGCATTCACCAGACTGACGGTCATCACTGTAGAGATACTGCTGGACTGCACGAATACCGTAATACCCACACCGGCCAGCACTGCCAGCACACGGTTCCGGGTCAGGGAGGCAAGAATGCCACGGATCGCCTCTTTTCCGCTGGACTGCAGCGACTCGGACAGGTACTTGAGACCGAGAAAAAAGATACCCAGGCCGCCGATAGCGGTATAAGAGATTTCGAAATAGTCCATGGGCGCGAAGTTTATTAAATGCGCCGCAATATTACAATTTGTTTACAGTTTGGTGACAATTAATTTTGACTGGCGTCAGCTCAGCCTGCCGGGCCGGTCATGGTGGTGAAAACCGCTGTCACCAGCAGGATCAGGGCAGCCAGCCCCATCTGTAACCTGATCGAGCGGCGCAAACGTGACGCGCCATCCAGCATCAGCGCAGGGACCAGACTGAACTTGTGCCGGGCACCGAGCGCCAGCAAGCCTGCCACCAGCGCCAGTTTGAGCAGCATCACCTGCCCATAGGATGTAGCCAGCAGCGCGGAGAAATCCGGGTTCAGCTGCCAGATCAACCATAGACCGCTGACCAGCAAGGCGCTGAGCACGATCCAGAGCGCCTGACTGAACAACACCAGCAGCGATTGTAAAGACTGCCGATCACAACCGTTCCGGCCTTGAATCTGGGCGCTGCACAGAGCATAAAGCGGAATAAAGGAGCCCGCCCACAAACAGACGGCAGCGATATGCAAAACCAGCATCAGCCGACTGATCGTGGCCAGTTGACTGACATGACCAAGAACCGCAAAAGACACTGCTATACACAGCAGCGCTGCGGCGGTCAGCGTAATGATGACCTGCGACGACAGTATCAGGGGGGTGGCTTTTGCTGCCGGCAGCGAACGCGAGACGTACCACAGGCCTGTGGCCACCAACGCCAGAAAAAATCCGGACAGTCGCCAGCGCACACCGTCGCCCAATGCTGTTTGCGCCAGAATTTGCGACATAACCGGATCAAACATGCCGCCGGGCCCGCGCTGATTGATGGCGCCCACCTGGAACAGGAAAAACACACTGCAGGCCAGAATGCCCAGCACCGCTGCCGGCAACAGAAAATGCGACAGCAAGCGCCGGTCAATCCCGGGGGGCTCAGCGTCGGGGCTGCCGGTGGGTACCTGACGACACAGCCAGGCGACAAACACAGCACCCGGTGTCGCCACCATGGCCAGGTAGGACAGCCATTTGCTCAGCAGGATGGCGATTTCCCAAAGCGTTGCGTTCAATGGCGCGCTCAGTGCTGATGATGGTCGTTGTGGCTGAGCTCCTGCAGCTCGGCCTGCTCACCGCCGTCACTGACCACAAAATTGAAGCTACCATTCACGGTATGACCATCAGTCCCGATAATTGTCCAGTTCACCGTGTGGGTACCCAGCATCAGCTCGGGCAGGTCGTGGCTGAAGGTCCGCTGCGCGGCCGTTGTCGGGCTGAAACCGAAATCCATGTTGTGGCTGGCCCCATGGACCAACGTCAGACGCAACAGGCGTACATCATCACTAAAGTTCAGCACCAACTGTTCCGGCGACATCACCACCGCCTCATGACCGGGCGCGGATGAACTCAGTTCACCATGCGCCAGCACCTTGCCAGCTGGCAGGGCTACCACTACCGCCAGCAACATTGCGTTTAACCAGGACAACTTTTTCATATCAACTCCTTGAGACCGGTGTAGGCATAAACATAACCGAACGTAACCTGAGCGCATTGTACACCAATGCGCTTAATAACCGCTTAATACGCCTGCGACACTTTGTCTCATACAAACACCGATCGGGCGCTGTCGCCCCCGGTGACATCACCCAGGCAATCCATGCTGAAACAATTGCCGTACTCAGCTACAATAAGCCCAGTTTACCAACGACGTTAGTCCACACGGGGAATTGTCATGAAAAAGAAAGTCTGGTTAAGCGCCGCCGCCATCACCTTAGGCTCCTATGCTTTGTCCTTTTCTGCCGTCAACAACGCCCTGGCGCAGGGCCTGCCGGAATTCAGCCTGGAGACCATCACCAGCGAAATTCAGATGCCCTGGGGCATGGTGTGGCTGCCTGAGGGCGACATGCTGGTGACCGATCGCAACGGCGACATCTTCCGCGTGCGCAATGGTCAGGTCGGCGATCCTCTGGGCGGCGTTCCTGCCGTGCACACCAACGGTCAGGGTGGCCTGCTGGATATTGTCCTGCACCCGGAGTATGCCGATAACGGCTGGCTGTATATCAGCTACGCCAGTGAAGAGGGCGAAGGCGAAGGTAGCAACACCGCCATCATGCGCGCCCGGCTCGACGGCAACCGACTGGTTGATCAGGAGGTTCTTTACAAGGGCGCCGAAAACTCCATGCGCGGCCAGCACTACGGCGGGCGCATGATCTTTGACAACGACGGTTATCTTTATTTCTCCATCGGTGACCGCGGCGACCACTTCACCAATGTGCAGGACCTGACCCGCGATGGCGGCAAAATCTACCGCCTGAATGCTGACGGCAGCGTGCCCGCCGACAATCCCTTTGTAGACCAGGATAACGCCAAAGCCGCGATCTGGTCATATGGGCACCGCAATCCTCAGGGTATCGATATCAACCCGGTCACCGGTCAGGTCTGGGCCAGCGAACACGGCCCACGCGGTGGCGATGAAATCAACATTGCAGAAGCGGGCCTGAACTACGGCTGGCCTTATGTCGGGTATGGCATCAACTATAACGGCGAGCCTCTGGCTGAAGCCAAATTTGGCGAAGGCATTGAACAACCCATCTGGTATTGGGACCCATCCATTGCCGTGGCTGGCATCGCCTTTGTCACCAGCGACCGTTACCCGGAGCTGCAGAACCATCTGCTGGTTGGTGCCCTGCGTGCCACCAAGCTTGAGTTACTGGAGATTCATGAAGACCGCGTCCTGCGTCGCACCGATCTGCTGACCGGTATCGGCCGGGTGCGCGCGATACGTCAGGGCCCGGACGGTTATGTGTATCTGGGCATTGAGGGTGAAGGCATCAAGCGCCTTGTACCGGGCAACTAATACCCGGCAGTCAGTACCGTGCAACCAATAAAAACAAGCAGGAACCAGAATAAGGATGAGTGAAAAACTACTGGAAGGTTACAAGCGTTTCAAAGAAGGCTATTACGCACAAAACAGGGAAAAAATACGGGAGCTGGCGCAGGACCAGCGACCGTCCTACGTACTGATAACCTGTTGTGATGCCCGGCTGGAGCCCTCGCGGATTTTTGATACCGAGCCGGGCGATCTGTTTGTTATTCGCAATGTCGCCAACCTGGTGCCACCGTACGAAGTCGAAGGCTCGTACCACGGCACCAGCGCGGCCCTGCAGTATGCGATAACGGTGCTGGAGGCGCCCGAGATCATCGTGTTGGGACACTCGCGCTGCGGCGGCATCCGCTCTCTGGTGCTGGATCCGGACAAGATGGAAAAGGATTCGTTCATCTCGCGCTGGATGTCGATTGTGGCACCGGTGGCGAAACTGGCAGACCCGGACAAACTGAATGATCCCAAGACCTTCAGCCAGTGCGAGCAGGCGGCGATTGGTTTTTCATTACGCAACCTGTTGACGTATCCGTGGATTGCCAGCCGGGTGGCAGCCGGGACGCTGCAGATAAACGGCTGGCATTATAATATTTACAGCGGCGCACTGAAAAAAGTTCACGATCAGGACACTATCTCCACGATCGTGGAGGCGTCCGATGACGCCTCAGCAGACTAGTCTGTTGCTTCAGCGATCAGTCTAAGCTGACGACGCCATCCCCTCACTGTCCTTGTCAGACCTGCGCCCCGGCAGACGCGCCGCGATCCGATCGCGCAGGTCATTGGCGGCCACATACACGATGGGGATGAACACCAGCGTGATCAGCGTGGAGGCCGCCAGGCCGCCAATCACCACCCGCGCCAGTGAGGCCTGCATCTCGGCCCCGGCACCGATACCTACCGCCAACGGAAGCAGACCAAGCACGGTGGTCAGCGTGGTCATCAGAATCGGCCGTAAACGCAGCCGTCCTGCCTTGATAACGGCGTCGACCACTGGCATCTTTTCCTCTCGGCGCATCAGGTTGATATAGTCGACCAGTACGATGGCATTGTTCACCACAATGCCGATCAGCATCACCATGCCCATGAAGCTTTGCATGTTAAGCGTGGTTCCGGTCAGCAGCAATGTCGGCACCACGCCAATAAAGGCCAGCGGCACAGAGAACATTACGATCAATGGGTCCAGGAAACGCTCGAACTGCGCTGCCATCACCATGTAGATCAAAA
Source organism: Pseudohongiella sp. (assembly GCF_011050365.1). Lineage (GTDB taxonomy): Bacteria > Pseudomonadota > Gammaproteobacteria > Pseudomonadales > Pseudohongiellaceae > Pseudohongiella. The sequence continues at coordinate 97,295 of NZ_DRFV01000013.1, forward strand.
TCAGTGCCATCACGATAGCCATGACAAAATCACGCTGGGCTCTGATCTGTTCCTCGTATTCGCCGCCGTAGACAATGGAAAAACCATCTGGCAAGGACATTGTTGACAGCTCATTCTGGATCGCCTGCACAGCATCACCCAACGCTACGCCGCTTTCCAGATTGGCATTGATATAGGTGACACGCTGTCCGTTGATACGCCTGATATCGGTGGGTCCGCGATCATAGGTGGTGGTGATCAGCGATGACACCGGCACCACCTGACCATCGGCAGCACGCACCGAAATGTTGTCGATATCCTGAACGTTGAGACGGTCTTCCGGGCGCAGCCGCACGATGATATCAACCTCGTCGCCCTGTTCGCGGAAGACACCCGCGCGGGCACCGCCAATGCTGCTCTGGATGGCACGGCTGACATCGGCGACGCCGATACCAAGACTTGCCATGCGCTCACGGTCAAAACGCACATTCTGTTCCGGACGCCCTTCCAGGCGACTGAGATTGACGTCGGCAATACCTGGCACGGTCTCCATGCGATCACGGATGCCCTGCGCGAGCGTCTCGGCCATGTCCAGATCATAACCGCGCAACTCCACCTGCACCGCATCATCGCCGCCGGAACCAAAAATACGACGCATGATCCACAGGCCGGTCTGCGCTCTCACCTGCACCCGCATACCCGGGATAGCGGATTCAACACGTGCCCGGATGAAATCGGTCAGCTCGTCAGCATTCATGCTGCGCTCACTTTGATCGACCAGGGCAAACTCGATTTCGGCATTGCTGTTACGCACATCACGGGTGTAATAAAGCACATCATCCCAGGGCACAATGGCCTGCACGATGTTGTCCATTTCCATCATGTAGGAATGCAGAATGGCGATATTGGTGCCCTCATCCATGTTCATGCGGATACTGATTTCGTCAGCTTCCGTTTGTGGTGCCAGCTCGTAGGACAGGAATCTGACACCAAACACCGATGCTCCCAGCAGCACCATGGTCATGCCAACAATCGTCAGACGATGTTTCAGCGACCAGGTCAGGATAGTTTCGTAACGTGATCCCACCGCCCGCAGGACTCGCTCGTTGCCCTTGATGGGCCCGCTGCGCTCAGCGTCCGGCACTACCGTCAGGAAACGGCTGGCCAGCATCGGCACCAGCGTCAGAGCAACGAACAACGAACATACCAGCGAGAATACCACGACCAGCGCCAGCTCCTGGAACATGGTGCCGGTCAGGGTCTGCATGAACACCACCGGCAGGAAGATGACGCAGGTGGTGATGGTTGACGCCACGATGGCGCCGGTGACCTGGCGTGTACCCTGCCGCGCTGCCCGCTTTCTGGACGCGCCGTTCTGGCGCAGACGCACGATGTTCTCGATCACCACAATGGCATTATCAACGATGAGACCCACGCCCAGGGCCAAACCACCAAAACTCATCTGGTTGAGCGTCAACCCGCCGAAAAACAGCAGGCCGAACGTGGCAATGATGGCAATCGGAATGGAAACGGCAATGATGCTGGTAATGGATCCATTGCGGAAAAATGCCATCAGCACGATGACAGCCAGGATACCGCCCCACACGGCAGAGTTGCGCACGCTGTCGATGGAATCCTGAATGAATTCGCTCTGGTCGGTGACAATGATCATGTTGATGTCAGAGCGTTCCTGATTGATGCGCTCGGCTTCCCGACGAATCTGCGCTGCCACCTCTACCGTGTTGGCGCCGGACTGCTTGCGGATACCCAGACGCAACATGGGCACGTCATTGATTTCGACATAACGGCCCATATCGGCGCGATCATACTGCACATCAGCAACGTCGGAGACACGCAGGGCAACCCCATTCACGGTGCGGATAACCGTGTCGCGAATCTCGTCAATGTTGCTGTATTCTCCCAACGAGCGCACGTACAGTTCGCTCAGGCCGCGCTGCACATTGCCGCCCGGCGCATTGCTGCTCTCACGCCCGATGGCCTGCACGATATCGTTCATGGTCAGGCCGCCCGCCAACAGGCGATCGCGATCAACTTCGATACGCACTTCCCGATCGATTCCGCCCCAGACGTCAATTGCGCCGACGCCGGGAATCTGTTCAAAACGGCGACGCAATTCGCGATCAAGCACCGTGGTCAGATCCATCAGATCCATATTGGATTGGGCACCGACCACCACAATCGGCGAATCATCGGGATTGAAACGATTGATACGCGGTGTATCGGCATCTTCCGGCAATTGCCGGCGCAGCCGGTCCAGTGCTTCACGCACATCGTTGCTGACTGAATCCAGATTGGTGCCCTGGGCAAACCGGATGGAAACCCAGCTATTGCCTTCGCGCGAATTGGAACTCATGCGCTCGACGTTTTGCACCGTCGACAGCGCATTTTCCAGCGGCTCGGTGACCAACAACTCCATTTCTTCAGGGCCGACATTGGGATAGCTGATCTGCACCGACAATTCAGGCATTTCGATGGGCGGTAACAGGTCGACGGGCAGAAAGCGAAATCCGAGCGTACCCAGCGTGATGATGATCAGGAAAATCATCGAGGTGGCAACGGGTCGTTTAATCGAATTGGTAGTTAGCGCCATTGTGCTGTATCCGCTTGATAATTCGAGAGGGTTGGAAAATTAACTGCCGGTCAGTGCCTGACGCTCGTCACGTGACTGTTTAATAATGTCGAAAATATCGCGGCTTTGCATGCGCTGCATTTCCATGATGCGATTCCAGGGCATCAGTCGGGCCCGAGCCTCACTGATGGCGCCTGCCATCAGGTTCTGGCCAACCGTGATCACCCACTGACCTTCATCCACACCGCGCACACCACTGGCCATGCGGCCTGAGGCAACAATGTCTATGGCGACAAAGCTCACTGGCATGGGCGGCGATACCGCCGGCGCACCATCAATCTCAGCCACCGGACGGAGCTCCTCGCCGGGCGCGTTCATGACATAAACGCCCTCCACCCCGGTACGTGGATGCCGGTAAATGGCACTGTTGGGTATCAACACCGCCTGCTCGGTCTCGCCATACAGCACGTCGACGTTAACGAACATACCGGGACGCATCAGACTATCCGGATTCGCCATGTCGATGTACGCCTGGGTACGCAGGGTTTCCGGGTCCAGAAACGGCGAGATACGCGAGATATCGGCATCAAGCATGGTATTGGGCCAGTTTTCCGAGTACAGGTTCACGGACATGCCCTCGCGGATATAATTCAGCATGCGCTCGGTCAGCAGGACCTCGATGCGTACTTCATCAACATCACCGATCAGGAACAGAGGCGTGCCGGTACTGGCCATCTGGCCGCGTTCGGCATTGCGCAGGCCCACCAGACCGCTGATCGGCGCGCGCACAGTGGTGTTGACCAGCTCCAGCCGCCGCTCCTCGAGCTGCGATCGCGCCTGGTTCTCCTGCGCTTCCCGCAGATCCACATTCGCTTTGGCCACCGCAACCTGTACCTCAATGGTTTCCAGATTCGCAGTGGTCTCCAGCTGGCGCTCGGTCAGCTCGCGCACCCGGCTGGCCTGATTTTCCAGTTGCTGCAAATTGGCCGCAGCCTGTCGGGTCTGCGCCCGGGCGATATCCAGTCCGGCCACTGCCTGCTGATAGCGTTCCACATATTCTGCATCACGCAACTGCACCAGAGGGTCGCCAGCGTTAACATAATCGCCGTTGTCGACGTATATTTCGGTGACCGGACCTGATACTTCCGGGTAGATTTCGGTCTGATTGCGGGCGCTGACGCGCCCGGTCAGTCGCTCTTCCAGCGGCAATGCACCACGCTGGGCCTGGACGGCCTCCACGGCGGGGATTGTCATTGCGCGCTGACCGCCACCGGGGCCACCGCCGCTGCCAGCCTGACCGGCCGGGGCATCCCCCTCACCGCAGGACAGCAACATAGCGGCGGCGGATAACGCCAGCAGTGTCTGTCGGACCGGCCGAAACATGTGCGCTGTTAAAGTCATGACTGATCGCCCAAATTAGATAAAGTGATATGAAGGTTGGATACGCGTGCCATCGGCAAATGGTTCAAGCACATGTAAAATCAAATATTTACAATCCCCGGCATTGCCCTCGCGATACCGGCAATCAATCGTAACACCGGGTGCTGGTTCTGATTTAAAGGTGTTTCGCAGTTTTGTGTTACGAATGTTGTCAAACCAGCTTTTTTGGCAGATTTCTGCCTGAATTCGGTCTTGTTCCCGACAGATTGGCGCGCTTGGCATATTTGCGCCGTTAGTTTAAGTTAGCTTAAACGTCAGTTACATGGATTCCCGTCGGTCATACACCCGACAAATTATCGAAACCATTCATCCTCGCAAACGCAATTCAGGAAGTTTTTATGAGCAGTTGGGACAACGCATTCACCGGCAAACCCGGAACCGGTGCCGTCAATTCACACAGTTTCGGCGGTGCCGTCAGTTTTTTCCGCACGCCGTTTGGCCGCGACCTGAGTGAAATCGATGTGGCGGTGATGGGCATTCCGCTGGATATCGCGGTGACCAACCGCTCGGGCGCCAGGCTCGGCCCTCGCGCCATTCGCAATGCATCCATGTCGTTGGCCTGGGAGCGTCCCTGGCCCTGGAAAACAGACCCCCTGGAAGCGCTGCGGGTGGTTGACTACGGTGATTGCGAGAACAACGAAGGTGGCGGCCTGCTCAGCGTCAAACATATTGAGTCCTGGGTCAGCGGGATTCTGGCGACCGATACCGCCACACTGTTGCTGGGTGGCGACCATTTCATTTCATATCCCAGCCTGTGCGCACATTACAAAAAGCACGGCCCCATCGCGCTGATCCACTTCGACGCCCATACTGATACCTGGCCGTCGTCCGGTGAAGGCGTGAATCATGGCACCATGTTCTACAAAGCCGCCAAAGAAGGTATTGTCTTGCCTGAGCACTCCATACAGATTGGCATTCGCACCACCAATGACGACACCCTGGGCTACGATATCGTCTCGGCCCCGGAGGTACACGAACAAAGCGCAGCCGCTATCGCCAAACGTATCAAGGCGCGGGTCGGTGATCGCCCGACCTATATTACCTTCGACATCGACTGTCTTGACCCGGCTTTTGCACCGGGCACCGGCACGCCTGTGCCAGGCGGCTTGTCGTCTCTGCAGGCACTCAGTATCATCCGCGGCCTGACCGGCATCAATCTGATTGGCATGGACGTGGTGGAAGTAGCCCCTGCCTATGATCATGCCGAAATCACTGCGCTGGCGGGTGCCCAGATCGGCATTGAATTACTGGCACTGTACGCGGAGTGCAAAGCCGGTCGAACCTGACACCGACATTGCAGTTACCACAAACTGCGCATCATCCCGGACTCGAGGAATTTTGAATGACAGCACAGCAAACGCCCGCATGGAACCTGGACGACGCTCATGACATGTATGCCATGGACGTCTGGGGCGACGGATTTTTCGGTATCAATGACAAAGGTAACGTTTGTGTCCGGCCTATTGAAGGCCAGGACATCAGCGTCGACATTAACGATGTAATCGAAGAGGCGCTGGCCGAAGGCTCAACCCTGCCCTTTATTGTGCGCTTTCAGGACATCATCAGCTCGCGTGTCAAACGTCTGAATCGCAAGTTCCGTGAAGCCATCGAAGCCGCTGAATACGATGGTGTTTATCGCAGCATTTTCCCGATCAAGGTTAACCAGTTGCAGGAAGTTGTCGCCGAGGTCATCGAGGCCGGGCGTGAATTCGATATCGGTATCGAGTGCGGCTCCAAGGCAGAACTGATGGCAGCGTTACCGATGATCGGCTCTGACACCCTGATGCTGTGCAACGGCGTCAAGGACCATGTCATGCTGACCATGATGCTCAACGCCCAGCAACTTGGCCAGCAGGTCATCCCCATTATCGAGAAATACTCGGAATTCGAGCAGCTGCTGATCCTGGCCGATCAGCGTGAACTCAAGCCACGTCTGGGCGTGCGGGTCAAACTTAATACCCGGGGCGCCGGCCGGTGGTACGAATCCGGTGGTGCGCGCTCCAAATTCGGCCTGACCGTACCAGAGCTGGTGCGTCTGGTGAAGATTCTGGAAAAGCGCGGTCAGGGCGATTGCCTGGAGCTGCTGCACTTCCACCTGGGCAGCCAGATTTCGGACATTCAGGTACTGCGCAGCGCGGTTAAGGAGATCACCCAGATTTATGCGGACCTGGTGCTGCGTGGCGTCAATGTCAAATTCCTGGATGTCGGCGGTGGCCTGGGCGTGAACTACGGCGGCGACTACGACAACCCCGACTCGTCGATCAACTATGGCCTGCGCGAGTACGCCAATGTTGTGGTTTATGCCGTCAAGGAAATCTGCGACGAGCGCGGCGTTCCGGTACCCACCCTGCTGTCGGAAAGTGGTCGCGCCCTGACCGCCCATCATTCCATGCTGGTGGTACCGGTGCTGGGCATGCATCGCCCGGACAGTCCGCCCATGCATGATGAAACCCCGGCGGACTCCCCGTCGGTGGTCACCCGCATGGAAACTGCCTATGAGGAGGCCACCAGCTCGGACGTCACCGGCATACTGCTGGAGTGCTACCATGATGCCCGCGAAGCGCGAGAAGAAGCCGATCAGCTCATGCGCCTGGGCTACATGACGCTGGATCAGCTGGCCCACACCGACAGTCTGTACTGGAGCACCTGTCGTGAAGTTCTGCACAAGCTGGCGGCGGCCAAACTGACACCGCCACCCACCGAACAGCTGGAACTGGAAGAACAACTGACAGATCTGTATTTGTGCGACTTTTCGGTGTTTCATTCCATTATTGACCACTGGGCCATCCAGCAGGTGTTCCCGGTCATGCCCCTGCACCGGCTGCAGGAGCGTCCGGACCGGCGCGCACAGGTCGTTGACCTGACCTGTGATTCGGACGGAAAAATCGACCAGTACGTACACGGCCACGCCAATACCAGCTGGCTGCCGCTGCACTCACACAAACACGGCGAAGCCTATCATCTGGGTATTTTCCTGGTCGGTGCGTATCAGGAAATTCTCGGCGATGCCCACAACCTGTTGGGGCGAGTCGACGAAGTTCACGTCTACGCCAAGGAAGACGAAACCGGCAACTTCTGGATCGAGGAAACCCTCAAGGGCATCTGTATCAAGGACATGCTCAGTCAGGTTCAGTACTTTCCCAACGACCTGGACCGCCGCATGAGTGAGCTGATACGCAAGCAGATCAACGCCGGCGTGATCAAGGCCGCAGAAGGCACACGGATTCTGAACAATTACACCAAGCGCCTCGACGAGAGCACCTACTGCACAACCGAGATTGTGCGGTGATAGCCTTTATGGCAACTACTGTAGAACTACATTTTCAGGGACATTAAAATGCAGAAAAAATACTCCGAACACCCGGCCATGTTCAGAAACAACCCGCTCGGCTTCATCCTCGCCGTGCTGCTGATTCCGGTCGCCATTGGCATTATCATACTGATGGTGTGGTACCTGAAGTGCAAATCGACCCGACTGGATTTCATCGGCAATGATCTGGTCCTGGAGCGCGGTCTGCTCAGCAAGGACAGGACCGAGCTGGACGTGAGCCGTATCCGCACTGTGAACGTGTATCAGTCTTTCTTTAACCGGATCTTCGGTGTGGGCAGGATCTCTATCTACACGGCCGGCGACGACCCGGAAATTGATGTCAGTGGATTACCGAACCCGCATGACCTTCGCGAACTGATCAAAGCCGAGCAGGATGCCTGATTATGGTTGGTAAAACCGGCGCCAGGGACAAGAAAGATGCCAGAGCACTGGCCGTTGTGCTGATTGTGCTGGCGCTGGTGCTCACCATCAGCGCCATCTTTGCCATACCCTTGCTGGCCGAATTCAATGCCAACTTCCTGGCACCCGGTCTGGGCTTGCGCGACGCGGCTATTATCGCTTTCGTCGCCACGCTTGTGGTGCTGGTTGTTTTCGCCTTCGCAGCAGGCGATGGCCTGCTCGGCGAAATACAATTCATGTTGCCGGGATTCTTCGCTTTCTTCCTCGTATTATGGCTGCTGATTGCCTGGGTGTTCTGATTCGTTTTTAAAGTAACGTTTTTTTGTCAACGGATCTGGCACTTGCCAGTCCGTCAAAGCTATGCTGCAATTGACCGGGAGAACAAAAACAACAATACCCAGAACAGCGACACGCGAAGGAGTCCGACGATGACGATACGATCCTTTTCTGCCAAGCCGATTGCTGCAACCCTTTTAGCCTGCCTCACCTCATCAATACTCTACGCCCAGGACGACACCACCGGTTACACCGCGCCACGCACCGAATGGGGCCACCCCGAACTCAGGGGCGTGTGGAATTTCAGCTCTTCCATTCCAATGCAACGCCCGACAGCACTGGGCGACCGTGAATTCTACACACTGGAGGAAGTCATGGCGCAGGAGCAGGCCCGTATGGCCCGTGAAGCGTCCGGTGTGGAACTGACCGATATCATTGGTGGCGCCATCGGCGGTTACAATGATTTCTGGATAGAGACCAACCCCCTTGACTATAACC
>NZ_DRFV01000014.1 GCF_011050365.1 Pseudohongiella sp.
AGATTAATGACGGGCCGCCCAATACCAGCAATGTAACCAGGACGAGCACCATCACTGACATCACGGCATAGACTAGCAGGCTCGATAAGCGGTGAAGATTTGGGTGCATACAAGACTCCAACTATTTTGCAGGTCCGATCAGAATCGGCACATAACGAACGGCAAAACACAGCAGTGCCAGTACCCAGAGCCCAGTGGCCATCTCAAGCCAAAGTTGCCCGCCAGCGATTGCAGCGACGATACGTGTTAAAGCAGCAAGGCTGAGCAGCACGATTGCGCACGTTAACAGGTAATGACTCTTTAAAGCACGACCGGTATGACCCAGCGCTGCCCGAGCACCGACACTGACAATCATACTCGTGATGGCCCCTATGGTCAGAGCATGCACGGCGGCGCTGACAGACATAACCCCGGCCAGCGACAGCGTCCACAGAAGAATGCCCGTAACCAGCCAGGCGTAGGACAAATGCATCATCCACACGAGCGGATCAGACAGGGTCAACCAGAATTTCCAACGCAGCAACCGCCAGCACTGCGCTACAAAACAGCTGAACCCCAGGGGAATTGCCACCGCAACGGGCCACTGAAATATGACGCTTGACGCAAACAGTAGCAACAAGCTGATGGCAATCTGATCGACCAGCCCAAAAGGCTCTGGCAGTTTCGATGGGGACACCGTCTCACCCATTGGCGCTCGCCGACGCAACCAGTTGCCGGTAAATGCCGGAATGACACGCCCGCCGATCACATTGATCAGCACTATCACCAGCCACAACTGCGCCCATAACACCCGCTGAAGATCAATATCTGGCAGCAGCTGCAATTCCCCAGCATGGAACAGCATATCACTAACGCTGAGTGCGACTAATACCGCCAGCACCTTATAGTTACGTTTGTTGCGCGCGCTGAACAGTTCGCGCGCCACCAGCATACAGAGCAATAGCCAGAAAAGCCCATCTGCCATGGCGCTCAGTGTGGGCGACAACATCGCCAGTCTGCCGGCGAGCCAGAACGTGACCAGAATCGCCAACGGCCAACCGGCTACCGGCGGACGGGAGGCCCAATTGGCCACTGCGGTCAATAAAAACCCCGCGATTGCCGCAGCCATAAGTCCCATCATCATGTCATGCGCATGCCAGTGTACTGGCGCCCTGGACCAGTCCAACACCAGGTTTCCGCTCCAGATCAAAATCCACAGGATGATCGCTGACATGCTATAGATAATGCCCAGCAGAAAAAACGGCCGGAATGCATAGGAAAACAATCGATCCATAAATGTTGTCACTTTACGTCCATCCCTTTGATCATATGGTGAACATCCCCACGACTAATATTGCTTTCCTCACAGGCCCTTTCCGGTCCGGCACGTCAGGCATGCATAGGACAACGGCCCCCCGCATGCAGTTCGTTAGGAGCCTCGTCAGTTGCGCCCTTTTCCAGTGCCTGGCGTGGACCAAAGAATTCGAAATGCACCTGCATTGGAGGGATGCCCCACGTCAGCAACTGGTGGTAAATGTTGACCATGAACGCCTGCGGACCACAGAAATAATAGTCCGCATCGCGCTGGGGGACGAGCGATTCAATCAACTCTGCGTCTACCAGTCCGGTGCTCGATGAGTCCGAATCAATGGCATCAGGCTTGATCGGCGCATTGTAACGGTAGTGGACTTTCAGATTCGGGTATTGGGAGCTCAACGCATCTATTGTTGCGCGGAACGCCTGGACCTTTTCATCCTCGACACCGTGGATAAAGACGATCTCACGTCCTGGCATTGTCTCAAGAGCGCTGAGCAGTATACTCATGAGTGGCGTAACTCCCACCCCTGCCGCCAAAAGAACAAGAGGTCGTTCGTGCTTTTCTGTCACATCAAGGAAGAATTCACCGCAAGGCGCCGACAGCTCCAGTTCCGAGCCAACTTCCAGTTTCGCATGCAGCAGGTTGGAAACATAACCATCCGGCTTGCCGGCGCCAAGTCCGGTTTCCCGTTTTACGCTGATGCGAAAGTGATCCTGGCCCGGTTTGTCGGAAAGGCTATAATTACGCATGGTAGTGAAACCATCCGGCCTTTCTACCCGGAGGGTGATGTACTGCCCTGGCTTGTATTCCGGCAGCTCTCCCCCGTCGACCGGCGTCAGGTAGAAAGAAGTAATAACACTGCTCTCGACCTCCTTGCTCACAATCCGGAAGGTCCGGAATCCCACCCAGCCTCCCGCGACCTCGGCGTGTTCGCTATAGATCTGCTTCTCCCGACCAATCAGGATGTCAGCAAGGAAGCCATAAGCCTCAGCCCAGGCGTCAATCACAGCTTCCGTGGCGCCTTCGCCCAGCACCTCTGATATTGATGCCAGCAGGTTTTCACCTACGATGGGGTAATGCTCGGGACGAATTTGCAGGGAAACATGCTTTTGCGCGATAAGTTCGACAGCGCCGCCCAACGCCTCCAGATTATCAATATTGGCCGCATAGGCACAGATTGCACCTGCCAGAGCTTTTTGCTGGAGCCCTGCCGCCTGATTGGCAGGATTGAATAATGGTGCGACTTCAGGGTTATGTGAGAACATCCTTTCATAGAAGTGGCGAGTCAGGGTTTCTCCATGTTCTTCAAGAATCGGAGCAGTGGATTTAACAACCTTGATGTTTTCTTCGCGTAACATTACGGATCCTTTTTGAAAAAAATGCTTTAATATGTATTTCAGGTACATATTATTATTGCCGGACTTGCCAGCTATTGCAAGTCTGATTTGAGGGTGATTCATGCAATTGACGACGTTTACCGACTATGGCCTGCGCGCGCTAATGTATCTTGCTGCCGAGCCTGACAGGCTATGCAGCGTTCGCGAACTGGCCGAACACTACGGCATTTCCCGCAATCATCTGGTCAAGGTTGTGCACAAGCTCAGTCAGTTGGGTTATATCGCCAGCACCAAGGGAAAAGGTGGAGGAATCCGGCTGGCCCGGGATCCAGCTGAACTCAAGCTTGGCGACATGATCAGGAGCCTTGAACCGAATATGGATATCGTCGAATGTTTCGACAGAGACACCAATACCTGCAAGGTCACTGACAGTTGCCACCTCAAACACTTTCTTTTCGATGCCAATCAGGCCTTTATCGAGTCACTCAACTCCCACACGCTGGCAGATACCGTCCCGGACAAGTCTCTTTTTCTTCAGCCTCTCAGGCAGGATTCCGTTCTCCCGCTCAAGATTTTGTAGTTGCTGGCCTACAGCTGGAAATATTCGGACAACTTCAAACCGAAGCGACAAATTTACACAAACAAAAAAGGCCCGCATAAAGCGGACCTTTTATTGTTTGGCGCACCCGGAGAGATTCGAACTCCCGACCAAGTGGTTCGAAGCCACCTACTCTATCCAGCTGAGCTACGGGTGCGTAACTTTGGTGTTGTTTCCTCTGCGCTACTGCCACCAACAGTAACTACATCTCCAGTATTCCGGAGAGATTGATTCGCAATCCGCTTTGGCGGATTACTCACCCCTTGCGGGGCGGCTTGCAGCCGTCCAAAACGCAGTGCGTTTTGTCAAACTCCCGACCAAGTGGTTCGAAGCCCCTACTGTAAGCGCCATATGATTGTTTTTATTAACTTTAATAGTGCGTCCGTTGCGTGTTTTTGCACTATAAAGCACAACAATGCCCAACAAAACCCGCAAAAGTCCCGCAGAGTTCGCCTACAATATTATTTAATGCAGACTTCACCGCCAGTGATCATTGGCTTCCGCGATGGTGGCGAAATGAATGGCAATGACCTGGGAGGAAGCGATTAACAACTCTGCATCCGTTGCGTACTCCTCACGCAGTGAGAAAAGCACCTCGCGATCCGGCTGCGTGGTACTCACGCCACGGCGTGCCAGAGTTACGGCCAGCGCATAACCCTCATCTGGATTATCCGTGATCAGATTAAGCCCGTCATTCTGGGCACTGGCTGGACTGCCGGTCAGCAGCACAATCAAAGCTGTAATAGCCAGCGCCCCCAGAGCCATCGAAATCAATGCGTATTGTTTTGTCATCATCTGGTCCTCCATCGGTTCATTTGATAGTCAACGATTGATTTATTAAGTGGCATATTCGCCACGCGAGAATTCCCAACAGCGTCAGTTTGAGCGCATCTGCGACGATGTAAATCATGTGTAGCGAGGATGACGGAGGCGTGCTGCCGTCCAGAATTACCTGCACGCGAACATCCAGTACCGGCAGAAGCCAGATCGTTTGCATTGCCACAATTAGCGCAATAATCACGACCGTCGCCTGCAGCCATCGCCTGGCTGTACCGACAGTGAGTACCACAAGCAGCAACGCCAGTACGACCTCAACCCAGTTGAAGACCATGAAGGTCTGCCGGCCCACATCCAGTGCGACCGGCAGTGACAGGCTGGGCGCAAGGAATTTCACCGGCGTTGCCAGGAATGATATCCCCAGTAGCAGGCCTGTCCAGAGCACAGCCAGCAACAGCAGACTCAGAATATTGAAATTACGCATCTCCCGCTCCTGAGATATTTGGTTAATGATCGAAAATTTCCGGGTCAGCTTCGCCGGTGACATGAAGAAGCCCCCAGGCCCCTTTATCAGCTCGCGCCAACGCATGATCGACCAATACGTAGGTTCCTGGATAGTCCACAGTAAACTCAACAATCGTGGCGCCTCCCGGCAGCACGGCTGTGGTTTGCACGTTGTGGAACTTTGCCCCGCCTATATTGGCTTCCGGGTATACGGTATCAAAAATTTCGCCAACCACATGAAACGACGATGACAGCGCGACACCGCCATTACCAACATAAAGGCGAACGCGGTCGCCCACTTCTGCGGTCAGGTTCTCCGAAAGAGCGCCGGTGCGGCCGTTAAAGAAAACATAATTAGGATTGCTATCCAGCATCTGGCGGCCATCGAACACCTGCAACCCGCGTCGACCGATTGTGCCTGTTGTGAATAGTTCACCCTGAACGATGTAAAACTCTCGATCCACCTCAGGCAGACCGCCCTCGGGCTCTACCAGAATCAGGCCATACATACCATGGCTCATGTGGACCGCCATATTCGGCACTGCGCAGTGATAGATATACAGTCCGGGGTTCAGGGCGCGGAACCGAAATGACTTTTCTTCGCCAGGAGCAACGATAGTCGCTTCTCCTCCACCACCCGGTCCGGTCACGGCATGCAGATCTATATTGTGATCATGAAGACTACTTTCGTGATTACGCAGTGTGAAATTGACCGCGTCACCTTCCCGAATTCTTAGCATGGGCCCGGGCACCTGTCCGTTAAAGGTCCAGTAATTGAAACTGATGCCAGGAGCCACTTCGGACAACACTTCCCGGGTTTCCAGCTCGAGACTGATCTCTTGTGGCTCCCTGCGCGCCGGAGGCGGCACTTCGCGCGGATCAGCGGCGATGTCGCCTATCGTTTCGAAGTCACCGATGCGCCGAAAAAATTCCAGCACATTGCCCAACGGTAGTGCTGGCCCCTCGTCCGGGCCATAGGTCTCACCATACTGCGGATATTGCAGCAGGTGGCGAGCGCCCAGTGAAATCACAATAAACAGCGCCAGGGCACTCACGAACACTGCCATGGATGTCAGCATGCCGGCGGGGTAATCCAACCTGTGGATTAACCTCATGAAAAAATACCAGGACGCAGTAGCGGCCACTGCCAGCGTGAACACCTCCAGCAGCGACGTGCGCACATTCCAGATTAATGACGGGCCGCCCAATACCAGCAATGTAACCAGGACGAGCACCATCACTGACATCACGGCATAGACTAGCAGGCTCGATAAGCGGTGAAGATTTGGGTGCATACAA
>NZ_DRFV01000015.1 GCF_011050365.1 Pseudohongiella sp.
AAAAAAAAAAGCCTGCCCCCGCCGCAGACGCAGCAGAGCTGAGACCGGAACCACCGCGCCCGTCCGGCGCCGCGCCGATCCCCGAGCCGGAGGCCAAGCCTGAGCGTGAGCCCGAGCCGGACGTCGACGTGAGCCCGGCACCAGCCTTGGCAACTGAACCCGCGCGTCACGCCCGGCCGGAACCGGTGATGCCACCGGCAGAAGAACCAGAGCCGAAAGCAACGCCCGAACCAGAGCCAGAACCAGAACCAGAACCAGAACCAGAACCAGAACCAGAACCAGAACCAGAACCAGGCCGCCCGGACGTAGTGAATGTCGACGCTTCGGCAACAGGGACGGCGCCGACAGAGGGCACGGACTGGTTTGCGTTAGTGCAGCAATGCCAATTGTCAGGTATCAGCGGCAACATACTGGCCAACTGTGTACCTGCATCTGTCTCACACAATTCCTATGAGTTGATACTGGACAGGGAACAGAGCGCCTTGTACTCAGAGGACCAGCAACCCAAAATCGCACAGGCCCTGAGCGAGACCTTGCAGCGACCGGTCACGGTGACTGTCAACATAGGCATGCTGCCGTCGGAATCGCCGGCGCAACGCAGACGTCGCGAGAAACAGCAGGCTATCGACGAGCTGCATCATCGTTTTAATACCGACCCGGGTGTGTTGGCATTGATTGCCGAATTTGACGCCAGGGTTGATCAGGATTCCCTGCAGATAATCAAAAGCACACCCTGAAACCCGGAACAACAGACCTGAAAACCAGATTAATGAGGATAATGTATGACTGACTTGAATCAATTGATGCAACAGGCCAAACAAATGCAGGAGCAGATGCAGAAGGCCCAGGAAGAAGCCGCCAAAAAGATCGTGATTGGTGAATCCGGTGCCGGCATGGTCAGAATCCATCTGAGTGGCCGTTATGATGCCAGTAAGGTAGAGCTGAGCGCTGACCTGATGCAGGAAGACAAAGAGATCATTGAAGACCTGATCGCGGCCGCTATCAACGACGCTGTCAAGAAGCTGGATGATGGCAATCGCGATACCATGAGTGCCATGACATCGGGCATGAAACTGCCTGACGGTTTCAAGTTCCCATTCTGAAGGCTATTGCCGAGCAGGTGTATTTCCAATATGCATAGCCCGTTACTTGAACAGTTGATCCAGTCGCTTCGTTGCCTGCCCGGTGTCGGTCCGAAATCGGCTCAGCGAATGGCGATCTATCTGCTTGAACGCAATCGGACCGGCGCCGCCAGGCTCAGCGATACGCTTGCCACTGCGTTGGACAATATCGGTCGTTGCGAACAGTGCAGGGCATTGACTGAGGAAGTGCGCTGTCGCATCTGCAGTAATCCCGCGCGCAATAACTCAATCCTGTGTGTGGTGGGTTCGCCAGCGGACCTGTATGCCATCGAGCAGGCGGGCAGCTACCAGGGACTTTACTTTGTCCTGTCGGGTCACCTGTCCCCGATTGATGGCATTGGCCCCGACGAAATCGGCATCAATGAGTTGATGAGCCTGTTGCAGGAGAAACCGGTCGAAGAGTTGATTCTTGCCAACAACCCGACAGTCGAGGGTGATGCAACTGCCTACTATATCGCCGGTCTGCTGAAAGGGCAGGGGCTGGTCATCAGTCGGATTGCTCATGGCGTGCCAGTAGGCGGTGAACTTGAATATGTTGATGGTGGCACCCTGAGTCATGCCTTCAACGGTCGTCAGTTACTACGCTGACGCAATGCCATGACGAGTGCACATGAAGAGAGCTGTTTATGACTGATTTTCCTGCTCCGGAACTGGTAATCGACGATGCGCGACTGGCTCAGTTATGCCAGTCCTGGCGGACATTGCCGACACTGGCACTGGATACCGAGTTTATCCGCGTCAGTACGTTTTATCCGCGTGCGGGACTGGTCCAGGTGGGCGACGGCAACGGCACTTATTTGCTGGACCCGCTCAGTATCCAGGACTGGCAGCCGTTCATCGATATCCTGACAGCGCCTGACATTACCAAAATAATGCATTCGTGTTCGGAAGATCTGGTGGTTTTCAATTATTTCTATAACTGCATGCCCGGCCCGATTTTCGATACCCAGAAAGCGGCGGGGTTTCTGGGGCACGGTTACAGCATCAGCTATCTGAACCTGGTGCTGCATATCACCGGCGTGGAGCTGAGCAAGGGGGAAACCCGCTCTGACTGGCTGAAACGGCCGCTGTCGGAAAACCAGGTCAAATACGCTGCGCTGGATGTCGCCTATTTGCCGCGTTTGCATGCGGAGCTGAAAGCTGCGCTGACGCGCGAAGGCAAACTGGACTATCTGCGCGACGAATGCGAACGCATGCGGCAGATCTCATTGGCCGCAGAAGATCCCGCCAACTGGCCGGATCTGTATCTGTCGATGGGCGCTGCCTGGCGTCTGAACGCCAAACAACTGGGTGCTCTGAAGGACCTGTGTATCTGGCGCGAACAGGTGTCACGTCAACGTGACAAGCCGCGCGCCTGGATTGCCCGGGATGCGGATCTGATCACGCTGGCGCAACAACTGCCCGCAACCCATCAGGCATTGACCCGATTGCCGGATCTGAATCGCAATATTTACCAGCAGGACGCCGACGCCCTGCTGGCGATAATCCGCGACAGCGAGCCGGTGGCCGATGGGATAGCCAACAACCTTGAAGGCGAACCCATGTCGCAAGCGCAACGGGCAACGTTGAAACGCTGTCAACAGGCAGTGCGCGCGGTGGCGGCGCAGACCGGAATTGCCGAGGAGTTGCTGGCGCGCAAGAAGCAGCTGATCACGCTGATGCATCTGAACCGGCATGCTACCAATAAGCAGGCGGCACTGGTGTGGCCGGCGGACCTGTCCGGCTGGCAGCAGCCTCTGCTGGCAGCGCCGCTGACGGATATTATTACTGACACCGCCATTGGCAAAGGCAGTGCTGGTGAGGCGAACGCGACATGAGTGAACTGCCGGTACGCGAAAATTTCTGGGAACTGCCACTGGCAGAGCTCAATCGCCGCGAATGGGAAATGTTGTGCGATGGCTGCGCCCGCTGCTGCCTGAAGAAGCTGCAGGACGAAGAGGCGAGCGCCAGATTGGTCTACACACGGGTGGTATGCCGTTATCTGGACCAGCAAAAGTGCAGTTGCACGGCTTATGGCAGGCGCAATGTTCTGGTACCTGATTGTCTGGTACTCGACATGTCGGTACTGCAGGCCTCAGTTGACTGGATTCCCGACACTTGCGCCTATAAACTCCGGTATCAGAATAAACCGTTGCCGGAATGGCATCCACTGCTGACTGGCTCCCGGGAACCCATGCAGGCGTTGGGCATTGCCGTGACCGGGCGTGTTATCTCAGAGGATCACGTGCATGAGGACGGGCTGGAAGAGCACGTCATCCGATGGGTTCGTGCCTGACAATGAAATTGGGAAGATGATAATACAGACGGCGGTGCACTGAATGCTGGGTATTTACGGTTACATTACAAGCTGGGCGGTTTATCTGACGGCCGGCACTTTGTGTTACATCCTGTTTTATAAAGCGACCGGCGCCATCGGCTTCAAGCCCCTTGCCAACGTGCTGCGCGGCATCATGATTGCGTTGATTTATACGCCCTGGTATGTCGCTGCCGATGAGGATCTGATGGCGCCGGCTGTCATTGTTATCCTGCTGGATATGATAACGATCGGAGGCGATGCCTTTATCAGGGGTCTGGTGCCATTAACGCTGGCACTGACTGCGGCCATTGTCATCGCCCTGATGTCGGGGTTATTGCGCGCGTTGGTTAGCCGATCCGGCAAACGTTGATGTTGTGAGTTAATTTAAACTTGTGCAAGAGGATACTATGCGATTTACAGGAACCAAGGCCTACGTGGCAACGGATGAGCTGCAGATGGCGGTCAACGCTGCCATCAGTTTGCAAAAACCACTTTTGATCAAAGGTGAGCCCGGCACCGGCAAGACCATGCTGGCCGAGCAGATTGCGGAATCGCTGGGACTGGAACTGATCCAGTGGCACATTAAATCAACCACACGTGCGCAGCAGGGGCTGTATGAATACGATGCGGTATCACGCCTGCGTGACTCCCAACTGGGCGATCCCAAGGTTCATGATATTGCCAATTACATTGTCAAAGGTAAGCTCTGGCAGGCCTTTGATTCGGAAAAACAGGTGGTGCTGCTGATTGATGAGATCGACAAAGCCGATATCGAATTTCCCAATGACCTGTTGCTTGAGCTGGACAAGATGGAATTCCATGTCTACGAAACCCAGCAGCGGGTACAGGCGAGACACCGCCCGATTGTGATTATTACCAGTAACAATGAAAAGGAATTGCCGGATGCGTTCCTGCGTCGCTGCTTCTTTCATTTCATCAAGTTTCCGGATGCAGTCACCATGGAAAAAATCGTGGCGGTACATTATCCAACTATCAAAAAGGACTTGCTGGCGCAGGCCATGGATATATTCTTTGACGTCAGGAAAGTGCCTGGGTTGAAGAAAAAACCATCAACATCCGAGTTGATTGACTGGCTTAAATTGTTGTTGGCCGATGATATACCAGACGAAATATTGAAAAACCAGGATATGAAAAGTGCCATACCGCCATTGTATGGCGCCTTGCTAAAGAATGAGCAGGACGTTCACCTGCTTGAGAAAATTGCCTTCATGCACAGAGCGAAACGGTAACGGCGGCAGTATGTTGATTCGGTTTTTTAATGCGTTGCGTCGGGAAAAAATCCCGGTCAGCCTGGATGAGCTGTTTACGCTGCTCGAATGTCTGAAGCAGAATTTTGCATTTGCCGACATGGAGCAGTTCTATCTGCTTGCCCGCCTGTGCATGATCAAGGATGAGAAATATTACGATCGTTTTGACCGGGCGTTTTCACGATACTTCAAGGAGCTGTCGGTTCTGGATGATCTGTTGCGTGATGCCATTCCTGATGAGTGGTTACGACGTCAGTTCGAAGCCAGCCTGAGCGAAGAAGAGCGCGCGATGATCGAGTCCATGGGTGGTCTCGACAAACTGATGGAAGAGTTCCGTAAGCGTCTGGAAGAGCAGAAGGAGCGACATGAGGGTGGCAACAAGTGGATAGGCACCGGTGGCACCTCACCTTACGGCGCTTACGGTTTTAATCCGCAAGGCATTCGTATTGGCCAGGATGAAGGGCGCGAAGGGCGTGCTGCCAAAGTCTGGGACCGGCGCGATTACCGTGATCTTGATGATACGCTGGAAATCGGTACTCGCAACATCAAGCTGGCGTTGCGCCGGCTAAGGAAATTCGCGCGCGTCGGTGCGCAGGATGAGCTGGATATTGACGACACCATCTCTTCGACTGCCCGCAAGGGTGGGCTGCTGGATATCAAGATGGTGCCGGAGCGTCATAACTCGGTCAAAGTTCTGTTGTTCTTTGATGTGGGTGGCTCCATGGATCCTTATGTGCAGCTTTGTGAAGAGTTGTTTTCAGCTGCGCGCACGGAATTCAAACATCTGGAGTATTTTTATTTCCACAACTTTATCTATGAGTCGGTATGGAAACAAAGTCGCCGCCGGCAGGCGGAAACAACACCGCTGTTTGATATCCTGCATAAATACGGCAAAGACTATAAAGTCATTTTTGTCGGTGATGCCACTATGGCGCCGTATGAAATTACGCATGTGGGCGGCAGCATAGAGCACTACAATGAGGAGGCCGGTGCTACCTGGATGCAGAGGCTGACGGATAATTTCGACCACATTGCCTGGATCAATCCGGTGCCTAAGGAACATTGGGAACATGGCTATTCCATTGCTGTTGTACGCCAGTTGCTGGAGGACAGAATGTATCCGCTGTCAGTGAAAGGACTGGAAGAGGCGATGAGCTCCCTGAGTAAATAGCAAGCTCAACGAACTGGCAATTTCAAAAAACCAAAAATTTCAAAAAACTGGCAATAAAGCAGTGTCCGAGGAGACCCGCAATATGTTTGCAGCGCAACCGATGTCAACCGAACCCGATCTGAATCCGGGGCAGTTTGAACAGATCGTCGATGTGTTTGAATACGCTTTCAAGCATTATGCCGACAAGCCCGCCTTCAGTTGCCTTGGTCATACCATCAGCTACGCTGAGCTTGATGAGTACAGCGCGCGTTTTGCTGCCTGGTTGCGCGACAAAAGCGGTCTCAATGCGGGTGATCGAATCGCCATTCAAATGCCGAACCTGCTTCAATTCCCGATAACCGTGGTGGCGGCTGCGCGCGCAGGGCTGGTCATAGTCAACACCAACCCCTTGTATACCGCGCGGGAGATGAAACATCAGTTCAGTGACTCCGGCGTCAAGGGCGTGGTCATTCTGGAGAATTTCTGCGACAAGCTCGAGGCCATTATCGATGACACCGATATTGAATGCGTCGTGGTCACCCAGCTTGCCGACATGCTGCCGCAGCCAAAACGTCTGTTGATGAACCTGGCGGTTAAATACCTCAAACGAATGGTGCCATCGTGGTCGATTGATGGTGCTGTTACATGGTCTGATGCCCTCAGTGGTTCGCCGGATCGGCGCGCAGTGCCGGACAGTGGCACCGACGTTGCCATTGTGCTTTACACCGGTGGTACAACCGGACTGGCCAAAGGCGCAATGCTGACGCACAGCAATCTGGTGCACAACATGATGCAGCTACGCGAAGTCAGTAAGCCGCTGATTCGCGATGGGCAGGATGTCATTGTGGCGCCGCTGCCGCTTTACCATACCTATGCTTTCATGTTCCATTGCCTGGCCGGTGTGTACGCAGGCAATCTGAGTGTGCTGATACCCAATCCGCGCGATCTGGATGGGCTGATCAAAACGCTGAAAGCTCTGCCACAGATTAACGGTTTAGTGGGCATCAATACCCTGTTTCTGGCCATGAGTCGTCACCGCGATATCGGGCAGATTGATTTCAGTCAGATGCGTTTCACCGGTGCCGGCGGCATGGCACTGACCATCAGCGTGGCCGAAGAGTGGCACCGTGTTACCGGCTGTCAGGTCTATGAGGGTTACGGACTCACCGAGTGTTCGCCGGTGGTAAGTATCAACCCCTACGACAAAGTTAAAATCGGCACAGTCGGGCCACCCGTACCCGGTACCGAGATAATGACGGTTGATGATGACGGCAATGACCTTGGCCTAAATGAGAAAGGTGAATTGTGGGTGCGCGGGCCGCAGGTGATGAAAGGATACTGGCGCAATGAAGCGGCGACGCAAGAGTCCATCACGGCTGAGGGCTGGTTTAAAACCGGTGATTTTGCCAGGATCGATGATGACGGTTTCATCAAGATCGTGGATCGCAAAAAGGACCTGATCATCGTCTCGGGATTCAACGTTTTCCCCAGTGAAGTGGAAGAGGTGGTTAATTCCCACCCGGGGGTTGCAGAAAGCGCCGCCATCGGTGTGCCCAGCGAAAAAAGCGGTGAAGCCATCAAGTTGTTCGTGGTTCGCCGCGACAATGTGCTGACCATTGAAGATATCACAGCACATTGCCGGGAAAATCTGACCGCCTACAAAGTGCCCAAGGAGGTCGTGTTTGTTGATGATCTGCCCAAATCCAATGTGGGCAAGATTCTGCGGCGTGAAATCCGTGAGCAAGAGTTGAAGCAGCATCAATAAGCAACAGTCATGAGTAAAGATTTGCGAAGCCGTATCAGGCAGTGTCTGAGCGCAGACCAGTTTGCGTTGCAACAGGCACTGTCACGTCTGAATCGCCAGATAGCTGACGGCCCTGCTGATGCAGGGCACCAGCAGGCCGTCACGGCACTGCAGGCGCGCATAGACAAATCGATAGCGCGTGTGCAGTCGCGCCGCGCCAGAATTCCGCACATCAACTATCCGCCTGAACTACCGGTATCGGAAAAGCGCCAGGACATCGCTGATGCCCTGAAACAACATCAGATTGTGGTGGTAGCGGGGGAAACCGGTTCCGGTAAAACCACACAGATCCCGAAAATCTGTCTGGAGCTGGGTTATGGCGTGAAAGGTCTCATTGGCCACACCCAGCCGCGCCGGCTGGCTGCGCGTGCCGTGGCATCCCGTATCGCCGACGAACTGGGCGAAACGCTGGGGCAGGGCGTTGGCTACCAGGTGCGCTTCAGCGACAATACCACCGAAAATACCTTCATCAAACTGATGACAGACGGCATTCTGCTGGCCGAGATTCAGCAAGACAGATATCTCAACAAATACGAAGTGCTGATTATTGATGAGGCTCACGAGCGCAGCCTGAATATCGATTTTCTGCTGGGTTATCTCAAGCGGCTGAGTCGTCAGCGCCCGGATCTTAAAATCATCATCACATCGGCCACCATTGATGTGGAAAAATTCTCCCGGCATTTCTCTGACGCGCCTATCATCAGTGTATCGGGTCGAACCTATCCGGTAGAAATCCTGTATCAGGACCCCGCCGAGCTGGAGACTGAGAATAAAGACGAGGACATTCTGTTGGCCGGTGTCATGCAGGCGTTGCGACGGATGGAGAGTATCGAGCGGGAACGGCGCCAGGCGCCCGGTGATGCGCTGGTGTTTCTGAGCGGGGAACGGGAAATACGTGATCTTGCCATGGCCTTGCGCAAGCAGGAACTGAGGCAGACTGAAATACTGCCACTGTATGCGCGCCTGACGCAAAATGAACAACAACGTATTTTTGCCCCCCATAAAGGGCGACGCATAATCCTGTCCACCAATGTGGCTGAAACCTCCCTGACCGTGCCGGGTATCCGTTATGTCATCGATAGTGGCCTGGTACGTATCAGTCGTTACAGTGTGCAGAGCAAAGTGCAAAGACTTCCGATCGAGCCGGTATCGCAAGCCAGTGCCAATCAGCGTGCGGGTCGCTGTGGTCGGGTCGCCAGTGGTGTCTGTATCCGTCTGTACAGCGAAAGCGATTTTCTGAGCCGGCCAGAATACACCGACCCGGAGATCCAGCGTACCAATCTCAGTGCTGTTATTTTACAGATGCTGTTGCTGAAGCTGGGCGATATCAGTCAGTTTCCTTTTGTTGAGGCGCCCGATCGTCGTGCCATCAACGATGGTTTCAAATTGCTTGATGAGCTCGGTGCCATCAACCGGGAACGCAAGCTGACCGAAACCGGCCGCGCGATGGCGCGCCTGCCAGTGGATCCGCGACTGGGCCGGATGCTGCTCGAAGCCGCCGGGCGACATTCACTGTATGAGCTGTTGATCATCGTCAGTGCGCTCAGTGTGCAGGATCCGCGTGAGACGCCGGCAGACAAGCGTCAGGCCGCGCGTGAACGGCATCAGCAATTTGCCAATGGTCAGTCTGATTTTCTGTCCTGGGTGGTGTTGTGGGACGAGGTGGAAAAGCAGCGGCAGGAACTTACTCAGGGGCAATTCCGGAAGTTCTGCAAGGACAATTTCCTGTCCTGGATGCGGTTGCGCGAATGGCGTGAAACACACCGCCAGTTGAGTCTGTCCTGTCAGTCGCTGGGATACAAGGCACCATTACGCACAGAAGACCAGGTGCCGGATTATGAGTCTGTGCATCGTGCCATGTTGCCTGGCTCGCTGAATCAGCTGGGGCAGAAAACCCAGGACGGGTTCTACCTGGGGAGCCGGGGACGAAAATTCTCGCTGTTTCCCAGCTCGGCCCTGTACAAGAAAATGCCACCCTGGATTGTCAGTGCCGAGCTGATAGAAACCAGCCGACTGTTTGCCACCATGGCTGCGCGCATCGAGCCGGAATGGGCCGTCGACGCGGCGCCACATCTGTTGCGGCGCGATTATTTTGAGGCGCACTGGGAAAAAAAGCGCGGTGAAGTCGTTGCCTACGAAAAAATCAGTCTGTTTGGCCTGACCCTGATTGAAAAGCGCGCGGTCTCCTACGGATCGATTGACCCGGCGTTGAGTCGGGATATTTTTATCCGCGAAGGCCTGGTCGCTGAACAGTTGGAAACACAACTGCCGTTCTATCAGGCCAATATGGAGCTGCTGGCCACAATCCGGCGTCAGGAGGAAAAAGAGCGTCGCCCGGATATTCTGGTCAGCGATGACCAGTTGGCAGCGTTCTACGACGTACGCCTGTCGCCCTCTGTGAACACGGTTGCGGCGCTGGAGCACTGGTACCGCGAGCCCCAACAACAGCAGGCTGACCCGCTGCGGATGCAGCGTGAGCACGTAATTGCCCGTGCCATTGATCAGGACAGTGCGCATGCATTTCCCGATAGCGCTGCGGTTCAGCACAACGAACTGTCGATCAATTATCGCTTTGAACCCGGTAGCGACGAAGATGGTATCAGTATTGACGTACCGGCGTTGCTGATAGGCAGTTTGACCCAACTGGATCTGGACTGGGCAGTGCCGGGGCTGGTTCAGGAGCGTGCCATTGCGTTGATGAAAAGCCTGCCGAAAGCGCTGCGCAAACAGTTCGTGCCGGTTCCTGAGTTCGTCACACAGGCGCTGGACGGGTCTGGCCAGGGCAAAACTGTGCCACAGACCCAGACACTGACCGAACTGCTTGCCGACAGGGCATGGTCATTGAAACGCATTCGCATTGCGCCTGAACAATGGGATCCGGCAACCATTCCGTTGCATTTGCAGCCACGGATACGCGTCCTGGATGCCAAGGGGAAGGTGTTGACGGTGGCGCAGAATCTGTCCCGACTCAAGCAACAATTCAGTAACAGCCCGGCGGCATCAACCCGGGCCTCGGTGCATCCGCTGGAGCGCACCGGGATCACCGATTGGGATTTCGGCGATCTGCCCGCCAACGTTGAAACCAACGAAGGCATCCGGCTGGTGCGCTATCCGGCTATCAGGGACGAAGGCGCTAGTGTCGCCATTGTGCTATGCGAATCGGAACACAAGGCCGCGCAGATATCCCAGCATGGCCTGGCGCGGCTGCTGATGTTGAGAACAACGCAGCAAAAAAACATGATCCTCAAGCAACTGGGTCGCGTACAAACAGCACTGGGACTGAAGCTGATTACGCAGGACAAATCATGGTTGGAGAACGCGGTATCTGCCGCTTACCGACTCAGTTTTCGTCTGAACGAACAACGGATTCTGACGCGTGCTGAATTTGAGGCATTGCTCAGCGACGGCAAGGCTGAGCTGGTCGGGCAGGCCGGTCGTTTGAGCCGTTTGCTGACCGACAGTTATGACCTGTTGTTTGATATCAGGCGTCGCCTGTCTGCACTGCCTGCCGCTTACCGTAAAGCAGCAACGGATATCGAAGCGCAACTGGTAATCCTGTTTCCTGCTGAATTCCCGGATTCAGTACCGGATGCCTGGCTTTGGGAATATCCGAGGTATTTGCAAGCGGTAGTGCAGAGACTGGAAAAAATGCCGTCGCAGCCGGCGCGGGATCAGGAGATGCAGTCAGTGCTAAATGAGCTGACCCGTCTGTACGGTCAGGACAGTATACAGGCACGTGTTGATGACGAGAGCAAGCTGGCAGACTTCCCGTGGTGGCTGCAGGAGTTGCGGGTTTCGCTGTTTGCCCAGGCTCTGGGGACCCGGGGACCGGTGTCCGAGAAGCGGCTGCGCAAGCTGCTCGAACCCCCCCGTTAGGGCTATATCAAGCTCACTGCTTATCTGGGATAATACGCGCCGTTGTGATGGGTCATTGGTCAGCGCGCCGGTTTTTAAGGGCTGGTTGTTGTGGAGTGTTAAAGCAAATGCAGTATCGGTTTGGCAAGATTATAACTCAGTCGCTGTCCTGGGCTCTGTCGCTGGTTCTCGGCGGGTTCCTGGGCATGGCAACCAGTGGTGCTGCTGCGCAGCAACCGTCTGACTATGATCCGTGGGAGCCGGTGAATGTTAAAGTGTATGCCTTTAACGACTATGTTGACCGCAAGATTTTGCGTCCGGTGGCTAACGGTTATACCCGTTATGTGCCGCGTCTGGCACGGGTAGGCGTAAGCAATTTTTTCAGTAATATCAATAATATTTCAGTGCTTGCCAACAATCTTCTGCAATTCAAGCTGGAAGCGGCGGCCAATGACACCGGACGCCTGATGCTGAACTCGTCATTCGGTGTCTTCGGATTGATTGATATTGCCACCTGGGCAGGTTTCGACAAGAACGAAGAGGATTTTGGTCAGACTCTGGGTTACTGGGGTATGCCACCCGGACCCTATGTAGTGCTTCCGCTGTTCGGTCCCAGTACTGTGCGGGACAGTTTCGGTTATGCCACCGACACCTACACCAATCCACTCAACCATCGTGATGACGACCTGCTGCGAAATGCCGCATTCGTTTTGCAACAGATAGACCGCCGGGTGGATGCAATGTCAGTGGAGACGTTGATGTCTGGCGATCCGTACATTTTTACCCGGGAAGCGTATCTGCAGCAGCGTGCGTACCTGGTCAAGGATGGCGAGGTGGCCGATCAGCAAAGCGACTGGGGTAACTGGGACTAGAGACCAGGACTAGAGACCAGGACGGGGATCATGGTCGGGGCTTAACGACCGCCATCCCGAACCCGGAGTTTGGTCCTGATGAAGTCGCTGTGTGACACGTAAAGCAGGTCGGCAGTTTTACGGATCATCTGCTCTTCATACTTGTCCAGATGATCATCGGCCAGCGCCAGCCGCCACAGATTCTCCACCAGCTGAACCTTGTCTTCATACTGATAAGCCTCGTTTACCAGGCTGGTGAATTCATACAGCGACACGGCCTGGGCGGCTTCGTCTTCGGCCAGCGCAATGATTTCGTCCAGTTGTCGCTGGTCCAGGTCAAAGGTCTTTTCCAGCACCCGGCGCATCATATCGGTCTCCCGTTCATCAATGTGCCGGTCGGTTTTCAGTAGTTCAAACATCAGCGCCGCACTGGCCAGTCGGAGACGGCTGACTTTATGTTCGTTGGTTTCCTGCTCGGGACTGGCGAGTTGACTGTCAAAAAATCGTTTGATCGCAACTATCATACGTTCTCCTTCAATTGTTCTTCCTGACGCATGTCACCTGTGGCGCTGGTGTCGGCCTCGGCAAGCGCACATGCGTCCCTGAGTACGGAAATACCAGCGTTTTTGCGGAATGCGTTTTCGCTGAGATGGCGCCGGAACAGACGCCCTCCGCTCTGACCCTTGAACAGACCCAGGATATGACGCGTCATGTGCTGCAGCGCCGTGCCCTGCGCCAGTTGTTCTTCGACGTAGGGCAGGTAGGCGGCGATGATATCAGCCCGCGACGGCACCGGCAGGGTGTCAGCAAACAGCTGCTGATCAACCTGTGCCAGTATGTAGGGGTTCTGATAGGCCTCGCGGCCCATCATGATACCGTCCAGTGCTGGCCCGTCGCTGCCTTCCAGCAATGATCGGGTCTGCTCCAGCGAACTGATGCCGCCATTGATGATGATCTCAAGCTCGGGATAACGTTGCTTGATGCCTTTTACGCGTGGGTAATTGAGTGGTGGCACGTCCCGGTTCTGTTTTGGGCTGAGTCCCTGCAGTACTGCAATGCGGGCATGAATGATAAAAGTACGACAGCCGGCGCCGGCGACAGTTTCGACAAAGCGTTGCAGAAACTCATCGCTATCCTGATCGTCTATACCGATACGCGATTTGACGGTAACCGGCAACGCTGTTGCCGCCTGCATGGCGCTGACGCAGGCGGCCACGAGCGCTGGCTCCGCCATCAGGCAGGCGCCGAACTTGCCAGATTGGACGCGGTCACTGGGACAGCCGATGTTGAGATTGACTTCATCATAGCCCCATTGCTCGGCCAGCGTCGCGCAATGCGCCAGTGCGTCCGGGTCGCTGCCACCCAGTTGCAGGGCAAGCGGATGCTCTGCCACGTCGAACTTCAGATGTCGTGCCACATCTCCGTGCAACAGTGCGCCGGTTGTCACCATTTCGGTATACAGTCGGGCGTGCCGACTGAGCAGGCGCAGGAAATATCGCTCGTGGCGATCGGTCCAGTCGAGCATGGGAGCGACACAGAAGCGATGTGGGCTGACCTTGGTGTGTACTTGGTTCAAAACTGCTGCTCATGATATTAAAACGGGCCAACAAGTATAACAAAGACCGGGCGTCAGGGCGTCCTGTCTCATCGCATGCGTGGTGAAGATTGGCACCATCACGTATAATCGGGCTCTTTTCCGGACATTTGTTTCGGGCTTTGGTTCGGGCATTAGTCCGGACAACGATCTGAACCAGCTGAAATTTTTGCAACGACTGCAGGAGTCCCATGTCAAATACGTCAACATCACCGGTTCGAACCCGGATTGCGCCTTCACCTACTGGCGATCCGCACGTCGGAACTGCCTATATCGCCCTGTTCAATCGCTGTTTCGCCCGCCAGCACGGCGGCGAATTCATTTTGCGTATTGAGGACACCGATCAGACGCGCAGCACGGCCCGTTCGGAACAGGACATTTTGCAGGCGTTGCGATGGTTGGGACTGGACTGGGCAGAAGGACCGGATAACGGCGGCCCTCACGGTCCCTATCGGCAGAGCCAGCGCAGCGACATCTATCGTCAGCATATTGAACTGCTGATGGACAAGGGGCAGGCGTTTCGCTGTTTTTGCTCGGCAGAGCGCCTGGATGCCGTGCGTGCCGAGCAAATGGCCAACAAACAGACTGCGGGATATGACGGCCACTGCCTGACGCTGACCGAGGCAGACATTGCGGCAAAACTGGCTGCCCGCGAGTCACACGTCATTCGCATGAAAGTGCCCCGTGACGGTGAGTGCGTTTTTCATGACCGTTTGCGCGGAGAGATTCGCATCAACTGGCAGCAGATTGATATGCAGGTGTTAATGAAGTCAGATCATTTGCCGACCTATCATTTCGCCAACGTGGTAGACGACCATCTGATGGAAATCACCCATGTGATTCGCGGCGAGGAGTGGATCAATTCCACGCCCAAGCACATTCTGTTGTACCAGCATTTTGGCTGGCAGGTACCGGAATTTTGTCACATGCCTTTGTTGCGCAATCCGGACAAGAGCAAGCTGAGTAAACGCAAAAACCCAACGAGTATTTCCTATTACCAGGACATGGGATATCTGCCTGAAGCCCTGGTCAATTATCTGGGTATGATGGGCTGGACAATGCCGGATGGCCGCGAAAAATTTTCGCTGGCCGAGATGGAATCGGCGTTTGATATTGACCGCGTGTCATTGGGTGGTCCGGTATTTGATGTGGAGAAGCTGAACTGGCTGAACGGCAAATATATTCGGGAGAATCTCGACACCGAGACGTTTACCGAAGCTTACAGCCAGTGGGCACTTGCCAATAACAAAATGGCTGACATCGTTCCGCTGATCAAGGACAGAGTGGAGCGTTTCAGTGATGTAGTGCCACTGGCCGGATTTTTTCTCAGTGGCCTGTTGCCGATTCAGGCACAGGATTTCAACCACAAGCAGTTGAGTGAGGAGCAGTGCAAACACATTCTGCAATTCTATGTGTGGCAGCTGGAGCAAATGAGTGAGTGGACGCGAGAGGGTATTGAGCAAAGCGCCCAGCATCTTGCCGCATTCATGGAGATCAAGATCCGCGAAACGCTGTTTCCATTGTTTGTCGCGATCACCGGCAGAGCGGTGTCGGTGTCGGTGATTGATGCCATCACCATTCTGGGTCTGGACATCAGCCGGGCGCGTATCCGGCAGGCGATTGAAGTGCTGGGTGGTGTGTCCAAGAAAGAGGCCAAAGTACTGGAGAAACGTTTCCGCGATCTGCAGGCTTTTGCTGCGGCGGCGCAGGCTGACGAGTGATTCAGCACTGCGCGCAAGCGGCTGCGGTGAGATTGCCCGACGCTTGTGCGGAAAAAGCCATTTAAGGCATTGACAGCAAGGGGGGTGATGCCTAAAATGCGCGATCTCTGCACAACGCAGGGAATGAAGGGGCTATAGCTCAGCTGGGAGAGCGCAACGCTGGCAGCGTTGAGGTCATCGGTTCGATCCCGATTAGCTCCACCATACAGCAGGAAACAAAAAAGGGGTCAAGCTTGCGCTTGACCCCTTTTTTGTTGGTTCCTGTCTGGTTTTTCGCCGAACGGAAGGTCGGCGAAAAACCGGATTTGACGGGATTATTTCGTCGGGTAGTCGCGTTTGGTGGCACCTTTGTACAACTGACGCGGACGTCCGATCTTGTAGGAGCTGCTGATCATTTCGTTCCAGTGTGCAATCCAGCCGGGCGTGCGGCCGAGGGCAAAAATCACCGTGAACATGCTTGTGGGTATGCCGATGGCTTTCAGGATAATGCCGGAGTAGAAGTCGACGTTAGGGTACAGTTTGCGTTTGATAAAGTAGTCGTCTTCCAGGGCAAATTTTTCCAGTCGGCGAGCGATTCTGACCAACGGGTCGTTTTCAACGCCCAGGTCCGCCAGCACTTCATCACAGATCTTGCTCATGACCCTGGAGCGGGGATCGAAGTTTTTGTAAACGCGGTGACCAAAGCCCATCAGGCGGAAAGGGTCGTCCTTGTCTTTGGCTTTGGCGATGAACTCCTCAATGCGGGATTCGTCACCAATCTCATTCAGCATATTCAGTACGGCTTCATTGGCGCCGCCATGTGCCGGGCCCCAAAGCGCCGCTATGCCCGATGCGATGCAGGCGTAAGGGTTGGCGCCGGTTGAGCCGGCCAGGCGCACAGTCGACGTCGAGGCATTCTGCTCGTGATCCGCATGCAGCAGGAAAATCACATCCATGGCCTTGGCCAGCACCGGGCTGACATTGGGCGCTTCAGCGGGTACGCCGAACATCATGTGGAGGAAGTTTTCTGAATAGCTGAGGGAGTTGAGCGGGGACATGACGGGCTGGCCGATGGAGTGCTTGTAGGTCATCGCTGCCAGCGTCGGCATTTTGGCAATCAGGCGAATCGCGGCCAGTCTTCGGTGCCCGGCATCGTCGATGTCGAGACCGTCATGATACTGGGCGGCCAGAGAGCCGCACAGGGAAATCATCACTGCCATCGGGTGCGCGTTGCGCTGAAAGCCGTTCAGCAAGTGCGAGGTTTGGGAATCCACCATGGTGTGCAGGGTGATTTCTTCGACAAATGCGGCCTTGGCTTTGTCGTCAGGCAATTCGCCGTTAAGCAGGAGGTAACAGGTTTCCAGGTAGTCCGAATGATCGGCCAGCTGGTCAATGGGGTAGCCCCGGTGTAACAGGACGCCGGCGTCACCATCTATGTAGGTGATCGCGGATTCGGTTGAGGCGGTTGACATGAATCCGGGGTCGTAGGTAAAGACGCCTTTGGATACCAGGCTGCGCACGTCAATAACGTCCGGGCCGATGCTGCCTTCCAGTACCGGAAGTTCAATCACTTCCTGGCTGCCGGCCAGGCTCAAGCGGGCTTTTTTTTGTTCACTCATAGTGTACTCCTGACTGATAAACTTCCAGCTGCCAGCAATTGCGTTCCCATGGAGAAACGACAAGCAGTCTGCTCTCGGTATGTTATCCCTCAATATATGTCGATAACGACTACGGACCTGTTACGCTGCGTTTCTGTTTTTGTCTCATATATTTGATGCTAGGGGAGGCAGGGCCAGCGGCAAAACCGCTACTTTACCATAATCCGGCCCCGGGTCACTCCCCGAATGCGGATAAATTATTGTGGTTGACAAAACGTTGTCACATATTGGCCAAAACCCACGCCTTTGCCCTGTGTTTTATTGTATTCCCGTCCCTATAAGTCTATACTCAGCGGCCGAACTCCCGGTCTTTTATAATACCGGTGAAGTTAACGAAGCGCCTGAATGAGCACAGGAAATTGTCCTGACAGGGACCCTGCTCTGGTTCAGACTCTCCGGAGGTTGATCAGCGCGTTGTGGCTGGTCTTATCGCTAACCGCGTCGTCATCGGCGCTGACTAAGTGGCTACCAGTGAAAGACAACAGACCCAAAAATCTCGAACTTCAAACCCTTCATTTTCCGCTGCCGGCGATTACATCGATCCTGCATCGAATTTCCGGCGTAATCATTTTCGTCGGCATTGCTATTTTGCTGTTCCTGCTGGCCGAGTCTCTGCGCTCCGAGCAAGACTTTGGCAATGTCCAGCAATGGCTGACCTCACCGCTGGTCAAATTCGTGGTGTGGGGCGTGGTGGCAGGACTTCTCTACCACCTGATTGCCGGCATTAAACATTTGATCATGGATACGGGCGTCGGTGAGACCCTGCAGGGCGGTATTAATGGTGCCCGTCTTGTCGTTATCGTATCTGCTATCGCAATTATCGCCGCGGGGGTTTGGATATGGTGAAGAATGTCATGAGTTTTGGCCGTAGTGGCCTGTCGGACTGGGTTATTCAGCGCGTCAGTGCTGTCATCCTGGCTGTTTATTTTGTCGGCCTGCTCGGTTTCCTGGTGATGACACCTGACCTGGGGTATGCCGAGTGGCAGGCGCTGTTCAGCAGCACCTGGATGCGGATTGCCAGTCTCGCCGCGCTGTTGGCGCTGTGCGCGCACGCCTGGATTGGCATGTGGACCATTGCCACCGATTACCTGAACAATTACATGATCGGCAGCAAGGGCACCGTGATCCGGTTTCTGTTTCAGGCAGCGTGTGTGCTGTTGATATTCATCTACCTCGTCTGGGGTGTTCAGATTCTGTGGGGACTATAAATGAGCGGTATTCGCAAGATCTCTTTTGATGCGTTGATTGTTGGCGGCGGCGGTGCAGGCATGCGCGCGTCCCTGCAATTGTCGCAATCCGGTTACAAGACAGCCGTAATCAGCAAGGTTTTCCCGACTCGTTCTCATACTGTTTCCGCCCAGGGCGGTATTACCTGTGCCATTGCCAGCGACGATCCCAATGATGACTGGCGTTGGCACATGTACGATACCGTCAAAGGCTCCGATTATATCGGTGACCAGGACGCGATCGAATACATGTGTAGCGAAGGCCCGCAAACCGTTTTTGAGCTTGAGCACATGGGTCTGCCATTTTCGCGCACCGAGAATGGCCGTATCTATCAGCGCCCCTTCGGTGGTCAGTCCAAAGACTACGGCAAGGGCGGCCAGGCTGCGCGAACCTGCGCGGCGGCCGACCGCACCGGCCATGCGCTGCTGCATACCCTGTATCAGGGCAATGTGAAAAACGAGACAGTGTTCTTTAATGAGTGGTATGCCGTTGACCTCGTCCGTAATGAGGACGGGGTGGTGGTTGGTGTGATTGCCATCTGCATAGAGACCGGTGAAACCGTATTTGTCGAGTCCAAGGCAACCGTGCTGGCGACCGGTGGTGCCGGCCGGATTTACGCGTCCACTACCAATGCCCTGATCAATACCGGCGACGGCATCGGCATGGCGCTGCGTGCTGGCTATCCGATGCAGGACATGGAAATGTGGCAGTTCCACCCGACCGGTATTCACGGCGCGGGCACACTGGTCACCGAAGGCTGTCGTGGTGAAGGCGGTTACCTGATCAACAAGGATGGTGAGCGCTTCATGGAGCGGTATGCCCCCAATGCCAAAGACCTGGCGGGCCGTGATGTGGTGGCCCGCTCCATGGTTCAGGAAATCCTTGCTGGCAAGGGCTGTGGTCCCAAAGGCGATCACGTGCTGCTGAAACTCGACCATCTGGGTGAAAAGGTGCTGAACGAGAAGTTGCCGGGCATTCTGGAGCTGTCGCGTACCTTTGCTCATGTGGATCCGGTGAAAGAACCGATCCCGGTGATCCCGACCTGTCATTACATGATGGGTGGTATTCCGACCAATGTGAACGGTCAGGCCATTACACAAAATGCTGATGGCGAAGATGAGCTGATTCACGGCCTGTTTGCAGTCGGTGAAGCCGCGTGCGTTTCCGTGCACGGTGCCAACCGGCTGGGCGGCAACTCGCTGCTGGACCTGGTGGTGTTCGGTCGCGCTGCTGGCAAGCATATTGAAAGCATGCTGGGGCAGGGCATTGAGTACCGTGATGCCTCCGAGGCCGATATCGAAAGGGCCATGGCACGCCTGAACCGGTTGAACAATTCGACCGAAGGCGAAAATGTGGCGGATTTGCGCGAAGAACTGCAAAGCATCATGCAGAACCATTTTGGTGTATTCCGCACCGGTGACTTCATGCGTGAAGGCATCAAGAAGCTGGAAGCTCTGCGCCCCCGTATTGCCAACGTCAAGCTGGGAGACAAGAGTAACGCCTTTAACACCGCGCGAATCGAGGCGCTGGAACTGGAGAACCTGTTCGAAGTTGCCGAAGCGACAGCGCTATCTGCTGAAGGCCGTAACGAGAGCCGCGGTGCGCACGCGCGTGAAGACTTCCAGGAACGTGATGATGAAAACTGGTTATGTCATTCGGTATACCATCCGACATCGCGTACATTGACCAAGCGTGCAGTTAACTTTGCGCCTAAAACGGTCGATAAATTCGAGCCCATGATTCGTACCTATTAATGAATAAAGGTGAACTAACGTGTTAGTCAGTGTTTATCGTTACAACCCGGAAACAGACAGCAAACCCTCCATGCAGGACTACGAGATCGAGCTGCCGGAAGGTCGCGATCTGATGGTGCTGGATGTGCTGAGCCTGATCAAGAAGCAGGATCAGACCGTCGCTTATCGTCGCTCTTGCCGTGAAGGTGTTTGTGGCTCAGACGGTATGAATATGAACGGCACCAATGGTCTGGCGTGCATTACGCCGGTATCGGTTGCTACCAAAGGCGGCAACAAACTGGTACTGCGCCCGCTGCCGGGACTGCCAGTGGTACGCGATCTGGTAGTTGACATGAGTATATTCTACCAGCAGTTCGAGAAGGTGAAGCCGTTCCTTATTAATGACACCCCGGCGCCGGCTATCGAGCGCCTGCAGTCACCCGAAGACCGGGCCAAACTTGACGGTTTGTATGAGTGCATTCTGTGCGCCTGCTGCAGCACCAATTGCCCCTCGTTCTGGTGGAATCCGGATAAGT
Organism: Pseudohongiella sp.; assembly: GCF_011050365.1. Taxonomy (GTDB): domain Bacteria; phylum Pseudomonadota; class Gammaproteobacteria; order Pseudomonadales; family Pseudohongiellaceae; genus Pseudohongiella. The sequence continues at coordinate 20,815 of NZ_DRFV01000015.1, forward strand.
TCATCGGCCCTGCAGGCCTGTTGCAGGCTTACCGTTTTCTGGCCGATAGCCGGGATGCCGCTACCGAAGAGCGCCTGGAAGACCTGCAGGACCCGTTCAGCGTGTTCCGCTGCCGCGGGATCATGAATTGCGTCGCGGTTTGTCCAAAGGGCCTGAATCCGACCAAGGCTATTGGTCATATACGCCACATGCTGTTACAGCGCGGCGCTTGAGGAATCTGTATTTTTTATAGAGACGTTTCCGGTGCCGCTCACAAGGTGGCAGTCGCGAATCCGGCTCTGTTGACCGGGATATATAATAATGCATAACAGCATCATGGAGTTAATGTGGAGCACCGGGCATCTGTCCGGTGGTAACGCGGAATACGTCGAGCAATTGTATGATCAGTACCTGACTGACCCCGCGCAGGTGTCTGAGGAGTGGCGACGCTACTTTGATGAATTGCCCAAAATCGCCGAGCAGAATCAGGGTGATGTCTCTCACAAGGAGATTCAGGAGTATTTTCGTCGCATTGGCAAAACCAGTCGTTTCATGCCGGTGCTCAGTAACGACGTTGTCGTCAACTCCGAGCATGAGAACAAACAGGTTCAGGTTCTGCACCTGATCAGTTCCTACCGGGTGCGTGGGCATCAGAAAGCTGCGCTCGACCCGTTGTCACTCATGCACCGTCAGCGTGTGCCTGACCTGGAACTTGATTTCCACAACCTGTCGCCAGCTGACAACTCTACCGTTTTCCAGACCGGCTCGCTGCAAATCAATCGCGATACCGCGACATTGCGTGAAATTGTCGAAGTGCTGGAGAAGATCTATTGCGGATCGATCGGTTACGAATTCATGCATATTGTTGACCTTGCTGAGAAACAGTGGCTGCAGAAACGCATTGAACCCAAGCATGGTGATCCGGGCTTTGAACCCGAAGTCAAGCGCCATCTGCTGGAGCGCCTGTGCGCAGCAGAGGGGCTCGAGAAGCACCTGGATTCGAAATATCCGGGCACCAAGCGTTTTGGTCTGGAAGGTGGCGAAAGCCTGATTCCAATGGTTGACGAGTTGATCCAGCGCGCCGGAAGTTACGGTGTGAAAGAAATCGTCATTGGCATGGCGCACCGCGGTCGCCTCAATGTGCTGGTCAATATTCTGGGTAAAAACCCGTCCGAACTGTTTAGTGAGTTTGAAGGCCGAAAGGAGTATAAAAGCTCGGGCGACGTCAAATACCACCAGGGGTTTTCATCGAATATCATGACGCCCGGTGGCGAAGTCCACCTGGCTATGGCATTTAACCCGTCTCACCTGGAAATCGTGTCGCCGGTAGTCGAAGGCTCGGTGCGCGCGCGACAGGATCGTCGCAAGGACAGCCTGGGTCATGCCGTGGTTCCCATCAGTATTCACGGTGATGCCGCGTTTGCCGGGCAGGGCGTGGTCATGGAAACTTTCCAGATGTCGAAGACGCGTGCCTATAGTACCGGTGGCACTGTGCATCTGATTATCAACAACCAGGTCGGCTTTACCACCAGTCGTCAGGATGATGCACGCTCCACAGAGTACTGTACCGATATCGCCAAAATGGTGCAGGCGCCGATTTTCCATGTCAACGCTGATGACCCGGAAGCGGTGCTGTTTGTGACCCAGCTTGCGCTGGATTTCCGTTATGAATTCAAAAAAGACGTGGTCATTGACCTGGTCTGTTACCGGCGTCGCGGCCACAATGAGACCGATGAGCCGTCTTCTACGCAGCCGACAATGTATCAGAAGATCCGTCAGCATCCGACGACACGAACGTTGTATGCGGAGCGAATGGTCAAGGAAGGGGTTGCGACCGAGGAGGAGGTAAATGAAATGAACTCCTCCTATCGCAGTGCGCTGGATACAGGCTCTCATGTAGTGAAAAGCCTGATCAAGGAACCCAATGTTGAGATGTTTGTCGACTGGAATCCTTATCTGGGACACACCTGGAGTGCGCATTTTAATACATCGCTGAAACTGGAGACCTTGCAGGCACTGGCGCGCAAGATCACCACGTTGCCAAAGAACCTGACCCTGCACAAACAAGTGCAGAAGATCTGTGATGATCGTCAGAAAATGGCTGAAGGTGACGCGCCGATTGATTGGGGTTTCGCCGAGACACTGGCGTATGCCAGTGTCCTGACCAGTGGCAATCGAATCCGCATCACCGGTCAGGACGTGGGACGCGGCACATTTTCGCATCGCCATGCCGTGCTGCGCGACCAGGAGACCGAGGAAGAGTACATTCCGCTGCGTAACATTGTGGCCGATCCGAAAACCTTCTGTATTTATGATTCCCTGCTGTCAGAGGCGGCGGTGCTGGCATTTGAATATGGTTATGCGACTACGATGCCTAATGCCCTGGTCATCTGGGAAGCCCAGTTTGGTGACTTTGCCAACTCGGCGCAGGTTGTCATCGATCAGTTTATCACCAGTGGCGAGCACAAGTGGCAGCGTCTGTGTGGTCTGACCATGCTGCTGCCGCATGGCTATGAGGGTCAGGGTCCGGAGCATTCGTCGGCACGCCTTGAGCGCTTCCTGCAATTAAGTGCAGAGCACAATATTCAGGTTTGTTTGCCGACAACGTCGGCACAGGTTTTCCATATGCTGCGCAAGCAGGTGCTGTGTCCATTGCGCAAGCCATTGATCGTTATGTCACCCAAGAGCCTGCTGCGACACAAGGAAACCACGGCAACACTTGAGGAACTGGCGGAAGGTTCATTCCAGGTAGTGATCGGTGAGACCGATGACAATATTGTTGCGGACAAAGTAGAGCGCGTCATTCTGTGTTCGGGCAAAGTCTACTATGACCTGCGTGCCGAGCGCCGCAAGCGGGAAATTAGCAACATCGCAATCATCCGGCTGGAGCAGTTGTACCCCTTCCCCGAAGAGGACCTGTGCAAGGTGATGGAGATGTATCCAAACTTCAAGGATGTGGTGTGGTGTCAGGAAGAACCCATGAATCAGGGGGCGTGGTACTCAAGCCAGCATCATATGCGCAATGTCATTCAGAAAGTTGGCTCGTCAGTGAACCTGCGTTACGCCGGGCGTGAAGCGTCTGCTGCTGCTGCCGCCGGATATCCGGCGCTTCACCTGCAGCAGTTGAACGCATTCCTGGAGCAGGCGCTGGGTACGAACGAGTAATTGGTTGTCAGTTGCTGAACGGTTTTATAAAACGTTGTTTTTAATATATTGGTTTGATGAATAAAAATCAGACACACATGAGTGTAAGGAACAGACATGTCTATTGAGATCAAAGCACCAACACTGCCGGAATCGGTGCCAGATGGCACTATCGCGAGCTGGCACAAGAAAGCAGGCGATGCAGTCAAGCGCGATGAACTTCTTGTTGATATCGAAACCGACAAGGTTGTCATTGAAGTGGTATCACCTGCAGACGGTGTTCTGGAGAAAATAGTTAAAGACTCTGGTGACACCATTGTCAGCAACGAGCTGATTGCCCTGGTCAAGGAAGGGGCGGCCGCATCCGGTGATTCGGGCAAATCGGACGACAAGTCTGACAGCAAAAAAGCGGACAGCAAAACAGACGACAAGGCAGACAAAAAGTCTGAATCTGTTTCTGATGATACCCCGGCATTGAGCCCGGCGGCTAAAAAGCTGGCGGAAGAGCATGGCATCAAAGCCGAACAGGTTACCGGCACCGGCAAAGATGGCCGCGTGACCAAAGAAGATGTCATGAACGCTATCGAAGGCGGCTCCAAGAGCGAATCCAAGGCTGGCTCTGCTGCTCCGACAAGCAGAGAGCATCCGGTAGCGGATATGTCATCAGGTCGCGTCGAAGAGCGCGTCCCCATGAGCCGTCTGCGCGCGAAAGTGGCCGAGCGTCTGCTGCAGGCTTCGCAAACAACAGCCATGCTCACCACCTTCAATGAAGTCAATATGGAACCGGTGATGTCGTTGCGCTCACGCTACAAGGACCAGTTCGAAAAGACCCATGACGGCGTGCGTCTGGGCTTCATGTCCTTCTTTGTCCGTGCCTGCGTTGAAGCACTGAAGCGCTTCCCTGCGGTGAACGCGTCCATTGATGGCAGTGACATTGTCTATCACGGCTACCAGGATATCGGCGTCGCCGTATCTTCGCCGCGTGGCCTGGTGGTGCCGGTATTGCGCAACGCTGATCACATGAGCCTGGCACAGGTGGAAGGCAAAATTCGTGAATATGGTCTGAAAGCGCAGGACGGCAAACTGTCAATGGATGAAATGACCGGCGGTACGTTTACCATTTCCAATGGCGGCGTATTCGGTTCACTGCTGTCGACACCGATTCTGAACCCGCCACAAACGGCAATTCTGGGTATGCATAAAATCCAGGAACGACCCATGGCTGTGAACGGCAAGGTGGAAATATTGCCAATGATGTACCTCGCACTGTCATACGACCATCGTATGATCGATGGCAAAGAGGCCGTGCAGTTCCTGGTTACCATCAAAGATCTGTTGGAAGATCCTGCGAGAATCCTGCTGGAGATCTGATATCCGTTGCCCGGGCAACAGGGTCGGATCCTGCACTCTTCGCGTTTCGCATGAGCCACAGCCAGAACAGCGCTGTGGCTCATGTGTTTCACGGGTCAGTAACTGAAAGACAAACGGACAGGAAATTATTATGACTAAAAAATACGATGTGGTTGTTGTTGGTGCCGGCCCGGCCGGTTATGTTGCCGCGATACGTTGCGCGCAGCTTGGGCTGAAAACCATCTGTGTCGAGAAATGGCACGATGACAAGAAAGAAGCGGTTTTCGGTGGTACCTGCCTGAATGTGGGCTGCATTCCCTCCAAAGCCCTGCTGGACTCTTCGCACAAATATGCCGAAGCCCAGAAAGGTTTCGAAATCCACGGTATTTCACTGGAAAAACTGGCGATTGATGTGCCGGCAATGATCGACCGCAAGGCGAAAATCGTCAAACAGCTTACCCAGGGTGTAAAAGGTCTGTTTACCCACAATAAAGTGGAAAGCATTCAGGGTGCCGGTAAATTGCTGAAGGATAAAAAGGTCGAAGTGACGGATGCCGATGGCAAGACACAGACCATCGAAGGCGAGCACATCATCCTGGCTGCAGGTTCCGAGCCCATCACGATTCCGCCGGCACCGGTTGATCAGGAAACCATTGTTGATTCCACTGGCGCGCTTGAATTCAGTTCAGTGCCCAAGCGTCTTGGCGTCATCGGCGCCGGCGTTATCGGCCTTGAACTTGGCAGTGTCTGGTCGCGACTGGGCTCAGAAGTCACTGTGATTGAGGCGCTGGAGGATTTCCTCCCCGCCGTTGATCAGCAGGTAGCGAAAGAGGCGAAAAAGGTTTTCGAGAAGCAGGGTCTGGATATCAAACTGGGCAGCAAGGTGTCTGGCACCAAGGTCGGTGGCAAAGGCAAGAACAAGACAGTGACCGTCAGCTACACCGACAAGGATGGCGAGCAGGAAATCGTGTTTGACAAGCTGATTGTTTGTGTCGGTCGTCGCCCATGCTCCAAGGATCTGTTGTCTGAGGACTGTGGTGTTGAAGTCGACCAGCGAGGCTTTGTTGTGGTTGACGATCAGTGCGCCACTAAAGTTGCAGGCGTTTATGCAGCCGGAGACCTGGTGCGCGGGCCGATGCTGGCTCACAAGGGCATGGAAGAGGGTGTCATGGTTGCCGAGCGTATCGCGGGCAAGAAAACCCAGGTCAATTATGACCTGGTACCGTTTGTTATCTACACGCATCCTGAAATTGCCTGGGTTGGTAAAACCGAGCAGCAGCTCAAGGAAGAGGGCGTTGAATACAGTGTTGGTACCTTCCCCTTCAGTATCAATGGTCGCGCCATGGCCGCCAATGATACCGCTGGCCTGGTCAAGTTGATTGCTCATGCTAAAACTGACCGTGTCCTGGGTGCACACATTATTGGCCCGAGTGCGGCCGATCTTGTGCAGCAGGTAGCGATCGCCATGGAGTTCAGTGCCAGTGCAGAAGATCTGGGCCTGACCATGTTCTCACATCCGACCTTGTCGGAAGCAGTGCACGAAGCAGCATTGGCCGTTGGCGGTCACGCCATCCATGCTGCCAACAAACGTAAGCGCAATTGATTCATGCGCTTTTATAACAGAGGAATTACAGAATGAATCTACACGAATATCAAGGCAAGCAGCTTTTTGCTGAATATGGACTGCCTGTTTCCAAAGGCTTCGCTGTTGATACGCCTGAAGCTGCAGCAGAAGCCTGTGACAAGATCGGCGGCGACATGTGGGTAGTCAAGGCTCAGGTTCACGCGGGCGGACGCGGCAAGGCTGGCGGTGTAAAACTGATCAAAAGCCGTGATGATGCCAAAGCGTTTGCTGCCCAGTGGCTGGGTAAGCGCCTGGTCACTTATCAGACCGATGCCAATGGTCAGCCGGTCAGCAAGATCCTGGTTGAATCCTGTACCGACATCGCACAGGAATTGTACCTGGGCGCGGTGGTGGATCGTTCCTCACGTCGTATCGTATTCATGGCCTCCACCGAAGGTGGTGTCGAGATTGAAAAAGTGGCACATGACACGCCTGAGAAGATTCTGAAGGCAACGGTTGATCCGCTGGTCGGCGCACAGCCTTATCAGGGCCGTGACCTGGCATTTCAGCTGGGTTTGCAAGGTGATCAGATTAAACAGTTCACCAAGATTTTCATGGGCCTGGCAAAGTTGTTTGTTGACTACGACCTGGCGCTGCTGGAAATCAACCCGCTGGTCATCAAGGAAGACGGCAACCTGCATTGCCTGGATGCCAAACTCGGCATCGACGGCAATGCGCTGTACCGTCAGCCAAAATTACGTGAGATGCACGATCCGTCACAGGACGATCCGCGTGAAGCGCACGCGGCCAGTTTTGAACTGAATTACGTGGCGCTTGATGGCAACATTGGCTGCATGGTCAATGGCGCCGGTCTGGCCATGGGCACCATGGATATCGTCAATCTGCATGGCGGACAGCCTGCCAACTTCCTCGACGTGGGCGGCGGTGCTACCAAAGAGCGTGTGACCGAAGCGTTCAAGATCATTCTGTCGGACGATAACGTCAAGGCGGTACTGGTCAACATCTTTGGCGGCATTGTTCGTTGTGACATGATCGCTGAAGGTATTATCGGCGCTGTTAAGGAAGTTGGCGTTAAAGTGCCCGTTGTGGTTCGCCTGGAAGGCAACAATGCGGATCTGGGTGCCAAGGCACTGGCCGACAGTGGGCTGAACATCATCGCTGCAACCAGTCTGACCGACGCTGCCCAGCAAGTCGTCAAGGCCGCGGAGGGTAAATAATGAGCATTCTGATTAACAAAGACACCAAAGTCATCTGCCAGGGTTTTACTGGTTCACAAGGCACGTTCCACTCCGAGCAGGCCATTGCCTACGGCACCAAAATGGTTGGCGGTGTGACGCCAGGCAAGGGTGGCACGACGCACCTGGGATTGCCGGTATTCAACACGGTACGTGAAGCGGTTGCCGCCACGGGCGCAGATGCCAGTGTTATCTACGTACCGGCAGCATTCTGCAAGGATTCCATTCTGGAAGCTGCCAACGGTGGTATCAAACTGATCGTTTGTATCACGGAAGGTATACCGACGCTGGACATGCTGGATGCCAAGGTCAAGTGTGACGAGCTGGGCGTGCGCCTGATTGGTCCTAACTGCCCCGGCGTCATCACGCCCGGCGAATGCAAGATCGGCATCATGCCCGGTCACATTCACAAGCCCGGCAAGGTGGGCATTGTTTCACGCTCCGGCACGTTGACTTACGAAGCGGTGAAGCAGACGACCGACCACGGTTTTGGTCAGTCATCGTGTGTCGGTATTGGTGGTGACCCGATTCCGGGCTCCAACTTCATTGACATTCTGGCTATGTTCGAGAAAGACCCGGCGACCGAAGCGATTGTGATGATTGGTGAGATCGGTGGCAGCGCTGAGGAAGAAGCCGCGGCCTATATTAAAGAGCATGTCACAAAGCCTGTGGTATCTTACATTGCTGGCGTGACAGCACCAGCCGGTAAGCGGATGGGGCACGCCGGTGCGATTATTTCCGGTGGCAAGGGCACAGCTGACGAGAAGTTTGCAGCGCTGCAGGATGCCGGCGTCAAGACTGTACGCAGTCTGGCCGATATCGGTGATGCGCTGAAGGAAGTCACTGGCTGGTAATGGTGATCTGGCGCACCCCTGATGGGCACGGCCAACGCCGTTGACCCGGATCGGTGCGTCAGTCTTCAGGTTTGCCGAGGAAGGCAGAAAATATCTGCTTGCGGAGGTTCAAAAATTCGAACGGGTTGTGTTAGTCTTATCGACATAATTCGGCAGGGAGCACTGAATTTACGCCAAACAGCATTGATGTTGGTGATATTTGTTACCAATTTTCTCACGAGGTTTTCGTTCGTGTCGATTGGTAACTGGCTGGCCTGATTTATGCAGGGTTTGTGCAGGATATCTCAAGGGATTTGGCACAGATCGAGCAGAGATAGGGCGAGCAGAGACAATGCAAAGTTTGCAAACCGAAGGATCGCAGTAATTTGGGTATTTGCAGCCCGGTCTCGTTTCCGGGGATAGATTTGCCAGTGTGAAGTTGAACGGCTGCATGCCGGTAAAGTAGAAAAGATGTCACGTCTGGTGTTCGCATCAGAGTGTTTAATACAATAACAGGATGGCACATGAATAACCGTCGATTATATTCCAAGGTTCTGGTACCACTCGCATCCCTGCTAGTGATCGGAACAGCCAAGGCGCAAGACGTTGATACAAGCACGATTGACAGAGCCTTGAATGTTGTAGACGAGACTAACGCGGCAGCAGCCCGGTCTCAGGAGACCATCAACCGTCTCTCCAACTCTTCAAGCGCTCTCTTCGAAGATTTCAAACTGGAAAGTGACAACCTTGAAGCACTGATGGTGCTCAACGCCAACTGGCGCCGCCAAATCGCTATTCAGGAGCAGGATCTGAATACGATTGCGGAGTCCATTGCCGAGGTTCGTAACGTCACGCAAGAGCTTCCGCTGCTGATGAACCGCATGATATCCAGTATGGAGCAATTCGTGGAACTGGATATGCCTTTCCACCTGGAGGCGCGTCGGGCCCGTATCGAGTTTGCGAAAGCCGCGATCGATAACCCCAACGTCTCTACCGCGGAACGCTTCCGTCAGATTCTGGTTCTGTACCAGACCGAAAACGCTTACGGACGTACCCGCGAAACTTATCCGACCACACTGACTATCGACGGTGTTGAGCGGGACGTGGATATATTGCGTGTTGGGCGTATAGCGCTGACATTCCAGACCAAGGACCGCTCCATGACGGGCGCCTGGGATCCGGAAGCCCGTCAGTGGGTAACGCTTGACGATGGCACTTACCGTGAAGCCATTCGCACCGGTATCAGCGTCGCCAGCGGTACCGTTGCACCAGAAATCATTGACCTACCAATCGTTGCGCCGGAGTCAGCACAGTGAAGAATAATATAATCAAATTAGCAGGTATTACCGTCACGGGGCTTATGCTCGCCGTATCCACCCAGGTGTTTGCGCAACAACCGGCCTCGAGTCTGGAGCAGCTTCTCCGCGACGTCGAAGAGAACCGCGTTGCCGAGTCTGCCGAAGCACAGGAGCGCGAGCAGCGCTTCCAGCAGAATGTGGATCAACAGGAGCAGATTCTGCAGCAGACGCGAGAGCGTATTGCTGAAGAAGAAGCTGAAAACGCGCGTCTGGAAGGCGTTTTCGATGAAAATCGACAGCTGCTCGCCGACGCTCGCGCGCAACTGCGTGAAGTGCGTGCCAACCTGAACGAACTGCTGGGTACCATCCAGGGTGTTGCCGGTGACTTCCGCAGCGTCTTTGATGACTCGCTGATCAGTGCCCAGTATCCGGGCCGTACTGAATTCCTGGACTCGTTCATTGAACGTGTTGCCTCTGATACCGAACAGGTTCGCGTCGATGAAATCGAGCGGTTCTGGTTCTACATGCAGCAGGAAATGACTGAAGCCGGTCGTGTTGTGCAGTATGAAGATACTGTGGGCCTGGCATCCGGTGAACAGGAAAACCGTATGATTACCCGTATCGGTTCCTTCAACGCCATCGGCGACGGTGAATACCTGTCTTATACAGGTTCTGTCGGTCATCTGCAGGTGCTGCCACGTCAGCCCAACGGTGACATTATGGCGCGTGCCGCAGAACTCGAAAACGCTGAGAGCGGCTTCACCAAAGTCGGTATCGATCCGACGGGTGCAGTTGGTGGCAGCCTGATGGCCAACCTGATCAACTTCCCGACGCCTGCCGAGCAGGTTCGTCAGAATGCCGGCGAAATCGGTTTCATGATTATTGGTCTGGGCATCATCGGTGTGCTGGTCGGTATTATCCGTTCCTTCATGCTGACGCTGGTTGCAGCCAAGGTGAACGCTCAGGTCAAGTCGGACAAAGCCAACGGCAACAACCCGCTGGGTCGTGTATTGCTGGTTGCCGAGTCCAACCCGAATGTTGACACCGAGACACTGGAACTGAAGCTGGGTGAAGCGATCCTGCAGGAAACACCTGCGCTGGAACGTTTCCTGACGCTGATCAAGATCATCGCCACCATCGCTCCGCTGATGGGCCTGTTGGGTACGGTAACCGGTATGATTCAGGTGTTCCAGCAGATCACCGTATACGGTGCTGGTGACCCGACCATCATGGCAGGTGGTATCTCCATGGCATTGATGACAACAGTACTCGGTATCGTTGCAGCGATCCCATGTATCCTTATGCACACCTGGGTTAAGAGTAAAAGTGACCGCATCATCCATATCCTGGAAGAGCAGGCCACCGGTCTTATCGCACGGAAAGCAGAAGCCGCCGGTAACAAGGCGTAAGGGGGCACCATGTATTTCGCGCTGCTCGATTTTTATGATGCGATTATGGATTTCATGAACAGGGGTGGGCCGGTGCTCTGGATTATCGGTGCCCTGCTGCTGGTGAAGTGGTCGCTGATTTTCGAGCGGGTTTGGTATCTGCACTCCACCCATGCCAAGAGGGTCAAACAGACCCTCGCGACATGGGCTGGTCGCAGTGACACCCGTTCCTGGCGCGCTCAGCAGATCCGCCACCTGATGATCTCTGAAGTGTCGCTGGATCTGAAGTCGTCGTTGCCCATGATTGAGTCCCTGGTAGTGGTTTGCCCACTACTCGGGCTGATGGGCACGGTGACTGGCATGATTGAAGTATTCTACGTTATGGCATTTACCGGTGGTGGTGACGCCAAATCCATGGCAGGTGGTGTGTCAAAAGCCACTATCCCGACAATGGCGGGCATGGTAGGTGCACTTTCCGGTATTTTTGCCACCAACTGGTTGAAACACCGAGTTGACCGTGACCTGGAACTTCTTGAAGATCATATGTCCTAAATCAAATATAGAGATACTGTAAAGGCATAATAATGAAAACAGGTTTAATGAAGAAACGCGATGATGACGAAAACACCGGGGAGATCGATCTGACCCCGATGCTTGATGTCGTTTTCATCTTGCTGATCTTCTTTATCGTGACCTCGGTGTTTGTCACCGAGGCCGGTATTGATGTCAACAAACCGGATGCATCCACCGCTTCGCCGCGCTCCCAGGACCTGATCCTGATCGCGGTCAGCGGAGATGGTCAGATCTGGATAGATGGTGAGCAGATAGACGCTCGGTTTATCAGAAGCCGGTTCGAACGCCGATTGGCGGAAACACCGAATGCTTCTGTGGTCATCCAGGGTGACGAGGCGGCTGAAAACCAGTACGTCATGAGAATCCTGGAAGCTGCACGCGATGCCAACATCGCATCAGTGTCCATTTCAACGGAGAATTAAACAATGATTGCAATTCGATGGTTGATTTCTCTGGTACTGGCGGCAGGTATCACACTGGCGCTGTTCTATTTCATGCAGGCCCTGATCGCGACCGGCAGTCAGCTCGATCAACGTGCGAACGTCGTTCGCATCGTGGATGCGACCATGCCGGAAATCGAGATGGAAGTGATACGTGACGTAGAGCGCCCTGAAGAGATTCAGGAAATTGAAGAAACACCACCACCACCGGAAAACCGTAATGTCGATATGGACAATATGGCCAATCTGGGTATCGATACCAGTGGTGCCGATCTTGATATCGGTCTGGATATTGGTGCAACCGGACTGAGTGCGACCGATGGTGAAATGCTGCCACTGGTTAATATTCAGCCGACATATCCGACCCGGGCTGCACAACGCGGTATCGAGGGCTGGTGTCAGGTGTCGTTTACCGTGACGGCGTCGGGCGGTGTGGAGAATGTTGAAGTTATTGATGCGGAACCTCGTGGCATGTTCGACTCAGCGTCGATACGCGCCGCCGAACGTTTCCGCTTTCAGCCCCGCGTAGTGAATGGTGAGGCTGTGCCTGTGCCCAACGTTCAATACGTGTTCCGCTATCAGTTGGAGGAGTAATTTATGTTGAAGATGAAGTTCAAATATAAATCGCTCCTGTTGGCGATGACATTTGCCGCGTCGACGCTGGTAGGGCAGGCTGCCTTTATCGCAACGGCATCGGCACAGGAAGAGGATGACGGTCCCCGTCAGCCACCACCCACGCGCTCATCACAAGTGCTGAGTGATCGAGTTTTCCGGGTCATTTCAGAAGTCAACGAGTTGATGAATCCGACGGAAGAGGGTGATCAACCGGATCTTCCGCGAGCCAAGCGTGAGCTGGATGAGTTGAATGAGCGTTATGACTCGCTGAACGATTTTGAGAAATCAACGCTGCTCAATTTCTATACCAACTACTACATGTCGACTGATGATATCGACAATGCGTTGCTGACCTTTGAGCGTATTCTCACCATCGAGGAGCTGCGTGAAGATGCGCGCTTGCGTGCATTGCGTTCCCTGGGCCAGTTGTATGCCAGTGAGGAGCGTTTTGAGGAGGCCATTGACATTCTGAACCAGTGGCGTGAGCTGTCAGCCGAGGAAGATGCCACTATCTACCTGATTCTGGCGCAATCCCACTACTACCTGGAAAATTACGAGGAAGCGATTCCACTGTTGATCAGTCACATGGATTTGGTCAGTGCTTCAGGTGGTGAGCTACGCAAGAACATCTATGGTCTGCTCAACGTGATGTATATCGAGCTGGAAGACTACCGCAATGCACTGGAAGTCACTCGCACCATGATTGCCCTGTTTGACGAGGCACCCGAGTATCGTAACCTGGCAGCGATTTATGGCTTCCTGGAAGACGATGCAAAGCGCCTGCAAACGCTGGAACTGACCTATGTCAGAGGTTACATGGACAGTGAAGCCCAGTACCTGACTCTGGCACAATCCCTGGCCGGTATCGATGCGCCTTATCGTGGCATTGAGGTCATGGAAGATGGTATCGAAAAGGATATTGTGGAAGAGAGCGAGTCCAATTTGCGACGTCTGACACAGATGTACATCATGGCGTCCGAGTTTGAAGGCGCTGTGGAGCCTGCCGAGCGTTTGACCGAACTGGCCAACGATGGTGAATCCTGGGATTATCTGGGTTACATCCACCTGATGAACCGTGATTATGAGAGCGCCGTTGAAGCCATGCAAACAGCATTGCAGCGTGGCGGACTGGAAAATCAGGGTGATGTGCAGCTATCGCTGGCACGAGCATTGGTCGAACTGGATCGGTTTGACGACGCCGCAGCAGCAGCGCGAGCTGCTCAGAATCTGGGGGTCGATAACGCCCGGCAGTTCCTGACCTACATCGAGAATTCGAAAGCACGTTATGAAACGCTGCAGCAGCGCAAGGAAGAGTCCATCGAGTACTATCGAGAGGCTTGATCCATCCGCTGTGGTTAGCAGACTTGAAATAGCGCGTTAGCGACCCAATAAAAGAACCCGGTAGCCGAATAGGTTGCCGGGTTTTTTTATTTAACCAGGATTGATGCAGCAGGGGTTTACATGGCAACGGACATTAACAAGGAAACACGCGGATTCGAGACGGAAGCAAAACAGCTTCTGAAACTGATGATTCACTCCCTCTACAGTAACAAAGAGGTATTTCTGCGTGAACTGATTTCTAACGCATCTGATGCCGCAGACAAACTGCGCTTTCAGGCGCTGTCGCAGCCGGATATTTATGAAGATGACACCGACTTGAAGGTTGTTATCGATTTTGATCAGGAAGCTGGCACGGTCAGTATTTCCGATAATGGCATTGGCATGTCACGCGACGATGTCGTCAGTAACCTGGGCACCATTGCCCGCTCGGGAACCGCACAGTTTCTGGAGTCACTCAGTGGCGATCAGAAGAAGGACTCACAACTGATCGGCCAGTTTGGTGTGGGTTTTTATTCTGCCTTCATTGTTGCCGATCAGGTTGAGGTGCTGACCCGGAAAGCCGGTGCGCCGGCATCCGAAGGCGTGCACTGGGCATCGTCCGGTGAATCCGACTACACCATAGAAAGCACCGAGAAAGCCAGCCGTGGCACCACGGTGATACTGCATTTGCGCGAGGACTCCCGCGAGTTCGCCGACAGCTATCGCCTGAAGCAGATTGTGAAGAAATATGCTGATCATATCGCGATACCGGTGATGATGCCCAAGCCCAAAGAAGCCGAGGAAGAGGGCGCCGAGACCAGCGACAAACCCACGGAATTTGAAGCGGTCAATGATGCCAAGGCGCTGTGGACACGGCCGCGCACCGAGATCAAAGCGGAAGAATATGAAGAGTTCTACAAACACATCTCTCACGACTATGAAAAACCACTGGGCTGGAGTCACAACAAGGTAGAAGGCAAGCTGGAGTACACCAGCCTGTTGTATCTGCCGACCCGGGCACCGTTTGATTTGTGGAATCGTGATGGCGTGCGCGGCCTGAAACTCTATGTGCAGCGTGTGTTCATCATGGATCAGGCGGAGCAGTTTTTGCCATTGTACTTGCGCTTTATCAAAGGTGTGGTCGATTCCAATGACATTTCGCTGAACGTTTCCCGCGAAATCCTGCAGAAAGACCCGGCCGTGGACTCCATGCGCAGTGCGCTGACCAAACGCGCGCTCGACATGCTGAGCAAGCTGAAAAAAGAAGACAAGGACAAGTATGCGACGTTCTGGAAGGAGTTCGGTCAAGTATTGAAGGAAGGGCCGGGCGAGGACTTTTCCAACCGCGAAACAATTGCCAGGTTGCTGATGTTCAACAGCACCCATGCCGACTCCAACGGTCAGGATCAAAGTCTGGACGACTATGTGTCGCGCATGAAGCCGGATCAGGAAAAGATTTATTACCTGATCGCAGACTCCGGGAAAGCAGCGAAGAACAGCCCGCATCTGGAAATATTCCGCAAAAAGGGCATCGAAGTTCTGTTGCTGTCAGACCGTATTGATGAATGGCTCATGAGCCACCTGAATGAATTTGACGGTAAGAGTCTGCAGGATGTGACACGTGGCGAGCTTGATCTGGGCAAGCTGGACGATGAAGACGAGAAAGCCGAGCAGGAGAAACGCGAAGAAACCTTCAAGCCTTTGCTTGATCGCGTGAAAACCGCACTCGGTGATCGGATCAAAGAGTCGCGGGTCAGTCATCGTTTGACAGATTCGGCCGCCTGCCTGGCACTGGATGATGATGACATGGGGGCGCAGATGCGCCGTATCATGGAAGCATCGGGGCAGCCGGTGCCGGAAACCAAGCCCATCTTTGAAGTGAACCCGGATCATCCGTTGATCAACAAGCTGGAGAAGGAGCAGGATGAGGAGCGTTTTACCGATCTCATCTCGTTGCTGTTTGATCAGGCGAGCCTGGCCGATGGCAATGAGCTTGAGGATCCGGCGCGCTTCAGCCGGCAGCTGAACAAGTTGTTGCTCGAGCTCTGCGACTAACTGCTAACGTTGTCACGGCTGGCGGCTGGCGGCTGACGGCTTCGTTTCGGGAGCGCCTGTCGTGACTGGAAAGCACCTTCAGGGGACGCCGTGGATCCATCCCTGGAGGCTCTTGTGCGGCTTCCCTGCCGCACAAGCCCCTTCAGTTGCTATCCAGCCCCGACAGGCTTGTGCAGACTTTCCACTGCAGTGGAGTTATGTCGAGCTTTACTGTCGGTGACACATCCTCGGAGCGGTCGGCGGCGGGGTCGCGGTCCGCCGTTTTTTGCTCCTGCAAAAACGGCATTTCCGCCATCCTTGGCGGTCACATCCGGTTTAAAGGTTCTATGCCCAGCAGGTTAAGGCCGCGCTTCAGCGTCTGGGCGGTCAACGCCGCCAGGGCCAGGCGGGACTGTCGGAGTTCAGCGTCGGCTTTCAGAATCGGGCAGCCTTCGTAGAACTTCATGAACGTACCCGATAGCTCATACAGATACAGGCACAACTGGTTCGGATAACCATCCAGCCCCAACTGACGCAGAATCTCGGAGAATTGCAGCACCTTCATCGCCAGCGCACGCTCCTCGGCGGCATCCAGCACAATGCGTTTTCCGGGCGCTGCGCCTTCCTCTGCCAGGCGACGCAATACGCTCTGGATACGTGCGTAGGCATACAACAGATAAGGCGCTGTGTTGCCTTCGAACGACAGCATGCTGGACCAGTCAAAGATGTAATCACTGGTGCGGTTCTTTGACAGGTCAGAATATTTCACCGCTGCAATGCCAACGGTAGCGGCAATTTGCTGGCGGTCGGCTTCGGGCAGGTCGGGGTTCTTTTCGCTGACCAGCGCAAATGCGCGACGCACGGATTCATCCAGCAAATCCCGCAGTTTGACGGTGTCACCGCTGCGGGTTTTGAAAGGTTTACCGTCTTCACCCATCATGGTGCCATAAGCGATATGTTCCAGATGACTGTCACTGCGCGCGAAACCCGCGCGCTTTGCCACCGCAAACACCTGTTGAAAATGCAGACTTTGGCGCGCATCCACCACGTATAACACACGGTCAGCGCCCAGGGTATGGCAACGATATCTGACGGCTGCCAGATCGGAGGTGGCGTACAGGTACCCGCCGTCGCTTTTCTGTACGATTACTGGCAGCGGGTTGCCGTCCTTGCCGGTGAACTCTTCCAGAAAAACACAGTTGGCGCCTTCCGACCGGGTCAGCAACTCTTTGTTGTCGAGTTCCTGAACGATTTCCGCCAGATCGTTGTTGTAAAAACTCTCCGGGCACAGGTCGCTGCGCTGCAGGCTCACGCCGAGCAGCTCGTAGACTTCCTCGCAATGACGCAGCGATTCATCAATAAAGCGCTGCCAGGCCTCCAGGCACTCCGGGTCACCGCGCTGCAGGCGCACAACATAACTGCGTGCCAGCTCGGCAAACGCCGGGTCGGCATCGAAGCGTTGCTTGGCCTCGCGATAAAACACTTCCAGGTCGGAGAGATTGTTGGCCAGTGCTTTATCGTCATCACTCAGGGTCTTCAGGTGCGCAATCAGCATGCCGAACTGGGTACCCCAGTCACCGACATGATTCTGTCGGATAACACAATGGCCCAGGGCCTCGAGGATGCGGACGATGGCGTCGCCAATAATGGTGCCGCGCAGGTGACCGACGTGCATTTCCTTGGCCAGGTTGGGGCTGGAATAGTCGACCACAATGGTTTGCGGCTTGTTTACCGGCAGAATCAGTTTGGCGGCATCGTCAAGGCACTCGCTGGCACGTTCAGCCAGCGCGTCGGTACTGAGGAACAGGTTAATAAAGCCGGGGCCGGCGACTTCCGCTTTGGCAAGCAGGTTGCCACAATCGATTTCTGCTACCACCTTGACGGCAAGTTCACGCGGATTGGTACGCAATTGCCGCGCCACTGACATGACCCCGTTGGCCTGATAGTCGCCGAACTCGGCTCTCGTCGCGTAAATGACCTGTGCTTTGGCGTCACTTTGTCCGGTCACTTTGACCAGTGCCTTGGTGATACCGGCTTCCAGTGTTTCTCTGATGGTAAGCATGGCTTAGTCCTGTCCTGTGCTGATGATCTGAGCTGATTGAGCTGACGTTAACGTTTGCGTCGATGATCCGTTATGGTCGGTGGAAAACAGGCGCGATTTTACACCATTCGCCGCCTGAGTGCCGGTAAACAGTTTGGCCCGGTGTTATAATCGCGGACTTTGCGCGA
The DNA here is from genome assembly GCF_011050365.1 of Pseudohongiella sp. Taxonomy (GTDB): domain Bacteria; phylum Pseudomonadota; class Gammaproteobacteria; order Pseudomonadales; family Pseudohongiellaceae; genus Pseudohongiella. Next base: position 38,838 of record NZ_DRFV01000015.1, read on the forward strand.
ATTGGCGCGCAGCACGGCCATCGGGGCGCCACTATGATCCATGCTCAGACTGACGGAGTCAGGACCGGGGTGCAGCTTATTGACGTGTCAGAGCACGCCGACGGGCAGCGACTGGATAATTTCCTGCTCAGCCGCCTGAAAGGACTGCCCAAGTCACACCTGTACCGCTTGATTCGCAAAGGTGAAGTGCGGATCAACAAGAAGCGCTGCAAGCCTGATTCGCGCCTGGTGACGGGCGATGTTGTGCGCGTGGCACCATTGCGCCTGAGCGAGCAGGAGCCGGCCGCCAGGCCCGGCGCCAGCCTGGTGCAGCTCCTCCGGGACAGTGTGCTGTACGAAGATGAACACCTGATGGCCATCAACAAGCCGGCCGGGCTGGCGGTGCATGCCGGATCGGGTTTGCGACTGGGGTTGATTGAAGCGCTCAGAGCCATGGCCGGGGAAGGGGACTTTCGTGAGCTGGTGCATCGTCTCGACAAAGATACCTCAGGTTGCATTCTGATAGCCAAGAATGGCAAGGTTTTGAAGTTGTTACAGGCAGATTTGAAACAGAAAGTGATGGAGAAAACCTATCAGGCGCTGGTTCATGGCGTGTGGCCTGACGCGCTTGATGAAGTGAAGGTTGCACTGCAAAAAAATCAGCCTCATGCCGGTGAGCGCATTGTGACAGTGCAGGCCGATGGTAAAGCGGCGCTGACCCGGTTCCGGCGGCTGCAGGTTTTTGCCACGGCCAGCCTGATAGAGGCCATGCCGGTCACCGGGCGTACGCATCAGATTCGGGTGCATTGTCAGTATGCCGGGCACCCTATTATCGGCGACACCAAGTACACCTTCGATCGGCGCCATGACTTCGCATCGGTCAGGCATCTGAATCTGCACGCAGCACAATTGTGCTTTCGGCATCCGGTGTCAGGGCAGGCCATGACGGTGTCGGCACCGCTGCGTGATGAGATGAAGTCGCTCATCGACCGGCTGAATGAGGAAAAACGCCGGTAACAGGCGGTAAAATATGCGAAAATGAGCAGAATTTTTTGACAGAAACCTTTTGTGCCCCTATCATTGCGCGCCTATGGATCAGACCCTCGAATTTGCGTCCCCGCTGTTGCCGTTTGTTGATGCCCGCAAAGCGTTCCGGCATGAGCAGACAGTAGAGGGTTATGTGCCTTTGCAGGCGCTCAAAAATCTGTCGGCAATGCTGACAGACAGTGAGGGCAGGGCGCACGCGGTACTGATGTTTCGTTTCGATCAGGATCGCCGCCGCCGCATAGACGGCGAGCTGCAGGCGACTGTCAATGTGCAGTGTCAGCGTTGTCTGGAACCTGTGCAGATCACGCTGAGTGAGCGCTTTGAACTGGCCGTGGTGAGCACCGAGGCCATGGCCAAGGATCTGCCGGCATCGCTGGACCCCTGGTTAAGTGACGAAGAGACACTGAACCCGGCAGACATCGTGGAAGAACAATTGATACTGTGCATGCCGATTGTCAGCACGCACCAACAATGCAACGCCGCTATCATGCAGGAAGTGCTGGAGAAGGGTGTTGGTATTGAGCACAATGACCAGGCTGAAGAAAAGCAGGCAAGCAGCCCGTTTTCAGTCCTGGCTACATTAAAGAACAAGCCTGAATCTCACTAGAGATCAGGGTTTTACATGAAGTTAATTAGTGAAGCTGTTAGCAGTTTCAGACATCAGGAGCATTCAGCATGGCCGTTCAGCAAAACAAAAAATCCCGCGCGCGTCGCGATCAGCGTCGTAGTCACGATGCATTGACAGGACCAACTCTGTCAGTGGACAAGACCACGGGCGAAGTTCACCGTCGTCACCACATGACTGCCGATGGTTTTTACAAAGGCAAGAAAGTACTGAATCTCGGTGACGAATAAGTTTGACTGAAGTCAGGCGCATCGCGATTGATGTCATGGGGGGAGATTTTGGCCCCCCGGTGACAGTGCCGGCTGCGCTGGCAGCACTGGAAACACACCCGCATCTGCAGCTAACGCTGGTGGGTGATGAGCAACAGATTACTCCCTTGTTAGGCTCTGTATCCGCAAACAACGCCGATCGCATCGATATTGTTCATACCGATGTCGCTGTCAGTTCTCATGCTCGCCCGGAAAGTGTTCTGCGCGGCAGCCGGAACTCCTCCATGTTTATCGTCGTCGACCATGTACGTCAGGGTGTCGCTGATGCCTGCGTCAGCGCCGGTAATACCGGTGCCCTGTTGATGGCAGGCCGTCATTTACTGGAGCCGATTCCCGGTATCGATAAACCTGCCATCATGGCTTCTTTGCCTGCTACCCGTTCTGGTGGCTACAGCTACCTGCTCGATGTCGGTGCCAATGTCAGTAATAACGCAGCGGAGCTTTATCAGTTTGCCCTGATGGGAGCGGTCCTGGCCTCCAGTCTGTCTGATCGCCCGCACGCCCGCGTCGCACTGTTGAACATTGGTGCCGAGGCGAACAAGGGTACGCCGGAGATACGTGAAGCCGCAGCACTACTGAGCGACAGCCCTGACGTTAACTACATCGGTTTTATAGAAGGTAACCAGCTGTTTGATGGCGTTGCCGATGTCATCGTCTGTGATGGTTTTACCGGCAACATCACCATCAAGACCAGTGCCGGCGCCGTCAAGGTCATGCAGCGGCTGTTATTGGGCAGTATCAGATCAACCTGGTATTACCGACTGTTAGGCTTGCTTGCGCGGCCATTGCTGCAGGATATACAAAAAGAGCTGAACCCGTCGCGGTACAATGGTGCCACGCTGGTTGGGCTACATGGCATTATCGTGAAAAGTCATGGCAATGCACGGCAGGATGGTTTTGAGCGTGCGATTAACCACGCGATTAAACAGATAGAAGACAATGTGCCGGCTCTTATTGCGGGTAAAATGCAGAGCTGACATTACACTGAAACACGCGATTGATCAGAGAACGAGAGCAGAACATGCAGAAATTTGGAATCGTATTTCCTGGCCAGGGGTCACAAAAGGCCGGTATGCTCAGTGAACTGGCAGCCGATTATCCCGCCATTACCGATACCTTTGCCCAGGCCTCCGACGTGCTGGGCGCTGATTTGTGGCAGATTACCCAGGACAACCCTGATGGCTTGCTGGACCAGACGCATTTCACGCAACCGGCCCTGCTGGCGGCGTCGGTCGCCATCTGGCGGGTCTGGATGGCGCAAAAAGCGCCGCTGCCTGACATGCTTGCCGGACACAGTCTGGGTGAATATTCGGCGCTGGTATGTGCCGGTGTGCTGAGTTTTGATGATGCCATTGTCCTGGTACATAAGCGCGGCCAGTATATGCAGACGGCGGTGCCTGCGGGCGTCGGCGCGATGGCTGCCATCATTGGCATGGAAGATAGCCGGATTGACGAGATTTGTCGTAGTGTGGCGGGTGAGGGCATTGTTGCGCCAGCCAACTTCAACTCTCCCGGCCAAACCGTGATTGCTGGTGACAGGGCCGCCGTCGAGCGCGCCATGGCGGCATGCAAAGAGGCCGGTGCCAAGCGCGCCTTGCCACTCAATGTCAGCGTACCATCACATTGTGCGCTGATGAAGCCGGCGGCAGAGCAGCTGGCCACCGACCTGGCGGGGATCGAGTTCAAAAAACCCGAGCTGCCAGTGGTGCAGAATATCAATGGCCGTGCGAGCAAAGAGCTGAGCGAAATACGCGACAATCTGCTTAAACAGTTGTACATGCCGGTGCAATGGGTTGATACCATCTACTGTATGGGCGACTTTGGCATTGGCAAAGTAGTAGAATGCGGCCCAGGCAAGGTGCTGGGTGGTTTGATCAAACGAATTCAGCCTGAAATCAATTGTTTCAGCACTGAAACGCCGGCGGCGCTGACCGAGGCGGTCGACGGGCTGGCTCACTGAAAGAAATTGTTTTAACAGCGTTAGCAGATTCAACAAGGGAGTGACGCATTACATGAGCATGTCAGGAAAAGTAGCCCTGGTCACCGGCGCCAGCCGGGGAATCGGACGGGCCATTGCCGCAGAACTGGGAAGTCAGGGTGCCATCGTGGCAGGTACGGCGACGACAGAAGAGGGCGCTCAGGCGATCACGGAATTTTTTGCCAGCCAGGGTGTCAAAGGCGCAGGGTTCTGCCTTGATGTGTCTTCGACTGAGGCGGTCGAGGCCGTACTGGAGAAGATCGCTGCAGAGTTGGGCGCGGCGCCGCTGATACTGGTTAATAATGCGGGGATTACCCGCGACAACCTGCTGATGCGCATGAAAGAAGATGAATGGGGCAGTGTCATCAACACCAACCTCAATTCGCTGTACCGGGTGTGTCGTGTTGCCCTGAAGGCCATGACCAAAGCACGCTGGGGACGTATCATCAATATCAGTTCGGTGGTTGCATCCAGTGGTAATCCGGGGCAAACCAATTACGCGGCGTCAAAAGCGGCCGTGGAAGGTTTCTCGCGCTCGTTGGCCCGCGAAATCGGTTCCCGTGGCATTACGGTGAACTCTATTGCACCGGGTTTTATCGACACAGACATGACGCGCGCATTGACAGAAAAACAGATTGAATCACTGTTGGTGCAGATTCCGTTGGCACGCTTTGGCAAACCGGAAGAAATTGCGTCGGTGGCGGGGTTCCTGGCGTCTGATGCCGGCGCCTATATCACCGGTGAAACCATTCAGGTGAATGGCGGTATGTACATGGCGTAAAGGGTATCAAGGGGGCATAATTATTGATTAAGTGATGGTTTAATTTACAAGAATAAAGCATTGATAAGTAATTAAATTAATCTGGTCAAGTGAATTATTTTCCAGTTTAAGATTACAAGCACTACAAAATACATGTAAACTTGCGTTTTAGATTATTTCAGTTGGTCAAATTTTAACCAATTTAATCGGAATGCATGACAAACCTTAGTACTAGGAGCTAATAAGAGTTATGAGCAGCATTGAAGAACGCGTAAAAAAAATTGTCTGCGAGCAGCTTGGCGTTAAGGAAGAAGACGTAAAAGCTTCCTCTTCATTCGTAGAAGATCTCGGCGCTGATTCTTTGGATACCGTGGAATTGGTTATGGCTCTCGAAGAAGAGTTTGAAACTGAGATTCCGGACGAAGAAGCCGAAAAGATCACCACTGTTCAGCTGGCAATTGATTATATCAATCAGCACCTGTAACAGCATTCCGCTTATCGGATAGATACAAACCAAAGCTACTCTGGGTTCCGACTTAGAGTAGCTTTTGTTTATCTGTGTGATTGTCCTGGCGAAGGCCGTAACAATAGCTGCGGGCGGGAAGACGCGGTCAAATACGTGGAGAGAAGCGTGTTCAATGGCAGACGAGTAGTCGTGACAGGATTGGGCATGGTCACCCCTTTGGGTAACGATGTTGACTCAACCTGGCAGGCGCTAAAAGACGGTAAGAGCGGTATCAATAATATAGAGCATTTTGATACATCAGCGTTCACTACCCGCTTTGGCGGCTCCATCAAAAATTTCGACAGCGATCTTTACATGTCGGCCAAAGATGCCAAACGCATGGACGTGTTCATTCTTTACGGGATGGCTGCGGGTGTTCAGGCTATGCGCAGCGCTGGTCTGGAAGAGGGCGGTTTCGATCCGACGCGGTTTGGCGCGGCTGTCGGATCCGGCATCGGTGGTATTACCGCCATTGAGAACAATGCCGAGCTGATCCGCAGTGCAGGTCCACGCAAGGTGTCGCCATTTTTTGTTCCCGGCTCCATCATCAATATGCTGGGCGGGACGCTGTCCATTCGTTACAACCTGCAGGGCCCCAATATCGCGGTCACCACCGCGTGCACCACCGGTACCCACAATATCGGACTCGCAGCGCAAATGATTGCGTCAGGGCAAGCCGATCTGATGATTGCCGGTGGCGCCGAGATGGCGACCTCGCCGGTTGGACTCGGCGGATTCTGCGCTGCACGCGCCCTGTCAACGCGTAATGATGATCCCCAGGCGGCCAGCCGACCCTGGGACAAGGACCGCGACGGGTTTGTATTGAGTGATGGTGCCGGCATCATGGTCCTGGAAGAATACGAGCATGCCCGCAAGCGCGGCGCGACCATTTACGCTGAACTCTCCGGTTTTGGCATGAGTGCTGATGCTTTCCACATGACATCACCGTCGGAGAACGGCCGTGGTGCCGCCGCCTGTATGCAGAATGCCCTGAACAGTGCCGGACTGAACGCCTCTGATATTGACTATATCAACGCCCATGGCACCTCCACGGTTGCCGGTGATGTCGCCGAAACCCAGGCGGTGAAAACCGTGTTTGGTGATCATGCATTCAAGCTGCCCGTCAGTTCCAGCAAATCCATGATCGGACATTTGCTGGGTGCCGCCGGTGCGGTCGAGGCGATCATCTGTGTCATGTCAATGCATGACAAGGTCATTACGCCGACCATCAATCTGCACGAGGCAGACCCAGCCTGTGATCTTGATTATGTGCCAGGCAGTAGCCGGGACGCGAATCTGAATGCAGTGCTCAATAACTCCTTCGGTTTTGGCGGCACCAATGGCTCCCTGATCTTTACGCGACTGCCCTGATGGTCGCGGTGACGCTGGTTGATGGTGTGCTGGCTGATACCATTCCGGTCAGCGATCGTGGTTTGTTATATGGCGATGGTGTGTTTGAAACCATCTGCTATCGCCGGCAACAACTGTTGCAATTGCCCGCCCACCTGCGTCGCCTGCAGCAAAGCTGCGAACGTCTGGGCATTCCCTTGCAGTTGGCGACAATCGAACAGCATCTGAACTTCCTGTTTTCCTGCCTGCCCTCCGGACCGGAGGCGCCTGTTGAAGGCGTGGTCAAGATCATTGTCACGCGTGGCGATGGTGGTCGCGGTTATGCCCCGCCGACATCTGCAGTGTCGCGCAGCCTGATCCAGTTTCATCCCATGCCCGCGCAATACGCTGAATTTGCCCGCCAGGGTATCGCCTGCATGCTGTGCCAGCATCGGGTTTCGGTCAATCCCGGACTGGGCGGGCTGAAGCATCTCAATCGTCTGGATCAGGTCATGGGCAGTCGGGAGCTGGTTGCTGCACAAAACCGGCCGCACGTTGACCCGATGCTGCAAGAGGGCCTGATGTTTGATAACCAGCGCAACCTGATCGAGGGGACCCGCAGTAATGTGTTTGCGGTTATCCGCGATCAGCTTTGTACCCCGGATGTGACTGCCGCCGGTGTCTGCGGCATTATGCGGCAGACGCTGCTGGCGTGGTGCGCAGGGCAGGGTATCGGGGTGGTGGTCAGAACGATTCCGGCTGATGAGCTGATGCTTGCCAGCGAAGTGTTTATTTGCAACAGTGTATTGGGTATCTGGCCGGTCAACCGGCTGTATGATTTTACCTCGGACGCGACCCGGGTTCTGACTGATGATGCCATGGCGCGGCGTGCGCAACGCGGATTGGCCTGTCAGTAAATGGGTTAAGTCAGTGTTTCATTAACCTGCGGCAGTGCATAAAGCTGATCACGAAATAGGGCGCAGATTTAGCCGGAAGTTGTGCAGCCATCGTGCAGCACTAATGCAGCACTTGTGAAGAGTTTATTTATATCGCCATGGCTTTGATTTCCGGTCGCAGACTGCTGATTATTGTTGTACTCCTGTGCGTCAGCGTGCTGCTGTTGACGGCCGGTTCATGGCTGGCGATGCGGCAGTACCTGGATTCACCACTGGCGCTGCCCGACGAGCCGGTGGTGGTCGACATTGAACCGGGCCGCTCACTGCAACAGCTTGCCAATCAGCTATCGGCAGAGGGTTATCTGGCCTGGCCGCGTGCCCTGGTGTTGTGGGCACGCTGGCACGGTTTTGATCGCCGTATACGCAGTGGCGAATATGCGCTGACGGCGAATCTGACGCCAACAACGCTAATGGATTTGCTGATGTCGGGGCGTGTCGTGCAATACCCCATAACCTTTGTCGAAGGCTGGACCGTGCGCCAGGCACTGACGAACCTTTGGCAGCAGGACAATATCACGCAGGTGCTGGCCGACAAGTCGGATGAAGACATTCACGCGGCACTGGAAACCGATTTGCCGGCGCTGGAAGGCGGCCTGTTTCCCGATACCTATTTCTACACCAAGGGCACCACCGATCTTGCTATCCTGCGCCGCGCCAACCAGCGTCTGCAGCAGGTTCTGGACGAGGAATGGCAACAGCGGGCAGTGGGCCTGCCTTACGAGTCGCCCTGGCAGGCACTGATCATGGCGTCCATTATCGAACGTGAATCCGGTTACCAGGCAGAAAAGCAGGACATCGCCGGGGTTTTTGTCAGGCGCCTGCAAACCGGAATGCGATTGCAGTCCGATCCCACCGTGATCTATGGCATGGGCAGCCGTTACGATGGCGTCATCTATCGTAGTGATCTGAACACCACCACCGCGTACAATACTTACCGCATCAATGGCCTGCCACCCACGCCAATTGCGCTGGCGGGGCGTGACTCGATTCATGCCAGTTTGCAGCCTGGCGAGGGCAGCGCCCTGTACTTTGTTTCGCGCGGCGATGGCAGTCACCAGTTCTCCGATACGCTGGAAGAACATAATGCGGCCGTGCAGCGCTATCTGCGTGGTGGTGCCGATAGCGAGACCAATTGAGACTCATCATCACAACGTGGTCATGGGTCAACGCCAATAAAAGAGGATTAACGTGTCAGGTCGCTTGATTACGGTTGAAGGCATTGAAGGCGTAGGTAAAACTACCAATATCAACTGGATATGTGAATGTCTTGCGGAACAGGGTATTCCCTTTATTCAGAGTCGGGAGCCGGGTGGCACTGCGCTGGCCGAGGAAATCCGGCAACTGCTGCTGACACCCCGCGATGAAAAAATGTCGGATCTGACCGAACTGCTGTTGGTATTTGCGGCCCGTGCACAGCACCTGCACCAACTGATTGAGCCTGCATTGTTGCGCGGGGAATGGGTGGTCTGTGATCGCTTTACCGACGCAACCTATGCCTATCAGGGCGGTGGGCGCGGGCTTGATATGTCTCTTATCGCGGCGCTGGAGGACCTGGTACAGGACAAATTGCGCCCCGACCTGACGCTGATTCTGGATATAGAACCCGCTGTTGGCCTGGCCCGGGCACATCAGCGCGGGGCGCCGGACCGCTTTGAGCAGGAAGCCATCAGTTTTTTCACCCGGGTCAGGCAAACCTATCTGGAACGTGCCCAGGCGGCGCCCGATCGCTACCTGATCGTTGATGCCGGCAAACCCCTGGTCGATGTTCAGGCCCAGATCAGGGCAGGGTTGCACCAGTTCTGCCAGCGCAGCGTTAGCCGGGCTCAGGCAACAGCGGAGCCGCATCATGGCCTTTGACGCTGTTCTGCCGTGGCACATCGACGCCTGGATGCAGGTCATTGCGCAACAACGCCACGAGCGTCTGGCACATGCCTATCTGATCAGCGGGCTGCCGGGCAGCGGCAGGTATCAGTTTGCCCGTGCGCTGGCGGCACGGATGCTGTGCACGGAACCATTGGCAGACAACGCGGTTAAAGGTGTGCCGGACGCTGTAGCCTGTGGCCGGTGCCGGCAATGCCTGTTGTTCGATACCGGGAATCACCCGGATGTGCTGGATATTACGCCGGAAGAGGGCAAAAGCAGCATCAAGATTGACCAGATACGCAGCATTTCACGTCTGGTTAACCAGACCAGCAACCAGACCGGTGCCATCAAGGTCATTATTATTCGACCGGCCGAAGCATTGGGCGTCGGGGCTGCCAATTCGTTGTTAAAAAATCTGGAAGAACCGCCCGGCAGAACGCTGTTTTTGTTGATCAGTGAGCCGGGTGCGCAAATGCTGCCGACCATCCGCAGTCGCTGCCAGCCCCTGCCGTTGGCGCCGGCATCACCGGAGCAGGGAATGGCCTGGCTGTCCGAACACTCGTCGTCAGCGAGCGCTGAACTGGACGCGGCGCTGTCACTGGCGCCCGGTGCGCCGCTGCAGGCGCTGGCCTTGCTGGAAGCCGGAATCCCGGCATGGCGCAGCATTGTGCAGGAGCAGCTTGAGGATATGGCTGCGGGGCGATTGACGCCACTGGAAGTGGCGAAATACTGCCACGCCCAGCCGCCAGATTATGCTATACAACTGATGCAGGAGTTATCGCTGCACAAAGCGCGTGAGGCGCTGCGGGCCCAACAACCCATGGCCGCCAGAGCATTTCTGGAGGTCGGGCGTGAGCTCACTCTGATTCACAGGCAACTGGAAAGTGGCGCCAACCCGAACCCGTTGATGGCGCTGGAACATATTTTCAGCCTTTGGCAAAACACCACAGGAGACAAGGATGTCACCCGTAAACCAGGGGACGTGCAGTTTATCGCCTCCCGACAATAACCAGAACACACAGGTCAGTCCCCTGCTGATATCCGTCAGCATACGGGATCCGCGTGTATTGCAGCGCTGCTTTCTGCCATTCCTCAAACGGGGTGGGCTGTTTGTCCCCGGGGCTCGCCGGTATGCGTTGCGCCAGCGGCTGTTTTTGCTGGTAACGCTGCCAGCATTGCCGGGCACCGCCGGTCAGCGCACAACCCATGCCCTGAATGCCACTGTGGCCTGGCTGACCCCGGCGCAGGCACAGGGTGGCAATGGCATGGGCGTCGGCTTGCACTTTGATGCCGACGGGTCGGATATCAGACGATCTATAGAATCGTTGCTGACAGCTCTGTTATGATCACAAAAGGTTTATTTCGGAGGCAGTCTTCATGCAGTTTATCAGTCAAAGTATGCAACACCGTCGCGGCAGCCAACCTGCTTTTGCCAGACTTCTGCTCCGGGTGTCGGCATTCACCGCGTTGTGTCTTTCCCTGCTGGCCTGCGGTCCGCAATCAGAGCAAACTGCGTCAGCTGCTGCGGTCGCAGAAACTGCCGTGCTGGATGTCTATAAGAGTCCGACCTGCGGCTGTTGTGGCATGTGGATAGAACACGCTGAAGAGCGCGGATTTCAGGTGGTTGCCCACGATCTAGATAATGATGCACTGACCCGGGAAAAACTGCAGCGCGGTGTCACACTGCGATATCAGTCGTGTCACACAGCAGTGGCACAGGATGGCAGTGTGTTTGAGGGTCATATTCCGGCGCATCTGATTCACCGGTACCTGGCTGACAAACCGGCAGATGCGATAGGTCTGGCGGTGCCGGGCATGCCCATTGGCAGCCCGGGTATGGAAGTGGGCGAGCGCTTTGATGCCTACGACGTCTACTTGCTGAAAACCGATGGCAGCACGGAATTGTATACCCGGGTCACCGATCAGCAGTCCCAGTATCAGTGACAGGTTGGCAATAATAGAGCAGTGCTAATAAATTACAGCGGCGCCTGGTCCTGTAGCTTCAATGTCACCAACTCGGCCAGTGCCAGGCTGGCCGTCAGCCCCGGTGATTCAATACCAAATAATTGAATCAGTCCGGGGCATCCATGAACATACTCATCCTGAATCATGAAATCTGCATAAGCGGAGCCCAGACGCGGCCGTATGCCGGCATAGGCGGTCTGCAAACGGGTTTCATCAAGTGCCGGATAATAGGTTCTGATTGCCTCGGCAAAAGTCGCCCGACGTGACTCATCGACGCGATAATCGACGCTGCTGACCGGTTCGATATCCGGGCCGAAACGGCACTGACCTGCCATATCCAGCGTCGCGTGAATACCCAGCCCGCGGTGTCGGCTATCCGGCACCGGGTAGATCAGGTGGCGAAACGGCGAGCGACCGGACAACGCGAAGTAATGCCCCTTGACCAGATGCAAAGCCGGTATCAGGCTCTGATCGATGCCGCCTATTGAGGCGGCAACCTGGTTGGCTGATAAGCCGGCACAATTGATCAGCATGCGGCTACGCAGGCGGAAAGGTGCCTCCTCTCCCGTGGCTTCGACGTCAACGTCAAAAATCCCGGGGCCCTGGCAGTCGGCCCGCAGCAAACGGCTGTTGGTAGCGACCAGAGCGCCATTGAGTTCGGCCTCATGTTGCAGACGATGCATCAGTGCATGGCTGTCAATGATGCCGGTATCCGGTGACCATAGCGCTGCACTGGCCTGCAGGTGCGGCTCCAGCCGCGTCATGTCCTGATGTGACATTGGCGTCAGTGATTCCACGCCGCATGCCTGCGCGGAAGTTTGCAGCTGGTCCAGCGCCGCCTCTTCGCCTGGCTGGGCCACAATCAGTTTGCCAATGCGCTGATGCGGGATATCGTGCCTGGCACAGTAGTCGTAGAGCAGGGCATTGCCCCGGACACAGAGTCGTGCTTTCAGACTGCCCGGCGGGTAGTAAAGTCCGGCGTGAATGACCTCACTATTGCGGCTGCTGGTTTCCTGGCCGGTGCCGGCATTCTGTTCCAGTACCAGCACAGAGGCTTTGGGCCAGTGCGCCGACAGGTGGCGGGCCAGCGCCAGGCCCATAATGCCGGCGCCGACGATGCAGATATCAAACGGTTGTCGGACGACAGAGTTAATAAGCGGCTGCACCCCCGTCATTACGTGGGTCGGAAGTGGCGTGCATGACGCCATCGCGAACCAGAATCGAGTTGGCGTCACCGATACCGTAACCACCGGGCCGCATTTCTGTATGGCCCATACGTTCCAGCGTCTCCAGTGCCCCTTCGACAAAGGCATCGGGTTCATAGCGGACAATGTCCGGCTGCCACTGATGGTGGATGCGCGGAGCGGCGACGGCCTGGTCAATGTTCATGCCGTGGTCCAGTGTATTCAGAATCACCTGAAAGACGGTATTGATAATGGTGGAGCCGCCCGGTGAACCGGTGACCAGTACCGTTTCCCCGTCACGTGTGACAATGGTCGGCGTCATGGAGCTGAGCATGCGTTTGCCCGCTTCAATCTTGTTGGCCTCATCGCCCAGCAAACCATAGGCGTTGGGTGCGCCCGGTTTGGCGGAAAAGTCATCCATTTCGTTGTTCAGCAGGAATCCCGCGCCGGGGACCACAATACGATTGCCATAACCCAGATTGAGTGTGGTGGTCACCGACACGGCAATACCATCTTTGTCCATGACGGAGTAGTGTGTGGTTTCGGTGCTTTCCGCTGGCCAGGTGCCGGCACCGATATCTTCACTGTCAGAGGCCTGCTCCGGATTGAAGTCACTGAAACGTTCACGGGCATAGTCCTTGTCTGTCAGCATGGCCAGTGGCACCGGATAAAAGTCCGGATCGCCCATGTGTTCGGCACGATCCGCGTAGGCGCGGCGCTGAGCTTCCACCATCAGATGAATGGTGTTGGCAGTACCCCAGCCCAGAGCTTCCAGGTCATAAGGTTCCAGCATATTCAGCATTTGCACGACCAGAGCACCACCGGAGGAGGGTGGCGGCATGGACCAGATATCGTAGCCGCGATAACTGCCGCTGATCGCTTCCCGCCATTTTACGTCGTACGCTTGCAGGTCTTCGTGCGTGATCATGCCGCCCAGACGGCGCATTTCCGCCACCAGCAGATCAGCCGTTCTGCCCCGGTAAAAACCGTCTTTGCCTTGTTCGGAAATTCGCTTCAGCGATTCCGCCAGGTCGCTCTGGACCCAGATGTCGCCGGCTTGCCAGGGTTGGCCGTTGTTGGTGAAGATGGCAGTGGAGGCGGGGTAGCCGCTCATGCTGTCGGCGACACGGGCAAAATCACCGGCCATGTCGGGTGTCAGTGGGAACCCCTGTTCCGCCAGCCTGATGGCGGGTGCCATCACTGCCTGACGGCTCATGGAGCCGTAGCGCTGCAGCGCGTCGAGCATGCCCGCCACACTGCCGGGAACGCCGGCTGCCTGAGCACTGTAGAGTGACTTGCGGCGATCGACATCGCCTGTCGCATCAAGGAACATGTCAGGAAATGCAGCACCGGGCGCTTTTTCACGGTGGTCCTGGGTCACCACCGTGCCATCATCCAGTTTGATAACCATGAAACCACCGCCGCCGATATTGCCGGCAGACGGATGCGTGACTGCGAGCGCAAAACCAACTGCGACGGCGGCATCAATGGCGTTACCGCCTTGTTGCAGAATTTCCACGCCCACATCCGAGGCGAGCTGGGAGCGCGATGTCACCACGCCATTACTGCCCGATACGGTGTTGGCGAATGACAGAGGGGAAAAAACGAGAGTCAGAACGAGCAAACAGGTAAGATAAGAGCGGTTCAGCATGTACGATGCCTCTGATAAAGGTCAGATTTATATTCATTGAATCTGTTGTTCATCCTATCATAAAGCGTTTGTCAGCAGTCATAGCCAACGTTATGATCATTGGCATTTTTTTGGAAAAAAGCGGAGAAGCACGGTAGCTTATGTCGACTTACGAATACGATTTTTTTGTTATTGGCGCCGGTTCCGGCGGCGTGCGTGCCGCCCGCACGGCGGCTGCGCTGGGAGCCCGCACGGGCATCGCGGAAGCGCGTTTCTTTGGTGGCACCTGTGTCAATGTCGGGTGCATACCGAAAAAGCTTTACACCTACGCTGCCCACACTCGCCATGATATCGCAGACAGTGCTGCCTACGGCTGGCATACGCAGACCCCGCCGGTATTTGAGTGGTCGTTGCTAAAACAAAACAAAGACAAGGAAATCAAAAGGCTGAACGGTATTTATAAAAACCTGCTGAGTGCTGCCAATGTCGATATTCATGAAGGCCATGCACGAATTTCGGGTGCCAATCGTGTCACTGTCGGTGATCGGGAAATCACAGCAAAACATATACTGGTAGCCGTCGGCGGGCAGTCCTTCATGCCGCCGGTGCCGGGCATTGAGCACGCCATGGACTCTGACGATTTCTTTGAACTCACCAGTCAGCCGGCAACGGTGCTGATTGTTGGCGGGGGTTATATTGCGACCGAGCTTGCCGGGGTGTTCTCGGGACTGGGAACAGAAGTGACGCTGGCTTATCGTGGTGATTCGCTGCTCAACGGCTTTGATGAGGATATACGTACTTTTTTCACCGACGCCATTAAAAGCTACACACATCTTAAACTGAATTCAGACATTGAGCGTATAGACACATTGGGTGATCAAAAGCAGGTGCTGTTTGCTGATGGCAGCAAGCAAACGTTTGACGCTGTGCTGTATGCTACCGGCCGTGTACCGGCGACGGCGAATCTGGGGCTGGCTGACCATGATGTGAGGCTGTCCGATGTCGGCGCCATTATTGTCGACGGGAACTTTGAAACCAGCATGCCCGGCGTATATGCGGTGGGTGATGTGATCGATCGGGTGACGCTGACGCCGGTGGCACTGGCGGAAGGACAGGCACTGGCGAGGCGCCTGTTTGGCGGGCCGGAGCAGCGCGTGTCCTACGATCTGGTTCCGGCAGCGGTGTTCAGTGACCCACAGATTGCAACAGTGGGGATGACGGAAGCCGAAGCCCGCAGTTGTCATCAGCACATCGAGGTTTATCGTAGCCGGTTCCGTCCCCTGAAACACACGCTTACCGGACGCGAATCATTCAGCCTGATGAAAATGCTGGTGGACAAGGAAACGGATCGTGTAGTCGGCATGCACATGGCAGGGGATGATGCCGCTGAAATCATGCAGGGTATGGCAGTGGCGATGCAGGTTGGTGCCACCAAGGCCCAGTTTGATTTGACGATCGGCATACATCCGACGGCGGCGGAAGAATTCGTCACCATGCGGACACCGGTTGATGACTGAAACATCATAAACGGGTCCGCTGTCGGCGTGGCTCAATTTATAATAAAGATGAAACTCTATGTCAGTAAAACAATCAAGGTCAGCCAGAAAATCATCGATTTTTAATGCGCAGGCGCGTGATCTTGAGTTCTACACTCGGGTCATGATTGCGGTCTCTGCCTGCGGCATCAGTTTCGGTTTGCCGTTTGCACTTTATCATCTGTTCTGGGGCAGTCTGGTGATTTCCGGCATCCTGTTGCCGGTTGTTGTGCTGCAGATTTTTGCGCTGGTCTCACTGATCAGGCGTGGCTTTAATGCGTTTGCCGCCTGGTCCATTGCCATTGTGCAAACCGGCGCCAACATATTTTTCATCATGGAAGTCGGCATGATGGCCAGTTACTGGTTATATGCCAGCGGCGTTGCCAATTACTACATTTTGGATCGTCGTCCGGCCGTGCTGGTCAATGCACTGGCCTGTCTGGCCGCAGTGGTCCTGGCGTTCGACGATCCGACCTATATTGTGCGCTATTGTGCGGCATTCGCCATGATCAACATTTTCCTGTACACCTTCTCGGTGCAACTGGAAAAGAAAAATAACGAGCTCGATTTGATGCTTACCATCGATCCGCTGACCCGGGTCGGCAACCGCACCGCCATGGATGAAACGCTGTTACATGTGAAAAACCTTTTTGAGCGTTATGCCACGCCGGCGACCGTTATCATGATCGACCTTGATAATTTCAAACGCATCAACGACACCCTGGGCCATTCTGAAGGTGATAAAGTTCTGTGCCGGGTAGCAGAGCAGGTGCAGGCGCGATTGCGACCGACCGACACGCTGTACCGGTATGGCGGCGAAGAATTTATCGTGGTGGCTGAAAACACGTCACTGAGTCAGGCGTCCTTTCTGGCCGAAGGCATACGTCAACGTATTGCCAGTCACGCAGGGGACCAGCCGCAGGCGGAAGCTGATCTGACGGTCTCGATTGGCGTTGCGCAGCTGCGCGCTGATGAAAGCACCAATAGCATGGTGGACCGGGCAGACAAGGCGCTGTACAAAGCCAAGTCCATGGGCCGCAATTGGGTGTGCTTTGATGGTGACCATGAAGGCGAACAACAACAGGCGGCTGACGGCAACGACAAGCGTGCAGCGGTTTAGCCGCGATCACCACCGTGTCCGGGGTAATCGCGACCCCGTGATCAGACCGGCAAGTCGTCCGGCACAGAATTTACCCGGTAT
Organism: Pseudohongiella sp.; assembly: GCF_011050365.1. Lineage (GTDB taxonomy): Bacteria > Pseudomonadota > Gammaproteobacteria > Pseudomonadales > Pseudohongiellaceae > Pseudohongiella. The sequence continues at coordinate 55,664 of NZ_DRFV01000015.1, forward strand.
GCCTGGGTACCCTGTGGCGGCTCAAACCAGCCCGGATCGTTATCACCGTCAAGTTCGTCACGTACCTTGATCAGGGTGAACATGCCACCCATTTCCATCGGCCCATACGGGCCCCGACCTCCCATCATTGCCAGCGTATTTTGCGGGCCGCGCATATGGCCGGCATCGATATGCTCCTGGTGCGCCGACATGCCGTTCTCGCCCATCGCCATGTAGCCGGGAATCATCTGTCTTATCTCACGTGCCAGTTCTGACTGATCCACTCCTGTGGTGACCGGCAATTCATGACCCATGGCATTCATGGTGTGGTGAGACATGTGGCAATGCAACGGCCAGTCGCCGGCGACAGCGGTGAATTCCAGGTCCCGTGTCTGCCCGACCCCGACGATCTCGGTGACTTCCTTGCGCCACTGGCCCCGCGGCCAGCGGCCACCATCGGATCCGGTGACATCAAACTGTACGCCGTGCATGTGCATGGGATGATTGTACATTGACAGATTACCGACTCTGACGCGTACCCGTTCCCCGTTCTGCGCCAGCAACGGAGCAATGGCAGGAAATACCTTGCTATTGATCGTCCATAGGTCGAAATCAGTCATCACGCTGGGGTCCGGCCGATAGGTGCCCGGGTGTATGGCCCAGTTGTGCAGGAGCAGGGCAAAGTCCCGATCAACATGATTGGCGTCATCCTGTTGTTTGGGATGAATAATGAACATCCCCATCATGCCCATGGCCATCTGCAGCATTTCGTCAGCGTGCGGATGGTACATATGGGTGCCATGTTGCTTCAGGGTAAATTCGTAAACCCATGATTCGCCAGGTGGAATTGCTTTCTGAGTGAGCCCGGCCACACCGTCCATGCCGAAGGGCAGAATCAACCCATGCCAGTGCACGGTTGTGGGTTCCTTTAAGCGATTGGTGACAAAAATCCTGACCCGGTCACCTTCAACCGCTTCCAGTGTCGGCCCCGGCGTGCTGCCATTGTAGCCCCAGGCTTTGATGCGGGTGCCTTCGGCGAACTCATGATCTACCTCTTCGGCTATCAGGTGGAACTCCTTGACGCCATCGCGCATTTTGTAGGGCAGGGTGCGGCCATTCGGGGTCACCACCGGCGTATAGGGCCGATCGGTTGCCGCGTTCTGCGAACTGCTGTTGGTTGCCGGTGCTTGTGCGGTTTGCGTGCCTGCGGATCGGCCGCTTAGACCGGCACTGACAAAACCGGCGGCGCTGCCCAGCAGCAATTGTCGACGATTAATCATGATGGTGCTCCTGATGGTTGGAGGATTCAGAGTCCAGAGAGTGTGGCGCAGGCGAGTGTGGTGAAGAAGAGTCCGGTGACAGGGCAGATGGATCCGATGTCGGTACCAATCCGGCGACAAACGTATCAGCGGTGTTGGCTGAATGCTGCATGAAATCAGCGTGCTCTGCCCAGTAACGCTCAAGCAGACTGACATAACGCATCACGGTCTCGGTTTCCTGTTGTTTGACACTGATCAGCTCAAACGGGCCTGACAACATGAAATTGTATTCCTGCAGAACCAGTTCCAGCATGCGTTGTTGGCGCGGAATGTCCTGGTCGCGCAATTGCCTGACCTGTTGCGACAGGTTGAGCAGGTTGTTGAGGTTGCGGCTGAGTTGATGGGCGATGGCAAGTTGCAGGGCCTGCTCATCGGCAGTTAATTGTACAAGCCGTGATTGTATTGACGAAACCCGATGCTGACCGCGATCAAACAGCGGCAGACTCAGGTCCAGTTCCAGGCCCGACGCGGTGCTGCCGTCGGGTTCGCGTTCGGTGACAAGCCCAAGGCCAAGCTCTGACATACCAAACTGCTTCTGCTGCAAATCCAGGCGGCGCTCCAGGGATTCGCGCGTATTGCGCATCATGGTAACCTCGGGACGTTGCTGCATGGCTGTTGTCAGCAATGCTGCAAAGGTATCCGCATTCTGCAGGATGGCTCGCAATGCCGCCGGTGTCAGCAGATCTGCGTCTGTATCCGGCAAGGCATCAGGTACCACCAACTCACTGTTGAATGGCAGACCCAGTGCCAGCTCCAGCTCAGCCAGTCTGATATCAGCATCGGTTATGGCTTGCTGAGCGGCCAGTTGCTGTCGGGCAAGCTCGTCTTCGTAGCGTAATTGCTCCAGTTCGCTCAGATTGCCGGCCTGGTTCAGCTGGCGAGCCAGTTCGGCATTGAGCCGCGCAGCTTCCGCTGTCTGTTGTTGTTGTCGGCTTGCGTGTCGGGCAGCGACGACAGCGAAGTAGCGGCTGCGAACAGCGCCAAGTTCGCGGGTTAACGCGGTCAGTGCGCCGGTTCGCGCTGCCTCCAGTTCGGCACCCGCCAGGCGCTTTCGCATGGGCAGTGTCAGCCAGTCGAGGATGCCCAGGCTGATGCCGAATTCGGTCTTCCAGCTGCCCTCAGCACGCAGCGCGGATGCGCTGAATCCCGGGTTATTGATTAATGTGGCCTGGCGGTAATCGGCATCGGCGATCCCTTGTGATGCCAGTATCGATCTGATGGCCGGGCTGTGCTGCAAGGCGAAAGCCTGGGCCTGCGCCGGATTCAGGATAGTTGCGGGGTTATCAGTTGTCACCTGAACCGGTCTCGTCGCAATTGTGCCTAGCGCGGGCGACCAGTCATGCAACGCCAGCAGCAGTGGCTGTTGATGAGAGTCGTCGGTTTTTCCGTATGCGGTCATTACATCGCCTGTTGTGCTGCATGCGATCAGTGCCGGCAGCAGCATCAACAGGGCAAACGCCTGAAATGGCATAACAATAGTCCTTTCATGGTTTGAATTAACAGCCCCGGGTCAGGGACGGTTACAAATGCTGTTCAAACTGAAAGGATGATGGGGGGACGGATGGGAAAATCCGGGAAACCTGCTGCCAGATCGTGGGACGGTATGGCGAGGCCGGCGCCTGCCAGTGACGATCGCTGCGCGTCACGCTCCAGCGTCAGCATGGTCTGCACCTTGTGGCAGCCACCGGTGCAGTGAAAACAGTCGGTTGTATCCGACTCGTGATGTACGCCTGGTTCGGCAGCAACAGCCGTGACTGCAGTTTTGCCATGACAGTCTTCGACCGTAGCGCCGACCGTCATGTCATGGGATGCATGGACGGAGACTGACGCGGCCGCCGAATCGACAACGATACAGTGCACCAGCACATTGGCCAGTGCCTGGGATGGCAGCCAAAGCGCGAGCAGTAAAGCGGTCAGATATTGAATGCGTCTTGTCATGGTGGTCGGAGTTTTACACAAAGGCTTACTGTAAGTAAATGCAGGTGCGATGCCTGGCAGTCATGGTCAGGATGTTGATTGACGGGTGGTGCGCCTTATATTCATGCCTGTTACACTAATTCCGGTAATAAAGATTACCGGAATTAGTGGAGATGCAGGTCGCACAGTGCAGAACTTCTGCTGCGACTCCTTCACTTCTCCCGCTTAGTTGCCTGCGGTTGATGGCGTCCAGTCGCAGCCTTCACACTCGGCCGACTTACCGTTTTCTTCCAGCAAAGCAAAGATCAGGTCGCGCCAGGTTTCGTTGGGTTGCCAGACGGTATTCATATCGGCCTTGGCTTCGGCGACCGGCACGTCTTCGTAGATGACCCGATACAGAAAGCTGAAGGCTGTGGCGCGCGCGTTGACCTGGCAATGCAGCAGCGTTTTCATGTCCGGCGCACGTTGCATGGCGTCCGCGAAGGCATAAAAGTCGCGTTCGGTCGGATTGTTCCAGTCCACCGGGATATGGATATAGTCCATGCCCAGGCCTTTGACCACCTGGTCGGCGTTGGCGATGGCATTCTGGTTATTGGTGAAAGCAATGTAGATAACGCGCTCATAACCGGCATCGCGAACGGCAGAAAATTGTTCTACGGTAGGCTGGCCGGCGCTGGCAAAGCGGTTGCTGTACTCCCGAAAATTTGTGATTCCGGCCAGCGTAGCATTGGCGGGCGCCAGGTCTGCAGCGATCAGATGAGTACTCACTAACATTGATGCGATAATAGCCAAGCTTCTTTTTATCATGCGATTGCTCTCTATATTTAATGTTATTTCTAATTTATGTTCAGGCGTATTTGGCGCTGGTGCCGGAGGTTGATACGCGGGAATCATCAGGCCGGATGCGGAAAAATACCGCATAAAACACCGGTACCGCAATCAGCGTCAACACGGAGGCGAATGCCAGACCTGCCATGATGGTCACTGACATACTGGCGAAGAAAGCGTCGGCGAGCAGCGGGATCATGCCCAGAATGGTGGTGGCTGACGCCAGAAACACGGGGCGTAAACGACTGACACTGGCATCCAGGATCGCCGTATGGGGACCCTTGCCCTCTTCGATCTGCAAATCGATTTCATCTACCAGCACAATGGCATTTTTCATCAGCATGCCAGACAGGCTCAGGACGCCGAGCAAGGCGGTAAAGCTGAACGGCAGGCCGCTGGCCAACAGCCCGATCGCAACACCGCACAGTGACATCGGCACCACCAGCCAGATAATCAGGGGCTGCCGCACCTTGCCAAAGATCAGCACTGAAATCACCAGCATAACCATAAAGCTGAGCGGTAGCTGGGCTCCCAATGACGCCTGTGCTTCACCGGAAGCTTCCAGCTCCCCTCCCCAGTCCAATTGGTAGCCGGGAGGCAGGTGCATGGCTTCAATGTCGGCACGTACCCGGCGCAAGGCTTCGTCCGCCGTCAGTCCGGTGGCCGGTTCAGCTTGCACGGACAGGGTTCGCGTGCGGTCACGACGCATAATCAGGGTTTCTTCCGCGCGCGTATCAAAGCCGTCAATAACCTGAGTGATCGGCACATAACGCTGTTCACCCGAGCTCCACACCAGGCGCTCCTGCAGTCGCTCAACACGCAAGCGCTCAGCGGCCGGCGGCCGGATAATAATCGGAATGCGCTCGTCCGCCTCACGATAGGTACCCGCCCGGACACCGGTGGTGGCGAACTCCAGAGTTTGGGCAACATCCGAACGGGCAATACCAGCCACGCGGGCGCGTTCTTCATTGAACCGGGGTGCGATAACCAGTTCGCGTTGCCGCCAGTTCTGGCGAATGTCGATTAACCCGGGCTCGGCATTAAATATGGACATTGCCTCCGTGCTCAGGGCTCGCAGTACTTCGGGGTCCGTGCCACTGAAACGGGCTTCAATCTTGGCGCCTGCACCTGGGCCAAACACCAGTCGGCGGGTCTGAATCTCGGCAGCCGGATAGGTCGCGCCCAGTTCTTCGCGTAGCTCCTGAGCCAGCTCATCGATCAGAAAACGATCTGCGGTACGAATAATGAGTTGACCATAAGCCGGGTTGGGTTGCTGCGGCTCATACGTCAGCATAAAGCGGCTGGCTCCCTGCCCGATGAATGTCGACACTGCCTCGACGCCGGGTTTGGTCATCACCAGCTCGTCGATCTGTGCCAGATCACGCGCTGTGGCGCGTATGTCACTGCCCTGCGGCAAGCGATAGTCTACAAAAAAGATGGGCGTATTGGAGTCGGGGAAAAACGCCTGTTTGACGAAGCCGAACGCCCAGAAACTGCTCGCAGTTATCAGGATCAGCAGCGCTATGGTCAGTCGCCGCCAGACCAGGCTGGCCTGCAGCGCCTTGCGATAGATGGCATAGAACATACCGCGATAAGGATCGCTGTCGGTGGCGCCCGGTTTTACCTTTAACAGGTACTCACCAAACAGCGGCGTGACGGTGATCGCCAGAATCCAGCTCAACAACAGTGATATGCCGATAACGGCGAACAGAGAGAACAGGAATTCGCCGGACGTGTCCGGTGACAGACCGATACCGGAAAACGCCATGATGCCGATCAGCGTGGCTCCCAACAATGGCCATTGTGTGCGCGCGGCAGCATCACTGGCCGCCTTGTGGGCCGGCAAGCCGCGCTGCATGTTAATCAGCATGCCTTCGGCGATAACGATGGCATTATCCACCAGCATCCCCATGGCAATAATCAGTGCGCCCAGCGAAATACGTTCCATTTCGATGGTAAACACACGCATCATAAACACGGTGCCCATGACGGTAAGCAGCAGCGTCAGCCCTACCACCAGGCCGACGCGCCAACCCATGAAAATACACAGAACACCTACCACGATGGCCACGGACAAGGCCAGGTTGATGATAAAACTGCCAATGGCTTCGTCTACGACCACGTGTTGCGCGTAAATGGGCTCAAGTTCGACACCCAACGGGATGCGGGGAGCCAGGTTGTCCAGGGCCGCATCAACCGCCTGCCCGACTTCCACAATGTTTTCGGTCGCCACCCCGGCGATGGCGAGGGTAAAGGCGCTACGGCCATTGTGACGTATCAGATGGTCGGGTATTTCTTCACTTTGCCGCGATACTGTCGCGACATCTATCAGGGCAATCTGGTCGGTACTGCCGGGTCTGCCGATGCGCAATGATTCGATATTGCTGACGCTGTCCAGGCCGGGCCGGGAGCTGATACGTACGTTCAGGTCGTCGACACGGGCCGCGCCGGCGCTTTGCACAGTGTTCTCCGCCTGAATGCTGTTGACAATTTGTGCCAGTGGCAGGCCGGTGGCGATAAGCCTGTCATTGGGCAATTCAACGTAGATGGCCTCTTCCGGCAAGCCACGGGTTTCGACCTTGGCGACGCCGTTTACAGTCAGCAGTTCGCGTCGCAAAAAGGAGGCGACATCGCGGATTTCATTGTCGTCGAACGCGGGCGCTGTAACCGCGTAAAAAATGCCGAAGACATCTGCAAAATCATCGTTGACCATGGACGGACCCGCGCCGTCGGGCAGGTTACGTTGAAAGTCGCCGACCTTGCGGCGCAACTCATCCCATACCTGCGGGATTTCGTCGCCGTCATAGGTGTCCTGAATTTCGACGGTGATTTCCGAGCGCCCAGGGACCGACTTGGAGGTAATGCGTTTAAGCTGGGACAGCTGCTGGATGGCAGATTCCAGGTGCTCGGTGACCTCAAGTTCAACCTCTTGCGCGGTGGCGCCGGGGTACGGTGTCACGACCACCGCCTGCTTCAGGGTGAATGCCGGATCCTCCAGGCGCCCCAGGGTCAGGATGCCCCAGAGTCCGCCCAACATCAGGATCAGAATGAACAACCATGTATTGACCGGACGGTCGATGGCATAACGCGCAAAATCCATCTTGTTGTTCCCTCAGCGAGCGTTTCGGTAAGGTGTCACGGCCATGCCGTCATACAGCATGTGGGCGCCTGCGGTAACGATCTGTTCGCCCGGCTGCAAACCTTCATGAATAACGACGCGGTTGGAGCCCAGTGCGCCCACGGTGACCGTTCTCGGACTGACAATGCCCTCACCTGCGTTATAGACCCAGACCCGAAAGCTGCCGTCATCGGCCGTATCAAGTGCCGCAGCCGGCACATCAATACGCGGCACCAGGAAATTGTCGCTGGACTGCACTGCCACGGTCGCTGTCATGCCCGGCAGGATATTGATGCCCTCCTGGCGTGCGAGTCCGAAACTGACCTGATAGGTCTGGGTTACGGGATCCGCCTCGGTCGCGTGCTCGCGGTAACTCAGCGGAAACTGGCGCCCGGGATAGGCGGAAATCTCGGTTGTGACAGTAAAGCGTTCCGGAGTTTGCAGCATGGCCATCAGGCTTTCCGGCACCGAAATGTGGACGCGAAGCTCGGTAACATCCTGTACCCGCACGACTGCGGTGCCCGCCTGCACCTGGGTAAATGAATCTACAATGCGGCGCGTGATCAGGGCATCGAAAGGTGCCTCAATGCGGGTGTAGGCAAGATTTCGTTGTGCGGCACGCAAGGCCAGTTCGCGCATCTCCAGGTCCGACGCGGCACGATCGTAGGTGGCGCGCGGGATCGCCCCGCTGTCCAGCATCTTGCGGTTACGCTCGTAATCCAGCGTGCTCAGGTCGAGCGCGACCCTGGCCTCGCTGACGGCGAGTGCGTAATCAGCGTCGTCCAGTTCCGCGATCAGTTCGCCACGCGGCACAATGGCGCCCTGCTGGACCGGCATGCGGGCGATACGACCGCCAACCTGGAAGGCAAGATCAACCGTACTCAGGGCGTCGACAACGCCGACAAAACGACGCACACCCTCGGCGCGATCCTGACCAATGGTTTCCAGGCGCACCGTACGCAGCTCGCGTCCGTTGTCCTGCTCTGCCGTGCTTTCCTGGCAGGCGCTAAGAATGGAAAACAGACTCAACAGCAACGTGACGCGAACCAGCAGCGACCGTAAGGAGCGGCTCATGACATTTCCTCGGATAATTGCAGAAGTTTTTGAAAAAGCTTGGTTTTCTCAGCCTGTGGATACGGCGAGATACCCAATATGTGATGGAACCAGATGCCGTCGGCAGCAGCCCATAACAACAGGCCCATATCGGGATCTGTGCATTCCGCGCTGATACGCTGGTAACTTTCCTGGAAAGCCGTACGCAGGGGTTCCAATAGCTCAGGATTTTCTGCCGACGCGGTCAGAATACACATGTAAATACCAGGGTCGACCATTTGATGCCCGGCAACAGCGCGCAATGTGGCGCGCAAATGCGCGTTGGGCTCACCGGTCATGGCACGTTCTTCGGTTGCAGTAATGCTCTTGAATTGCTCGACGAGTCGGGCCAGCATTCCCCGCAGCAAGGCTTCCTTGTTTGGGTAGTTGTATAACAGACCGCCCTTGCTCAGACCACATTCGCAGGCGACCTTGTCCAGGGTCAGGTGCCCCGCGCCTTCGCGCTCAGCCACGCGCTGCGCGGCGTCGAGAATATTGTCACGCGAATTGGATCTGAGTTGCGCCATTACTTTACCGTCCGGATGGTATAGTTTAAAGCGCAAGCTTAACAAATAAGTGTTACTTAATGCAACGTTTTAGCTGGGGTCAGATGTGTCTGTGTCGACTGTTGCGGGGTCAGACCCCGCCGCCGCTGGAACTTTCGGCCAATCCGGCATGGACTTGATATAAACATCCTGTTGCGGATATGGGATGGTAATGTTGGCCTTCTTGAATGCCCGCCAGATGGCAACGTTGATATCCGAACGGACCGGCGTAAAGCCATTGTTGGGGTCGTTGATCCATACCCTGACCTCCAGAGCGATGCCGCTGTCGGCAAATTCGGTGAGCCGGACGGTGGGTGGCGGATCCTGTAACACCCGGGAAGAAGCAAAGGCGCAGTCCAGCATAAGCTGCATGGCCACTTCCGGATCATTGTCGTAACTGATCTGCACCGGCACGGTGACCCGCACGTTGGGATCAGCGTAGCTCCAGTTGATCACTTGTGAGGTGATCAGGTTCTCATTGGGGATCAGGGTATCGACCCCCTCCCTGTTGCGAACCACAATATAGCGGGCATTAAGCTCCTGTACCCAGCCAAACTTGGTGCCGACAGTAATAATATCACCGGGTTTGATGGAGCGATCCAGTACCAGAATAAAACCACTGATGAAGTTTGACGCGATACTTTGCAGGCCAAAGCCCAAACCGACACCCAGAGCCCCGCCAAATATCGCCAGCGAACTCAGGTTGATGCCGACTGCGTTAAGGGCAAGCAGAAACGCCAGTGTCAGCAGCAGAAACCGGCTCAGTTTGCTGACCCCGACCTGCATGCTGGGCGAGATTCCCGGTACGCGGGCGACCTGGCGGTTGATGAGGTCGGCAATCCACACGGCCAGGATGAACGCGAGTGCGACGATAAACAGGAGCTGGAACGTCGACAATACGGTGATGCGTGTTTCCCCGATCGTCAGTCCCATATTGTCGAGCAGCGCCAGCACCCCCGGCAACCAGCCGAGCAAATGCATGATCACGATTGACCAGACCAGCAGCACCAGCGCATTTTCGGATGAGCGCATGATCGGATTTGATGCAAACGATTTGCGCAGTATGTAAACGCATAGCCGGATCAGCGCCAGCGCCGCCAGTATTGGCGAGATGACATTGAGGATGGCGGTGGGCAGGCCATAGTTCTCCAGAATGCCGATGGCAATCAGAATGAACACCAGTGCCGTTAATGGCCAGACGATGCGCTGGGCGCCGCGAACTGCGATGTGTCTGAGCCCGGTGCTCTGGGTGTTGCTCTGTTCCAGTACGGATTGCATCCGGGCATTAATCAGCGCCGCCAATGCCAGGGCGGATAACAGCACCAGAAACTGCCACCAGTATTCGGGTGTCTGCAGCGCGACGATGACTTGCTGGGAGCGTTCCTGCAGCAACGTAAGCAACTCTTGCATGATTGGTATGGCTCTCCTGCAACTTTATTTCGGGTTAACGCCAAGCATATCTATCATCGCTGGCCAATAACAGCGAAAATATTGACCCATGAAAGCACCCTACCCTTTGTTCGACACTCTGGACAACATGCCCAATCCGTGGCGCGAGCCCCCGCGCATCAGCGCAGCTATGCTGGCATCCTGCAAACAGGCGTTGCCGGCGAGTGCTGCTGACGACTACCGCAGTGCCAGCGAGTTTCTGTATAGCTACCGCGGCAGCCCCGATACTTTTACGGCCTATCGTCGTGAGCTGGAACACTTTCTGCAATGGAGCTGGCTGATTGCTGGCCTGTCGTTGCGCGAGATCCAGCGCGAACATCTCGAGTCCTACGTTGAATTCTCCCGGCAGCCGCCTGATACCTGGATTGGTCGCAAGCAGGTGCCCCGTTTTATCGAACGCCAGGGTGAGCGTGTTGCGAACCCGGACTGGCGGCCCTACCAGGCCCACCCTGATCAGCCTTATGCCCTGTCCCAGTCGGGTTTGCAGGCCATGTTCGCGGTACTGAGCAGTTTCTTTAATTACCTGGTGCAGGAGAACCAGCTGCAGGCGAACCCGGTGGCGCGCATTCGTCAGAAAGGCAAGTTCCTGCGTAAACGTCAGGGTCAGGACAAGATACGTCGCTTGTCGCAAATACAATGGGACGTCGTGATCGAGACGGCCGAGGAAATGGCAGACAAGGATGGGGACACGCATGAACGCACGCTTTTCATCATGACCGCTCTGTTTGCCATGTATCTGCGTATCTCGGAATTGGTGGAAACTGAACGCTGGATTCCGCAAATGGGTCACTTTCAGCGCGATCTGGAAGGCAACTGGTGGTTTCTGACGGTCGGCAAAGGCAACAAGGAGCGTGAGGTTTCAGTCAGCGATGCCATGCTGCAGGCGCTGCGCCGGTACCGCGAGTCACGGGGGCTGTCTGTCATGCCCCTGCCGGGCGAGGCGACACCGCTGATCCACAAGACGCGGGGCAAAGGCGGCATCACCAGTACCCGGCAGATTCGCAGTATCGTGCAAAAATGTTTTAACCAGGCTGAAGCAAAGCTGCGCGCCGAAGGGTCTATTGAGGAGGCTGAAAGGCTGGCGACGGCTACGGTGCACTGGTTGCGACATACCGGTATCTCGGAAGACGTCAAACACAGGCCTCGTGAACACGTGCGTGACGACGCCGGTCACGGCTCCAGTGCTATCACGGATCGTTACATTGATGTGGAGCGGGCGGAGCGACATGCCAGCGCCCGCAATAAGCCTGTCACTAAATAACACAACTAAACGGGCGTTTAGCTGATAAATTCTTGGGTGACCTTGACATACCGCGTCAAATCGTAATATCAAGGATCTGAAATTCAGGCAATAAATTGTGTGAGGTATGACGTTGAATACTGAGACTCATGAGTTCAAATCGACACCAGATCAGCCGCAGCCGGTGACATTGTTGCCGACCCTGTTGCGCAAAGCAGGCGCCATCATCAGCCTGTCCGCAGTACTGGCCTGGATGTTTGCTTGTCCGGCGGCGGCGCAGGACGCTGGACTGCAGGCTGAGTCGGGTGTGACAGCGCCGGCTGCCGAAGACGAGCTGCTGGAGCTGGATGCTGACAGCCTGTATGCCGCCATGGCGCCGCTGCCGATTTACGGCCGCACGGCCATTGAGCTGCTTCGTGAGCTGGAAACCAAACACTACTCGCCGGTGACGTTTGATAATAACTTTTCCACGGAAGTCTTTGATAACTATGTTGATATGCTGGATGGTTCGCGCCTGTACCTGACGCAGACCGATATCGACACCATTGAAAGTCTTCGCGACTCACTGGACGAAAGCCTGAAAAATGGCGACCTTCAGCCCGGCTTCGAAATCTACAATCTGTACCATCGACGGGTACTCGATCGGCTGGTGTGGACGGTTGAATTTGTCGAAAACGAGCTGGATACCTTCGACTTCACACTCGACGAAGAGCTGATCATTGATCGTGAGGATGCACCCTGGGCAGCATCTGAGGCGGCGCTCGATGAATTGTGGCGCAAACGCATCAAGAACAGCACCCTGAGTCTGTCGTTGACAGGCATGGAAATGGACAAGGTAGAGGAGCGCCTGAGCAAGCGTTACCGTAACCAGTTGACCCAGGTTGCCAAGACCAACGAGCGCGACGTCTTCCAGGCCTACATGGCGACGATTGCACGCACGGTTGACCCGCACACCAGTTATTTCTCACCGCGCGACTCGGAAAACTTCAACATGGGCCTGCGTGGCTCGTTGCAGGGCATCGGCGCCCAGCTCACGTCGGAAGATGAATACACCAAAGTTGCCGAGCTCATCAAAGGTGGTCCGGCCGAGCAGGCCGGCGAGCTGAAAGCCGGTGATCGTATCATCGGTATTGCACAGGGCGAAGAAGGTGAAATGCAGGACGTGATCGGTTTGCGCCTGGATGATGTGGTGGATCAGATCCGTGGTGAGAAAGGCACCCTGGTGCGACTTAATGTGCTGCCGGCCGAAGCCACCAGCGAAATCGGCGCGCGCGAGATTCTCATCACCCGTGATACCGTCGAGCTGTCGGAACAGTTTGCCCGCAGCGACGTGCTGGAAGTCGACATCGATGATGATATCTATCGCATCGGTGTGATCACCCTGCCCTCGTTTTATTTTGATTTCGAGGCGGCATCAGCCGGCCTGACAGATTACCGTAGTTCCGCCCGCGATGTACGTGCCCTGCTGGAAGACTTAAAGCAGGATGATGTGGAAGCCGTGGTGGTGGATCTGCGTTACAACGGTGGTGGTTCGCTTAATGAAGCCAACGAGCTGGTTGGGCTGTTTATCGAGTCGGGTCCGACAGTGCAGATTCGCTACTCCGGTCAACGCAATGGTTTTGTTCGCTCTTATGGCGATGCCGACCCGGAAGTGGTTTACGACGGTCCGCTGGCAGTGTTGGTGAACCGTGCCAGTGCGTCTGCGTCGGAAATCTTTGCGGGTGCCATTCAGGATTACCAGCGTGGCATTGTTCTTGGTGGACAGACATTCGGTAAAGGCACGGTGCAGGAAATCATTCCGATGGACTATGGTCAGGTCAAACTGACGCGCTCCAAGTTCTATCGTATCTCCGGTGCCAGCACCCAGCACCGCGGCGTGTTGCCCGATATTGACTTCCCTGACCGCTACCAGGCGATTGAGACCATGGGCGAGAGCAATCTTGATGGCGCCCTGCCCTGGGATACGGTGCGTCCGGTGGAATACCGCTCTTACCACGCGCTGCGCGAGATCATTCCCGAGCTGCAGGCGCGACATCAGCAGCGGGCGGAGAATGATCCTGATTTCATCTATCTGGAAGGCACCGTTGAGCGCATGATGGAAGCCCGTCAGCGTGAAACCATACCGCTGAACAGGGAATTACTGAAAGCACAGCGAGATGCCGATCGACGTGAAGCATTCGAGGCGAACAATGCTCGCCTGGCCGCCAAAGGGCTGCCGCTGGAAGAATGGCGCGACGAGACCTTTGAGGAAGACAGTGAGGAGCTGGACGTCGCGGTTGTTGACGAGGAAGCGGAGTCAGAGGACGAGCGTGAGGAAGACGATCCGCTGTTGCAGGAAAGTGGTCGTATCCTGGTAGATATGGCGGAGCTGTTGGGCAATCCGATGGCCGCCGCGCACGATTCCGGCAATGTGCGGGCAGCGCTGAACACTATGGAGCTGTCTGAGCAGTAATCTGCGGTTGACGGATACAAAAACGGGAGCCTTGGCTCCCGTTTTTTTTACTGCTCTATTTTTCCGGACAACCAACAGCCGTCATTCAACGCCACTGATAGGCGTGCGCCTGTCTGGAGACCAGTTCAATCAGATCGCCCATGGTCGCATTGACGTCAATCAGATGCAGGCCCCAGCCTTCATTGATGCTGCCATCCGGATTCAGGACATCGCCACTGATAGTGTCGGTACGCGGGTCATCAGGGTTGGCATTGACCGTGATTTCCAGATACGAAAACTGATCATTACTGACACATTCCGCACTGAGTAGTCCGGGCACGCTGACAAAAGGCGTGCTGATATTGGTGCCATAGCTGCTCGTCCACGGCGTGGGGCCGACGGAGGAAAAACCTTCCGGAGCAACATTGCTGAGATAAGCATCAAGCTCATTGCTGCCCTTGGCCAGCTGCGCCGGGTTGGTACACGCACTGACCGTGCCGTTGCCGTTGCGTCCGAACAGCGCCATTGGAGGCGGTGGATTGGTGGCACGATAGGAGGCATAGGTGATGATGCAGCCCGTCTGATCACCGCGCTCACACAAGGGCATATGTTTAAACGTTCCGCCAACGACCGCATCTTCAGGCACCTGTATGGTCGTGCCCAACAACATGGCGGAGACAATCTGGTCCTCTACATCCTTGCCTTCAATTTCATTTACAATCAGTCGGGTCAGAACGCCGGCGCCCTGGGAGTGGCCTATCAGGACAACGCCACGGCCTTCATTATCGTTCTCGAGGTAGTAATTCCACGCATTCAGCACGTCCTGATAACCCAGTTCCCGGTCAGGCACCAGATCCGAGTCTCCGGTCATATTTGCGCGCAACGCAGTCAGTGTTACCTGCCGGTATAAAGGCGCAAACGCACGGCACTGTGACCCCATCCGGGTAAATTGACTGCGTACCACGTCGTATTCTTCCGGGCCGGCAACCATGTCACTGTTCGCCGTTGCATCCTGCGACACCGTGGGATAAACGTAAAAGCAGTCAACCGGGGCGAACGGGTTGTCCGACCATGGCTCCAGCCCAATGGATCCGTCTGCCTTGACAATGGTTGTACTCATGTCAACTTCACATGCCCGCGAGTTACTGGGCCGGCACAGCCAGTTACTGACATCAGAATAGTCGACAGCCTCGGCTGCCTGGGTGGATGCCAACGGCATCAGGGCGCCGCTCAGCCCAAGCACCAGAGCTCCCAGACTTGTGCCTGGCATCAAGTGTTTGTGGATTGTCATTTAGATTACATCTCCATAGTCGGATAAAAAATTCTCCCAACCAGCATAAGTCACTGATGGGACGCAAACAAGCGAGCGTCATTTTGCGTATCGCCGGTTTTCGCCGAGCGTTTCATATTCTGGGCTCAAACAACTGAACATGCGGGATATTTTCTCCGATCACTGGGATTGTGCGGCAGAACCGGTTAAAGTTGACTAAACCACAGCAAAAGGATTTATTGAAGGATGACAGCGCCCCGTACCAGCCCCTCTTTGTTTCTGTCCGTCATCCCTCTGCTCGTGCTGTTTGCCCTGCTGGGATACAACGTTGCAGTCTATGGTGACGACTCGCTCAGCGGCGCCAACCAGAGCGCATTGATCATCGCCGCTGCCCTGGCGGCAGCCCTGGGTCTGGCCCGGGGCGAAGCGTGGGCCGATATTCAGGACAAGATCATCGACAACATCAAGGCTGCCACGCCGGCCGTGTTGATTCTGTTGATGGTGGGCGCGCTGACCGGCAGCTGGCTGATCAGCGGCATTGTCCCGGCCATGATCTACTACGGCCTGCAGATCTTCAGCCCGACATTTTTTATTGCCAGCGCCTGCCTGATTACCGCGATCGCGGCTGTGGTCATTGGCAGCTCGTGGTCGACGTCGGCGACTCTGGGCGTGGCCTTGATGAGCATCGGTTATGCCATGGGCCTGAACCCGGGTCTGGTCGCTGGGGCGATTGTCTCCGGCGCTTATTTCGGCGACAAAATGTCGCCGCTGTCCGACACCACCAATCTGGCCTCCGGGGTCAGTGGTGTAGATCTGTTTAGCCATATCCGCTATCTCAGTCTGACCGCCCTGCCCTCGATCATCATTACCCTGGTTGTGTATTTCATGCTGGGGTTATTTATGGGGGCTGATGCTGTCGATGTTAACGATACTGACCGCTATCGTGCCCTGATCGCCGAGCAGTTCCGGGTATCACCACTGCTTTTGCTGGTACCGGTAGGCGTGATTTTCCTGATCGTGAAAAAAGTGGCGGCGTTGCCGGCATTGTTCATGGGGGCGCTGGCCGGTGTTGTCTGCGCGGTATTGTTTCAGCAATCGGTGCTGGCCGAGCTGGCGGTGTCCACTGGCGGTCTGTATCAAAGCGTGATGCAGGCACTGTACGGCAGTACCGCCATTGTCTCCGGCGACCCGGTGCTGGATGAACTGCTGAGCACTGGCGGCATGGCCGGCATGCTCAACACTATCTGGCTGATTCTGTCAGCCATGGTGTTTGGTGGCGCCATGGAGGCCGGTGGTTTCCTGGCCCGCATCACCCAGGCTTTGATCAGTCGTGTCAGGTCCGATGCCGGACTGGTGACAGCGACTGGTGCGACCTGTGTTGTGACCAACGTATCAGCATCGGATCAGTATCTGTCAATTGTGGTACCTGGTCGCATGTTCACCGAAGCCTATCGTAAACGTGGGCTGGCGCCGCAAAACCTGAGTCGCACCCTGGAAGACACCGGCACCGTGACCTCTGTGCTGGTGCCCTGGAATACCTGTGGTGCTTACCATGCCAGCGTGCTGGGTGTGGCAACCCTGGCCTACGCACCCTGGGCGTTTTTCTGTTTGTTGAGCCCGGCGATGACACTGATATTTGCCTGGGCGCGAATCCGCATCGCGCGCGTTGAAGATGATCCGGCTATTGACGCTGTCATGAAACCGTCTTCTTGACGTTGCAGACTCGACAGATAACTATCTGACCGAGGATGTTGCATGAAATTGACCCTGCCCGCCCTGCTCGCCGGGGCGATGTTGCTGCCCTTTGTGTCCGTCACCCTGGACGCCGACGCTGACCATTGTGCAGCGCTCAGCGCAAGCAATGCTGAGCAATGCCTGCGTCTCAATCATGTGCAGGTGTTGGGCACCCACAATAGCTACAAGCGTTTCCCGGCACCGGCGTTAGTCTCCCTGCTCAATGCTTATCGTGACGGCTGGGCCGACGACATCAGCTATCAGCACCGGCCGTTGCCGGAACAGCTGGAAGTACTCGGCATCAGACAATTCGAACTCGATGTGTTTGCCGACCCCGACGGAGGCCTGTTTTCACAACCGGCGGGTGGACTGCTGATTGATGACCCGGAGATCAGTCGGATTTCTGAGCGGATGGATGCGCCGGGTCTGAAGGTGCTGCATTCCCAGGATGTCGACTATCGGACTACCTGTTCGACCCTGATCGTATGCCTGACACAGATCCGTGACTGGTCAACACAAAACCCAACGCATCTGCCCATCATGATCATGCTGGAACTCAAGGATGGTGCTCGCCAGGATTGGGGGCCGCTGGTTTATACGACGCCGGTGGCTATCAATACAGATAACATTTTCAGCGTGGATGAGGAAATCTGGCGGGTGTTCGAGCGTTCCCATGTCATCACGCCGGATGATGTGCGTGGCGATTATCCAACGCTCAATGCGGCCGTTATGGAGGGTGGCTGGCCAACCCTGGCCGAGAGTCGTGGCAAAGTTCTTTTTGCCCTGGACAATACCGGTCGTCATTTGAGCGATTATCTGTCGCGTTCGCCCGTGCTGGCGAATCGGGCACTATTCGTGAGCGCAGAGCCGGGCCATCCGGCATCCGGGTTTCTGAAAATGAACAATGTTATTGCCGAGGCTGACACCATCAGCGCTTATGCAGCCCAGGGTTATCTTATACGTACTCGCTCTGATGTGCCCAGCCACGAAGCCCGCACGGGTGATACCACCCGCCGCGACCTGGCGCTGGCAAGCGGTGCCCAATACATCAGTACCGATTATGCGGAGCCGTCGCCACTGGGCTCTGATTATCAGGTTGTGCTACCTGATACCGACGGTGTCGCCCGCTGCAACCCGGTCAGTGCCCCGGCCGCTTGCCGCAGTTCCTGGCTGGATGAATAACGCTGATGAGTAACAGTCAGGCGCGCTTGAACCGGGCCAGATGGGCAAGACTGTCGCGGGTGCTGTTGCGGATGGATACCCAGTCTGCAGCGGCGACGCTGTCAGCCTGAAGCATCCAGGAGCCACCGACGCACAACACATTGGGTAGTGCCAGGTAGTCGCCGGCATTGCTGGCGTTGATACCACCCGTGGGGCAAAAACTCACCCCGGCCAGCGGGGCGGACAACGCCTTGAGTAATGCCGGTCCACCGCAGGCGGATGCAGGAAAGAATTTGAAACAGTCGAATCCCAGCTCCATGCCCCCTAGCACTTCTGATGCGGTACTGACGCCGGGCAGGAATGGCAGTTCCAGTGCCCGTGCGCATTCAGCCAGACTGCTGGTCAGGCCGGGACTGACCGCAAAATCAACATCGACACCGGCGACAGCTTCCATGTCAGCTACCGTGTTGACAGTCCCTGCCGCGACGACCAGGGAAGGTATTGCCTGTTTTACCGCCTGAATGGCCGCCAGGGCTGCCGGTGTTCGCAAGGTGATCTCCACGGCTCCGATACCGGCATCAAACAGCGCCTGACTGATACTGACGGCCTCTGCTTCCGAATTCACTACCAGCACCGGTAATATGGTCAGGCGGTTGAGCTGCTCACGTATGTGTGACATCTGGTTTTGGCTCCCTGAAGAGATGCATGGTTAGTCGAAAACTGAAGCGCCGTTATGGGCGACACCAGCGGCCCGCCTGAAGGTGGAGAACAGCCCTCGTCCCAGACTGTCAGGCAAAGTATCTTCGTCCGGGGTGAAAATGGCAGCATCGCGTGCTTGCAGGATGTCATCATCGACCAGTACCTGTAGCAGGCCAGTGCTGGCGTCAAGTGACAGATGATCTCCGTCCCGAAGCCTGGCAAGTGGTCCTCCATCCAGCGCTTCCGGGCTCATATGAATAGCTGCAGCAACCTTTCCGGATGCCCCTGACATGCGGCCGTCAGTCACCAGGGCGACGCGAAACCCCTGATCCTGGAGTGCCCCCAGGCAAGGCGTCAATTGATGCAGCTCGGGCATGCCGTTGGCCTTTGGACCCTGGAAGCGAACCACGGCAATGACATCCTGCTGCAGTTCACCGGCCTTGAACGCTGCTACCATGTCATCCTGGCTGTCGAAGACGCGACATGGCGCTTCGATATGTTGATGCTCAGGCTTGACGGCTGATGTTTTCACGACCCCTTCGCCCAGATTACCGTGTATCAGCTTCAGTCCACCATGAGCGGAGAATGCATTGTTGATCGGTCGCAGTACATCAAGACGTTGTGATGGCGCGTCGTATTCGACCCACTCGACGTCACCGCTCCCGGTCAGCACTGGCTGTCGGGTATACATGTCCATGCCGTCACCCATCAGGCTGTGAACATCTTCGTTGAGCAGGCCGGCCGAGCGCAGCTCCCGCACCAGATAGGCCATGCCGCCTGCCTGTTGAAATGCATTCACGTCCGCCTCCCCGTTCGGGTAGACACGGGCCAGCAATGGCGTGACGTGTGACAATTCATCCAGGTCTTGCCAGGTCAGGACGATGCCGGCAGCGCGTGCGATAGCCACCAGATGCAAGGTGTGATTGGTTGAACCGCCGCTGGCGAGCAGGGCCACCGCCGCATTCACCAGCGAAGCTTCACAAATCAACTCGGTCAAGGGCCTGGGCTGGTTGCCCTGCTCGGTTGCTGCCAGTACCCGGCGAACTGTCTCTTTGGTCAATGCTTCGCGCAACGGATCGTCCGGGTTGACGAATGAGGCGCCGGCAAGTTGCACCCCCAGCATTTCAACCATGACCTGGTTGCTGTTGGCGGTGCCGTAAAAATTGCAGGTGCCGGGGCTGTGGTATGACCCCGATTCCACTGCCAATAGTTCCTCCCGCTCAGCACGCCCCTGGGCATAGCGCTGTCGCACCTCGGCCTTGGTCTTATTGGGGACACCCGGTCCCATGGGGCCGGCTGGAATGAACCCGGCGGGCAGGTGTCCGAACTGAAGTGCGCCGATCAACAAGCCGGGCACGATCTTGTCGCAAACCCCAAGGCACAGTATGCCATCAAACACATTGTGGCTCAGGCTGACTGCAGTTGCCATGGCGATGACTTCGCGGCTGAACAGGCTGAGTTCCATGCCGGGCTGGCCCTGAGTCACGCCATCACACATTGCCGGCACGCCCCCGGCGACCTGTGCCGTGCAATCATGTTCGGCTGCGGTGGCCTTGATAATGTCAGGGTAGCTCTGTAGCGGCTGATGTGCAGACAACATGTCATTGTAGGCGGTGACGATGCCCAGGTTGGCGGTTTGCATGCCGGCAATACGCGTTTTGTCAGGCGCCGAACAGGCGGCAAATGCGTGGGCTATATTGCCACATGACAGCGTCTTGCGAGGTGGGAACCTGGCCATGGTCCGCTGAGCATTGCTCAGATAGGTCTGCCTTGTTTGCTGACTGCGTGTTCTGATTCGCTCAGTGACGGCTTCAACGGTGGTGTTAATCGTCTGGGGCATAATAGATCTCGGTCAGGGTGGTGTTGTGATGTAGCACTGCGCGCACCGGCATGTCCGTGACAGGACCGGGCGCGAATGCTTCTTCCAGTACCTGTCGTTTGGCTTCGCCGCTGATATACAGTATACGTTGATGTGCTGTCAGGATTGTTCTGAGACTCAGGGTCATTCTCGCCACGGGTGCAGCGTCTTCCTTATTACTCTGTGGCTGAATGGCGCAACAGACCTGTCTGCTGTTACTGGACAGCGCCTCTGTCAGACCTTCCGCATCAGGAAAAAAAGAGGCTGTGTGGCCATCAAGGCCCATGCCCAGCAAAACCATGTCCAACGGCAGGGTCTGGCGAGCGATAATGCCACTCAGGGAGTTGGCTGCCGCGAAAACATCAGTATGCGAGGTTTTCATGCCGATGAAAGTGGCCCGTTGGGCTGCATTCTGAATCAGGCTGTTTTTGACCAGTCTGGCATTGGACTGCGGATGGACTTCGCTAACCCAGCGCTCATCAACCAGACTGACCGTGACCGATTGCCAGGGCAAGGCCTGATGTGACATGTGCTGATAAAAACGCTGTGGCGTGCTGCCGCCTGACAACGCGATAGAGGCCTTGCCACGATCAGCGACACAACCTTTGATACACTCACCGACTTTGGCGCTTAGCGCCTCCAGCAGTGTTGTCTGGTCCTTGAATTCATGCAACTCCCACATCTACATACTCCTGTCTGGCAGTTCAATCCTGCCAGCGTCGGCCATCTCTGGCAATAAGCGCGATACTGTCTGCGGGTCCGTTTGATCCAGCCATGTAGTGTAATGACTTTTGTTTGTTCTGCGTCCAGCCCTCGGCAATATCATCAACCCATTGCCAGGCAGCTTCTACCTGATCAGCGCGCATGAATAGCGTTGAATTGGAGCGCATGACGTCATACAGCAGGCGTTCATAGGCTTCCGGGACTCTGCGCTCGGTAAAGGCTTCGGACAGGGACAGGTCCAGCGACACGTTTTCCATGGGAAAGCTTTCATCCAGGCCAGGGACCTTGTTTAACAGATAAAGCCGAATGCCTTCTTGCGGCTGCAGCTGAATTACCAGACGGTTAGCGCTGTCCTGATGAGTCTGGTCCGGGAAAATGGCATGTGGCAGTTTCTTGAACTGTACAACAATCTCGCAGAAACGCCTTTGCATGCGTTTTCCGGTGCGCATGTAAAATGGGACACCCGCCCATCTCCAGTTATTTATGGAGGCCTTGATGGCGACAAATGTTTCAGTTCCAGAGTTTCCGGTAGCATCGCTTTCGTGCTGATAGGATGGCACTGACTGACCATCGACGGTACCTGCTGTATATTGCCCGCGCACAGTATGGTCGGTGACGTCCCGTCCTGTCAGCGGTGCCAGGCTGCGTAGTACTTTGAGCTTTTCATCGTGTACTGCGCGCGCATCCAATGATGCGGGTGGCTCCATGGCGAGCAGACACAGCAGTTGCATCAGGTGGTTTTGCACCATGTCCCGAAGCGCGCCGGCTTCATCATAGAATGGCCAGCGTCCGCCGGAGCCGATGGTTTCTGCCGCGGTTATCTGTACATGATCAATATAGTTGTTACTCCACAGTGGCTCGAACAGGGAGTTGGCAAAACGAAGTGTCAGCAGGTTCTGGACAGTCTCTTTGCCCAGGTAATGATCAATACGGTAGATCTGATGCTCATTAAAAATATCAGTGAGACTGTTGTTGATGGCGAGAAATGTTTCACGGCTGCTGCCCAGTGGTTTTTCGATGACCAGCCGCATGTTGTCGCGCACCAGCCCGACCGCCCACAGTGACTGACAAATCGGTGCAAAAATGCCGGGTGGTGTCGCCAGATAGGTGACCAGGTCACGGTCCGTGTCGGTAAATACTTTGCGTGCCAGCGCGGATAATTCCGCCTCATTGCTGGCATCCAGCGCATAGTGGGTCAATCGGGTATTGAAGCGTTTCCAGGTGGTTGCGTCGAGTTTCCTGTCCCCCAGTTGTTCCTGCAGCATCTGGCGGGTTTTTTGTGAAAACGCCCTGGCGGTGTGTCTGGTCCGTGACACGCTGATGATTTTCAGACAATCAGGCAGACACTGGTCCAGATCCAGATGATAGAGCGCCGGATACAGTTTGCGGAATGCAAGGTCGCCGTCGCCACCGATTATCAGAAAATCACAGATCATGGTTAACCCCGTCAGTTACTTCAGCAATCGTCCTGCTTTTGGTTTAAACAAGCAAGCTTCTTGCCAGAAAGTAATCTGACGCGGTTAATCCTGTCATTGGTGGCCGGATCAAAAGCGTCCGCGGATACCTACAATGACGTTCCGGCCCGGCAATGGCGCGTAATCTCGCAGGTAGGATGTCGCCACTCTGGCGTCCTCGTTGCCCAGGTTGCGGCCCTGAATGAAGGCCTCCAGTGTATTGGCACCAACGTCGAACTCGTAGGCCACGCGCAGATTCACCATGGTATAACCCGGGGTTGCTGTTTCCAGTGCCGGCACCTTGTCCTGCTTCAGCATACGGTACACGTCAACACCACCCCGCCAGCCACCGAGATGCCAGTCAACACCAGTACTGACCCGTTCCGGAGAGATACGTGGCAAATAGCTGTTGTCCGCCAACCGGGCATTGACGCGGTCATAACCGGCATGCAGGTCGAAGTGACCCCAGTCACTGGTGATCAACTGCCAGACGCCCTGCACTTCCATGCCAGTGATTTCCGCATCCTGTTGCTCGGTTTCGCGCACCGGGAAGCCCAGGGCAACTTCATCTGTGGTCGCCAGGTAGATAAAATCGGCAACGTCCTTGCGAAATACACTGATTTCAAAGTCGAAGAAATCGGCATGACGGTGCAGCGTCAGGTCCCAGGCCTTGGCTGTTTCTGTGCGCAACTCTGCATTACCCTCTTCGTAGCTGAAGGTGGCCAGGTGCGGACCATCAGCAAACAGTTCGGATTGTGACGGCGCCCGCTGCACCCGGGAAAAGTTGACCGAGGCCTGCCAGGTGTCATTGAACTCATAGATACCGCCAATGCTGGCGGAGACATTGCGGAAAGTCCGGCTGTCAACGTCGGCAAGGGCGCCGTGATCATCATGTTCCTCTTCATGCTCGTCATCATGCCCGTGCTCGCGCAGGTTTACCCTGGTGCGCTCGGCACGTGCACCAAGACTGAGCGTAAAGGCGTCCCACTGGCGTTCCTGAAGCACAAATATACCCGTTGAGCGGGTTTCATTGTCAGGGACAAATGCTTCGGCGCCTTCTGCTTCGAAGCGCTCACGTTCAAGTTGCAGGCCAAAAGCGCCTTCCCAGCCCCAGATCGGAACAGTTTCGAACGACAGTCTGCTTTGCAGCGTCTGCACATCAAACACAGTACCTGCGCCGTGTTCATGATCGTGATCGTCGCCTTCATCTTCCTCGTCATGCGCATCCTCGTGCATGCCGCCCATCTCGATCTCGCTATGGGTATAGTCGTTATAGCCCAGACGGAAAGTCGCTCGGCTGATGCCGCGCAGAGGTGAATCCAGGCCTGCTTTTACGTCCCAGCTGCGCTGCTCCATATCAATGTAGGCAAACTCTTCCTCGTCGGCGTGCTCTTCCCCGTCATGTTCATCCTCGTGATCGTGCTCTTCTTCAGCGTGGAAATGGGGTGCCGGGACACCGTACTCGGAGTTGTAGGCACGGAACGAGCCACCTATAAAACCGCGCTCACCGATCCAGCTCAGGCCAGCTGTGCCGGATTGAGACTCGACAAAGCTGTTGAATAACTGGTTGCTTTCGTTGTGGGCTTCGTCTTCATGGGTCTCTTCTTCATGTTCATGGTCGTCGTTGATGCGTGCCTCGCCCGGAATGCGATAGTCGTCAGCCTCCCGCCAGGAACCATCCAGATGCCAGGCAATATTGCCGGCGCCGCCATCGAGTCTCAGTACGCCACTGCGTTCATCGGCAACATTGTCACCGCGAATTTCGAAGCGACCTGTCAGCGGCTCTTCAGCGCGCTGTTCCGGGATCCGGCCGTCAATGATATTGACCACGCCGGCCGAGGCTGACGAACCATATAGCAGCGTCGCCGGGCCGCGCAGAATCTCGATCTGATCGATCAGCATGGGGTCTACCGTCACCGCATGGTCGTCGCTTTGAGTTGAGGTATCGGCGGTAGCCAGGCCGTCTTCCAGAATGCGCACACGGGGACCACCCAGGCCACGGATAATGGGTCTGCCCGAACCGGCGCCGTAAAAACTGGACTGCACGCCGGGTTGCTGTTGCAGGGTTTCACCCAGCGTCATGCCGCGACGGTCGGCCAGGTTTTCACCCACCATGACGTCTACCGGTTGCGCTGATTGCAGCCTGGTGCGGCTCAAGGGCAGCGCCCTGACTATGATTTCTTCCACTTCGGAATAATGCAGGCTGCTGCTTTCCGCTGCCTCCTCTGTCTGGGCACTGATATTGCTGGAGGCAAGTGATAACAGGGCAGAACTCATCAAGGCGGGAACAATGATGGACAACTTCTTGCGATGAACGAACATGGGTTGGCTCCGACGGCTAATTAATATGATATAGCATATCATAATCGTCGGCGCCGGCAAGCGCGAATGTTGCAAGTTTGAAAAAAATGGGTCGATTGACGTAGCTGACTACCGGGATGCTTACCACATCAGGTCATCGGGCACCGGGTAGTCTTTGTAGGGATCGTCTTCCGCCAGCGTGTCATTCTTATAATCGGCAAGGAAGATCACTGCCTCCTGGAAACGCTGCGCAATCTTGTCCGCGATATTTCTGGGTACCAGCACGTATTGGTCGGTTTCCGAGCACACCGCGAGCTGCCCCTGTGCCAACTGATTTTGCTGCCTGGCGCTGACATACAACGATTTGATTTTGTTACTGCGCGGGTCGTTAAAGTTGAAGCGGATATCACCGTCGGACTTGATGCCACTATGTTCAAGCATCTGCCGAACCTGAGCGCGCATTGCTTTCAGGTTTTCGACATCCCGACGCTGCTGGTTGAGTGCGCGGTCGCGCTCGGCCTTGGCAGCGCGCTCCTGTGCCAGTCTGGTCTGGGTCTGGTCAGCAGCTGGTTGCTTGAGTTTGTGCTGCGCGCGGGTTTCCTTGCGCTTTTCCTGCTGTGCCTGTTTCGCCTTTTTCTTGTCTACCAGGCCTGCACCCAGCAATTGTTCCGATAGTGATTTTGCCATGACTGTTTCCAAGCTGTGCCGCGATCCGTAAGAATGTCGCTAGACTACCGCAAACAGTGGAAAATCGACAACTGCCAACGTTGCCAATGATGCTAGGATATGAGCTCTGACTGGCTTGAAGCGAGTTTTTTGTTTGCTGAACCCTGAAACTGACAATCCGGTTGTCGACACTGGTCCGCCTCGAAGTGCGTGGCTGCGGCGAACACTGAATCTTTCGCAGAAAGAAGCCGTGGCATCGTCGACCATGACAGCTACCGGCGACAATTTTTTTAATGCCTTTGCCATCCATCTGCAGGCGTCAGCTGTGCAAATGGGTTGGCTGATGGCCGTGCCGCAGTTGTTTGGCGCACTACTGCAACTGTTGTCGGCCTGGCTGGGTAACTACCTGCCCCGCAAGCCCATGGTGGTGGTGACGGCGGTCGCACAGACCGTTGTGGTCGTGTTACTGGCAGCGCTGGCAGCCAGCCAGCCGGACAACGCGGTACGCTGGCTTATTTTGCTGGCAGTCTTGTACTTTTCCTGCATCAATTTCATTCAGCCACAGTGGCGAGCCTGGATGGGCAGCATCGTGCCCCAGCGACGGCGCGGCGCGTTTTTTGCCGCGCGCACACGCTTGACCATGATTGCGTCGTTGCTGGTGTTTATCGGTGGCGGCATATTGCTGACCTTTAGTGAGCGTGCAGAGATGGCGTGGCTGGGTTTTACCCTGCTGTTCAGTCTTGCTGCTATCGGCCGTGCGATGTCTGCACGATTGCTGGCATTGATGCATGATCCGGATCCCCGGCCCCATCCTGAGCGGCGCAAAGGATTTCGTCAAAGTATGCAGCAGCTCTATCAGTCCCTGCACGACAAGACCTTTCGTGATTACAGTTTTTTTGTCGCCGGCATGCAGGGTGTGGTCGCGATTTCTGCGCCCTTTTTTGCGTTATACATGCTGCGTGACCTGGGCTTCACCTATCTTGAGTACAGCCTCAATGCAATCGCATCGATAGTGACCCAGTTCCTGATGTTGAGTTTTTGGGGACGATTTACCGACCGGTTTGGCAACCGTCTGGTCATGCGCTTTTGTTGTCTGACAATACCGCTAATCCCGTTGCTATGGCTGGTTTCTGCCAATTTTTATTATTTGCTGCTGGTGCAAATGGTGTCGGGTCTGGTCTGGAGCGGGTTTACGCTGAGTACAGCCAACTACCTGTATGATATCCGTCCCGGTAAAAGCGACTTCGCTGTGTATGCTGCTACCCAGTCTGCACTGGGCGCCAGCATGGTGTTCGTGGGAGCACTGGCCGGCGGGTATATTGCCGCCGGTTCGACGCAACTGGTGCTCGCCTGGGACTGGCTGAGCGGGATTGGTAGCCCGCTGTTTGTTGTGTTTTGTGTCAGCGCGGGTCTGCGTGCAGTCATTTCGGTCTGGTTCTGGGCTCGTGCTGTTGAGCCCAGGCTTCGTCGACGGCCACGGTTTCTGCAGATTATTTATCGCGTGTCCCGCTTCAATGCCATTTCAGGTGTGACTCTGGACTGGCTGAGTGTGACCAGCCGCAATCGACCTGGCGACATTCCCGGCTCTTCAAATGACAATGAGGATATTCATGAACGAGATTCTGACCGCCCATCCTGAGTGTGACAGACGCACCCTGCTGCCGACCCTGGCGGCCATTCACGTCAGCATTGCCCTGCTCTGCAGTTTGCTGCTGACATCCAGAGTAATGGCGCAGGCAAATGCCGGGATTGAAGAATTACCCTACGCCCGGGCTGCCATTGAGGCCACTGGCTACCAGGGCACGATGTTGCTCTATGACCTGAATCGGGAACAGTACTACGCGGCCAATGCTGGCAATGTCACACAAGCACACATCCCCGCTTCCACGTTCAAGATCATGAGTTCGTTGATTGCGATCGAAGCGGGATTGGTGGCGACTGCCGACACGGTCCTGCCCTGGGATGGTGTCACTCGGGGGCGCACAGCAACCAATGCCGACCTGACATTGCGTGATGCGTTTCAGCTGTCATCGGTGCCCCACTATCAGGCGTTGGTGCGTGCCGTTGGCGCGCCGGCCATGCAACGCGCACTGTCGGACATCGCATACGGTAATCAGAATATCAGCGGTGGCATTGATCAATTCTGGCTGACCGGTGAGCTGCGGATTTCACCCGCCCAACAGATAAGCCTGTTGCGCCGGCTGCACGATGAACAACTGCCCTTCTCTACTGACACCATGCAGACCGTGAAAGACATCATGGTCATTGAGTCAGGCGAGGACTATGTGTTGCGAGCCAAGACCGGCCTGGCAATATCGGAAGATGATCGGCACACTGGTTGGTGGGTGGGCTGGGTCGAGCACGATGGCAATGTTACATTCTTTGCCACCGTGCTCACCGCCACCGCACCGGATTCAGGTTTTATTCCGGCGCGGCTGTCCGTGACCAGAGACGTTCTGCATGAACTGGAGGTTTTGCCTGCCGCCACTCACAATTAAATGGGAGGCATGTCACCAAGCGTTCAGCCCGCTGGAGCGACCGGGGGTTTTGGCGCCAATGGCGCCCGCGTGTCCAGCGGATCTTTGCTGCTCAATGGATCTGCTGGATCAACCGGATCTGCCGCGTCATCATTCAACTTGAAGCGGAACACGTACTGGACGTTATCTACTGCCACCGCTTCGCCATCAACAGTTCTCGGACGGAACTGAAATTTCTCTGCAGCGTTGACAGCGCTGTTATTAAAAATATCTGCAGGCTCAGCTTCAATCACGCTGATTGAACTGGCCGGTACGGCACCGTCAGCACCAACGGTAAAACGAACGTGCACCCAACCTTCAATACGTCCTTCGGCGGCTACACGCGGGTAAACGGGCGTTTCAGAATGAATAGGCAGCATTTCCTCGGTGACACTGCGGGTTGCGGGCGCCGGTCTCTGGGTCTGGGCAGCGGTTTCCTGAGCTGATAACAGCTGTGTGGTGCTCAATGCGGCGAGCATGGTGGTTGATATCAGGCCCAGGGCCAGGGCTGATCGTTTGATCTGCTTTTTCAATACGGTTGATTGCATTTTATTGTCCTCAAGCACATGGCTTATTCTGATTGTCAGTGAGTTGTGGTCGAGCATGGGTTGCATCAGCGGATCGCTGGTGCGCTGACGGTGCCTGGCATGTCGACACCGGGTAGCGACGTCTAGCAGGCTTTCCGCATAATCAGTATCACAGCGGCCAGCCGCCAGTACGGCGCTGTCGCAACTGTGTTCAGACTGGTCGCGCAGGTGTCTCAGGGCGAGCCAGACCAGGGGATTAATCCAGTACAGGCTGGCCACCAGATAGGCCAGCAGTGTCGTCAACCAGTCCAGGCGTTTGATATGTGATAACTCGTGCAACAGCACATCGGTCATGATGGATTCGTTCCAGTCACGTGCCTGCAACGGCAACAAAATGACAGGCCTGAGCAGGCCGAATGAAACCGGTGAATCGATTGCGGCACTGATGCGCACTTGCACCCGCCGCGACACGCCGAGGGCCGGCTTGAGCTTCTGCAACAATTTCAGGGTAACAGCGTCGATGTTTGGATCGGCCATCTGAAATAGCTGGCGTGATTTGTATAGGGCAACAATCAACCTGCCCAGTAGCAGGGAAAGTGGCAGCAGATAGGCGACAAGCAAGACCGTGCCTGCTTGCATAAACGTGCCGGGTGACATATCAGGCCTGACGGTCAGTTCGATTAACGACACCGGTGTAACCATGCCCCCTGCTCCGGCGCTGTCGGGCCACCATGCCGTCAGGGCCGGAAGCCATGGCAGCAACGCGAGGCAAAGCAGTGCGTTTAACCAGACAAGATGTCGACTGGCACTGCCAAGTCGGCGCCCTATCAAGCGGTCAATCAGCACGAATGCGCAAAGCAGACCCACTGACTTGACCAGATTATCCAGTAGCAACTGCAAGGCGGGCATTTGCAAAAAGGGGGTAGCAAGTAGTTGGCCGGCTTCAGCCATCCAGATCGAATTGTCCATGGTCGTCACCTGTTATTTTTTATCGTTCTGAGTTTTCTTGCGTGCCTGAATCATGGCTTTCAGTTTGTCCAGTTCCTGATCCGACAAGTCATTGATCGACATGTCCAGCAAGGAGTTCACTGCCAGATAGGGTGAGTCATCAAAAAAGGTTTTCACCACATTGCCCAATGCCGAACGTGACGCTTTCTCTCGGGCAATCAACGGAAAATAGACGTATTTCAACCCGCTTTCGCGGTGATCGACATGACCTTTTTCTACAAGCTTGCCCAGCAATGTGCGCACCGACGAGTAACCGGGGGCATCGTCCATGTTGTGCATGACATCTTTGGCACTGGCCTGTCCAAGGCGATACAGTATGTCCATGATCTGTCGTTCCCGGCGGCTGAGCTGGTCTGCTTGAGTCATTGGTTTATTCCTGGTCGTTCCATTCGTTGTTTAAAATCTGTAAGCAAAGGTGTTAAATAATTAGCACCTGTGGGCCAAAATAACACAAGGGGCAGAATAAGCAAGCCCTTATGTTAATTTATTAGCACAAGCTGGATTGTCGCCCGAGACGCGGTCAGCAAAGGACCCCGCGGGCACAGTTCACCGCACGCGTGTCAGTCATATACCACGTTGCGAATAACTGCATCGTAATCGCTGACACCCCGACGGAACGCCGCTTCCGGCACCCGCTCATCGTTGCCATGCACACCGGTATGTTCTCCGTCATCGGTGATCAGTGGATTAAACCCATAACTGATGATACCGAGATCGCGGGTGAAATGACTGTCGGTAAAGCCTGTGGTGACAGATGGCAGCACGCGGGATCCGGGGTGAAGCTCTGCGGTGACATTCTGAATGGCCTGATACAGACGCGAATTGGTGGTAGAGATTGCCGGTGTAAATGCCATGATCACATCGACGGTGACACCGGTATGTTCGACCAGCGCCGTAAGCTCCTCAACAAACTGACCGGCGGGTTTATCCGGCAGAATCCGGCAATCCAGTTCTGCCCAGGCTTCCGGAGCGACCACATTGATCTTGTTGGAGCTTTCCATACGGGTCATCGAACAGGTGTCGCGAATCAGGGAGTGATGTCCCGGTCGCCTTTCATGCAGACGTTGTACGAAGGCCGGATCCTGAATCGATTGACGGATATCGGCGTAGTTGTCTGCCCATTCAGGGCCCTGTGCCAGCGACATACCCGCAAAATAGTCCTCTACCGGCGGAATGATGCGTGGTGGGAACGGGTTTTCAATCAGCGTGTTCAAGGCACGGACGACGCGGGTCATCGAACTGGTGGTGCGCGGCGATGAGCCGTGGCCTGGCTCATCAACCGCCGTCAGGCGCAGCCAGACCGGGACTTTCTGTGTCACTTCTACACCAAAGACAATTTCACCATCGCTGCGGCTTCCGCCACCGCCTTCGTTAAGCAGAATACCGGCACCGTCAAAAATTTCCGGATGGTTGTCAATCAGCCAGCCGACACCAAAGGCACCGCCCGCCTCTTCATCTGCGGTGGCCAGAAACACGACATCGCGATTCAGGGGTTCACCGGAGGCGTGCAACTGCAAAAAAGCGACCAGTTGGGCAATGCCCAGTCCCTTCATGTCACGCGTACCCCGACCGTAGATATAACCATCATCAAGATTGCCTGCCAACGGATCAAACGACCAGTACTGGCGATCCGCCGGCACCACATCAGTATGCTGCAGCAGAATCAGTCCCGGCTCATTTCCGCCCGGCAAACGCGCCCAGATATTGCCACGTCCCGGCGCACTCTCTGCGGTTTCATAAGCAATCCCGGCGGCGTCAAAAATACGCGCGTAAAACTCTACTGCACGGTATTCGTTGCCCGGGGGATTGATGGTGTCAATCTGAATAAATTCCTGCAGCCAGGCGACGGCCTGATCACTGGTTTCAATGTCAATCTGGGCACTCAGAGGCGCTGCCGGAATCATTAATGCTGCAGCTAAAAACCATGGTTTGACAATCACATTGAACTCCTGGTTATCCGTAATATGAAGACGCGGGTATGGCCTGAGTATAGTGCAATGATGCCTAGCATTCACTCAGGCTGATGGGAATATTCACTGCCAGACCGCCATCGGATGTTTCCTTGTAGCGGCTACTCATGTCCTGAGCGGTGTCCCACATGGTTTTCACGACCCCGTCCAGTGAGACTTTTGCCTGGGATGGATCACTGTGCAGCGCCAATTGGGAAGCGGTAATCGCCTTGATTGCACCCATGGTGTTGCGCTCGATGCAGGGTACCTGGACCAGTCCGCCAATCGGATCACAGGTCATGCCAAGGTGATGTTCCATAGCGATTTCTGCCGCCATCAGGCATTGTTCAGGATTGCCGCCCAGCAATTCGGTCAAACCGGCAGCAGCCATGGCTGATGACACCCCGATTTCTGCCTGGCAACCACCCATGGCCGCCGAAATGGTCGCCCGCTTCTTGAAAATGCACCCTATCTCGGACGCCGTAAACAAAAACCGGGTAATCAATGCCGGGTCAGGTGCCTGCTGATTAAACTGTTTGTTGAACGTCAGCAAATATTGAAGTACGGCCGGGATGACGCCAGCAGCACCATTCGTGGGAGCAGTGACCACGCGTGCAAACGCCGCGTTCTGCTCATTGACCGCCAGGGCAAAACAGCTGACCCAATCCAGGGTATAGGCAAACCCCTCACCGCTGTCGCGGATGGCCTGTCGCCACCCTTCATAGTCGCTATAGGTCGCCGTTTTCAACAGTCGCTCGTTGAACAGTGATGCCCTTCTCTTGACTTGCAGACCACCCGGTAAGGTACCGCCGGTGTGGCATCCCTTGAACATGCATTCACTCATGACCTGCCAGATCTTCATGATCGCCTGTTCCGTGTCAGCGGCGGAGCGCCAGGCTTTTTCATTCTCAGCGACCACGCCAGAAATGGGTAAACCGGTTTCGCGGCACCAGCGGGACAACTCAGTGGCCGACTCGATTGGATACGGCAGCGATGTCTGCGCGCCCATGCTTTTGTTGCTGTCGTTCTCCTGCATGACAAATCCGCCACCAACCGAATACCAGATCTCATTTATGACAGAGCCATCTTTCAGTTGCGCACAGAACTCTATGCCGTTGGGGTGAAACGGCAGTATTTGCTCCTTCAGGAAAATAATGTCTTTGGCCGGATCAAACGGCAATTCGTACCGTGCATTCAAGCTCAGAGTTTTGCGTTGGCGAATGTTTTTGATGGTCGGCGCTATCTGCTCGATCTCGCAGGCAACCGGATCTTCGCCGCTCAGGCCCATCATTAACGCAATATCGGTGCCATGGCCTTTCCCGGTCTTGGCGATGGAGCCATAGAGCTTGATTTGCAGCGAGGCCAGTTGGCCAAGCGTGTCGTTTATGCTTGACATAAAGCGCGTTGCGGCACGCCATGGCCCCAGCGTATGCGAGCTGCTGGGGCCGACACCAACCTTGAAGATATCGAGAACGGACAGTGATTCCATGTTATCCAGTTTAGGGTTTGACAGCGGGAAATGCTACCGGTCCCTGCGATCAGGCAGTGCCATGGTGGCATTGCCTGGGTAACCTTGGGTATGGCCTCAGCCAAAGTCCTGTTTGCTCATCCAGGGAATGATGCGCTCGAATGCCTCTTCGATATTCGCCAGCGATGTCGAATAACTCAGACGCAGGGCGTTGTTACAGCTGCTTCCGAAGGTCTCGCCGGGAATGGTACAGACGCCGGTCTCCTTAAGTAGCCGCAGCGCCACGTTGGTGCCATTGACCCCTTCCGGTAATGCGGGAAAGAGGTAAAAGGCGCCCTCCGGCTTATAGCCGGTCAGGTGCGGCGTCTGCTCTACCAGTTCCACCAAACGGTCACGCCGTCGGGTGTATTCGGCCAGCATATGATCGGTAAACCCGGTGCCACCATTCAGAGCCGCCACGCCGGCCCACTGAAAGGGCGTGTTCGCCACCGTGGTGGTGAACATGTGATAGCGCCGCAACTTCTTGATGGCTGCCTGACTGGCAATCAGCCAGCCAATGCGCATACCCGCCATACTGTAGGTCTTGGAGAAACTGCTAACCACCATGACATGGTCCAGGTCACTGCAGCATGACAGCACCGAGGGGTACTCCTTGCCGTCGTATATCAGGTGGTCATACACCTCATCACTGATCACATGAATACCGCGGTAGGCGGCCTCTTCCAGGATTGCTTCCAGCGTTTCCCTGGGGTACAGAGTGCCGGTCGGGTTGCTGGGCGAATTAAGCACAATGGCGTGGGTATGAGGTTCTATCGCGTCGATCACTTCGTTGGGATCGAGTTGATGGTTGTTCTCGGCCCGGGTCGGAATTTCAGTGACCTCACCACCGTTCATGCGAATCAGAGGTGCATACAGCATGAAAGCCGGGTCGGGCACAATAAAGTGGCGGCCGGGCGCCGCAACGGCTGTCAACGCCAGATATATCGCCTCGGTGGCGCCGGTGGTAATCAGGATATTTTCCATCGTCAGCTCGCGCTGATATCGGCCACCATAATAACTTGCCAGGGATTCCAGCAGTTCCGGCAGGCCGGCATCCATGGTGTACCCGGTCTGCCCGGCCTGCAGGGCCTCAACCGCAGCATCCACCACGTTTCTGGGCGCCGGCAAATCCGGCTGGCCAATCGACAGGTGAATGACATCATCAAGGCTGGAGGCCAGATTGACCATTTTGCGAATGCCGGGAATGGGAATAGTCAGCAGTGCCGGATTCCACACCGGGTCTTCGGATTCGTACAGATCGATATCACTTGTGCCAAGTGCCATAAAACTCTCCCGTGATCACGCGGTAAACAAATCTGGACGACGGTCGGTCAAAGGTGCCGCCTGCTGGTAGGCGTAACCTGCCTGTAATACCAACGCGTCGTTGAAACGTGCGCCCACCAGCTGCAGGCCCATTGGCAGGCCTTTGCTGTCAAAGCCACAGGGCACCGACAGCCCCGGCTGACCGGTCATGTTGAAGGGGTAGGTAAAGGGCGTCCAGGTTGGCCAGCGCGTGCTGGGCCAATCTTCCGGCACTTCGCGTCCGGTCTTGAAGGCCGTGATCGGTAACGTCGGTGTCAGCAGCAGGTCGTACTTCTGATGGAATCCGGCCATGCGCTCACGCAGCGCCATCGACTCGTTCACCGCCCCCATGTAGTCCAGCATGCTCAGACGCGACGCTTTTTCTGCCACCTTGACCAGCTCCGGATCCATCACCGCACGTTTCTTGCTACCCAGATCGCGGATAGCATTGGCCGCGCCACCGTAGAACAGGTGGCCAAACGCAGCCAGCGGATCGCTGAAACCGGGATCAACCCGCACCACCTGAGCGCCAAGCGACTCAAATACTTTGGCTGCCTCGGCCACAGAGGCTTCCACTTCCTTGTCTACATCCACGTAACCCAGATTGGGGCTATAGGCGATTTTCAGGCCCTTCACACCGTCTTTAAGCTTGGCCAGGTAATCGATATGGCGACGTGGTACCGCATTGGTGTCGCGGTAGTCGGCCTCACTCAGCACATTCATCAGCAGCGCGCAGTCTTCCACTGTCCAGGTCATGGGACCGGCATGAGCCAGCGTGCCGAACGGGCTGGATGGCCAGTGTGGTACTTCACCAAAGGAAGGTTTCAGGCCGACGACGCCGCAGAACGCGGCGGGAATGCGAATTGAGCCGCCGGCATCGGTACCCAGTGCCAGCGGCGCCATACCCAGTGCCACCGCTACACCGCTGCCACCGCTCGACCCGCCGGAGGTGGTATCCGGGTTCCAGGGATTATTGGTGACCCCGTTTACCGGATTGTCGGTTACGCCCTTCCAGCCCAGTTCGGGTGTGGTGGTCTTGCCAATAGGGACATAACCGTGACGCGCCAGCGCGGCAGTACAGGGAGCAGATTTACCCAGCGTGCTTTTCGCGTCGACGGTATTCGAGCCTTTGATGGTCGGCCACATGGGCGTCAGAAATACATCCTTGACCGCGACGGGCACGCCATCGAGCAGGCCATGCGCCTCGCCGCGCTGA
The DNA here is from genome assembly GCF_011050365.1 of Pseudohongiella sp. Taxonomy (GTDB): domain Bacteria; phylum Pseudomonadota; class Gammaproteobacteria; order Pseudomonadales; family Pseudohongiellaceae; genus Pseudohongiella. The sequence continues at coordinate 91,473 of NZ_DRFV01000015.1, forward strand.
TAGCGTTGCTCTGACTCGCGGGCAAAGCCGATGGACGTCTCACGATCAACGAGGCAGAAGCCGTTGGTGTGCTTATCCAGCCTCTCGATCTGATCCAGCATCGCAGTGGTGACCTCAACCGGGGACAACTGCTTATCGGCATAATGCTCCCGAAGTTGTACTGCGGTCATCGTAAGAATGTCCTGGGACATACCCTCCTCCTTAGGTGTAAAAACAACGTTGAAAAACTGAACGGGCGCCACGCCCGGCTTTCAGTTTTTCCCTTTATCGACCTGATTAAACAGACTCTCATCTGCCAGCCAATGTGTCAGGTTTGCCATGAACTGTTCGCCCAGCGCACGGCGCCAGCCCACAAAATCGCCTGCCATGTGGGCCGACATCATCACGTTGGGCATATCCCACAGCGGATGATTCTCCGGCAGCGGCTCGGGCTCGAATACATCCAGCGCCGCGCCGGCAATCACTTCCTGCTGCAACGCGTCGACCAGATCATCAGTTACCACCACAGCGCCCCGGCCGACGTTGACCAGCACCGCCTGCGGCTTCATCTGCGCCAGCGTCTGGCGGTTGATCAGACCCTCTGTTGTGGGCGTCAGCGGCGCGGTAACAATGACATAGTCGGCGTCAGGCAGGTATTGTTCGAGGTCAGCATTGGCCACTATCTGTTTGAAATAAGGTGCTTCCCGTGCGCTGCGGGCCACACCGGTAACGTCCAGGCCCAGCGCATCGAGCAGGCGTGCGACCTCGCTGCCAATGGAACCGGCGCCGATAATCAGCGCCTGCTTGCCGCTAATGAGCCGGGTTTCCCGGTGCCGCCATGCGTGCGCTTGCTGGTGCCGTAAATTGCCGAGGGTATCCTTGGCAAACAGCAGCACGGCGCCGAGCACATATTCGGCTATGCCCAGATCAAACACCCCGCGTGCGTTGGTCAGCTGCAAATCACTTGCCACCAGTGCCGGGAATAACAGCGCATCGACGCCGGCGCTGGTGGCGTGTACCCATTTGATGCTGTGCTGTGCCGGCCAGCAGCGTTCCAGCAGACCGGTTCGGAAATCGGTAACCACCAGGATATCGGTCTGCGGCAGCTGCGCGCGCAGCTCGGCTTCAGCGCTGACGGTGGTCAGCTCAACACCCTTGGGCAATGATTCAAGGCCCGGCAAATTTGCCTCGCCGGGCGCAAGCAGTACCAGAATACGGGTCACCCGGCCACCTCCTGCAGTGCCTTGCCAAAGCGTGAAACGGCGTCGTCAATTTCGCTCTCCGACACTGTCAGTGGTGGCAGCCAGCGGACAATCTGGCCATCGGTGCCACAACGCAGCAATAGCAGACCATGGGCTTCGGCGGCGGCGCTGAGCCTGGCCGCGAGATCAGCTCTGGGTGTGCGGTGATTGTCAGCAATCTCCATGCCCAGCATCAGACCTTTGCCGCGAATCGCGTCGATAAAGTCATAGCGTTGTTGCAGCTCGTGCAGCTGGTTCAACAGACGATCACCCTGCTTTGCAGCATTGGCCACCAGTTGCTCCTCGTCGAACACCTCCAGGGTTGCCAGGGCGGCGGCGCAGGCTACCGCGTTGGCGCCGTAGGTGCCGCCCTGAGAGCCAGGCATGCCTTTGTTCATCAACGCTTCCGGCGCTGCGATGGCTGACAGCGGGAAACCGCTGGCCAGGCCCTTGGCGGTAATCACTACGTCGGGCTGTACGTCAAAATAGTCATGACTCCAGAACTTGCCGGTACGACCGTACCCGGCCTGAATCTCATCGCAGATAAACAGGATGCCATGCTGTTTGCAGCGCTCGGCCAGCCCCTGCATGAATGCTTTGTTGGCAGGATAATAACCAAACTCACCCTGCACCGGTTCGATCATCATGGCAGCGGTGTCGCTGGGCGCCGACTGCGTTTTCATGATGTGATCCAGCTCGTGCAAGGCAAAATCAGTCGCCTGTTCTTCTGTCCAGCCGTGACGATACGGGTGCGGAAAAGGCGATATCACCACACCTGCCATCATTGGATGAAAGCCGGTACGTACTTTGGTGCTGGAAGTGGTCAATGAGGCCGCGCCCATGGTGCGGCCATGGAAGCCACCATCAAAAACGATGATATTGGCCCGACCGGTGGCATGGCGCGCCAATCGCAGGGCGGCCTCTACCGCTTCGGAGCCCGAATTGGTAAAAGCCAGCGAATCGATGGGGCCAGGCATACGTTCGGCCAGCCGGTCAGACAGCTCCAGCATGGGCTGATGACTCACCGTGGTGTATTGCGCGTGAACAATTTTGCCCACCTGCTCACGTGCAGCCGCCACTACTTTGGGATGGCAATGTCCGGTGCTGGTAACCCCAATGCCCGAAGTGAAGTCCAGATAGCGTTTGCCGTTGACGTCAAACAGCCAACTGCCTTCGCCGCGATCAACACACACTTTACTGGCTTGTTTCAGCAACGGTGATAGATGACTCATAGTCTGTCTCCTGTCCTTTCAGCGGGCATCGCGCCCACCCGTGCCCGAAAATCCGATAGGCCAGCCACTTCGCCATGCAGGTCCTGACACTGCCAAAGGCGATTACAGCTCGGCGATGACGCCGGCAGTAATCTCCTGACAAGTTCGCCGCGCCCCTGCGAGCGTCACCAGGTCTTTGGCGACGGCCAGGCGCAGGCGCTCGGCAGCCTGTATGCAGCCTACCCAGTCCAGCATCATGGCTGTGGTAAGCAGCATGGCAGCAGGATTGGCTTTCCCCTGGCCGGCGATATCCGGCGCGCTGCCATGTGTTGGTTCAAACAGCGCCGGCATGTCCCGGCTGTCCGGGTTAATATTGCTTGACGGTGCCAGCCCCAAACCGCCTGACAGCACTGCGGCCAGATCCGTCAATATGTCGCCATGCAAGTTACTCGCCACCACAACATCAAAGTCCCATGGGCTCTGTACAAATTTCATGCAGGCGGCGTCGACCAGTTCATGATGAACGCCTATTTGCGGGAACTCAGTAGCGATTTCAGCAAACACTTCGGTATACATATCGCCCCAAAAGGGCTGCGCATTGCGCTTGGTAATCAGGCATACCTGTGCACCAGCGTTGCCCTTTTCAGCACAAAAGAAAGCCTTCATGCCCTTTGGCCGCGCAGCCAGACGTTGCTGCGCCCGACGAAAGGCGTGGCGAATGAGCCGCTCGGTGCCGTGCCGGGTGAACACTTCCAGCTGCGTCGCCACTTCCTGGTCAGTGCCGCGATTCAGGCGCCCGCCCTGGTTAACGTACTCCCCCTCGCTATTTTCGCGAATTACCAGCATATCGACGCCTGCTGCACGCGGGTCGGCCAGGTATTGCGGCGCGCCCGGCAATAATCTGGCGGGTCGCTCGCAAGCCCAGAGTTGCAACCCCTTGCGAAAAGTCAGCAGCGGCGCCAGCGAAATACTGTCGGGCAACCGGTAACGCTGAGCATCACTGATCGGGCCAGGATCACCCAGGGCGCCCATCAGCAGCGCGTCGTAGCGCTGTACCTGCTGTAGCGCATCCTTCGGCATCATCTCGCCGTGTGCCTGATGCCAAGCGGTACTGGGCCATGGCAGCGTTTCCCAGTCGAGCGGCAATGGTTCAATCTCATGCAATGCCTGCAACACCGAATCGGCCGACGCCATGACCTCGTGACCGATACCGTCGCCCGGCATCAGTGCGATTTTCTTGTGTGCAGCCTGTTCGACCATGGGCTTATTCTGTCCCCATGCACAGGTATTTGATTTCCATGTACTCTTCGATGCCGTGGCTGGAGCCCTCGCGGCCCAGGCCTGACTCCTTGACACCACCGAACGGCGCCGCAGCATTGGACACCGCGCCTTCGTTGACGCCAATGATGCCGGCTTCCAGCGCATCGGCGACGCGCCATACGCGATGAATGTTGGTGCTATAGAAATACGCCGCCAGGCCATAGGGCGTGTCGTTGGCGATCTCGATGGCTTCTTCTTCGCTATCAAATTTGATAACAGCAGCCAGCGGACCGAAGGTCTCGTCGTCGCACAGTTGCATGTCGCGGGTGACACCGGTGACCAGAACTGGCTCCACGAAATTGCCGTTGTCGCCTTTCGGGGCTGCGCCGGCAACATGTCTGGCACCTTTGTCCAGAGCATCCTGGAAATGGTCCTGCACCTTTTCAACGGCGGCACGGTTTATCAAGGCCGATTGGGTAACGCCCTCGGCAAAACCATCACCCAATTTTAGTTTGGCCATCGCTGCGGAGAGCTTTTCAACAAAACGGTCATGGATACCGGACTGCACCAGAAAGCGGTTGGCGCACACACAGGTCTGCCCGGTGTTGCGGAACTTGCAGATCATTGCCCCTTCTACCGCACGATCCAGATCAGCGTCATCAAACACCAGGAAAGGTGCGTTACCGCCCAGTTCCAGCGACACCTTCTGAATATGTTGTGCACACTGCGCCATAAGCTGGCTACCCACATTCGTCGAACCGGTAAAGCTGAGCTTGCGTACAATCGGGCTGCCAGTCAGCACATCACTGATCAGCGATGCCTTGCCTGTCACCACGTTGAAAACACCTGCCGGAATACCTGCTTCATCGGCCAGTTCGGCCAGCGCCAGCGCAGTGTAGGGTGTGGCGCTCGCCGGCTTGACGATCATTGAGCAGCCTGCCGCCAAAGCCGCACCCGCCTTGCGGGTAATCATCGCAGCGGGGAAATTCCAGGGCGTGATCGCGGCGGTCACGCCGATGGCCTGCTTGGTTACGACAATGTGCTGACCCGGCTTGGCTCCGGGAATGGTTTCACCGTAAACCCGGCGCGCTTCCTCAGCAAACCAGCGAATGAAAGACGCTGCGTATTCCACCTCGCCGCGTGACTCGCCCAGAGGTTTACCCTGCTCCAGCGTCATCAGGCTGGCGATGTCTTCCTTGTGCTGCAGAATCAGGTCATTCCAGCGCAACAGCAGATCGGCGCGCTCCTGTGCAGTTTTTTTACGCCAAACCCTGAAGCCGGCGTCTGCCTGCTTGATGGCATCCTTTAATTGCGCCTCACCGAGTACCGGCACAGTACCCAATATGTCACCATTGGCCGGGTTATCCACCTCAATGGTGCTGCCATCACTGGCCTCCACCCACTGACCGCCGACGTAACATTGCTGGCGAAATAAACGTTTGGTTTTAAGTCGGGTTACAGACATGGACAAATTCCTCCAAAACAGTCTTAAGCAAGATCCGGTCAGTTGTGTCTGATGCAATGCGCTGCCATTTAAAAACGCACGACAGGGTCGGTCACCGCAGGCATCAAACCTTGACCCCCTACCCTAGGCTGAATCGGCGGCAGAAGCAAACCGCTCAACCACAGCAAAGGCCAGCCGACGTTTGGGGGTAGCTGTGTAAAGGATCTGTGCAAAGGTTCTGTGTAAAGGACGAACAAGGGCTATCCCCGGGATTTAGCATGCCGTACCCGGTCTGCTCCGGTTAAATCATCATCGTATTCTGGAACGCGGTGAGGCTGATGCCTTTGTGAACGCCAAGCTGTATGCTTTAATGAAGATCTTACCGGACCCGTTTCCAGCAGGGCATGATCATGCCGAAGGAAAGCAATACCGGAACTTCGCAGCTGTCAGGATCGACAGCGTCACTACAGGCATCGTCGCCAAGGCCCTTGCTTGCAGCCTTAATATTGTCTGCGATTTTACATGCGGCGCTGCTGGCAGGTACTTTGCTGACGCCTGCCGCTCCCTCACCCGCGTCCGACGGCACCACAGCGGCGCTGGAAGTCGCATTGCTGGGTACGGTAAGCGACCCGGTGCGCGATAGTGCTGATGACGCTGCGGCGGGTGCCCCGGCAGACACCGGCTACGACGGGGCAAACACGCAGGCGGTTGCTCCCGCTCCGCTTCCCGCAGCCCGGCAAGCACCCGGGATAGCCACCAGAACACCTGTTGTAGTAACCAGGGCTGACGCTGCGAACCGGCTTGACGTAGCCCAGGCAGCAGTTGACCTGAAGGTATCGGCCAGCATCGAGCCCTGGCGGCCGCAGAACCTGGCGCTGGCCTGGCAGGAACAGGAAAGCACGATGCTGCGCGAGCGCGTTGCGCAGTGGCTGGAGGATCCGGAGCAACTCCTGAATCAGCCAGAGCCGCTTCGCTGGCAACATGATGGCAGGCAGTATCAGGCAGCGGTCCGACATTTGCCGGCCGGATCAGCCACCGCAATGGAGCGCGCCGTGGTGGAGATAAGCACCGAATACGACGGTCGGCAGGTTCACAGCTCCATTCAGTTGCAGCGCCTGCCCTTCTCTCACTACGCACAATTTATCGACAGTTGGGATCCGGATGTCACTCTATCCGAAGACATCGTCACTGGCCGTTTTCACTCCAACACTGCCATCAATATCAGTACCGAACGCGGGGCTGCGCCGCAATTCCGGGGGCCTGTCAGCATTGCCACCTCGCTGACCTGGGCTGGCGCTTACCTTGCTGCCGGCATGTTTGCAGATGGCTTGGAACTGCAGGCCGGGCGCATTGATCTGCCGACTATGACAATGCCCTTGTTTGCTGCAGAGGTAAACCCGAACGACTCCGGGGGGCAACGATCAGAACCGCACTATTTTGACCGGGCCAGTTGGATCACCTTTCATGCCACGGGAGAGTACAGCTGGAAACACAGCCCCGATGGACCTGTACAGGGGCATCGCACTACAAGTGCCGGCACGGTTTATCTGATTGCCAATGACGGCGTCAACCTGTCAGTCCAGGGTCAATTGTCGGGACAGGTCGTGGTTTACTCCCCCTATCGAATCAGCATTACCGGCCACCTGCGCTATGCAGATAATCCGCAGGATTCAGCAGATTCGCCGGACCTTCTCAGTCTAATCAGTGACCATACCATTCAGATCGAAACACCGAGCGTGACCGGGCCCGGTGATCTGCATATACAGGCAGCCATCTATGCGGGCAGACGCTTCAGCGTTCGGCAGTTTCGCGCGCGCAATAATGGCATGCTGTATATTTATGGCAGTGTCGTGGCGGGTTCAATGTCTGCGACCGAACCCAGATACGCGACACGCATAGAATTCGATCACCGGCTCGATTCCATTCGTGCGCCCGGCTTCCCCATGACCGATCGTTACGCCCTGGAGTCACAGGATCCCCACTGGCGCGTTGCCAGATAACGGGCCCGTAACACTCAATACAGACGGCGCATCTCCGCAAGGCGTCCGGCACAAGCGCTGGCGTTATCCAGTACCGTAATACACTGCGCAAGCCTCGCCATCGCCTGCTGACGGTCCTCATCCAGCCAGTCCTGATTAGCCCAGTTGAGGTATGCCGAGGCAAGGTTTTCCCGGATCACCGTTTCGTCTTCACTGCCCAGATCAAGTGCCAGGTAGTCCTCGTAACGGGCAACCACATCAGGCCAGTCTCCCATCGCCCAATGCGCCGCGGCCCAGTCGGAATACAGCCGGGTCATTGCTGTGATGCAGGCAGCGGTAAGTGCACAGTCCGGTTCCAGACCGGCGAAGGCCTGGCGGGCCCGGGCAAACGCCTGCTGCTCAACCAATTGCTGTGCATAACGATCCAGCGCCAGGTACAGGTTATTGCGAATTGCAGCCGCATTCGGCAAGTCATCGCCAAGTGCCTCCAGATTCGAGCGCGCCAGTGTCATCCCAGCCGCGGGATTATTGCCAAGCACGGCGGTATTGGCGTGCCCCGCTTGCAACCAGGCCAGGAGACTGCGGAATTCGGCATCCGCTTCAGCTGTGCCTGTTGCCAACGCCTCCATGGCCTGCAGGTAGGGTGCGAGATGCTGAAACATTCGCGTCAGCGTGTGCATTTCGTTTTGCGCGGAAAGATACTGCAGTTCACGGGTATAATAGATCAGCCGGTTCTTTTGTGCTGCATGGTTATCTGGTCGCAGGTAACTGTGTATTTCGGCAAGTCGCATACGATCACGGTAACTCATTCGCTCTGCCCCGGTATGCTGATGCCACATATTCTCCAGGCCAAGCTCTCTCGCTGTCACGATCTGCCGGGCCAGGTAATCCTCGTATGTCGGCACCTCCAGATCGCGTGCAACGAACCAGTCATTGTCATCATTATTATAGAACTCTGCGTCGTGAATCAGGCCGTAACCATTGATCGCAGTGGTTTCCACCTCTACCAGGTCTCCATCCGGCAGGTGCAGTTGGACAAATGCATGCGACGGCAGCAGCACACCGCTGGCCTGCAAGCCGAAGTGCTCGGCAAGGACAATATACAACAGGGAGGAGCTGATGCAGTTATACACCCCATGCGAAAGTACCCGGGTCAACCGGCTTTGCGCGGCATCGTAGGCGGCCAGGATGTCTGCATCGGCGCCTTCCATGTCGGCAAAGAAATATTCGTGCATACCATGTAGCAGCAGCTCACCTTTTTCCGCAGCACCAGTGATCCCCGCCAGGCGTGACTCCAGGCGAGACACGCCGCGGTCGAAAAGTGCGCGATAGTAGGCAAATTCGGTATCGCTCCTGACGTCACCGGAAGCCAGGAGGTACAGAGCCAGACGTGTGGCAGCGTCATTTTCACGACGAACGGCATCTGAGTTATTAGCCAGCGTTCTCAGTTCAAAGGCAGTCAACGAGCTCCACACAGGATGGGTGGTATGACCAAAATCAGAGCGATCAAAATCCTGATCAGGGCCATACTCAGGCTCGTTTGCGTGCCCCTGTTCTGCGGCAGTTGTTAGAAGGCTGAATGCGAGCCCGATCACCAGCAGGACAGGCATCGTCAGTTTCCGTGCCAGTGCAGACAAAACAACCCGTCTATCGTTCTCCTGAACCCGGGAGAAAGGTGTATCTGGCACGGCATGCATGGTTACTGTTCCTTGGTGTCACTCCCGGATGGGCGGGTAAAGCGGTCATTGAGCTTCTGTACCAGAATATCGGCGCTGGCAATCAGTTTGTCCAGCTTGCGTTGTGTGCGGCCGGACCAGCCATGCGGATGTTCCGCAGACATATGTTTTGACCAGGACTCAAGGTTCCTCTCAAATGCCATCGACAGCCGTTTACCGTCTTTGCCCGGACGACCGTCGCGCTGCAGCTTACGCAATACCGAACGTCCTGCCAGCTGACGAAGGTATGCGTAAAGAATGCCCAACACCACAACCACGGTGCCACCCGCCAGTAGTTGCAGCGCTGGCGCGAGACCCGCCATCGGTGTGAACATGAAACCATCCCAGGTGTCCGAGCTCAGGCTCCAGTACGCAAACCCAATGATGATGGCAGCGAACACCACACCGTTTAACCTGCGCGCGCGCTTGAACCACAACCGACGGGCGTCGATCAATTCGGGGATCAACACATCACGCAGATGTTTGCCGCTCTGCTCAAGCAGACCTGTGATGCGATAAGCCCGGTCGACGTCCAGTTGCTCTATCCGGCTTTTGATGTCACCGAGGTCTTCGTCTCGCTTTGCTCGCATTCGATCGAGAATCTGTTGATCCGCAATGGGTGCTGCCGCAGATTCTGAATAAATACGGTAGAAACGTCCGGCGGTCAGGCCGGACTGTGCCATTGCCCGTTGCCAGGCGGCTACAACTTCTTCCGGATTATCCTCGCGCACCGTATTATCAATCTGATTGAGGATATAGAGGAATTTGTCGGAGTCCTGACGGTTGATGGTGTTGGCCACCAGATGCTCCAGCGTGTCTGTCATGGCGCCTGGTTCGGGATGACGGGCATCAAAGAATACCAGCACCAGATCGGACAGACCCATGATGTGATCGGTAATCAGCAGGGTCGCATTGCGCTGTTTGTCGGCATCAAATCCTGGCGAGTCAATCAGGATTTTTCCTTTTAACACATCCGCATTGCAGGTTTTCAGCTGCAGGTAGGAGTCGATCCGCTTGCCTTCGCCTTCGGCACCGGACTCAATCTCCTGGCTGATCTGATAAAAGGGAAAGCGCGGATCGCTGTCCAGCGCCAAGCCGGGCAATTGCTTGGGTTCTTCATTACTGCCGTAGCTGATGACGGTAAACTTGTCGTCCACCGCCTGATTGCCGGTGCGTTGCAGGGACTGTCCGAGATACTCATTCAGGAAGGTGGATTTGCCTGCGGAGAATGTCCCCAGCACGGCCACGACCGGCCACCAGGCAATCTGTATTGCGTAGGAGTCATCAGCATTCATGAAGCCCAGTTTGCGAGCCACCGCATCAAGTTCCTGGAAATATTCCACCACTTCGGCCAGTGATGGGTTCTCCTGCTCAAGATGGGATTTCAGGCGTTTGATACGTTCCTCAGTTGCTGTCTTGGCCACGTTACTTCCTCATAGCATTTGTCGTATAGGTTCCAGCATCAAGCCCGGCGGACAGCCAGTGCCTGTGCACATCATTATTTTATTGCCTGGCTTGCCGGTGTAAACGGCATCAGCGACGGGCAAGCCATCAGGCGACTACAGTCGATCATTGCTGTCAGTCCGGGCCGGATCGGGCTTTGTGCCGGATCCGGCCAGGCGGCGAAATATGGATTGGCGCACCGTCTTCAACAGCAGTATACGAATTGAATAGGCCAACACCAGCCCCATCACAATGGAGAACAACATACCCAGGCCGACACGGAACATCAGTGCGGTAAAGAATGCGGTCATGCCTGCGGTGGCTATTTCTTCAAGATGATCTTTGATCCAGAGCCATGATTGCTGATTTGCCATAACAGATAGTGCCTGCTCGTTCCCGGTGAATATAACGTTGAGTATCCCATATCTGGCGCATATCTGCATTGAAGGCCGGAAGCTGATGGGGGCTGGCGGGTTCAGTACGAGATACTGCCCTTTGTGAGGTCTTGTCAGGGAGCATCGCAAGCTCAGACGGCTTGGCGTTGGCATGACTGCCGGAGACTTCGATAAATGGCGGAGGGGCAGGATTGATTTAACAGCTTTTTGGGCTGTTAAACCCTTCGGGCTTCGCGCTGGCGCGCTCGTCTCAACTTGCTATGCAAGTTGTCGAACCCTGTAACGGGTTCACATCCCTGCCCGCTTCGAACGGTTGGGGATTCTATTGGAGTTGGGGTTGGCATGACTGCCAGAGACTTCGATAAATGGCGGAGGGGCAGGATTGATTTAACAGCCTTTTGGGCTGTTAAACCCTTCGGGCTTCGCGCTGACGCGCTCGTCTCAACTTGCTGCACAAGTTGTCGAACCCTGTAACGGGTTCACATCCCTGCCCGCTTCGAACGGTTGGGGATTCTATTAGAGTTGGGGGTGGCATGACTGCCGGAGACTTCGATAAATGGCGGAGGGGCAGGGATTCGAACCCTGGGTAGGTTATTAGCCTACGCCGGTTTTCAAGACCGGTGCATTCAACCGCTCTGCCACCCCTCCGCAGCGCGAAGCGGCATGTTACTATAATTTTGTCATCAGTCAACTATTGATTGCCAGGCTGGCGACAACCGGCGCATCTTCGTCCGATATTCATTGATTTCGCCGGGCTGACCGGTATGATTATGGCTTGAAAGATTACGGTGACGTTACCGATCTTTATCACAGAAGATGTAACACCCATCCGGGTGTTACTGGATGTTTAGCCGGAGGTTTACCTGTATGAGTCAGTACCAAGTCAATGCCACGCGGACCGGCGAGTCTGCGGTTGTAGTTAACAAGGTTCTCAAGAACACCTATCTGTTACTGGCATTAACGCTGGCATTCAGCGCCTTGACTGCAAGCTTAGCCATGGCCAGCAACGCAGCACCCGTCAACATCTTTGTGATGCTGATCGGCTTTTATGGTCTGTTGTTCGCTACCCACAAGCTGGCGAACAGCGCCTGGGGTCTGCTAGCTGTGTTCGCCCTCACCGGTTTCATGGGTTACACTCTGGGACCGATTCTCAGTTATTACATGGCGACCTCAAATGGTAGCCAGCTGGTAATGACAGCGCTGGGCGGCACCGCATTCATATTCTTTGGCCTTTCCGGCTATGCTCTGGTGTCGCGCAAGGACTTCTCCTTCCTCAGCGGCTTCATGATGGCCGGTTTTCTGGTTATCGTAGCGGCATTTATCGCCAATCTGTTTCTGCAGATTCCTGCGCTGCAACTGGCGTTGTCAGCTGCGTTCATGCTGTTCTCCAGTGCAGCAATCCTGATGCAGACGGGTGCGATCATCAACGGTGGCGAGCGCAATTACATTCTGGCTACGGTCACGCTGTATGTGTCGTTATACAATATCTTCATCAGCCTGCTGAACCTGCTGACGGCGTTTGGCGGCGAAGAGTAAACCTTCGTCAGTCAGCATTGCCCAAAAAAGCCCCGGCATCGTCCGGGGCTTTTTTGTTTCCGGCGGGCAGTTTGCGGCATAATGGCGGTATTGCGACTCTATCAGGACTCAAAGGACAAATAAGGTGATTATCAGCTTGGTCATTCATGCCGCGCCCGGAACCAGTCAGGGTGCACAAACGGCGCTGACGTTCTGCCAGGCCGCACTGGATGCCGGGCATCAGATCTATCGTCTGTTTTTTTACGAAGATGGTGTACACAACGCCCACGCACTGGCCGTGTGGCCACAGGACGAGCGTGACCTGAACGCGGCATGGGCAACCCTGATCCGGGACCATAGGCTGGATGCCGTGGTTTGTGTGGCTTCGGCATTGAAGCGTGGGGTTCTGAACACGGACGAGGCTGCGCGATATGAAAAAAACGCAGCCAGTCTGGAGCCGTCCTTCGAAATCTCCGGCCTGGGCCAGTGGGTTGACGCCTGTCTGCACTCGGACCGCGTTGTCAGTTTCGGAGTCTAGAGCATCATGAAAACCCTGACCTTTCTCGCCCGCAGTGGCCCTTACGGCAGCAGCAAAGCCAAAGCCCTGCTTGATATGGTGCTGTCAGCAGCCGTGTTTGAACAAAAAATTCAGTACATCTTTCTGGATGATGGCGTGTATCAGCTATTGTCCGACCAGGATTCGGCACAGCTTGGTGCCAAAAACGTCAGTGCCGCTCTGCCCGCGCTGGACCTGTACGGCGTTGACAGGATTTATCTGGATACGGAATCATTGCAGGCGCGCGGGCTGCAGTCACGGCAACTGTTGATACCGGCGCAACCCTGCAACAGTGATGAGATCAGATCACTGATTGCGGACTCGGATATGGTATTCAGCCTGTGAGCACCCTGCATATTGTCAGCAAAAGCCCGTTTCGTACCGATGCGCTGCAAAGATGCCTGTCGCTGGTCGCGCCAGGTGACAGTATCATCCTGATAGAAGACGGCGTGCTGGCCGTCAACCTGTCGATACTGGGCGAGCGGATTTCCGGCACCGACGTTAGCTGCTTTGCCTTGGCCGGGGATCTGATCGCACGCAGTCTGACGACTGCCGGAACTGAGATTCAGCAGGCCGATGCTGCCAGCTTTGTTGCGCTGGTCTGTGAGCACAGGAACAGTATTTCTTATGGGTAGGCCCGCTCTTACGCTGCCTCATGGACGTCATGTTGCGCTGGATAAGGACGGCTATCTGGCCCGCCTGAGTGACTGGGACATTGAGGTTGCTGCCGCGCTTGCACATCAGGAAGGCATGACGCTGACACCGGCACACTGGGATGTCATCAATCTGGTTCGGCAGTTCTATCAGGAGTTCGGTCTCTCGCCGGCCACCCGGGCTCTGGTAAAATACACCGGCCAGCATCTGGGCGCAGAGAAAGGTAAAAGCCTGTATCTGATGACACTGTTTGGCGGCAAGCCGGCGTTAACAATCAGCCGCCTGGCTGGTCTGCCCCGCCCGGCGAATTGCTTCTGATGCATGCGTTGGTTTATGCCTAGTGTGACTGAATCTGTTATGCTTCGCGCCTTGCAGGCTGAACATCAATTCTTATCAAGGTCATCTTTTATATGCGTCCTGCCGACAGTGTTCTAGCGGTCAACAACGACCTCCCCATCCGGACCCGGCAAGCGGTTCATAGCGGCAAAGTGCGCTCGGTATACTGGTTGACGGAAGAAGACAGCGCCCGGCTGATTCGTGAGCGCAATTACCCGGTCCTGCCGGATGCGCCGCTGGCCATCATGGTAATCAGCGACCGGCTGTCAGCATTCGATTGTGTCTGGCACGCTGAGGGCGGCATGGCCGGTGTACCGGGTAAAGGCGCGGCGCTGAACGCCATCGCCAGCCACTGGTTTGAGCTTTTCCGCAAAGAGGGTCTGGCTGACAGTCATATTCTGGATATTCCCCACCCCTTCGTATGGATTGTACAAAAAGCCCGCCCCGTGATGATTGAGGCAATCTGTCGCCAGTACATCACCGGCTCCATGTGGCGAGCTTACAGTAACGGTGAACGCGAATTCTGCGGTATCACCCTGCCCGATAACCTGCACAAGGACCAGCGCTTGCCGGAATTGCTGATGACGCCTTCCACCAAAGGCATTCTGCGAGGCATACCAGGCGTGCCGGAGGCTGACGACGTCAATATCAGCCGTCAGGACATACTCGACAATTATGCCGCCTTCAACTTTCGCTCGGCAGATGATGTTTCCCAATATGAGAAACTGCTGCGTGATGGTTTTGCGGTTATCAGTCAATCACTGACGAAGCTGGACCAGGTGTTTGTGGATACCAAATTCGAATTTGGTTACGTCAGTGATCAGACGGGTGTCGAGAAACTGATTTACATGGATGAGGTCGGCACGCCGGACTCATCGCGGATCTGGGATGGCCCGGCGTATCGCAACGGCCGGATTGTGGAGCAATCGAAGGAGGCTTTCCGGCAGTTCCTGCTGCAGTATTTCCCCGATCCAGATATTCTGCTGAATAAAAATCGTATGCCGGAGCGCATTGCTCTGGCCCGCGACAATGCCCTGCCGCTCGATGCCCTGATGCAGGTGTCAGCAACCTACGTTGGTATGGCCGAAAAGATAACCGATCAGAAAATCCGGCTGCCCGATAACCCCAAAGCCGAAATCATCGACATTCTGCACCAGCAATACGGGCTGATAGACCCGGCGCAACTCAGCTAACAGGAGTCATCAATGAAGGATTCAATACACGATTTGCTGCCCGAACTGTGTGATCATTTCCCCGATCAGGTCAAGGTTGCCGAAGCCATGTTTATCAACTTTGGTGGTCGCGAGGCGTTCGGTGGTGAAATCGTCACTGTGAAAGCCTGCGAGGACAACTCTCTGGTCAGGGAGCAGCTTGGTAAATCGGGTGTGGGTAAAGTGCTGGTGGTGGATGGTGCCGGTTCCATGCGTCGCGCCATGCTGGGTGACATGATTGCCGAGTCGGCAGTCGATCATGGCTGGGAAGGCGTCATCGTATATGGCTGTATCCGCGACGTTAACGCCATCAGCCAGCTTGATCTGGGTGTGCAGGCATTGGGCGTACATCCCTTAAAAAGCGTGCGTAAAGGTGTCGGCGAATTGAATGTTGAGGTCAGTTTTGCCGGCATCACATTTGTGCCGGGTCAGTATGTTTATGGTGACAACAATGGGTTGTTGGTGTGCGCGCAGCAACTTGTGCTGCCGGGTTTACACTAGAATGAGTCGGATCCTGTCATGAAAACGCCAGCACGATTACAGCCATTGATGGATGACGGCCTGATTGACGAGGTCGTCAGTCAGTTGATGAGCGGCAAGGAAGCACAGGTTTATGTTGTGCGATGCGGCTCCAAGCTGCGCTGCGCCAAAATCTACAAGGAAGCCAATAACCGCAGTTTCAAGCAGGCGGCGACCTATCAGGAGGGCCGCAAGGTGCGCAACAGCCGCGATGCCCGCGCTATGGGCCGCCGCAGCAAATATGGTCAGCGCGGCCATGAAGAAGCCTGGCTAAATGCGGAAGTCGATGCCTTGCGCCGGCTGCACCTGGCAAATGTGCGTGTTCCCAGAACGCATGGTTTTGTCGATGGTGTGTTGCTGATGGATATGATTGTCGATGCTGAAGGAGATGTCGCACCGCGGCTTAATGATGTCGAGTTGACACATGAACAGGCTCTGCTCCACCACGCGCGTATTATGGATGATGTGGTGAAAATGCTGAGCGCCGGACTTATTCACGGTGATCTGTCTGAATTCAACGTTTTGCTGGCGGATGATGGTCCGGTAATCATTGATTTACCCCAGGCAGTCAATGCCGCCGGTAATAACAACGCGGCGTCCATGCTGATCCGTGATGTTGAGAACATGACACGCTATTTTGGTCGTTTCGCTCCCGAGCTGCTCAATACCTACTACGGCCCGGAAATCTGGGATCTGTATGAGCGCGGACGGCTACGTCCAGGTGTGGTATTGACCGGCCAGTTTGAGCGTCGCGCGGAAAATGCCAATATTGATGAAATCCTGATGGTCATTGAGCACGCCCGTGCCGAGGCCCAGGAAGCTGAAGAACGTCGTCTGGCCGCTGAATCCGGTGATGATGAGTAATACCGGAACTACTCCGGTGACGTCCCTGCGACGTAGTGAGATTCTGCGTCGTGCCTGGCCGGTCATGCTGGCCAATGCCTCCGTCCCCCTGCTCGGCTTGTCCGACACTGCCGTCATTGGTAATACCGGTTCGCTATCAGCACTGGGTGCGATCGCGTTCGGCGCTATCATCTTCAGTTTTGTCTATTGGGGTTTTGGTTTTCTGCGTATGGGCACAACCGGCTTCACCGCGCAGGCCGTGGGTGCCGGAGACGAAGCCGAAGTGCGTACCGTGCTATGGCGGGCACTACTGCTGGCGGTTGCTTTAGGTCTGACGCTGATTGTCCTGCAGGCCCCCATCAGCGCTGTATCGCTGTCCCTGATGAACGGCAGTGACAGCGTCGATGTGCTGACACAAGGCTATATCGCCATCCGCATCTGGGGCGCTCCCGCGGCTTTGGCGCTGTTCGCGCTGATGGGATGTCTGATTGGTCTGGGTCACAGTAAAACCCTGCTACTGGTACAGGTATTCCTGAATGGTGTGAATATCGCTCTGGACATCTGGTTTGCCGGCGTTCTCGGCATGGGTGTTGAAGGCATAGCGTTGGGTACTGTGGTGGCAGAATGGAGCAGTGTCGGTCTCGGCCTGTTTCTGGTGCTGCGAATTCTGCGTCAGCGTCATGTCGATGCAGAAGCCTTCATTCCCTTACCCCGTCTGCGTGACTGGGTCCGGCTGCGACACACGTTAAGCGTCAACAGCCACATCATGATCCGCACGCTGTTACTGGTGTTCAGTTTCGCCTGGTTTGTGCGGCAAAGTGCGCAGTTCGGGGATGATGTATTGGCCGCCAATCATATTTTATTACAATTGATTTCCTTTTCAGCGTTTTTCCTCGACGCCTATGCTTATGTGACTGAGGCGCTTGTGGGCGAGGCCGCCGGCGCCAACAATGTGCAGCGTTTCGATGATGCCGTGCGCAAAAGCAGTGAACTGGCGCTGGCGTCTGCTGCAGTGCTGGCGGCGATAATTCTGTTTGGTGGCGACTACGCAGCACAGTTATTGAGTGCACATGAACAGGTCAGGTATCAGGTGTCTCAGGTATTGCCGTGGGCATCGCTTTATGTGCTGTTGGCGGTGGTAGCGTTCCAGCTTGACGGTATATTCATCGGTACCACGCGTACACGCGAAATGCGTAATGCGGCCATGTTCGGTACAGCAATATTCTTGCCGCTGAGCTTGCTGGCGATCCTTGTCGCTGGCATCCATGGTTTGTGGTTGTCGTTTGTCACCTACGTATGCCTGCGCGCGATCTTCCTGTTGATCTATCTGCCCGGCTTGCGACGTGCGCTAGATACGGCGTCGAACTCAATCGTTAGCCCGGATCAGTCGCGGTAACCAGCGCAGGTAGACGATCATGCCAAACAATTCGACCAGTGACTGCAATACTATGACCACAACTGCCAGGTGCCAGGCCTCCGGCAATGACAGCGCCAGTGGCAGCATGACAAATGAGTTGCGCGTGCCCAGGCTGTAGGTCAGCGTTCGCCCGACAGGCACACTGAGCCTGAATTGCGCACTTAGCCACCTGCCAGTAAAGGCGGCAGTGACCAGGAAAAGTACAAAGACCAGCAACACTGACCACAGATGAGCGCCATACGCGAGCACCACGCTAACCTGCGAACCCGCGATCAGAAATACCACCAGGGTCAACAATGGCACAGGCAGCAAACCTGCCAATGTAACCAGTTTCCTGGCCGCCTGTTGCCGTTGCGAAAACCACTCGGTTAACCAGGCCAATATCAGTGGCGTGACTATCAGGCCGATGAATGCCGGCAGCATATAGCTGCTGATTGCCAGTTCAAGTACCTGGTCACCCATAAAAAGCCAGATATAGAAAGGCAGCAGGACCAGCTGCGCGAGTAGCAGCACCGGTGTCGCGGCGATGGCTTTGACACTGTCGCCGCCACCAAGGTGAGTGAAACTGATAAACCAGTCCGTGCAGGGCACCGTCAGTACCAGGAGTACGCCGAGACGGATCGCAGCGTCATCCGGCAATAACAGCAGCAGCGCGCCAACCACCAGCGGCATCAGGATAAAATTACCCGTCAGCAAGGCGATCAGGAAACGTCGGTCGCGAAATGCTGATGGCAGATGGGGCAATGGTATCTGGGTAAACGTGGTGTACAGCAAACAACCAAGCACAGGCCAGAGTAGCAGCTCCCAATATCGGGTCTGCGCCGGCAAGGCCCAGCCGATGGTCATGCCAAGTAAAATGGCAACCAGATAGAACCAGACCTGTTGTTGCTCCAGAGTTTGACGCATAGGGTTATGTTCAAGCCTCGTCAGCATCTGCCAGGGTGAATTCCCCGTCAGCTTAGATGACAGCTACGCCGCTGCTGCTAATCTGTTTTAGTTGCAGTATTTTTTAGCTCCGCAAGTGCTATTTATCCGTGTCCATAAATCTCGGCATCGCGGTGCCTGTGGTCCGGGTGTTCAAATTCCAGTGTCGAGTGACGTATAGCGAAGTCCGCCTGCAAAACCATCTTTATTCTGTGCTTGATATCCTCAAACTGATCCCAGGCGCCGGTGTCGATGACCACATGGGCGTCCAGCGAGGCCTCATGCTCATCCATCTGCCAACAATGCACATGATGAACATCAATAACGCCGTCGATTCCCTTCAGCGCCAGAATGACGGCATCGGTATCAATATTCAAGGGACTGCCCAGCATCAGTGTTTTGATGGTTCCCCCGATTTCTGTCAGGCCCAGGTAGAGAATATAGCCTGCAATGCCGATGGTGATGGCAGGATCGACCCAGCGCAGGTCGTAGAGCAGAATAAGAGCACCGCCGGTGATTACGGCGACGGACGCGAGTGCATCGGAAAGATTGTGCAGGAACAGCGCGCGAATGTTGACGCTGTCTTTCTGCATTGAGTACGTGAGCAAGGCTGTGAGTGTATCGACGGCCAATGCAATAGCGCCCAGCCAGACGACCCACCAGCCTTTGATTTGTGGCGGATCAATGAGCCGCATTCCGCCTTCATAGATCAGGTAGAAACCGACAATGATCAGGGTCGTGTAGTTGATGAGGGCCGCAACCACCTCAATTCGCTTGTAGCCAAAGGTCATACTGGCGTCAGCGGGACGGCGCGAGATTTTCCGGGCAGCGAATGCGATAACCAGTGACGCCATATCTGAAAAGTTGTGCAGGGCGTCGGCGATCAGAGCCAGGCTGCCGGCAAAGATGCCGCCCGCGATCTGCGCCAGGGTCAGAATGGCATTGGCCCAGATGGCGATGGCAACGCGCTTGTCCTTCGATTCGGGAGACATGTCATCGTGTTCGTGACCCACTGCGTACACCTCGGCTGGTTCGCTGGTTTAGCAAGGACCTGGCCCCGGCAATTCAGCACCGGGGACAGAACAATCACCGCTCTTCAGGTTTTTGGCTTTTCTGGGCAGTCGAGCCTATCTCCCCGGCGTCGGGGTTAAACCATGATAACTGACGATGCAGTTTGACCACTTGCCCGATGATGATAATGGCGGGTGCTTTTAACTGCGCTGCTTCAACCTTTTCCGCAATGTCCTGCAGGGTGCCGGTGACAACACGCTGTTGTGGCAAGGTGCCCTGCTCCACGATCCCTACTGGCATCGCACTGCTCATGCCATAGGCCTGAAGTTGTTCACAAATCACTGCCAGAGTAATCAGACCCATGTAAATCACCAGGGTCTGCTCTTCCCTGGCCAGCACCGGCCAGTCCAGGTCGGGTAAATTGTTTTTCATATGGCCGGTGACAAAACGCACCGACTGTGAATAGTCCCGATGCGTCAGTGGAATGCCAGCGTAGGCGGCACAGCCCGATGCTGCTGTGACACCAGGCACCACCTGAAACGGCAAGCCGGCAGCGGCAAGCTTATCAATCTCTTCGCCGCCGCGGCCGAAAATAAACGGATCACCACCTTTCAGGCGCAGCACCTTTTTGCCCTCACGCGTCAGACGCACCAGCAACTCATTGATCTGCTCCTGCGGCACCGGATGATGCTTGGCCTCTTTACCCACAAAGATACGTTCAGCGTCCGGCCGCACACGTTTCATGATCTCGGGTGACACCAGCCGGTCGTACAACACCACATCGGCGGCATACATCAGGCGCAAGGCTTTGAGTGTTAACAAATCCGGGTCGCCGGGGCCTGCGCCGACGAGGTAGACTTCGCCCTGCAGGCTTTGATTATCAGCGTCTGCCAGGCTGGCCTCAAACAACTGCATGGCTTCCTGCTCACGGCCTGCCAGCATCAGTTCGGGCATGGGCCCGGCTAACAGTTTTTCCCAGAATCGCGTGCGCCGAGCGAAGTCCCGGACGCCCTGTTTGACACGCTCACGCAGAGTGCCCAGCACAAAAGCCAGCCGACCGTATGCCGCTGGCAGCATAATGTCGATTTTTTCCTTGAGCTGCCGGGTCAGTACCGGAGAACTGCCACCGGTAGAAATCGCCACCACGACCGGGGAGCGATCAACAATGGCCGGCACAATGAAACTGCACAGCTCGGTCTGGTCAACGACATTAACAGGCAGTTTGCGTTCACGGGCCAGCACCGACACGCGTTTGTTAACGTCGTCATTGTCGGTGGCGGCAACGGCGAGTACCACATCATCCAGGTCGCCATCTGCAAATCCGCGTTCGTGAATTTCGCCGCCGTGTTCTTTTACCAGTTCACGAACGGCGTCACTGACCCAGGGGGCGACCACAATCAGTGTGGCACCGGTGCGCACCAGCAAGGCAGCCTTGCGACTGGCCACCTCGCCTGCTCCGACCAACAGACAGCGCTGGCCGCGCACGTTCATAAAGACCGGAAGATAATCCATGACCTGTTGTCCTGTCCTGTGTTGCTTTGCTGCAAGTCTGTGTCAGGTTGCGTTCTACAGAGTAGTGACGCCACCCATGTATGGCACCAACACGGCAGGTATGTGCACAGTACCGTCTTCCTGTTGGTAATTCTCCATGATCGCCACCAGAGTGCGACCGATGGCCAGACCGGAGCCATTCAGGGTATGCAGCAGCTCTGGTTTGCCGGTTTCCGGATTACGCCAGCGCGCCTGCATGCGGCGTGCCTGGTAATCTTCGAATGTGCTGCAGGAAGAAATTTCGCGATAACAGTCCTGTGACGGCAGCCAGACCTCAAGGTCCAGCGTGCGCGCAGCACTGGCGCCCATGTCGCCGCCACACAGTTGCATGGTGCGGTAAGGCAGCTCCAGTAATTGCAGAATGCGCTCAGCGTGGCCGGTCAGTTCTTCCAGCGCGGCATCGGAGTCCTGTGGCCGAACCATTTGTACCAGTTCCACTTTTTCAAACTGGTGCTGACGGATCATGCCGCGGGTATCGCGACCATAGCTGCCGGCTTCGCTGCGGAAACAGGGCGTATGACAAACCAGTTTCAGCGGCATTTTTTCTGCCGCGATAATCTCGTCACGTACCAGGTTGGTGACCGGTACTTCTGCGGTCGGGATCAGGTAATAATCCTGCTCTCCTTCCAGATGAAACAGATCCTCGGCAAACTTGGGCAACTGGCCGGTACCCATCAGCGAATCGCTATTGACGATATACGGCACATAGACTTCTTCGTAACCGTGCTGCTGGGTGTGCTGATCCAGCATGAACTGAATCAGCGCGCGGTGCAGGCGCGCCATGCGACCACGCATTACCACAAAGCGGCTGCCGGTCAATTTGGTGGCAGCGGCAAAGTCCATGGCCAGGCCAGTAGTGGCTTCATGCTCACCCAGCTCTACGTGATCACGCGGCTTGAAGTTCATCGCTGTTGGTGTACCCCAGCGGCGCAGCTCGACATTGTCCTTTTCGTCCTTGCCAGCCGGCACGCATTCCTGCGGCAGGTTGGGTAACTGTATCCAGGCGTCATTGAAAGCTTGCTGCACATCCGCCAGCGCGGTTTTGGCGGCATCCAGTTTGTCACCCAGGCCACTGACTTCGGCCAGCAACGGAGCCACGTCTTCGCCGGCGGCCTTGGCTTTGCCGATAGTTTTGGCCCGGGTGTTGCGCTCATTCTGCAGTTGCTCGGTTTCCTGCTGCAGGCGCTTGCGCTGCTCGTCCAGTGCCAGAAACTGACTCAGATCGACGGACACACCGCGCTTGGCCAGGGCAGCGACCAGATGATCGGGATCGGTTTTTAACAGGCGTGGATCTAGCATGGCGTTGACGTCCTTATTCGGTTTAGGTAGACAATTGCGGGCAATTTTACGCCAGCAGGCGCGCGAGTGCCATGCCAAGCCACGTTGCCAGCACACAAATCATGACGCTGGCCAGCATGTAAGCGACAGCCTGTGCCAGCCAGCCCTGCTGAA
The DNA here is from genome assembly GCF_011050365.1 of Pseudohongiella sp. Classification (GTDB taxonomy): domain Bacteria; phylum Pseudomonadota; class Gammaproteobacteria; order Pseudomonadales; family Pseudohongiellaceae; genus Pseudohongiella. The sequence continues at coordinate 114,129 of NZ_DRFV01000015.1, forward strand.
TCAGCAGTACGGTATCCAGTGAGAAGGTCGAAAACGTGGTGAAGGCACCCAGAAAACCGACGATGAGCAATGCTCTCGCTTCACTGGACAGCAGCAATTTTTCGCTGATCAGTACATAGAGCACGCCAATCAGCAAAGATCCGCTGATGTTGACCAACAACGTGCCCCATGGCAGCCGGTTGCCCAACGCGCCGGCGACAAGGTTCATCAGTCCGTATCGCGACATCGCGCCAATGGCGCCACCCAGGGCGATGGCCAGGTAAGTCATCACGCCTTGCCTCCGGCATCTTTAGCCGGATAGCGTTTAACCGGACTGGCGGCGTCGCGCTGTCGCAGCCACTGCAGTTTCTCGCTGATTTTTTGTTCAAGGCCATTGTCGCCCGGATGATAATAACGCGTGTCCTTCAGTGCGTCGGGGAAGTAGTTCTCGCCGGCGGCGTAGGCACCCTCTTCGTCGTGCGCGTAGCGATACTCGGCGCCATATGCCAGATCTTTCATCAGGGCGGTAGCGGCGTTGCGCAAGTGCAGCGGTACTTCGTGCGAGGGCTGGCGGGCGACATCGGCCCTGGCGGCATTGAAGGCCATATACACCGCATTACTCTTGGGCGCACATGCCAGATAAATGACCGCATGAGCGAGCACCAGTTCACCTTCCGGGCTGCCCAGGCGGGTCAGCGCATCCCACGCCGACAGGGCCATCTGCAGGCAGCGCGGATCGGCATTGCCAATATCTTCACTGGCCATGCGCACAACCCGGCGGGCAACGTACAAAGGGTCACAGCCGCCATCCAGCATGCGTATTAACCAGTACAGCGCTGCATCCGGCGAAGAGCCACGCACCGCCTTGTGCAGGGCTGATATCTGGTCGTAGAACAGGTCGCCACCCTTGTCAAAGCGACGCGGACTGCCAAACAACACCTGCTCCAGAATGTCATCGCCGATAGCTTCACCATCGGCCACCAGATCGGCAGCAATCTCCAGCAGGTTGAGAGATTTTCGGGCGTCGCCGTCAGCGGCCGCTGCCAGGCGGTCCAGAGCGTTGGCATCAAGCTGCAACTGACGCTGCCCGAGTCCCCGGAGGGGGTCTTCACAGGCCTGCGTCAGTACTTCCATCAGTTCCGCATCAGTCAGGCTTTTCAGGACATAAACGCGTGCACGCGACAAAAGTGCATTGTTGAGTTCAAACGAGGGATTTTCGGTGGTGGCGCCGACAAATATCAGCGTGCCGTCTTCAATATGTGGCAGAAATGCATCCTGCTGGCTCTTATTGAAGCGGTGTACCTCATCCACGAACAGGATGGTGGCCTGCCCGTTGTACTGTTTGCGCTGTTTGGCGCGTTCGACGGCGGCCCGTATTTCCTTGACGCCGGACAGCACCGCGGAAATGCTTTCAAAACTGGCGTCGCTGGCGATCGCCACCATACGTGCCAATGTCGTTTTACCGGTACCCGGCGGGCCCCACAGGATCATTGAATGCGGCAGACCGCGACTGATTGCCTCCCGCAGCGGTTTACCGGGGCCCAGAATATGTGATTGCCCGATATACTCATCCAGCGAGCGCGGGCGCATGCGGGCGGCCAAGGGCTGGGACTGCAGCGGTGCCTGTTCTGCTTCCGCCGTGGCACTGGTCATGTCGTCAAAGCTGGTCTGTTTCATCAGTGTCTGGCGAACGGTTGTCGATGACATCCAGAAAGTCATCTTCAGGTGCTTCGAAAGTGAACACAGTGTCTTCGATGGGTTCATTGACCTGCCGGTTATAGAACTCCCACAGGGTGCGTTGCCCATTGGTATTAATCAGCAGGATGGATTCCAGCAGGCCGTCCACGAAATACAGCATTACGCGCTCATAAAGACTGCCCGGATCCAGCGGACGCAACACAAACTCCCAGTCATTGTCGGACACCGGCACCGCGTCGATGCTGTACTGGTCAGCGATAGCGTCGGTTTCACCGCCCAGCAGTTGCGCCGCCAGCTCTGATTCATCGGGGTTCCAGTCTTCAATGGTCAACTGCAGCAAGTCGGGCTGGTAATTCCACAAGGTGGCGCCATCGGTGACAATGAGCTCCGGGAAAGGTGCCTGGGTTTCCCAATAGAAACCGTGAGGCCGCTTGAGCATGAACAGAATGTCACTTTCTTCCAGCACGCCGCCGCTGGACTCGGTAATGAGCTGTCTGACATCGGCACGCAATGTATTCAGATCAGCAAGCAGGCCAGACAGGCGCTCGACTGCAGTCACTGTCTCTTGCGCCGCAGCACTGGCGCGCGGCGCCAGCAAGGTCGGGGTCGCCGCCAGACTGAGGCTGAGCACACAGAACAGAAGATAGGGTTTCACTGGCAGTCCTTTTCACATTGAGTTTCGGTAAGTCTAAGCGCAATCGGGTTAACCGGGGCTTAACGCGGCGGCGGTGGTGCCAGCACCTCCCGGCTGCCATTGGTGCCCATTTCCGTAACCACACCGGCCGCCTCCATGGCTTCAATCATTCGGGCGGCACGGTTATAACCGATACGCAGTTTGCGTTGCACCGCAGAAATCGACGCCTTGCGTGATTCACAGACGAAAGCGACAGCCTCATCGTAAAGCGCATCATCTTCCTCGGCGCCGTCACTGCTGCCACCACCGCCCATGTTCATATCGCGCTCTTCAACGCCCTGGGTGATTTCCTCGATATATACAGGTTCACCGCGTGACTTCCAGTCTGCCACCACCCGATGTACTTCCTCATCGCTGACAAAGGCACCATGAACACGTTTGGCGATGCCACCACCGGGCGGCAGAAACAGCATGTCACCATTGCCCAGCAACTGCTCGGCGCCGCCTTCACCCAGAATCGTGCGCGAGTCGACCTTGGACTGCACCATGAATGACAACCGCGTGGGGATATTGGCTTTGATCAGACCGGTCAGTACATCCACCGAGGGGCGCTGGGTGGCAAGAATAAGGTGAATACCGGCGGCACGCGCCTTTTGTGCGATGCGGGCGATGAGTTCCTCAACTTTTTTGCCCACCACCATCATCATGTCGGCAAGCTCATCGACCACCACAACAATGTTGGGCAACTCTTCCAGCGGAGGGGCTTCCTGATCGTCCTGCAATGCCATCGGGTCCGGGCGCCAGATGGGATCGATGATGGGCTCACCTGCCTTGATCGCGTCCTGTACCTTCTTGTTATAGCCGGCCAGGTTGCGCACACCCAATGCTGACATCAGTTTGTAACGCCGTTCCATCTCCGCAACACTCCAGCGCAAGGCGTTGGCAGCGTCCTTCATGTCCGTTACCACCGGCGTCAACAGATGCGGAATACCATCGTACACAGACAGTTCCAGCATTTTCGGATCGATCATGATCATGCGGACGTGTTCGGGTGTGGACTTGTACAACAGGCTCAGGATCATGGCGTTGATACCCACCGATTTGCCCGAGCCGGTGGTCCCTGCCACCAGCAAATGCGGCATCTTGGCCAGGTCCACAATCACCGGTTTGCCGACAATATCGTGTCCCAGCGCCATACTCAGCGCCGATTGCGCCTTGTCGAACTCAGGCGATGCCAGCACCTGGCTGAGCATGATCATTTCGCGATGTTCATTGGGGATCTCTATGCCGATAACGGTTTTGCCCGGGATGACTTCGACCACCCGGACGCTGACCACGGCCAGTGAACGCGCCAGATCCCGACCCAGGCCGGTAATGCGGCTGGCCTTGATGCCGGGCGCAGGCTGCACTTCAAAGCGGGTAATGACCGGCCCCGGGTTGACTGCGGTGACTTCGATTTCGATGCCAAAGTCCTGCAGCTTGAGCTCCAGGAGTTTGGACATGGCTTCCAGTGACTCGGTTGAGTAACCTTTATTGCCGGGGTTCTTGTGCTCGTCCAGCAGACTGACGGCAGGCAGATCACCCGGTGCGCTATCCGTGAACAACTTGGTTTGCCGCTCTTTTTCGACCCGTTGACTGCGTTGTGGAGGGGTGCTGATCACCGGCTCAATGCGCGGCGGTGTGCGCTTCTTGTCTTTCTCGATACGCACATCCAGCGCTTTTTTGCGTTTTTCCACACCCTGGCGCACTTTGGTGTCCTCTGCGCGCTTTTCCTGCCATGCGCGTAGTGCCTCGGTCGCCAGCGTGGCGCCATTCATGGTCAGATAGCCAATGCGGTCCACCACTTTCAGCCAGGAGATTTCAAAGGTGACGGTGAGACCAAACAGGAAAATGCTCAGGTACACCAGCGTGCTGCCGAACACGGCCAGAACGGGCACGCTGGCATCAGCCATGGCGGAGCCGATAAGTCCGCCGGCAGGCCAGGTGCTGTCCTCGGGAATAGAGAAATGCAGGGTCGCGAGCGTACAGGCACCGATCACCAGTAGCACAATGCCCATGGCCTTGAGCGATACCACCATCCAGGAAAATTCACGATCACGGGCGGAGTCCCGGAACAGGGTGAACACCTTGAAGCCAAGCGCCAGCGGGAAAATATAGGCGAAATAGCCGAACATGTGCAGGAGTACATCGGCCAGCCATGCGCCCATATTACCGATGGCATTTTCTACCGGATCACCGGAACCGGTGGTGGTGAAACCAGGATCCTGCGGTGAGTAGCTGAGCAGCGCCACCAACAGCACCACACCCAGCAAAAACGCGCTGATCAATGCCCCTTCACGCATGATACGTTGCGACAGGCTTCGTAGCCGGTCATCCGTTACCGCTTTTTGTTTCGACGCATTTTTCAAAATTTATCAGTCGCCTGCGTAGTTAATCTAAATCTTTTTCAAGGTAAGTGAGCGCTATCATAATGGATTTGAGCGGTCAGTCAAACAATGGCGTTCCGCATGACAGTCAATCCTGCCCGATGGTTGACCCTGAGCCGCTGGACACCTGATGTTGAGAATATCACATTGCGCCAGGCCTTGACTGTATCCCTGATCACAGCTTGATAATCAAGCACCCCGCCGCTATTGATTGTATAATGCCGCGCTTGCGTCGCCACTGAAGGCGTCTGCGCATCCATTTGTCACGTTTTACGCTTGCACGGGGAAACATCAATCTATGAGCGCACCTGCACACCATCGCCTGATAATCCTGGGGTCCGGTCCGGCCGGATACACTGCCGCTGTTTACGCCGCCCGCGCCAATCTCAATCCGGTGTTGATTACCGGGATCGTTCAGGGCGGGCAGTTGACCACCACAACAGATGTCGACAACTGGCCAGGCGATGTCGAGGGCCTGCAAGGGCCGGCGTTGATGGAGCGCATGAAAGAGCATGCCGAGCGCTTCAATACACAGGTTGTGTTTGACCACATCAACAAGGTCGAGCTGGGGCAGCGTCCCTTCATCCTGCACGGCGACAGCGGTGTGTTCAGCTGCGACGCTCTGATCATTGCCACTGGCGCGTCAGCACAGTACCTGGGCCTGCCCTCGGAATCAGCATTCATGGGCAAAGGCGTCAGTGCCTGCGCGACCTGCGACGGTTTTTTCTATCGCAACAAGCCGGTTGCGGTCATCGGTGGTGGTAACACCGCGGTGGAGGAAGCGTTGTATCTGTCCAATATCGCGTCCCAGGTGACACTGGTGCACCGCCGCGACAGCCTGCGCGCTGAAAAAATTCTGCAAGACAAGCTGTTTGCGCGCGAAAACATCACGATCGTCTGGGATCACACGCTGAGTGAAGTCAAAGGCGATGATATGGGCGTGACCGGTATTGATATCGTCGGCACCAAGGACGGCTCGACACAAAGTCTGACCGTGGACGGTGTTTTTATCGCGATCGGGCACAAGCCCAACTCGGACATCTTTGATGGCCAGCTCGACATGAAAGACGGCTACCTGAAGATTCACAGTGGCACTGACGGCAATGCGACGCAGACCAGTGTTGCCGGTGTTTTTGCAGCCGGTGATATTGCAGACCACGTCTATCGGCAGGCGATCACCTCGGCCGGCTTCGGTTGTATGGCGGCGCTTGATGCCGAGAAGTTTCTGGATCAGTAAACGTCCCTTTATCGGCATCGGCTTTACATGAAAACCATCACCTGGTTAGGTACGGACAGCCTGCACTTCCCGCCCGTTGACCAGGCCTTCGACGATCCGCCGGGGCTGCTTGCCGCCGGCGGTGATCTGCGTCCGGATCGCCTGCTGGCGGCCTATGCGCGCGGCATTTTTCCATGGTATGACGATGACAGCCCGATTTTGTGGTGGTCACCGGATCCCCGTATGGTATTGCCACCCGATGCTGTTCATGTCTCGCGCAGTCTGGCCAAGCTGATCCGACAGGATCGTTATCGTATTACCATGGATACCGCGTTTGCCGATGTCATCGGCCATTGCGCGGGCCTGCGCGCTGACCGGGAAGGCACCTGGATCACAGAGGAAATGCAGGCTGCCTATAGGGAGTTGCATCGTCTGGGACATGCCCATTCAGTTGAGGTCTGGCAGGCTGATCGGCTGGTCGGTGGTCTGTACGGTATCGCGATGGGGAAACTGTTTTTTGGTGAATCCATGTTCAGTCTGGCGGCCAGTACCTCAAAAATCGCTTTTGTGGCGCTGGCCAGGCAATTGCAGCAATGGGAGTTTGCCCTGATTGATTGCCAGATGCCCACTGATCACTTGCAAAGCCTGGGTGCGTGCGAAATGTCGCGAGCTGAATTCCAGGACGTTTTGCAACGCTGGCGTGACGATGAAACGCAACCAGGACAGTGGACATTTGACAATAACGTGCTGAAAAAACACTAATGCTTTGCCAAATTAGCGTATATCAGGCAAAATACGCGCTTATTTTTCGCAGTGAGATATTCTTTTAGATGGCTAAAGAAGACCAGATAGAGATGGAAGGCGAAGTGGTAGACACCCTTCCCAACACCATGTTCCGTGTAAAACTGGAAAACGGTCATATTGTGACCGCACACATCTCCGGCAAAATGCGTAAGAACTACATCCGTATTCTTACCGGCGACATGGTAAAAGTGGAACTGACACCATACGACCTGACCAAGGGCCGTATCACCTATCGCGCCCGCTAATTCCCCACGGTAGTGCCAGCCAGGCCGTGACTGACGCTGGTTCAGCCGACTCTCGACTGAACCGGGCATCAGCGAGTTCAGCTATCCGCTGAACTCAGCTCCTTACCTTCCGCTTTCTCCGCCTTGCTGCGAATCTCCAGCTCGACCTCGTTGTTGCGGATGGAGACCATAGCTTCACCGCCGTTGCTCAGTCGGCCAAACAGAATTTCCTCGGCCAGTGCCTTCTTCAGTTTTTCCTGAATCAGACGGCCCATGGGGCGTGCGCCCATAGCCGGACTGTAACCGTGCTCGGCAAACCACTCGCGCGCACTTTCGTCCACGTGCAATGTCACTTTCTTACTGTCGAGCTGTACCTGCAGTTCAACCAGGAACTTGTCCACCACTGTACGGATGGTTTCCACGTTAAGCGGACCGAATTGCACCACCGCATCAAGCCGGTTGCGGAATTCCGGGGTGAAGCTCTTTTTGATGACTTCCATACCGTCAGTGCTGTGATCCTGGTGCGTGAAACCAATGGACGCTCGCGACATCTCCTGCGCGCCGGCGTTGGTGGTCATGATCAGGATGACATTACGGAAATCCGCTTTACGCCCGTTGTTATCGGTCAGCGTGCCATGATCCATAACCTGAAGCAGAATATTAAACACGTCCGGATGCGCTTTTTCGATCTCATCGAGCAGCAATACACAATGCGGATGTTTATTGACCGCCTCGGTCAGCAGGCCGCCCTGATCAAAGCCGACGTAACCAGGTGGCGCCCCGATCAGGCGCGACACTGTATGACGCTCCATATATTCCGACATATCAAAGCGCAGCAGTTCAATGCCCATGATGCGGGCAAGCTGACGACTGACCTCGGTTTTACCGACACCCGTCGGCCCCGAGAACAGATAGGAACCAATGGGTTTGTCCGGGGTGTTCAGGCCGGCACGCGACAGTTTGATGGCTGTCGCCAGTGAACCGATGGCTTCATCCTGGCCAAACACGACCATTTTCAGGTTGGCTTCCAGGGTTTTCAGATTCTCCACGTCGGAGCTGGTGACATGTTGCGGCGGAATTCGGGCGATGGAGGCCACCACCTTTTCCATGTCCGTCGCCTGAATCAGTTTCTTGCGGCGGCTTTCGGGCAACAGGCGTTGCCATGCACCGGCTTCGTCAATGACATCGATGGCCTTGTCTGGCATGAACCTGTCATTGATATAACGACCTGCCAGCTCCGAGGCGGCGCGCAACGCATTATCGCTGTAACGCAATTTATGATGCTCTTCAAAGCGTGACTTCAGGCCTTTGAGAATCTTATAGGTGGTTTCGACATCAGGCTCTTCCACATCAATTTTCTGGAAACGACGCGATAAGGCGCGATCTTTCTCAAAGATACCGCGATATTCCTGATACGTGGTCGATCCGACGCAACGCAAATCGCCTGACGTGAGGATAGGTTTGAGCAGGTTGGAGGCATCCATGACACCCCCGGAAGCCGCGCCGGCACCAATGATGGTGTGAATTTCATCAATAAAAAGCACGGACTCAGGCTTCTTCTTCAGCTCAGCCAGCAAGGTCTTGAAGCGTTTTTCGAAATCACCACGGTACTTGGTGCCAGCCAGCAGCGCACCCAGGTCCAGCGAATAGATGACACTGCCTTTTAATATATCCGGCACCTGATCTTCCACGATCAGACGCGCCAGGCCCTCGATAACCGCAGTCTTGCCGACGCCGGATTCACCGACCAGCAACGGGTTGTTCTTGCGCCGACGGCACAACACCTGGATAACGCGGGTCACTTCCTTTTCGCGTCCGATCAGCGGGTCAATTTTACCCTGGCGCGCCATTTCGTTGAGGTTGGTGGCATAGGTTTCCAGCGCGCTGGCAGATCCGGCATGGTCTTCGTCGCCGTCAATACCTTCCTGCTGCTGGCCTTCCTGGGCGCCCTCTCCCGCACTGCCGTCGCCGGCCGCATGGCGGCTGATACCATGGCTGATGTAGTTCACTACATCCAGGCGCGCGATGTCCTGTTGGCCGAGCAGATACACAGCCTGACTTTCCTGTTCGCTAAAGATAGCCACCAGCACGTTGGCGCCGCTGACCTCCTGGCGACCGGAAGACTGCACATGGAATACGGCACGCTGCAGCACGCGCTGGAAGCCCAGTGTCGGTTGCGTTTCGCGCTCGGTTTCTTCGTCCGGCACCACGGGTGTAGTGCTGTCGATATAATCCACCAGATTGGCCCGCAAGCGGGCAAGATCTGCGCCGCAGTGCAACAGCACATCGACTGCCACATCATTATCGAGCAAGGCCAGTAGTAAATGCTCAACGGTCATGTATTCATGACGCCTGCCACGAGCGCTGGAAAAAGCACTGTTCAGGGTTACTTCCAAATCCCGACTTAACATCGCTTAGTTCTCCCCGGCGATACAATCAACGAACGCCTGATAATCAGCATAAGCCCAACTGAACTCACTGATCAACCTCAACGTGACACAGCAAAGGCTGATTGTTCTCTCGCGAAAAATCATTGACCTGCTGTGCTTTGGTTTCTGCGACATCCCTGCTGAATACGCCACACACGGCTTTCCCTTCGGTGTGGATCTTGAGCATGATCTGAGTGGCTTTTTCTGTCGGCATATGGAAAAACTCAACCAGAATAACCACGACAAAGTCCATGGGTGTGTAGTCATCATTGAAAATGAGGACTTTGTACAGCGGTGGTTTGGCCAGTTTGGGTTTACTGGCGGCGGTCGCCAGATCGCCTTCGCGGCCATCATCCGGCTTATTAAACTTCTCGTCGGACATAGTGTTTACTACCAATTCACGGCTAACGTGTGTGTTATATGGGGACGGTTGCAGGTTATCACAAGCCACTTTAGTGTACTGCGTGATTACAACCTGTTGCAATTAGACAAAAATGGTGAATAATACGCTTTGACAGGGACGGCAAAAACCGTTAAGGATAACACTTGGGTCAAAGAACCCGACGTGTACGACAATTAAAATAAAATTATACGTAGAACGGAGTATTACAATGGCTACGGGGCAAGTAAAGTGGTTTAACAACGCAAAGGGTTTTGGTTTCATTCTGCCGGATGACGGTGGTAGCGACCTGTTCGCACACTATTCAGCTATCGGAATGGACGGCTACAAAACACTCAAAGCGGGACAGCCCGTTGAATTCGAAACTCTGCAGGGACCCAAAGGATTGCACGCAACCAATATCAGGCCCGCTGAACAGCAACAGCAAGCCTGAGCTTCAGGGTCTAACGGCAGCATTAATGATGCTGATAGCGGCGTCAGGGGCGGCGGTAACCAGATACAGTGGTTATCGCCGTTTTGCATTCTGTCCGGGGTGTTGCAAGAGCGGCGTGCATGCAGGACGTCCAATTCAGCTATAATACGCCACATGCCGCAACTCATACTGTTCAATAAACCATTCAATGTGCTGTCGCAATTCACCGGTGCTGCGCCCGAGGAAACCCTCGCCCACTATCTGCAGGCGCCCGGGTTTTATCCGGCGGGACGACTGGACAAGGATTCCGAAGGTCTGTTGCTGCTGACCGATTGCGGCGAAACCCAGCAACGAATCAGCAACCCAAAACACAAACTTGGCAAGATCTATTGGTCCCAGGTCGAAGGTCTGGTGTCAGATGAGGCACTACAGAGGCTGCAGCAGGGGGTAAAGCTAAAGGATGGGCGCAGTCGTCCGGCAGGGGCCCAAATCTTGTCGGACCCTGAGGTTAATGCGCAAATCTGGTCGCGCATGCCACCCATCCGTGAACGCAAACTGATTCCAACATCCTGGCTGGCGCTAACCTTGTACGAAGGACGCAATCGGCAGGTTCGCAGGATGACAGCAGCCGTCGGTTGCCCGACCTTGCGCCTGATCCGTCAGAGTATCGGCGACTGGCAGCTTGGGGATCTGCAGCCGGGTGATTACCGGATCCTCACCCTGCCCCCACGCTGGTGGCAATGACATCGGCTATTCCGCGCCCTGTTTGTTTTGCCAGCGCGCCGCGGCCTCATGATCAGAGGTCCGGCTGTCGACCCAGAAATTCTGCGTCCCGGTGACCTGCTTCTTCCAGAACGGCGCCGACGTCTTGAGATAGTCCATGATGAAATGAGCCGCCTCAAACGCTGCTTCCCGGTGCGAGCTGGCTGTCGCTACCAGGACTATCTGATCCCCCGGCTGCAGTGTTCCCACGCGATGAATAATGCGACACACAGACAGCGGCCAGCGATCCGCGGCCTGTTCGGCAATGTCCTGCAAGGCCTTTTCTGTCATGCCCGGGTAGTGCTCCAGTGTCAGGCTCTGTTCTGCACTGCCGCTGTCCTGCAGCTCACGCACCAGGCCGCTGAAAATTGTTACCGCGCCGGGATTGTCTGCCTTGTCCCGGACCGAGGCATACTCCGTTGCCAGATCAAAGTCCTGCGGCTGCACATCTACACGTATCATGGTGGCCATTGTCAGCCCCCTGTCATCGGCGGGAAGAACGCAATCTCTTCATTCCCTGTCAGTGTCTGATCACGGTCAGCAACCGCCTGATTGACCGCGACAAGTATCCGGTTGCGATCTTCCAGCAACGGCCATGCGCCGCCGCGCGCGCTCAGCATGGCAATCAGGTCGGCCACGGTACTGATCTGCGCTGCCTGTTCGATGGTTTCGCTGTCGCGGCCAAGTGCTTCCCGCACACTGGCAAAATAGTGAATGCTAAGCATAATGTTTAGTCTGCCTTTCTCTGATAATCACCTGATTTTCCGCCTTTTTTCTCAAGCACGCGGATATTGCTGATGACCATGTTCTTGTCTACTGCCTTACACATATCGTATATGGTCAGTGCGGCCACCGACACCGCTGTCAGCGCTTCCATCTCAACGCCTGTCTTGCCATCAAGTGCGCAACTGGCATGGATAAGCACTCGATTGCCGGTCGTGTCCAACTCAAAATCCACGGTCACTGATGTCAGCATCAAGGGATGGCACAAAGGGATCAGGTCGGAACATTTCTTGGCCGCCTGAATACCTGCGATGCGGGCCACCGCGAGTACGTCGCCCTTTTTGTGTCCGCGGCCGGCAATCAGCGCCAGCGTGTCGGCTGCCATCGTCACCTCAGCAGCGGCAAGCGCAATGCGGGATGTCACCGCCTTGCCACCGACATCGACCATGCGGGCGTTACCCTGCGCATCCAGATGTGTTAATTCAGTCATCGTCTTCCCTGTTTACGGTTTATTAAAAACGCGGCCATTATCACCCTTATTGGTCACGAAGTGGAGGCATTTTCCGGTGTTTTCCGGTACAATCCCCGCCCTGTTGATGACCCCGCCCGGGCATCATAATGGCACCGGGTGCAAACCTCAAAACCTGTTTTGGATACGCTGAAAAGAGCCCGTATGAGTTGGTACCCCCACCAGACAGTCGCCGTTGTGGTTGAAAAACCACGCACTGACCCGACTGCAACGCCGCAATTTCTGATCGTTGAAGAAGTCAGCGACGGGCGCGTGGTGTTCAATCAGCCTGCCGGGCATCTGGAGGCTAACGAATCGCTGGCACAGGCAGCCGTCCGTGAAGCGCTGGAAGAAACCGCGTGGCACGTTGAGTTGACCGGATTTATCGGGGTTTACCAGACCGTATCAGCCGCCAATGGAATCTGTTATATCCGTAATTGTTTCGCCGCACGAGCGCTCCGCCACGAGGCTGACCGCGACCTGGATAGTGACATCATTCGCACCCACTGGTTCAGCCTGCCCGATTTACAGGCACAGCAGGCGCAGTTGCGCAGCCCTGCCGTGGTTGTGGTTATTGAAGACTATCTGCGCGGTCAGGTCTATCCGCTGAGCCTGGTCAGGGATCTGAGCGCGACATGAGCAACGCAACCAGCACACAGCACAGTGACACCCGGGTTATTGTTGGCATGTCCGGTGGCGTAGACTCGTCTGTAGCCGCCCTGCTGCTGTTGCAGCAGGGCTATCAGGTCGAAGGCCTGTTCATGAAGAACTGGGAAGAAGATGACGATACCGAATACTGCACCGCCAAAGCGGATCTTGCTGATGCCCAGGCTGTGTGTGATCGTCTGGGCATAGTGCTGCATACTGCCAATTTCGCAGCGGAGTACTGGGACGGGGTTTTTGCCCACTTTCTGGCGGAATACCAGGCCGGACGAACGCCCAACCCGGACATTCTGTGTAATCGGGAAATCAAGTTCAAAGCCTTTCTGGACTATGCTCTGGTGTTGGGGGCCGACTATATTGCCACCGGACATTACGTGCGACGCCTCCATGAAAACGGTGAAACACGATTGTTGAAGGGGCTGGATAACAACAAGGATCAAAGTTATTTCCTGTGCGCGGTGAGTGAGGATTGTCTGGCCCGCAGCCTGTTTCCGGTCGGACATCTGGAAAAACCCGACGTCCGTGCACTGGCATCGGAACACGGATTTGTTACCAGCACCAAAAAAGACAGCACCGGAATCTGTTTTATCGGCGAACGCAAATTCAAGGACTTTTTGCAGAAGTATCTGCCGGCTCAGCCCGGAGATATCGAGACAGTCGACGGTGAGATCATCGGCAAGCATCACGGACTGATGTATCATACTTACGGACAGCGTCAGGGACTTGGCATCGGTGGGCTCAGAGCGCACGATGATGCGCCCTGGTATGTCGTGGGTAAAGATCTCACACGCAATCGTCTGATTGTTGCCCAGGGCAGTGAGCACCCTGCCCTGTTCTCTTCTGCGCTGCAGGCCAGCCAGGTCGCCTGGATTAATCACCGGGCACCCGAATTGCCGCTTCGCTGCACCGCCAAGATCCGTTATCGGCAGGCCGACCAGGACTGTCTGGTCGAGCTGGAACCGGGGGCAAATGCGAAGGACGACGACGTCCGGGTAACGTTTGACAAGCCGCAACGTGCGGTGACTCCTGGCCAGGCCATTGTGTTTTACCAGGGTGAAATCTGTTTGGGAGGGGGCGTCATTGAGCAGTATTACCGCTGAATTTTCCGATTGGGAATACCGCAATATCGCGCTGGCCGCCGTCGCCCAGTGCGCGGTACTGGTTCACGAACTGGCAACCGAGGGCAGTGTCTCCCGTCATACCATGCGGGCCTGTCTGCGGCCGGTGTACCTGATGAATCCCGATTCCGTGCAACAGCTGTATCCTGATATCGCAGACCTCAATCAAGGTATCAAAACCCTGCAGCAGAGTTTTGACAGTGCGGGCCTGAAAGAAAACGCCGAAGTGGTGCGATACATGCTGGGCATGTTGGTCCTGCAACAACGACTGTCGGGCGAAAAAGCCATGCAGGCCGCAATAGGCGAGCGATTACACAGCCTGCTTCCGGACGACCCCGGCGCTGAACTGATGCCCGAAGATATGCCCATTCAGGCCCTGCATGCCGACTGTTCGGCGCTTGCCAGACTCTACCAGGATACCATCAGCAAACTGAGTTTCCGCATTCATGTCGCCGGTAATCCCGAGCATCTGCGTGACCATGTCGTTGCTGATCAGATACGCGCCCTGTTGCTGGCCGGTATCCGTTCGGCGTTTTTGTGGCACCAGTTGGGTGGTCGACGCTGGCACCTGTTTTTCTACAAGAAACGCATCCGCGAAACCCTGAGCGGCATCCGACGCAAGCTGATCAGCTAGGCCGCACAGAACTAAATCACAATCATCCAAGCAAGGAATCATCAAGGCTCATGAGCATATCAACTCTCACTGCCATATCCCCAGTCGATGGTCGCTACCGCGGCAAAACCGAGGCTCTGGCCGCCTACTTCAGCGAATATGCCCTGATTCGCTATCGCGTTATTGTCGAGATTCGCTGGTTGCAGCAACTGGCGGCACATCCGGGCATCAGCGAAGCGCCTGCCATCAGTGACGCCGGCAATGAATTGCTGGAAAGCATTATCAAGAATTTTTCCGAAACCGATGCCGCGCGTGTCAAGACGATTGAAAGTACCACCAATCATGACGTCAAGGCTGTTGAGTATTTCATCAAGGAAAAGATTGCTGACCATCCTGACCTGAAACAGCAAGTCGAATTCGTGCATTTCGCCTGCACCTCGGAAGACATCAACAACCTGTCCTATGCCTTGATGCTGCGTGATGGTCGCGACCTGGTTATGTTGCCGGTCATGCATCAGTTACTTGATCGCTTGCGCGAACTGGCCCATGACACAGCAGAGCAGCCGATGCTGTCACGTACCCATGGTCAAACCGCCTCACCCACAACTGTGGGCAAGGAGCTGGCCAATGTGGTGTACCGGATGCAACGGCAACTGTCGCAACTGGCCGACAGCCCGGTGATGGGCAAGATCAATGGCGCGGTGGGCAACTACAATGCGCATTTGTCGGCCTACCCTGATATCGACTGGCAGGCCAATGCGAAAAGTTTTGTGGAAAAACTTGGCCTCGACTGGAATCCGTACACAACCCAGATCGAGCCGCATGATTATATTGCGGAAATGTTCGCCGCCTGCTGCCGTTTCAATACCATTCTGATCGACCTGGATCGTGACATATGGGGATACATTTCCCTGGGCTATTTCAAGCAACGTACCGTCGCCGGCGAAGTGGGTTCTTCCACCATGCCGCACAAGGTCAACCCGATCGATTTTGAGAACTCCGAAGGTAATCTGGGTATTGCCAATGCCATCATGCAGCACCTGGCGGAAAAACTGCCTATCTCGCGCTGGCAGCGCGATCTTACCGACTCTACCGTCTTACGCAGCGTCGGCACCGGCTTTGCTCACAGCCTGATCGCTTATCACGCGACCCTGAAAGGGCTGAGCAAACTTAGCCTGAACCCGCAGCGGCTGCGCGACGATCTGGATAACAGTTGGGAAATACTGGCCGAGCCTATCCAGACCGTGATGCGACGATATGGTGTGGAGAAACCTTACGAAAAACTTAAAGAGCTGACCCGTGGCCAGACCATCAACGCGGAAGTGCTGAGTACGTTTATCGACAGTCTTGATATACCGGAAGCCGCACGTCGGGAGCTGCGTGCATTGCGTCCGGAAAACTATATCGGTAATGCGGTAGCGCAGGCCAAGGCGATTTAACAAAATCATTTATCCACAACCATTTTACCAAAGCTGTCTGATCAAACCTGTTTGCACTCAGACCGCATTGTGTGACACCGGGCCAACGTTACCGACAGCCCGGAGTTTTAACGAGGAACGTTCGTGATTGAATCTGTATTGCCTGCCGAATTTGACCGGCAGCTGTTTTTGCGTGATTACTGGCAAAAGAAACCATTGCTGATTCGGGCCGGAGAGCTGCCTTTTGTTGATCCCATAACGCCGGAAGAACTTGCTGGCCTGGCATGTGAACAGGAAGTGGAATCGCGACTGATCCAGGTCAATTCTGCGCAGGACTCGTGGCAGTTGCGCACCGGTCCGTTCACCGAAGCCGAATTTGAGTCCCTGCCGCAGACGCATTACAGCCTGCTGGTGCAGGCAGTTGATCACTGGACGGATGAGGTCAGCGCCCTGTTGGCGGATTTTGATTTCATTCCGTCCTGGCGTATCGATGATGTGATGGTCAGTTATGCCACCGACGGTGGCAATGTCGGGCCTCACTTTGATTACTATGACGTGTTTCTGATTCAGGGCATGGGTCAGAAACGCTGGCAAACGGGTGCCATGTGCAACAGCATGACGCCACGCCGTGATGAAAGTGGATTGCGCCTGCTGCAGGATTTTCAGGCGGAACAGGAATGGATTGTAAACCCCGGCGACATTCTCTACCTGCCGCCGGGTGTGTCACACTACGGCGTGGCAATTGGCAACAGCATGACCTATTCCGTGGGGTTTCGTGCGCCGTCGCATGCCGACATTGCCAGTGGACTGGCAGACGAAATACTCGATGATCTGACAGAAGATCAACGCTTTGTTGATGTTAAACCAGGCATACCTTTGCACCCGGGTGAAATATCTCCGGAAGTTGTCCGGCACCTGCGCGAGCTGGTTATGGGCATGATTGACCGGCCAGAGCTGATGCGGCAGTGGTTTGGCAAAACCATGACAACGCCAAAATACGCCACGGAGGATGCACCTTCCTGCTGTGAGCATGAGGATGGTCATGACCATAACCATGCCGACATTAGCGATATAATTTCATTGCGCGCAGCGCTCGACGCTGGTGCGGAAGTATTCAAGGTGCCGGGCTCCCGTTATGCCTATGCGCTGGATAGCTCGCATGCCGAGCTGTTTGTCGACGGTGAGTGTTATCACTGTAACTGGCGTCTGCTCACCTTGCTGCAGGCACTGAGCGCGCCCGGTTATACTGAAGCGCTGGACCCTGACGTGGTGGCGGCCTGTAATGCCGATGAAGAGGCAGCACAGTTATTGCTGACCTTGTACAATCGTGGCTCACTGATTATTGGCTGACGGGTGGTTTCAACGACAGCATTATGGTTTTCCGGGACTCCTGACAACATTCAACATAGGCTTTTTATGACCTGCTTTTTGCGCACACTTGCCCTGAGACTCATAACGCCGGTAGTTGGCGCCATTATGTTATCGACCGCAGTCGCCTCTGTGGCTCAGGAAGGCACCGGGGAACGGGCCGTCATCGACATCATTCAGATCATGCACCGTGACCCCGGCCAAATTCGTGAGAGTGTGCGACCCGTGCTCGACCCCCGCGGCAGCATCGGGCAAATGGATGACAAACTGATTATCGCGACAACTGCATCAAATCTGCTGCAGATACAGGACATCATTGCCGACACCGATGTGCTGCCCCGGCGCCTGGTCATAGGCGTTGATTTTGCGTATTCATCTGAACTGACTGGCACCGATGGCAATGACGCCAACGCCAGCGTCCGCGAGGGGCAACAGCAAAGCCAGGCTATTGAAGGTCAACAGCTGGTTTTTATCGCAGGCACCGATGGCACGGATGACTCGGAGGTCAGTAACCCGGCGCGCATCACTATTGCCGCAGAAATCCTGCCTGGTGACGCTGCCGGGAATCTGGCTTCCGTGAACGTGATTCTGGACAACGTCCCGGGGCTGACGGGAAGCCACATCATGCGTGTGCCGCTGGGCGTCTGGCAGCGCATCCCTGTGCCGGTACCCGAAACGTTAGATGGCACCGACAATACTGTGGAGAATGGCACAGATGTCAGTGCCGCGGCCGATGATGCGACGTCTCCCATCAACGCTGACGTGGCCGTGCGTGTCGATAGAGTCCCTTGATGGCAGAACTCCTGTTGCAGTCTTTGCCGTATCAACGCGATAGCAATGATCTGATCAGGCGTATCGGTGCCCTGCCCGATGCCGTTTGCCTGGATAGCGGCCTGGGCAATCAGCAAACAGGCCGCTACGACATTCTGACTGGCTTGCCTTCGCGCCAGTTGCGTATGCGCGCAACGTCCCGGCGCCCGGTTCTGGAGCAGCGTCAGGACGGGCAAAGGTCATGGCAGGTCATGCCAGCGTCTTCGTGCATCTTTGCCGAAGCAGAGTCGCTGTTGCAACAGGACCGACCTGACAGCAAAACGATGGCGCAGCTTTCACAGCTGCCCTTTTGTGGTGGTGTCATTGCCTGTTTCGGTTATGACGCAGCGTCACCGCAGGCAACGCAACATGATTCCGGCGCGCTGCACGATATCCTGATGCAGGTGCCTGTTGCCGTGTGCGGTCTCTATCAATGGGCGATTGTTGTCGATCATCAAAGCATGACAACATCATTGTTTATACTGCCTGAGTGCCCTGACGTGATTCGTCAGCAAGTGCTGCAGGACGTTGTCCCCCCGCTCCTGCATTGCACAGACGCCGAGTCAGACGCCGCAGCAAGGAGCAGTGATTTCGATCTGCACAGATCATTTCAGGCGCAACTGTCCCGCTCTCAATACGAAGCTGCTTTCGACCGGCTGAAATCCTACATCGTCGCCGGTGACTGCTACCAGGCCAATCTTGCAATTCCTTTCGTCGGGGCTTTCAGTGGCGACCCTTTGCAAGCCTATCTGACCCTGCGGCAACACAGCCACAGTCCGTTTTCCGCCTTTATGAATACCGGTGATACGCAAATCCTCAGTTTATCTCCCGAACGCTTTGTGTCCGTTCAGGATCGTCAGGTCACCACCCAGCCTATCAAGGGTACGCGCAAACGCTCACCAGACCCGGTCATCGACAGACAACTCAGTGACGAGCTGCTGGCCAGTGAAAAAGACCGGGCCGAAAATCTGATGATTGTTGATCTGTTGCGCAATGATCTGGGCACTGTCTGTGAAACCGGTTCCGTGCAAACCCGGGAATTATTCAAATTGCACAGCTTCAGTCAGGTGCATCACCTGATCAGCACTATCACCGGTACATTGCCTTTACATGTCAGTCCATTGGCATTGCTGAAGCGCTGTTTTCCAGGTGGCTCTATCACCGGGGCGCCGAAAATCAGAGCCATGCAGATCATTGCCGAACTTGAGCCGCTGCCGCGTGCCGTCTACTGCGGCAGTGTCGCCTATTGCGACTATCGCGGCAAAATGGACAGCAATATCTGCATACGGACGTTGTTATGCCGGCAAGGTCATATATTTTGCTGGGGCGGGGGTGGCATTGTGGCTGATTCGGAGGTGTCGCGCGAATACCAGGAGGCCCATGACAAGGTGTCTACTCTGATGGATCTGGTATCCGCGCGCCCGTAATTACAAACTTAAAGTCCGTACGCTGGCCTTGAGAAACTCCTGTTTCAGCTCCTCGTATTCATGTACCGCCGGAAACTGGGGAAATTCCCGGATCACATTGTCCGGTGCCCGGAACAAAATGCCGGCCTCTGCCTCAGACAACATGGTGGTATCGTTGTAGGAGTCTCCGGCCGCGATAACACGGTATTTAAGACTGTGAAAAGCTTTCACTGACTCGCGCTTGGGGTCTTTCTGGCGCAGGTGGTAGTTCACAATCATGCCGCTTTCGTCAGACTCCAGGCGATGGCAGAACAGCGTTGGGAAACCCAGTTGGCGCATCAGGGGCTGGGCAAATTCGTAGTAGGTATCGGACAATATTACAACCTGGAATCGCTCACGTAACCAGTCCACAAATTCGCGGGCTCCGGGCATCGGCGCCATGCCAGCGATTACCTCCTGAATATCCGGCAAGCCCAGTTTGTGCTCGCGCAGAATTCGTAAGCGTTGCTGCATCAATACATCATAGTCCGGGATATCACGCGTGGTAGCCCGCAGTTCATCAATACCTGTGCGCTCCGCGAAATCAATCCAGATTTCCGGAATCAACACACCCTCAAGATCAAGACAGGCGATCTCCACGCAAAATACCTCTCGTCAGTTCATGTCAGTTCAGTTGTCAGACAACGGCGTTGTCATCGCAAGGCGGCAATTTTATAGTTACGCCGCCAGACATACCAGCACCCTGAAGGCAGTTGCCTGACAAAAACGTGCAAGCAACCTTATTGCACCCTACAATACCGCCTGAGTCCGGCACCATGAACCACAATGAATCGAAGGTAGAGCATGATTAGCGCGCAAAATATCGTTGAAATAAATGAACAATTCAACCGCATGGAGCCCAAAGAGATTCTGCAGCAGGTGCTGGCGGATATCCCCAATGTTGTAGTGTCGTTCAGTGGTGCCGAAGATGTCGCGCTGGTAGTGATGGCCTGGAAACTGAAAAAGAATATCAAGGTATTCACGCTCGATACCGGGCGCCTGCACGCTCAAACCTATCAGTTTATTGACAGGGTTCGACAGGATTACGGCCTCGATCTGGATTTTCTCTACCCGGATACCGCGGCGATTCAGGCGCTAACCGGGCGCAAGGGTTTATTCAGTTTCTATCAGGATGGCCACGAGGAGTGTTGCTCGATTCGTAAAACCGAGCCGTTGCGCCGGCAATTGGCAACTGTTGATGCCTGGATTACCGGTCAACGCAAGGATCAGAGTCCGACCCGCACGGATGTGGCGCTGGCCCAGGTGGACTCGACATTTGCCGCGCCAGGTAAAACCTTGCTGAAGTTTAACCCTTTTGCCAACTGGCGCTCAAAAGACGTCTGGGATTATATCCGCATGTTTGATCTGCCCTACAACCCTCTTCATGACCAGGGCTACGTCAGCATCGGCTGTGAACCCTGCACCAAACCCATTGGTCCCAATCAGCATGAACGCGAAGGCCGGTGGTGGTGGGAGGAAGCAACAGCAAAAGAGTGCGGATTGCACAAGATCAATATTATTGAGTAATGTCAGGCATACTGTTGAGTTCCGGCAATACTGTATTGGCAAACAGCCTGTCGATATCTGACTGACTCTGACATTGAATCACCTCTTCCACGCCCGGCCCGGTCTCATTGCCGGCAAACATGCGCATGAAGTCGATCATGTAGGCGCGCAACAGGGTGCCGCGCCTGAATCCGATGCGAGTCACGCTGTAATCAAACAGGTCACTGGCATTGAGTGCTATCAGGTCACTGTCCCTGTGCGCGTCATAGGCCATATTGGCAATAATGCCAACACCCAGGCCGAGGCGAACATAGGTTTTAATGACATCTGCATCGACCGCCGTGAAGACAACCCGGGGGTCGAGACCCTGGGCAGCAAACGCATCGTCCAGTCGCGAGCGGCCGGTAAAACCGATCACATAAGTGACCAATGGATACGCGGCGACATCGGCAAGTGTCAAACGTTCAAGGGTCGCCAGAGGATGTCCGCGCGGGACCAGCACTGCGCGGTTCCAGCGATAACACGGCATCATCATCAGGTCACTGAAATTTTCCATGGCTTCGGTGGCAATGGCAAAGTCTGCTGCGCCCTTGGCCGCCATTTCGGCAATTTGATGGGGTGTTCCCTGATGCAACTGCAGAGATACATCGGGGTACTTCTTGATGAACGCCGAAATCACCGGTGGTAGCACATAGCGACTCTGCGTATGGGTGGTGGCGATGACCAGGCTGCCTGAGCTGTCATCACAAAATTCGGCTGCCATGCGGCGAATATTGTCGGTGCGTTGCAGCACTTCTCCCGCCGTCTTCATAATTGCCTGACCTGCTTCGGTCATCCCCACCAGATGTTTACCGTTGCGCAGAAATATCTTTAGCCCCAGCTCTTCCTCCAGTGCCAGTATCTGTTTGCTCATGCCGGACTGTGACGTATGCAAACGTTGTGCTGCGGTCGAGACACTGAAGCCATGGCGGGACACTTCCCAGATATAGCGCAATTGTTGAAGCTTCATGCCTTCCCCTGGTTATTGCCGGTTTTTGCATCGTGACCGGCGTCAGGCCCGGGTGTTTCATTGGCCACGCCGTGAGGGACGTGACCGGTGGCTACATGATGTCGTGCCGAGTCGCAATGCCCTTCCTGGTCATCAAAGAAGACATCAGCGTCAAATGCCTTGAGGAAAACCCCTTTGTCCATGCCGCCCAGGAACAGAGATTCATCGATACGGATGTTCCAGGCCCTGAGCGTCCGTACTACCCGTTCATGTGCCGGCGCCGAACGCGCCGTCACCAGACAGGTTCTTATAGGTGATTCACCGGGCGCAAACTCCATTTGCAGTTGTTGCAGGGCGGCCAGAAAGGGCTTGAATGGTCCTCCCGACAATGGTTGATTTGCTGACTGTTTTTCACTGCGGGCAAATGCTTCCAGGCCTTCGCTTTTGTAGATGCGCTCGGCTTCGTCCGAGAACAGGACGGCATCACCATCAAAGGCAAATTTGAGTGTGTCATCACTGGCCATCGTCGTCGCAGATGGCAGAATCGTTGCTGCCGCGACGCCCTGCTCCAGTGCATGACGCACGTCAGCACCGTCCATGGACAGGAAAAGGTGACTGTTAAAGGCCGAGATATAGCGGTAGGGGCTGGTCCCGCCAGAGAATGCGGCACGGGTGATGGCAAGGCCGTAATGCTCGATGGAGTTGAAGATACGCAGGCCGGTATCAGCACTGTTTCTGGACAACAGAATGACTTCCACGCGCTGGGTGTTCAGCTGCCTGTTAAGATGCAACAGCTTCTTTACCAGACTGAACGCCCCGCCAGGTTGCAGGGGTTCGCTTTCGTGGGCTATCTGATACTGTTGGTAGGCTTCCAGGCCCTGCTCTTCATAAACCCGATGGCTGTCATCGAGATCAAACAGGGCGCGGGAGGATATCGCAATGACCAGTTTCTCAATATCTTTCTTGTCAGACATGCAGCATATCCTTGTTGGCGCTGGCAATTGAGCGCTGGCGAGGTAGAATTCTACGCTGGAATTGCCGCTCAGGCAAAGCTCGCTAATCAGGGAAAACAACAGCATGCAATCGCCACACGCGATCGACACAGGTCAGTCTCAGAAAGCCCTGGTGCTCTCCGGCGGAGGTGCCCGGGCTGCCTATCAGGTGGGTGCACTGCGTGGAATCGCAACCGTGCTGGGCAAGGATGCACCGAACCCGTTTGGCATCATTTCAGGTACATCGGCAGGTGCGCTGAACGCCATTGGCCTCGCCACGCAGGCGCACAAGTTCCGCACCGGCATCCGGATGCTGGAGTACGTGTGGGGCAATATGCGCAGTGATCAGGTTTACAAACTTGATTCTGTTGGTTTAATCAGTAGCGCTTCCAACTGGGTTTTTTCGGTTCTGGCCAATCGCCGGCGGCGCACACCGGCATCATTGCTGGACAACTCGCCGTTGGAGTCATTGCTGCATGCTGTATTGCGTCTGGAGCGCATCAACAGCAATATGGCTGCCGGCCACCTTGAAAGTCTGGTCGTTACCGCCTCCGGTTACACCAGTGGTGAGTCCGTTTCATTTTTCCAGAGCACGCGGGATATCCCCAACTGGCATCGCCCGCACCGACTGGGCATACGCACGGATTTGCGACACAAGCACCTGTTGGCTTCAACCGCCATCCCCACCCTGTTTCCTGCCGTGCGTATCAATCGCGAGTTTTTTGGTGACGGTGCCATCCGGCAGCTTGCGCCGCTGAGTCCGGCGATCCACATGGGGGCGCAAAAAATCCTCGCTATTGGCGTCAGTGGCAGCGGCACACGTCGTCCGGCCAAAGGCGATCAGGTGACCCACCCTTCCCTGTCGCAAATTATCGGGCATGTTCTGAACAGTGCGTTTGTGGATACGCTGGAAAGTGATATGGCTGTGCTGCGTCGCTACAACGCCATGATCCCCAAATGTCAGCCCTCTGCGCAGCTTGATGTACGCCCGATAGAACTGCTGGATATCACACCGAGTCTGGATCTGAACCGAATTGCGGAAGATCACTACAGCTCGCTGCCGCGCTCCATTCGATTGTTCATACGCGACACCAATGCCAGCTCGATTGCCAGTCTGCTGATGTTCGAAAAAGACTATTGTCAGGAGCTCATGGATCTGGGTATTGCCGATGCCATGGCCAAGCGTGAACAGATCAGAGCATTTTTCCACGAGTGAGTGGTTTTGCTGATTATGTCATGACAGTGACATTGTTGTTGCACTAGACTTGCGTCATCACATTTGTTCATGGATTAGGGGAAATATGAAGGTCACGATTTTCGGAACGGGTTACGTCGGACTGGTTTCAGGAACCTGTCTGGCAGATTCGGGGCATCAGGTGATGTGCATGGATGTCGATGCAGACAAAATTGCAAAACTGCGCCAGGGTGTTATCCCCATCTATGAACCAGGTCTGGAGACGCTGGTCATGGAGAATAGCAAGCTGGGCAACCTGCTTTTCACCTCAGATGCAGCGGAGGCCGTTAATTTTGCCGACCTGATATTCATCGCTGTGGGCACACCTCCCGATGACGATGGGTCCGCCGATCTCAAGTATGTGTTGGCCGTGGCCTCCGAGGTCGGGCGCTTGATGAGCGGGTCAAAAACAATCATAACCAAGTCTACGGTGCCGGTCGGTACTTCCGGGAAAGTGCGTGAAGCTGCGCAGGCGCAACTGGATGCGCGAGGCTCGGCGTTACAGGTAGACGTTGCCTCCAATCCGGAGTTTCTCAAGGAAGGCGCTGCCATAAACGACTTCATGAAACCGGACCGGATAATTGTCGGCACGGATTCGGCCCGGGTGCGCAAACAAATGACAGAGCTGTACGCCCCGTTTAACCGCAATTCGGATCGCATGATTGTTATGGATATTCGGGCTGCCGAGCTGACCAAGTATGCGGCCAATGCGATGCTCGCCACCAAGATCAGCTTCATGAATGAGATTGCCAATCTGGCCGAGTTGCTGGGTGCTGATATCGAACAGGTTCGTCACGGCATCGGCTCCGACCCTCGCATCGGGTATCAATTCATTTACCCGGGGATCGGTTACGGTGGTTCCTGCTTTCCCAAGGATGTTCAGGCGCTGGAACGCACTGGCCGCGAGCACGGCATGCAAATGAACATTCTGCAGGCGGTTGAAGCGGTTAACAACCGGCAGAAACAGCGCCTGGTGGACCTGATCGGGCAGCATTACCCGGGGGGCGTCAAAGGCAAGACTTTCGCTATCTGGGGACTGTCATTCAAGCCCAAAACCGATGATATGCGTGAGGCTCCCAGTCGGGTCATTATGGAAGCTTTGTGGCAGGCCGGGGCGAACATTCAGGCTTATGATCCGGAGGCCATGCAGGAGGTTGAGCGCCTCTATGGGCAGCGCAGTGATCTGCGCCTGGCAGGCACCCGTGACGCAGCCCTGGTGGGCGCGGATGCGTTGATTGTATGTACGGAGTGGCAACATTTCCGCGCAGCCAATTTTGAATGGCTGGCGGAAACCCTGACTGACAAAGTGATATTCGACGGTCGCAATGTGTACGACCCGACAACCGTCAGTGACGCCGGTCTGACTTATTATGCCATCGGCCGCGGCGCCTCGTTGCACCGATAACGGATGACGACTGACTACTCGCCAGTAACCTGATGGTCCAGATGGGCGACCAGGTCTGCTGGCAGGTCCAGTCGATGAGCCAGGGCCTGCAGATAGGCCCGTTCTGCCGGATGGTCAACATCCAGTACGGATCTCGACACCAGGTACACCTCGGCCGCCTGTTCGATACCCTGAACGCCACTGGCAAGTTGCGCCATGTCAGCGGGCTGGCGGAGTGCATCAAAAACAAAGCCTTTGCTCTCCGCATCCAGCGACATTTTTTCGACTTGCTCAAAGATATGCGTCTGTTCCTTGGCGTCAATGTGGCCATCAGCCTTGGCGGCGGAAATCATCGCCATGATCAACGTCAATGAAAAACTGCCGCCGCTTGCCGTTCGCGGTGTCTGTTGTGGCAGAAAGCGTGAATCGACGTGTTGCATGTCGTTTTCAGTGGCAACCGGCGCTGTTGTTACCTGTTTGCCCTGCTGCCAGTTCTGGTAGGCCTTGAACGCCATCGCACCGGCTGCCGCGGCGCCACCGTAGGCCAGCATGCCGCCGCCCATCTTTCTGACTTTCTTGTTGCCAACCAGTAGACCCAGTACACCCCCTGCCACTGCGCCTTTGGCAAAGCCCCCGCCGCTGGAGGCTGGTTTTTGAGCTCCTTGCCCAGCGCCGCTATTGCCGCCCATGAACTGCTCCAGGAACCTGTTCGGATCTATCATCGTGACCTCTGCTCGTAGTGGTTTCAGTCCTCGATTGTAACGAAACAACCGGCACCCACCAAGCATTTGTCGCACCTGAGCGAAACGATGATCAAAGCTTGCGAACGCGGAAAGAGCGACCTTTCAATTTGCCTTCACTCAGCTTGT
The DNA here is from genome assembly GCF_011050365.1 of Pseudohongiella sp. Lineage (GTDB taxonomy): Bacteria > Pseudomonadota > Gammaproteobacteria > Pseudomonadales > Pseudohongiellaceae > Pseudohongiella. The sequence goes on from NZ_DRFV01000015.1 coordinate 140,752, forward strand.
GCTGTGCTACTTTGGCAATATTCTGGTGAACAGCTACATAGGCACTGTTGTCTGTTACGTTGATTTTACCAATTTGCTCAAAACTGACCTCGCCGCCGTTGGTCAGTGCCCCCACGATATCGCCAGGCCGCAGTTTTTGTTTTTTGCCGCCGTCTATTTGCAAGGTTTGCATGGCCGGGTAAGGGGTTTTCTGATCCAGCAGAGTCAGTTTGGGCAAGGGCCGCGGATGCTTTACCGGATCGCCCGGCAGCGCCAGACGCGCAATTTTATGTGCATCGGATTCATCGAACAGTGTGCAGGCCAGACCCTGGCTGCCGGCCCGGCCAGTGCGACCAATGCGGTGGATGTGGGTGTCAGTGTCGCGGGCAGGGTGATAGTTGACGACCAGGTCCAGAGCGTCGATATCCAGCCCACGCGCAGCGACATCGGTCGCCACCAGAACAGAAATGCTGTTGTTGCTGAACAGAATCAGGGTCCGGTCCCGGTCACGCTGCTCCATGTCTCCGTGCAAGGCCATGGCGCTGAAATTGCTGCGCTGAAGCTGCTGGCAGACATCATCGACATCACGCTTGGTGGTACAAAACACCAATGCGGATTCCGGTCGGATTTCCTGTAATAGCAGCTTCAGCGCAGTCAGTCGATCGACATCAGCTCCCACTTTATAAAAGCGCTGGTCGATGCTCGACACCTCTTCACTTGCTTCAACTTCAACCATCACCGGGTCCCGCATCATGCGCCTGGCGATACGCTGCATGTCCTCAGCGAAGGTGGCGCTGAACAACAGGGTCTGTCTGGAAGCCGGAATATGGGCAACGATGGCCTCCAGAGAATCCTGAAATCCCATCTCCAGCATGCGATCGGCTTCGTCAAGGATCAGTGTGTCCACATCGTCGAGCTTGAGAGTGCCCTTGCGCAGATGATCCTCGATACGGCCCGGTGTGCCGACAATAATATGGGCGCCGTGCTCCAGAGAACCAATCTGAGGACCAATCGCAGCACCACCGCATAAGGTCAATACCTTGACGTTGTGCATGGCCCGACCGAGTTTGCGTATTTCGACGGCTACCTGATCCGCCAGTTCGCGTGTCGGGCACAACACCAGTGTCTGAATGCGAAAACGTTTCACGTCCAGCTTCTGCAACAGCCCCAGGCCGAACGCAGCCGTCTTGCCTGAGCCGGTTTTGCCCTGCCCGATGACATCCTGGCCGGCAAGCACTGGCGGCAAACTCAGGGTCTGGATCGGTGTCATGCGCTCGTAGCCCAGTGACTCAAGATTGGAAAACAGCTCAGGCTTGAGACGAAGTGAGGCAAAGTCAGTTGTGGACATCTTACTCAACCGCCCGCTCGATCGCAGAAATCCATGCGGGTCGACTCTGGTTACGTGCAAGATAGGCTTCCAGCGTTGGGTAGTCTGCAGATACTCCGAGGCGCTTGGCCATCGATATCATATAGCTGATACCGATATCAGCGGCACTGAAAGAATCACCTAAAATGAATTCATTGCCTGCCAGTTGCTCAGCGATGTGATTCATGTGCAAGGCAATCTCTTTGTCACTGAAGCCCTGCAGAAACTCGTGTGGCTGGCCGCTGCGCAGCAATAACATACGCATCAGCAAAGGTGTGAAAACCGACCCTTCCGGGTAATGCAGCCAGCGTGTAAACGTGGCCCATTGTTCCAGATCCGAGCGTGGCGGGGAAAATTTGTGATCCTGATCAAATTTCTCCAGCAGGTAGGATGTGATCGCGCCTGTTTCGGAGACTATCAAGCCGTCATCGTCGATCACCGGAGATTTCCCCAGCGGGTGCACCTGTTTCAGGTCATCCGGTGCGCGCATGGTTTCAGGGTTGCGGTGATACACCTTCAGCTCGTAGTCAACGCCCAGTTCTTCGAGTAGCCAGACGGTAAAAATCGAGCGCCCGATGCGCAGGTGATGCAGTGTAATCATGGTGGTCTCCCTGAGGTCAGATTTTAAAGAATTCGCGGTACCAGGTGACAAAATTGTCGATACCCTGCTGTACCGGTGTGGCCGGTTTGTAGTCCATGTCCTCAACCAGATCGTCGACATTGGCAAAGGTTGCCGGCACATCACCGGCCTGAAGCGGCATCATGATTTTTTCGATGGGTTTGCCAATGGCGGTTTCAATGGCTTCGATGAAATCCATCAGTTTTACCGGGTTATTGTTGCCAATATTATAGATCTTGAATGGGGCGGACGAAGAGCCGGGATCCGGTTGTGCGGAGTCCCAGTTGCTGTTGGCACTCGCCGGGTTGTCAATGACGCGCACCAGCCCCTCGACAATATCATCGATGTAAGTGAAATCACGCAGCATGTTGCCATTGTTGAACACCTGGATAGGCTCTCCTGCCAGAGCCGCTTTGGTGAACAGAAAAAGCGCCATGTCCGGACGTCCCCATGGCCCGTAAACGGTAAAGAAGCGCAGGCCTGTGGTACGGATACCAAACAAATGTGAATAGGTATGCGCCATCAATTCGTTGGACTTCTTGCTGGCGGCATACAGGCTGATCGGATGATCCACATTGTCGTGCGTGGAAAACGGCAGACTCGAATTGAGACCATACACCGATGAACTGGAGGCATAACAAAGGTTGCTCACATCATGGTGCCGACATGCTTCCAGAATATTAAGAAAGCCGACGATATTGGCATCAACATAGGCACGCGGATTTTCCAGTGAGTAGCGCACACCGGCTTGCGCCGCCAGGTTGCACACAGCGTCGAACCGCTCTGCCTTGAACAGGGCGTTTAGCGCCGCGCTGTCTTCAAGTTGCATGCGAACAAAGCGATATCCTGACAGTGTTTTCGATTGCAGCATGGTGTTGAACGGGATGTCGGCTTCCGTGATGCCTGCACGTTGCAGACGGCCGAATTTGACGCGTGGGTCGTAGTAGTCGTTAATGCTGTCCAGGCCGACTATTTCGTCGCCCCTGGCCAACAGTCTTTGTGCCAGGTGGGAACCGATGAATCCCGCAGTCCCTGTGATGAGAATTTTCATGTCAGTCCTCGAAGAGTCAAGATATTCCGCGCCCGGTTCTCTGGCGTGTGGGGCCAATCCATTGCCATATTCCAATGCCTGCCAAAACACCAACCATATCAGCGACTAAATCACCCAGGCTCATGCCCCGGCCGGGAATGGCAGTCTGCGCAATTTCTGTCAGGGCGCCAAATAGTACTAATAACAACGCAATAGAGGCCAGGCTTAAAGTATTGCGCCACGACCTGGCGGCGAGTACGCCGCACACTGCAAACAGCAACGCATGGATAATTTTGTCGACGGCGAGACCGCCGCCCGTTGCATCCGGTACCGGCCATGGCCACCAGCTATTCTTCCAGTGACGCAGTGCATTCAGGGTCGGCTCAATAAAGACTTGTACAGCATCCAGCACGGCACCGGGAGTGAGCAACACAATTGCGGTCAGCAGTAACGCCAGCCAGGCAGCATGCTTAAAGCGGACCGTGCCGTGTTCGATGTGTTGACTCTGCACCGGATATCCTTGTCTGCTTCGCTGGCCGGAGATCAATGGCAAGCTGCCATGATACACCAGGTCAGTTGCACTGTGATGTCAGATTTCCGGTATTCGTGCGGCGGCCCAGCTCTGATGCACCATGGCAGTAATGTCGTCGAGCAGGGATTGCTCGACTGTCTGCGGGTTACCCGGTTCCAGCGGGTCGTAGTGGAAGATGTACAGGCGTGAGGCAAACTGTTCAAACGGCAACGATGCTTCGCCAAAGCGCTCGCCATTGCCTGCCGTGCTGACCACTACGCCATGGCCCCAGTCCTGACCACTGTCATTGTTGGGGTTGTAGAAATACACCCGCATCATCTGGTCAGGATCGAGACCAACGCGCTGAATGGTAATGGCATGCCAGCCGATAAAGCGCCCTGCGGTATCAGTGACTGCGATACCGGCAGGTTGGGGATGAATGACGGGTTGGTTGTCATTAAAATACGGATGATACGACGCGTAAAAGTAGCGCAGAAAATCGTCCAGCTGCGCCAGATGACCAGTCGCGATATCAACCGCAATGCGAAAACCGCGGCCTGTCCACCAGCCATGAAATTCCGGGTTGATCCAGCGGTGCGGATCTTCATCACGGCCTATGCAGCGGCGACCCATTTCCGCGTAAATCCGGTCCAGGTGCGGTACCACCAGGAGCGACACAGGGTCCAGGTCCAGCACCAGACCGGAGGCAAGCCCGGCCTGGCTGTCTCGCGACGAGATCGGCTGACCTTCGAAGTGCATGACGATTTCATCATCGCGCGCAGCCCAGACCACCATTTGCAGCAGGTAGTCGGGATCATTGTATGCCCACATCGACAGCGCCCTGGCGGACTGACATGTCGGGTTGTTGCCCTGCCCTACACCCAGTGGCAGGCCCAGCATGCATAACACACCTTCGAGCAGACGCACATTGGGAGGCTGCGCATCACCGTAGGCCAGCGTCATGCGCTCCCGGGCGACCGGGTTCAGGGTCAATGACAGTTGTCGCCACAAGGCCGGAGCCACCGGCGACTGATAAAGAATACCGCGTTCCAGCATCAGGGTCAGGCCATAAAGTGCCTGAGTGGTTTCGGCATGAATAGCCTTATCAATAAGCTCCATTACCAGCGGGCGGTAGCACATCAGACATTCCCGCCCGGTGCTGGACAGCCCCATGGCGTCGTGAACCAGATGGGCAAACTCTTCCTGTAGACACAGGTACCTGAGCAGAACGACGTGGTAGGCCGACACCAATCCGGTATCGTGCATGGCCCGCGACATACCGGTGGCTTCGGATTGCAGTGCCCCCTGATCCATGCGCTCCAGACGTTCGAGATAAATGGCCAGCCCCGGGTCCTCCCGGCTGGCTTCTGTCGGACCAAACAGGGCACTGACCAGGCGATCGGCGCCCTGCCCGCTGCTGCGAAACTCAATATCCGGATTCACCTGACACACAGCGATTTGTGTCACCATCTGTTTGACGGTATCTACCTGAATGGGACGTTGCTTCAGCATTCGCCAGATTTCTTCGATCAGGCTGTCGATAATATGTTCGTAGCCGATGCGCTCGGCGAGATGCCGCAGCAGAAAATCCGGGATCACGGCGGCCTGCCCCTGAGCCGTTCGCCGTGCCTCGTTGATACCCTGAAACATCAATTCAAGATTCAACGCCAGTACCTGAGTCAGGAAATGATGCGCTTGCACAGAAGTCATGGTCGGGTGTTCATGCTCGCCGCGCGCCACCGCCAGCAGGCGAATTTCACTCATCGCCTCAAGCACCAGAATGTCCGGATCCCGGGTCTGGAATGCATGCTGTGTCAGAGACGCGACCAGGATCTGGGGGTCAGCCCAGTCAGTGCCCAGAAACACCCCGCTGTCATCTATCTGCTGCGCGCGTTGCTCCAGGGCTTCGCAGCCGCCGGGCTGCATAAGAACATGTCGCGCTGTATCCAGAACGCGTCGTATTTCCAGGGTTTTGCTCATCGCCGGCGTGTCGGTCAACACCTGCAATGCTTCATCCATGCGTGGCAGCAGGTCTGTCAAAAGCGTGTCAGACATAAAAATCCAGTTCTTCCTGTTTTTTAAGCAGATCGCGCATCATACACGGATCATCCCCGGTAAAGTAAATCAGCCCCCGTTGTGTCTCCAAAGCGGGACGTCTGGTCACGGTTTTGTCCAGTGGCTGTGTCGATTCGTGCGGCTCAATGTATGAGTGATCCCCGGTCTGCTGGGCTAACATCATTCGGCTGAGCATGCGCCGACGTGGATAACCACCAAAACAGCCGGCGCTGCAGAATACTGCATACGCTTTGCCTGTATCTTTCTCCATCGTTTGCTTCTGTCGGGAAGCGCCTGTGCTGGAATTGCCTGATGCTAACATTTCTGACGCCGAACATCACGGCAGGCACTGGCGTAAAAAGGCATCGCTGGTTTGCTCTGGCCCTGCATAGCTCTTACAATACGCCACTAATCTGTTTTATCTAGAGAGAGCTTCATGCCTGTCAGTCTCAAAACCCCGGACGAGATAGAAAAAATGCGTGTTGCCGGTCGCCTGGCGGCGGACGTGCTGGAAATGATCGGACCCCATGTCGGCGCCGGCATCAGCACGGGCGAGCTGGACCGTATCTGCCACGACTATATCGTCAATGTGCAGCAAGCGATTCCGGCACCGTTGAATTACAATGGGTTCCCGAAATCAATTTGTACATCCCTGAACCAGGTTGTCTGCCACGGTATCCCCAGTGATGCCAAAATACTGAAAAACGGTGATATTCTGAATATCGACGTTACCGTCATAAAAGACGGCTATCATGGCGATACCAGCAAAATGTTTTTCGTCGGCGAGGTGGCACCGCACGCCAAACGCCTGGTCAGGGTCACCCAGGAGTGTTTGTACAAGGCCATGGAAATTGTCCGGCCCGGTGTTCAGCTCGGCGACATCGGTCATGTGATTCAGACGCATGCCGAAGCCAATAACTACTCGGTGGTTCGTGAATATTGCGGTCACGGTATCGGTCGGGTGTTTCATGAAGACCCTCAGGTACTGCACTACGGCAAACCCGGGACCGGCCTCAAGCTTGAAGAAGGCATGACTTTCACCATAGAACCCATGATCAACCTGGGTGAGCGTCATACCAAACTGTCCAAGGCTGACGGCTGGACTGTGACCACCCGTGATCGCAGATTGTCAGCACAATGGGAGCACACGTTGGTTGTCACCCAGAATGGTGTTGAGGTGCTGACCCGGCGCCCGGATGAGCCATTCTGATCCCTGTACCTGAAGCCCAGTTCCCGTGACATCAACCCGTTTCCCGAGGTAGTTATTGATGAGTGAAATCAGACCGGTCGATGTCGGCACTCCTGCAGACCAGCAGTTGTTTGACAAGGCCCTGTTCGAGCAGCGCCTGCAAAACGGCGAGCCTGCCGTGCAGGTGTTCAAAGATGCCCTGAGCCATGCGCGCGAAGAACTTGATTCACGTTATCGTGCCGACGCTGACATCAGGGAACTGATTATCGGTCGCGCCTGGTTCATGGACCAGATCCTGCAACGGGCATGGGCCCAGTTCGACTGGATTAATGCCAGCCACCTGAGTTTGCTCGCGGTCGGCGGTTATGGCCGCGGCGAACTGCACCCGCACTCGGACATTGACCTGCTGTTCCTGATGCGCGACGACCAGGCTGCGGCGAATCGCAATGCGCTCAGTGGCTTCTTTGCTTTTCTGTGGGATATCAACCTTGAGATCGGTCAGAGTGTACGGACCATTGCACAATGCCGTGACGAAGCGGTCAAGGACATCACGGTAACCACCAGCCTGATGGAATCGCGGACCATTGTCGGGCCGGAACAGGATCCTGATAGTCTGCGGCAGGAAATGATTAGAGTCACACAGGCTGACGATGTATGGCCGGCGCGTGATTTTTTTACCGCCAAGCGCGACGAACAAATAGCCCGGCATGACAAGTATTACGATATCGATTACGCGCTCGAACCCAATGTGAAAACCTCGCCTGGCGGTCTCCGCGATATCCAGACTATCGGCTGGATCGCAAAGCGACACTATGATGCCAACAATCTGGCAGATCTGGTCAAATTGGGGTTCCTGCTGCCCTCGGAATTTGAGCAGTTGATCCGGGGTGAGAAACTGCTGTGGAAGTTGCGTTATGGTCTGCATCTTCTCGCCGGCCGCAAGGAAGATCGGTTGCTGTTTGACAAGCAGCGTGAACTTGCTGCCATGTTTGGCTATCAGGATGACGACAAAAGCCTGGCGGTGGAAAAACTGATGCAGGAGTACTATCGCGCTGTTGCGACCCTGCGTGAACTGAATGACATGCTGTTGCAATTATTTGACGAGGCTATTCTGCGCGCCGGAGAACATGTCGAAGTCACTGAAATCAATAACCGCTTCCAGGTTCGCAGTCGCTATATTGAGGTTCGTAACGGTGATGTATTCAAACGCTTCCCGTTTGCCCTGATGGAGATTTTTGTGCTGATGGCACAGAATCCGGAAATTAAGGGCGTGCGCGCCTCCACCATCCGGTTGATTCGGGAAAACAGATCCTTGATTGACGACCAGTTTCGTCATGACATACGCAACACGTCGTTGTTCATGGAGTTGCTGCGCTCGCCCCATGATCTCACCTCACAGCTGCGACGCATGGCACGTTACGGCGTGCTGGGCCGCTACCTGCCCGAGTTCGGCGCCATTACCGGCAAAATGCAACATGACCTGTTTCATATTTACACTGTCGATGCCCACACGCTGCAGGTGGTTGAAAATATGCGCCGCTTTCGCTTCCCGGAAGCGGAAGAAAATTTCCCGATCGCGGCCCATATCGTCAACAAGCTACCCAAAATCGAATTGCTCTACATCGCTGGTCTTTATCATGATATCGCCAAGGGCCGCGGCGGAGATCATTCGACGCTGGGCATGGAAGACGCCACCCTGTTCTGTCAACGCCATCATTTGAGCGCCTGGGATGCGAAACTGGTGTCCTGGCTGATTGGCAGACACCTGTTGATGTCGATGACTGCGCAGCGCAAGGATATTTCCGATCCGGAAGTGATTCACGATTTTGCTCTGCAAATGGGCGACAAACTGCACCTGGACTACCTGTACGCGCTCACGGTTGCAGACATCAACGCAACCAACCCGACATTGTGGAATGCATGGCGTGCCTCATTGTTGCGCCAATTGTATATGAACACCAAAAAAGCACTGCGACGCGGCCTGGAAAATCCGATTGATCGTGTGGACCGGATCAAGGATAAACAGGAAAGTGCGCTGGAAAAACTCCGTGCCAAGGGCATAGACGACGCTGATGTACTGGCAATCTGGGAGAATACCGACGATGAGTATTTTGTCCGTGAGTCGGCTGCCAATATTGTCTGGCATACCGAATCGATTGCCCGCCACAAGGCGTCCAGCGCAGCGGATGAAACCCTGGTACTGGTGCAGGATACAACCGATACATTGGCAGAGGGCGCGACCCATATCTTCATTTATACTGTGAACCGCAACCATCTGTTTGCCGGCAGTGCCGCTGCCATGGAGCAACTGGGCCTGAATATTCAGGACGCGCGAATTTTCACCTCAAGCAAAAATTATTGCATGAATACCTACTCGGTACTGGACGGTGACGGCACCTCTATCGGTGACAATCCGCGCCGAATCGAGGAAATCAAGAAGACGCTACGGAAATACCTGGCCGAACCGTCTGCACATCTTCGTGTTGCCAAAAAACGGGCATCGCGCAAACTGCAGCACTTTGGCCAACAGGTGGAAATGGACATTATCAATAAAGAAGGCCAGCCCTGGTCTACTCTGGAACTGAATTGTATTGATAAGCCCGGTATTCTCGCCGCCATCGGCAAGGTCTTTGCGGAACAGGACATTCAGCTGCTCAATGCGCGCATTGCCACGCTCGGCGAACGCGTGGAAGACCTGTTCTTTATTGCGGATGCCAATGATCAACCCATCACCGACCCGGCGCAGATAGAACGTTTGCAGCAGGCGCTGTCACAAGAACTGGCGGCCTGAAGTCATGATCACATTATATGGCATCAGCAATTGCGATACTGTGCGCAAATCCGGCAAGTGGCTGGACGCTCAGGGCATTGAGTGGACGTTGCATGACTATCGCAAGCATGGCCTTGATGATGCGCTCGCTGCTGACTTGCTGGCAGCATTCGGCGCCGAGCGCCTGATCAATAAACGTGGCACTACGTGGCGCCAGCTTGATGCCAGTGAGCAGCACAAAATTACCGATCCCGCCTCTGCCATCAAGTTGATGCAGACCTACCCTGCCCTGATTAAACGACCGATTGTCCATGCCCGCACGCATGGCTGGTTACTGGGCTATGACCAGTTGATGGTATTGTCCGGCTAACAGAGGCATAACCGTCAGCTCTGACCAGAATCAACAGATTATTCCAAGGAGACATTTTCATCCATGAAGACACCGCAACTGCACAGTTTTGGACTGGGTATCGCAACCACGGATGCCCGACAGGACATCATCGAAGTCTACTATCCCCAGCCGATCGTAGACCCAGCCCCGGACACCCTGTCGGCACTTATCCGCGCTTGCGGTTACAGTGGTGGCAATCAGTGCATCAAACTGACGCCGACACATCTGAAAGCATTGCAGGATACCGGTAAAGACAAAACAGACCCGGCTTTCTCCGCGATTGTAGATACCCTGGTCGGTAGCAAGCAGACAGTTGTTGCTACCTTTATTGCGGAAGATATCGCACCGACCAGCATCGCAGAAGTGTATCTTAAGCTGCAACTGCTCTCTCACCGCCTGGCCAGGCCGCACGGCCTGAACCTGCAGGGAGCGTTTGCTGTTCTGCGCAACATTGCCTGGACCAATCAGGGCGCCATCGCCTTGGAGGACCTGCCGGCGCGACAGTTGCTGGCCAGGGCACAGGGGCAATTGATTGATGTCATGTCAGTCGACAAATTCCCGAAGATGACCAACTATGTTGTACCAGCCGGGGTCCGGATCGCGGACACTGCCCGTGTCAGACTGGGTGCCTATGTGGGTGAAGGCACCACGGTGATGCATGAAGGGTTCATCAACTTTAATGCGGGCACCGAAGGCACCGCGATGATCGAAGGCCGTATATCGGCTGGTGTCATGATCGGTTCGGGCAGCGACCTGGGTGGCGGTTGTTCTACCATGGGCACACTGTCCGGTGGTGGCACGGCCATTATCTCAGTCGGCCGTGATTGCCTGATTGGCGCCAATGCGGGCATTGGAATCGCCCTGGGAGATCGCTGTATCGTGGAGGCCGGTTTGTATGTGACAGGCGGCACCAAAATCAGCCTCCTGGACAATGAAAACAATCTGGTCGAACTGATCAAGGCAAAGTCGCTGTCGGGCAGGAGCGATTTGTTGTTCCGCCGAAATTCCCAGACCGGCGCGGTCGAGTGCAAGAGCAATAAAACCCGAATCGCGCTCAATGAAGAGTTACACTCAAACAATTGAACAGCGCCCCATTCAATCACAAGAGCAAGTCCGCATGAACCAGAATCCGGAAAATCAGTCATTGTCCGCCACCGCGCAACTTGCTATCGAGCTGCTGCAGATTGCGTCGGTGACGCCTGATGATAAAGGCTGCAACCAGATGATGATGGATCGCCTAAACGCCATTGGCTTCAATAGCGAAGTTATGCGCTTTGGTGACGTCAACAATTTCTGGGCGCGTTTCGGCACCACCGGACCTGTCCTGTGTTTTGCCGGTCATACTGATGTGGTACCAACAGGTCCCGAGGAAAACTGGCAGTCCCCTCCGTTTACCCCAACTCTTCGCGACGGCATGTTATACGCACGTGGAGCCGCCGATATGAAAGGCAGCCTGGCCGCCATGGTTACTGCCTGCGAGCGCTTTCTGGCCCAATGCCAGAGCGATGGTACGACACCCAAAGGTTCGATTGCGTTCCTGATCACGGGCGACGAGGAAGGCGCTGCCATCAACGGTACCCGCAAAGTCATTGACACACTGCAGGCCAGAGAAGAGAGCATAACCTGGTGTATTGTCGGTGAACCGAGCAGCACGGAGACGCTCGGGGATGTGGTTAAAATTGGCCGTCGTGGATCGCTTCATGGTCTGTTGACTGTGCACGGCGTGCAAGGCCATGTTGCCTACCCGCATCTGGCCAGAAATCCGATTCACCAGGCCATGTTGCCGCTGGACGCTCTGGCCCGGGAAAGCTGGGATGACGGCAATGCCGCTTTTCCGCCGACCACGTTCCAGGTTTCAAATATCAGGTCCGGTACCGGTGCTGACAATGTCATTCCGGGTACGCTGACCGCAGCCTTCAATTTCCGGTTCTCAACCGAGCTCAGTGAAGACACTATAAGACAGCGAACAGAAGCCATTCTCGATGCTCACGGGCTTGACTACACGCTGGAATGGAAACTGTCAGGCCTGCCCTTTCTGACGCGCAGCGAACGCCTGATTCAGGCAGTCAAGGACAGTGTGTACGAGGTGAACGCGGTCAACACAGAAGCTTCCACCTCGGGTGGTACATCTGACGGTCGATTTATCGCTCCGACCGGTGCTGAGGTCGTGGAGCTGGGGCCTTGCAACGCCACCATTCACAAAATAGATGAACATGTGCGCCTGACTGATCTTGATGAGCTGTCTCTTATGTATCAGGGAGTCCTGCGTCGCCTGCTGCTCACTTGAGTGCGCTGCTGTTACCCACGTAAATATCGAAACGGCTGGTCTTGCCGGTCAGACTGGACGCCGGCTTAAGCCCGTCCAGCGGAACGGCAAGACGGGGGCGCTTGACCACAACTTTGGCGGCGAGGCCTAATGCGATCGTCAGCAATCCCTCGCCTGAACCTTCTGCGCCATGAAGTTGTTGCAGCAGAAATCTGTTCTTTTTTACTCGAGCGGTTTTTTCACGACCCGGAAACATGGGGTCAAGATAGATTACCGATGCCGGTTTCAGCTTGGGTAGCACATCGACACTGTCACCGGCCGTGCACAACTGCAGACGCCCCAGAATATCAGCAAGCATCTGCGCGCGCCGGGCAGCCGGGTCGCTGATCAGATGATTGTGTGTGGCCTCCGAAACCGCGTCACGGGCTCTTCGCAGACCGTCTTCAAGCAGGGCATGAATAATGGGGGACTGTTCAACCAGGCTGACTTGCCAGCCTGCTGCAGCCAGAATGAAAGCATCCTGACCGAGGCCGGCAGTGGCGTCAATCACATGTGGTACTGATGACGCGTCGGTTCGCGCCGGAACGCAACCACCAACCGCCTTGACAACGGCTTCCCGGGACAGTGCCTGCGCCAGCCTGAAGGTCAGTTTTGCATCACTGAAATCCACGCAAACGGACCCCGCTTCGCGGTCGCATGGGCGGTTCAGGGTCAGTTTGTCGTCGAGATAAGACAACATCAAGCCATCATGGTGATCTGCTGCGTCTACCAACGGCAATTGCAGTTGCTGAGCCAGCCGCTGGCTTTTAGCATCGCCATGTTGACTGTGGATCACCAGTTTGTGCATCAGGATTTCCGGTACGCCATATCTTCCTTGAGATAAACCGGAACGGCATCGTCGGCGCGATCTGTCAAACCCGCAGCCAACGCATACTCTCCAAGCGCACACAGCGTAGCGGCATTCGCTGCTCCGCTCACTAATGCCAATGCCTGATCGCCCTCGCCGGCATCCTGCAAGGTACGCTGCAGCCAACCATTGCCTGATCGGTAATGAGGGCATGACTGGTCGTGCTGGTCCCGCAGCAGGTTCAGGATTGATTTCGTGTCACTGATCTGATCTTCGATCAGTGCCCGGGGCTGAGACACCCCATCGTCCTGATAGCAGGCAAAATAGAATTCATCTTCGCGGGCATGCATACAGGTATAAAAGACACTTTCTGTACCCTCGCGCTGACCGCAAGCGCCAAAAGCGGCTCGGGCCTGCATCATCAGGGATGAAATCCGGATAATAGGAATGTCAGCGCCGAACGATAACCCCTGCGCTACCGCGCTGCCAATTCTTAAGCCGGTAAATGATCCCGGGCCACTCACCATGACAATGGCGTCGATCTGGCTCAACGACAAGTCCGACTCATCCAGTAAAGACTGAATCATCGGCAGTACCTCGGCAGCGTGCTTGCGCACAGCGGCGCTTTGGCGCTGGTTAATCGTGTTACCACTCGATAGGGCGACGGAGCAAATATCAGCAGCGGTATCGATAGCCAATAAGGTCGTCATGATGAAGGTTCATGTTGCAGTAACGAGCTGCGGTGAGGAAAGTTGGGCATATCCCGGTATCCGCAAATGGGGAGACAGCCGTTGTCGGGCTACAAAAAGCGTGTCGATCAGTTGATCGACACGCTTTTTACATGCCGATCAAGCCTGTGCTGGTGCCTTGGCGGCTGCAGGCTTGCGCTTGGCTGGTGCTTTTTTGGCGCCAGCTTTCTTGGCCGGTGCTTTCTTGGCAGTGGCTTTCTTCGGTGCTGCTTTTTTAGCGGCTGCTTTTTTGGCCGGTGCCTTTTTTACCGCAGCTTTTTTCGCTGTAGTCTTTTTGGCAGCGGTTTTCTTGGGTGCCGCTTTTTTAGGCGCCGCTTTCTTCGCAGTAGACTTGGCTTTAGCTTTCGACTTGGAAGCCGACGCTTTCGCTTTGGCAGCAGCGCGTTTGGCAGCAGCGCGTTCACGTGCTGCTTTGGCCTTGGCAGTTGCCTTGGCTTTGGCTGCAGCTTTACGGGCAGCGGTACGCTCACGAGCAGCCTTGGCTTTTGCCGCAGCTCTGGCTTTTATCGCTGCTTTTTTGGCTGCCGCACGGGCTTTGGCAGCGGCTTTCTGAGCGGCTGCGCGCTCCTTCGCTCGCTGCTTTTTAATGCGAGCCGCTTCTTTGGCTGCATCGGCTTTTTTGCGTTTCCTCATCCACTGAGTAGAGAAGGCCTTAACAGCTTTTTGCAGATCAGCATCAGCTTTGGCAGCCAGATCAGCTTTACGCTGCTCTTCAGCCTGTTTTCTGGCTTCAGCCGCTGCTTTGGCGCGTGCTGCAGCCGCTGCTGCTTTTGCCTGCGACTGGGCAGTTCTGAGTTTGGCATTAACGGCCGTCAGGTTGGCGGCGGCTTTCTTGGCAGCAACCTGGGCACTTGCCTTGGCTTTTTTGCTGGCAGCAGTTGCACTTTTGGAAGCTTTGGCAGCGGCTGCTTTGGCTTTCGCTTCAGCTGCGTCGAGCTTCTTCTTGTTTACGGCTACCTCTTTCTCTATTTTTGCCAGAGATGCTTGAGCTTTTGCCAGGCCAGCGTCTTTAATATTTTTGACCGCTGATGTGGCAGACGTCTTCTTTTTCGCTTTAACTTTGGCCATACTTTTATCTCTCCAAGACTGTGGAAAAAAACCACCTACGACTTTCAACGCAAAAATGCCCCACGTTTGAGCGGCACGATAACACAAAAAAATAATGCTATACAGTAATATGCATCAATTTCTAGTTATTATTTACTGGAATTGTCCTGTCAAAAAGCCGATCAGGCATTTAAAACTTCAGCCAGTTTATTGCGAATTTTCTGAACGTCTGCCTGGCCATCGATGCTGACCAATTTTACACCGGTGCCTTTTTCTTCCAGAGTTTTATAAAACTGGACCAGTGGTTGTGTTTGTTCGTGATACACAGCAAGCCGTTTGCGCACGGTTTCTTCTTTATCATCGTCGCGTTGAACGAGTGCTTCGCCGGTGACGTCATCAATGCCAGCTGCCTTTGGTGGTTGGTGTTCAATATGATAAACACGCCCGGAGCCAGGGTGAACTCGCCTGCCGCTCAGGCGGGCCACTATCTCTTCATCGGCGACGCGGATCTCTATAACACGGTCGATATCGATACCCGCATCAACCATAGCCTGCGCTTGCGGAATGGTTCGTGGGAAGCCATCAAACAAAAAACCATTTGCGCAATCGGGTTGGGTAATGCGCTCTTTAACAAGAGCAATGATGATCTCATCGGTTACCAGACCGCCACTGTTCATGACGTCCTCGACTTTTTTGCCAAGTGGCGTGCCGGCTTTCACCGCGGCACGCAACATATCACCGGTAGAAATTTGCGGGATACCAAGCTCTGTTGTAATGAATTGCGCCTGTGTTCCCTTTCCGGCGCCGGGCGCACCCAGTAAAATTATTCGCATAATGACTCCTGTTTCAAAATTCAAGTTAATAGCATGTCACTGATTGTTGGAATTTTCGGATTCTTTTGCTGCTTGCCAGTATCGGTCAAGAGTGGCAGCGCTGGTGCCTGCGACAGAACTTCCGGCCTGGCGGGCGCTGCTTTCGACATGGCGGAAACGGTGCTCAAAGCGTTGATTGGCCAAACGCAGGGCTGATTCAGGGTCCGTTTGTAAATGTCGAGCGAGATTAACACAAGTAAACAGTACATCACCTATTTCATGTTCCCGTGCCTGTATATCCTTGCTCGTGATGGCCTCCTGCAGTTCGCCAATCTCGTCCTGCAGACAGCTCAGCACCTGGCTGATCTCGTCCCAGTCAAACCCTACCGATGCAGCCCTTTTTTGCAGTTTGCCGGCACGTTCGATCGCCGGCAGCGTTCTGGGGACATCATCGAGCACACTCACGGGCCCGCTGCCGGATGCTGAAGCCTCGCGTTCGGCATTCTTGATCAGTTCCCAGTTGCGCTCGACCTCTTCTGCCGTCAGTGCTGACGGTTGTCCGAAGCTGGCGAGGTTGCCGTCAGGAAAAATATGGGGGTGGCGGTGAAGGAGCTTGTTAAAAATGGCGTTAGCGACCGCGCCGAGGTCGAACTGTCCCGATTCTTCTGCAATTCGTGCGTAGAAGACTACCTGAAACAGCAAATCTCCCAGTTCATCACATATTTTCTCCGGATCACCCTGCTCTACCGCGTCCATGACTTCATACACTTCTTCCAACGTGTGCCGGGTCAGGGATGACAGGGTTTGTTTGCGGTCCCAGGCACAACCATGAACGGGGTCACGCAAACAGGCCATCAAATGCACCAGCCGGGCAACGGAAGCGACCTGGCTATCGGCATTTTCGTTATGTTCAGTCACAGATTTTCATCCTCCAGTCGTCGGGCCTCAATTACACTTTCCAGGTCATTCAAGCGGTCAAGCGCTCGCGCCAGACTGTGGAATGATGGGATTTCTATTTCCAGTTGTATGGATGCGGTTGCTGCCTTTTTGTCGCTGCGGGTGTTAACGGCCAATACATAAACCGCCTCATTTGCCAGAATGGTAGTGACATCACGCAACAATCCGGCACGGTCGCGCGCGATTATCTGCACGTTGACACTCATCGGACTGTTGGGTAGCTGCTGACTTTCCGCCTGCTCATCGGTAAACAGATCCTGTCTTCCGGACAACAGGGATAATTGCTGAGCGGTATCGATAACTTCGTGAACTTCGATGGCACCGGTACCGATAGACACGAACAGGCCTTCTGCATTGCGACAGCCAAGCCGGCGCGAGACTTCTTCATAGGGCAAGTGCCGAATGGCCAGTCGATTCAGTTCTGTCTCCAGCCATTGCTTACCATAGGTGATATTGTGTTCGCGGTCCTGCGTTTTAAACCACTGCACCAGTTTGGCGCGTGCCCGTGGCGTATTGGCGTAGCCCAGATGCGGTTTTAACCAGTCACGACTGGGTTCGTTCAGCTCACTGGACATAATCTCGACACGATCGCCGGTCTTGAGTTGATAGTTCAGCGCGACAATTTTGTCGTTGACGCGAGCGCCTGAGCAATGGGTGCCAACCTGAGTATGGACATAATAGGCAAAATCGAGTGGCGTTGCTCCGGCCATGAGATCAACCACATGGCCTTCCGGTGTGAAAACATACACCCGGTTGTCGGCGCTGGCATCACTGCGCAACTGTTCTGCCAGGCCACCCACCATTCCCATTTCATCATGCCAGGCCAGCACCTGTCGCAGCCATTCGATTTTTTCGTCGAAGCCGTCGCGATAATCAGGGTCAACGATACCTTCTTTGTAACGCCAATGCGCACAAACGCCCAGTTCAGCATCATCATCCATGGCAAACGTTCGGATCTGAATTTCAAATACCTTGTTGTCCGGGCCAATTACAGCGGTATGCAAGGATTGGTAGCCGTTCTCTTTGGGGCTGGCGACATAGTCATCAAACTCGTTTGGTATCACTCGCCAAAGATTGTGTACGATCCCCAGTGCGGCATAACAGTCACGCACATCTGGTACCAGAACACGAACAGCGCGGATATCGAATATCTGCGAGAAATCAAGTTGCTTGCGCTGCATTTTGCGCCAGATGCTGTAAATGCTTTTGGCACGACCGTTGATCTCGGCATCAATGCCTGCGCGGCTGAACTGACGTCGCAGCTCCTCGGTCACTTCGGTAATGAAACGCTCGCGATCGACCCGGCGTTCATCGATCAGACCGGCGATACGCTTATAGTTTTCCGCCTGCAAATAGCGAAACGACAGGTCCTCCAGCTCCCACTTAAGCTGGCCAATGCCCAACCGGTGTGCCAACGGTGCGTAAATATCAAATACTTCACGGGCTACCCGCAAGCGTTTGACCGGGCTTGCGGTTTTGACTGAACGAATGGCACAGGTGCGTTCCGCCAGCTTGATCAGCGCAACGCGCACATCATCAACCATCGCCAACAGCATCTTGCGAACATTCTCCATTTGATCCTGGCTCTGGCCCAGGACCCGGGTCTTGCTGGTGTCGGTTTCATTGATTGCCGCCATGCGCAACACACCCTCCAGCAGTATCGCGATGTTGGGGCCGAAAGCGTCCTGTACCTGAGCCAGCGGCAATCTTGATTCGCGTACCGGGCGATAAAGCAAAGCCACAATAATCGCTTCGCTGTCCAGGTGAAGTTGCGCCAGGATTTCGGCCATTTCCAGGCCGGTGCGGTAGGCGCTGACTCCCGGAGACCAGGCATTTTTGGCCGCAATCGCAAGACTCTCAACCTGCCAGCTTAAATCGCAGGCACGTCGAAGATCGTCGTGCCGTGACAGGCTGACGTAACTCTCAAGGCGCGCCAGCCATTGTTCGAAATTGACGCTGCCATCTGAGTTGAAGGAGTATTCTTCGCGTACCTGGACCATAGCGTAACTTAAGTCTTGAGAGTGAAAAGCGCCATGGATTCTACATGGCCGGTGTGAGGAAACATATCCATAACCCCTGCACTGACCAACTCGTACCCCTGGCGCTGCAGTTCTGCAGAATCCCTGGCCAGAGTTGCCGGATTACAGGATACATAGACGATTTTTTGTGGCAGTAACTCACGGATACGGGTAACGATTTCGATAGCGCCGGAGCGAGGCGGATCCAACAGCAATTTGTTGTAACCCGGTTTGGCCCAGGTGGAACTGTCAAAGTCGGTGAACAGGTCGGCCGCGTAAAAACTGGCGTTGGCGATGTTGTTGCGTTCTGCATTCCTGGTGGCTCGTGTCACCATATCCTGACCGCCCTCCACACCGGTCACGCTATTACAGCGCAGGGCGATCGCCAGCGTGAAGTTGCCCAGACCACAGAAAAGATCCAGCACATTATCTTCCGCTTGCAGGTCCAGCAGATCCAGCGCCTGATCTATCATCTGCCGGTTGATGGCCGCATTGACCTGGGTAAAATCCCCGGGGCGAAACTCTATGGTAATGGGTGACTGTGGAGCCCCCGATCTGTCGGCAGGCTGCGGTAAGAAGTAATACAGCGACGTGTTGTCGTCGGCCGGCCAGAATTTTTTCACCGTGTCCGGCCCCCCCGATTGCAGAAACCATTCAATGCCATGCGTATCTGCAAATTCCTGCAGCCGTTTCAGGTCGGCGTCAGCCAATGGTGCCAGATGACGCAACACCAAAGCGACGCGCAATACCTCCGACATCTGCTCAGTGGCAACACAGTGGGTTTCGCCAACAGCCACTTCAATTTGTGGTATATCCCGGCAGGCATCAAGCGAGAGAATCAGGGCTCGCAGTGGGCTGATCAAATCCGCGACTGGTTTGACCAGTACCGAACAATGGTGCATATCAGTGATAAAGGTGTTGGCGGCTTCGCGAAAACCTACCAGTACATCAGCCTTTTTGTGCACATAACGAACGGCAAGACGCGCTTTGCGTCGATAGAACTCGGTATCACCGGTCATGGCTGGCAGTACCGCAAAATCGCTGATACCGCCCGTATGCTTAAGCTGGTCCGCGAGCACCTGTTGTTTAAGGTCGAGTTGTCCTGAGGGCGCCAGATGCTGCAACACGCAGCCGCCACAGATGGCAGCAACGGCACAGGGCGGCTGCACGCGCTGTGCAGAAGGCGTAACAATGTCCTGCACCTTCAGCTCGTCGTACTGGCTTCGTTGCGCCCGGTAAACAGCCGTTACCTCCTCACCGGGAAGCGCGCCATCAACAAAAACGATTTTACCGTCTATTTTGCCAACACCACGACCTTCATGGCTCAGACGTTCAATAGTCACGGATACAGCTTCAGCGGGCAGCTTTTGCCGCCGGCGTCGGGATTTAGTCATAAAATCAACTCAGGAAAATACACCGGTGGACAGGTAACGATCGCCGCGGTCACAAATGATCGCAACAATGACTGCGTTTTCGAGCTCCCGGCTTAGCTGCAAGGCACCAAATACCGAACCACCCGAGGAAACACCACAGAATATACCTTCTTCTTTTGCCAATGCTCGCATCGTGGTCTCAGCATCACTTTGCGCAATATCAATAACCCGATCAACTCTGGCAGGTTCAAAAATGCGTGGCAGATATTCTTGCGGCCAGCGTCGGATACCCGGGATTTTGGAACCATCGCGAGGTTGCAGACCGACAATGCTGATGTCGGGGTTTTTCTCTTTCAGGTAGCGCGATACGCCCATGATGGTGCCAGTCGTTCCCATAGAGGCGACAAAATGGGTGACCTTGCCATGCGTATCACGCCAGACTTCCGGTCCGGTCGTCAAATAGTGCGCCGCCGGATTGTCGGGGTTGGCAAACTGGTCTAGGATTTTTCCTTTGCCTTCACGACTCATGCTTGCAGCCAGGTCGCGGGCACCCTCCATGCCTTCATCATCGCTGACCAGCACCAGTTCGGCGCCGTACGCAGACATGGAGGCCTTGCGCTCCTGCGACATGGTTTCCGGCATGATCAGGATCATCCGGTAACCCTTGATCGCGGCAACCATGGCCAGGGCAATACCGGTATTGCCGCTGGTAGCTTCGATCAGCGTATCGCCGGGTTGGATATCACCGCGCAGCTCGGCCTGCAGAATCATGTTGAAAGCAGCGCGATCCTTCACTGAACCGGCAGGATTGTTGCCCTCAAGCTTGAGCAGAATGGTATTGCTGGTGTCCCCTGCCATGCGCTGCAGACGCACCAGCGGCGTGTTGCCGATCTGGCTGTCAACAGCCGGGTGGTCAATGAAAGGCTTGGTAGCGGTAGGTTCGTTTGTGGAATGACTCATGGACTCGTATATGTTGTGGCTGAAAGAGGCGCAATTTTACCCTTTATTGTTCTCCGGGGGTAGGATCACCCCTGTTCTGCCCTGTTCAGGTAGCCTGTCAGATATCGATCTCGCCGCAAACAACCGGCGACTGAGCAAGGGTTTGCTGCCCAGGTGGGGCTGCAGAGCCTGCCGCATGAGCCGTTTTGCCGCGCTTCGGCCATGATCTGCGCACTCCGTGTCGGCATCGCCGTTGCCAGACGCTGCGGCCGGTGTATTGTCGTCTCCGGTCGCCATGTCAGCAGCAAATCGACGTAATTCGTCACCCCGAAACAGGGCCGGCGGCCATTGGCCCGCGGGTGCCTGTACGCTTTCATAGCCGTGTTCGGGATTAAACAGATAACACTGATCTGCCTGCAGGGTCTCGCCGCTGACTGCGTCTACCGACAGATCCCAGGCATAACCGAGTTCCTGCAACAGCCTGAACTCGAATCGGCGCAGACATGCTTCCAGCGAGCCTCGCTGTTGCAAGCTGACCAGAGCCTGCTGATATACACGGTAAATTGCCGGATGAGCTTCCTGTGCGTGCAGCAGTCGCATCAGCAACTCATTCAGGTACATGGCACTGAACAGGTGGTCGCCGGCCAGACGAAAACCCGGCGCGGCATGCTCGACCTGGTTCAGATTAAGCAGTTCACCACGACCTGCCAGACTCACCAGTAATGGTTGAAACGGCTGCATCACCGTGCGTTTGCGTGAACTGCCGCCACGCACGCCACGCGCCACCGCGCGCAACAGGCCATAGTCAAGGCTCAACAGATCAACCAGCGCGCTGGTATCCCGATATGGACGCGTGTGCAATATGTACGCTGGTTGCAGATCGATGCGTTTCAATGCGACCGCCTGATAGTTTGAACTGTTGTGCTGATTGCCACTGCGCCAGGCATGATGGTCACGTGTGTCAATTAAGGCTTTGCAATGCCCGTTCGTCATCAGCCCAGCCTGACTTGACCTTGACCCAAAGATTCAGCATCACCTTGCTGTCGAATGCTGTTTCCATATCCAGACGTGCGGCAGTGCCAATGGTCTTCAGACGCTCTCCGTGGTGGCCGATGATGATCTGTTTCTGTCCTGCCTTGTCTACCAGGATAAGACCATGGATGTGCAAAACGTTGCCTTCCTGAACGAATTTCTCAATTTCCACCGTGACCTCGTACGGCAGCTCATCACCCAGTTGCCGGGTGATTTTTTCACGGATCAGTTCTGCGGCAAGAAAACGTGAACTTCTGTCGGTCACCTGATCCTCGGGGAACATGAAGGGACCTTCGGGCAGATATTTTGCGACACAGTTTTCAACCGTGTTCATATTATGTCCTGTCAGCACCGCCAGCGGGATGACCTCGGCAAATTGTCGTTTCGCGGCGAGCTGCTGTATATGTGGCAGCAAGCGTTCACGGTTGTCTATCTGATCGCATTTATTGATCAGCAATAGTACCGGCACTTTCACATGTTCAAGTGCCTGCAAAACCATTTCGTCTTCTTCATTAAATGTCAGCCGTTCCACCATAAACAGGACAACATCCACGTCCTTGAGTACCTCGGTGACAGTAGCATTCATGGCCCGATTCAGCGCCTTTTTCTGATTTTTGTGCAGCCCCGGGGTATCCACATAAACAAACTGGGTATCACCATCGGTTTTGATGCCGGTAATGCGGTGGCGTGTGGTTTGTGGTTTGCGGGAGGTTATACTGATCTTCTGTTCCAGCAAATGATTCAGTAAGGTCGACTTGCCCACATTGGGGCGCCCGACAATTGCAATAAACCCGCACCGGGTTGCTTCGTGATCAGCCATTGTCAGCCCTTATCCTTCATTTGTGAGTTTTGCAGTAGCACCAGCGCCTGCCGGGCTGCCTGTTGTTCTGCGAGACGGCGCGAACGGCCGATACCTTTGGTTTTCCGGTCAAGCAGCGCAATGCTGCATGACACCTCAAACTCCTGTTCGTGCTCTTCGCCCCGGACTGCCACGACCTGGTAATCAGGCAGTGCCAGTGCTCCTGCCTGCAACAGCTCCTGGAGTCGTGTCTTAGGGTCCTTGCTGGCGCCATCGGCCGGATCATGTTGCATTCGATCCTGCATGAGGCTGAGGATGCATCGGCGGCAGGCATCGGCTCCACCGTCCAGGTACACAGCGCCCAGCAGTGCTTCCATGGCATCACACAGAATAGAGTCCCGGCGCTGCCCGCCACTTTTACGTTCGCCCTGCCCCAGCACCAGCAAGTCACCCAATGCCAGGTTGCGCGCGAGTTCGGACAGCGTTTCGCGATTGACCAATGCCGCCCGGAGTTGGCTGAGGTCGCCTTCGGGCGCGTCGGGATATAATTGATACAGGGCTTCGGCTACCACGAAGCCGAGAACGGCATCGCCAAGAAATTCCAACCGCTGATTGTGATTTTTCTCGGCGCTGCGATGCGTCAGGGCAAGGATGAGCAAATCCCGGTTATTGAAGTCATGGCCCAGCCTGGTCTGGAGCTCGTCTAATGCCTGATTCGAGATTCGCATGTTCCCCACCGTGCTATCAGGTTTGACAACAGCATTGGTGTCGCTGGTCAGTGAATGCGCTGATTGCGACTAAAAGTCGGCAGATTCAAACCGGGTTCTTTATGCATCCAGATGGCAAATGCCTTGCCAACAATGTTCTCTTCCGGGACCGGACCCCAAACACGACTGTCAGCGCTATTATCCCGGTTGTCACCCATCATGAAGTAATGCCCGGGAGGTACCACCCAACTCGTTCTGCCACGATTGCGGCCGTCCTGCGCAATGATCTGAGCCTGGTGCGGGACATCGCCCAGCGTCTCATTGAACAATACGCCCGGACGCATGCCGCCGGCAGTTTCTATCGCCACTTCGTCAACGATATCGATATCAACGACGTCACCGTTGACCCGAAGAATCTTGTTCTCATAATCAATGGTATCGCCCGGCAACCCGATCACGCGCTTGATAAAATAGGATTCATCGTGGGGTGGAATGAATACCATGACTTCACCACGCTTGGGCTCGTTGTTGGCAACGATTTTGGTGCCGACGACCGGCAGTCGCAAGCCATAGTGATACTTATTGACCAGAATAAAGTCGCCCACTTCCAGCGTGGGAATCATTGACCCGGAGGGAATCTGGAATGGCTCAACCAAAAATGAGCGCAGCATCAGAACAATCAGCAGAACCGGGAAAAAGGATTTGGCGTACTCAACAACAACCGGTTCCTCGGTTTTATTGGCCTGTTTGCGCGCCCCGGCAAACAGCAGAGCATCAAGAAGCCAGATAAAGCCGCAGATGGCGACAAGTACTACCAGAACCAGCGAGAAATCGATATCCATTACCTGTCCACCTTCAACTGTCTACCTTCAATACTGCGAGGAAAGCTTCCTGTGGTACTTCCACGTTACCCACCTGTTTCATTCGCTTTTTACCGGCTTTCTGTTTCTCCAGCAGTTTTTTCTTGCGGGTGATATCGCCGCCGTAACATTTCGCAGTCACATTCTTGCGCAGGGCCTTGACTGTCTGACGTGCCACAATCTGGCCGCCAATGGCCGCCTGTATGGCCACATCAAACATTTGCCGTGGTATCAATTCTTTCATTTTTTCTACCAGCGAGCGACCCTTGCTTTGCGCCTGGTCGCGGTGCACGATCAGCGCCAGCGCATCTACCCTGTCGCCGTTGATCAACACATCCAGGCGCACCAGGCTGGCAGTCTGAAAACGGATAAAGTGATAATCCAGGGAGGCGTAACCCCGGCTGGCTGACTTCAGTTTATCAAAGAAGTCCATGACCACTTCCGCCATTGGCAATTCATAACTCAGTGACACCTGATTGCCGATAAACTGCATGTCGCGCTGCACGCCACGACGCGCAACACACAGATTGATGATATTCCCCAGATATTCCTGCGGTACCAGCATACTGGCCAGCACAATCGGCTCACGGGTTTCCACAATGGATGCCACCGGCGGCAATGACGAAGGGCTTTCAACACGCACCACCTCGTCATTGCGCATCACCACTTCATACACCACCGTTGGTGCAGTGGTAATCAGGTCGATATCGTATTCTCGCTCCAGTCGCTCCTGGATAATTTCCATGTGCAGCATGCCCAGGAAACCACAGCGAAAACCAAAACCCAGTGCGTCAGAACTTTCCGGCTCATAGAACAGCGACGCATCATTCAGCGTCAGTTTGGCCAGAGCGTCGCGGAAGTCTTCGAAGTCATCGGCTGACACCGGATACAGCCCGGCGTAGACCTGCGGCTGAATACGACGAAAACCCGGCAACATGGGGGCATCAGGCGTCGACGCATGGGTAATCGTGTCGCCGACAGGTGCACCCTGAATCTCTTTGATGCCGGCAATGATGTAACCCACCTCACCTGCCTGCAGCATGGGCATGTCATGGCGCTTGGGATCGAAATAGCCAACGTGGTCAACCAGATGCGCCTTGCCGATAGTCTTGGTGATGATTTTATCACCTTTCTTCAAGGTACCCTGCTTGACGCGAACCAGTGACACAACACCCAGGTAGTTGTCGAACCAGGAATCGATAATCAGGGCCTGCAGCGGGGCATCGCGATCGCCCACGGGCGCCGGCACCAGGCGAATCAGCTCTTCCAGAATATCGGTGATGCCCATACCGGTTTTCGCACTTGCGCTGACTGCAGCAGAAGCGTCGATGCCGATGATCTCTTCAATTTCCTTACGAACCTTGTCCGGATCAGCCTGTGGCAGATCCATCTTGTTGAGTACCGGGATGACTTCGAGACCCTGTTCGATGGCGGTGTAGCAGGTTGCGACAGACTGTGCCTCGACGCCCTGCCCGGCATCCACTACCAACAGCGCACCTTCGCAGGCGGCGAGTGAGCGTGATACCTCATAGGAAAAATCGACGTGGCCGGGTGTATCAATAAAGTTCAGTTGATAGCGCTGTCCGTCTTTGGCTTCGTAGAACAGTGTGACGCTCTGCGCCTTGATGGTAATACCACGCTCACGTTCGATATCGAGTGAGTCCAGCACCTGTGCGGCCATCTCACGCTGAGTCAGACCACCGCAATGTTGGATGAAGCGGTCTGCCAGGGTGGATTTGCCGTGGTCAATGTGCGCGATAATGGAAAAATTGCGGATGCGGCTTAAATCAGTCACGTAAGAGAATCACCAGTCAATCGAGAGGCGCCAAGTCTACATGATCTGCCATGCGCTGTCAGGAGATTTCGAGCACCGGCACAGCAGAATCACGCAGGAATCAGGGCTTATTGCAGTTCCAGCACCAGGGTCGTACCGCGGCCATCACGCACAACCCTGACCGGAACAAAACCGGTTTCAGGCAATGACTCCATTACCCTATTAAAGTCCGCCACATTCCGGATCGGTTGGTGATTGAGCGTCACGATGGCATCGCCGGTCGCCAGCCCCGCGCGCCGGCCGGGACCGTCACGCAACTGTTCAATCTGCACACCACCCGTTGCCAGTGCAGGCACGTCCTGCTGTAGTCCGGGATCGAGCTCGCCGACGCTCAAAGCCAGGCTGTTGCCGCGCGGCGCGGCAGGCCTTTCACCCCCAAATGCCTGATCACTTCCCGGCAGCGCCCCTACCACCACCGGTAGTTCGAAAGTCTCACCATCACGCATGATAGTGAGATCTGCAGATGAGCCCGGACGGATCTGGCCGACATAGAACGGCAATTGTGAGGATTGTTCGATGGTGATGCCGTTAAACGCGAGGATAATATCGTTGTTCTGCACCCCGGCATCTTCCGCCGGACTGCCGGGTTGCACGTCATCCACAAATGCACCATAGGGCCGGGGCATATCGAACGCCATGGACAACGCGTGATCCACGTCCTTGATCAGAACGCCAAGCAATCCGCGGCTGACCGAGCCCGTCTCACGCAATTGTTCGAGCACATTGAGCGCCATGTTGCTGGGTATCGCAAAAGAAATGCCATTGGAGCCGCCGGTGCTGCTCAGTATCTGTGAGTTGATGCCTATCACTTCGCCTTCGAGGTTGAACAAAGGGCCACCGGAATTGCCCTGATTGATGGCAACATCGGTCTGAATGAATGACACATAGTTGGCAGGGCCACGGGACGGCACATTACGTGACTTGGCGCTGACGATACCGGCAGCTGCAGAAAACTCCAGGCCAAACGGGGAGCCGATAGCCAGGACCCATTCGCCGACCCGGACCTGTTCTGAATTACCAAAGACGACTGCGCGCAGCCCCTCTGCATCAATCTTGATCAGGGCAACATCCGACAATTCGTCAGTGCCGATAATCTCTGCCGTGTATTCACGGCGGTCCGTCAGCGTGACCGTAATTGAATCCGCATTGGCAACAACGTGATGGTTGGTGATGATGTAACCGTCACTGCTCATGATAAAGCCCGATCCCACGCCGCCGCGCGGACGCCCCGGCGCGGCTTCCGGGTCAATCGGTGGCACACCGTCGGGGCGCAGCTGGCGCAGCAGTTCTTCCAGATCGCGTTGTTCGGCGCCGGAGCGCTGCGGCGCCTGTTGGCGCGTGGTGATATTGACGATAGAAACCGAGTTCTCCGCCACCAGAGTCTCAAAATCAGGCAAATTGGCGCTGGCCTGCAGGCTCAGTGTGGCTGTCATGAGCAGCACGGACATCAACAAGAACTTTTTCATCTAAAACACTCCGGTAACAGCGCTGAAGCTCAATGGATCATCCGCGCCAGGGAACAACTTTGCATCAAACATACCGCTTTGCGGCCAAGGGTTCAACGGACAAACGTGAGCGGCCACAAAAAAGCCCCGATCAGCCGTCAGTTGCGGAAACTCCCATGCAACCAAAGACCCGATCGGGGCTCGTCTACTTTCAGGCTGAGGCTGACTCTACAGTCGCTCAGGGCTATCTACGGTGACGCTCAGGGCTGTCTACAGTGACGCTCAGGGCTGTCTTCAGTTACGCCCAGGGCTGTCTTCAGTTACGCCCAGGGCTGTCTTCAGTTACGCCCAGGGCTGTCTTCAGTTACGCCCAAGGCTGTCTTCAGTGACGCCCGGGGCTGTCTATGTCATGTGCCGCTCAGGGCTGCGTCAGGGGCTCGCGCTCCACTTCCTGCAGCAGTTCGCGGTCAGCGACCGGACGCAGCTGAGGCGAGTTCAACAGAACATTGTACGGTACCGATTGCGACTCAACGCGGGCGGGAATGGTGACGCTGCGAATGTAATCATTCAGTCGCTGCTGCGCATCGGCATCTACCGCAAGCTGCTGGTTCCGGGAATCGATATCTGACCCGCCAGCGGCTACCGCTGGCACAGAGTCACCTGTTCCGGGGTTTTGCAGTACGGTCTGCATACCCATAAAGACAGCGAATGTGACCGACGCCGCCACTGCAAACCGTGTTGTGTTGCGCGCCCAGCCATTGCCCGGACTGCTCAGGCGCCGCTCTATGGGCGCCGTTAAAGGACCTTCTTCTGCGTGAATCTGCTCGATATCACTCATCACTCGACTGGCAAAATCCGGTGTCGAGGGCGATCGCATCGGATCAGGTTGCAAAGCAGACCTGACCAACCCATAGCGTTCCCATTCAGCCAACAAAGCTGGCTGCTGCTCAATGCGCTGGAGCAGGCGTCGCAATTCGAAATCGCTCAGCTCATCGTCCATCAGGGCCGACAGGGCCTCCCGGTCGATCTGATCCTGCGTATTAGTCATATCGTGCATCGTATCGTCTTGCTTCATGCAAAAGCCCACCTTGCCAATTTTGCTATACCCTTTCGACCACAACGCTCAGCCCGAGTTCCCGACTGTGCGAGAAATATGTCAAAAAACTGACTGGTCGCCATAATTGTTACAAAGTTCAGGATCTTAGTAACTCCTTGATACGCTTGTCTATTGATTCACGGGCCCGAAATATGCGGGACCGAACTGTGCCCACTGGACAATCCATGACCTCGGTGATGTCCTCGTAGCTGAGTCCGGAAAATTCACGCAAGGTAAAAGCGGTGCGTAATTCTTCCGGCAACTCTTCTATCGCTTTGTTGATTACCCGTCGCATGTCTTCCTTTTCCAGATTGGCCTCGGGTGTGTCCATTTCCCTGAGCATACTGCTGTCATCGACCTGCTGGGCGTCTTCCATGTCAACATCGGTGCTGGGCGGCCGTCGGCTACGTGACACCAGGTAATTTTTGGCGGTATTGACCGCAATCCGGTACAACCAGGTATAGAACTGGCTGTCACCGCGAAAACTGGGCAATGCCCGGTAGGCTTTGAGAAACGCTTCCTGAGCCACGTCCTCA
Organism: Pseudohongiella sp.; assembly: GCF_011050365.1. Taxonomy (GTDB): domain Bacteria; phylum Pseudomonadota; class Gammaproteobacteria; order Pseudomonadales; family Pseudohongiellaceae; genus Pseudohongiella. Next base: position 169,979 of record NZ_DRFV01000015.1, read on the forward strand.
GCCTCATGTGGATCTTTCACAAACCGGCTGATCAGCCCCAATACCTTGTGTTGATACCTAAGTACCAGCAACGTGAAAGCCTGCTTGTCATCCTTGAGAACACGCTCGACCAACTGATTATCTGAATCCTGATTTTTCATACGTCCATTACGAGCCTAAATTAAACCGCTGACAATTCCCGGCTCCTGGAACTTTGACACTATCGTCATTGCAAATATCGGGCGCTGCGGCACCTGTCACAAACCACAGCAACAACAGACCACAGGGATTTGCAAAAGTTCTCAGAGTCTATAGAATTCTTCTCCCTCGCACCACTTCGGATACCCGGCACCGTGTACGACTTTGATATTCTGATCATCGGCAGTGGTGCCGCCGGACTCAGTCTGGCGCTCAAAACCGCCGAATTTGCCCGTGTTGCCGTCCTCAGCAAAGGCACTTTAAGCCAGGGCGCCACCTATTGGGCGCAGGGTGGCATTGCTGCCGTGCTCGATGAGAACGACAGCGTTGATGCCCACATTGCCGACACCCTCGATTCGGGCGCAGGTCTGTGTGACGTAGATATGGTCCGGCACATCGTCGAACACAGCCAGGAAGCAATCGCCTGGCTGGTGGAACAAGGCGTACCTTTTACCCTGCAAACGGCAGAAGAAGCCGGAGCCGGTGCAGCGTCCCTGCCCTTAAATCGTGACAACCTGAAACCGCTACACCTTACTCAGGAAGGTGGTCACAGTCATCGCCGTATCATTCACGCCACCGACGCCACCGGCCGCGCGGTTTTCGAAACGCTGAGGGACCGCGCGCTGAATCACCCTGGAATTTCCCTGTTCGAAAACCGGCTGGCTGTAGATGTCATCACCCGCGAGAAACTCGGGCTGGAAGGCGCCGGCTGTGTTGGCGCATATGTGTATTGCAAGGAACAGGAAAAAGTAGAGTTGTTTCGTGCCCGTTTCGTGGTGTTGGCCAGCGGCGGCGCCAGCAAGGCTTACCTGTACACAACCAATCCCGACAGCGCGACCGGTGATGGCATCGCCATGGCATGGCGTGCCGGTTGCCCGGTGGCCAATATGGAATTCAATCAATTTCATCCGACCTGTTTGTACCATCCGCATGCACGCTCCTTTCTGATCACTGAGGCTTTGCGCGGCGAAGGCGCTACGTTGGAGCTACCAGACGGCACCCGTTTCATGCCGGCATTTGACAGCCGCGGGGAGTTGGCTCCGCGTGACATCGTTGCACGCGCTATTGATCATGAAATGAAACGACTGGGCTGCGACTGCGTTTACCTGAATATTACGCACAAGTCTGCGGAATTTATCACGACGCATTTTCCGACCATTTATTCCAGGTGTCTGGATTTTGGTATAGACATAACCAAAGACCGGATACCGGTGGTGCCGGCAGCACATTACACATGTGGCGGTGTGGTCGTTGATAAAGTCGGCCAAACCAGTATCACGAACCTGTATGCCATCGGTGAAACCAGCTGCACAGGGCTGCACGGTGCCAATCGTATGGCCAGCAACTCTCTGCTGGAGTGTTTTGTACTGGCATTTGGCGCCGCTGACGATATTCGTGCCAGGCTGGCCACAACGCCCGCAGTTCCGGACTGCATTCCGGACTGGGATGAAAGTCGCGTCACGCGTTCGCAAGAAGAGGTTGTCGTCTCTCATAACTGGGACGAATTGCGTCGCATGATGTGGGACTACGTCGGTATAGTCAGAAGCGACCGACGTCTGCAGCTTGCGCATAAACGCATTCAGTTACTGGAGCAGGAGATCTACGAGCACTACCGTCGCCACATGATTTCAAGAGATCTGCTGGAACTGCGAAATCTGGTACTCGTGGCACGTCTTATCATAGAATCAGCGCTGCTGCGCAAGGAAAGCCGGGGCCTGCACTTCACCCGGGACTACCCGGACATGCTGGATGTTGCCAGCGACACGGTGCTGGCACCACCTCAGTCGCAGGTCTGAACGGGCATGGTGCTGTGCTGAACTGGCACCGCCAGCAACCAGGCACGTATCCGGCGCCGGCTGTCTGCATCAGCGGTGTCAGGCAGTACAATTAGCCAGAAAGTCCGCCTGTCAATGGCGGATTGACGACGGAACTGTACGACCTGTAGCCATGACGTGCAGTATATGGAATTGATGACAACCGGAACCCGTCGCCCGTCACCAAACGCCAGCAGGATGCCGCCGGCGTCAGCGTCAACAGCAGTCAGCCTCCTGCCCGTGATCAGCAAGGCACCGCGTATCAGCAGTGTTGCGTGTACGCTCAGGGCCAGTATCAGCACCAACTGCGCTGGCAATGGCAGTGCACTTGCCACGAGTGCTGCGACGGCGGCCAGATGCAGCAGGCCATATAAAGCCGCCAGGCAGTACGAAGGGCCCGGCCGGAACTGAAGCTCCACTAGTGGGGGCGGCGCACGCCTGAGGCTGCGTAGTCGCGAATTCTGACCACTAGCGCCTGTATCTTGGGGTCAGGGTGCGAAGTGCGCTCTACCAGACAGGCGAACAGATCCTGATCCTCTTCTTCCAGTAAACGTTCGTAAAGCGCCTGCTCGGCAGGTTCAAGAGAACGAAGCTTATTTTCGGCAAAGGGCAGCAATAATATATCCAGTTCCCACATGCCGCGCCGGCTATGCCAGAGCATTTTCTTGTATGCAATATCTGATAACATGATTTTTCCTGTCTGATGTGCCAGAACGTTGGCCATAACGGGATTTTAAACGAATCCAGCAAGTTTTACCGGACTACGACACTATGCCTGAGACAATAGAGCCCAATCATACCGAGCCTGCCACTGCGGGATCCGTACCAGAACCGCATGCCTGGCTCACTCAATTGACGGATGCCGATATCATAGCGGTCACGGGGCCTGACAGCGAACGCTTCCTGCAGGGACAACTGAGTTGCAATATGTCCCGCCTGTCCCCTGCGCAATCTCTGCGTGCAGCCTTGTGCAACCTCAAGGGGCGCGTGGTCGCGGATCTGCGGGTCATCCGCCACCAGGATGGCATATTGTTGATCTGCAGTGCAGGTATGGCTGCTATCGTATTGACGACACTTAACAAATACAAAGTTTTTTTCAAGACCGAGTTAACCGACGTCAGTGAGCAGTACGTATTGCTTGGCATTGGCGGTGACGGTAGCGGCCAGGCGCTCAGTGCCAGTGGTGCCCAGCCTCCGGAAATGACAGATGCCTGTTCTATTGAACATGGCGCTGCTTTTGTCCGCGTACAGGATTCCCCTGCCCGTTTTTTTTGCGTGCTCACAGACAGCGAAAGCGACCTCGCATCAGCGTTGTCATCCAGATGTAAATCCGGCTCTGAGCAGGATTGGCGATTGGCTGACATTGCCGCCGGCATCGCCCATATCCGCCCCGGTCAGCAGGAACTTTACACACCCCAGGTGCTGAACTATGACACTGACGGTGTCATCGACTTCAGGAAAGGCTGTTACACGGGTCAGGAAGTGGTGGCGAGAATGTATTACCGGGCTGAAGCTAAAAAGCGCTTGCGCTACATCACACTGGAAGCCGGGCAACCGGTGCCGGAAAACAGCGAAGTGGTTGATGCCCTTGAGCTGCCGTCAGGGCAAACCCATGCCCTGGCCATCATGCCGGTAACGGCAGACTGAACACACACGCGGGGCGTTGGTCTCGGGACCCGTTTAAAACAGTGCCGGAGTCGGACAGTCCAGTATTTCTGCAAATGTCTGAAACAGTTCCTGTTCTGCCGCCGTGACCTGACCGTCCGATTGCATGCAGGCGGCCGCCGCCAGCAGGAACGCCTGCTTGTCGCTGGCTGTCAGGCCTTGCAAGGCATCAAACGCAGACGTCAGCGCCACCCGGTCAAGTTCAGCCCTGGGCATAATTGCTGGTTTGGCCAGACCCGGTAACTGCGCATACAACCTGTGGGCAGCGCTGTCGAAGGCGTCTGCCGCGGCTGCTTCCGCCTGACCCAGATACGCCATAACCGACAGTGTTACTGTGCACGCCTGTTTACACTGCGTCAGGCGCCGCCCTCGTGTGCTGCGCGCCGGGTGGTCAAAGACCGGGCGCAGGTGTTTCAGTACAAGATAATGGTACAGCCAGCTCATCGGCGCGATGTCCGCAGACCGATCCAGTATCGCGCGCATATTGCGCTCGAACATGGTGTACTGCGCCGGGCTGAGTTGATGCAGTGCTGACAGCGAGATATTGACCAAAGCGAGGCGATCACCGGCGGACAGCCGGCTGCTGTCCGCGACAAGTCTGCTCAGTTCGGGATATACGCCGGCATCGGCATTCGCTTCCAGATATTTGCACTGGGCCGTGCGTGCTGCGTCTAACTGATTGTCATCGGGCTTGCCGGCAGCCAGCGACAAGTCACCTGCGGTGGTCGTATCCAGCAGCAAAAAGTAAATCAGGGCACGAGCGCCATGGGGTTCGTGGGCGGCATTGATAAACGCCGCCGGCAGACGATCGCGGACACGAATTGCCTGTTGCAGATCGGCTGAATCCGGTGCCCCTGCACGCTGCAGAGCGGCGACCGCAGCCACTTCAAGTACCGTTGCACTGCGCTGACGTGCGTCAGGTGCGGTGTTGGATTGCCTTTCATTAGTTTCGCCACGGGCCTCTGCGCTGGTGTCGGGCGACGACGTCGGTTGCGAGAATTCGCCGTCCCATTGCGGCTGCAGTCGTTGGATACGTTGTGGCAATGGTGGGTGGGTGGCAAACAGCGCTGAAAATGACGTGCTGACCCCCTGACTGAATAAGGCGTGACTGATCTCACGGGCGCCAGGATTACTCAGTTGCGAGCCCGACGCATCACCGCCAATCCGCTTCAGCGCGCCGGCGATACCATCCGCACTGCGGGTGAACTGGACAGCGGAGGCATCTGCCAGGTATTCACGCTGGCGACTGACGGCAGCCTTGATCAGATTGCCAAAAAAGGTGCCTGCAGCACCGATGACTATCAACCCCAGCCCCAGAAAAACCAGGCCGTTACCGTTTTTTCCCCGGCGGCTGATGGCTGCGCTGCGCATCAGGTAATAGCCCATCATGCCCAATACCAGGATGCCGTGCAGCAGGCCTATCAATCTGATATTGAGTCGCATATCGCCATGCAGAATGTGACTGAACTCATGGGCTATGACACCCTGCAGTTCTTCGCGCGACAATTTACCAATGGCACCGCGGGTGACACCAATGACGGCATCCGATGGCGAGAACCCGGCTGCAAACGCATTAATGGCGTCCTCCTCCATCAGATAAACCGGTGGCACCGGAGTAGACGAGGCAATTGCCATTTCCTCGACTACATTGAGCACGCGTTGCTCATCAATATCCCCACTACCGGGGACCAGCAGTCTGGCGCCGAGCGACTCGGCAACACGAGCGCCACCGCCACGCAAAGTGGCAGTTTTATAAAGGCTGCCGAAGCCGACAACAGTAATAACGGCGAGGCTGATAGCCACAAAAACAGCGGGCTCAACGTCGGCTAACGCAGGAGCGCCACCCGTCTCCGCGGATGCCATGCCCAGAGTGACCAGGACCAGCACATTGGTAATAACAATCAGGCTGATCACGGCGAGAGCAAACAATACTACCAACCGCCCGGTTTTACGACGGGCGGTGTCCTGTGCCTGGAAAAAGTCCATGGACGCTCCGGTACTGGCTAGAAACTGACTTTGGGTGCGTCCTGTATCTGTTCGCTGTCAGCAAATTCAAGCAGCGACGCATCAGCACCGTGACCGAAAACACCGGCAAACACAACTGGTGGAAAGCTTTGTTTGTATGTGTTGTAAGCCATGACCTGGTCATTGAACGCCTGCCGGGCGAAGGCCACCTTGTTTTCAGTGCTGGTAAGCTCTTCAGTCAGTTGCATCATATTCTGACTGGCTTTCAGATCCGGATAGGCCTCCATCACTACATTCAGTCTGCCCAGAGCGCCGCCCAGTGCACCTTCCTGCGCCGCCAGTGCCTGCATGGCGGCCGCATCACCGGGTTTTGCTGCCGCGTCGCTGAGCCCCTGGGCGGCGGCATTCCGTGCCGAAATGACCGATTCCAGCGTCTCGCGCTCATGCGCCATATAGGCTTTTGCAGTTTCCACAAGATTGGGGATCAGGTCATAGCGTCGTTTCAACTGGACTTCAATCTGCGCGAATGCGTTTTGGTAGCGATTTCGCAGGCTGACCAGCTGGTTGAAAATGCCGATACCGTAAAATACCAGTATCGCCACCACCACCAGTATGACTATGGTTGTCACTTCCATACACTGTTACTCCCTTAGATGAACCATTGCCATATCAGAACGCTGTCGGTCAGATGTCTTCCCGACGCTGACTGACAGCCTGATTGGCACCGCCTGCCGCTGACGCGGCCGGTTTGGATTCCTCAGTGTATTTGCTTTGTAACTTGTTAAGCAAGCGGGATACAGTTTGTGGCGACCCGGTGTTCCTGGCCAGCAAATCATAAACCACCGGCACGATAAACAATGTCATCAACGTCGTCATCAATACACCGGAGAAAATGACGGTTCCCAGCAGAACACGACTTTCTGAGCCGGCACCCGTGGCAAAAATCAATGGCAGTGACCCCATCATCGTCGACAGTGCAGTCATCAGGACCGGTCGCAGACGCAGGTCACAGGCCTCCACAAGAGCTTCACGGAACGCTTTGCCTTCATCCCGAAGCTGATTGGCAAACTCAACGATCAGAATGCCGTTTTTGCTGGCGATGCCGACCAGAATGATCAGTCCGATATTGGTATAGATATTCAAGGTGCCGTCGGTTAGCAATAGCCCGATTAAAGCACCGAAAATGGCCAGCGGCACTGTGGTCATGATAACCAGCGGGTGCACAAAACTCTCGAACTGAGCAGCCAGAACCAGGAACACAACCAGCAATGACATGGCAAAAATGAAGGCAAGGCCGCCACTGGCTTCCTTCAGCTCCAGTGACTCACCCTTGTAGTTTATCTGCGCATGCTCCGGCAGTTCCGTTAAAACCGCCTGTTCCAGGAAACTGAGTCCTTCTTCCAGGGTTACTCCCGGCTGCAGCCCTGCACTGAGGGTAATTGCGCGCATCCGCATATATCGATTCAATGAATTGGGTGACGACGTGTTCTCGATCGTGATCAGATTGGACAAGGGGATCAGCTGACCACTGCTCTCCGATCTGACATAGATATTGGTGAGATCGTCCGGTGAAGCGCGCTGACTTTCCTCAGCTTGCAAAATAACATCGTACTCCTCTCCCCGGTCAGCGAACGTGGTGACGCGGCTCTCGCTCATCATTGCCTGCAGCGTACGGCCTATCGCCTGAATTGAGACGCCCAGGTCAGCCGCTCTGGTTTTATTCACAGTCACAGTGAGACTAGGCCGTGTTTCCAGAAAATCCGAATTCATCCGCGTGAATAACCCGCTACCTTCTCCGCGCTCAATAAGTATATCCCGCCACTGCACCAACTCTTCATAGGTGCGACCGCCAATCACAAATTGTACGGGCTGCCCGCCGCCACCCCGTACCAGGCCTGAACGCATAAACATCATGATCTGCAGGCCCGGGAGATCCTGCCACTCCGCAGCCAGTTCATTCATGACCTGCTGAGTGGGTTTTTCTCTGACCTCCCAGTCCGCCAGCGCCATGATCGACACCCCGCCGCTGACACCACTGCCCGAACCCCAGCCAGGCAAAATGGTGACGCTACTTCGTATTTCGCCATTCTCCAGAAACGGCGTGACACCCTCTTGCATGTCATTAACCTGTTCCTGCATATAGGCCATGCTGGCACCTTCGGGGCCGCTCATGCGCACAAAGAACACGCCCTGATCTTCCTGCGGTGCAAACTCAGAGGGCACCTCCTGCCACAGGAAATAAACGCCGACACCAACCAGAACGAGGCCGGCCAGAATGACATAACGGATCCCCAAAGCGAACTCCAGAGCCGCATGATAGCCTCGTTGCAGCCACCGAAAAATCCGATCAACAATACGTGTCAGAAAACTCTCATGGGAATGGCTGTTGAGCAGCTTTGAGCTCATCATGGGAGTCAAGGACAAGGCAAGTATTGTCGAGATAACAACGGAGCCACCAATAGTGATTGCCAGTTCATAAAACAGAATGCCCATGTTGCCTTCCATGAAGACAACCGGCACGAATACTGCCAGCAGTACCAGCGTTGTCGCAATGACCGCAAACCCCACCTGTCGGGCGCCGTTGTAGGACGCCAGCAATGGCGGCTCTCCGGATTCGACCCGGCGCTGAATATTCTCCAGCACCACGATGGAATCATCCACAATCAATCCAACGCACAGTACCAGTGCCAGCAGAGTTATCAGATTGATCGTCAAACCAAACATCAGCATTACCATAAAGGCTGATATCAGACACACCGGGATCGTCACCGCAGGGATCAGCATACTTCGAAACGAACCCAGAAACATGTAGATGACCAGGCTGACAAGAATGACGGTCATTATGATGGTGCTGTAAACCGACTCAATCGCGTATTCAATGAACTCAGCATCGCTGTTGGATAATTCAAGCGTCATGTGATCCGGTAACGTGGTGTTGACACGTTCCGCGACAGCAATGGTGTCCCGTAAAATCTGCAGACTGTTTGCGTTGGATTGCCTGATAATTCCCAGCCCGACAGCATCAACTCCGTTGCCGCGGAACATCGCCCGATTGCTGGCTGCGGCCAGCTCAACGCGTGCCACCTCATTCAGTGTCACCAATTGGCCGTCGTCACCACGGCTGATGACCAGATCCCGAAAATCGTCAGCTGACTGATAGACTCGTTCCACACGAACACTGAACTCTCGCTCCAGCGAGTCAATACGGCCAGCAGGCAATTCTATATTCTGACGCCGCAAGGCAGACTCTACGTCAAGCACCGTCAGGCCGCGGGCCGCAAGCGCAACACGATCCAGCCAGACCCGCATGGCATAACCACCGGTGCCACTGACAGAAACCCCGGCGACACCGTTGATAACAGCAAACTGATCAACGATATAACGATCAGCATAATCGTTGAGTTCGAGAAAGCTCATTTGTGTGCTTTGCAGATTGTAGTAGGCCATCGGTCGTGCGTCAGAATCCGCTTTGGCTATTTCGGGCGGATCAACACCCTCCGGCAGGCGACGTGTGACACGTGAAACCTTGTCACGAATATCGTTGGCAGCCTGATCAATGTCGCGACTGACCGCAAACTCAACAGATACGCGCGAGCTGCCGTCGCTGCTTGAAGAGCTGATGGTCTGCACACCTTCGACGCCGTTGATCTGATCTTCAATCAACTGGGTAATCTGAGCTTCCACAATCTCTGCAGAAGCGCCAGGGTAACTGGTGCTGACCGATACCACTGGCGGATTGGTTTCGGGGTATTCCCGCACTGGCAGTTCCATGAAAGAAAGAATGCCAAACGCAACCAGCAACAAGCTGATCACAGCGGCGAAGACCGGGCGCTTGACCGAGACGTCAGACAAAATCATTGTGCGTTATCCTCTGCAATTAGCTCTGGGCCGATCGATACGGATCGATACTGGCGAGTCTTAAGTCTGATCTCCCGGGCTGGCGGTTCTGCCGGCGGCGCTGGAACTGGAGTCACCGCTATTCATGATACGCACAGGCTGGCCAGGACGAACCTGGGCAATGCCCTGGGTTATGACGCGTTGCCCCGGCACAACACCTGATACAATTTCAGCCAGACCCGGCTGCCGGCGACCAATCTCGACCTCAACGCGCCGCGCCGTGCTTTCCTCGTCTACCACAAAAACATACTGGCGTCCCTGGCTGGGAATCAGGGCCGCCTCTGGCACCACGATGGTGTCGCGCTCGTTCAGTGTCAGGCCAACTGTCAATAACATCCCCGGGCGCAGGACCCGATCGCTGTTATCGATTTCCGCGCGCACCTGAACGGATCGTGTCACTTCATCGATGCGTGACCCTACATTTTGCACCTTTCCTTCAAAATCACGTCCACGATAGGCAATACTATTAGCTTTCACGCTGAGACCTGGCTCCAGCTGCGCGAAAAACACTTCCGCGACGTTAAAATCCAGCTTTATCGTGGATATATCGTCCAGTGTGGTGATGACCGTATTGGGTGTTACCAGGGTGCCTTCGCTGATATTGCGAAAACCCAAAACGCCGGCAAATGGCGCCCTGATCAGCCGGTCATCCATGTTCGCAGCAACCCCTTCAAGCCTGGCCTGCGCTGTAGCGAACCGGGTTCGTGCCACCTCAAGGTCAGTCTGTGAAATCAGATTGGTAGCAATCAGACTTTGCAGTCGCTCGTATTGCCGTTTGGCTTCATCCAGTTCGGACTGCACCTCGGACAATCGGGCGGCTTCAGCACTATTGGTCAATTCGACCAGAATATCGCCCTGTTCAACAAGGTCGCCGTCCTCAAAATGCACGGCGGTAACGGTGTCGGTGACTTTCGCTGTCAGATTGACAGATTCATTGGCCTGTGCCGTTCCGATCGACTCAACTTCATCCGCGAGTGTCTGCCGGGTGACGACAGCAACAGTGACCGAGACCGGCCCCATGCCGCCACGCATCATGCCCGGACCGCCACCGCCGGCAGGCTCCTGGGTCAGGCGACTGTAAACGCCATATGACAATGCTATCGCAGCTATAACAAAAATGATTACTAATGGATGACGCAGGATAAATCGCAAGGTCCAGCTCCCGGGCCTGAGAGGCCGCACTGATTCAGCGGTGTTGAAGGTAAATTCAAATATCGCGTAGCATCCGCGAAAGCCCAATTCTAAGCAAGGTACAACGGTGACAAAGTGTTACCAATTGCTGTTTATGCGGCAAACAACATAGTACATACGACAGGAGGCCGCCCCCAGATCTGTCTCCCGATACACCGTCGCAGATCGCCTCATGAGCTACACGACAACATCGAGCAGCCGGCCCGGTTGTTTGCCCACGCCGGACGCCGTGCGGCAAAGCGTTTATCCGCTGCGGACAGGGTGTCATAAGGCTGGCGAAGTAACCGTTGCAAAGTATCAAACTCGGTTCTGTCGCCCTGCTCCAGCAAGTCTATCGCCTGTTGCACAAGATAATTGCGCAATACAAATGCCGGATTCGCAGCACTCATGGTTGCCCGTCTGTTGGCAGTGTTAAACGCGGGTATCTGCAGAAACTGTCGGTACAATATTTCCCAGTCCCGAAATAACGGCAGATTGTTGGCATCGGGTACGGCGTTACCATGCGCATCTGCCGAGCCGTTTGTTTCGGACGGGTATAGCGCGGGGGCGACTGAGCGGGCCAATGACACTGCGCCCGGTTCCGCGTCCGCATCGGTTTCATGCTGGCAGGCGAACTCAATCAGGCAACGATAGAATATTGTCATGTCGATTGGCTGACTACACAGCAATCGCTCCAGCCCGTCCAGCAAGTCTCCGTACAGCGGGTGGCTCAGCGCCTCATGCGACAAGCCAAGCTTCTGTGCCATCATCGCTTGCCTGGCATTCCCGAAAGATGTCGGCAGTGTATGCAGTATTGCTTGCAGCGCATCTGCATCCTGAATAACGGGATACAGCGCATTCGCCAGTTGATACAGGTTCCAGCGTGCAACGGCAGCCTGTTGACCGAATCGATAGCGACGCTGTTCGGCGTCAGTGGTATTGGGCGTCCAATCCGGATTGTAATCATCGATCCAGCCGTAGGGCCCATAATCGATGGTCAGGCCCAGCACAGACATGTTGTCAGTGTTCATCACGCCATGGACAAAACCCACTCGGGTCCAGTGCACAATCATATCCCGGGTGGCGTGACATACCTGAGTGAACCAGTCCAGGTAAATGCCCTTACGCTCCGCCGGGCCGCCTTCACGCAACCTGGCACCCAGCGCCGGCTGGTCAGTGGTGATCACAAAATTCAGCAAGGTTTCCAGTAAGCTCAGGTCACCACGGGCGGCCAGCAGCTCAAAGTGCCCAAAGCGCACAAACGAGGGGGCTACCCGGCACACAATAGCACCGGGCTCGGCTTTGGCATGGCCATCATAAAGCATGTCCCGAACAACACTATCCCCGGTTTGCACCAGGCTCAAAGCGCGCGTTGTTGGCACACCCAGATGATACATCGCTTCACTGCAGAGAAATTCGCGAACCGAAGACCGCAGCACGGCCCTGCCGTCGGCCTGTCTCGAATAGGGAGTCGCGCCGGCACCTTTTAGCTGCAGCGTCCATGTTTTGTCATCGGGTCCAAGCACTTCACCCAGATTGATGGCGCGACCGTCGCCCAACTGCCCTGCCCAATGGCCAAACTGATGGCCACCATATACGCTGGCATGCGGATCCATGCCTGTCAGAATTTCATTGCCGGACAATACCCGGGCCAGTCGGGTTTGATCACAATCAGCGGCAGACAGGCCGATTAGCTCAGCAACCTCATCGGTCAGCGCTACTAAAGCCGGCGCTTTGACCGGGGTCGGCTGCACTCTGGAAAAAATTGCCCCACTGACCTGCCGACAATAGTTGTCAGTGATCGGATCTGCTGGCAACTCCCGACTGAATCGATTACAGAAGCGCAGTTTGTCCAGGCTGCAGGGTTTACCAGTCAAGGGTATCTATCCGCTCTATCAGTGTTGCATTAGCAGTACCACCACCCTCACAAATAGCGACCAGCCCGTATCGCCCTTCCCGACGCTCCAGCTCATGCAGCAACGTGGTCATCAGCTTGGCGCCGGTTGCGCCCAGCGGGTGTCCCAGTGCCTGGGCGCCACCGTTAACATTCAGACGGCGTATATCTGCGCCCAGTGCTTTGGCCCACGCCAGCGGCACCGAACCAAACGCTTCGTTGACTTCATACAGATCAATGTCGTCTATTGTCAGGTCGGCTCTGTCCAGCAGTTTTTCAGTCGCCGGTATCGGGCCTTCCAGCATAATCTCCGGGTCCGAGCCTACGACCACCAGCGTATGGATTCGCGCCCGTACCGGCAGATTGTATTTTTCAACCGCACGCCGACTGGCAATGAGCAGTGCGGCAGAACCATCTGCGATCTGGCTGGCAGTACCGGCGGTGATGACACCGTCTTCAAACAGTGTTTTGAGCCCCTGCATGGACTCGATACTGGCATCATAGCGAATACCTTCATCCAGCACATGGGTGTCGATACTGCCATCGGGCAGTGTCACTTCCACCGGCACGACCTCCCGGCGAAAATGCCCGTTTTGGGTGGCTTCCGCTGCACGCTGGTGGCTGAGTACGCCGAATTTGTCCAGCTCCTTGCGACTTATATGATATTTCTGTGCCAGCAGCTCGGCGCCATTGAACTGGCTGAACTCAATGCCGGCATACAATTCGTCAATGCGTTCACCACGGGGGACTCCGCGGCCCTTGTCCAGCGTATCATTGATATTGGATCCGATTGGCACCAGGCTCATGCTCTCCACACCCCCGCAGATGACCAGATCCTGGGTGCCGGACATGACCGCCTGGGCGCCGAAATGGATAGCCTGCAACGAAGAGCCACATTGACGATCGACGGTCACACCAGGGACACAGACGTCAAGACGTGATGCCAGTGCCACATTGCGTGCCAGATTCCCCGCCTGGGCACCCACCTGACTGACGCAACCAAAGATCACATCATCCACCGCATCGGCAGGTAAAGCGGTTCTGTCCAACAACTCATCTACCACTGCGGCGCCCAGATCAATCGGGTGGATGCCGCTTAATCTCCCGTTCCGGCGACCGCAAGCGGTGCGTACGGCGGCTACAATATATGCTTCACCCATCTTCCCTCTCCCTTTCTAAATGATATGCCCCATCCAGCGTCCTCCCAGCATAACACCGGCCCACAATAGCAAGGAAGCCAGGCCGGTCAGCCGTATTGACAAAGGTATGGACCGGGCGTTGTCCCAACCCTCGCTGAGTCGCAGGCTACGACGATGAAAAACCAGCATGTTGAGCCCGGCGAGCAACATCAACAGCATTTTCCATTGAAAGGCAGGGTTCAGTACGTGCGCGCTGGCGCGTGTGATAAACAGGCCAAGTCCCGTCACGACGGCGACAATAAATGCCAGCCAGATCCAGAGCAGGAAATCCCGGCTCAGGGTACGATACGGGTAGACATTGGCAGCCACGCCGGAAAGACGCAGATCGAGCATGAGCAAGGCACCGAGCATCAGGGTAATGCTCACAACGTGCAGAGAATTAAACAAAGGAAACAGCCAGGTGGCGCCAATTTGCTCAGCCAGCCAGGTATATTCAAGATTGAGCCAGAATTCGTGCTGCAACATAGAATTATCCCGGCCAGAACAGATAGTCAGCGTATGCGATCCAGCGCCCCGACATGGCTGTCATCAACCAGGCTGACAGAGACACCAAAGCCAGCGCTTTTACCAACCAGGTTTGTTGTTGAATCCTGCCCCGGCGAAATGCAAGCCAGAGTGCGGCTGTCAGTATCAACGCCAGGCACAGGAAGGCGGCTTTGTAGGCAAAAACCGGGTTATTGAGATAACGTTGCGGACGGGCAAGCAGAAACGGCAACCCGCTCAGTAACATGACCGGCAACGCCCAGAACACCCAGGGAAACAGGCGCTGCAGCATCTCCTGCAGCTGTTGACCACGACCGGCGAGATTCAGCAAGCGTAAATTCATCATAACCGCCGATGCCATCAGCATCGTCAGCCCCAACAGGTGGATGGTTTGCAGTATCGGAGGCAACCCCGGCACTGTACTCAGCAGCTTGATACTCAATTCAGTCATGGCGCGGTCGTGGGCTGCGCCGCCAGCAAGCCGGCTGCATCGTGTTCTGACACGGGTCTGGCGAAGAAAAATCCCTGTGCAACCTGACAACCCAGAGACTTCAGCATATCGACGTGTTGCTGCGTTTCCACCCCTTCCGCAATGATCGCCAACCCCATGTTTTCACTCAGAGACAGGATCGACTTCACCAGACCCAGAGCGCCTTCATCACTGGTCATGTTGCGGACAAAACTTTGATCGATTTTCAGAGTGGTGACCGGATACTGGTGCAGGTAGCTTAGCGACGAGTAACCGGTACCAAAGTCGTCAATGGCGATCTGCATATCATGCTCACGGCACTGCAACAGAATTTTTTTGACATGCTCGGACTGCCTCAACAGCAAGCGCTCAGTGATTTCCAGATGGATCTGTGACGGATGGATGCCGGTGTCATGCAATGTGAACAGCATCTCATCGAGGAACGCCGGGTCGTCGAAGTCCTGCGCGGAAAAATTGACACTGATAAATAGTGCCGAATCACCGGTTTGCGTGATCATCCGCTTCAGTGCCTTGCAGGACTCACGGAACGCCCAGCGTGTGGCTTCGATAATCAATCCGGTATCTTCTGCCATGGGGATAAACAAATCAGGCCGCATGCGCCCGGAAACTGGATGATGCCAGCGCATGAGCGCCTCGAACCCTATGATGCGGCCACTATCGATTTCTATGAAGGGTTGATACTCGAGAAATAGCTCCTGTCTGGCGACCGCCACCTTGAATTCGTTAGCCATGCGCACTGCATCAAGCACCCTGCTCTCTTCAGCGTGGTAGCGCTCCTGCTGCTCCAGCATGGTGGTGACTCCGGCAAACTCACGAACGTTCTCCGAGCGCTGCAGGATATCCCGGTAACGCATCAGAATGAGTTTGGTGACCAGACCGACAATGGGGTTGGCGTTTTTCACCGCGCGACTGAAATCCGCTTTGGATATCTCCAGCAACCGGCAATCTTCCAGCGCGCGCACGGTGGCGCTGCGCGGCCCGTCGTCGACAATGGCCATTTCGCCAATCAGTGTGCCGGGGCCACGGCGGCCGACTTCCATTTCGCTGCCATCCGGACGCTGAAGCACAATTTCGACCAGCCCGCTTTGGACAAAATAGGCGCAGTCACCTGGCTCATTCTGTCGCATGATGACTTCACCGGCACGATACAGTTTCTCGACCTGCAGTGCCTCAACGGTATCCAGCTCCGGCATCGCTGGCGTCGACCCTGCTACGTCGGCAGCCGCGGATGATTCGGGAGCAGGCTTGGAGCCATGTTCAGTTTTTGCTTTCACATTAAAGGCTTTTTGCTGGCTGATTCATGCCCAGAGTTTACGATGGATCGCTGCTCAACGCCAGTATCCAAGCATCTGAAACAAAAGGGTATAAAGCCGGGACACAATTGACAGGCAGAAACAAAAAAGAGAGCAAACCTGCGGTTCGCTCTCTTTTTTGCAGGCATTTTTGATGGTACCGAATGCCCTGTATTTGGTCGGAACGGCAGGATTTGAACCTGCGACCCCTACACCCCCAGTGTAGTGCGCTACCAGACTGCGCTACGCCCCGAAAATCGAGCTGGCATTATACTTGCCCTGCGCCGGCTTGCAAGCCTGGGCAGAGATAAAAAAGGCGGCCCGGGGGGAACCTGGCCGCCTTTTTTATTGTAAGACCATGTAATGCGCCGGCACTACTGCCTGCCGGCACGGACACAGCTTACATTTCGAACGTCACCCGGCCATATACCATACGGCCAGTCGGGTCATACAGGAATGACTCCATGCCACCGAGCATCGGCACTTTCTGTGGCAGCCTGTCAAACAGGTTGCGTGCCCCGACAGTAAACGCGAATTCACCACCAAATGCCTGCAAACCGCGATAGTTATAGCTGGCATCAGTGATGGTAGACGCGCGCAGCACATCAACGTCACGGTAGTTGCTGAATGGCAGGAACCGCTGGAACGAGAAATTGCTGGAATCGAACGTCATGTCGTCCAGGTACCGGACAGTGACATTGACGCTGTGCTGATCTTGCGTCCAGCCCAAGCGCACATTCGCCTTCCATTCCGGCATTGGCGGCACCGCGCCGGTGAGAGCATTCTGATTACCTACAGCTTCCACCACTTCACGATCCGGTGACAGCTGATACTGGTAGGTATCTACGAATGTTGCATCGACGCCGACATTGAACATACCCAGATCGGCAATCGGGAACAGATAGTCGAACTTGATATCAATGGCTTCCACCAGCATGCTGGATGCATTGGTATCGCTGCTGATGATGCGGTCTATCTGCGCCACGTTATTGGGGTCGCGCTGGATCCGGGGATCAGATTGCGGGCTGGCAACCCAGGAACGAACCATGTCTATCGGCGGTGTGCCAGTACCTGAGTAGCCAGTAGCCTGACGGAAGTTAAAGAAGTCCGAGGCCAGAATATCGGCGGTGGTTGACGAGATAATACGGTCAGTAAAATCGGTCTCGCTGTAGTCGATATCGAGCGTCATGCCTTCCAGCAGGTTCAGTGTAATGCCCACGCCCATGGTATCCGCTGATTCCGGTACCAGATCAGGGTTACCCTGAGAACAGTTCGCGGTGAACGCAGCAAATGTCGTAAACGGATCTGCCACATTGGTCAGACCGCAGGACTGCGGAGCATTCAACTGGTTGAGTGATGGCGCAATGAAGGATGTCCCTTTGGTTGCACGTATCGACATCCAGTCAGTCGGCAGGTAGATAAGTCCGAACTTGGGATCAGTCGAGCTCTGCCCGGTACTGTACTCCTCGTTGCGCAAGGCAACCTGAAGCTCCAGGTTGTCAAGCACAGGCAGTGCCAGTTCCCCAAAGAACGCGTCCGCAGAACGGCCATCGCTGAACGGGAACAATTGAGTGCCGATAAATACGTCACCGGTCAGGCTGTGCAGACTGGGTGTATTATCGAAGCGGTCTTCACGACGCTGATAACCAATCGCCGCACCAATCTGTCCGCCCGGCAACTCAAAACCACCCGGCGCAATCACACCGTTAAACACCAGGTCCAGCGTCTGCAAGGTGTCGACGTCGTCTACCCGGTTCTGAACGTAAGTGGAGTCGGCTACAGCCTGCGTATTCAGATTATTGCCGTCTGGCGAGACAAACGGATTAAAACAGGCGTCCCGGTCATTGACCACGTCGCAATTCAGACCCTGGGTCAACATACCCAGGCTGAAGTTGTTGGCACGACTGTTATCAGTAGAGCGCGCATACATGTAGGTCGCCTTACCATCCCAGCCGTCAACAAAAGGAACGGTGAAATCAGCTGTCAACGCAGTACGGAAGCCGAACAGCAGACCGGAGCCAACAGTGGAGCCATCGGCCCCCAGCTGCGATGGCAACGTACCGTGTTTGCCCCAGGGGCGCCAGGCAGAGAATTCAACATCTTCATTGAACGGGATGCCATTTGGATCCTGGATAACCTGACCATTCTGACCACGATCGGGCACGCCATCGCCATTCGCATCAAGCGCATACAATTGATTGCCGCTGGCATCCTGAGCGGGGAACGGGTTGCCAGGGATTTCACCACGGATCGCAGGCAGTTCGCCGGTACGGCCACCCGGGTTGGAAGGAGAGCCCCGGTTGGCTGTCCAGCGCTTGTAATAGCTCCACTGGCCCGACAGCGTCAGGTCTGAGCTGACATCATAGGTTACATGAGTGAAAGCCTGAGCGGAATCCTGCTCCGCGCGATAGTCCCAGAACTCACCGAAGTCAAACCAGCATTGGCCGCCAAACGTGAAGCCATTGGGGTTGTTGCCAACCTGGGTAGGATCCTGACGCACGCCACCGCAATTGGGGTCGGAGCGCACAGCCGTGGCACCGGTCAGCTGGCCGTTTTCGTCACGCACCGGAACCCGGTAACGGCCCGGATTGGGTGTGCTTGACGAGGTCAGGCCGGCATTCATCTGTTCCGGACGATCGATCATGCGCAGGCGACCGTTGGTACGATACTCACCGGCCACCACAATATCAAAACCGTTCCACTCGGTACCGGCCAGCAGACTGACCTGGTCATCGGTATAATCACCACGGTCATCACCTTGGCGGTAAACTTCGACGCGCACACCGTCGTAGGACTTGCGCGGTACAAAGTTCACTACGCCAGCGACAGCTTGCGAACCGTACAGCGCGGCAGCGCCATCTGTCACGATATCCATGCGGCCTATCGCGATCTGTGGCAGAAACGTATTGACGTTGGTGCCAATGACACGCATGCCATCGACCAGATTCAAGGTTGCACCTGCCCCCAAACCACGCAGGTTGATTGAAGTGGCTGTGCTGGACGCGCCAGTCAGGGAGTTTTGGGTAATTGATGAGCCCTGGTTGAAACTCAGGCTGTTGATGACATCACCCATATTAGGTGTGCCTTCGGTGGCAATGTCTTCGGCGTCAAATTGAAGAATGGGCGACGCCGCCTGGAAACCTTCGGTACGTCGAATAAAGGAGCCGGTAACGACAACCTCTTCTATATCGGTTGCTCCCTGCTGAACGTCTTCTATTTCAGCAGTTTGTTGCGCCATGGCGGCGCCCGTGGGAACGAGTAGACTGGCTGCAATCGCTGCGGACAGCAGACTGACTCTGTAGGTAAAAACAGAACGTGATTTCATCCATAGACCTCTTGATGCTTATTATGATTGTTCGGTCTGCCATGCTGATGGGATGCATGACATCGATCGGCAATATATTTTGCCTGTTATGCTAAAGGTGTGCCGAGGCACTTTTTGCACGTTATGGACTATATCACTGCAGAAAATGATGTAAAGGGAAGAAGTGAAGGATTGTTACACTTTCGATCGGGCGAGTGTTCGATACGGCACCTTAGTTCTGCGCTAAGCAACCGCCGGGTGGCAAGACAGGATTCAGAGAAGTGACAGCGCTTCTTCCAGTTCTTTGATCATCTGCTTGAGCTCACCTGACTCTACCGCAGATCCGGCAGTCGTCTCCTGATGGCCATTCATGCGTTGACGCGCGCCACCAATAGTGAAGCCCTGTTCATATAATAAAGATTTGATCTGGCGTATCAGAAGTACATCTTCACGCTGGTAATATCGACGATTGCCGCGACGTTTGACAGGTTTTAACTGAGGAAATTCCTGCTCCCAATAGCGCAGTACATGAGGTTTTACCGTACACAGTTCACCGACCTCACCAATAGTGAAGTAACGCTTCGCCGGTATTGGCGGAAGTTCCTTGGTGCTATTGGGTTCCAGCATACTTTTCTACCCGTGCCTTCAGCTTCTGGCCTGGCCGGAATGTGACAACACGTCGTGCCTTGATAGGAATTTCTTCACCTGTTTTAGGGTTGCGGCCCGGACGTTGTTTTTTATCGCGCAGATCGAAATTGCCGAATCCGGACAACTTGACCTGTTCGCTGCTTTCCAATGCCAGGCGTATCTCCTCAAAAAACTGTTCAACCAGTTCCTTGGCCTCACGTTTATTGACACCTAATTCATCAAACAAGCGTTCAGCCATCTCAGCTTTTGTCAGCGCGCCCTTCTCCATGCTCATTTCCTTAACTTTGCATTAAATTTGTCTTCCAGGCCTTTGACACAACGCTCAATTATCACATTGATATCGTCGTCGCCTAGAGTGCGCGAAGGATGCTGCCAGGTCAAGCCCAGGGCGACACTTTTTTCGTTTTTACCCAGCGCATCGCCTTGAAATACATCAAATATTCGCAACCCCACAAGGTATTCGCCGGCTTCCGCCCGCAAAACCTCACGCAAAGCCTGAGCAGACACCTGGTGCTCGATGACAATTGCCAGGTCCCGGCTCACTTCGGGGAACCGGGACAGGGGGCTGAATTCCGGCACTTTTGCCGCCAGCAATGCGTCAAGTTCGATCTCGAACACGAATACCCGCTGACTGAAGTCAAGCTCACGCTGCAGCCGCGGCGCGAGAGCGCCTATGAGGCCTACATGTCTGCCATTCAGTACAATTCTGGCGCACTGTCCGGCGTGCAAGGCCTGATGCTCGGCATTCGCGAAACTGAAAGTATCGGCATGCCCCGTCAGTCCCATCAGTGTTTCCAGATCGCCTTTGATGTCAAAGAAGTCGACAAATTGCCGGCCCTGAGACCATTCCATCGGCTCGCGGGTGCCATATACCAGGCCGCCCAGCATCTCGGGTTGTCGGATAGTCTGCTCGTGGTCACCTTCCCGGCGCAGAAACACCTGACCCGTCTCAAACAGCCGAACGCGGGACTGTTGTCGATTTACATTGTGTTTCAGTGTGCTGATAAGTCCTGGCCAGAGGCTGGTTCGCATGACTGACATATCGGCGGAAATCGGATTTTGTAAAGGTACCGGTGGCGGGCTCGCTTGCACTGCCGCCATCAGACCGGGCTCCACGAAGCTATAGGTGATGACCTGCTGATACCCAAGCGTGACCAACCGCTCACGCAGACGAGTTATGCTGACGACGGATTCTGGCTGTTCCGGCAGTTGCATGCGTACTGCCGGCCGTGTAACAGGCAGTTTGTCGTAGCCATGAACCCGGGCCAGCTCTTCAATCAGGTCCACCTCGATGCTGATATCAAAGCGGAATGAAGGCACTGAAAATCGCATCGTATCGTCAGATTGTGCTATAAGTTCAACCCCCAGGCCACTGAGAATACTGATAATATTTTCGTCGCTCATGGTCATGCCAAGCAACCGGGCGACGTGGGTCGGCTTAAGGGACACTTCGCGCGTCGCCGGCAGGTCGCCCAACTGCTCAGTCACCGGCCCTGCCTCGCCGCCACATATCTGCAGCAATAGTGAGGTCGCACGCTCCATCGCCATGGCCTGTAAGCCGAAATCCACGCCACGCTCGTAGCGATGCGAGGCATCAGTGTGCAGCCCGTAACGGCGGGCGCGGCCGGCAACGGCCAGAGGTGCAAAAAACGCGCACTCCAGAAACACATCGCGTGTGTTTTCAGTGACGCCACTGTGCTCGCCGCCCATGATACCGGCCAGTGCCAACGGGCCGGAGGCATCTGCGATCAGCAAGGTGTCAGTATCAGGTTGCACAGTTTTGCCATCCAGCAGCACAAGCTCATCATCAGGCGTGGCCAGGCGCACACAGATTTCCTGTTGTAACCGTGCCAGGTCAAAGGCGTGCATGGGCTGGCCGAGCTCCAATAGCACATAGTTGGTGATATCAACCACCGGATCTATGCTGCGTAAACCACAGCGGCGCAATTTTTCCTGCATCCACAGCGGTGTGGGTGCGGCAACATCAATATTGCGAACAACCCGCCCCAGATACCGGGGACACGCATCCGTCGCTGATATGCTGACCGGGAAGGTATCCTCGATTGTCGCGGGTACTATCGGCATCTCCGGAGCGGCTACCGGTATGCCATTTAGTGCACCTATTTCACGCGCAATACCATTGATGCCAAGACAGTCGCCGCGGTTGGGCGTCAGGTCGAGTTCAAAGAAGGTGTCGTTGAGGTCGAGATAGCTGCGTATATCCGTGCCGACGGGGGCCTCTGCGGGTAATTCAAACAGACCGTCAGCCGCCTCGGACAGGCCCAGCTCTGCCGCCGAGCACAGCATGCCGAAGGACTCGACGCCACGCAGTTTGGCTTTCTTGATGCGAAACGGTTTGCCCTCATCTGCGCCCGGGAGCTCAGCACCAATAGTGGCATACGGCACTTTGAGACCGGCGCATACGTTTGGTGCACCACAAACAACCTGCAGCCTTTGTGTGCCATCATCGACAGTGCAGACACGCAACTTGTCTGCATCCGGGTGCGGCTGTACATCAACAACCTGTGCCACGATGACGCCGCTGAATGTGGCGGCAACCGGACCGTGTGCATCCACTTCGAGGCCCGCCATGGTGAGTTGGGTTACCAGCCTTTCCGGCGTCAGGATCGCCTGGTCAGCGCTCGCATCCAGCCACTCACGAATCCATTGTTGTGTGAAGATCATGTCTTAATGCTCTTTTGATTGCAGTGCCGCTTGAGTTACACAGTTCAGTTAAACTGTTTCAGGAAGCGCAGGTCGTTCTCGAAAAACAGTCGCAGGTCATTGACGCCGTAACGCAGCATTGCCAGGCGCTCGACCCCCATACCAAAGGCATAACCGCGATACTGCTCGCTGTCGATGCCCGACGCCTCCAGCACCGAAGGATGCACCATGCCGCAACCCAGTACCTCCAGCCAGCCGGTCTGTTTGCACACGCGGCAACCCTTGCCTTCACACATGACACAGCTCATGTCGACTTCAGCGGAGGGTTCAGTGAACGGAAAATATGACGGACGAAAACGAACCGCCAGATCTGCCTCAAAAAACGCCCGCAGAAATTCTTCCAGCGTACCTTTCAGATCGGCAAAGCTGACGTCTTCCGCAATCAACAAGCCTTCGACCTGATGAAACATGGGTGTGTGTGTCAGGTCGGAATCACAACGGTATACCCGCCCCGGGCAAATCATGCGAAACGGGGGCTTGCCCTGCTCCATGACCCTGACCTGCACTGGCGACGTATGTGTGCGGAGCACGGTTGACGGATTTATATAAAAGGTGTCATGCATGGCCCTGGCCGGATGGTGGCCCGGAATATTCAGTGCCTCGAAATTATGATAATCATCTTCTATCTCGGGGCCTTCAGCTACGCTGTAACCAGCCGATTCGAAGAGACGTTGAATCCGGTCAATAGTGCGGCTGACCGGATGCAGACCACCGGCGGACTGGCGTCGCCCCGGCAAGGTGACATCAATGGTTTCTTTCGCCAGCTGTGACTCAAGCGCCTGCTCGACCAACAGCTTTCGCCGTATATCGAGTGCTTCCTGAACCTGGCGTTTGGCGATGTTGATTGATTCGCCGGCAGCAGGTCTCTGCTCAGGCGGCAATTTGCCCAGACCTTTCAGAAGGTCAGTCAACTGGCCTTTTTTGCCCAGGTAATCAACCCGCAATTGCTCCAGCTCGCGTTCGTCGTGCGTCGCGTTGATGGCTTGCAGGGCTGTGTCTAACAGAGTTGCTGTATCAGTCATGGATTAATCCGCTTATACCATGAATGCACAAAGCCGGAACGGGACAGTGGAAAACCCGGACCGGCTCTGCAAGAGGTAACGTTTTTACTTACGCCAGTGCGGCTTTTGCCTGATTCACCAGCGCGGCAAAGGCTGCTTTGTCATGCACAGCCAGATCAGCCATAACTCGACGATCGACAGCAATGTTGGCTTTTTTCAGGCCAGCGATGAGCTGGCTGTATGTCATACCATTGACACGTGATTGCGCGTTGATACGCGTAATCCACAGTGAACGGAATACCCGCTTCTTGGTACGACGGTCGCGGTAGGCGTACTGGCCGGCTTTGATAACCGCCTGGAACGCTACGCGATAAACACGACTACGGGCACCGTAGTAACCTTTTGCCGCTTTCAGAATCTTTTTGTGACGGCGACGTGCCGTTACGCCTCGCTTAACTCGGGCCATATCAGTCTCCTCGGTATCCTAAATGATTAAATTTTACGCAACATACGGTCGATCAACGGTTTGTCGCTGGCCGCAACCAGAGAAGTACCGCGCAGATGACGTTTGCGCTTGGTGGTCATTTTGGTGAGGATGTGGCTTTTATTAGCGCTTTTGCACTTCCAGCCAGAGGCTGTTTTCTTGAAGCGCTTGGAGGCGCCACTATGGGTCTTCATCTTGCTCATTCGGGTATTACTCCGCATTTATCAGCCATCACTGGCGATACAGTTTAGATAATTGAAAGTCTGACTGGTGTCAGGCTTTCTTCTTCTTCGTCGGCGCCAGAACCATAACGATCTGACGACCTTCCATCTTGGGGTCCTGCTCGACGGTACCGTACTCTTCCAGATCCTTAGCGATCCGCTGTACCAGTTCGAGACCAAGATGCTGATGGGCGAGTTCGCGTCCGCGGAATCTTAACGATACCTTGGCCTTGTCCCCATCTTCTAGGAAACGTATCAGGTTGCGTAGTTTTACCTGATAATCCCCTTCTTCCGTCCCTGGTCGAAACTTAATTTCTTTAATCTGTGTCTTGCGCTGCTTTTTCTTGCTGGCAGCCTTCTGCTTCTTGATGTCAAAGACATGCTTGCCGTAATCCATGATTTTGCAGACTGGTGGCTCGGCATCAGGAGCGATCAACACCAGGTCAAGCTTCGCCTCAGCGGCCTCAGCTCGTGCTTCCTCAATCGTCACAACACCTTTTTGTTCACCATCGGCCAAAACCAGCCGGACTTCCGTGGCGTCAATGTTTTCGTTAATGACGGGTTTTTTGGAACTGCTCTTCATATTGGACAGCGTCTTCTCTCCTGTATAAGTTCAAATTGGTCGGCCTTGCGACCTTCAGTTACCGGTACGACCCAAGCGTGTGACCGCTGTTGCCAGATGGTCTGCAAACGCCTCGATTGTCATGGTACCCAGATCCTGGCCGTCCTGCGTGCGGACGGAAATCTGACCATTTTCCATTTCACGGTCACCGGCCACCAGAAGGAACGGTACCTTCTGCATTGTGTGCTCGCGGATTTTAAAGCCGATCTTCTCATTTCTCAAGTCCGCACTGACACGAAAACCCTTTTCTGCCAATATTCTACGCACTTTTTCACAATAATCGCCCTGTTTGTCAGTAATATTGAGAATTACCGCCTGCTCGGGGGCCAGCCACACCGGCAGCGCGCCGGCATAATGTTCGATCAGAACGCCTATAAAGCGCTCGAATGAGCCCAGAATGGCGCGGTGTAACATGACCGGTACCTTGCGGTTGCCATCTTCAGCCACATACTGTGCGCCAAGACGTTCCGGCATGGAGAAATCTACCTGAATCGTGCCACATTGTTGTACACGGCCCATGCAGTCTTTCAGTGAGAATTCGATTTTGGGGCCATAGAAGGCACCTTCACCGGGCAGCAACTCCCAGGCCAGACCGCTATTGTTCAACGCCTGGCGCAGAGCCTCCTCTGCCTTGTCCCACATCTCATCGCTGCCGACCCGCTTTTCCGGTCGGGTGGACAGGCGCAAGATGATTTCGTCAAAACCGAAATCCTTGTACACCTGGAACAGCAACTCCATAAACTGCGCCACTTCTTCCTGAATCGCCGATTCGGCGCAGAATATATGCGCGTCATCCTGGGTAAAGCTGCGCACGCGCATCAGCCCGTGCATGGAACCTGAGGGCTCAAAACGGTGACAGGAGCCGAACTCAGCCAGCCGCAAGGGCAGATCGCGGTAGCTCTTCAGACCCTGGTTGAACACCTGCACATGGCAGGGGCAGTTCATCGGCTTGATGGCGTACATGCGGTTTTCAGACTCGACACTGAACATCTCGTCGGCAAACTTGTCAGCATGCCCGGATTTTTCCCACAATGTATAGTCGACCAGCTGAGGCGTCCGGATCTCCTGATAACCGTTGTCGTTCTGCAGTTTCTGCATGTAGTGCTGGATGGTCTGATAGATTGACCAGCCTTTGGGATGCCAGAACACCATGCCAGGGGCCTCTTCCTGGAAATGGAACAGGTCGAGTTTCTTGCCAATTTTGCGGTGATCGCGCTTTTGCGCCTCTTCCAGACGGAACAGGTAATCGGCCAGGGCTTTTTTATCGCCCCACGCCGTGCCATAAATACGTTGCAGCATTTCGTTGTTTGAGTCGCCACGCCAGTAGGCGCCGGCAACCGACGTCAGTTTGAACGCCTTGAACTTGCCGGTGTTGGGCACGTGCGGGCCGCGACACAGGTCAACAAAATCACCCTGGCGATAAAACGAAAGCTCTTCGTTACCCGGGATGTCCCTGATAATCTCAACTTTGTACTTCTCACCCATGCTGTCAAACATGGCAATGGCGTCATCACGACTCATCACCTCCCGTGACACGGGCAGATTTTCCTTGACGATGTCTCCCATCACTTTTTCGATCTGTTCCAGATCTTCAGGGGTGAAGGCGCGCTCGTAAGCAAAGTCGTAAAAAAAGCCGTCGTCTATGACCGGACCAATGGTGACCTGCGCCTCCGGAAACAGACGCTGCACTGCCTGTGCCATCAAGTGCGCACAGGAGTGGCGGATCACGTCCAGGCCTTCCGGGTCACGCTCAGTGATAATCGCCAGCTCTGCATCATCGGTCATCAGATACGATGTATCTACCAGAGTGCCATCCACACGACCAGCCAGAGCGGCTTTGGCGAGTCCGGCACCGATGGATTCAGCTACTTGAGCAACCGTTACGGCCGCATCAAAGTTGCGTTGACTACCGTCAGGAAGAGTAATTGCAGGCATAGGATGAGATGTTTATCAGTTAAGGGTCTGTTTAAACAAAAGCAACACCAAAAGCGGCTCGTGAGACGCCGTCTTCTGGGCAGAAAGGTGGTAGGCACGACCAG
Organism: Pseudohongiella sp.; assembly: GCF_011050365.1. GTDB lineage: Bacteria > Pseudomonadota > Gammaproteobacteria > Pseudomonadales > Pseudohongiellaceae > Pseudohongiella. The sequence goes on from NZ_DRFV01000015.1 coordinate 197,068, forward strand.
ATTCGAACTGGTGACCTCTACCATGTCAAGGTAGCGCTCTAACCAACTGAGCTACGCGCCTGTAATTCGCTTTACAACTATTTACAGTAATCGCCGACCAAACTGCTGCGAGGGTGCTTTTATCAAGGTTGGCGATTATAGGGGCAGTACGCCCAAACTACAATAGCAAGTGCCGGAGTTGCCTGTGCTTTTTATCGATATTAGCGCCGTTTTACACTTGCAGCAGTTGTTTACGCAGAACGGCGACTTCATCTCGCAGGGTGGCAGCCTCTTCAAACTCCAGGTTTCTGGCAAGTTCAAGCATTCTGGCCTCGAGTCGACTGATTTCCTTTGCCAGAGCCTTGGCGTCTGTCGGTAAATCAGTCTGCGCACCGGTGCCATAGGCCGCTATTTTTTCTGCTACGGAGGCGCCCTTCCGGTTAGACTTGCGTCCCTTGCCCTCGCCGCCTCCACCATAAGCGCCTTCCATCACGTCCATGACGCTTTTGGTGACGCCAGCGGGTGTAATATTGTTAGCTGTATTGAAGGCGATCTGTACTTCGCGGCGCCGATCACCTTCATCCATGGCACGCTGCATGGAGCCGGTAATCCGGTCAGCATACAGAATGGCACGGCCACGAATATTTCTTGCCGCCCGGCCCATGGTCTGAATCAGTGAACGCTCGGAGCGCAGAAATCCCTCTTTATCCGCGTCCAGAATGGCGACCAGTGACACTTCCGGGATATCCAGCCCTTCACGTAACAGGTTAATGCCTACCAGTACGTCAAAATTACCCAGACGCAGATCGCGAATGATTTCAGAGCGCTCCACGGTATCGATATCCGAGTGCAGGTACCGTACCCGCACATCATGATCCATCAGGTAGTCGGTCAAATCTTCAGCCATGCGTTTGGTCAGTACCGTCACCAGAACACGCTCCTGCCGTGCCACGACGTGTCGTATCTCCGACAGCAGGTCATCAACCTGGGTGCCTGCCGGACGCACTTCGACCGCCGGATCAATCAGGCCGGTTGGCCGCACCACCTGCCGCACTGTTTGCCCGGCACGCTCACCTTCATAGGGCCCTGGCGTCGCTGACACAAATATCAACTGAGGCGTCAATGACTCCCACTCCTCAAAGCGCAAAGGCCTGTTATCAAGCGCAGACGGCAGACGGAAACCGTATTGCACCAGGGTTTCCTTGCGTGAGCGATCGCCTTTATACATCGCGCCGATTTGCGGAATCGATACATGCGATTCGTCCACTATCACCAGAGCGTCCGGAGGCAGATAATCAAACAGCGTAGGCGGTGGCTGCCCTGCCTGGCGTCCCGACAGATAGCGCGAGTAATTTTCGATGCCAGTGCAGTAGCCCAGTTCATTCATCATTTCCAGATCGAACTTGGTTCGCTGCGACAACCGTTGCGCCTCTACCAACTGGTGGTTACTTTCAAGCTGCAGCACACGTTCATTAAGCTCAACCTTGATATTCTCGAGCGCGTCCAGCACCTTCTCTCTGGGGGTCACATAGTGGGATTTCGGGAATATTGTTAGACGCGGTACTTTTCGCAACACCTCACCAGTCAGGGGATCGAAGAACGCCAGATTCTCTATCTCGTCATCAAACAACTCTATGCGTACTGCGTATTTTTCCGAATCGGCCGGATAGACGTCAATAACATCACCCCGGACCCGATAAGTGGCACGTTGCAACTCCATGTCGTTACGCGTGTACTGCATGTCGGCGAGACGACGCAGAATATAGCGCTGATCAATCTTGTCACCACGGTCCAGGTGTAAGACCATTTTCAGGTAGGACCCGGGATCACCCAGACCGTAGATCGCAGACACCGTCGCCACCACAATAACATCGCGCCGTTCAAGCAGGGCTTTGGTAGCAGACAGTCGCATCTGCTCAATATGTTCGTTTATCGAGGAATCTTTCTCAATGTACAGATCAGAGGAAGGCACATATGCCTCAGGCTGGTAATAATCGTAGTATGAGACAAAATACTCGACGGCATTGTCGGGGAAGAATTCGGCGAATTCACCGTAGAGCTGTGCTGCCAGCGTCTTGTTGGGCGCCATGACCAGCGCCGGGCGCTGGGTTTTCTCAATGACATTGGCTATGGTGAAGGTCTTGCCGGAACCGGTAACGCCCAGCAGGGTTTGCGCCAACAGCCCCTCCTCCAGTCCGCTGACCAGCGTCTCGATCGCAGCAGGCTGATCGCCTGCCGGTTTAAAAGGTGAAGACATTCTGAATTGAGTACTCATGATCGGCAGTATACACGGTTGCCATCCCGGTTAGCGATGAGCTGAATCCACAGCCGGGCCACGCTTGTCGTGACATTGTGCGAACGGGTCTCAGTACCGCCAAAAGATGACAAAGAAGGGTTGACCCCCCTTAAAAATCTCATTAGTATACGCGTCCTGTTGAGGTCACTCAGATGACCAACACGATTGCCCAATAGCTCAATGGTAGAGTAGGTGACTGTTAATCACTTGGTTCCAGGTTCGAGTCCTGGTTGGGCAGCCATATCCCCCCCTTCGTTATATCCCCACCGCCAACGCATGACACCAGCAAACACTGGCATCATTTTTATCTCCGGTTATAATCAGGCGCTCGGGTCAAACTGACTCGAAACAAAAATGCCTCGAACCGAAACAAGTAAGACTAAGCGGGATATGATTATGATTTCAAAAAACTACAAACACGTGCTGATGGCCTTGTTGCTTGGCGGCACGCTGGCCCTGGGGGCCTGCTCCGGCGACACAGAAGCGCCGGCGGAACTTGAGTCAATGGCTGAACAGGCCGCCGAGACTGCAAGTAATGCTGCCGAAACAGTCTCTGATGCCGTATCCGACACTGTCGAATCCGTCAGCGATGAGCTCGACGGCAACCCGGTAGTCGTCATGGAAACCAGCGCAGGTACCATCGAGATTGAATTGTGGGCCGATCGGGCGCCGATCTCGGTCGAAAATTTTCTGCGTTATGTCGATAATAATCTGTACGATAACCTGACCTTCCACCGGGTCATTCCCGGATTCATGATTCAGGGCGGTGGTTATGACAGCGATTTTGTCGAAATATCGGGCTATCCCCCGATTACCAACGAAGCTGATCCCTCGCTGGAAAACACCCGTGGCACACTGGCCATGGCACGCACCAATGTTGTCGACAGCGCAACGAGTCAGTTTTTCATCAACCTGGTGGACAATGATTTTCTTAACCAGACAGGTACCACACCGCAGCAATTCGGCTACGCTGTCTTTGGCGAAGTGATCAGCGGCATGGACGTTGTTGACGAGATTGCAACGGTAGAAACCGCCAACCGCAACCAGCACCAGAATGTGCCAGTTGAGCCGGTCATCATTGAGTCTGTGACACGACGCTAATCAGACCAGCCCTCTGCACAGGCTAGCGTTTGTGCAGAGGCGTCACGTTTGCCGGGGCTGCCCGAGTGGGCACAGCGCTGTCTTGTGATGTGGTCGTTTGATCGAGCCACAAAGGATCGTCCGACAAGGTATCCGGCTCGAAACCATCAACTGCCCGCATCAGAATATAACGGATAGCGCCAAGGTCCATGCTGGTGCAGGCTGCCTGCAGATCCTTCAACATGGGCTCAAGAGTCTTCCATGGCAGATAGTCTTCTTCCGCCCGCATGATTTTAGGGTGTTCAGTGCCAGTCACTGATTCGCCTATCAGCAGCTCCTCAAACAGTTTTTCACCCGGCCGCAGGCCCGTGTACTCGATCGCTATGTCACCGCCGTAGGAATTTTCATCCCGGACGTCATAGCCCATCAGGTGAATCATTTTACGCGCCAGATCCACGATCTTTATCGGATCGTGCATATCAAGAACAAACACGTCGCCACCACTGGCCATGGAACCCGCCTGAATAACAAGTTGCGCGGCCTCCTCAACGGTCATGAAATATCGGGTTACTTCAGGATGAGTGACAGTCACCGGCCCGCCTTCGCTGATTTGACGTCGGAACAAGGGCACTACAGAACCTGATGAGCCCAGAACATTGCCAAAACGAACCATACTGAAACAGGTGCGGCTGCCCTGCGCCACCGTCAGAGCCTGCAGTACCTGTTCGGCAAAGCGTTTGGTGGCACCCATAACATTGGTGGGCCGGACGGCTTTGTCGGTGGAAATAAGAACAAAGTGCTCAACACCACACTGCTGAGCTGCAAGTGCAGATACGGCAGTGCCAAACACATTGTTATGAACTCCCTCAACGACATTCTTCTCGACCATCGGCACCTGTTTGTAGGCGGCTACGTGATACACGGTATTCACACTGAACCGGGTCATCACTGCTTCCATGAGGCCGCGGTTACAGACGTTGCCTAGCAGCGCAATGATCTCGGTTTTAACGGAGCCATCTGTCAACGACAGGGAGTCACGCAACATCTGCAATTCCAGCTCTACGTCATAGAGACCGAATTCGAAACTGTCCAGTAACACCAGCCTGGCGGGCCGCAGATTGACAATTTGACGGCACAACTCTGAGCCGATGGAACCCGCCGCGCCGGTCACCAGCACCGACTTGCCACTGATGCACGCTCCCATCAGGTCCAGATCCGGCGGCACGATATCTCGGCCCAGCAAATCTTCGATATCAATATCCCGGACTTCATCTACATGAACCTTGCCCGAGCGCATATCAAACAGCTCCGGCACAGTTTTGACATGCACGGGCAAATGCTCAAGCCGGTTCAGGATTTCCTTGCGCTCGGCGTGGCTGGCCGAGGGCATGGCAAGCAAAATCTGCCGCACGGAAAAGTTTTTGATCAGCTCTGCCAGTGCCGACGGGCTATAGACACGGATACCATTGACGATGCTGCCCACGATATGACGGCTGTCGTCCACAAAAGCAACCGGCAGGTATTGATCCCCATTTTGTAACGCGGCAACCAATTGCATACCTGAACTGCCGGCACCGTAAATAATAACGGGCTCCTTGGGCCGAAAATTCTGAATAAGGCTTTGCAGCGCCAATTTCGCAACAAACCGGCTACCACCGATAAATAGTAACGCCAGCATCCAGAAAATGGGTACCACAGCGTTATTCAGCTCTTGGGCAGAGAGCACGAAATAATACACACCACCGAACAGACCGGCAGCGATAGTCACACCCTGCAGCACGATAAAACCGGACTGCACGCCCATGTAAAGTAACAGCGCCCGGTATAATCCAATGCGGAAAAACCCAAGCACACTGAGCAGGATCGCCAGACCGGTAGACAGTACCATCCTGTCAGCCATGATACCGGCATTGATATCCAGCATATTGAAAGACAGCCAGGCCGCCAATGCCAGCATGAATCCGTCGACCAACATCAGCAGCGTCTGCTTTACAGTTCGCGATAATGGTATCGTGTATAAATTCATGCCTGATCCTTTGTCTCGGCGACACCGGTTACACCGGTATCAGTCCCTGCTCCCAATGCGGCAGCCGCGAGCATTAACGGTACTATACCAGAGAATGCCAGCACCACCCCATATTCAGGGTATACCGTCGCCAGCCAGGCTAGCGGGAACAGCCAGACCAGATTAACCCCGGTCAGCACGATGGCCACCCGACTGTGACTGGCCAGGCGACGCGCCAGGTGCTGATAGGCATGCGTGCTATGACCCAGGGTCACGCTATGACCGGATAACCAGCGGCGCAGTAAGGTGTAGGTAGTATCGGCGATAAAAACACCCATCAACAGCACCCATACCCAGACTGACAGGCTGCCGTCGTAGTGACTGAGCAGGCCCAGAAGACCCAGAAAAAAACCCAGAAAGGTACTGCCGACATCACCCATGAACAACCGTGCCGGCGGCAGATTCCACAGGAAAAAGCCAAGCGTTGACAGGAACAGTCCGATACATACCCAGGCCAGCGCGCTTTGTGAGTCAGGCAACAGAAATGCAGCGGCCCCACTGACAAAAAGGCACTGCCCCGCCGCCAGCGTATCGATGCCGTCCATAAAATTGTACAGATTGAGTAGCCAGACCAGAGCCAGCATCAGTAGAGCTGACATCAGGACATAGGGCAGCTCAATAAAACCACTGAAGAAAGGTTCGGGAACGGGCCCCAGCAGCGCCAAAGCAACAAATGCTGCCAGCAACTGTACCGGCAGACGCACCTTGACAGAGAGTGAGCGAATATCGTCAGCAAAGCCGGTGGCTGCTACCGGCAACGCGCACATCAGCACGCTAAACTGAAACAGCCCAAGGTAACCCTGGCTGACGAGAATAAACAGAAAGCTGTAGACACTGACGACGATGGCGATGCCGCCACCGCGAGGTGTTGCCCGTTGGTGCGCGCTGCGCGCCACAGGTATATCGAGCAACCAATCTGAGCCCCGGCGAACAAGTATCGCACTGACCAGCCAGGACATCAGAAGAACGCCCGGCAATGCCAACCAAACCAACATAGTGATCCCATCATCAATCGCCGACTGCCGGAGAACGGCAGCGGCCAAAATCATACTCTATCAATGCCGGGTTTTAGGGAGCCCCGGAATCAGGGCTCCCATTCTACCGTATGCTGGTCGCCCGCGTCGTCATTCGGTTTGATCCGACAGCAATATTCGTGGCCGGTTACGCTCAAGGGTTGCCGGGCCAATGCCATTGACCTCCTGCAATTGTTCCACGGTTTCAAAGGCACCGTTTGTCTCACGGTATGCAATGATGTCCATTGCCCTGCTCATGCCCACACCATCAAGAGCCAGTGCCAGCGTTTCGGCATCAGCCGTGTTGATATTAACCCGTTCCTCTACCGTGATCTCGGCCCGTGCCGGCTCTTCCTGGGCGGCATGGGCTGACAACGACAACACGGCAGCACCTGTGGCGAAACTGAACAGAAAGGTACTGAGACAAACCTTGATAAAACGTTTGCTTGTTTGCATTTGGAAACTCCTTTTCCGGTTTGAACAAAAATTTAGACGCCTTGCGCTTTCATCATTTATTGACAAGAGCTGATCAGGTTTTAGCACATATTCTAGTGCATGCCAGAAATTTCTTGCTGTATCAGGGCCAGTTTCTCGACCGGCTCCCGGGCCCGCGTGATAGGTCTGCCTATCACCAGGTAGTCGCTGCCCTCAAGTATCGCAGCAGCAGGCGTTACGATACGTTTCTGATCATTTGCGGCGTCACCCTGAGGTCTGATACCGGGCGTAACCAGCAAGAAGTCCTTACGCAACAACTTCCTCAACTCACCGGCTTCCGCCGCTGAGCAGACAACACCATCCATGCCACACTCCTGGGCCAATGATGCCAGCCGCTGCACCTGCTCCAACGGCGTTCGCTGAACGCCCTGGACAGTGAGATCGTCCTGCTCAAGGCTGGTGAGCAGAGTCACGGCCACCAACAGCGGTTTGTGCTCACAGGTGCTAACGGCATCACGGGCGGCGCGAAGCATCTCGGCGCCACCGGCAGCGTGCAGGGTCAACATCCAGACGCCAAGCTCGGCTGCAGCAGCAACCGCCTTGCTGACAGTATTGGGGATATCATGGAACTTAAGGTCCAGAAAAATATCGAATCCCATACCGGAGATTTGTCGGACCAGTGTCGGCCCGTAGCGGGTAAACAACTCCTTGCCGACCTTGACCCGGCACTGCGCCGGATCCAGCTGCCGCAACAAGGTCATCACGTCGTGCTCGTTTGCCATATCAAGGGCTATAATAATTTTGTTCTGATCCTGCACGGTGTTCTCTCCATTGGCTATTCAGGTGCCTGTCATACAGGCGTTTCCAGTTGTTGTTGCGGCTCAATCGATTTCGCTGGGCTTGAATTCTGATCGCCTGGCCAATTCTTTCTCCAGCCGTCGAATACGCAACCGCAGTCGCGCACCCCGAAACAGACCGCCACCGATGACCAGCCCCGTCAGTCCACCCAGGCAGAAAGTGACAATGAGCCAGAACGATAACGGGCGGGCAGCAAATTCGTGGATACCAAATGATAACGCCACCGGCGCGGTATTCCACATTGAAAAACCAACACTGAGAATAAATACCAGCAACAATAATAGAAACACCAACCAGTGTGTGAATCGCTGCATGATAGTTGCCTCCGGGGCAATGGTCAGTTTCCTGACTTACAAACAAAAACGGCGCCATTCTTTCGAATACGCCGTTTTATATCAGTGCTGACAACACACTGCATCACATCATGCATTGCTGATCAATGATCCAGGGTGTTGTTGACACGGTCCCTCAATTCTTTACCTGGCTTGAAATGCGGGACATGTTTGCCACTTAGCGCGACCGGTGTGCCTGTCTTCGGGTTACGCCCGATTCGAGGCACACGGTAGTGCAGGGAAAAACTGCCAAATCCACGAATTTCAATCCGGCCGCCTTCTGACAAAGCCTCAGACATATACTCAATGACCGCCTTGACGGCAAACTCGCAATCTTTTGCTGACAACTGCGACTGTTTGGCGGCAATGCGCTCGATAAGCTCAGACTTTGTCATGACGAATTCCTTGAGTTGGTTATTTCTTTTCCATTTGCGCTTTGATCAGATCACCAATAGTTGTCGGGCCTGAAGCCGCAACGTCCTGGTTTTTATGATCCTGAATCGCAGCTTTCTCGTCATCCATTTCAATGGCCTTAACTGAAACGCCAAGAACGCGATTCTTGCGGTCAACACTGACCACCTTAACGTCAATCTGGTCACCTTCTTTCAGCACATTGCGAGCGTCTTCAACCTTGTCGCGGCTGATCTCGGATGCACGCAGCAAGCCTTCAACACCATTGCCCAGGTCTACAGTTGCAGACTTGGCTTCAACGGCCATGATGGTCGCTTTCACTATGCTGCCTTTCTCAAACTCACCAACGTAGTTTGCGAAAGGATCTTCTGAAAGTTGCTTGATACCGAGGGAAATACGCTCACGCTCGGGATCGACAGACAGAATAACGGTTTCGATTTCGTCGCCTTTCTTATAGGCACGAACCGCATCTTCACCCGACTCATCCCATGAAATGTCAGACAGGTGAACCAGACCATCGATGTTGCCATCCAGACCGATAAAGATACCGAAGTCCGTGATGGACTTGATGCTGCCGGAAATCTTGTCGCCCTTCTTGAACTGCTCGGCAAAACGATCCCACGGGTTCTGGAAGCACTGCTTGATACCCAGGGAGATACGACGACGTTCTTCGTCGATATCCAGGATCATCACTTCGACTTCATCACCCAGCTGCACGATTTTTGACGGGTGAACGTTCTTGTTCGTCCAGTCCATTTCAGAAACGTGAACCAGACCTTCGACGCCCTCTTCCAGCTCGGCAAAACAGCCGTAATCAGTCAGATTGGTAACGCGTGCCTTGACCTTGGTTTCTTCCGGGTAACGGGCCTTGATATCAACCCATGGATCTTCGCCCAGCTGCTTAAGACCGAGAGAAACGCGGTTGCGCTCACGATCGTACTTCAGCACTTTGACTTTGATCTCGTCGCCAACATTCACGATCTCGCTTGGATGCTTGATTCGCTTCCAGGACATGTCAGTGATGTGCAACAGGCCGTCAACGCCACCCAGATCAACGAATGCACCGTAATCAGTCAGGTTCTTGACGATGCCTTTGATGACCAGGCCTTCCTGCAGGCTGGCCAGCAGTTCATCACGCTCTTCCGAGCTGACTGCTTCCAGCACTGCACGACGGGAAACCACAACGTTGTTGCGTTTCTGATCGAGCTTGATCAGTTTGAATTCAAGCAGCTGACCTTCCAGGTGTGTGGTGTCGCGAATCGGACGAATGTCGACCAGAGAGCCTGGCAGGAACGCACGGATATTGTTGAGGTCGACAGTGAAACCACCTTTGACCTTGCCGTTGATAATACCTTTGACCACTTCGTTCTTTTCGAAAGCCGCTTCCAGCTCCATCCAGGATTCAGCGCGCTTGGCTTTCTCTCTGGACAATCGGGTCTCACCGAAGCCGTCTTCCACAGCTTCCAGTGCAACTTTAACAATGTCACCAATAGACAGAGAAAAACTGCCGTTCTCATCCAGGAACTGGCTTTTGGGAATAACGCCCTCGGACTTGAGTCCGGCGTGAACGGTAACCCAGTCGGAATCGATGTCAGTAACTGTGCCGTTGACAATGGCGCCAGGTGTCATGTCTACATCAATCAGACTTTGTTCAAATAATTCAGCGAAACTTTCACTCATGTTTAATCCTGTAAATTAAATTAGCTGTTCGAAAGTGCCGCGAGACACAGTCTAAAGCTTTAGTTCAACCATACACCAGCATGTACGGGCCAATGACAAAAAGCCCGCTGATGGACAATGCTGGCTCCATCATCAGGCCGGGTACTCAGTCTAACTTGTTGCGTTCTAGCTTGGTTCTTGCGTGGTTCGGTGCTGGCACTCCGGCATTAAGTTGCCGGGCCATGTAACTCTGCCTTTTACGACACCCCTGCGCCGTTTTCAGTCACCAGTGCCAGTATCTGAGCGACGACTTCCGGGATGCTCAAACGGGTTGTATCGATGACCGTTGCGTCTTCGGCAGGACGCAATGGCGCTATGGCCCTGTTGCTGTCCCGCGCATCACGCGCATTGATATCCGCTAAAAGGTCGCCGATATTAACATCAATACCCTTTGCAATCAACTGCTTATATCGGCGATCTGCACGCTCTTGCGCCGATGCTGTCAAAAACACTTTTTGCCGGGCATCAGTAAACACCACAGTGCCCATATCACGGCCATCTGCCACCAGCCCCGGTGCCTGCCGGAAAGCTCTCTGACGCAGCAAAAGCGCCTGCCTGACTGCCGGCAAGGCAGCAACGACAGACGCCATGGTGCCTGCGCTCTCATGGCGAATTTGAGCTGACACCTCCTCACCGTCCAGCCAGACACTGTCATCGTCGCCGGTGCCAAAGCGGATATCCAGCCCGGGGGCCAGCGCAGCAACCCCTGCCTCATCCTCCAGCCCCACGCCATGGCGCGTTGCCGCCAGCGCCAGAATCCGGTACAACGCCCCACTGTCGAGATAGTGCCAACCCAACGCGGCGGCCAACAGACGACTGACTGTGCCCTTCCCCGCCCCTCCCGGGCCGTCTATCGCAAGCACTGGCACTGCCACTGTTGCCTCAATCATTGTTTTTCCCCAATTCCAGGCCGAAACCCAGGCTCTGCAACTGGCTCACCAAACCGGGATACTTTAGCGTAAACGCGGTCGTGCCAGTCATATCGATATGGCCCGCTGCGCGCTGTGACAGCACAACGGACAGCAACGCAATTTCCGGGTCGTCCCGGCACGCCAGAGTCCCGGACGCGAGCACGGAGCGACGCACTGTAATAACATCTTTTGCCATCTGAATATCGGCCCCAAGGCCACGCCAGAGCTGGCAGGCATTCATCACCCGGACATTGCCCTGCACATCGTCCACGCGCAGGCGGGTCTCACCGTCAGCAAACGTGCCCGCAACGATATAGGCCAGTATCTGCTCAGTGACCGCATCCTGCGTATCTTTATCCAGCGGCGGCGCATCGCTGTTTCGGCAAAAATCCAGGTCGCAACCGCGTAATGTGGCAGCGCTGACAGTCACCGTCAGCAGGGTTTTGCCGGTGAATTGCAGATCTGCCCCCATCTGCTGCAGCGCGAGCAACGGATGTTCATTGCCCTCAATGCCCGGGTAGACTGCGCTCAGAACCAGCCTTGAGTCAGTCACGGTACAGGCGGTGAGTGACATTGCCAGCACCAGGAAGTCGTGTGCCGGCAATACTGTCACTGACTGCCCGTGACCGGCATCGGCCGTATCGCCAGAGCCAGAGCCAGAGCCAGAGCCAGAGCCGGCAAGAATATCATCACCAGTACCATAAACCGTCACCTGACCTTGTTCAGGGCCGACAACAGGCACACCGTTCGCGCGCAACGACTGCACCAGACACAGTGTCTCAGTATCTTCCGGCACACCCTGCAAGCGCGATACCGAACTGTGAGCAACAGCGTCTTCAAGGTACTTTCGCGCCGTGCCGGGGGATGCCGGTGCGCGAAACTCTCCTTGCAGCGAATGTCTGGGCCTGCCGGTCAGCACAGCCGTAGCCTGGCCGGCCGGAGCCGTCGGGCGCTGGCCAGCGTTGTGCTGAAAACGCAGATAGAACTCGTCTCTGACCTGTTTGGCGCGGCCAAATTCCCGGGTCAGGGCTGCGCCATCGGCGCGCAACAACACCGAACGCATCCGTTGCAGTGACGTTACATAGGCGTCGAGGATATCCACCGTGGCCTGGGTATTGGCGAGGAAAATATCCCGCCACATCACCGGGTCGCTGGAGGCAATGCGGCTAAAATCAGCGAATCCACCGGCAGCATAATCAAACACCTGTTGCACACGATCGGGCTCGCTGACGCTGTCCACCAGAGTATTGACCAGGGTGTACGCCAGCAGATGCGGTAAGTGGCTGGTGCCCGCCAGTACTTTGTCGTGGCGCTCAACGCTCATGGCGTGAATGTCGGCACCCAGACTTTGCCAAAGTGCCATAACCGTGTGCACAGCAAGGGTATCGTTGTCGGACAACGGCGTGAGAATGACCTTGCGTTTGTCAAAAAGGTCAGCACGTGACGCCGGATAACCACTGCGCTCGGATCCGGCGATTGGGTGGCCCGGGACAAAGCGGCTGACGCGCGCGCCCAGTGCCCGCCGGGCATCTGCCACGACATTGCCTTTGACACTGGCAGCGTCCGTGATAATGACCCGGTCATCTACCAGATCTCGCAACTGTTCCAGTATCAGCCGCACGGAAAGCGTTGGCACCGTGATCATGATCAGATCTGCTTCCGGTGCCAGCGTTGCCAGATCAGTGGCATAGGCGTGAATGCTGCCATCCAGCATGGCGGTCTGCAGTGCCGCTTCGTCACGTCCGACGGCCAGAATGCGGCGGCACGCCTTGCTCGTTGCCAGACCGCGCGCAATGGAACCGCCAATCAGGCCCAGGCCAACTATGAGTACGGTTTTGTCTTTTAGCAAACTCATGAATCAGGCCCGGGCCCTGGGATAGGAACCGAGATTCTTGATCTTGACCGCCCGACCGGCAAGTTGCCGAAAGACTCTTTTGACAGCATCGTCCTCGATATGACCCTCAAAATCGATAAAGAATACATAAGACCACATATCATCCCGGGCCGGGCGCGTCTCAATCCGGGTCAGGCTTACCTGGCAGGCATCAAAAGGCTCCAGCACGCGGAACAAGGCTCCCGGTTTGTTTTCGGTATATACCAGAATGGAAGTCTTGTCATGACCCGTGGCCATGCCGGCATGCTCAAACCTGTCTGCCAGCGCCGCGTGGTCGCGGGCCAGCAACAAAAAACGGGTGGTGTTGTTCTTGCGATCCTGGATGCGCGCAAATACGATCTGCAAATCAAAATAGGCGGCAGCAACTTCGCCAGCGATAGCGGCTGTCGTCGGGTCCTCAGCGGCCAGCCGCGCAGCTTCGGCATTGCTGCTGACTTCATGCAGCTCAATATCCGGATACTGCGTACGCAGCCAGATCCGGCACTGCCCCAAAGTCTGTTTGTGCGACACAATACGCCTGATATCGGACAATCGCCCGGGGTCTTTGAGCAACAGATTGTGCTCTATAGGTAGATAGATCTCCCCGACGATAGTCAGGGATGTATCAATCAGACAATCCTGGGTACTGTTAACCGCACCCTCGGTGGAGTTCTCCACCGGCACCACACCAAAGCGGGCAGTTGCGGCCTCCACCTCCAGAAAAACATCATCGATGTTGGCTACGCTCAGGCGTTCCGGGGTGTCTGCGGAGCCAAAAAAAAGATCTACCGCTGCGTGCGAAAAAGTGCCGGGCGGGCCGAGAAAAGCAACACGCTCGGGCGTATCACTCATCACCAGCCTCATCCGCTTGCTGCCCGGTAGTGATGACTTCGCCGTCGGCATCAACGTCAACAACATCTTCCGGCAGTTCGTCGTCCGCATCAGCAACAGGTTCAACACCGACCAGCAACTCATCTTTCTTGAGCTTGATCAGACGCACGCCCTGGGTGTTGCGACTCAGCACAGACACTTCATCGACCCGAATACGCACCAGTGTGCCTTTATTGGAGATCAACATTATCTGACCGCCATCGGCGACCTGCACCGCGCCCACCAGTGCGCCATTACGCTCACTGGTCTGCATGCCAATAACACCCTGACCACCACGACCATAAACCGGGAATTCAGCAACATCAGTGCGCTTGCCATAGCCATTTTCACTGACCGTCAGCACCTGGTGGCCCTCCTCCGGAATAATCAATGCAATCATTTCCTGATCTGCCGCCAACCGGATACCCCGAACCCCACGCGCCGTTCTGCCCATGGTGCGGACGCCGGCTTCATTAAAGCGCAGCACTTTGCCGCCACTGCCAAACAGCATGATGTCGCGTTGCCCGTCTGTCAGTGCGGTACCGACCAGGCGGTCGCCCTCATCCAGCTCAATTGCGCGCAAACCCACGCTGCGTGGGCGCGAGAAGCTCGTTAATGATGTCTTTTTCACTGTACCCATGGCGGTCGCCATGAATATGAAATAACCCTCGGTATACTCCCGTATCGGCAGCATGCTGGTAATGCGCTCGCCCTCTTCCAATGGCAGGATGTTGACCAGCGGGCGTCCTCTTGAGGTGCGGCTCGCGAGGGGAATGTTGAACACACGCAACCAGTACACCTTGCCGGCGCTACTGAAGCACAACAGGGTATCGTGGCTGCTGGCAATCAACAGGTGTTCAACGACATCTTCGTCCTTGACTGCGGCCGCCGCCTTGCCCATACCGCCGCGACGCTGCGCGTGGTAGTCGGTCAGCGGCTGTGACTTGGCATAACCACTGCGCGAAATGGTGACCACGCGGTCTTCTTCGGTGATCAGGTCTTCCATGCTCAGGTCAAGCTGTGAGCCAACAATTTCGGTTCGGCGCTTATCGCCATAATTGCTGCGCACCAGATTCAGCTCTTCACGCATGACTTCAAACAACCGGGTATCGCTGCCCAGAATCTCAAGGAAATCGGCAATTTGTTGCAATAAATCTTTGTAATCATTAATAAGTTTTTCATGTTCCAGGCCGGTCAGGCGATGCAGACGCAAATCCAGGATGGCTTGTGCCTGCGCCGGCGACAGGAAGTATTCCTCGCCTTTCAGGCCATATTCCACCGGCAACTCTTCCGGGCGGCAGGAATCTGCACCCGCCTCGCCCAGCATGGCCAGCACGCTGGTGGAAACCCACGAGCGGGCAAGCAGTTTTTCCTTGGCTTCGGCCGAGCTGGGTGACTCCTTGATAAGCTGGATGACGGCGTCGATATTGGCCAGTGCAACCGCCAGACCTTCCAGTATGTGACCTTTTTCACGTGCCTTGCGCAGAAGGTAGACCGTTCGGCGTGTGACCACTTCACGACGGTGGCGGATAAACGACTGCAGAATCTCTTTCAGATTAAGCAGCTTGGGCTGGCCATCGACCAGAGCCACCATATTAATGCCAAACACCGACTGCATCTGGGTCTGCGCATACAGATTATTCAATACGACTTCGCCGACTTCACCGCGACGAAGTTCGATGACCACCCGCAAACCGTCCTTGTCCGACTCGTCGCGCAGCTCGGTAATGCCCTCAATCTTCTTTTCCTTGACCAGCTCGGCAATCTTTTCTACCAGGCGCGCCTTGTTAAGCTGATACGGGATTTCCGTAATGATGATGGTCGGTTTGTTGGATTTTTCATCCTCGATAATTTCCGCGCGGGCTCGCATGTAGATGCGACCGCGACCGGTTTTGTAGGCTTCAACAATGCCCGCACGGCCGTTAATGATGGCGGCGGTCGGAAAGTCAGGCCCCTTGATATGCTCCATCAGATCATCAATGGAAATATCTTCATCGTCCATCAATGCCAGGCAGGCATCCACCACTTCGGTAAGATTGTGCGGCGGTATATTCGTCGCCATACCGACCGCGATACCGGATGAGCCGTTCACCAGCAGATTGGGCACCTGCGTCGGGAACACATCGGGAATACGCTCCGTGCCGTCATAGTTGTCAGAAAAATCAACGGTTTCCTTGTCCAGGTCAGCCATCAGATCATGAGCGATCTTGGCCATGCGGATTTCGGTGTAACGCATGGCAGCGGCGGAGTCGCCGTCTATCGAACCAAAGTTACCCTGACCATCAACCAGCGGGTAACGCAAAGAGAAGTCCTGTGCCATGCGCACAATGGTGTCGTAAACCGCGGAGTCACCGTGCGGGTGATACTTACCGATGACATCGCCCACGACACGGGCAGATTTCTTGTAAGGCTTGTTCCAGTCATTGGAGAGCACATTCATCGCAAACAACACGCGTCTGTGCACAGGCTTGAGCCCGTCCCTGACATCGGGCAATGCACGTCCAACAATCACGCTCATCGCGTAGGCAAGATAGGATTCGCGCATCTCGCTTTCGAGAGAAACAGGCGATATCTGATTTGTAGATTCCGTCATATTTTTTTAGGCTCTCATACGGACTGTAAGCGGCTCATCCAAGCGCGCCCGGGCCAGTCCTTTCGGGTAGTTCTTGCTGGTGATTCCCAAGCGTCGATTTCACTGCAATCGCCGATCGATAAAATTGATCAATACTACCACAATTGACCTGTCACCGGACACAAAAATACGGTTTGATATCAAGCTCCTGCTTTAAGGCAATATTCGTTATAATCGCCCCCCGAAGCCCTGAACCGGAGTCCCAATGAGCCCCAGCGAACACCCGCATGACGTTGATCTGCTGATACATGCCCGCTGGATTATTCCAGCCACCGATGACCAGGCCATCCTCGAACATCACAGCATAGCCGTGCGTAACGGCACCATCACCGGCTTGTGTGCCACGGCGCAGAGCAAGCAGCTGTTCCGCGCAAACCGGGAAGTTACCCTGGATCAGCATGCCCTGATCCCCGGGCTGGTCAACACTCATGGCCATGCCGGCATGTCTTTACTGCGCGGAATCGCTGATGACCTGCCCTTGCACACCTGGCTTAATGACCATATCTGGCCGCTGGAGGGCAAATGGATCAGTGAAGAGTTCGTCTACCAGGGCACTCAACTGGCAATCGCAGAGATGATTCGTGGCGGCACTACCTGTTTTGCCGACATGTACTTTTATCCTGATGCCAGCGCCAGAGCGGCCAGCGAAGCCGGTATTCGGGCCCAGCTGGCGGTGCCTGTCATAGACTTCCCGACGCCCTGGGCGGCTGATGCCGACGAGTGCATCCGCAAAACCACGGAGCTGCACGATGCCTGGCGTAACAGTGAACTGGTGAGCACTGCCTTTGGGCCGCATGCGCCATACAGTGTTTCCGACGACTCCCTGCGCAAGATGCTCACGTTTGCCGAAGAGCTCGATCTGCCCATTCATATGCATGTCCACGAAACCGCTTTTGAAGTGGAAGACGCAGTGAACAACACTGGTCAGCGTCCGTTGCGCAGACTCTATGATCTGGGTTTACTGGGTCCTCGTATGCTGTGTGTGCATGCCACCCAGATAGATGATGACGATATGGCGTTGCTGCAGAAAACCGCAACCCATGTTGTCCATTGCCCCGAGTCCAACCTCAAGCTGGCCAGCGGTTTCTGCCCGGTACACAGACTGCAGCAAGGCGGTATTAACGTCGCTCTGGGCACCGATGGCGCCGCCAGTAACAATGATCTGGACATGTTTTCAGAGATGCGCACCGCGGCACTGCTGGCCAAAGCCTGCGCCAATGACGCCAGCGCGCTGCCGGCGTACCGGGCCCTGCAGATGGCCACCATCAATGGTGCCAGGGCCATGGGACTGGACGCATTGATTGGCACGCTGGAAGTTGGTAAACGTGCCGATTTCACCGCTGTGCGCATGGACAGCCTGAATTCAATACCCGTGTTCAATCCGGTCTCGCACCTGGTGTACTCAACCCAGGCCAGCCAGGTCAGCCACGTTTGGGTCAATGGCAAGCTGCTGTTAAATGACGGCGAACTGACCACAATTAACCGACGCCATGTGCAGGAACAGACGCAATCATGGCAACACCGACTGCAACACACCACGCCTCCGGGAGATACCGCATGAGTGCGCCGCAAAGTAATCGCGATGATGCTGAAATCCGCAAATTCGAAGCCCTCGCCGCGCGCTGGTGGGACCCCAACAGCGAGTTTCGGCCATTACATGAAATAAATCCGTTACGCATGGGGTTTATCAGCCGCAAGATCAACCCGGCCGGCCAGCGTTGCATCGATATCGGCTGCGGCGGCGGCATCCTCAGCGAGGCGCTGGCGCATCAGGGCGCGACAGTCACTGCCATAGATCTGGCAGAAGCGTCGCTGGCCGTTGCCCGGCTGCACAAGCTGGAAAGCGGACTCGATATCCGCTATGAAAATATAGCAGCCGAGGCCATGGCGGACCAGGAAGCCGGTCAATACGATATCGTCACCTGCCTGGAGATGCTCGAGCATGTACCCGACCCGGAAGCCATCGTGGCCGCCTGCGTCAAACTGGCAAAACCCGGCGGCCACATTTTCTTTTCCACGCTTAATCGCAACCCCAAATCATGGCTGTTCGCCATCGTCGGTGCTGAATACATACTGAGCCTGCTGCCCAAGGGCACCCACGACTACGCCAAATTCATCAAACCATCCGAACTTGCATCATGGTGCCGACACTATGGTCTGGAACAGGGTGAGCTGATTGGCATGGGATACAACCCATTAACCAAACGCTATCGCCTGCAAGCAAATATTGATGTCAATTATCTGGTCCACTATCGGAAGCCGGCATGAGTGTTACCGCCAATCCCGGATTTGACGCTGTGTTATTCGACCTCGACGGCACCCTGATCGACACGGCACCCGACTTCAGAGCCGTCCTGCATCATCTGTGCGCAGATCAGGGTGTTGCCCCGCCAGATGATGCTGCGATACTGGCGACAGTTTCCAGCGGCGCACGGGCACTGGTGGAGCTGGCTTTTCAGCTCGCGCCCGGCAGCCCGGGTTTTGATACCTTGCTGCAGACCCTGCTTAATCAGTACATGGCACAGTTGCAGGAAACACGCTCGGTGCTGTTTCCCGCCATCGATGAATTGCTGGCAGACCTTGAACATCACGATATCCCCTGGGGCGTGGTGACCAACAAACCAGAGCGCTTCTGTATCCCGCTATTGCATAAACTGGCGCTCGACACCCGCTGTTCAGTGCTGGTCTGTCCCGATCACGTCAGCCAGACCAAACCGCATCCCGAGCCACTGCTGCTTGCTTGTGACCGCCTTGACTGCGCACCGGGGCGCAGCGTTTATATCGGCGATCACCCGCGCGATATCGAGGCCGGCAATGCAGCGGACATGCACACCATCGCTGCGGCTTACGGATATCTCCCGCACCACCCGCCGGTCAGCGAATGGGGGGCAGACCACATTTCACCAACGGTTGCCGATATTCAGCAATATCTGGGCAACCGCCACAACGCTAATTGATCAGTAAGGACAAACGCATGAAAATTGAACCAGCCCAGGCCATCGACAGCAGCGAGTTGACGATTCCGGTCAATGACAGCCTGCAAGGTCGGACTATTCTGGTCACCGGCGCCGGCGATGGCATCGGCAAAGCAGCGGCGCGGACATTTGCCCGCAGTGGCGCTACGGTTATTCTGTTGGGCCGCACCCAGAGCAAACTGGAAGCTGTGTACGACGCCATTGCCAGCGAAAATCTGCCGGAAGCCATCATTCACCCAATGGATCTGGCTATCGCCGGTAGCGAGGATTACGATACTCTCGGTCGCTCGATACAGGAACAGTTTCCGGCGCTTGACGGCCTTTTGCACAACGCCAGCGAGCTTGGTGCCCTGGGTCCGATTCAGCACTATGCACCAGAGAGCTGGATGAAACTCATGCAGATCAACATCAACGCGGTGTTTATGTTGACCCGGGCGTTACTGCCGGCGCTGCAGCAATCTGATGACGCCCGCATCCTGTTTACCTCTTCCAGTGTCGGGCGCAAGGGTCGCGCCTATTGGGGCGCCTATGCGGTCAGCAAATTCGCCACCGAGGGCCTGATGCAGGTCCTTGCCGAAGAGTTGGCAGAAACCACCCGGATTCGCGTAAACAGCATTAATCCGGGTGCCACCCGCACAGAGATGCGCCGCGCGGCCTATCCGGCAGAAAATCCAATGTCCTTACCCACGGCAGAATCCCTGATGCCGGCCTATCTGCACCTCATGCAACCCGGGAGCGCGTCACACCATGGCGAAACGATTGATATCCGGACACTGCTGACCGAACTGCCCGGCTAAACTCAGCCTACGGTGACAGCAAACTGACACCCGGTACGGCAAGCGTCAGTAAACCGGCAAATTGTTGCCGCCGACGCTTGCCACTCACCCCTGCTTAATGGTGGCAAAACCACAGCCGACCGACCATTAGAATCCTACCCTGCTGTTTTTTATATAATTAATTAAAATATCAGCACTTTGGCACAATAATCGCTTGTCTTCGGTAGACGTTTACCCCGGAGACCGACATGGCTATGCCACTCAGCTCGGCGACAGCAGTAGATACCGCCACCCAGGGCCGCTCTCAGCTTATGCTGATTCCGGCTGCCAATGACTATTTACCAGACGGTAGTAAACCACTGGCACAGACACGCTATCGCCTGTTGACCCGATTGCAGTCGTCACTGGAGCTGGAAAAAATTCTGACCCTTTTCCATGAGGAAACCAGTGAGTTGGTCGATCATTGTGGCCTGGTTTACGTCAATGAAGCGCAGCAGATTCAAAAGTCAGTGGGCAGTGTCGAGTTGCACAGTTGCAGCTACCGCCTTATCACCCAACGCGACAATCTGGGTGAAATAGTGCTTTACCATAACGCCCCGTTTGCCGATGCCGATCTCGACTGTATTGAAACCCTGCTCAGTACCCTGCTCTGTCCACTGCGTAACGCGCTGCAGTACCAGGCTGCCATTGACGCCTCTATGACTGACCCGTTAACCGGCGCCGGTAATCGGCTGGCGATGATGACCAATCTGGAACACGAGCTGAACCTGACGCGGCGTTATCATCATGAACTGTCACTGCTGGTGATTGATATTGATAAATTCAAAAAGATCAACGATACCGAAGGCCATACTGCCGGTGACAATGTGCTGCGGGAAATGGTACGTCTGATCAATAACGTAAATCGCAACACCGATCGATGTTATCGCTACGGCGGCGAAGAGTTTGTTGTTGTGCTTAGCAAGACTGACAAGTATGGCGCCATGGTCATCGCCGAGAGGTTGCGCGAAGCCGTTGCCAGTCTCAGGATCTGCGCCGAATCCGGACCGTTACAGGTCACGGTCAGTATCGGTGCTGCATCGTTTGCTGAAACCGACAATATCCAGCTGCTGATGAATCGGGCGGACAAGGCCATGTACAAAGTGAAAAATGCGGGCGGGAACGGGTCCGCGTTCCTTTAAACCATTTTTATGCACGTCTCCGCGAGGAGAACCAGGGGAAAGTTTGATGACAGCTTACATGCAAAGCACGCTACAAGATGCCGGGCACCAACCTGCAGAAACCGATACCAAAGCATCTGTCAGGCGCAAACAACGCGAACAGGAATTACGTCAGATACTGACCGAAAACCTGGGTGGTACGCTTGAGATATCAACTTTGCAACAGCGCCTGCTGCACAGTATGACACGCGGAGTAGCGCTGGACGGACTGCACTATCACCACGAAGCCCTGGACGTTGATATTCGCGTGGGAACCCAGTCTTCCCATAGCTGCGGCTATCGACTGTTATGCACTGACGAATATCTGGGAGAGATTGTCTTCAAGCGTAACCGTAAATTCACCGAGCGTGAATTACAGTTGATTGAAGCGCTGATCCCGGCGCTGGTCAATCCGCTGCGCAACAGCCTCAGATCAAAGAAACTGGAAGGATCGGATACATCAGCGCCCTGACAACGAACAACCGCTGATCACCCCCGACCTGGTCTGCCGTCTTTACGGTTGCGGGAAACAGGTCGTTTCCTGCTGGTGACCGGTGGCGTCATACCGACTGCCTCGTACAGGCCGGTGATCTCGGCGGCCTTCATTTCGTAGAACTGTCCTTTTTTGACGCGGCTGGGAATAAACACCGGGCCATATCGCACACGCTTCAGCCTGCTCACTTTGACGCCTTGAGATTCCCAGAGCTTTCGTACCTCCCGATTACGCCCTTCCATGATGACCACATGGTACCAGCGGTTGCGGCCCTCACCGGCAAAGAACTGCACGTCGGTAAAGCGACACAGGTGATCTTCAATCATCACCCCTTTTTGCAGATTGGCGATCATTTCATCGCTGACATCGCCCATGACCCGGACCGCATACTCCCGATCAATATTGGCAGACGGATGCATGAGCCGGTTTGCCAGCTCACCATCGGTGGTAAACAACAACAAACCGCTGGTATTAAAATCCAGGCGGCCGACAGCAACCCAGCGGCCATGTTTAATCATGGGCAGATGGTCATATACTGACTTGCGGCCTTCCGGATCGCGACGCGAACAAATTTCATTTTCCGGCTTGTTATAAACAAGAACACGAGGCTCTGTGTTGTCCGGTGCGGTATTTGACACTTTTTTGCCATCAACCACGATTTTGTCATCAGGCCCGGCGCGGTCACCCAGTGTGGCCACGTTGCCATTCAGTCGTACGCGGCCCTGACTGATCCAGCTTTCCATCTGGCGGCGCGATCCGAAACCGGCACGAGCCAGTACTTTTTGTATCTTTTCATCCTGCACTGCATCAATCATTGTCTTTATCCTGAGATCCCGTTACTTCGGTGTCTTGCGCTGCTTCTTCATGTTTTCGCCCGTAACCGAGAATGTCATCCAATGGCCGCTTGGCCAGTGCCATAGCCTCTTCTTCGTCCAGCAGCTCAGCCTGATCAATATCTGAGTCTGTTTCGTCGCCATCGGCAGACTCTTCCGGCAGTAACAGGACGCGCCCTTCTTCATCACTCAGATCAAGCTCCGGATTGAGCTGGTCGAGATCACGGATTTCCGCTAACGGTGGCAATTCCTGCAGATTCTTCAGATTAAAATAGTCCAGGAAATGCCGCGTGGTGGCAAACATGGCCGGGCGCCCGGGTACATCCCGGTGGCCTACAACGCGAATCCATTCACGATCCAGCAGGGTTCTGATAATCGTGGAGCTGACCGCCACCCCCCGGATTTCTTCGATATCGCCACGGGTAATGGGTTGCCGATAAGCGATCAGGCCCAACGTTTCCAGCAATGCACGAGTGTAGCGTTGCGGCTTCTCCTCCGACAATCTCGAAATCCATGGACTCAGTTTCTGACGCACCTGAAATCTGAACCCGGACGCTACCTCCTTTAATTCGAAACCACGCCCTTCACATGCTTGTGCAATGGCATTCAGGGAATCGCGTATTTGCTCGGCACTGGGTCGCTCGGCTTCCAGAAACAGATCTGACAGGGCTGCAACTGATAACGGCCGGCCAGCACTGAGTAACAAACCCTCAATGATCTGTTGCCGTGTTTCCTCATCGATATCCTGCACCGGATATGAAACCTCCTCAAATGCCTCTTCAGCATCGGTCACAGTATCGATATCGGTGTCATCACCCTGGGTCATTTCTTCGTTTTTGATGTCAGTCATGTCAGTCATGTCGGTTGTTTGTTGTCAGTCATTTTCTGCTCAGACCCGCTAGCTGCGCGCCTTGATATGGATAGGCGCGAAAGGTTCGCTTTGCACAATGTCGACAAGCGAATCCTTGATCAATTCCATCACCGCCAAAAACGTCACCACCACGCCAAGGCGACCTTCCTCTCGCATCAGCAGTGACACCAGTGGGACAAAACGCTCCGAGGACAGTCGCACCAGAATCTCGGCCATTTTCTCTCGCGTCGACAGCGTTTCACGCTGAATCTGGTGATGTTCAAACATATCGGCCCGGCGCAAGGCACCCGACAGCGCCATCAGGATTTCCTGTAGCTCCACCACCGGGTCCGGTGTATTGCGCTCCAGCTGCGGGCCCTGGGCACCGGCCAGAAAAACATCACGCTCCAGCCGGGGCAGCTGGTCAATGTCTTCCGCGGCCTTCTTATAGCGTTCATACTCTTGCAGACGGCGGATCAACTGGGCGCGTGGGTCCTCTTCCTCGTCCTCTTCATGGGTACTGCGTGGCAGCAACATACGCGACTTGATTTCCGCCAGCATCGCTGCCATCACCAGGTATTCAGCGGCCAGTTCAAACTGATGCGCTTCCATTAAATCAACGTAGGCCATGTACTGTTCGGTTATCATGGCGACATCAATATCCAGAATGTCGATGTTCTGGCGCTTGATCAGATACAGCAGCAGATCCAGTGGACCCTCGAAGGCCTCGAGAAAAACTTCAAGTGCATCCGGCGGGATATAAAGATCCTGCGGCAACTGAGTAATTGCCTTACCTGCCACATAGGCAAACGGCATCTCATGCTGTGGCGGCGCCGCCACAATCTGGATATCGTTGGTGCCGGACGTGTCTGCCTGTTCGCTCATCCCGATATTCCCGTTACGACCGCGCTAGCGGTACGACAGCCCCATGGCTTCTCTGACATCCTGCAGGGTTTCGCGGGCCGATTCACGCGCCTGCTCACAACCTTCAGCGATGATGGTGCGCACTATATCAGGGTCTTTTTCGTATTGCCGGGCTCTTTGCTGGATGGGCTCCAGTTCTGCGACAACGGCGTCAATCACGGGCTTTTTACAAGCCAGACAGCCAATGCCGGCACTACGGCATCCCTGTTGTACCCAGGCTTTTGTATCGTCGTCAGAATAGACTTCATGTAATTGCCAGACCGGACATTTATCCGGATCACCGGGATCCTTGAGACGAACCCTGGCCGGATCTGTCGGCATGGTGTTGATCTTTTTCGCCACGTCATCAATCGGTTCACGCAGGGCGATGGTATTACCGTAGGACTTGGACATCTTCTGTCCGTCCAGACCCGGCATTTTAGCCGCAGGAGTGAGCAATGCCTGGGGTTCGGCGAGGATCATTTTGCCACTGCCTTCAAGGTAACCCAGCAGGCGTTCGCGATCACCCAGCGAGATATTCTGCTGTTCTTTGATCAGTGCCTGAGCACGCTCCAGGGCATCGTGATCGCCTTGCTCCTGATAGGCTGTGCGCAGATTATTGTAAAGCCTCGCAGCTTTCTTGCCCATTTTTTTGATCGCCGCCTCGGCATTGTCCTCGAAGCCCGGTTCGCGACCATAAAGATGATTAAAGCGACGTGCAACCTCACGGGTCAGCTCGACGTGCGCGACCTGGTCAGCCCCCACTGGCACCTGTCCGGCGCGATAAATCAGGATGTCGGCGCTTTGCAACAACGGATAACCCAGAAAACCGTAGGTTTCCAGATCCCTGTCACGCAATTTTTCCTGTTGATCCTTGTAGCTGGGAACCCGTTCCAGCCAGCCCAGCGGCGTCATCATCGACAGCAGCAGATGCAGCTCGGCGTGCTCGGGCACCCGGGACTGAACGAAGATGGATGCCGAACCCGGATTAACACCGGCTGCGAGCCAATCAATTACCATACTGAGGACGTTGTCACCGATCACCTGAGGCGTCGCATAATGTGTCGTCAGCGCATGCCAATCAGCAACAAAAAAGAAGCATTCGTACTCGTGTTGAAGTTTCACCCAGTTCTTCAGAACACCATGATAATGACCCAAATGCAGTTGTCCTGTCGGGCGCATGCCTGACAACACCCGTTTCTGCGATTCCACTGTAGACAAACTCTTTCCCTCTGCTTGCTGAGTACCAGCTATTCAAATTATTAACGCCCAACTATTATTGCATGAAACATGCACTAAATATGCCTGCCACATGCACCGCGCGTTGAATCTTCGCGCTTCCCGGTCAGGCGAATGGCTCCGGATCCCCTTTGCCTACCCGGACCACAACCGGTACCCCGTCCACCAGATCAATAACTGTCGATGGTTCTATACCGCAGGCGCCGCTCTCAATGATCAGATCAACCAGTTTCCCCAGTTTATCTTCAATGTCATAAATTTCGGATAAGGGCTGATCATCGTCGGGCAGAATAAGACTGGTGCTGAGAATGGGTTCGCCCACCGCCGCCAGCAGTGCCTGTGCCACCGGATGGTCAGGGATTCGCAGGCCGATGGTTTTACGTTTGGGGTGCATCAGGCGGCGAGGAACTTCAGCGGTGGCCGCCAGGATGAACGTGTATGGCCCCGGCGTGTAGGCTTTCAGCAAACGATAGGCACTGTTACTGACCTTGGCGTAGGTCGCAATCGCAGAAAGATCCGAACACATCAGCGTCATGTTATGTTTGTCGCCCAATTGCCGAATGCGTCGAACTTTTTCCAGCGCCGTTTTGTCACCCATGTGACAAGCCAGTGCATAAGTCGAGTCCGTCGGATACACGATGACGCCGCCTTGCTGCAAAGCGTCCGCCGCTTGCCTGATCAGTCTGGGCTCGGGGTCGACCGGGTGAATTTCCAATAGTTGTGCCATACCAATCCGTTCGCTCTTGCCTGTATTCAGAGACCTGTGTTCAAAGACCTGTGTTCAAAGACCTATGTGCGGCCAGCCAGGATAGGGCTTCGGCAACTGTCCAGCGTCGCTATAATTGCCTTTGTGGCAACGATTTTCTATCATGCCGGTGGCTGCAAACCGGCAACAATAACAGGCCGCTTAGCCAAAGTCGATGACTTGATTTTTACCACAATTCACCTGCCCGCGGCGTCGCTGTCGGCACCGGTGACAGGGAGATTTATGTTTTACGCCATTATCAGTGAAGACGTTGAAAATAGCCTGCCTTTGCGCATGCAGGCCCGACCCGCGCACCTGGCCAGAGTCGAAGCGCTGCAGGCCGCCGGCAAACTGGTTATCGCCGGTCCCCATCCTGCCGTTGACGATGAGAACCCGGGCGATGCCGGGTTCACGGGCAGTCTTATTATCGCCAGCTTTGAGTCTCTGGCTGACGCAGAGACCTGGGCCGCAGCCGATCCCTACGTGACAGCCGGTGTGTACCGGAAAGTCACGGTGAAACCCTTCAAGCAGGTGCTGCCCTGATGGGTTGCACGCCCGGTCAGTGCCAGGGCCAGGTTCACGGCGTGGGTGCCGGGCGAAGATCCGGGTAGTTCTCGTCCAGGGTGGCATTCCAGCTCTCCAGCACTGCGGATTTTTGCGTCCACAGCGAACTGATGTCGCCGGTTATGGTGATTTGTTCGATGACATCACCCGGCCGTATGCTGTTCACAACCTCCATGCCCTGCGTCACGCCTCCGAATACCGAGTGCAACCCGTCCAGGTGAGGCGCTCGCACATGGGTGATGAAAAACTGGCTGCCCTCGGTGCCGGGCCCTGAATTCGCCATGGAAATGACCCCCGGACGGTTATGACGCAAATGGGTTTCGCCACTAAAACGATAGCCGGGGTTACCGGTACCTGTGCCCAGCGGGTCCCCACCCTGTATCATGAAGCGCGGCTCCACCCGGTGAAACGTCAAACCATCGTAGAACCCACGCTTGGCCAGGTTTACAAAATTGGCCACGGTGGTGGGCGCAGCGCGCTGATTCAGTTCCAGCATGATATCGCCCTTGCTGGTGCTGATTACCGCTGATATTGCCTGAGCGTAGACGCTGCCGACAGGCACCATCAATACAACTATCGTTAATATAAACGCCACACAGTTGTTTAATCTCATGTTCCTGCCTCTTTCGAAAAACAGCTCTGTCGATCCATCTCCAGTGTCACCGGCGCATGGTCCGAGAAATATTCGTCAGTATATATCGAAGCAGCTCTGACTGCAGGCACAAGTGCCGGTGTGATGACATGATAATCCAGACGCCACCCGACGTTATTGGCCCTGGCCTGCCCCCGGTTTGACCACCAGCTATATTGATCCGGCGCCTGATTCACCAGCCTGAAGGCGTCCACGAAACCAACCTCATCATACAGCCGATCCAGCCAGGCGCGCTCCTCCGGCGAAAAACCGGGGTTTTTGCGGTTTGCACGCCAGTTCTTCAGATCTATCTCCTTATGGCACATGTTCCAGTCGGCACAAATGACATACTCGCGACCGTCGGCGCGCAAATCTTGCAGGTGCGCCATAAAATTAGCCAGAAACCTTAATTTGACAGCCTGTCTTGCCTCGCCACTGGAGCCGGAAGGCATATACAGGGAAATGACACTCAGATCTCCGAAGTCAGCCTGAATATAGCGCCCTTCCTTGTCAGTAATATCCCAACCCATGCCTTTGATGATGCGGTCAGGCTGCCGGCGACTGTAAATGGCGACACCAGCGTAGCCCTTTTTTTCTGCATCAAAGTAATGACAGTGGTAACCGGCAGGGAAAAACGGTCCTTCCTGCAACTGATGCTCCTGCGCCTTGGTTTCCTGCAGACAAACAACATCCGGCTGCTGACTCTCCAGCCATTGAAAGAAGCCTTTGCGGGCGGCCGAGCGCACACCGTTACAATTAAATGTGGTTATTGTAAACCGTTTGCCGGTTTTCATCGTCTAAACGTTACCTTTCATCGAGTATGTGAATATCTCACCACATAAGTGTTACTTTTATTCGCATATATGTTACTATGCGCGCAGTTACTGAGATGCACAACGTTGAAAGTAACGAAAAATCAAAAATTGATCGAATCACCCACAAGGAGAAGATTTTATGAGCGAACTCATCATCAGCGCACGAGCAGCATTAGTAACTGCAGCCATCGTAACCGCGTCTGTTGCTGTACCTGTTCTGACCATACTGGCAGCACAGTAATAAATAAGCGCCATGCGATAGCCCTGATGACATTCAGCAGGGAAATCAATCGGAGGTCTTAGATAGCCTACCCGAAACGGGAGCTTATTATGATAGATCAGATATACCACGAGTCTGCAGGAGTGTTGATGTTTAACACGCTGGCCGTGACTCTGTTTTTAGCATTACCCGCCTGGACGGTTTTTTCTGCATCAGCCCTTTGACTCTGCCAATGTGCAGGGATCAGTTGTCGGGCTGATGCACTTGTTTTAGCTTGTCCACAAAATGACAGGGTTTGTGACGACTGTCGAGCTGCTGTGCGATCAACCCTTCCCACGCCGTACGACATGCACCCGTCGAGCCCGGCATGCAAAACACAATAGTGCCATTGCTCATTCCAGCAAACGCCCGCGACTGAATCGTTGAGCTGCCTATCTCGGCATGAGACAGATAGCGGAAAGTTTCGCCAAAACCATCAATGTGCATGTCCAGCAATGGTG
Source organism: Pseudohongiella sp. (assembly GCF_011050365.1). Lineage (GTDB taxonomy): Bacteria > Pseudomonadota > Gammaproteobacteria > Pseudomonadales > Pseudohongiellaceae > Pseudohongiella. The sequence goes on from NZ_DRFV01000015.1 coordinate 226,285, forward strand.
TTACTGCTTTGACGGTATTGTCACGTGCAGTGAATCCGGTGCCGCCGGTCAACAATACTGCCTGTACCTGTTCATCCGCGATGAGCGTCGCCACCAGTGCGCGCAGCTTATAAGTATCGTCCTTTATAATGACTTTACTGACCAGTCGGTGACCGGCGTCTTGTAACTGTTCGGCCAGATATCGGCCGGAACTGTCGGTGTCTTCAGTACGGGTGTCGGATACGGTCACCACAACAGTGTTTACCGGAATGGGATTATTGCTCATCGAAGGGCTATCAGCCTCCTGTCATGTTCATCAGGCGCACCGGTTGTGCATAATCCTGCTCGTAAAAGTGGTGTCGCTCGGGCTTGAGGTCCATGGCAGCAATGATGGCCTGTTTCAATGCATCGCTGACAGGCGTCGCACTGGCTCGCTCCAGACTGGCCAACTCATCCTGAATCGCAACCTCCTGCCCCTGACGCAGCACCGAGCGCAGGTCGGCAGAATGCTCATTACCAAGACACAACAACAGTCGGCCCTCTACGGTGACACGCACGCGATTGCAATCCGCACAAAAATTATGTGACATGGGAGAAATGAAGCCGATGCGGCTTTTCTGCCCGGGAATCTGGTAATACTTCGAAGGACCCGCCGTTGTCGCTGCGCTGTTGACCAGCGTGTAACGCGCTTCAATCTGTTCCCGCACCCAGTCATTGCTGCACACGGTGTCTTCGCGGCTATGGTCGGAAGCTTGTCCCAGCGGCATCTCTTCAATAAACGCGATATCGATATCGTGGCTTACCGCATAATCAGTCAGTGCCAGCACTTCATCGTCGTTGTAACCTTTCATGACCACCGCATTCAGCCGGATGCGGTCAAAACCCGCTTTGCGCGCGGCATCAATGCCGCTCAACACCTTGTCCAGCCGCCCTACCCGGGTGATACGACGAAAACGTTCGGCATCAAGGCTGTCGATGCTGATATTGATCCGGTTAACACCGGCGTCACGCAGAGGTCCGGCAAGTTTGTCGAGCTGGGCACCGTTTGTGGTCAGCAACAGTTCCTCCAGCCCCGGCAACCTGCCCAGCGCCTGAATCAGTGACATCACGTTGTTGCGTACCAGCGGCTCGCCGCCGGTCAGTCTCAGTTTACTGACGCCAAGCTCGGTAAAGGCACGGCCTACGCGGTAGATTTCTTCCAGCGACAGCACCTGCTGGCGAGGCAGAAACTGCATGTCTTCGGTCATGCAATACACACAACGGAAATCACATCGATCGGTAACCGATAGCCGCACATAATCAACGCGCCGGCCGAAGCGGTCGATAAGCGCCGATGTTTGCTTGCTTTCAATTTCATCAGATCGGGACATAAAAACTCGGATTTGCTAAAACATGATGCCAGTCAACGAATAATTCAGGGAACCGGGTCAGTGATCTGCAGCTGCAGTCTCACCGGTTCTTCGTCAGTCAATGGCAGTGTGGCTGAGCGCGCCTGGAAGTCTCCTGATTGTACATCGGCAGAGCCACTGAGTGAAACCGTCGCTACAACCGTGACTTCCTGAGCTGATGACAGGTTAAACGGTCCCACCGCGTCCGCGTCAGACAGGGTGACAATCGCCGGCAGGTCACCGGCAGTCAGCACTTTGGCGGCCAACGGCGGCCCGGCAGCCTGCAGGTTGCGGGCAGACACAAATACCCGGGTGTCCGGCGCCAGATCCAGATCAGGATTCAGCGACAGACTGATCTCCAGTCGCGGGCCATCAGCAAGTGCTGCTGATTCGCCGTTTGCCGCCATCCGCTGCTGAGCTTCCGCGATCATCTCCTGAAGAAATTGCCGATCCTCCGCGCGTGGTGACATGCCAAGTAGTTGTTGCCAGTAAGTCAGCGCACCTTGATAGTTCTCGTTGATGAAAGCATCGGCGCCCAGCAGCTGCAGCACGGATTGTTCCGCCGGGTTGAGTCGCTGAGTCTGGTCAATGATCGCCTGTACTTCCTGCGTGATTTGTTGCCCCGATGCAATGTAGGCCGCCTGTGCATACTGACCGAGCACAATGGCTCTGTCCTGTGTGTTTTCGATGAGTCCTGCCGCACGTTCAAACGCACGCGCGGCTTCCTGCACCTGGCCCAGACTGATCAGATGTCGCGCAAGATAGTACCAGGCCCAACCATTTTCCCTGTCTTCTTCGATAATGGCACCCAGCTCGAATACCAGGTCCCGAAGCTCCTCCGGATCCCCCTGATTATCACGACTTCGTTCAAATACATCGGCAACCTGCAGGTCACGCTCAAATCCCCACAGGCCATACAGATAAAAAGACACTGGCAATATAAGAACGACACAGAGGATGGGAATCAGGCGCGATGGCGTCAACAAAGCCGACGATGTCAGTTTTGCCGCAGACTGCGCTGGCTCGCGACTGGCGGTCGCGGCCTCTTCGGTTTTGATATCAGCCAACAGGGTGCGCTGCAACTCTGCCTTCAGGGCCTGGTGCTGATCCGCATCCAGCGCGCCCGTCGCCAGCTCCGCATCAAGCTCTGCCAACCTTTCCTCGAAGATCATCAGATTCGCAGAATCGCGATAATGCTGGCTGGCAGCATCCGCATCGATTCCTTGATGCTGCCGTGCAAACCGGATCACCGGCACCGCAACAAACAGTACCGCAAGTAGCATGAGCAGAAAACTGACTATCCAGAACAAAATATCACCTTTTTGGCAGTGGGGAGGTTAACAACTTGCAAGCTCAGGCCTGGTCCGAAGCGTCTTGGTTTTTTTGCGCCAGTAATTTCTTCAGGCGCGCTTCTTCGTCTGCGTTCAGTGACTCGCCGGATCCGGGGGACTCGGTGCCGCTGCGTCTCATGATGGTAAAGGCAACCCAGATACCAATCAGCAAAAACAGCAGAGGCCCAAACCAAAGCAACAGCGTCTGCATCGTCAGTCGGGGCCGATACAGAATGAAATCACCGTAGCGGGCCAGCATGAAAGCTTCGATTTCCTGATCGGTTTGCCCTTCCATGATCATGCGATAAATTTCGCGACGCAAATCGGCCGCAACGCCGCCGGGGGAACTCGTCAGGTTTGCGTTTTGACACATGGGACAACGAAACTCGTTGGACAGGTCACGAAAGCGCTGTTCCTGCTCTACTGTTTCAAATTCGTAAACATCAATCGCCGCCTGCGCTTCGTCACTCACCAGTGACACCAGCGTAAGCATCACTATCAAAGCAAAACCGGACACAACGCGCATGGGCATCATGACCTGGCCTCAGCCTGAACGGCAGCGATCACCGGCATGATTTCATCATCCCAGGCCTGATAGTCAATCACACCGATGTGTTTGTAGCGGATCACACCCTGAGAATCGACGATAAAGGTTTCCGGTGCGCCGTAAACACCGAGGTCTATGCCATAGCGTCCGGTGTCATCAACGATGCTCAGCGTGAAAGGATTACCATTGTCATCGAGCCATTCACGTGCGGCGTCGTCAGTGTCTTTGTAATTGACACCGACAATGGGAATGATGCCCTGTTCCCTGGCCGCCATGAAGATGGGATTCTCCTGCAGGCACGGTAAACAGTAGCTACCCCAGATATTGAGAATAAAGGGCTCATCCGGCAAATCCTCCAGCGAAACCAGTTGATCGCCGGTCTCCAGGGCCCTGAGCTCAAATTCGGGTAGCGGTCGGTCCAGCAGCACCGAAGGCAAGGTTCGCGAATCCAGATACAAGCCACGCCACATGAACACTGCCAGCACCGCAAAACCAATGACAGGTAGATACAGTTTCAGATTTTTCATGATGTCAGCTCTCCGCCGGAAACTGCGCTCGTCTGGTCCCCGGTTTTTTGCTTAGAGTCAACACTGACCGCTTCACCACGCCTGACTTTATAGCGACGGTAGCGTTTGTCAGTCACTGCCAGAATGCCGCCCAGGGCAATGAATATGGTTCCGGTCCAGATCCAGCGCACAAACGGCTTGACGTACAGGGTCATGGACCAAGCGCCACCAGCTCGAGGATCGCCCAGAGAAACGAAAAGATCCCGGAAGAAGCGGCCGTCTATGCCCATGTGTGTCGCCGGTGTTCCGCTGGCCGTGTACAAACGTTTTTGTGCGTACAGGTTGAATAGAAACTCTTCATCTCGAATCACACTAATCGAGGCTTCATCGGCGATAAAATTCGGCCCCTGATACGGTTCCGTACCATTAAACACAAACGTGTAGTTGCCCAGCTCAGCGCTCTGCCCGGCCTGCAACAACACGCTGCGCTCGATACTGTAAATGCTGGTAAGGCAAGCCCCGGCCATGGTCATGATAAAACCGAAATGCGCCAGCTGCATGCCCCAGTAACTCAGTGACAGGCTCTTAAGGCCCGCCAGACGCGTGCTCTTGTTGCCGGACTTGGTCCAAAGATCACTGGCCATGGCAAAGGTCACCCATAGCGCCAACACCGCTGTGCCGATAGCTGCGATCGGTACTTCAAGCGTCAGCACCACCGGTATCGCAACCCCGAGCACCACCGCGGCAATAGCCACCCTGGTCAGTTGTTGGCGCAGATAGGTAGCGGATGTCTTCTTCCAGCGACTGATTGGCCCTATTGCCATCAGCACCACCAGGATGCCCATCAATGGCACAAAAATGGTATTAAAATAAGGCGGTCCGACTGAAATCAGATCACCGCCGGAGATGGCCTGATAAACCATCGGATACAGCGTGCCCAGCAATATCGCGGCACTGGCCACTACCAGAATCATGTTGTTGGCAAGCAGGAATACTTCTCTTGACCAGGAACCAAACCCGAACTCACTTTTTAAAGCCGGCGCCCGTATTGCGTACAACACCAGCGAGCCGCCGATAATAAGGCCCAGGAAACCCAGAATATAAACACCCCGGGTAGGATCAGTGGCAAATGCGTGCACCGAGGTCAGCAAACCGGAACGGGTAATGAAGGTGCCGAGCAAACTGGATGCGAAGGCCATGATCGCCAGCAGCACCGTCCAGCTTTTGAACACGCCACGTTTCTCGGTGGCAGCCAGGGAGTGAATCAAGGCGGCGCCGAGCAACCAGGTAATCAGCGGTGGATTTTCCACCGGGTCCCAGGCCCACCAGCCGCCCCAGCCCAATTCGTAATAAGCCCACCAGGAACCCAGCGACAGGCCCAGGGTCAGGATTGCCCAGGCGGCATTTGCCCATGGACGACACCAGCGTGCCCAAGCCGCATCCAGCCGGCCACTGATCAACGCTGCGATGGCAAAAGCGAATACTACGGAGAACCCGACATAGCCCATGTACAGCGAGGGCGGATGAATAATGAAGGCAAAATCCTGCAATGCCGCGTTCAAATCCGCGCCATCGGCTGGCGGCAATGGCAATACCCGATCGAACGGGTTGGATGTTGCCAGCATGAACAACGTGTAGCCGACACAGATCAAACCCATAATCGCCAACACCCTGGCGACGAAATTATCCGGCATGGCCTTGCTGAATACCGTTACCGCCAACATCCAGCCAGACAGCATCCAGGTCCAGAACAGGAACGAGCCTTCGTGGCCGCCCCAGACGGCAGTCATTTTGTATTGAATGGGCAGTGCCGAATTGGAGTGGTTGGCGACAAAGGCCACCGAAAAATCATCCGTCACAAAGCTGTAACCCAGTATCAGCAGGCTGATACTCAGAAACACAAAAATACCGGCGGTGAGCGGACGCGCCAGTCTCATCCACAACAGGTTGTCCCGGGCCGCCCCTATCATGGGTATTACACCCAGTAAGATGCTGAGGCCAAAAGCCAGAATTAGCGAAAAATTACCCAGTTCGGGGATCATTGGTAATTTCCTTGGCTCTGCCCTTGTTCTTGAATCTGGCCCATTACACGCTGTCGCTCGGCCGCATCCATCGCGGCTTTTACTTCTACGGACATGTAATTTTCATCATGCTTGGCCAGTACTCTCGAAGCAACAAATTGTCCCTCTGGGGTCATACTGCCCTCAGCAACAATACCCTGCCCTTCGCGAAACAGGTCGGGAAGGATGCCGCTATACTGCACATCGACATCATGGGCATAATCCGTCGTGATAAAGTTAACCTGCAGCTGCTCTTCGCTGTGCTTCACCGAGCCTTCCTTGACCATGCCACCTACACGAATACGTTGCCCCGGTGTCACCTCTCCGGCAGCGACCTGCGTTGGTGTATAAAACAGGTCGATATTCGAACTCAGGGCGTACAGAGACAAACCGATGGCCACACTAAGGCCGGCAGCGATGAATAGGATGATGCCAAGCGTCTTCTTGCGATGCGATTTCATTCTGCACTCCTGTTGTTCAGACCTTGCCGACTGGCGGCCTGAGTGGCCAGCTCGGCATCGCGGGCGACACGACGCTTCTGTTGGCGAATGAACTGTTTACGCTGCACGCCCGGCAATATCAGATTGTAACCGACGAATAATACAAACAGCAGATAAACAACCCACACATGGAAGCTGTAGGTCCCCATCTGGACAAATTCGCTCAAGCTGGAAAACTGCAATGTTGGCATGGTGTTACTGACTCCCCGGATACGGCATGGTTAACGTGTCAATAGCGTGTGGCCTGCACATCAGGACTGGCTTCGTGTGATCAAGTCGGTCACCCATTGCGACCGGCGTTCACGTATCAGAATTTCATTACGGGTCCGTAATATCAACGAAATGATAAACAACAGATACACCGCGCCAATCATAATCAAAAGCGGCACCCAGACTTCCGGCGGATTGGGCGCTGCGGAATCAAACGAGATACTGCTCGCCGGCTGATGGAGAGTGTTCCACCACTCCACTGAATACTTGATGATGGGCACGTTAATGGCACCCACAATTGCCAGTACCGCGCAGGCTTTGGCCGCTGCGTCCGTACTTTCAATGGCAGAGCGCAGTGCGATGACACCGACAAACAGAAAGAACTGTATCAGCATCGATGTTAACCGTGCATCCCAGGCCCACCAGGTACCCCAGATAGGCTGCCCCCAGATGGCACCAGTGGCCAACGCCAACCCGGTAAACCATAATCCGATCGGCGCTACGCACTTGGCAACCATATCAGCCAGCTTCATTTTCCAGACCAGCGTGATGGCCCCGGCAACGGCCATCAGGGGGAAACAGGCCAGCGAGATACTTGCCACGGGCACGTGCACATACATGATCCGGATAGTGTGCCCCTGCTGGTAGTCTTCCGGGACAAACAACAGCGCCCAGGTCAGCCCCACCAACATCAACAGGGTCATGGCGGCATACAGCCACGGCAACCATTTACCAGACAGTTCGTAGAACCAGCGTGGCGAGCCCAATTTCGCAAACCATACCCACATAGTTGATTTTTTCCTTGTCGTAGGCCAACCCTAAGCCACTGATAATCAGACTGTAACATGACATCAAAGACACCCCTGTTACGCTTTGTAACACCGCATCAAACAGCAACTTCGCGGGTTAGCTGACACTGATACGCAAGGCCGCAGCGGAGGCCAGCGGCGCGATACTCAATGCCACTGCCAGCATAGCGCCCAGCAAAGCAAAATGGCTGCCCACCGGTAAGCCAAACATGACATCGGTGACGGCTTTGGCGCCGATTATAAGCACCGGCATCGTTAACGGCAAAACAATCACCGCCAGTATCAACCCCCGGCTGCCCAGCCCCACTGTCAGCGCAACCCCGATCGACCCGAACAGACTCAGTACCGGGGTTCCTATGAGCAGGGTCAGCACCAGCGTCCAGTATGCTTCCGTGGGCAAATACAGCATATACGCCAGCAACGGCGACAACACCACAACCGGTAAGCCACTTATCAGCCAATGGGCAATATTCTTCGCCAGTACCAGGAAAAATAGCGGTTGCGGTGACAATAACAACTGCTCCAGTGAGCCATCCTCATAGTCGGCGCGATACAGGTTATCCAGTGACAGCATTGATGCCAGCAGCGCCGACACCCACACCACACCCGCCGCTATCCGTGTCAGCTCCGCCGGATCAGGGCTGACGCCGAGAGGAAACAAAGTCACCACAATCAGGAAAAACATAATGGGGTTGAGCAAGTCATTGCGGCGCTTGAAAGCAACCAGCAGATCACGTCTCAGCGTAGCAAGAAAAGCCCCCCAGGTACTGACTTCAGGTGTGGACACCGTATTCATAGTGGTTGCTCCACGCCATCAAGATTCAGACGTTCTACCGCACACGGTACGTTAAGCCGATGGTGCGTCGTCACCAGTGCCGAGCCACCCTCCGCGATATGCTCGCCCAGCAGGAGCTCCAACTCGCGAACACCGTACACGTCCAGTGTGGTGAACGGTTCATCAAGTATCCAAAGTCTGGCAGGACTTATCAACAATCGCGCCAGCGACACACGTTGATTCTGACCGGCGGACAGGTTTCGACACGGGATGTCCTCATAGGCTTTGAGTCCCACCCGGGCCAGCGCCGCGTCAATGCGGTGATCATCGACCGGCGTGTGCAGAGAAGCACTCCAGCGCAGGTTTTCACGGGGTGTCAGGATACGGTTTACGCCGACCCGATGTCCGATATAAAGCAGGGAGGCAAGAAAAGCTTCGCGTTGCTCCCGGACCGGGATGCCACACCAGAGAATATCGCCTTCGTAACTATCGTTGAGGCCACAGATAATGCGTAACAAGGTGGTTTTGCCGCTACCGTTACTCCCCAGCACCTGTATCAGTTGCCCGGCGCTGACAGAAAAACTCAGCCCGGAAAACAGTATCCGTTCGTCGCGCTCGCAAAACAACGAATGTACCTGTAACAGGGAATCTGCTGCCGGTGTGGCGTCGGTCGTGGACGAAATCGGGGTGTGATCAGGAGTCATAATACGAATAATACGGCTATAAGCTTCGGCGGCTGGAAAAGAGCGCCGATTATAACCGCAAAATGACAGGAAATCTTGTTGTCGGGGACGCTATCAGGCAGGCCTGCCGACGCCCCGGACCGCCATCAGCGACACCAGTTTAGCCTCCGCCTGCGACAGTCCGCAGGTTTTAACCAGATCTTCAGGCGTTGCGCCCATCTGAATCAGCTTGCTGGCCTGATCATAGGTCAGGCTGCCGGCGTCTTTGTTCTCCAGTTCCTGCTGTCGGCGCGAGGTCAGAGTCACCCGCTGCTCAAGTGCCTGCAGGCTGCCGCCCAACTTGAGAACAGCACCACTGTTGGCGCGTAGCAGCGCTTCCTGGCGCGCCGAATCTTCATCAAGCGCCTTGTGCAGACCACTGATTTTACGAGTATTAATGATCTGTAAAACGCCCAGAGCCAGGGTAAGCATCAGGGTCAGACCCAGCAGCAGCACCAGCATTATCGGCGAGCTCATTATCATCAACATCATCAGACTCCCGGCAGGGTTTACAATTAATGGTCGAGCTCAGCCAGTTCTTCTTCAGTCAGCAATTTGTCCAGTTCAACCAGAATCAGTAGCTGGTCATCCCGGTGACAAACGCCCTGAATGAAACGGGCCGATTCATCCTTATTCACTTGTGGCGGCGTCTCGATTTCCGAACGCTTCAGATACACAACTTCGGCAACACTATCGACTACGATACCGACAATATGCTGACCAATTTCTATGATCACAATACGGGTATTGTCATCGGGGTCGCGATCCGGCAAGCCGAATCGGCAACGAGTATTGATCACTGAAATCACAGTACCGCGGATATTGATGATACCCATGACGTAGCCAGGCGCACCTGGTACCGGCGCAATATCCTGAAACTTAAGGACTTCCTTGACGACCATGACGTCTACACCGTAGGTCTCATTCTCCAGCTGGAATGTCACCCACTGCAGTACCTGATCGTTTTCCTGTTTTTTTACCTCAGCCATGGGCTTCCTCGAAGGTTCGTGTCAATTTTTAAAGCGTCAATTTTCCAGCATTTAAGAAGACAAAACAGGCATCTGTTTAACAAGATGCAGGTTCTGTGCCACCATTTAACCCAAAACATTGCCCGTGTCGGGCCGCCGGTCTGACCTGGTTTATTGCCCTTGTTTGGCCAGATCAGCCTTGACCTGTTTTGCCGTGTCACTGTCGTTCAGCATGGCTATCAGCACATCGACATCCAGCAGCGCGCACAAATGCTCCAGCACCGTACCGGCTAACCAGGGGCGCTTGCCCAGGGTTTTGCGCCAGCGAATATCAGCAGGCTGCAAATGCACAGACTGGTCTGCATTGTTAACCGCAAGCGCCCAGTGACTGTCGCCAAGCACCACAAGGCTATGGTAATCAATAACCTGGTCCTGCCCGATACGCTCGGGCATGACGAATCTTGCCGTGTCGACTACCCGTATGGTTCGGCCATTCCAGCGGATAAGCCCCATGAACCAGTCTGCCTGTGCGGCCATCGGCTGCAATTTGTCAGCCAGCGGCATGATGCCACCCAGCTCGTGCAATGGCGCCGCCAGCTTCAAACCCATGACGTCAAACAGCAAACTGGCAAAAGCTTTGTCGGCCCAGGGCGCCGTTTCCCTGACCTGTTCAGACGCAGCAGACGCGATTGCAATTTCCGGCTCTGCGGCCGGGGTGTCGATAACATCAGCGACCAGCGTCTCCATATCCGGGATGTCCGGCACTGCAGCCTGCTGCAGGATGGGCGCGGCGGCCAGGGTAGCAGGCGGTTCACAAACCGGGTCATCAGCCCACGTCGTTGTCTGCGCGGATTCTCGCTCCGGATCAGGTTCCGGTTCGACCACATCGTCAGGCAGGACGTTGCGCAGCAATACGTCCAGATAATCCTGCACCACGCCATGTGATGCTGTCGCCTGGGTGGTTCGCGCTGATGTCTGTCCATTAACCATGCGCTAACGCTCCTGCCGCCGCGGGGGCCACTCCTGAGTGTGTTTTCAGCAAGGTTTTAAGCAGTGATCCGTAAGCCTGAATACCACGACTGCCCGGATCCAGAGCCAACGGTGTCATGCCCCGCGAACTGGCATCCCGCAAACGCGTATCCACCGGGATCGCAGAGTTCCAGACATGCTCAGGCCAGGTTCGGCGCATATGCCGGAAACTGCTGACACCAGCCTGGGTGCGGCGATCGAACAGGGTTGGCACCAATAGATAAGGCAGCGGCTGACGTCGCGAGCGATTGATCATCTGCAATGTATTGAGCATCCGCTCAACACCCTTGATCGCCAGAAATTCGGTTTGCACGGGCACAATCACCTGCTCGGATGCCGCCAGAGCGTTGACCAGCAGCACGCCCAGCGTAGGTGGGCTATCGATGATGACATAATCAAAGCGATCCCAAAGGCGGGTCAGTGCGCGTGACACTGCCAGACCCATGCCCTCTTGCGATACCGCATTGCGCTCAAGTGTCGCCAACGCTGTATTACCGGGAACCAGAAATAATCCCTGTGCGTCAGTTTCCTTAATGCTTGCATCCAGGATCGAATCATCCAGTTTGCCCATTGGCGCAAACCAGTCAAAACTGCTGTGAGCCGGCGCTTCGGGCGAATGGCCAAAATAACTGCCCAGCGACCCCTGCGGGTCCAGATCAAGCATCAACACACGTTTGCCCTGGTCGGCTAACAGACAGCCAAGGGCAACGGTTGTTGTGGTTTTACCAACACCCCCTTTTTGATTGGCTACCGACCAGACTCTCATGTCACCAGGCCTCGCTGCTTACGCAAGCTCGCTTTCAGTTAATTTCTTCGCATAACCGCGGCGCCACACGCCGCAAATCCAATACCTCGTCGACCAGCCCCGCCTTCGCCACGGCCATTGGCATGCCGTAGATCACGCAACTGGCTTCATCCTGGGCCCAGATCGTGGCCCCTTCCGCTTTCAGCAAGCGGGCCCCATCGCGACCATCTGCCCCCATCCCCGTCAGGACCACGCCAAGCACCTTGCTGCCCAGGTCACGGGCGACCGATCCAAAGGTGACGTCCAGTGACGGCTTGTAATTGAGTCGCTCATCACCATCGATGACCCTTAGGCGCATCGGCATGCGGCCATCGAGCAACATCTGTTTGCCGCCAGGGGCCAGATACGCATGCCCTGCCCTGAGCACGTCACCATCGCTGGCCTCGCTGACGCTGATTTGGCATATCCGGTCCAGACGCTCCGCAAAGGCTTTGGTAAATGTGCCTGGCATATGTTGTACCAACAGTATGGGCAAACGGAAGTTTGCGGGCAAGCCTGTCAGAACCTCCTGCAACGCCATGGGGCCTCCGGTCGATGCGCCAATGACAACCAGTTGGGTGCCGCGCAGACTTGCCCGGCGGGCGGGCGCTGCCGGTTCAGTCGTTTTCGCTACCGATGCCGCTGTCGCATCCCGCCCCGGGGCGCTCCTGCTGCCTGACACCAGAATAATACGGTCACACAGAACTTTTTGTATTTCGTCCGGTTGCCGTGATATCTCGTCAAAGTTCTTCGGCAGAAAGTCAACTGCACCGGCCTCGAGTGCGTCAAGCGTGACACGGGCGCCTTCATAGGTCAGTGACGAAAACATCAACACCGGGATGCCCAATTTGCGGTGAATTTGCCGCAACGATGTGATGCCATCCATCACCGGCATTTCATAATCCATGGTGATGACGTCGGGCCGCAGACGAGTCGCCTCGTCAATGGCTTCCTGGCCATTACTGGCGGTGCCGATGACCTGCATTCTGGCATCCGCATTGATCAACTCTGTCAGGCGGCGCCGGAAGAACCCTGAATCATCAACCACCAATACTCTAATTGTCATTGTCCATCTTACCTGTCGGCGCCGCCTGCGGTTTCAGATTCCGCACTGAGCTTTCATTTTTATGTTTTCTGCGACTTAAGCAGCATACCGTTTAAGCAGACCGGGCACGTCAAGAATGACCGCGATACGGCCGTCACCGGTTATCGTTGCGCCTGCCATACCCGGTGTGCCATGCAGCATTCGTCCGAGTGGTTTGATCACTACTTCTTCCTGACCTATCAGCGTATCCACCACAAAACCAACCCGCTGTGCCCCCACGGTGACAATCACCACATTGGCGTCGGTTTTGCGCTCGGCATCGCCACGCTGGGCATCCTGCGTCAGCCAACGCCGCAAATGGAACAAGGGTAGCGCCTTGTCCCGGACGGTGACCACCTGCTGGCCATCAACAACGTGGGTACCATTGAGATCGAGATTAAAGATTTCACTGACACTGGCCAACGGCAGCGCAAACGCCTGCTCGCCCACCAGGATCATCAATGTCGGCATGATAGCCAACGTCAATGGCACCTTGATCTCAATGCGCGTGCCCCGACCGGGCTTGGAATCAATAAAAACCGAGCCGTTCAACTGGGTGATCTTGGTTTTCACTACATCCATACCCACGCCGCGGCCGGACACATCCGACACCTCGGTCTTGGTGGAGAAACCGGGGGCAAAAATCAGATCAAAACACTCGCTATTGCTGAGTCGGTCCGCCGCATCTTTATCCATGATGCCTTTCTCGACCGCCTTGCCGCGCAACATATCCGGATCCATGCCATTGCCATCATCGTTGATAGTCAACAGTATGTGGTCGCCTTCCTGCTCTGCCGACAGCAGAATGGTACCCTGACGTGGTTTTCCGGCAGCCTGTCGCTTGTCCGGCAATTCGATACCGTGATCGACGGCATTTCTGACCAGGTGGACCAGAGGATCGGCCAGTGCTTCTACCAGATTCTTGTCCAGGTCGGTTTCTTCGCCGAGCAATTCGAGTACAACATCTTTTTTCAGGCTTCGTGCCAGGTCTCTCACAACGCGGGGGAAACGACCGAACACTTTCTTGATTGGCTGCATCCGGGTTTTCATTACCGAGGTTTGCAAATCGGCAGTGACGACGTCCAGATTGGCAACCGCCTTGGACAACATTTCATCGGCGGCCGTGGAACCAATCCGAACCAGTCGGTTTCTGACCAGCACCAGCTCGCCCACCATGTTCATGATGTCATCCAGTCGGCGTGTATCAACCCGTACCGTGGTTTCAGCAACGGGCGCCTGATCTGCTGCAGCTGCTCTAACTTCCGGTTTGGGTTCGGGTTTGGCGCCAGGTGGTGGCGTTTGCGCGGCAGCAGAGTCGGGCACTGCTTTCAGGACCGGGCGGGCTTTTGATGTCTCAGCAGGTGCCGCTGCGGGCGGCGCATCAGAGCTGCTGCCGTCTTGCAGTTGATCAAGCAGAGCTTCGAATTCGTCGTCGGTGATTTCGTCACTGTTTTGTTGCGCTGAGGGCTTTTCGTTCGCTGAGGGCTTTTTATTCGCTGAAGGCTCTTTGCTCGCTGAAGGCTCTTTGCTCGCTGAGGGCTCTTTGTTAGCTGAGGGCTCTTTCTCCGCTGAGGGCTCTTTGTTAGCTGAGGGCTCTTTGTTAGCTGACGGCTCTTTCTCCGCTGACGGCTCTGCCGGTGCGCCCTGTAACTGATCCAGCAGCGCCTCGAACTCATCATCACTGATTTCTTCTGCGTCGCCGGCGGCCGGCGTTGCCGGCGGCTCGCTGGCCCGGTTTTCCGCTTCTGCTTCGAAGTCGGCAGAATCAAGTGCCGCCAACAACTGATCAAATTCCTCATCTGTCATGTCATCGCTGGCACTGCCATCCGCAGCCACTATGGCGACGTCTGCCGCGCCGCGCGCCGCAGAAGCTGTTTCGCTGACATTCGGGTCAGCCGGGACGGAACCAAGGTCGTCGCCGTTCGCCAGCACCTGCAACGCCTGCAGTAATTCGTCAGACGCGGGTTCCGGCGGAATCCGCTCCTTGATCTGCGCAAACATGTTGTTGACCGCATCAAGCGCCTGCAGCACGATGTCCATCAATTCAGACGTGACCTGACGCTTGCCGTTACGCAGGTTGTCAAACAGGTTTTCGGTGACGTGACAACAGTCCACCATCGGCGTCAGTTGCAGGAACCCGGCACCACCTTTGACGGTGTGGAAGCCACGGAAGATGGCATTCAGCAAATTCTTGTCGTCTGGCTGTTTTTCCAGCTGCACAAGCTGTTCGGAGAGCTGTTCCAGAATCTCCCCGGCCTCAACCAGGAAATCCTCCAGAATCTCTTCGTCATCAAAAAAACTCATGTTGCTGTCCCTCTGCGATTCACCTTCATCAGCCTCGCGCTGTTGCGTGAGTCAAAAACCGAGGCTGGACAATAAATCATCCACATCGTCCTGGCCTGACACCACGTCCTGATTATCCTGCTGATTGATCTGAGGTCCTTCAGCGCGAATACGTTGCTTCTCGTCTTTCTCAGCCTTGTGCTCACCAGCTGCAGGCTTGATTCCGGCTACCTCTTCAACATTGCTTGCCAGCTTGACCAGACGCACCAGGCTTTGTTCAACATCACTGACCAGTTCTATGACACGCTTGATCACCTGACCACTCAGATCCTGATATCCCTGCGCCATCAGAATATCGGTCAGGCGCGTATGGATACTGTGCCCATCGCTGCTGATCCGCTGCAGAAACTGCTCAACACGGTCAAATAACGCCGTTGAAGAAGCGCCTGATTCGCGGCTTTGTTCCTGAAACGTCTGCCAGTCCTTGTGCATGGCTTCGCTTTCAGCAACAAGTGCCTGCACCATGGGAGCGGCTTCATCAACACTATCCATGGTCTTGTTGGCTGCGTCTTCGGTCATCGCGATGACATAATTCAAACGACTGCGCGCATCCGCCATTTCCAGTAGTTCGTGCTTGACTTCGGAATTGCCATGCAAGCCAATCTCCAGATGAAAGTCTCGCAGGGCATTGTGCAGAGCACGGGTCAGTCGACCGACCTCACAATAAAGGGTTTCATCCCGGGCCTGATTGATCTGATGAATATGATCAGCAGCCGCTGCCATGTCATCGTCTTGCAGAGACTCCAGCAATGCCTGCTTGTGCAGGTTCAGCGCATCATTAAAGCTCTTTGCCCCTGCTGCTGCCAAGGCTGCCGTTTCTGCATTCGAGGGGCCTTTGGCCGCTTTTGACAGCGGGTTGTCCTGATTGTCTGACATAGGATATTTTCCTCAGCGACTGGCATCGATGCGTTCAAAGATCTTTTCGATCTTCTCCTGCAGAGCCGCGGCCGTGAAAGGCTTGACCACATACCCATTCACACCGGCCTGGGCCGCTGCAATTATCTGATCTCTCTTGGCTTCTGCCGTCACCATCAAAATAGGCAAGGTTTTCAGCTTTTCGCTGGACCGGCACGCCTTCAACAGGTCAATGCCAGTCATACCCGGCATATTCCAGTCCGTGATCAGAAAGTCGAATTGCCCGTTCTCCAGCATCGGCAAGGCGGAGCTACCATCATCTGCCTCAGCGGTATTGGTAAACCCCAGATCCCGTAACAGATTCTTGATAATCCGACGCATTGTTGAGAAATCATCAACAATGAGTATTTTCATGTTCTTGTCCAAAACCGCCTCCACGTCATGAGCTCAACCTGGTGAGATGCGCCACCCGGCACGGTATCTCCCTGACAGGTTATCGCTTGAAAGGTAAAAAAATTTAGCATTAATCAGGAAATAAATTCAGATGGTGAGCATTATAGCTCAGTGAAGATATCAATTGGGGAGCGATGACACCAGGATTCAACGCCACTCCTGAAGCCTGGAACGCAGGCGCAGAGCGGCCTGGCTATGGATCTGACTGATGCGGGACTCACTGACGCCCAGCACTTCTCCAATCTCTTTCAGATTGAGCTCTTCATCATAATAAAGTGCCAAAACCAGCTTTTCGCGCTCCGGCAACCCTTCGATGGCCACGGCCAGGTGTGAACGGAAGTCTTCATCCTGCAGCTCCTCTGCGGGCCCGGACATTTCGCCTGAAACCGCTTCCAGCGCAGAATCATCGCCACCTTCTGTCAGGTCATCAAAGCTGAACAGTCGACTGCCGGACGCATCCTGCAGGATGGTGTAATACGTTTCAAGGTCGATACCCAGCTCTTTTGCTACTTCGTGATCCTTGGCGTCACTGCCGGTGCGCATTTCCACCGACTTTACCGCTGCAGCCACTTCACGGGACTTTCGATGCACCGAGCGTGGCGCCCAGTCTCCCCGGCGGATCTCGTCAAGCATGGCGCCACGGATACGAATACCGGCATACGTCTCGAAGCTGGCGCCTTTGGAGACATCGTATTTGCGAGCCGCTTCCAGCAAACCGATCATGCCTGACTGTATCAGGTCATCCAGTTGCACACTGGATGGCATCCGCATCAGCAAATGATGCGCGATTCGCTTCACCAGCGGCGCGTGTTGCGTGACCAGTTCGTTCATGTTGCCAGTCTGGACGTCCTGGTAAACTGAAGCGCCTGTAGGTGATGTCATAAACAATCCCGTTGAGCCCTTTTCAGGACATACCTTGCACGAGTCGTTCTACAAAAAACTCAATTTGACCGCTGGCCTGTGTTCTTACCGGCCACTGGCTGACTTCTTTGGCCAACCGGCGGTACGCGCCGGCAGCCTTGCTGCCCGGATAGGCGTCCAGAGTTGGCCGTTGTCGCTGCACCGCTTTACGAAGTGTCTCATCATAAGGTATATCGCCGGCATAACGCAGATTCACGTCGAGGAACCGCCCGGCAACACCCGCAAATCGGTTAAACATGTTCCGACCTTCGTCAGCGGATCGTGTCATGTTGGCGACGATCCTGAAATCCTGCAAATGACAGTCCCGGTGCAGCAGCTTGATCAGTGCGTAGGCATCGGTCATTGACGAAGGTTCGTCACAAACCACCACCAATACCTCTTGCGCGGCGCGCACGAAACTCACTACAGAATCCGAGATTCCTGCGGCTGTATCAATCACCAACACATCCAGCTCATCCGCCAGTTCACTGAAAGCATGCACGATGCCGGCATGCTGATTGGGACCCATAGTCACCAGGGTCTGCACACCAGACGAAGCCGGTATGACATTGATACCGTGAGAGGCCACCATGATGTCGCGCAGCCCGCACTCACCTGACAGCACATCTGCGATGGTCCGCTGGGCTTTGATACCCAGCAAAATATCAACATTGGCCAGACCCAGGTCAGCATCCATCAGCACCACGCGTTTGTCCAGTTGTGCCAACGCCAGGCTGAGATTGACCGAAATACTTGTTTTCCCTACGCCACCTTTACCTCCGGTGACCGCAAGCACTTGAATGGGATGCATCCCCTGTTTTCTCCCCAACTGGTTATATCCGGCCTGTGCCGCCAATTCGCTAGTTTAACCCAGCAACACGCAACTCTTCCGGTGACTGACTGCCATATTCGGTCATCAGCCGTTCTTTCTCAACCGGTACCGACGCCTGACGTCGACCCAACGCAACAGCGCGCTTGACCAGGACCTGAGCCTGCGCCTGCGCAATATCATCAGGAATCGCCTGCCCGAAGGTTTCATAAACAACCGGCAAGTTGCGCTCGATCGTCAATGCCAGAGCATCACCCAGCACACACGCCTCGTCCAGATGAGTGAGAATACACGCAGAAACTTCTGCCGTCGAACAGGTTTTCCACGCCGCACGCAAAACCTGCGCCTGACTTGTCGTTGGCAGCACCAGCCATTTACGGACTTGCGGCTGATCACGCAACAAAGTCAACTGCCGCTGCTGCTCCGGATGATGAGACGGCAAACCTGCCGTATCAATCAGCACCAGTTTTTTATGTCCCAGGCTATCAAGTGTCTCGTCCAGCGACTGCTGGTTCTCCACAATCCTCACGCTGACGCCCAGTATCCGGCCCAGGGTG
The DNA here is from genome assembly GCF_011050365.1 of Pseudohongiella sp. GTDB lineage: Bacteria > Pseudomonadota > Gammaproteobacteria > Pseudomonadales > Pseudohongiellaceae > Pseudohongiella. Next base: position 244,914 of record NZ_DRFV01000015.1, read on the forward strand.
CGCAACTGCTCGTGCGCGGCCAGACGAAAACTGTCCGTGGTCACCAACGCGACATCCTGCGGACCATGTTGCAACACATAACGGGTTGCAAGCTTGGCGATGGTTGTGGTTTTTCCGGCACCGGTAGGGCCCAGAAACGCAAACACACCGCCCTGCTCTATTGGGTCGTGACCCAGCACCGGTAGGGCTTTTACCAGACTTCCCAATACCTGCTTCCAGACCTGATCAAGCGTTTTGCCCGGCTTTACGGTCGCTAACAAGCGTCGGCTCAGGAATCCGGGCACACCCATGGCAGACAGACGCTCCCAGACCACCGCCTGCAATGGCGAATGGCTGCTGAACTGTTCCCATGCCAAACCGTTGAGACGTTGCTGCAGCAAGGTGCGGATACTGTGCAGCTCATTACGCATGGCGCCTATCTCGGCCTTACTGGCAGAGGGCGGTGGCGTATCACCCGGCACCGGCCCCTTGTTGACAACCGGCGCCGGACTTAACGTCGCTATAACTTCGACGCCACCGGTTGCAAGACTGCGCGTTGATAAAATGGCAGCGTCATCCCCGAGTTCCTCTCGGACCTGAAGTAGCGCGTGGCGCATGTCTTTGGCCAGGATCTTTTTAAGCTGCATTTTTGCTCCTCACATCTCGTTTACTGTTGTTCCGATCAACGACCGTTACTGTCCAATCGTTGCCACTATCGTAATCTGCTTGTTGTCCGGTATTTCCTGATAAGAAAGGACCTTCACGCCCGACAGGGTAAATCTGACAAACCGTGCCAATAATGGCCGCAGCGGCGCACCGACCAGCAGGACTGCCGGATTACCGGCAATTTCCTGCCGCTGTGCCGCCTGCATTAATGACTGCTGCAAGCGCTCAGCGATACCAGGCTCAATAACCACGCTGTCATCAACCAAATCCCCATCGTGCTGTTTGCCACTTTGCTGTACTGCTTTAAGCAATATCTGTTCCAGTGTTGGATCCAGAGTGATAACCGGCAGTTCAGCCTTGGTACCGTAGATGCCCTGGACTATCACGCGAGCCAGCGCGACACGCACGGCCGCAGTCAGAGCGACGGGATCTTGACTCCTGCTGGCAGCAGACGCCAATGCTTCGCCGATACTGCGCATATCTTTGACGGGGATGCCTTCCTGCAACAGGTTCTGCAGCACCTTGCGCAGAATGTTGCCATTGAGTTGACCAGGCAACTCCTCGGCCAGTCTTTTCGATGACTTGCCCAGAATACCCAGCAACTCATGAACTTCATCATGACCCAGCAACTCGTGCGCGTGTTTATGCAACAGCGTATTCATGTGGGTAGCGACAACTGTGCTGGCATCGACCACGGTGTAGCCCAGAGACTGAACCTGATCCCGCTGCGGCGGCTCAATCCACAGAGCCTCCAGCCCGAATGCCGGATCCTTGGTGGCAATGCCCTGGGCTTTGCCATAGACCTGGCCCGGATTTATCGCCATTTCGCGTTCCGGATAAATCTCGGCGCCACCGATATTGACACCCATCAGATGGATGCGATATTCATTAGGCTGCAGGTCAAGGTTGTCGCGAATGTGTACTGACGGCACCAGAAAACCGAGCTCCTGAGACAGCTTTTTGCGAATGCCCTTGATGCGGGCCAGTAACTGGCCACCCTGATTTTTGTCTACCAGCGGGATCAGTCGATAACCAACCTCAAGCCCGACCACATCAACCGGTGTCACATCACCCCACCCCAGTTCCTGCTGCTCGGTGGCGGTTTTTTCTTCCTTCGCAGTTTTGTCGGCAGTTGCGGCGTCATCAACGGCCGTCGCTTCGCGCTGCTGCCGGAGGTAAATGGTGACAGAGCCGGCGGCGGCGGCCAGTGCCAGCGACAGAAACGCCAGGTGTGGCATGCCGGGTACAATACCCATGACAAACAGCACCATTCCCGCAATGCCCAGAGACCGGGGCGTAGCGAACATCTGGCTGATAACCTGGGAGCCCATCATTTCCGAATTGTTGTTGCGGGTCACCATAATGGCGGCCGCCGTTGACAGCACCAAAGCCGGAATCTGGGCGACCAGACCATCACCGATGGTCAGTAGCGCATAACGCTCGGTCGCGGTGGCGAAATCCAGACTGTGCTGCATCATGCCGATAGCAAGGCCGCCCACCATATTAATGACCAGAATCAGAATACCGGCAATCGCATCGCCTTTAACGAATTTACTGGCACCGTCCATGGCGCCGTAAAAGTCGGCTTCCTGAGTGATGTCCTGGCGCCGCACCCGGGCCTGCTCCTGGTCGATTATGCCCGCGTTCAGATCGGCATCAACAGCCATCTGTTTGCCCGGCATTGCGTCCAGCGTAAACCGTGCGCTGACCTCAGCGATTCGACCGGCGCCTTTGGTCACCACCACAAAGTTGATGATTATCAGAATCAGGAAAACGATCAGACCCACGGCATAGTTGCCGCCGATCACGACTTCACCGAATGACTCAATGACCCGCCCTGCCGCCGCACCGCCTTCATGACCATTCAGCAGCACGACCCGGGTGGAGGCGACGTTGAGCGCCAGACGTAGCAGGGTTGAAATCAGCAGAATGGTTGGGAACACCGCAAAGTCCAGCGGCCGCATGGCGTACACCGCCACACACAAAACCACCAGGGCGATGGTTATGTTGAAGGTGAAGAACACGTCGAGCAGAATCGGTGGAATCGGCAATGTCATCATTGCCAGAATCACCAGCAGCAAAATCGGTATCCCGAGATTACCTTCTGTCAGATTACGGGCATTGGTCGCCAACGTATTTCTGTTCAGATTGCCGCTAAAATTCAACATAGATTACTTACCAGCCCGGTGTGGTAGTCAAAATTCAGTGAGGTCAATATCGCTGACAGTCGACTGCCGTCAGTGAACAGGCGCTTTGTCCAAAATCTTGACGCTTTACCAGCGAATCAAGTTGAAACTGCACCTTTTTATGTCCTACCGGGAGGGTGTTGCAAGAGTCGTGCTCACTTTGCAGGAACCGGATCTTTTTTTTGCGTCGCCCGCTATTTAATCGTGCTGCAGATCATCCGGAACCGGCAGGTTATCGGCCAGCACCGGTCGCCGTCCGCCTTTATGCCGGTATTGACGCAACTGGAAAACGTAGGCCAGTACCTGAGCCACTGCCTTGTACAGGCCCTCAGGTATTTCTTCATCCAGATCGGTATTGTAGTAGATGGCCCGGGCCAGAACCGGCGACTCAACAATGGGGATGTCGTGTTCTTTAGCTACTTCACGAATACGCAGCGCCATAAAATCGATACCTTTACCGATCATGACCGGTGCCGCGCTGCCGCCCTGCTGATACTTCAATGCAACCGCATAATGTTGCGGGTTGGTAACGATCACATCAGCCTCAGGCAGATTCGACAACATTCTGTTTTGTGTCATCTGATACTGCAACTGCCGGATCTTCTGTTTGACCTCAGGTTTGCCTTCCGTGTCTTTCATTTCATCCTTGACCTCCTGAAAGGTCATCTTCAGTTTCTCGGTGTGGGAGTGAATCTGAAACGGAATATCAACGATAGTGATCAGTATCATGGCGCAGGACATGGCGAGCACCGACCAGCCAAGAATAATCAGTGTATGCCTCATCGCCGGCAACAGGGGTTCGGTCATGATGCTCAGAATCTGTTCCCGGTAAAATGCCATGATTACCAGGGCAATGGCAGCAACCACCACTACTTTGCCGGCTGCCTTCGCCAGTTCTATGAATGCCTTGGGTCCGAACATGCGGCCCAGTCCGGACATCGGGTTCATACGATTGGCTTTGGGCATAACGGCCTTCATACTCACGTTCCAGCCACCCAGACCAATCGGACCCAGTATTGCCGCTACCAGCAACACGCCGAACACCGGCAGCAGTGAGCGCAGACCCTGCATGGCCGAGACATCGAGGTGGCTTAGCATGGCGCTGGTATCAAACACCTGTTCGCGTTCAAGGACGAAGTTGTGACTCATCAGACCTGCCAGGGCCTGAATCATGAACCCGCCGAACATTAACAGCGCAGCTGAACCGGCAATCAGGATGGCCATGGTATTGAGTTCTTTCGAACGAACGGTGTCGCCATCCTCACGCGCTTTTTCAAGCCGTTTCGCGGTCGGTTCCTGGGTTTTTTCCGAGGACGAGTCCTGTTCTGCCATCACACTCTCTGATCAGCAATTGCTGAATTAAGCTGTAAGTTTATCAGTCCAGCAAGGCTCTTAGCCGGATGAACATCTCGTTAAAAATAGCGGCCGCAGCATCCAGGAAAAACCCCATGCTCAGCCAGATCACAAACAATCCGAACATCAGGGCAACCGGAAAACCCAGTGCAAAAATATTCATTTGTGGCGCCGCCCGGGTCATGATGCCGAACGCGAAGTTGGTCATCAGCAACGCAGTTAACGCGGGCAGAGCCAACACCACGGCACTGGAGAATACCCAACTGATGGTGCTGATCAATTGATAGTACACATCAACACCCAGACCCGTGGTTGCGATCGGCACCTGCTCGAAACTGTCGGCAATTACTTCAATCATGATCAGGTGGCCGTCAAATGTGATAAACAGCATCGTCACAAACATCAGATAAAATGTACTGACGATAGCGACATTGACGCCGTTGGCGGGGTCAACCATGGACGCAAAACCCAGACCCATCTGCATGGCAATCATCTGGCCCAGCAACACAAAAATCTGAAACAGCATCTGCAGAAAAAAACCCAGCGCCACACCTATCAGAATCTGCTGCACAACTATAATCATCACGGTCAGTGATAATCCATCAAACGCCGGGACCGGCGGTAAAGTCGGTGCTACCAGAAGCGAAACCGCCAACGCCAGAATCAATCGCACGCGGATAGGAACAAAATTGGAGCCCAACACCGGCGCCGCAAGGAAAAACCCCATGATCCGGAACAACGGCCACAAAAAGCTACCAACCATGCCGCCTATTTCTGCATCGGTAAATTCAAGCACGTCTTTACCCGACCAGCATCGGAATGCTGAGCACCAACTGCTCGGTGAACTCCATGATGCGACGCAGCAGCCAGGGACCGGTAATGATGATAACGACCAGTGTAATCAACAGTCGTGGCAGAAAACTCAGGGTCTGCTCGTTAATCTGTGTCGCTGCCTGAAACGTACTGATTACCAGGCCAACCAACAAGCTGGGCATGACAATCACGGCTACCAGCAGCACTATCAACCACATCGCTTCGCGCCAGATATTTACGGCCACATCAGGTGTCATAAGGTCAGACTCCGAAACTCATGGCCAGCGTGCCAATAATCATGGCCCAGCCGTCCACCAGAACAAATAGCATTATCTTGAATGGCAATGAGATGATGATGGGTGACAGCATCATCATGCCCATGGCCATCAGAACACTGGCCACCACCAGGTCGATGACCAGGAAGGGTATAAACAGCAGAAAGCCAATCTGAAATGCTGTTTTTAACTCACTGGTTACAAATGCTGGTATCAAAACCGTCATCGGAACGTCTTCTATGCCATTGACTGGCCCGGCGTCAGCCAGGTCCAGAAACAGCTGCAGATCGGATTCACGGGTCTGCGCCGCCATGAACGTGCGAAACGGGCCTTCAGCCTGATCCAGTGCTTCCTGTACGCTGATTTCTTCATTGATGTAGGGTTGCAGGGCGTTCTCGTTGACCTGCTGAAACACCGGCGTCATGATAAAAATAGACAGAAACAACGCCAGCCCCAACAGGATTTGATTGGAAGGCGTTTGCTGCAACCCCAGTGCCTGCCGCAGTATCGCAAACACCACTATGATTCGCGTAAACGAGGTCATCATCATGGCCAGTGCCGGCAGCAATGTCAGCGCCGTCATGATGGCAAGGATCTGGATGGTTACCGAGTATCGCTGATTACCATCGGCATCCGTGGTCACTGACATCGCAGGAATACCACTGCTCAGGTTTTCGTTGCCCAGCAGGCTCTCCTGCAGCGTCATGGTTTGTGGACTGTCATCTTGCTGTGCAATCGCTGGCGTCAGCAGGCTAAGTTGACCCAATAGCATGAATACGGTTAATAGCAGAGCACGCTGCATCAATTTGAATCCCTGGCACCCGCGGTGCCGGATGAAGATCGCAACGTGTTACGCAAAACCTGACCAAAATTGCGCGACGAAGAATCAGCAGGCCGGGAAAACGCGGTGCTTGCTGGTTGCGCCGATACAATATTCTCGTCAAACACATGCAGTGTACTGACATGGCCGGGGGCGACACCGATCAGCAATTGTTTGTCACCCACCTGAACCAGTGCAATGCGCTCCCGATTGCCAACCGGCAGCGCGCTGAGCACGCGCATGGCGCCGACACTTCTGGGACCAATATTGGTGAATCGACGCACAGCCCATGCCAGAACCAGAATCATGCCAACGATTACCAGCAGCCATATCGCAGTCTGCAGCATCGCATCCGAACCGCCGGCAAAAATGGCGCCCTGACCCGCGCCGGTTTCGGCGCTTTGCCGGGCAGTATCGACCAATGTAGCTGATTCAGCCATGTTGTTTTCCAGGCGTTAAGACAAACGCAGTGGTAAATGTGAAGTTTAGCGAAGCTTTTTGATGCGCTCTGACGGACTGATGACGTCTGTCATCCGGATGCCGAATTTGTCGTTCACGACAACCACTTCGCCATGCGCAATAAGCGTACCGTTGACCAGTACATCCAAGGGCTCGCCAGCCAGACGATCCAGCTCGATGACCGAACCCTGGTTCAGCTGCAGCAGGTTACGAATGGTGATCGCGGTGCTACCCACCTCCATGGAAATCCTGACCGGGATGTCGAGAATGACATCCAGATCCGGCGACCCTGCCTTGCTCTCGCCTTTGCCGGCACCGGTGCCGGCGACATCCTTCGACGGCTGTTTGTCTTCGTCCATTGCGGCGGCCCACTCGTCCGCCATTGCCTGATCGTCTTTACTCACCTTGTTTGCCTCCGCACGTTGTATCGTGTGTTAGATCATTTACGCTTCGCGCTCGCGATGCACGCCTTCTATTCGTAATGCCAGGTTGCCATTGGATGTTCCTATTCGGGTTTCAAACATCGGGATTCCGTTTGCCTTAAGCACAACGGTCTCCGGCATTTCTACGGGAATAACATCCCCGGCCTCCAGATCGACGACATCACGCAGGGTAATTTTGCGGTCAAACAGATGACAGCTGAACTCAACGGTAGCATCCTTGATCTGCTCCTTGAGTGCTTTACCCCAACGTTCATCGTGCTCATCCACATCGCTTTGCATGCCTGCATCCAGCAAATCACGGATCGGTTCGATCATGGAGTAAGGCTGTGTTACATGTATATCACCACCGCCACCGTCCAGTTCAATGTGAAAACTACTGACCACAACCACTTCGCTGGGACTGACAATATTGGCCATCGACGGGTTTACTTCCGAGCGCAAATGGTCGAATTCAAGTTTGTAGACATTGCGCCATGCCTCGCCCAGATCAGTGAAAATCTGATGCAGTACCATCTGCACCACGCGCAACTCAGTCGGTGTGAACTCGCGACCTTCGATTTTTGCATGCCGACCATCGCCACCAAAATAATTGTCCACAAGCTTAAACACCAGTTTGGCGTCAAGTACGATAAGAGCGGTACCCCGCAGTGGCCGGAACTTCACCAGGTTAAGGCTGGTTGGTACATAGAGTGTATGCAGGTATTCACCAAATTTGGTGATCTGCACACCGCCGAGGGAAACATCGGCCGTCCGGCGCAACAGATTGAACAGACTGATGCGTGTATAACGCGCAAAACGCTCATTGATCATTTCCAGCGTAGGCATACGACCGCGGACAATCCGATCCTGGCTGGTCAGGTCATACGAGCGCACCGACGTCGGATCATCATCCAGGTCCATATCAACAGCACCGTCATCAACACCATGTAACAGCGCATCAATTTCGTCTTGTGATAACAAATCCTGCATCAGTGCTTCTCCACTGTCTTATTGCATAACAAAGTTGGTAAACAGCAGTTGTTCTATACCGTCGTGGCCGATCTCGCGTTGCAGTACCTGATTGACTTCATCGGTGGCCATCTGTCGCAGATCCTCGATGCCGGCGGGATCTTCAAATACCAGAATCAATTGTGCACTCAGCAGGTTGATCAGATTGTGTCTGATGGCGGGCATGTGTCGTTGAACAGCTTCCAGCGCTTCCGCATCGCGTGACATCAGCGTCACAGTCGCCTGCATGAAGCGCTGGCGTCCCTGATGCGGAAAATTCACAATAAACGCGGGTGACAACTCAAGGTATTGCACCGGCTCACGGGCGACAACGGTTTCCGCTGCGCCTTCGTCGACAACAACGTCGTCGGTGCCACCCAGCAGGAAAAACCAGGCGCCGCCGCCCGCTAACGCCAACACAACCACAGCGATCACGCCGATAAGCAGCCACTTTTTGCTGCCTGCTACTGGAACTTCATCTTCGTCAGCCATACAAAACTTTCCCGATTTCAACCACAGGGTTGAGATGTTTGTCATTATGGCAGAAGCAAGGCTTGTGCCACTCTCACAATAAGTCGATAACTTATTAGTAATCAATTATATAGGGATTGGAAAAAAAGACACTCGCCAATTAAGTGACGCTGTCAGCAAATCAGGCGGGCAAAATGAGACGGGGGTTTGACGCCCTGCCCGTGATATCTGCGCTGTCAGCGAGTCACGGGCAGGGTTCGGATCAGGCGTAAAAATCGATAAGAGACTCGGAGCGCACCATGACCGGCTCACCAACACCCGGATCCTGCTCGTCCCTGCCTGACCCGCCGTTGCCGCCGTGCTGGCCTCCACCTTCGCCGTCACGCTGTTGTGGCGACTGGTCCGATACTGATACGTCCTGCAGGTTGAGACCCTGATCCCGGAACAGATCCTGTAAACGGTTGAGTTGTTGTTCCAGCGCCTCCCGCACTACGGCATGTTGACTGACAAAGCTGACATTGGTCTGCTGATCGGCCGACACCTGAATCTTCACCGTCAGACTGCCAAGCTCCGGCGGATCCAGGCGGATCTGCGCCGAACTGACCCCCTGACTGCTCATTACGAGCAACTGCCGCCCCAGACTGTCGGACCAACCTTGCTGACCAAAGGCTGTATCCATGGCAAACCTGGGTAAACCTTCGCCGGTGCGGTTAGCGGTCTGTTGCGCGGCCTGTGCTTGCGCCTGTTGTGCGCTTTCGGTAGCGAACATGCGTTGCTCTGCCCGGTTCATGACGGCACTGCCATCTGCCGGATTGAACAGTTGGGATGTGCTGGTGGCAGCCGGACCGTCAGCCGTAGCGCCTGTCGCCACGGATGCGGTCAGTTGGCTGGCGATCGCCTGGTTGCGCTCCAGTGGCGCACTGGTCCTGCTCAGCTCTGACTGAATGACGGATGTACCGTCTGCCGCGCTACCACTGTCGCCGGAGGCCGGCTGGTTGAACTGAATCGAACGGAAAGCACTGGCATTGGCAGCATCGGAGGCAATTTTCTGGCTGCCAGGATTAACCTGGGTGGACTCTGTTGCCTGCCGGGTTACGTCGGTTGGCAGTGGAGACTGCAACGTCATTGCTGCACTGGCACCTGCCAGCCCTGCGTCAGGTGCCCTGGTAGCCGCCGCATCCGATAAGAGCACGCCGGAATCTGCCTGTGCACGGGCAGAGCCCCCCACAGTTGTCGCACCGACGGTCGTCCTCAGCTCACCACTACCCGCGCTGCGGCCCAGCACATCGGCCAGACCTGGACCAGCGGACGGTGCCGCGCCGCCAGTCGGCATCAATGCAGATATCCCCGTTGCAGACTGGCTTGCTGCCGTGTCACCAGTAGTTCCACTGCCACCAAGTAACAGTGCCGCCGCGTTGCCCGCAGCCGCTGCGTTACCCACAGATGTCGGTGTCGCCTCAACACTCGCGGTGGCTTCGGCAGCCGGTGCAGACAATGCCGCCAACCAGTTGCTCAGCACAGACGGCAAGGTTTGGTCGTCCAGAGGCAAATCATTTCCGCCCGGCAGCGGCCCTGTGGCCATTTGCAGAAGCTCATCAACGCTCCATGGCAGATCCCCAATCTCTCCGCTTAGCGGGTCTGCGATCAAGCCAGCGCCGGCTGGCAGCAAGGCCTGATCCGACGTCAAGGAGACACCATGAGCACTCAACAACGCTTTCAGGTCCGCCGCAAAGCGGGCTGCCGGATTGGCCTCCCCATCATTGGCATACGACCTGAACAGGCTGTTTATCACGTCCTTACCAGACGCAGAGGATGCGTCGGCATCGGCCGCCAGCAGCCAGGAGGCGGCTCCGCCAACGTCGATGTTGCCGGCGTCGCGGGCCTGTGCGGATGAGGATCCGGCACTAACAATTGACATCAGATCTACAGGTACCAGCATGTTTACAGTCCTCTGCTTGATTGCCATTGCGCACTGCCGGTGCGGCAATGAACGGTGGCACTACGGGTGCTCACAGAGGAAATAGCAAGAAACTTGCCAATTCAGGACCAGCCGGACCCCTCAGGGCGGCGGCGGGCAAATTCATCATGGTTGCGCTGTTCGTTACGGGCCTGCACAACCTCGGCATCACGCTTCAGCCGCTCTATCATTTTCTCCAGGCTTTTGTGACGAATATCGAGCTTGCGCCAGTGATCACGTACCCGCTCCTGATCCTGTTGCATGTGTCTGATGAGTTCAAGCTGATGGTTGATAGCACGATCCAGTTGTTGATGAAAACCGTCAAACAGGCGCAAGCGATCCACCGTCATGCCAGCCTTACCCGACACCTGCATCTGTTGGCGGTAATCCTGCTGATAGGACTGCAGCTGGGAAAGCTTGTTGTCCTCCGCCTGTATCCGTTGTTGAAGCATCGCCAGCGCCTGGCCCGCTTTGTCTGCCTCCAGCTCGGCGAGACGTATCACCGGTTGCATACGTTTTACCCGGTTCACGAAGCACTACCCGACTGTTTATCTGTTGGCGCGCCGCGCTCGCTGCCTCCCAGCGTTGTTCTGGGCTGCAGCTGGGTAACATTACCGGGACTGGCAGCGCCTGCGCCGGGCATGGTGCGTCCGGGTGCCGGCGAAATGGCTTTGCCCAGCCGCTGAACAGCGTCGGCCATGCTTACGTTTTCGGTCAGCCCCTGCTGCAAAAACTGGCGCAGATGCGGCATTCGTTCGATAGAAAAATCGATATCCTTGTCCGAACCCATGGTATAGGCACCAACGCTGATCAGATCTCTGTTCTGCTGATAGCGTGAATACACCCGTTTGAATAGCTGCGCCTTGGCCAGATGGTCGGCGTTGACCACCGCTGGCATCACTCGGCTGATAGACGCTTCGATATCTATCGCCGGATAGTGACCCTGTTCGGCCAATGTGCGTGACAATACGACGTGACCATCAAGAATCGCACGCGCCGAATCAGCAACCGGGTCCTGCTGATCATCACCTTCAGTCAGCACCGTATAAAATGCGGTGATTGTACCTTCGCCGCTGTCGGCATTACCCGCACGTTCTACCAGTTGAGGTATCTTGGCAAACACGGACGGCGGGTAACCTTTGGTCGCCGGCGGTTCACCGATTGCCAAGGCAATTTCCCGTTGCGCCATGGCATAACGGGTCAACGAATCCATCAGCATCAGCACGTCTTTGCCCTGGTCACGAAAACCTTCGGCAATGCGGGTGGTAATCATCGCCGCCCGCAGACGCATCAAGGGTGAGTCATCAGCAGGTGAGGCGACGACCACGGATCTTGCCAGTCCTTCTTCGGCCAGAATTTCATCAATGAACTCCTTGACCTCCCGGCCCCGTTCACCAATCAGACCTACCACAATGACATCTGCTTCGGTAAACCGCGTCATCATGCCCAGCAATACACTCTTACCAACACCACTGCCGGCAAACAGACCGATACGTTGGCCGCGGCCAACCGTCAATAAACCGTTAATTGCAGAAATGCCCACGTCCAGTGTTTCTCGGATAGGCTGGCGCTTGAGGGGATTGATCGCCCTCACCGGTTGCGCTTCACGGCAATTCTGCACCGCAATCGGTCCCTTGCCGTCAATGGGTTCACCGAACCCGTCAAGCACCCTTCCCAGCAGACCATCACCTACCCACAAGCGCTGAACGTTCGGCGCTGGCACTACCCGTGCACCCGGCTGCAGGCCTTCAACACTGTACAATGGCATCAGAAATATCCGGGGGCCATCAAAACCGACCACTTCCGCTTCGATTTCCTTGCCATTGCTGTGACTGACCAGACACCGGCTACCCAGAGACACGTTGCAGCCGACAGCTTCCAGTGTCAGCCCGACAACACGCGTCAGTTTACCCACAATGACAGGCTTGACCTGCAGGTCACCGGTTGGCTGATAGCGGCGCAACCGTTGCGCGAGACTCTGTCTGGGCTTCATGGTTTACCTTGATTTTTTGAAAGGTCCTGAGATGACTCCGCCTCATCACCGGCAAGCGCTGCCGCTTCGTCCGCCAGAGAGGGCCTGGTAACCGCGGGTCTGGTTTCGCGCGAAGCTTTCACGACAGGCTCTGGCGCCTCTTCAAAGGCCTCTGCTGCAGGCGCCTCAAGCGCTGCATCATTGCCGTCGAGCTGACGTTGAACAATCTGCTCGATAACCTGGGCAAAGCGTTCACTGGTTGTGAAATCAACCGCACTCTGATCGGTTTCCACCCGACAGCCGCCCCGCTCGATATGTTGATTGGCCACGACACGCCAGTTCTCGCCACCCTCTTCGGCCGCCTGTTGCACCAACGCTTGATCTGCCGGATTCACCAGAATACGGACATTGTCCCGGCTGGGTGGCAGCGTCATCAGCGCCTGCCTGACTATTTTCATGATATGACTGCTGTCGATCAGCAATTCACGCTGCACCACATTGCGGGCAATTTCCCGGCTCAGGTCCAGCAGCGCTTTCTCCAACTGGTAATCCTGTTCATTGATGGCATGGCTAAGCTTGGTCATCATGCCATTGAGAGTTTTCAAAGTCAGACGCAGTTCGGCGTCCGTCTTTTGCAATCCCTCTTTATAACCTTTCTCGTTGCCCTGCCGACGCCCTTCCTCCAGACCCTGTTGCAACCCGCGCTCATGGCCTTGCCGGCGGCCCTCTTCGAGACCCTTTTCGAGACCTTCCTGACGCCCTGACAGCAGCCCCTCTTCACGGGCCTCGTCATAGGACCGCATACTGTCGGCGGTCGACGCCGGTGCCGGTTTCGGCTGGCCGGCGCCGGCGTCGGTTTCTTCACTGCGGCCCGTGGTTTGCCCCACAGCCTGGCGCAGCGGAGACTCTGCGCGAGGTTCAGCCTGAATAAGTTTACCGCCGGCGCCAATGGTCGGTGGTACCCAGCGCATGACCGGAAGCTCTTCCAGATTTTTAAGGCTGACGCGTGTCGTGCCATCAAATACATGTCGCTGCATTACTGTGCCCTCATCAGATCATGGCCTCGCCACCGCCGCCGAGTTGAATCTCACCGGCATCAGCCATGCGCCGCGCCACCACCAGAATTTCTTTTTGCGCCGCTTCCACTTCAACGATTCGGACCGGCCCTTTGGCTTCAAGGTCATCACGCAACAGCTCGGCGGCCCGCTTGGACATATTGGCAAAAAACTTCTCTTTCAGATAATCGTCTGCGCCCTTCAGAGCCAGAATCAGCACCTCTGACGATACCTCACGCAACAGTGCCTGAATACCGCGGTCTTCAACTTCACGCAGATTGTCGAACACGAACATCAGGTCCTGGATCTGATTTCCCATATCCTCATCGACGTCTTTGATCGATTGCATCAGCTCCTGCTCAACAGCGCCATCCAGATTATTCATGATTTCAGCTGCTGTTTTCCTGCCACCGATCGATGTCGATGGGTTGGACCCTTTACCTGAAAACTGTTTCTCCAGAATCAGGTTCAGTTCTTTCAGGGCTTCCGGCTGGACACTTTCCAATGATGCTATGCGCATCATGATTTCCAGCCTCACCTTCTCCGGAAAGTTGCCAAGAATATTGGCGGACTGGTCAGGCTCCAGATAGCTCAGCACAACAGCCTGAATCTGTGGGTGCTCCTGCCGGATGACATCGGCCACCGAGCGCGGATCCATCCATTTCAGGCTGTTGATACCCGAGCTTGAGCCACCGAGCAGTATCCGGTCGAGAAAACCGCGGGCACGCTCCTCACCCAGCGCTTCTGTTAACATGTTACGGATATAGTTTTCCGAGCCGACACCCAAACCGCTTTGTGCGCCACATTCAGACAGGAATGAATTCAGCACTGACGATACTGTATCCTGTGACACAGATTTAAGTGCAGACATGGCAGCGCCGACTTTCTGCACCTCCTTGGGCCCCATCTGCTTGAGTATCTCGGCAGCGTCCTTTTCGCCCATACTCATTAACAGGATGGCTGCGCGCTCAAGTGAACTGATATTGCCCGCCGTATTTTCCATTGCTTTATTCTCAGCCATCGTTGGAAATCCAGTTTTTCACCACCTGCGCCGCGCGCGCAGGGTCTTCTGCAACCAGGCCTTTTATCGCCTCCAATTGCCGTTCGTAGCTCTCTGCCGGACCTGCCAGCAGAATATCATCGCCGCCACTCAAAGTGACCGAATCCTCTTTCATCTTGTGCTCAGCCTTGATATCGGCATAACCGACTTCACTCGAAGCCTCACCGCTGCCGCTGGCGCTGCGGCCACTGCTACCTGCCACAGTCAGACGCTTGAGTGACGGCATCAGTACCCCAAATACCAGAATCAGCACAAACAGTGCCGCTGCCGCCTGGCGCAACGCGGGTGCGAACCAGGACGCCTGCCAGAACGGCAGCGCGTCGCCGGCCAGTTCCTCAACCTGGGCAAAGGCTTTATTGATCACGGTGACGCTATCGCCGCGCTCCGCATTGTAACCAACGGCGTCACGCACCAGAGCGCTGATCCGCTCCATATCTTCGGCACTCCAGCCTTGTGCAGCTTCGCCGACAGGCTCGTCAATCACCACCGCAACAGACAGGCGTCGCACAGACACCGGGTCATAGTTGGTATAGCTGATGGTTCTGTCAAGCTCGTAGTTACGTGTCTCCTGATTGCGGATGTTGGTCGGCTCCGCAGCGGGCGCTCCACCGTCAACGCCCTCAAGAGTTTCCGGCGCATTGGCCGCCCCCGGTGGTTGATTGGACAATGCTCCGGGAATACCAGCGATTACATCGCCCGTGGCACGTCGCTCATTCAACGACTGTTCACTGCGCACAGAACTGCCTTCCGGGTTGTAGGTCTCTGCCGCTTGCTCGGTCCGCGTAAAATCAACATCGGCCGCCACCTCAGCGGTAAATTTACCTGCCCCCAGTAACGGGTGCAGAATACGATTAACACGGCCGACCAGGGTTTCCTCGTATCGACGCACATACGCAAACTGCTCGGATGCCATCATCATTTCTTCATTCTCACCGGTACGGGACAGCAGGTTGCCCTGCTGATCCACTACGGTGACATCTTCGGGCATCATCTCCGGCACACTGGATGCGACCAGGTTGGCAATGGCCTGCACCTGGGTGTCAGAAAGTTGACGACCGGAATGCAGTGCCAGGAAAACCGATGCCGTTGGCTTGCGACTGTTGCGAACAAATACCGAACGCTCCGGCGTCGCCAGATGCACACGCGCTGACTGGACATATCGGAAACTGGTGATGGTGCGCTGCAGTTCGCCTTCCATGCTGCGCTTGTAGCGATTCTCTTCCATAAACTGGCTGGTGCCCAGGCTTTGTTCCTGGTCCAGAAATTCGTATCCGTACCCGTTGTCACGCGTGACACCCGCGCTGGCCACCTGCAGGCGCACTGAATCTACCGAGTTGGACGGCACCAGCAGCACACCTGACGCCGGATCAATACGGTAAGATATACCGGCGGTATCCATCACCTGCACCAACTCCGAGGTATCAAAGCCCTGCATGCTGGGATAAAGGGGCTGATAGCTTTCTTTTTGCGACCACAGCACGACCGAAAACCCCAACGCTATACTTGCCGCCAGCGCAATCATAAGCCCGGCCTGTCGCGCCAGGTTGAGCCGGTTAAAGCCTTTCATGAAATTACTGCTGTACGCGGACCCCTCACCGCCTGATGAAGGGACAAGTGCGTTTTGCGGTTGCGCCGACTCTGCTGTTGCCATGTTGTTACCCTGCTAGTTAAAGCTGCCAGTTGACGGAGATCAGATAGGCATATTCATGATGTCCTGGTACGCACTGACCAGGCGATTGCGAACTTGCGTCATGGCTTCGAATGACACGCTGGCTTTTTGCATCTGGATCATAACCTGCGTGATATCCACTTCCGGATCACCCATTTCAAAGGCGCGTTGCAGGGAGCTAGACTGCATCTGGGTTTCATTGACCGAATCCACCGCGTTCTTGAGCATGTCGGCAAACCCAACGCGGTCAGACGACTGCGCACCGTCAACGCCCCGGCCTTCGCTGACGGCATTGCTGAGGTCCGGAGCCTGAATATTAGGCGTTTGCATTTGTCCGCGGATATCGCGCATCTGAGTCAGCAGTTGATTGATATCTACCCGATCTGTTACACCATTCATTCGCTTATCTCCCTATTATTACGCGCTTACCAGCGAATCAATATTTATGCCCAGGTCCCGCATGCGAGCCAGCTTGTAGCGCAAGGTCCGCGCGCTGACGCCCAAAGCCTCGGCAGTCTCCTTGCGGCGACCGCGCTGTTTCTTCAAAGTCTGCAGAATGATTTCAAATTCGCGTTGCTTCAGGTCATTGCCCAATACCTGATTATCGGAGTCGTTTTCGGATGACGTGACGCCTGCCGTGGCTGTCCAGGAATCAGCCGTACTGTGATAGGCCGGCGGCTGCCCGGAACCCTGCTGCGCTTCGGTAACCAACGGAATATCATCGTGCCTGTCAGCGACCAGGGCGAGACTGGCTGCCGTTATCACGTTGCCATCCTGAATGATCAACGCTCGCTGCAGCACGTTGTCCAGCTCCCGTACATTGCCCGGCCAGTCGTAACCCATTAAATCCTGTTTCGCACGTTCATTCAGCGTGGTCACGCCTCTGCCCATGCGCGCCGCATGTTGCTGCAGCAGGCGTTCGGCCAACGGCACAATGTCCTGTCGACGTTGACGCAACGGCTGCCATGCCAGAGGAAATACACTCAGGCGATAGAACAGATCTTCGCGAAAACGGCCGTCACGCACACAGGCACGCAGATCACGGTTGGTGGTGGCAATCACGCGCACATCAAGTTGCAGGGTCTTGCGACTGCCCAGTCGCTCTACTTCACGTTCCTGAAGTATGCGCAGGATCTTTGCCTGCAAACCGATGTCCATTTCCGAAATTTCATCCAGCAGTATGGTGCCACCGTCGGCCTGTTCGAATTTTCCCGGACTGCTTTGATAGGCACCGGTAAACGAACCTTTCTCATGCCCGAACAAAGTGGCTTCCAGCATGTTCTCGGGAATCGCGGCACAATTGATCGCAACAAAAGGACCGTTGGCGCGTTTCGATTGTTGATGAATATATTGCGCCAATACTTCTTTACCGGTGCCGCTTTCGCCCGATATCAACACAGTGGCATCGGATTGTGCCACTTTTTTCGCCAATCCCAGCAATTGCTGACTGGATGGTTCAATAGCGATCGGCTGCGTATGGCCAGTGACCTTTTGTGTCAGATATTTCTCCACCGTTGCCAGCAGCTGTTCGGGTTTAAACGGTTTCAACAGGTAGTCAACTGCGCCTTCGCGCATCGCACGTACTGAACTGCCAATACTGCCGAAAGCGGTAATCAACACCACCGGCATGACCGGGAATCTGGCCCTGAGCTGCTGCAGCAATTCGTGACCATCCATGCCATCCATATTGATATCAGACACCACCATGTCAACGCGGGACTGCGCCAGCACTTGCAGCGCCGACTCGCCAGACTCGGCTACCAGAACCTGATAGCCGGCATACTCCAGCGTATCGCTCAGTGCTTCACGCAGCTCCCAGTTATCTTCTACGACCAGAATACTCGCCTTGCTCATTTGCTGCTCCCTGTTGCTGAAGTGTGGGCGCGTTGGTGAACACAGGGCAGGATAAAGCCTGCCCGCACGCCGGTGTTGCCGGTGACTGAGGTGTCGGTGACTGAATTACGATCGGTGTCAGAACCGGACTTTGTGTCCGCCAGGTTTTCGATAAAGAAACGACCACCATGCGCACGCGCCACGACCTGGGCAACTGCCAGACCAAGGCCGGTGCCCTGCGCACGCGTGGTATAAAATGCCTCGGTCACCTGATCGATAACCGCCGGGTCGATGCCCGGGCCGTTGTCCTGAACATACAGTCGAATCGACCCCGGCTCATCGGCGCGGTCTGCCCGAACCTGCAGCTTTACACTGGGACCCGCGTTTTGAATCGCGTTTTCCAGCAGATTCAGCAAGGCACCTATGAGGGACTCTTTATTGCATGACAACTGGCACTCGCTGATGGTGTTTAGCCACTCGCAGCTCAATGCGTCCTGACGGGAATCCGGACACAGCATGACATCTGCCGCGACACAAGCCTCATCCAGAATCTGATGCACCGACAGCGTTTCATCGAGCACTGCTTCACCCCGGGCAAAAATCAGCATGTCACGCACCTGACGCTCCATGTTGTGCAGTCTGGACATCAAACGCTCGTGAGTGCGGATGTTGCGGCTCTGATTGCCTTCCAGCGAGGAAGCCAGATTGCCGGCATACAACATGGCAGCCGACAGTGGGGTGCGAATCTGGTGTGCCAACGACGACACCATTTTCCCCATTTCCAGCAAACGCTGATGACGACTGAGGTGTTGCTGCAGGCGGCGGGTTTCGGTCTGATCGGTAATCAGGATGATCTGGCCGGGTTCTTCCTCCAGTGATCGCGACAACAGACTGACACGCTTGCCATTGCTCAGAGAAATCTCATGGCCGTCGTCTTTGCGTGGCGCGAACCGGTCGCGGATGATATTAACCCAGGGCAGTCCGGTCAGGGGCTCGCCCAGCAGGGCCCTTGCGGCCTCATTGCACTCGGTGACCACGCCCTTACCATTAAGCACCAGTACACCGCCCGGCAATAGTTGCAGCAAATTTTGCAGGCGGCGGGCAATGCGCTCTTTCTCTGACAATTCGCGCAGCCTTTGCATATTGGCCGCTTCCAGCTCACGGGTGAGATCCCGCACGCGATCTTCCAGTACCTGATAGCTGTGCGACAATTCGCCGGAAATTTCATTGAACGCCTTGAACGCAAGCTCAAGCGCCTTGCCACCGTCGTTGTCGCGGCGGGCGTCGGAAATCTGTTGAACGGACTGTAGTCGGGAAAGCGCCATTACTGCCTGATCCTGTCGATTATGATTAATCTGGTATCAGGATGGAGAAAGCAATGTCTATGCCACTTATGGTTGGCTATATATATCAGTAACTTACGGATTCAGCCCGCGAGCAAGGTCAAATAATTGACCGCTGGGCGCGGTCGCTGGACGATTCATTGACGCGGCCCGGCAAGGTTAAACTCTGGGTGTGGTGACGCCCGTCTGGCCCATGTATTTGCCACCGCGCTGTTTGTAAGTCACTTCGCACTGCTCGTCAGACTGATAAAACAGCATCTGCGCAACGCCTTCATTGGCGTATATTTTTGCTGGTAACGTGGTGGTATTGGAGAACTCCAGGGTGACATGCCCTTCCCACTCCGGCTCGAGTGGCGTCACATTGACAATGATGCCGCAACGGGCGTAGGTCGACTTGCCGAGGCAGACAGTGAGCACATCACTGGGGATGCGAAAGTACTCAACAGTGCGAGCCAGCGCAAAGGAATTTGGCGGAATGATGCAATAGGGCTCATCGATACTGACAAAACTGCTTTCATCGAAGTTCTTCGGATCCACCACGCTGGTGGTGTGAACATTGGTAAATATCTTGAACTCCGTGGCACACCTGACATCGTAGCCATAACTGGAGGTGCCGTACGAAATCACTTTATTGCCATCAATATAGCGTACCTGTCCGGGCTCGAACGGCTCTATCATGCCGTGTTTCTGCGCCATTTCACGAATCCATCTGTCAGACTTGATACTCATATAGTGCCTGTCTCCGCCTGCCTGTGCTCTGATGGCTCTGCCAGAATCCGCTGGCCGCCAAAGAACGATGTTTAACCATAAAAAAACTGAAGCGCGCATCATACGATGTATCGCGCCTCAGTTCACTATCAGTGGGATACCTGCCTGTCACTACTGCCAGGTGGGTGGTTTATTGTGCAACCAGCCTGGGTTGTTGAAACAGACCTTCCGAATAGCTCGCGGGAATTCGATAGCGCTGCAATATATCAGTTTCGCTACTCAGGGCCTGATCATGATCCACTACGAGCTGAAACCCGGAATCACCACGGAATACGACAAATTCGTCCTGGTTGTCACGCAGTTGCCGGACGAAGTCATAAAAATCGCGCACCGGGTGACCATTGACCGTATCTACAATCCAGTTGCGCACGTCGTGATACCCCAGATTGACGTCGGCTGCCAGTACCTGAAGGGCAACCACCATTTCACGCCGCTCTGGCGAACTCCATTCACCGCGCGCATGCAGCAGGTTTACCGGAGCGCTACGGGTCCAGTCCGCACCCCAGCGCTTGATAAGGTTCATATTCAGGGGAACAAACAAAATACCGCCGTAGATGTAGTACTCCGGGATGGCATCGAATTCCTCGCCGCGCACCAGGCTGTAGTTCTCCTGCCGGCGCCGTGCGGTCAGCGTCACCGTGCGAACCTCACCATGGCGCGACAACGTCAACGTGACCTCGTCACCAATCTGTTTGAGATCAATGGCGTGCTTGTAGTTTGTCTGCAGCGTCCGACTCAGACTGATGGTACTGTCACCGGCGATCGGGACACCATCAATACTCAACACAACATCGTTTTCCTGCAATATGCCGTCGGCCGGCGAATTGCTGAATACCTTTATTACCAACACACCACTTTGCTCTTCCTGAAGACCGTAGGCCGCCTTGGCTGCCGGGCTTTCCAGGTCCTGACTGCGAAATCCCAGATCCGGAAATCCGTCATAACTACCATCGCTGGCATCGGTCAGCATATGGCGCAATATATCCGGCGGTACAAAATAACCCAGCGCTTCAGTACGTCCGCCCGCCACTGATTGCATGACCACACCGGCAATCTTGCCGTCAACAATCACCGGACCGCCGCTATTACCCGGATTGATGGCAGCGTCAATCTGACCCGCCAGCAGATATTCGCCGGAATGCGCGTAAACCTGTTGTTCGACCCGCGACAGAATGCCCTTGGTAACACTCAGCGTCCTGCCGCCAACGGGATACCCGAATACAAACACCTCAGTATTGGGTTCGGGCAAATCACCGATAGCCAGCGCGGGCGTATCGTCAAAGAAGGCAGGATCTTCGATTTCAAGCAGGGCCAGGTCTGAGGCATGGGAAATAAAGTGGACCTGCGCCAGATAGCGTTCCGGATCATTGTGCTTCTGCACCTGAACGTAGCTGGCATTCGCCACAACATGCGCGTTGGTCAGAATACGGTTGCCAGCAACGACAGCACCGGAGCCACTACTCTGCGACGGTGTCATCAACCGCCAGGGGGTGAAGTAATCGGGCGCAGCGGAGGTTGTGTAAATTTTGACAATCGAGCTTTCGATTTCACGGATTTCTTCGGTGATCTGCGCACTGGCTGCGCTGCTGAACGTCAGCACTCCGCAAAAAGCCAGCGCAGCAAACAGTGAATACCGCCAACGCGTAACGGCAAAGCCTGCTGCAACCATCAAGTGTCCCCTTATCTACTTCGTGTTATTAGGTCTCGGACAGAAGACCGAGTAAACCTGAAAAATTGCTCTGTCGTCAAATGCTTTTACAAAATACGCATTCCGGGCTCGGCGCCCTGATCAGGACTGAGTAACCAGATATCAGTGCCGCCTGGGCCTGCTGCCAGCACCATGCCCTCGGAGAGTCCGAATTTCATTTTGCGCGGCTTGAGGTTTGCCACCACCACGGTCAATCGGCCCTCCAGCTCTTCCGGTTTGTAAGCCGAGCGAATGCCCGAGAAAACATTGCGCTGAAACGGCTGTCCATCAGCACCCAGGCCCAGATCCAAGGTGAGCTGCAGAAGCTTGTCAGCCCCGTCGACGTATGCTGCAGCAGCGATACGGGCAATACGAAGGTCAACTTTGACAAAGTCGGAAAATTCGATTTCATCAGCAATGGGTTCTTTGCTAACCGGGCTTGCCTCAGATTCAGGGCTGCTTACGGGCTCAGGGCTACTTGCGGGCTCAGGGCTGTTTGCGGGCTCAGGGCTGCTGACCGCCTGTTTTACTTCGGCCTGGCTCGCAGCAAGCAAAGCGTCAATACTGGCCGGGTCGACGCGTGTCATTATGGGTGAAAACGCATTGATCCGGTGCGACAACAGTAAATTGCGGCTATCCGACCAGGTCAATTCACCCGCATTGAGAAACGCTTCCGCTTTTGCTGCCATCGCCGGCACTACCGGTTTCAGGTAAACCATCAGTAACCGGAACAGATTGATACCGGTGGTGCAGATCGCCTGCACGGCAGGATCCTGCGGATTCTGTTTCGCCAGCACCCAGGGTTGCTGCTCGGCAATATACTGATTGCCCTTGTCAGCCAGCGCCATGATCTGGCGAATGGCTTTGCTGTATTCCCGTTGCTCAAAGGCGTTGCCAATCTCGTCAGCAGCCTCCCGGCACTCCGCCAACAGCGCCGGATTCGACGGCTGCTCCGCGAGCTGACCATCAAAGCCGCGGACAACGAAGCCGGCACAGCGGCTGGCGATGTTGACTACTTTGCCAACCAGGTCCGCATTTACTTTCTGGCTGAACTCGGCAAAGCTCAAGTCCAGATCATCCACGCCTGAACCCAGGCGTGAGGCCAGGAAATATCGCAGGTATTCCGGGTCAAGATGTTGCAGATAGGTACCGGCATTGATGAAAGTGCCGCGCGATTTGGACATCTTTTTGCCATTGACCGTCATGAAGCCATGGGCGAACACGGCTGACGGGGTTCGATAGCCGGCATCGCTGAGCATGGCCGGCCAGAACAGCGCGTGAAAGTTGATAATGTCCTTGCCGATGAAATGATACAGCTCGGTATCAGTGCCCGGTTTCCAGTAATCGTCGAACCTGTAATCGCTGCGATCACACAGATTCTGGAAACTTGCCATGTATCCGATAGGCGCATCCAGCCAGACATAAAAGTACTTGCCCGGCGCGTCCGGGATCTCGAAACCGAAATACGGTGCATCCCGGCTGATATCCCACTCCTGCAGGCCGGCATCAAGCCATTCACTGAGTTTGTTGGCCACCTGTGGTTGCAGGCTGCCACTTCGCGTCCAGGCCTTGAGCATATCGGTGAATTCAGGCAACCGGAAGAAATAATGCTCGGACTCACGCTCCACCGGCGTCGCACCGGACAAGGTAGAGCGCGGGTCAATCAGCTCCGCCGGGCTGTAAGTAGCCCCGCAAGCCTCACAGTTGTCGCCGTATTGATCAGGCGCACGGCACTTGGGGCAACAGCCCTTAACAAAACGATCGGCGAGAAACAATTCCTTTTCGGGATCAAACAGTTGTTTGATGGTGCGGACATTGATCCGATTGTTGGCACGCAGCGCTGTATAAATGGATTCCGAGTACTGGCGATTCTCAGGTGAGTGTGTCGAATGATAATTGTCGAAGCCGATCAGAAACCCATCATAGTCAGCCTTGTGCTCGGATCGTACCCGGTCAATCAACTGTTCTGGTGTAATGCCTTCATCTTCCGCGCGCAACATGATTGCCGTACCGTGGGCATCATCAGCGCAGACGTAAACACAGTCCACACCCCGCAGTTTCTGAAAGCGCACCCAGATATCGGTCTGCACCGCCTCCAGGACGTGACCCAGATGAATCGGGCCATTGGCATAGGGCAAGGCACTGGTGACCAGAATTTTACGTTTTGACACAGAGTAGTTTCCTTTTATCGCAGCCGGGCGTTGCAGTGCTCAGGCCAATTCAACCATTTCAAAATCTTCTTTACCGACGCCGCACTCCGGACACATCCAGTCCTCAGGCACGTCTTCCCAGACGGTTCCGGGCGCAATACCATCATCCGGCCAGCCTTCGGCTTCGTCATATATCAAACCACATACAATACACTGCCATTTTTTCATGTTGTCGCGTCAATCCTGCTGTTAATCGGTCTCTGGTTACCCACATACGGGTATCGGGGGCAGATGATACTTTAAGTGGGCTGTTATGGGCAAAAGCCCTGTCCGTGCTAAACTGCGCGCTTCCCCTGCTAAACGGCTTAAAGCGATCAACGCGTGAAAGAATTCTATGTGGTGCTGGTAACAATCTCACTGGTCAATTGCATCAGTCTCAGTCGTCTCACCGGCCCTGCCAGTTGGTCAGGACGTCCCGGCCAATGGCGCCCCTCTGTCAGTAATCCGGGCGCAGTGACGGTATTTACCGTCAGCATGGCCGCGTTGCTGGTCGCCAATACCCTGTTCACCGCCGGTACCCTGACCATGACAGCGATGGTCACCGGGCTCAGCATGCCCCCGCTGCTGATCGTCACCCTCGGCTTTATCAGCACAGCGCTGATGTTGTTACCGCTGACCACCTGGATTGGTCGTCGATATCCGCAACCCGGTCGCCGCTTAAGGCTCCTGTTGCCTGTTGCCGGGGCTGAATGTGCCATATTGACCAGTCTGCTGATCCTCGCCCACCCCGACTCCGGACTCGGCGCAACACTGCTATGGTCACTTTGCGCTGGCGCCGGTCTTATCCTCATGATAACGATTTTCGGAGGTCTGCGCTTGCGAATGGCAGTGTCCGATGCGCCTGCAGCATGGCGGGGACTGCCACAGGAACTGGTGACCGCCGGTATTCTGGCACTGGCGTTACTCAGTCCTGTCGGGGCCATGATATGACGGCGTTGGCTATCACCATCGTGGCCACATGTGTGGCCCTGCTCGCCTCAGTATGTCTGGTGTTGCGCATTCGACTCGCAGTCACACCAGACAGTGACAACAGTCAGCAGATACTGGTGGAGCGAATTAACGCAGTGCTACCACAGACTCAGTGTGGGCAGTGCGGCTACCCCGGCTGTCGTCCATACGCCGAAGCGATAGCCACTGGCGTCGCCATCAATCGCTGTCCGCCCGGTGGCGCCGATACCATCACGCGGTTGGCAAGCCTGCTGGAGCAACGGGAACTGCCGCTGGACTCGCGTCATGGCAGTGAAACTCCCCGCAAGGTGGCGTTTATCCGTGAGGCAGAGTGCATTGGTTGCACCAAATGTATTCAGGCTTGTCCGGTAGACGCCATCATCGGCGCGCCAAAACGTATGCATACGGTGATCGAGCGAGACTGTACCGGATGTGATTTATGCGTGGCGCCCTGCCCGGTCGACTGCATTGACATGTTGCCGGCGCCGGCCACCTTCCAGCCCCTGACCTGGAGGCCGTCATGAGCAACCCAGTGCGTGACTGCATTCGCTGCGACTTCTGCGCTGCCGTGTGTCCGGAGCAACTGCAGCCGCAACAACTCTATGCCTTCAGCCGGTTTCAGCAACATGAACAGGCAAAACAGTTTGACCTGCTGCAGTGTTCGGAATGTGGCGCCTGCGAAACCGTCTGCCCGAGTCATTTGCCATTGCTGGATCTTTTTCGCGCGGAGAAAACCGCATTGCACGCGCAAGAACAGGCCGATGCGGAAGCCACACACTGGCAACAACGCTTCCAGCGCCACCAGGCTCGAAACCAGCATGAGGCCATAGCCCAGCAGGAGCGCAAATTGCAGAAATTGCAGGCCAAGGGCAACGATTTGGCTGCTGGCAAAGCCATCTCCAGGCCGGTTCAGCAAGCTGACCCCGATACAACACCGGTAAACGCCAAAACTCCGGAGCAAATCCAGGCTGAGATAGCCGCTGCCGTCGCGCGGACACGTGCCCGCAAGGCCGCACTGCAAAAGCAGAATGAGTCACCGGAGAAAAAGTCTTGAGCACGGTCATGGCCCCCAAACCAACGGCGACACGCAGTCTCAGTACAGCCGGCATCATGGTAACGACCCTGATTGCGTTGACGCCCGCCGTCGCCCTGCAGCTTTGGTTTGCCGGCGCAGCCTGGGCGCTGACACTGAGTATGAGTTGCGCGCTGGCGCTGCTGCTGGAGGCTGTGGCTCTGCGTCTTCGTGGTCGCCCGGTCGGGTATCATTTGCAGGATGGCAGTGTGCTGGTGACCGCAGTGTTGTTATCGCTTTTCTTGCCAATCTGGGCGCCATGGTGGCTCACTGCATCCGGTATCGCCCTGGCGGTTGTCGTGGGCAAACATATTTACGGCGGCCTGGGACAGAACCTGTTCAATCCGGTATTACTGGCATACCTGGGACTATCGGTGCTGTTCGCGGATCACATGGGCAATGATATCAGTTCAATGTCCGACAGCGCGCTATTTCATCTGTACGCCTTGACCTTCGCGCTTCTGGCGGGCGGCGTATATCTGTTATTGCGAGGCATCATAAGCTGGCACATCCCGGCCACAATGCTGTTGGCAACGGGCCTGCTATCTTATGTGTTCGACCTGGCACTGAGCGGCAGTGTCGCCATGCTTGCCGCATTTTTCCTGGCCACTGATCCGGTAACTTCACCTGGCACCCGAACCGGCAAACTGGTGTTCGGACTAATGATAGCCACTATCAGCGTGGCCCTTGGCACATGGCTGACCTACCCCGTTGCCGTTGCCGCAGCAGGGCTGCTGATGAACGCGGCGGTGCCGGCACTGGATCATATTCTCAGGCCAGCGCGAAAACCAAAACAGCAGCAGGAGAATGCACAATGACTGCCTTGTCTGGCGATCTGATAATGGTGTTAATACCGTTGACGTTTATCATGGCGGGCACCCTGTTAGCCGGGTATCGCCTGATTGCCGCCAGGAAAATTTCTCCTCCAGTCAACAACAGTATTGATCCCGACATACGTGTGCGGGTGACGGGTAAAATCTCATGAACAGGGAAAAACGTCTGGAGATTTTCAGACGACTGCACGCGGAGAACCCTAATCCGGTGACAGAGCTCGAATACAGTTCAACATTTGAGCTTCTGATTTCAGTTATCCTGTCAGCACAGGCTACCGACGTGGGCGTTAACAAGGCTACCCGCAAGCTTTACCGGGATGCCAATACGCCAGCGGCGATTCTGGCGCTGGGCGTGGATGGCCTGAAGTCCTACATCAAGAGTATCGGCCTGTTTAACACCAAGGCGGAAAATATTATCAAAACCTGCGCGGCACTGATTGAACGACACGATTCGGTAGTGCCGGATACGCGCGAAGCATTGGAAGCACTGCCCGGCGTCGGACGCAAGACCGCCAATGTAGTGCTCAACACCGCTTTTCGGCAGGCGGCCATGGCGGTTGACACTCATATTTTCAGAGTCTCAAACCGAACCGGCATTGCACCCGGCAAAAATGTCCTGGAAGTAGAAAAAAGACTGATGCGCATGGTGCCCGCAGACTATCTGCTGGATGCACATCATTGGTTGATACTGCATGGCAGGTATATCTGTATATCACGCAAGCCGCGTTGCGCAGCTTGCGTGATTTATGATTTATGCGAATACCGACAGAAAACACCTGTCGACTGACGCGCTAACCGCGTATTAGCGGTTTCGCGGACCTGACGGGGCATGCGCCGGCAATGCCGGCAACGACCCTACCATGCCGTCTGGTCGTGCCTTCGCCAGCATGCGTTGATATGCCGGGCGCGCCTGTACTTTCTCCATCCAGGCACTGAGCTGAGGGAACAGACTCGCATCCACAATGTTGAGCTGGAAGGCAAAGTTCAGTGGAAATAACATCATGATATCTGCCGCCGAAAACTCATCACCGCCAAACCATGGCTTTTCCGACAGAAAATTTTCTGCAAACTGAACAACCTGTTCGGAGTCAACCAATGGCGAGCGCTGTGTTGGCGGCTGGATCTGCCAGACCCGATAGTCAGCGATTGCGCGCGCTGCCAGTGAACCTTCAGAGTAATGCATCCACAGAAGGTGGGTGGCAAAATCCGGCGACGTCAGAGGCGGCACCAGCTCACCCTCGCCATGGCGCGCCAGAATCATCTCAATGATGGCGCCTGACTCAACCAGCACCTGATCCCCGTAGGTGACCGTTGGTGCGACCGGCATGCTCGGATTGATAGCGCGAATGGCAGCCATCGACGCCATTAGATCACCGCGTTCAAAGGCCAGGGTATATGGCAGACCGAGCTCTTCCATCAGCCATACCAGGCGCTCTGACCGGCGTCCCTCAAGATGGTAGATGGTAAATTCCGGCATCGGCATCGCGCCCTGATTTTCGGCGCTTTGCGCGGATGCAGGACTGGCCGGTGCCAGCGAGACCAGACCGGCAATACCAAGCCCTAACAGGCCGGCCATAATCCGCGATCTTACTGGTTTGTGTTTATTGTCCATATGTCTGCTCCATTGTTTAACGTTTCCATTGTCCGCATGCGATCCCCGGCGAAACCGGCAGTGACCAACACGCGACGAATATGTCAAAGCCATCGTAGCTCAGTCATCGGCCAGATGCCATCATGCTGACTGTTGAGCCAGTGCCTCCAGGGCTTCACCGGTCAGGCGCTGCACGGTCCATTCATCCATCGGTACCGCACCGATTGAGCGGTAGAACCGGATCGCAGGCTCATTCCAGTCCAGTACCGACCATTCCAGGCGGCCACAATGACGTTCCCGGGTGAGCGCAGCGAGATAGGACAGCAGTGCCTTGCCGATGCCTCTGCCGCGCATCTCAGTGAGTACAAAGAGATCTTCCAGATAGATACCGGGGCGACCGAGAAATGTGGAGAAATTATGAAAAAACAGAGCAAAGCCCACGGGTTTATGCTCCCATTCAGCAATAATAACCTCAGCCACGGGGTGTCGACCGAACAGATATTCGGTAAACAACGCTTCGGTCGCTACGACTTCATGCAGCAATTTTTCGTAGATCGCCAGCTCACGGACAAACTTCAGAATGACGGGCACATCGCTGGCAAGTGCCGGTCGGATGGTGAGGTTTTCATTTATGCGTTTCACGGTATCGGGGTCTCTTTCAGAGGCGTTGGTATTGTTTTGCTCAGGCAAGGCGGATTACCCGGTCGGCCATCTCCAACGGCGCTGGCCGATGGGTGACAAACACAACGGTAGCGTTCAGATCACGAAGCTGACTGAGTATTTTCGCCTCGGTGTCAGGATCCAGATTAGCAGTGGCTTCGTCAAGGAAAACAAAACGGGTCTGTTTGTAAAACGCCCTTGCAAGCAATATGCGCTGACCCTGCCCGGCAGACATGATCGACCCCATGTCACCGATCAGACTATTGAACCCCATGGGCAGACGACTGACAAAATCAGCAATTTGTGCCATCCCGGCAACCTGCTGCAACAGCTTGTGATCAACGTCATCAGCAAACAGGGTAATATTGTCGAGGATAGTGCCTGACAGCAATTGGTCCCCTTGCAGCACTCCCGCGCAGCCGTCCCGAAACTGGCGCAGACCGAAATGCCTGATGTCCGTGTCACCGAGGTACACCGATCCGCTGGTGGCAGGCAACAGACCGGCCATGAGTTTCATCAGGGTCGACTTGCCACAGCCGGACGGACCTGCGATGGCAATCAGTTCGCCCGGACGAATATCGACACTGATATTGCGCAAAACGGCATCGTTCATCCCCGGGTAGACATAACTCACTTGCGCCAGTCTCAGTCGACCGGCCACCGGTTTGCGAATCACCGGTAATTGCAAGGTGTCGGTTTCCTTTTCCGCACAAGTGATATCCGACACCCGTTCCAGCTGCAGCTTTACCAGTCGGATCTGCACCAGCTTTTCCACAAATGAGCGGATGGAGGCTGAAAAATTACTCCTCAGTGCAATGAATGCGGTGAGAAAACCCAGAGTGATCTCACCGTCCAGCACCAGCAGCGCTGCAAGATAGATCACCAGGATATTCTCCAGCGCAAACAGCAGACCGTAGATTGCATCCAGATTCATGGTAAACCGCGTCAACGCCACCTGGGTATTAATCTGTTCAGCATACAGGTTACGCCACAGGGCCAGACGCTGAAGCTCGCGACAATAAAATTTGATGATCTCAATGGTTCGCATGTTCTCCATCAGTCCGGTGCTGGTCTTGGCTTCAGCAACAATAATCTGCTCCTGCATGGTTTGAATTTTTGGTATCAATGCCAGTTTCAGGACAGTGACCAGAGCGACAAACCCGAGCACCACAAACGCCAGCAGGACACTGAAATAGAACATCACCGCCAACGTGATCAGGGCAAAAACACCATCAAGCACGACTGTCACCAGGTCCTCGGTGATGATGCGCCTAATTTCACGTATGGAGCCAAATCGCGATACCAGGTCACCCACGTGACGTTTAGCGAAAAAATCAACGGGCAAACTCAGCAAATGCTGAAACACATTGCCCGCCATCTGGAACCCGAGTTGATTGGAAAAATACAACTGCACGGTAGAGCGCGCAAAGGTCATTGCCACATTGCCCAGGGCCAGCAGCAAAAAACCGATCGCGAGAACGCCGATGATATCGCGATCCTGCTTGGCAAGGCCCTCATCAATCACCAGTTGCATGTAGAACGCGCTACCGATAGAAGCCAGTTGCAGAAACAGCGACAAAACAAATAGCTGCCCGATTGCGAGATAAAATCCCGGGTATGTACGAAACAGATCAGCCAGTCGCGACCTTCGTGTACCGGATCGTGAGCTGAACTCAAGGCCCGGCGTCAGTTCCAGAGCAACACCGGTGAAATGCCGACTGCACTCTGCCATTGAATAGCGCCGGGCTCCCACAGCAGGATCATGAATAACAATACGTTTGCGTCCGACACTTTTGAGCACCACAAAATGTGTCATATCCCAGTGCAGTATCGCCGGGAGCTGCAGACTTTGCAGGTCTTCCAGCTCGAGCTTCAGAGGTCTCGTGGTGAGTTGCAGACTCTGGGCGGTCGTCATGACGTCCGACAGGCTTGCTCCGCGGGCCGATACCGGAAACTCACGACGCAAACAGTTCAGGTCGATTTTGTAGCCAAAATACCCGGCCACCATGGCAACACAAGCCAGTCCGCACTCTGTCCGTTCCGCCTGCAATATCGCGGGTAACCGGTTACCCCTGGCAAACAACTCGTACATTACATGCGCCTCCCAAGGCCGCTAAGCGGCGCAAGAAGTTTCTGCAACACTGTTTGCTCCCCGGTCACAATGTCGGCAAAAAACTGCATGCCGGGCCTGAAACGGCTACCCTCCTGCCCGATCGGGCGCTGATCAGCTACACGTGCCCTGACCAGATAAACCGGTTCGCGCACATCCACGAGGAACAGATATTCACGAGGGTCCATCACGGAATCAGCTACGTTCAGGATCTGTGCCGGGAAACTGCCATAGGTCTGGGCCGGGTACGCATCGTAGGAGATCATGACGTCCACGCCTTTGCCGACCTTGGCCAGGGCACTGGACGGTAGATACAACCATGCCTCCAACTCTTCCCCGATCTGCGATAGCGTCAGCACCGGTTCGCCGGGATCAACCACGTCACCTTCCCGCAGAAGCAGATTACTCACTGTACCGTCGCGCGAAGCGATAATGGTAGAACGGCGCCGGACCTCAATTTCCTGTTTCCGCGCCAATAATTGTGACTGTGCATTATCCAGCACCAGTCTTTCTTCCTGCGCAAGCAGAGGCTGCATGCCTAGTTGCTGTTCGGTTTCCGATATGGCCTGCAAATGTCGGGCAATGGCCAGCGCCTTGGATTTTTCCTGCTGTTGCAGCAGATACAGCGCGGATGCTGATTGTCTGAATTCGCGTTGCGAGATAGTGCTGCGCCGATACAACTTGTTGCTGGCCTCATGATCCTGTTCTGACAGTGCGACCCGGCGCTGCAGAATGTCCTGTTCTTCTCTGAGCAGAACCAGCGCCGCCTGCATACCGGACAGTTGACGACGGATCAGCGACGCCTGTGCGTTGAAGCGTGTCTTCACGACACGTTGCCGGCGTAGCAACTGCTGCAGCTGAGTATCAATCTGTTGCAGAGCCAGATCCGCAAAGGCCTGTCCCTGCTGGTTGTACTGAGGATCAGACACCGTCGCCAACACGGTTCCCGCCTGCACAAATTCGCCGTTGCTGACAAATATTTCAGTCAACACGCCGGGGCTGCCAGCATATACCTTGACTTCGCCACCGGCCGGCACCAGGTGACCACGCACCCGCTTTGTCTGTTTGATCTCCGCATTGGCAGCAAACGTGAGCAGGCAGGCAAACAGGACAAGCAGCATCAGCACCATCAGACGCACAGTTAACGGCTGATAGAAAATGCGTTGACCAAATCGCACACCATGTTGCGCTGTCAGTACCTGCGGTCGAAACAAGCCGGTACTCATATCAGGACACTGCCTCAAAGTAAGCTGGCAAGGTGGTCAAATATTTCCATTGCGCCGGCCATCTTCTGATCCAGCATTCGGCGAGCTTAACCAACGCCTGCGTTACTCTCACCGTTGCCTGCTGCAGGCTCTCGCCGGGATTAAGCCGGGTGTCAATTGCCGGCGCCATTTCGATGCAGTTACGCCCCTGACGCTCATAACAGACGAATGCAAAAATCGGACTTCTGCCCATGATCGCCAGTTGCGCCGGTCCCTTGACGAAACGGGCACGATGGCCAAAAAAATCGACAGCCACTGTACGGCCGAAATCTTCTCGCAGGTCAAAGAGCGTTGCCAGCGTACTGCCCCCACGTCGCAATGCACTGACGATGGCAGATGGCTGAAGCTGATGATGAAAGACTACGCGGTGGTTGATCCGGTCTGCCGAAAAGTGTTGCATGCCGTGATCGGCAATGGTGTCCCGGCGCAGGGAAATCACTTGTCTGCCAAAGTCCGACAGACCCGAAAGCGCCCTGAATGCGCCAAAAAAATCCCCCATATGAATACTGACCACCACCCGGGAGGCATCGCTGTTGTGTGTCAGCCGACGGTAGTCGTTTTTCTCCGGCCACACAAAGTTGGCCAGGTAACCGGTGCTCTCCGGACGGTTATGCAGGTGCAGCAGACGTCTGGCGTAATTGTAGTAGAACCAGAACAAGTGCTCACGCCACATTTCTTCAATCCGGGCCTGCGGCTCATGCAATAAACAGGATAAAAACAGGTGCTGATTTTGCAGCCATTTTTTGTTTGCTGGTTGCCACTGCTGAAACCGGAGCTGCAGGCTGCTGAGTACCCAAAGCCATCGGCGCTTGTTGCGCAAGACGGACTCGCCTTTCATGCATTGCTGCGCCCGCTTGCGCGCCCACACCTCAAAACATTCAGCCCATGACAAACGAGGCAGGCGCTCAGCAAAATGCACTATAAAACTCGCCAGCGCCACGGATATTTCACGGGTATCAGCGTTGCCCAGTTCGATGACTTTAAGACCATGCTCGCTGCGTACTACCCTCACGCCCTGAACCGGAACCGGCAGGCATCGCAGCGCCTCTCCCGCCACTGATTCTGAGCGCGACGCCAATATGGCCTCAAATGTCCTGCAGAGCCCGGAGAACGTTGCCACTTTGTCTACGCGACTGCCTGATTCACAAGCGTCGCCTTCAGCTTTCTGCACCGAAGACTTGTAAGCTGGCATAAGGCGCTTATTCATCACCGGCTCCATTGGCACGCACAGCCATATCGTCAACAAAAAGTTCAATCAGATCACCCACGTTAGTCAGCTCCGCCAGTTTCTCTTCATCAACATCCAACTGATAAAATGTTTCCAGCTCGTAAACAATTTCAATCAGCTTCAGCGAATCCAGGCCGAGCTCACTCAACGGCGTTTGTAGCGCCTGCCGTACTGGCGTACCGGCTTCGCCCCGCGCCCGGGCTATTTCATGCGACACCTGATGCCATACCTTGTCTGCCAACTCTGTCATTATGTCCCCCGATTAGCTGTTGATATACGTCGGGGCACTGGCCCCTGCAAATCTTGCCGCTGCTGGTCAGCGGCAAACCGTGCACCGGCAGAACCCGAATATCATCAGGTACGATGCCAAATTCCTCTACAATGAGCGCAGCCGCCCGGTCAATCCTGTTCTGGTCTGAGACTTTGCCATTGCTTTCAGTTCCGCGACCTCTTTCGAGCAAAATCACAAGCTTTTCCGAGTCACGGTCAGTGAATGCAAAAGCCGCGCATCTTGTTACCCCATATTGAACCAGGCCCTCCCGGATGCCTGCTTCCAGGTCCTCCGCGTGATAGCTACAGCCGCGGCACTTGATGACATTTTTATATCGCCCAAGCAAAAACAGCCGGTCCTGATATAAAATCCCCCTGTCTCCTGTTCGGCAAAATTGCTTGCCATTGTCATGCACGCCGTTGAAGACATGACTACTGGCAGCCGGGTCGTGAAAGTAGCACTCGGCCACCGAGGCAGAACTGACGCAGACCTCGCCTATATTGCCTGCAGCGAGTCTGCTTCCGGAGTCAGCATCTACCACAATGACAGAACTGCCGGGCGCCGGTTGCCCCAGACACACCACCGGCCTGTTCACGTTCAGGCCAGGAAATGATCGCGTAATGAGCCCGTGCTGACCACTGACAAACAGTGTCGACTCAGCCAGACCGTAGCATGGGAACAGTGAACGACGCCGGAATCCAGACACTGAAAACCGGTGCGCAAATCGCGCCAGCGTACCGGGTCTGATTTTCTCTGCCCCGCAATACGCCAGCCGCCACTGCTGCAACGACAAAACTGCCGCGTCCTGCTCAGACACCTTTTCTGTTGCCATCGCAAACGCGAAATCAGGTCCGCCGCTGAGCGTGCCGCCCACAGCCGATATCGCCTGCAGCCACCGGGCAGGTCTGGCCATGAAATTTACCGGATTCAGAAAGTAGTTATGCAGCCCCACATACAGCGGCGCTATGACATGGCCGATCAGCCCCATGTCATGATGGAAAGGCAACCAGGAAACACCAATATCTGATTTCGTGCAGGCAAACACACGTCTGATCTGCTCAGCGTTGTGCAAGACATTGGCATGACTTATCACTACCCCTTTCGGGGACGAAGTGGAGCCCGAAGTATATTGAATAAACGCCGTATCAGATTCCGCGATGGCGGGACGTAGATAGGGATTGCTGTCAATGGCGGGTTTGTCCACCAGCAGCACCTGCAGTGGGACATTGGCAGCGCTCTTTGGTAACGAAGCTGCCTGCGCCGATGTGCTGATGATTGTGGCTGCACCACTTGCCCTGAACAACGCCCTCAGGCCAGTCCCTGATCGCGCCCTCTGCCGCGTCACCGGCACTGGCCAGGCACCCGCAAGTATGGCGGCAAAAAAAGCGATGAGAAATTCCGGCCCGTGAGGACACATCACCAGTACTGGCTTGCCCCCGCACTGTCGGTTTTGCAAAACACCGGCAAACCGTTTCGCCTGCTCATACAGAGCCCTGAAGCTTAGGGTACAACTGATCTGTGATTGCCTGTCCAGAAACGAATACAGCGGCCTGTCAGCGTTCAGGGCCGCGTTTTGTTCCAACAGGTCCAGCAACGTACCGTCCATGGTATCACCGTCCTCTAATGGTATGCCTGGCGTGTCCATCATTACTTTAGTCGTCAGGCGTGGCTCTGGCGTCACATTGCGCAAAACGAGAACCAATCTGTGAGCCGGCGCACAACCCAAACACACGGATTGCAATAATCAGAAAAAAACGCGCGCCAAGGCACCAGATGATGTAAAAATCAGGTTCTTCTGACAGGAACAGGATTTCCGGTTCAGACACCGTTGCAGTTACGACGGCACCGACTACCCCATCAAGGACCGATGACATGACAGCCACCGTCAGTACCATTGATACTCAGTTGCACGGCCAGATTCGCTGGGATTACCGCGAGGAAAAAACCCGGGTCTACAGTCTTTATGAACTGGCAAAAAGTAAAGTCTGGAAGACCAGCGAGGCTCCCTGGGAGGCGCTCGTGGATCATAGCCTGCCACCCAGTCGACACCAGTTTGAACCCCTGGCAGGCTTCGCACCGTTTGATGCGCTACCCTCGTCGCGCAGGATTGACTGTAGCTGGTATCGCCATGGACTGGAAATCAGTGACATCCTGCATGGTGAGCAAGGTGCCCTGTTGGTATCCTCACAGCTGGTGTCGTGTATGCCGGATATTGAAGCCAAGCTGTTTGCCAGTTCGCAGGTATCGGACGAAGCAAGGCATGTCGAATTCTTTTCCCGTTACCTGCTTGAGGTCGTTGGTGATGTACACCCGCCAAGCGATGCTGTTGCCGCGTTGATCAAGGCGATGGTCAATGATCCGCGCTGGGACTATAAATTCATAGCCTGCCAGATATTGATCGAAAGTCTGGCACTGGCGCGTCTGCAGGATATACGTCGCGCCACCCTGGTGCCCGTACTTGCCCATGCCATCGACTTTATCAGCGCTGATGAGGCCCGGCACGTCAAGTTCGGCACGGAGATCCTGCGCCGTCACCTGGCGTCGCTCAACGCCAGCGAGCTGCAGACTCGTAGCGATTTTGTCGTCGATCACCTGCTCGGCCTGGCCGATGCCATGAACATCTATACCCGAATCGCCAACGAGTTTGACTGGGACGTGCGGGCACTGCGTTTCCATCTCAGGCAAAACCGGATCAGGCAGCCCCAACCTCGTCATGACCTGTTCCGGCAACTGATGTTAAATATGAACAGCGTGGGGTTGTTGACGCCGCAAACAGAGCGACGACTGAGCGGACTTGCCTGAGAACGGATGCCAGGCACGGCTTCGCGCGTTAAGCCGGATCTAAAGCAGGCGGATATTGAGCTGGTTCGAGAATTCCTCACGGCCCAGCTCACCGGAAAAGAAAGTATTGAACGACAGACTGACACGGTCGATGTTTTCCGTGACCGCATTGACGCCATGCCGGATGTTGGAGGGGAAAAGTATGATATCGCCGATGCCGGTTTGGACAAAGTAGCGGAGAGCATTGTAGTAACTGTCTTCCTGCCGGATCAGTTCGTACCACAGGTTATCTTCGTTACGATAGAAATTGATCCCGTCTTTGGGCGCAAGATTTATGTACAGAACGCCGCTGACCACACTATTGGGATGGGTGTGAGTATGGTGCGCATCACCTTGCTGTGAACGGGTCAGCCAGGACTGTGTAATCTGCAGACTGACATTGTTGGTGGTATTGAAGGTGATTTTAAAAAACTGATCCAGATGCGCCTGCAACACCGCCCGGATGGATTGCATCGGGGCGGTGTCGAGTACCTTCTTGTTGCGGGAGGCGTAGTTGGTGATGGCTGCAACCGGGTCGCTGAGCTCAGCTTTGAAGAACTGCATTTCCTCGTCAGAAAACGCTCTGCCCAGCGCCGCCCTGTACAGGGGCACCGCAAACATGTTCATCATCTGGTGGTCCATCAGCGATCCTCTCTTACCAGCAGCGAACCATCAGGTCAGACCTATCAGATCTTGCGACCTTTATTGGCCGCGATGCGCAGACGCAACGCATTGAGCTTGATAAAACCACCGGCATCCGCCTGGTCGTAGGCTCCGGCGTCATCCTCAAACGTTGCAATGGAAGCATCGAACAGGGAATCTGCAGATTCGCGCCCGACAACCGCCACACCACCTTTGTAGAGCTTCAGGCGCACCGTACCATTGACGTACTGCTGAGAATAGTCAATCAACGTTTGCAGTGCTTTGCGCTCGGGCGAGAACCAGTAACCGTTGTATACCAGTGAAGCATAACGCGGCATCAGTTCATCCTTGAGGTGTGCCAGCTCACGATCCAGCGTTACCGACTCGATAGCCCGGTGGCCTTTCAGCATAATGGTGCCACCGGGTGTTTCGTAACAACCCCGCGACTTCATGCCGACATAGCGATTTTCCACAATATCGGCCCGACCAATACCATTGGCGCCGCCCACTTTGTTCAGGTACGCCAACACGGTCGCCGGTGACATTTTTTCACCGTCAATGGCAACGATATCGCCACGCTCATAGGTTAACTCGATGTAGGTGGGCGTATCCGGTGCCGCTTCTGGCGATACTGACCACAACCACATGTCTTCTTCCGGCTCGACACCCGGATTTTCCAGGATATCGCCCTCATAGGAAATGTGCAGCAGGTTCGCATCCATGGAATAAGGCGATTTTGTGCCGCGCTTCTTCTCCACCTGAATGTCATGCTGCTCACAATAGGCCAGCAATTTGTCGCGGGAATTCAGATCCCATTCGCGCCACGGAGCAATAACACGAATACCCGGTTTCAGGGCATAGGCACCCAGTTCGAAACGCACCTGGTCATTGCCTTTACCAGTGGCGCCGTGGGAAATGGCATCGGCGCCGGTTTCGTTGGCAATTTCTACCAGGCGCTTTGCGATCAGAGGCCGGGCGATGGAGGTGCCCAGCAGGTATTCGCCCTCGTACAGAGCATTGGCACGAAACATCGGGTTGACAAAGTCACGCACGAATTCTTCGCGCAGGTCTTCGATGTAGATCTCCTTGATCCCCATGGCCCTGGCTTTGGCTCGCGCTGGTTCCAGCTCCTCGCCCTGCCCCAGGTCCGCGGTAAAGGTCACAACCTCACACTGGTAAGTCTCCATCAACCATTTGGCAATGACTGATGTATCCAGTCCGCCGGAATAGGCCAGCACAACTTTATTGATGCCCGACATGTTTGCTCCTGTCTGCGAGTCTGTAAAAAGGCGGTTATTGTACTCGTTCCGCCCTGCGAATTCGACAGCTAGCGCAATGTCACCGTGAATGTTGTGACAGTCGGGTCAGGCAACAGAAATGCGGATCAGTCGCGCAACAGCCGGATGGTGACTCGCCGGTTGCGATCGCGATCGGCGGCTGAGCGCTCCTGCTCCACGATTCGGAACTGGGGGGCAGATCCGAAGAAACGGGTATTAAGCATGTCCTCATTGATACCCTGATCGACCAGGTACTGGTGCACTGCAAACGCCCTGATCCTGGACAGTTCAAAGTTCTCCCGCGGATTACCGGCGCCATCAGTGAAACCATTGATCTCGAAACCGTAGACTGCGGGATCGGCTTCGACATAGGTGACGATGTCATCCAGCTGGGCTGTGATCTCGTCGTTGAGCTCACGTTGATTGGGTTGCCAGAACACGGTGCTGCGCTCAACCTGGCCGAAATTGACCGGCAACAACGATGCCGTGCAGGTATGGTATTCAGCGTAGGCGCCACCAAAATGCACGGGGGACAGCCCGACATGGACAGACTCCTGGTCGCTGAACCAGGCGCGACGCATCAGCGTTGGCACCATGCCCCGTTCCAGCTCGGCCATCAGCAGGCGACTGCGCTGGGCATCCAGTGTCACCGGACGCTTGCTGATCGCCACGTCGACGTAACCCAGGTCGCGTACGCCGAGCTCCTGACGCCAGACCGGTGGTTGTGACGTCAACAGAGCCCTGCCCGCCTGCATGGGGGTGTCGGGGGTCTGCAGATAGAAACTCAGCGCCGCCCCGGCCTGGTGATAGAACACCGCCTGACCCAGCCCGGGTATCTGTTGCATCAGCCGGCATTCAAAGACGGATGAATCTGTTTGCCAGCCGGCCACATCGATATCGGCATAGTACGACGACACCGAGCCCCCTGCTGCTGATTGCGTAAGACCAGTCACAGAGAGCATCAAGAGCCAAGATAAGGTAAACTTACACCGTGTTTTCATTCCTGGATTTGAATTCCGTCTTGAATAAAGAATTTGTTGAGCCTTTGATGAAAGCCTGTCACACATATAGGTCGGCCACTGGCCAACAAACTTTACCGGCAACAGGCTATCCCGATATCGCACCCGGAAGCATTGACGATCTGGCCGGCAGACGGTCCAGGCTGACCCGTAGTTAACAGATCCGTATTTCACAAAACAGGTACACCCGCCTCATGACAGAACAAACCCTGACCCTGACCCGGCCCGATGACTGGCACCTGCATTTGCGCGACGGCAAGGTGTTGAGCCAACTGGTCGCCCACAGCGCCAGCACTTTTCGCCGTGCCATCGTCATGCCCAACCTGAAACCGCCGGTTACCACAACCCAGGCGGCGCTGGCCTATCGTCAGCGTATTATTGATGCACTGCCTGCGGGGCTGGACTTTGAGCCGCTGATGACACTGTATCTGACAGACACCCTGTCGGCGGACGAGATCCACACGGCACACCAGTCCGGCCATGTGCAAGCGGTCAAATATTATCCGGCCGGTGCCACCACCAATTCCGACAGTGGCGTTACCGCCATTGCCAACGCATACCCGGCCCTTGAGACCATGGCGGAGCTGGGCATGCCGTTGCTGATTCACGGTGAAGTCACTGACGTTGAGGTGGATATTTTCGATCGGGAAAAAGTCTTCATTGAACAGACCCTGCTGCCACTGTGCGCCAGATTCCCGACCCTGAAAATCGTACTCGAACATATCACAACGGCCGATGCCGTCGCCTTTGTGCGCCAGGCCGGTAACAACATTGCCGCCACCATTACGCCGCAACATCTGTTGTACAACCGCAACCACCTGCTGGTGGGTGGTGTTCGCCCCCACCTGTACTGTCTGCCGGTCCTGAAACGTAACACCCATCAGAGCGCCCTGATTGACGCGGCGACCAGTGGCGATAAAAAGTTCTTCCTGGGTACCGACTCGGCGCCACATGCCCGCCCCGACAAGGAGACCGCTTGTGGCTGCGCTGGTTGTTTTAGCGCCCACGCGGCGCTCGAACTGTATGCCGAAGTCTTTGATCAGGCGGGTGCGCTCGACAAGCTCGAAGCATTTGCCTCGTTTCACGGACCCGACTTTTACGGTTTGCCAAGAAATACCGACACCATCACCCTGCACCGCGAAAGCTGGAATGTACCTGCGTACTATCCACTCGCTGACAGCACTCTGGTGCCATTGCGTGCAGGAGAACAAATTCACTGGCGGATCAAAGGGGTCACTGCCTGATGTACGATTATGACGATGACGATGCTACGGAAAGTCTATTGGCGTCACGCTTTCGCGGTTATCTGCCTGTTGTTGTGGACATTGAATGTGGTGGTTTCAACGCCAAAACTGATGCCATTCTGGAGATTTCTGCGGTTATTCTGGGCATGGACGAAAAGTCTGTACTTGATGTGGAGCAAACCTACTTCCATCGTGTTATCCCCTTTGAGGGCTCAAACATTGAAGACGCGGCACTTAAGTTTACCGGCATCGACCCGTGGCATCCCCTGCGTGTAGCGCGAGGTGAGCGCGATGTATTTCAGGATCTGTTCAAGGTAATTCGCTCGGCAATGAAGGCCAATGGCTGCAAACGGGCAATTCTGGTTGCGCACAATGCTCACTTTGATCACGGTTTTATTAATGCTGCGGTGGCCAGGCATGATCTGAAGCGCAACCCGTTTCATCCCTTTTCCAGTTTTGACACCGCTACGCTGAGCGGCCTGGCCTACGGTCAGACGGTGCTGGCAAGAGCCTGCGAAGTGGCCGGCATCGAGTTTGATGGCAATGAGGCACATTCGGCGAAGTACGATGCAGAGAAAACCGCCGAACTGTTCTGCGGCATTGTTAATAAATGGCAGAAGCTCGGCGGCTGGCCCTTGCGTTAATGCCGGACAGTCAGTCAGGGCATTTCTACTGACAGTTGTTCAGTTAGGCAGACAGGCAGGAGGGGTGCATTTTGCCGGCAAAATGTCACCCCTCCTGCCTGTCTGCCTAACGTCTCGGTAAAACTTGTTGCCCTGACTGACTGTCCGGCATTGTGGCAGTTACTCTGCCGCGTCTTCTGCGGCGGCATCAATCAGGGTTTTCAACTCACCCTTCTGGTGCAGGTCTGTGATGATGTCACAGCCCCCTACCAGCTCACCGTCTATCCAGAGCTGAGGGAATGTTGGCCAATTCGCAATCACTGGCAAGGTTGAGCGGATTTCCGGATTGGCCAGGATATCCACGTAGGCAAAGCGCTTGCCGCAACCCATCAGACACTGGACAGCCTGGGCAGAAAAGCCACACTGGGGCTGATCCGGCGAACCCTTCATATATAGCAGAATGCTATTGGCGCTGATCTGATCGCGAATGGTCTGTTCGATGCTCGACTGTTCATTACTCATAATGCCGTTTCCTGTGCTGTGCAAACTGCGTTGGTATATCGGGACCCTGATCGGGACCCTGCTTGTTAAGGGAGATCAGGATACCGTGCTAAAAGATGGCATATTCTACATGATTAGCGCCCTATCCGATAATTGCCCGCATCCTGTAAAGTAATATAAGATACGGAGCTTGGTCGAAGGGTAGCAGGCGCTGCCCTTTTTTAATTTTCGCTGAGCACTGAGCGTTTTCTACAGAACCCAGACTCCGCGCCGTCACCGGTTGCATGCAGCCGGGACCACGTTCCCCGGGAAACCCGTATCGATATGGCAACACGACATTTTTTGACCTTGCTGGATCTCAGCCCGGTTGAACTGCGCGACATCATTCACCGTGCTATCGCCCTGAAAAAAAGCCCCGCGCTGCGCGAAGAGACGCTGAAGAACAAGACGCTGGCGATGATTTTCGAGAAATCATCGACCCGGACGCGTGTATCTTTCGAGGTCGCCATGAATCAGCTTGGCGGCAGCGCGCTCTTCCTGTCACCGGCGGATACGCAACTGGGTCGCGGCGAGAGCATTGAAGACAGTGCTAAAGTTTTATCCCGCATGGTCGACGTCATCACCATACGAACTTTCGAACATGCAAGGCTTGAACTGTTTGCCCGTCACTCCCGGGTGCCGGTCATCAACTCGTTGACAGACGACTTTCACCCATGCCAGTTACTCGCTGATATGCAAACCTTTTTTGAACATCGGGGTGACATTGCAGGACATACGGTTGCCTGGGTAGGCGACGGCCATAACATGTGCCAGTCCTACATCAATGCTGCCCGACAATTCGATTTCGAACTGGTTATAGCCTGCCCGGAAGGCTTTGATCCGGACGAGCACATGCTGCAGGCCAACAAGGATCGGGTGCGTATCGTTCGTGATCCGGCCACTGCCGTGGCCGGGGCCAGTCTGGTAGCAACCGATGTCTGGGCCTCGATGGGCCAGGAAGAGGAGCGCCGGCTCCGTATCCAGAAGTTCACCGGCTACGAGGTAACGGCTGAACTGATGTCACAGGCCCGGCCGGATGCATTGTTCATGCACTGCCTGCCGGCACACCGGGGCGAGGAAGTCAGCGCCGGCGTGCTGGATGCAAATGACAGCGTCGTTTGGGATGAGGCTGAAAACCGCCTGCACGCACAGAAAGCGTTGCTTGAATTTATGTGCGCAACACGTTGATAAATAATATAACTTTTACTATCTTGTTGCGCAAAACTTATTGCCGTCCGGAATACGCATAACCAATGGATCTATTAACGCAGGGTTTTTTGACTCAGGGATTGCTGATCTTTGTCATCTTTGCCCTGGTGACGGTTCCATTACTGTTATGGCTGGCAGGCTGGCGCCCGATGATTCTTGAGAGTCAGCGCCGGCAAGCCAGACTCAACAATCAGTCCATGCGCATACTCTCCAGTGCCGTAGAGCAAAGCCAGAGCGGTGTGATCATCGCTGATTGCGCGGGCGTCATAGATTACGTAAACCCCCGCTACACTCAGATTACCGGCTACAGCAAGGATGATGCCGTCGGCCGTGTCGCCGAATTGCTGAATAACGAAGAGCTGACCGATGTAAACAACATCAGCCTGCAGGAAGCCCTGCTGCTGGGCGCCAGCTGGGAAACCTTTATGGTCAGCAAACGCAAGAATGGCGAACATTTCTGGCAACAGGTGACCGTATCTCCCATTAACGATGACCTGGGCGCGCTGAGCCACATTGTGCTCAATATCGAAGATATCAGTGATCGTGTTGAAACCCAGGCGCAGATGGAAAAGCTGGCGTTTTATGACCCGCTCACCGGCCTGGAGAATCGTCGCCTGTTCCGGGACCGTCTGGAACAGGGACTCCGGCACCTGCGTCGCAGTAAAAAGCCGATGGCACTGCTGTTTCTGGACCTTGATCAATTCAAACGTATCAACGACACACTGGGACATGATGCCGGTGACGAACTGTTGTGCACCGTCGCCCAACGCCTGCGTGACTGTGTCCGCGAAGAGGATATCGTGGCGCGCCTGGGTGGCGATGAATTCACCATACTGCTGGCTAACATTACCAGTCCGGATGACGCCGGCCTGGTTGCACGCAAGATACTGCGCGCCTTGATCGAACCCATTGC
The DNA here is from genome assembly GCF_011050365.1 of Pseudohongiella sp. Classification (GTDB taxonomy): domain Bacteria; phylum Pseudomonadota; class Gammaproteobacteria; order Pseudomonadales; family Pseudohongiellaceae; genus Pseudohongiella. The sequence goes on from NZ_DRFV01000015.1 coordinate 289,185, forward strand.
CCTGAGCACACAGGAAGTCACTGTCAGCTGCAGCATCGGTATTACAGTTGCGCCGGAAGACAGCATGAACGCCAGCGTTCTGATGCGTAATGCCGACCTGGCCATGTATCGCGCCAAGGATCAGGGTCGCAATAACTTCCAATACTTTACCGATGACATGAACATTGAGTCGCTGGCACGTATGTCGCTGGAGAATGAACTGCGCATCGCCGTCAGCAATGAAGATTTTGTGGTGCATTTCCAGCCCCAGATTGACATGGTCGGAGGCCGGATCTGTGGCTACGAGGCACTGGTGCGCTGGCGCCATGAACAGGTGGACGTGATTTCCCCGGACCGCTTTATACCGATTGCGGAAGAAACCGGACTCATCATCCAGGTGGGTGAAATTGTGCTGCGACAAGCCTGCCTGCAACTCAGGGCAATGCAAACTGCGGGCATCACCGATCAGACCATTGCTGTCAATCTGTCCGCTCGCCAGTTTCGTGACCGCAACCTGGTGCAAATGGTACGCCGCGTGTTGTCGGAAACCGGGCTGGCACCACAATGGCTGGAGCTGGAGATCACCGAGAGCATGCTGATGGACAATATAGACCAGGCCATCAGCATTCTCAGCGAACTCAAGGCGCTTGGCGTAGCGATTGCCATTGATGATTTTGGCACCGGCTACTCTTCGCTGAGTTATCTGACGCAATTGCCCGTCGACAAACTCAAGGTGGATCGCTCATTCGTCAGCAATCTACCCGACAGTCCGCGCCATACCGCGATCACCACCGCCATCATTGCCATGGCCCAGCGCCTTAATCTGCAGGTGGTTGCCGAAGGCGTGGAAACTGAACCCCAGGCCAGTTTTCTGACAGAACATCAGTGCAACATCCTGCAAGGTTTCCTGTTTTGTCATCCGGTCAGCGCTGACGACCTGCCTGCGCAGATGACGCGCATGGAAAGTCGGTTCAGCACCGACAAGGCTCCCGCGCTGGCGGTGGTCACCCACTGAGATTACCCGCGCCCTTTCCGTTCCCGCTCACAACCTGGTCAACGTGCGACTACTATATATAGTGGTTGCCATACCCTGATACACACATCTTATCCACAAGCTATCCACACAAAAAGGGCTTGCAATCCGCTCCATAGCGCTCTATCTTGTGCCTTGTCCGCAAAAACCACCTATATATTGTATTTCCACGGCGCACGCACGGGATTAATGACAACATCATGGAGAATCCGATGCAAACAGGCACACCCAGTTATGGCAGCAGCACTGCCAGTCCCCGCTCAGCCACCCGCACCAACGAGGATTTGCCCGCTACCGCTCCGGGTCAGCTTCGTGTCATCAAACGCAATGGCGCGGTCGTAACCTACGACGAATCCAAGGTTATTGTTGCCATCACCAAGGCCTATCTTGCCGTGGAGGGCGGTACCGCCGCAGCCTCCTCGCGTGTGCATGAAACCGTAGGCAAAATGGCCAGCCAGATCAGCACCATATTCAAGCGGCGCATGCCTTCGGGCGGCTCCATCCATATCGAGGAAATCCAGGACCAGGTCGAGCTGGCGCTGATGCGAACCGGTGAACACAAGGTTGCCCGCTCTTACGTGTTGTACCGTGCCGAGCACGCACGCGTGCGTGACCAGCAACGCGCGCGCGAAAACACCGAGGAATCCACCATCCAGGTGACCTTCGCCGATGGCACCCAGGGTCCGCTGGACAATGCCCGTCTGCGCACTGTGATTGATGAAGCCTGTGCCGGCCTCGAAGGGGTGTCCAGTGACGACATTTATCAGGAAACACTGAAAAACCTTTACCCGGGCGTCAAGATGGATGACGTGCGTACATCCGCTGTGATGACCGCGCGCACCATGGTAGAGAAGGATCCGAACTACTCATATGTGACCGCCCGTCTGTTGCTCGACACGCTACGCTCCGAAGCCCTCGGCTTCCTGGGTGTGGCCGATAGCGCCACACAAAGCGAAATGAACTACCGTTACCCCAGCGTACTGCGCCCCTACATAGAAAAAGGTGTCGAGCTGGAGCTGCTGTCTCCACACCTGCTGGAATATGACCTGGACGTACTGGGCGAAGCCCTGAAGGCCGAGCGCGACACCCAGTTCACCTATCTGGGCCTGCAAACACTGTATGACCGTTACTTCATTCACAGTAACGGTGTGCGTTTCGAGCTGCCGCAGATTTTCTATATGCGTGTCGCCATGGGTCTGGCCAGCAACGAAACCGACCGCGAAGCCCGCGCAATCGAGTTTTATAACCTGATATCCAGCTTTGATTACATGGTATCAACACCGCAGCTGTTCAATTCCGGCACCCTGCGCCCGCAATTGTCTTCCTGCTTCCTGACCACGGTACCGGACGACCTGCACGGCATTTATGGCGCCATCAAGGACAACGCCATGCTGTCCAAATGGGCCGGCGGCCTGGGCAATGACTGGACACCGGTGCGCGCGCTGGGCGCCCACATCAAAGGTACCAATGGTTCATCCCAGGGCATCGTGCCCTTCCTCAAGGTGGTTAATGACACGGCAGTGGCCGTCAATCAGGGCGGCAAGCGCAAAGGCGCAGTCTGCGCCTACCTGGAGACATGGCACCTGGATATCGAAGAGTTCCTGGAATTGCGCAAGAACACCGGTGATGACCGCCGTCGTACCCACGACATGAATACCGCCAACTGGATCCCCGATCTGTTCATGAAGCGCGTGTTTGAAGACGGCGACTGGACTTTGTTCTCGCCCAATAACGTGCCGGATCTGCACGACCTGCATGGCATGGTATTTGAACAGGCTTATGAAGAGTACGAACGCAAGGCAGCTGCCGGTCAGGTGGAAATCTATAAAACCGTGCGCGCCAAGGATCTGTGGCGCAAGATGCTGTCCATGCTGTTTGAAACCGGCCACCCTTGGATCACGTTCAAGGACGCCTGTAATGTACGTTCGCCACAGCAGCACGTGGGCACCATCCACTCGTCCAACCTGTGCACAGAGATCACCCTGAACACCAGTGAAGACGAGATCGCTGTCTGCAACCTGGGTTCCGTGAACCTGGTGAATCATGTTACCGAATCCGGTCTCGATACCGACAAATTGCAGCGCACAATCAAAACAGCGGTTCGCATGCTGGATAACGTGATTGATATCAACTATTACTCGGTGCCACAGGCAAAGAATTCAAACCTCAAGCACCGACCGGTCGGCATGGGCATCATGGGCTTCCAGGATTCACTGTACGCCCAGCGTATTCCGTACGCGTCCGATGATGCCGTGACCTTTGCCGACCGCTCCATGGAAGTCATCAGCTACTATGCCATTCAGGCATCCACTGATCTGGCTGAAGAGCGGGGCCCCTACCAGACCTATAAAGGTTCATTGTGGGATCAGGGCATATTGCCGATCGACTCGTTGAAAATGCTGCAGGAAGTACGCGGCGAGAAGTATCTGGAAGTCGATATGGCACAAACCCAGGACTGGGAAAGTCTGCGCCAGCGCATCGCTGCCGTTGGCATGCGCAACTCCAATGTGCTGGCGATTGCGCCGACTGCCACTATCGCCAATATCTCCGGCGTGTCGCAGTCCATTGAGCCGACCTATCAGAACCTGTACGTGAAATCGAACCTGTCCGGTGAGTTTACCGTCGTGAACCCTTACCTGGTGCGTGATCTGAAAGCACTGGATTTGTGGGACAACGTCATGGTCAACGACCTGAAATATTTCGACGGCAGCCTGCAGCAGATCGATCGCATACCACAGCACATCAAGGATCTGTACGCCACGGCCTTTGAAATTGAACCACGCTGGCTGGTGGATGCCGCCAGTCGTCGCCAGAAGTGGATTGACCAGGCACAATCACTGAACCTGTACATCTCTGGTGCCAATGGCAAGAAACTCGATGTCACCTATCGCATGGCCTGGCTGCGCGGTCTGAAAACAACCTATTACCTGCGCTCTCTGGCTGCCACCAGCACCGAGAAGTCTACCGTCTCCGGCAGCAAGCTGAATGCAGTTTCCAGTGGCCCGGCACCGGTGCCACAAGCGTGCTCCATTGACGATCCAGACTGCGAAGCATGTCAGTAAACATAAATACTATCAGGGGATTACAATGATATCTTGGGATGAATTCCACGACGATCCGACTTCACTGGATGCTGAGCCGTCTTCGCAGAATGCTCGCACAGCAGGCTCCGATCGCGCAGGCCCGGCGATAGCCACGCAAACAGCGCAAACAAAGCCGGCGTCCTCTTCCTTGAGAGGACCCGACTCAGCAACCAATGGCGCCACGCTGGGATCAGCAGCTTCGTCCGCCGAAACTGCCAAGGCAGAAAGAAGCTACGATGCTGCCATCGCTGCAGCCAGACCTGCCTATATTGCCCAACCCTCCTCCAGCCGCAACGCTCCTGAAGCTGCTGCCGAGGCGGTGAACAATCAGATCATGCAACAGGTTGCCAGTGAGCTTGAAGACCTGGATGTTGAAGTCGCGCAACAGGAGATTGGCGAGTGGACCGAGCGGGTCACCGTTGACGACAAGCGTATGATCAATTGCCGTGCCGACCTTAATCAGCTGGTGCCGTTCAAATACGATTGGGCGTGGCAGAAATATCTGGATGGCTGTGCCAACCACTGGATGCCGCAGGAAATCAACATGAATGCGGATATCGCCCTGTGGAAAGGCAGCAATGGCCTGACGCCGGATGAGCGTTTGATTGTTAAGCGTAATCTGGGTTTCTTCTCCACGGCGGACTCCCTGGTTGCCAATAATCTGGTGTTGGCACTGTATCGTCTGATCACCAACCCGGAGTGCCGACAGTACATTCTGCGCCAGGCCTTTGAGGAAGCCATTCATACACATGCCTATCAGTATTGTATTGAATCTCTGGGTATGGACGAGGGCGAGATCTTCAACATGTACCACGAGATCCCGTCAGTGGCGAAAAAAGCGTCCTGGGGCCTGAAGTACACCAAAGAGCTGAATGATCCCAACTTCACCACCGGCACACCGGAAACAGACAAGGCTTTGTTGAAGAACCTGATCGCATTTTACTGCTGTCTTGAGGGTATTTTCTTCTACTGTGGCTTCACCCAGATTCTGTCCATGGGCCGTCGCAACAAGATGACCGGAACCTCAGAGCAGTTTCAGTACATCCTGCGTGACGAGTCCATGCACCTGAATTTTGGCATCGACATGATCAACCAGATCAAGATCGAAAACCCCCACCTGTGGGACGATGCCATGAAGCGCGAAGCGACCCAGATGATTCTGCAGGCGACCCAGCTTGAAATCGAATACGCGCGCGACACCATGCCACGCGGTGTACTGGGTATGAACGCGGTGATGATGGAAGAGTACCTGCAATTCATTGCCAATCGTCGTCTGGTACAAATCGGCTTGCCGGAGCAGTTCAAAGGCGTCAAGAATCCGTTCCCGTGGATGTCCGAGATCATGGACCTGCGCAAGGAGAAAAACTTCTTTGAAACGCGGGTGATTGAATATCAGACCGGCGGCGCGTTGAGCTGGGATTGATCGACAGCATAATGCCAAATGAAGGCTGACACACCCGGAGCCACCCTATATGACTACCGGAGCCATCCTGCTGGCGGCTGGATTCAGCCGCCGCTTTGGCAGTATCAAGTTGCGTGCGGTGCTACCTGATGGCAGCACCATGCTGCAACGCACCAGCCGCCTGCTGCTGAGCGTTACCAGCGACATCATGGTTATCACCCGCCCCGCCTTGCGGGATACCGGCGTGTTTGACGGTACCGGACTCACTGATTCACAAATTGTATTGTGCGAGGATGCTGATCTGGGCATGGGTCACAGTCTTGCCTGTGGCATACGCGCGCTGCCCGCCAACTGGGATGCCTGTGTGATTTGCCTGGCGGACATGCCGTTCATCGAGCCAGCAACCCTGAAACAACTTCTTGGCAAGGCATCTCATAGCCGTATTACCGTGCCCGAATACAAATCTCAACGCGGCCATCCAGTCTGTTTTGGCCGTGATTTTTTTGCCGAGTTGGCACAAAGTCAGGGCGACACTGGCGGCCGCGAGGTTATCAAACACCACCCCGACAAAGTCGACGTTATGACACTCAATGATCCCGGAATTTTGCAGGACATTGACACCCCGCAGGATCTGACTGCTTGCTAGCCGCATCAGGCTTACCTAGAATAACGTCAACATCGGGCGCGCAGGCAGGCAACAGCCTTCAGCTCAAAAGTCAGACACACGAGCGCAAGAGCCAGCATTGCCCAAAACCAGCGTGTCCCAGAAACAGGATCTGATGGCGTGACCCATAACAACGGTAAAAACCTTATTAACCCGCCCAGTCTGGCCGGACTGCTCCTGACAGTTGCCGCGTTGATAACCGGCAGCGCTGGCCATGCGCAGAACACAGCCTCCGACCCGGTGGTCACCGCGCCCGCGCCAACGATCAACTCGCTAATGCAAAATCCACGTAACCCGCTGGTTATGATTCAGACCAGCCAGGGGGACATCCACATCGAGCTGTTTCCCGAAGCAGCACCGCAAAATGTTCAGCGATTTCTCGACCTGGCCGAGGCGCGGCTGCCTGTTCCTGAAACCAATCGCAATACCGCCAGCGAAATACACTATTATGACGGTCTGACCTTCCATCGTGCCATCCGTGACACCCTGATTCAGGCTGGCGCGCCAGAGCGTGCCAACCGTCTGCGCCCGTTATCAACCGTCGCCGACGAAATCAATGCCCGGGGCCTGGGTCTGGAGCAACAACGTCTGCTAGATGCCAGCGGCAAGCCGCATCCATGGCTGAACATTGGCGGACAGGATGATTTCCAGCAACAGGTGCTGAAACCACTTTACCGAAACATGAACATTAACGATGCGGACGCTGTGAGAGTGCAACAATCAACAGTGCTGCAGCGCCTTCAAGCCATGAACCTTTTGCAATTCCACGAGATGCAAGGTTATCGCTATGACGGCTCGCTGCCATCCCGACGCCCCGGTCGTGGTAGTGTGATGATGGTCAATCGCGGACCCGATACCAATGACGGCGAGTTTTTTATTGCCCTGACCAACACACCCTGGTTAATTGGTACCAGCACTGTTATTGGTCGCGTCGTATCAGGCCTGGATATCGTGGAGCGGATCAGCCGAGGCCCCGACGCCAGCACCCGCATTTATCAGGTCAGACAAATCAATAACAACATTCAGCCAGGAGACTGACAACATGGCAAAAACAGCCAGAAGAAAATCGGCCAAGACCAGCCGGAAAGTGAAACCGGTCAGCGTCATGGCGTTATGCGCGACCGCCGGATTCTTTCTCGGCTTCGGTCTCGGCGCCTTGATGAACAACCTGCTGTTGATCACGGCGCTGGGGCTGCTGGCGGGTGCCGCCACGGGCTATTATTTCGACAAAAAGAACAAC
>NZ_DRFV01000016.1 GCF_011050365.1 Pseudohongiella sp.
TACCGTACATTAGATATAGCCAAAGCAGATATATTTAATTACATTGAGCGCTTTCACAATCCTCGGATGCGGCGAAGACTAGCGAAGAGTGATTTGGAGTTCTCAGCCTTTTTAGAACCGTCCGTGGAAACGGGGTAGAACCCTATACGTTGAAGCGACAACTATCATCCCGATCCTGATTTACAACGAATGTTATACCGCCAGCCTCCCCTGTTGTGAGCTTGATATGTCTGACCAGTTTGCTCGTAACTGTCTCAAGGTCTGACTCAGGGACAGCAATATATCCTTCGAAAACTACCTTACTCAATGTTCAATCCGTGCTGAAGCGCGACACTTGTATCGTGCGTCAGCACGATTATTCGGCTTTCCTGCACGACATCTCATTAGAATTATTCATCAAATGCCATCGGTGACTAACTGAAATACAACGACGCCTAACGCTTCAGGCACGCTCTGGCGCTGATCAGCGCGTGCACGCCTGGCTATATATTCGAGCAAGCACACATAGTAGGGTGTACATTTATAACAGCAATTTAGCAAAAGCAATGGCCTGCACGGTCCAGTGCGTGTGTCAGGATGGCTGATTCGGGAGATGCTGTCAGCGACAATGCCGGGTAACGGATACATAGTTCGTTGCGTATGCCGGGCAAAGATCCTCAGCTCGGATGTTGGTTCAATGAAAAATAAGGCATTTAGTACGGAAGGGAATTTGGTGCGGCCACCTGGGCTCAAACCTGGGGAAAACGGGTGATGAGAAAGAGCAGATCGGCGTAGATCGGTACATTAAGCTGGAAAAAGTAAAAAGTGATTGAATATCGAACCAAATGATTTTACCGAAACCGACCGTATACCGAGCCTTGATTCCCCGAGCCCGCCAAGTTGAAGAACGGACATGGAGTTGCGGTCTCGTTATCGTCTCTCAAGTCTATACGCGCCGTGATTGGCTATAAGACGTAGGATACTTGCCGGAGACCGTTAATCAGGCTAGTGTCTAAAGGTTAGCTTTATAAACCAGACGGGCATGATTTTCATGCATGTAAGATACGGATTATAAAGTAAATATTTTTCAATGGCGTCGATTTGGCCCAGAGTAAGTCAATTAAGCCACTGGACCGGTAGCGCTCAACCCGGAAAGCTGCAGCGAGTTGAATGCAATAAACTGCCTGCTTGAACACGGTCATTTGGACAGCAGGGTTGAGAATTGCTGATGATAAAAATACCATCGGCATTTTGGCAGGCATTACAAGCGAGGCGATGAAAGCGATCGTTCGAACAGATTGAGTCAATGGGAAAAATAATGAATATGTCCGCGAAGGGGGCAATGATGACAGAAAGCTATACTATGTCAGAGGAAGAAAATGCAGCCCGCATACCAGTGTCCGAGCTCTGGGAGGGTGTTCTCCTGCTTTCACTCAACGGTATTGTCGATTCGGCACAGTCCCAGCATGTGATGGACGTTGTGCTCAATAAAATCGCTGAAACCCGGGCCCGGATCTTCATTCTGGATATTCGTGCCGTGGTTGCGATGGACACAGCTGTGGCCAATCACTTAATCAAGATTACCCAGGCGGCATCATTACTTGGGTGCGAGTGCGTCATATCCGGAATTTCCCCCGCGGTAGCTCAATCGCTGGTGCAGTTGGGTATTTCGCTGGACGATGTCGTTACCCGGGTTACCATCAGCGATGCGCTAAGCTATGCCTTTGATCGACTTGCGTTGCAGGTTGTTTCGCGCGGCAATAACATACCCTGATGGCGACTAAGCTTTCGACAGACGAGGAATTAACCGCGGGCGTACCTAGTAGCGGGGCGTCGCAGCCAGAATTACAGCATGTCAGAACTCTCAGCCGTTATGCCATGCATATCACGAATGACTGTCTTGTTGTGACATTGCCCACCGATCTGGATTCGGAGGTGACCAGAGAACTTAGCGCGCTTCTGAATCTTGTCGATCGCCATAGGCATCGTGGACTCGTTATAGATCTGTCGCTTATGGACATCTTGCCGTCAAAGCTGGCGAGCCTGCTGGAGCAGTTGTCGCGGGCGTCCAGTCTGTTAAACGCGCCGACCGTCATCTGCGGCATAAAGCCGGGCCTTGCTTCAGCGTTGGCTCTGCTTGGTATCAGGTTTGACGGTGTGCGAAAAGCCAGAAATATGGATCACGCCCTCGCCGAGCTCACTCAATTACGGTCGGCAAATGTTGCTGTACGTAGCGGATATTAGCGTATGGTCGAATTTGTGGTAACTGATGGCCGCGATGTTAAGAACGTCGTGGAGGGTGCGCAAGCTATGCTTCGAGAAGTGCCGTTTGGTCGAGCCGAGCGCTTTCTGGTCGCTACCGCCGTCAGCGAACTCGCCCGTAACCTCGTTGTTCACGCGGGCGGCGGGGTTGTGCGCCTGAGTGTGCTTGAGGAGCAGGACCGCCGTGGCTTTGAGGTTGTCACCGAGGATGAGGGGCCCGGTATTGCCGACTGGCCCCTTGCACTGACCGAAGGGTATAGCACGGCGAACTCGCTGGGGCTCGGTCTACCGGGGGTGCAACGCATCATGGACGAACTGGATTTTGACGAAAATCGCTTAGTGGGAACGCGGATTGTCGCGAGGAAGTGGGTATGAGCCGGTTACGCCTCGATACTGGCATCGCCACTCGACCGATCCCGAGCGAGTTGAGCCAGGCATGCGGCGATATCGGACTTGTTCGGCTGACCGGCAGTGGTTTGTTTGCCGCCATGATTGACGGACTTGGCCATGGCCCGCTGGCGCAGGCCGTGGCAAGTGAGGCCCGCGACTACCTGATTCAATGCGATCCGGACAGTACCCTGGACTCAATCATGTCGTCGCTTCGACAGCAATTGCGTGGCGGCAGAGGTTGCGTAGCAGCCCTTTGCCGCGTCGATGCACTGGAAGGTTGTTTCGAGTTTTGTGGACTTGGCAACATTACCACGCGTATCGTCGGCACATCATTTAAAACATTTGTTCCTCAGGATGGCATCATCGGTCAGGTCGCGCCTGCGCCAATTGTCCAGCGCCAGTTACTGGCAGCTGATAGCGTTGTCGTGATGCATAGTGATGGCATCTCCTCACATATCGGCAATGTTGGTCTCGAGCGACTTTTGCAGGGTGATCCGCAGTTAGCAGCAGAACGACTGGTAGAGACCTTCGGACGCGACTCCGACGACGCTGGCTGTGTTGTGATCAGGATTAAAGCATGAATGAACTTCTGGAGCTTCCGTTAGAAACGGATGAGGATTGTGTCGCCGTCGGCAAACGGATTCACAGGCTGGCACTGGATATCGGCTTCTCCGATGCTGCGGCTATCCGCGCAGGGCTTTCGACCTGTGAAATTGCCACGAGGCTCAGTGCGGACGCCCGCCGCGCCCGTATCCATGTTGGATTTCAGCCCTCTGAAACTGGTTTCTACCTCGCCATTTTTCTCCCCGGTGAGCTGAAGCCATCGGAGCGGGAGCTTGCGAATGTGATGTTCGACCGTGTCGTTGACCTGACGTCTGCAGAGTCAATCAGCGGCAGCATGATACTTCAGGAAGTGCCAGACAAGGGATTCATGCCTACTGAATCTTTTATGGAGAGGCAGCGTGCGCGAAGCTCGGAGCTGTCGCGCTCCGAGCTTTTATCCGAGTTGAGTGATCGTAATGCGGAACTCAGGTCGCTGTTGGTCGAGCTGCGCACCCGTGCAGAGGATGACCGCCGACGTGAACAGGCTGCGTCTGCACGGGAATACCGAAAGAATCTGGAGCTGAGCAGCGCCTACGCGGAGTTGAATGAACTGCGCGAGAAGGATCGTCAGCTCGCTAATTTCGATATTCTTACAGGGTTACCCTCGCGTGTATTGTTCAACGACCGCCTTGCCCAGGCCCTCGCTCATGCTGGTCGCGACAAGACCAGAGTCGCACTATGCTTTATGGATCTGGACCGATTTAAGGCGGTGAATGATAACGGTGGGCATAGTGCCGGTGATCGCGTATTGGCAATGGTTGCCGATAGGTTGAGTGAGGGTCGCCGGAGCTCCGACACGATTGCACGAATCGGCGGCGATGAGTTCACTCTGATCCTCCCCGATATTTCAGATATTGAAGCCGCAAAAAATATCGCCCGGTCCATAATAGATTCTATCGCGCAGCCATTTATGGTCGAAGGTAGCTGTTACGGAATTGGTATCAGCATTGGCGTCGCGTTTTTTCCGGACGACGCTGTCGAGATAGAGGCATTAATCCGATGTGCTGACACGGCCTTGTATTCCGTGAAGGCAGCAGGACGTAACGATGTACGCTGCTATGCGGAAATAAGCGATTAAACCATAATTGAACTAGTATGCGAGATCAAGTGCAGGCACTGGTAAGTTAACTCCTTATCTGCAAGAATCCGTCATATGACTCAATAAAAATTCTACAATCGCCACCGTATCCCGCCTGAAATCATGCAATATGCTGTCTGGCTCTACCATCGATTCAGCCTTAGCCATCGAAATATTGAAGATCTAATCGCTCACGTGGTTTTGAGGTCAGGGCCAGTCAGTCACTGGCTAAGAAGGGTTCTACGCCGACTGTACAAACACAACAGGGAAGAGGGCCCGGGGCCCATAGCAATGATATTGGGTTTGAACGCGCGCGTCATGCGCACCCAGGCAACGGATGCATAGTCCGTTACTCAGGCCGGTCATGTTTCCGCCAATAGGATGAAAAGGCATTGAAAAAAAAGGAAATATTGAGAAAATTGCCTGGAACAGTGCTGAGGCAACCTGGGCTCGAGCCAAGGGCAAACGGACTATGACTCTTCTCTGAAGCGTTCGCAAAATCGAAGTAGAACCAGACAATTCTGAAAGTTCTGTTGAATCGATTTGTTTAACGGTACTTTGGTGCATAGAATCCATTATGAGTCTTTTAATTTATCCAATGGAGTATGAAAAGTGAGCAATCAAGAATTACAGGCGCTAAAAGAACGTTACGTTGCAGCTGGTGCGGCAAGTCCAAATGAACAATTCGCCGACCATGCACTTAATGCAGAGATTTGGGACGCTGATGGCAAGCGCATGATCGACTTTGCCGGTGGTATTGGTGTTCTAAACATCGGTCATTGCCATCCAAAAGTCGTTGCTGCCGTTAAAGCGCAGCTAGATAAGGTAATGCACACTTGCCAAACCGTTATGCCGTATGAAGGGTATGTGAAACTGGCCCAGAGGCTGGCTGAAGTCGCACCTGTAAAGGGTGATGCGAAGGTGATGCTGGCCAATTCGGGTGCAGAAGCGCTGGAAAATGCGGTTAAGATCGCTCGTGCTGCCACCAATAAGAACAATGTGATCTGCTTTGACGGGGGATATCATGGCCGTACCTTCATGACCATGGCCATGAACGGCAAAGCAGCGCCTTACCAGAATGATTTCGGCCCGATGCCTGGCTCAGTCTATCGCGCGCCTTATCCGGTTCCCTACCATGGTGTCAGCGACGAAGAAGCTCTGCGCGGCCTGAAAATGACAATGAAGTCAGATTCTCCCGCAGGAGACACAGCTGCTATCGTTATTGAGCCTTTGTTGGGTGAAGGTGGGTTTTATTCAGCATCTCCCCAATTCCTTCAGGAAATTAGGAAGATTTGTGATGAAAACGATATTTTGATGATTGTTGACGAAGTACAAAGTGGCTTTGGCAGAACCGGGAAAATGTTCGCTATTGAACACAGTGGCGTTCAGCCAGACATGATGACCATGGCCAAATCAATGGCTGCTGGCATGCCTATCTCAGCAATTGTGGGGACTGATAAAGTGATGGATGCGTCCGGTCCTAATTCGCTAGGTGGAACGTATACGGGCAGCCCAACCGCCTGTGCCGCGGCATTAGCGGTTTTTGATGTCTTTGAGGAAGAAGATATTCTTGGTAAAAGTCAGCGTTTAGGCGAAAAGCTACATGACCGCTTCGTTCAATGGGAAAAACAATTTCTACACGTTGCCAATCCCAGAAATTTGGGTGCCATGGCAGCCTTTGAACTGGTAGAAAGTAAAGAGTCGCGACAACCCAAAGCTGAGATGGCAGCTGCCATTATAAAAAAAGCTCAAGAAAAAGGACTGATATTGCTGGCTTGCGGTCTGTTTGGTAACTCCATTCGTTTTCTCATGCCGATCACAATTGAAGACGAGGTGCTGGAAGAAGGCTTGAATATTGTTGAAGAAAGCCTGAAAGAAGTGGGTGCATGATACGTTGTCATAGGTAATGTAAAACTCACCCGCTAACGACAAAACCTGCGCACCGGGCTATGATTCCGCCGTTTGATTCAGGCAACGAGCGCATAGTCCGTCACTTTTGCCACCAAAAAGCAGCCAAAGTCGTGGTAAGCAGATGAAAAAAAGGAAAATATGGAGGGCCCATCAGGACTCGAGCCAGGGACAGGCGTATTATGAGTCAGATTCTGGCAACGATCGCCAACCACCATCAGCATAAAAACATATAAATACCTCAGTTTTGTGGTTGGGGCTTATGGCGGCGCGCGATTGTTGCTGGAGTAGATGTGCAGATGTGTACAGGTCTGCGAGACTATTTTATCTTGAAGTGCCAGATGCCGTTCCAGTCTGCAGGCGGTGCGTTATTTTCAAATTCCTTGATCCGCGCCATCATGACCAGTGAAGGCCCATCCTCCGGGTGTAGTTCCAGACAACGGGAGAGGTTGTCTCTGGCACGATTCCAATCCCTACTGCGATAGGCGGCAAGCCCGGCTTCGTAGCAACGAAAGAGTTCGGTGAGCTCGGCTTCAACGGTTCCAGCCAGCGCGAACAATTCATAGATTGTTGTCACTTCGTCTTTTCCTGCCACTGCTACGCGGTCAATTTCCCGAAGCTCGAAATGCTCATCGATTCTGGCGCGAGTCCGTTCGTCGATCAGTATTCGGGTGTGATAGTGCTTGTTGAGACTTTCCAGACGCGAGGCCAGGTTCACGGCATCTCCCATGACGGTATAGGATTTGGAGTTCTCGGAACCGATATTACCGGTGAGCACATCACCGGTGGCCAGGCCTACGCGGATGTGGATGTCGGGTAAGCCTTTACGAAAACCAAGAATCTCGGGAAGAGTGGCGTGCAGCTTGCTGAGCTGTTGAAACTGGGCCAGTGCAGCCTGGCAGGCGAGTACAGCGTGGTTTTCTTCCCCCGTGAAGGGTGGCCCCCAAAATGCCATAATTGAGTCGCCGATGTACTTGTCGATGACGCCTTTTTCCTCAAGTATCGGTTCAGTCATGGTGCAGAGGTAGTGATTGATCAGGCGGACCAGACCACCAGGAGTCAGTGATTCAGAAATTTTACTGAACCCCTCAACATCTGAAAAGAACACGGTCATTTCCTGATTGTTGCCACTCAGTTTTGCCTGTTCAATACCTTGGCCAAGCAAGGAGTCAACAATGCGTGGATCAACGTATTTGCCGAACAACTCTTTCACCTGATTTTTAAAACGAAGCTCCTGTGCCATGTGATTAAAGGTAAAAGCCAACTGGCCTACTTCATCGTGGCTGCTGGGAATGACTTCAATGTTGAGATTGCCTTTGCTAATTTCTTCTGACTTGGCTTTGAGGTCGCGCACTGGATTCACCAGCCGGGTTGTAATGCGAGCCGAGATTACGATACCAACCAGAAACACGATAAAAGTGAGTATAAAATTCTGCTGATAGATACCAAGAATCATGGATTCCGCAGCTTCAATCTCCTCGGCCTGGGTACTGTTGAGCTGTTCCAGGCTGAGCAGCATTGCCAGCAGCTCCGCATTGAGGTGATCCGCCTCTACTTGAAGTTGGTCCAGCCTGCCTGCAAATTCCCCGGTATCGGCAGACTCAAGATCGTCGATCAAACCCAGGGCGTGTCGAAAATATTCGCCATGCTCCTTTTCAATATTTTCGAGAAGCAAACCTATTCGGCCAAACTGGATGGCATCGAGGGGGCTCAAAAACTGAGGCTCTGCCAGAGTTTCATCGAGAATGCGACGTGCCACAACAAGCTCTTCCTGCACCAGGGTTTCGAAACGCATGAATTGCTCGCGATCGACGTCAATCATCTCGCGTGCATCTGGGTCGCTGCTCCACAATCGCATCATGCGTTCCAGATAGAGTTCTTCTTCGAGTGAATGCACATCAATGTTTGCAGCGACCTGGGCGAGCGGCAACACCCGATGGGCAAGGTGGGTGACGCGGACCTTGACATCGTTGACTTTGAAGTAGGAGATCACGAAAGAAACACTGGCAGCAATCAGCATCACGGTCACCAATGCTGAGGTGAGCCCGAAAACCTTGACCCATATAGAGCGGAAGCGAGGTGGTGTTTGCGCAGAAGTCATGGTCATCCGGCTTGGTTGCAGTTCGACACTAAGTATACCCTAGTGGAACGCTGGTTTATGCATCAATGCCTAATGTGGTAATTCACGATTCATTCCCTGATAACCTCGAAGCGCTCCAGCTCCCGGCGCGGCTCCTCCCATTCGGGTGCCAGTTCCGATGCTTTGAGGTAGTCGAGATACGCGTTGCGGAGCTGTTCCAGGTTTTCGTGGGCGATACCCCTGTTGAAATGAGCCCTCGCCAGCTCACGTACCGCTCTGGCCTCACTTGCCTGACGTGACTCCGGCGACTCGGCTATTCCTCCGGCGCGCCCCGGCCTGGGCTGAATACCTAGCTCAATGGCACGATCGAAGGCGCTGATGGCCTGCGCCCACTGTTCACGCAGGTTAAAGATATTGCCTAGATTGATGTGAGCGAACGTCAGCGTGTCCTTCAGGTGCACAGCCTCGGTGAAATCGGCCAGGGCATCGTCAAAGTTGGCAGCCGCAAAATGGAGTACACCCCGATTGTTATAACTCTCTGCTCTATTCGCGGCTTCACCACCCTCCTGTATTGCTAGCGTACAGAGCTGCATGGGCGAAATCACTACTCGCGATCCGGTGATCAGAATCCCGGACGCTGATTGCGGGTTGCGCGCGGCCATGGAGCACTGCTCAGCATAACCACCATCAATGATGGTGAGCGGAGAGACAGGCTGCGCGTGTGTTGTAGCGCTGGCCAGCACGGTAGCCATGGCGCTGAAAAGGGTCAATACGCGTATCGGAAACGTTGTTGTCATGACGCCCTCCTGTCTGTGATGTGTCATTAACTTGACCACAATATATCTTGATCGCTTTGTACTGTAATACCCCCTTTTTTGCAACGAAAAGCTCTTAGAAAGTCAGCCCTAAGCGTACACTACCGCCTACGGTATCGTTGGCTCCAGCGATCGCGGCAACATCTATATTGATCATCCCGAATGGGCTAAACCCAAGACCAATGGATGCGGTATCGTCAATCTGCGACTTCATATCGGTTTTGTAACCAAGGCGAAACTGGGCCCAGCCCCAGACATCAAATTGAACTCCGGCGCGTACAAACTGAGAGTCTTCGCCGGTTGCGTAGTTGGCCCGTGCATTGGCGTCAATATCCAGGGCGCCCTGCAACCAACCATTGTTATAACCCAAGCCCAATCGCGCCAGCGGATCAATTGAAACCGTGCGCCCCATCGCCGAAGTGTAGTCGGCGCTAATCAGATCAATCAGGCTAACCGCGCCGCTCCATCGCCCTACAGAATGCACCAGACCCAGATCAATGTTAGTGCCGTTGTCCTGGGTGCGATAATCATCGGCGCTAAAATCGCTTTCATCAAAATTGTCTACATCTACCAGGTAGTCAATCAAGTCCACACGCTGGCCCTTTAAAGAGATGCCGATGAGGGTTGAGCCTTCATTGAGTGTGCTCGACAGGTTCAAGCCCACCTGACTCACCGCCGCACCTGATGCATAGACAGTGCTTTCAATACCCAGAATCTGAGCGTCAACGCTCTGCCCGCCGGTCACGGCCGCGACCGCTGCGAGAATCCGCGGATTACCGGCCCCCCCGCCTTTGTCCTGCAGCCGTTGCTGCGCCGCGGCCAGTACTTCAGCATTTGTGATTCCCGGCTGCTGCGCGATAAGGCCAATAGCAGCCACGTCATCAAAGAACTCAATGTCGGCGCTCGAGACGCCGCTGACAATGCCAACGCTTACATCCGTTGTTGCAAACAGACCCAGAGAAATGGATGGGGTCGGCATAGACAAGTACAGGCTGGCACCGCCATCGATCGTAGCTTGGGTATCAACCAGAGAGCGAAGGGACTGGGAGATAAACTGAGCGTCTTCAACGTTAAATCTACGCGACTCGATCAGGCTCAGGCGATCGGACAAATCGGAGGAAGTATCAACCATGCTGTCCTGATCACTGACCAGGGCGCCCGCATTAAACTGAATGTTGAAGCTTTGATCGTCTTTGAAGTTGGCCAGCGCGGTCGGACTAAGCGCGATACCGGTGACGAAATCGGAATTTGCACTGCCGGCGCCGGACATGCCGTCCGTCTTACCATGAAAATCGCTGGCCTGGGCCGGTGATAAAGTTTGGGAGGCCAGCACGGCCGTTACAAGTAGTCGTTTGATCATAATAAATCCAGTACGGTCGAACTCGGGCGATACCCGGTTGTCATTTGATATAGGTAAAATTGTGGGGGGAAACTACAAGGGCTCTTAACTTACCAGCTTTTTTCAGATTAAGAAGGCTCCAGAAATAGCCTGTTTTAAACCATGAGTTGACTGATTTCCTACAAATTGCCCATAAGCTGGAAACAGTTTTTAGTATCAATAAGAAAAAAGTTCGAATATCGGCTAGCTTCACCAAATTTCTGCCTGCATTTTCATATCGGCCGTTTGTCCAGAGGCTTTACAGCGTTTTGCTCAACCTTGTACTTTTTTTAAAAAGCCACCCGAGTTCTACCACCATTGCACGAGCACAGCTGAAAAGGGCGCCGAGATCCGAGGCAAGGATATTGGGTTTAAGCGCGCGTGCCATGCGAACCCATGCAACGGATGCATAGTCCGTCACTTATACCGGCCAAACGCCGCTGCTGGGATTCTAATGCAATGAAATATAAGGGATTTGAAGCGGGTAAGGGCTAAAAATATGGTGGGCGCACCTTGACTCGAACCAGGGGCAACCGGATTATGAGAACATTTAGCGTACAGGAATATCACATGAATCTAAGAGTGTTGTAGAGTGCTTTTGCCTGGATCTGTACCGAAAAAATATAAGGTACTTGGCGGCAAACTGCTGTTGCAGGAAACGGGGTGAAACCCGGATTGACGCTAACAATTGAGATCGGGATGTCGTAACTCTGGATCACTGTCTGTATGCAGGTCAACCGGGCTTGTCGTTCGTTCACATCCCTTCTACATTTACTGCGTGTGGATTAGAACCCAAGTGCTTAACAAGTTATCCCCGTTGAACTGCATCTGAGATTCACAAACTCAATTAAAATCGGTAGCCTATTGACACCGAATAAACCCAAGGATCGATTTCAATGCTCTGTACATACCCTGCGGCGCCATTAAGATTAAAATCCGCGCTCGTATCGATATCTATCCAACGAACAGCCGCGTTAACAAACCACGTATCGTCAATAATATAGTCAGCGCCGATTTGAGCGGCGAAGCCGAAGGAGTTTTTCAAAGACAAATCCTTGAGCCCAGCGGCGCTATTTTCGGATGTGAATTCATCATTAAAAAACAGGGTGTAATTTAGGCCAGCGCCCACGTAGGGTTGAAAACTGCTATCTATAGTGTTGAAGTAATAGTTTGCTGTGACCGTTGGCGGCAAGTGACCCACGTCCCCTAATTGATTCCCGGTGCCAAGCGGGTCGTTTGTACTAAAATCAATCTGGTGTTTAAACGGCGTGGCCGCAAGAACTTCTATATTAATTCTATCGGTAAAGAAATAAGCAAATGTGAGGCCTAACTGAACATTATTATCAACGCTCACCCCGACACCAAGATCATTTCCCACTACGATATTAGACGAAGATTCATTTGGTATTACCGCAGCCAGTCCTGCGCGGAGAAGTACGTCACCTTTTTCATAGGCGGTGGCGTATTGTGATGCAGTCAGTGAAGCAAGAGTCAGCAAAGTAAAACTGATATTTTTCATAAAAATCTCTCAATGGGTATCATTTAAATCCAGTGAGAGCGTATACAAAGGATCTGCAAAAAACATGAAATTGGCGTTAAAAATAGATTAATAATAGATTAAAAAAAAGAGAGGTGGCCCCGCAGCGAAGGGCGTCAGCACAAGTGAGCTTACGCTTTGTCTGAGGCACACTAATGTCCCGGTATCAGGAGTCAATCATGAGCAGACGACCGAGGTGTTCAAAGGGTACTGACCAGTTAACTCCCAATCTGCCAGACTCTTTGGCATGACTGAATCGAAAGCGTACAAGCGTCAGCGATTCCCGTCTGAAATTATTCGATGGGCCGTCTGGCTCTATCACCGCTTTAGCCTTAGCCATCGAGATATTTAAGATTTACTCTCTCGGCGTGGTATTGAGGGGGTTCTACCCCGACTATACGAACACAGCTGAAAAGGGCGCCGGGATCCGAGGCAAGGATATTGGGTTTGAACGCGCGCGTCATGCGCACCCAGGCAACGGATGCATAGTCCGTCACTCAGACCGGCCAAAAGTCCGCTACTTCGATTCTAATTCAATGAAAAATAAGGAGTTTAATGCGGAGGGGAGGCAAAAATATGGTGGGCCCACCTGGACTCGAACCAGGGACAAACGGATTATGAGTAAGCGTAAACCGGCTGAGTTCGACGCAGTAAGTTAAAGAAAGCTAACAAAAAAAACCTATTTGCATCAGCTCCCATGTCCGAAACCGACCAGAATCCGAGATTTTCGGTTTTCATTGAGCCCGACCGAAACGGCTACGTGTAAGAAGCTGAAGGGGTTATGTCGCACCGAACTCCGAACTTTTTCCGAGGTCTGCCTCTTATCGACTATGTAGAGGGCGGCGGCAGAACAGGGATGTCTCATCGAGCAAGTGGACTAATTTTTAGGTAAGTTCAGCTACGTTCATAGATAGCCTTTTTTGATACAAGTCACCACCAGGTCTACCGAGTTCTTAGCGCCGGCTTTGCGGATCATGTTCTTGCGATGCGTGGCTACTGTCTGGGAGGAGATATTTAATTGTTGCGAAATTTCAGTGGTGGAGTGCCCGTCACCGAGCAATCTTAATACCTCCATTTCCCGTCGGGAAAATTCATTTCCGGCCAGGCTAAATTGATAGGGTCTGAAATTCTCAAATGCAGGCTTCCCGAACACATCAATATCTGTGTAGGAAGGTTCGCCATCAAGGCCGATTAGGGAAAGCTTGTAGTTGTTTGTGGAAGTGATATGGGAAATGTCTGCGTGGGCGCCAAAGACTTTGAGCAGGGCGCCATCGGGGGTGGTTTTCAGCGTCAATGTCTGCAACAGGAAAAGTCGGTAGCTGCCGTCTCGCGTGCGCAACCGCCAGCAATAACAGATTTTGTATTTGACGACTTTCTCTGGCGCGATGCAGTTCTTCAGGAAGAAGGCGACCATGTCCTCGCAGCGAAGAAAAAATTCCATATCTTCTGGATGCAGGCGATCAATGACATCCTGAATAGTTGCATTTTTTGCTTCGATGCCAAGCACGTTCAGTATGGATTCACTGACTCGGTCAAAGGTGAGAGAGGGAGAGTCGATCACGTAATAAAAAAATGGACCTGGACAAAAACAGTGAGCCAGAAGGTTCGATAGATTAGGAAAATCAAGCGAACCTGAATTCCCCCCCCCCAAATAGTTTTTGTGCGACTTCCAGATGTCTAATACGATCTCCTTGTGATTCGACAATTTCCGACTCCCATGTTGCAGGTGGCGGCCGTCATTCAGTCGTCCGCTTCACAGTTATACCTTATGGTAAATTAGCCCATTCTTCAGAAAATTCAGCCGTAGTAGACAATATGAATTATTCTATATCGGTTCATCCAATAAAAATACCCATTTTTGGGGATACATATCTCGCGGCACATTGCTCTAGCATGGCTCATCTAGTAGAACCTCGCATGTCTGGCTCGCAAATAAAGCAGGCGGCTCACAAGTGAGCACTCTGATAGCTTCGAAATGAGGACGAACAACAATGTTAATACGAGCGGTCGTCGCGATATCCTTCATTTTTCTTACAGCGAGCCCAGGCACGGTCGTGGCGCAGACATACGATGGTCAGTGGCGAGTCTCTGAAACTGTCAACGCTACCGCTTGCGGGGAAGGGACTTCCGTCGACACCTATACGGCAACGGTTACACAGTCTGGGTCCTCGATGTCAGTATCAGCTAGCGGAATAATCCGCAGTGGTACAATTAGTGGTAACAAATTGAGTTACTCAGTGAGTTACCCAGAGGACGGAGGCACACTTACCGGGTCAGGAACCATCACATTCGATGGCGCGGCTGCCTACGGAAGCAGCAATTGGAGTTGGACTGGCGGCAGCTTGACCTGTGTGGGTACTAGCAGTATTAGTGCCGCGCTACTTAGCTCGCCGACACCGACACCGCAGCCTATCGGAACTGCCCCTGCGCTCACCTATCTGCTGACAGGCACCAAGATAGACCTTAGTTGGAGCGCAACATCGGCTGCACAAAGCTATACGCTTTTCTACGCTCCATACCCGGCCATGTCGCCTATTTACTCGCTGGAGCTGGGTCAAGCGCTTTTACTGTCTGAGCGGTTATCTGTTAGTGACGCTTTCTACATCGCCATACAGGCAAACCTAGAAGGTGGCGGGACGCTGCTTTCGAACATAGAGAGCTTTCATATTACCGGTGTGGACGTTGTCGAAATAAGCGATCCCAAGTCCGATATTTCGGCGATTATCTATGGTGAGAATGGCAACAGTTTAGTGACCTTGAATAGCAGCTCCACGTCAGAAGCTGTACTGAACTTCAAAGACGGAAAACAGGGAGTGATGCTCGGTGATATAAATGGCCGATTGCTTGAACTACGTGTAGAAGGTTTTACTGCGAAACTAAGTTATGGGCTGGGTACGAAGCAGATAACCATCACCGCCCCGGACGGCTCAACGAGCATGTTGTCCACTTCCTCCTTGAGCCAGGCAGCATCCTGTTCCAGGCCCAGTGAGTGTAGTACCGCTGCAGGCATCGTATCGAACCTGGAAAGCGATGAAGTCAGTGTATTTGAACGGCTTGTAGACGACGCAATCGATACCTTTCGGAATATATCCACCGTGCCATTTTGCGCGCAACCTGTTGGCGCTCCAGTCTGCAACACGGTAGAAACCTATGCAGAGCGTGCGGATACTTTAAGGGAGCGCCTGACCAATCGGGTTCAGACAAACATCAGCCGGATTGGTAATGCATTAACCTGTACAGTTTCCACGGACAAGTGCAGTGAGACGGCTGCAAAGGAAGCGCCGAAGATTCTACGGCAGCTGAACAACAATACGAGCATTACGCCCCCTACAGCAGGATTCAATATCGGCGCAGAGAAGGCCACTCCGAAAGATGCCTGGAAAGAGTATTTGGGTGACGGCAGCTTTACGATGGTTGAACTGCCATGCTCTGAGGATGTGTTTGCTAGCATGAGGCCGGAGTGTGGGGGGGATGATGTCAACTCTCCAACGGGGTCCGGTAGCGGTGACGGTTCGGTCGCACCCGAAAGTCCCAACATCGACGCAAGTTTCGACAACGTGATTGCAAGATGCGTAGACACTCCTGCTGACATTGGGTGCTTCAATGCAGAGGATTTTCCAATCGGGGTCCATAAGCACTTTAGCAACGTGAATACCAATCGCTATCTCAGTATTGAAGATCACTATAGTGGATATACGCTCAAGCGCACGAGGTACTATGCAAGCGGGGCAGTAAGCTATACATCGAGCTCCGTTTATATTGAAAATGAATACGGAACTCTATACTGGGCTGAAGATGGTGAATCAAAGTCATATTATGAAGATGGCACACTAAAGCTAATTCAGAACTTCAAGCGGGGTGCTTTAGATGGTATATCAAACCATTACAGAGAGAATGGCGTAATACGCACCAGCAGCACCTATAAAGATGGTAAGTTGGATGGCGCTCTGAATACCTACGATTCGAACGGAAAGCTAATTAATACCAGTATTTTTTCAAATGGTGTAAAAATTAGTAGTACGAATTTTTAACGAATTTGGAGAAAATATAAGTATTGGTATTCTTGCAGAAAATTGCGTAGCTGCGGCGCTCAGGTCGGATGAGACGCAATCCGCGGCATTGGATGCGGCCGCTGGCGAAGCGGACTGATGCATAGTATTGACTGTCTGCAGCTCGGTAATTATGTGAATATACTGGAGCTTAAGGCCTATATGTTTTTGACTAATATGAATATAAAGATTGTCCAAGACCTTTTTATTCGATTTCTTACACCCGCAGTAATTTGTTTCTATCTACTCGTATTTGGCCCGAAAAGATACATAAGGGGTACTACTGAGACGGTGATATTACCAGTGTGTAATTCGTATTCTAAAACCAAGTCGAATGTTATAGTGCATGCAATAGCATCCCCAAGTTAATTAGGAACCTTTATGTTTCGATACCTCTGCAAGGCCAACTTTCTAGTGCTTTTACTGGGATTCAGTAACTTAATAGCGACAACACCGTCGTTAGCGCAAGAAGCCTATTTAATTGGCGCACGATTGACTCTGCCCACCGTTGACGTAGACGGCCAATACTACAGAGCAGAATTGGACATAGTTCCGGACACTGAACCCGTAGAGCTTGTCTTAACCAGCGGATTAGTTCTGGCAACAGCTGCACCGTCAAATCCCGCCACTTTTTCCAACAACACTCT
Organism: Pseudohongiella sp.; assembly: GCF_011050365.1. Classification (GTDB taxonomy): domain Bacteria; phylum Pseudomonadota; class Gammaproteobacteria; order Pseudomonadales; family Pseudohongiellaceae; genus Pseudohongiella. Next base: position 16,727 of record NZ_DRFV01000016.1, read on the forward strand.
TAATATTCCCTTCCTTTCCTTTGGAGGGACTGACTATAAATTGGGGCTAGAGCTAGTGAATCCATCCCCAATGCGATTCAGACTTAGCAGCGCAACACCCATTGTGAGCGACAATATTAGTAACCCGGCAAGCATTGATGAAGCGATGCTGTCATTTAATGATTTCGAAAATGGCCTCTTTGGCTCTGTAGATGCATCACCAGGCTGGAAACTAGAGTCGAATATTGATGGCAATAGCTATTACTGTAACGCGCCCGGCAACACTTACAGCTCGTTCCGAGTGGGTGATAGCAGCTGGAGTAACTACGCGTTTGAAGCGCGGGTAAGACGCAATAGCAACAATGCAGATGGCTACCTTGAACTCTATGCGCGCTTCGACAATTCAAATGGCAATGGTTACCGAGCTGCACTAACTAAGGACTATGCCTTTCTTTCTTACGCGTCTCCCAGCAAAAACTGGCCGGGCAAAAGCGTCGATGCTGGAGTCGATCAATGGGTTACCCTCCGAGTTGAGCTGGTAGGTACTAATGTAAAATTCTTTGTTAATGGGCAACTGGTCTCGGAAACGACGGACTCAAGTATTGCAAATGGTGTAGTGGGCGTTGGCGCAAACCCAAACACTTCGATCTGTATTGACGACTTGAAGGTCTGGGCTATTGACGAAAAAGGGCCCGTTGATCGAGATGTGCTAGGCGCACCGGACCCTTTTAATACAGCTTTGAAATACGCAGGTGCGTGTACATTTTGTTTCATGAGCGAAGACCCGCTATCCCCGGTCGCAAATGGTCAGGGTGGTTACAGACCTAATGACAGCGATACGCGCGAACAAATAGTAATAGATCAGACATTCTCTGTTCCAGCGGGCCAGGAGGTAATTTGGGACAACAAGATTGTCTGGGTAAGGCCTACCCAGCGCGGCAATATCAATGTATTTGGTAAACTTACGATAGAGAACTCTCTACTGCTGTGGGAGCAGAACCAACACCAACAGACTCGACTTATCGTGAAAGACGGCGGATCGCTCTCCGTTGCGAGTTCCTATGCCTTTACTACAAACCCATTTCTTCTAAATTGGGACTACGAAAGTGGATCAACAATTTATTATGACAAAATGGTAAGCAATCACTGGACAGCCCTTTCTGGCTCCGTAAACTACACCTCCAAGAACTACTCGTCTGCCAGGCTCACAATTTTCGAAAATGTGCATAATGCAAACATTCAGATCTCGAATGCTCATCATGTTTGGCTAGAGGTCTTTCCACCTGCCGGTAATCATACGATCGTATTCCCAGATAAAAAACCCGTATGGGCCAACTGGCATCTTAATGGACTTTGGCCCGCAACAACTGTGGCGATTGAAGAAAGCTACATCTATGATAGGGATATTAGTCTTACTGCAGACGTGCACGCTACAATTGCTGACACCCCTAGCGGATTCAGCGTCGGCTGGGCGGTCAATAGCAATGACGCACAAACACGGTCCTGCGAAATACGCGGGCTGGGTGACCCAAACAATAACGACGGTAAGCTTTATACTAAGAAGAGCTGGGATGTAAGTTGCAATAATTCTTCTTTGACTGTTATTAATTCAAAGGTCCAACGTGCGTGGCCAAATCCGTACGGTAACGTAACGCTGCGCGTCTACGATTCCAACCTCGTAGATCCGCGCAATTTTGGAAATCCCGGTGGTTCGCCCACAACATTCGAGGTTTATAACTCCAGAGTAGAAAACCTGGCAGCTTACCAAGGCGGAAGGGTTTATGCGGAGAATGTTAAAATTGGCACAGATATCGAGGTCAAAGACAATGGTACTCGCGTCTATGGCTACAATGTAGCCCGTAGTGAGGGGACAGGTCCTGTCACGGTGATTCAGGCGGGAGGGGGACTTTATATAGAGCTTTCGGAACCGGGAGCGCCGTGGGCGACGCCCTAGACTTATTAAGTAAAAGTGCGATGTTCAACAAACGCCGGACAAAATAACGCATTTTAGTGCTCCATAACGTTTTGAACTTCGTACTTTTAATCGATTTGGCCGGAGGCAAGGTCAATAGGTACCAGGGCGGGAAACATATAGTGCACTGATGAAGCCAGTATTAGAGAAACTGACCGGAGACGACATGATCGCTCAGGCCGCATACCCCGCCATGTCAGGGCCGTGCTGGCTGGAAGTCTTTTTAATCAACGTCTTGCTGGCTTGTGTCAGACACGAAAGATTATTCGGCATTTAGTCAGGGCAAATCCCTAAGTTTGTCCAAAGCGGGCAAATTACGGTAGCAATTACAATATTGCAGAAATTGCCGGAAATAGTGGTGGGCCCACCTGGACTCGAACCAGGTGTAATGCCCCCATTACCCGAAGCAGCTATCAGGAGAATCTAAGTGCTGCCATCAGCAATCGTCGAGGTTGAGCGGGTGGGGTAGGGTCAAGGCCGGAAGTAGCGGACTATATCCTTAAGTGACGGATGCATAGTCCGTCACTTATACCGGCCAAAAGTCCGCTACTCGGAAGCTAATTCAATGAAATACAAGGGATTTATTGCAGAAATTGCCGGAAATAGTGGTGGGCCCACCTGGACTCGAACCAGGGACAAACGGATTATGAGTCCGCTACTCTAACCAACTGAGTTATAGGCCCGCGCAGTACAACCGAAGGCGGATTATAAGGTTCTGTCGGGCAGGTTGCCAGCCCCAACCTCGTTTGCAGGGCAAGATTTTTTCACCCTTTTGTTTTCCTGAGTGAAGTCCGACAGCCCGATTTTGACGTATAATGGCCGCTCACCAATTCAGGAGTTGTCATGAAAAATCTTGTCCTGCCAGTTTTAGCCCTTGTTTTTGCCGTAGTCATTTTTGATATCGCTTATTCCGAGCTGGACATAAAGTCCCGTCCGAGTGTGCATACGTGTTCCGGTGAGTGTTATCAGGACTATGTTGCGGCTAACGGCACCATTGTCGATCAGCAGCGCGCGGCGGCGGAAGCAGCTGCGTTGGCCAGTCCGGCCGAGCTGGGCCGTCAAGCCTATGCCAGCTGCCAGGCGTGCCATGGTGCCGGTGGTGAAGGTGGTATTGGGCCGCAGTTGCAGGGCCGTGATGCGGCATTTATCACCCAGGCGTTGACCGCCTACAAGAACGGCGAAACCCGTGGCGCCCGCAGTAACATCATGTGGCCATCGGCCGAGTCGCTGTCCGCGCGCGATATCGAGAACCTGGCTGCCTTTGTCGAGACTCTGTAAGCCTCAATCTTCGACATGAAACCTGATCGGGTTTGCGTAAAACCACAGGTCTGACCAGGGATCTTCACCGCGCGGATCGAGCTCCGGCTCGAGTTGCGCGGTGTTGGTTCCACGCACCCGGATGTAGTGATCTGCGGGCAGAGAGTCGAAGTGGTAGCTAACTTCGCGATAGTCACCTGCAATTGTCCAGTCTGCTTCCGTAAAACGTGCCACCACTTCGGTATGTTCGTGTGTGTCAGTTGCCGGGTCGCTGACATGTCCGTGCATCTCCCCTGCGATCAGATCGATTCGCGTCACAGCTGGGTTGTCGCCGTGATGGTTGTCACTGTCCGGATCCAGAAAACGGATGGTGATGGTCACCGCCTGGCCGGCCGGCACCGACAATGTGCCGCCGATATGTGCCTGCTCGCCTGCAGACTCCGCTGTGACATACAGTTCGCTGATGAGATCGCCGGTGGTGACAAAAACACGACCGCCGCGAATGCCATCCAGAATATCCTCGTGACTCTTTTCCGCCCAAACGTAGGTTTTGGAGTATTCCCCCGGCCAGAAATCCGAGCCGCCTTCGCTGTAATGCACATGTGAGTCTGAGTTGGCAGTGATCCACCAGTTGCGACCTTCGCTGAGCATGGAGTCCCAGAATCCGCCGACGATGGCGGTGAGCTGGTCGAAGCCGCCCATGGTCGGGTGGTTGCCGTAGCCGCCACGGGCGCCATTGCGGTCAATGGTCCCGCCCGGATGCAGCGCTGCAGCCTGATGGCCGGGCGCGCCTTCCATGCCAATGGCGATTCCCGGGGCGAGGTCATTCCAGCTGCGTAACTCATGCGGTGTGGTCAGTCCATATTGCCGCACGGCGGGTGCGGAGCGCGAGGGGTGGTGGGCAATGATCACCGGTTTTTCGGGAAATTCCTTCATGAACCGCAGCGCTTCCAGCATCCTCGGTTCGGTGTCCCAGGTCGGGTCGGCGGGCCAGGGTTCGCGTTTGTTAAAGCTGGACTCAATGCTGTGCAGGCGATCGGCCTCATCGTGCGTGTGCGGCATGATCAGGCTGGAGTGGTCAGCGCCGGGGGTGTCAAACTCCATGCCGTAGAATTGAATGACGTCTGGCACGACCAGGCGCGACTGTTGCAGCTCCGGGTAGGCCTGTTGCAGATTTACCTGGCTGTGATTGGGCCCGCCATGATCGGTGGTGACCATCCAGCCCAATCCGTAGTAGCGGGCCATCAGGGCGTTCATCGGTGTAGGGTAGATGGCGTCGCCGCCCAGAATGGCGGCCGGTGGATTCTGCTCACGGTCCCAGCCGGTGCTGAAGCGGCTGTGGATATGATGGTCGCCCGCAATCCACTGCCGTTCGCTGTCCTGCTGACTCTTACTCTGACTCTGCGCATGAGCAAGCGTTGCGCCTGCTATCACCGAGCTGCATAGCAATGAGTGGAAAATAAAGGCGGCCAGGGGACGGCGGTGATGGTACATGAGGTCAGCCTCTTCGATGATTAACGATTGAGTGCCTAGCCTGGCAGAAATTTGTGAAACTAATATTACCGCAGGTGCTTCTGGTTCTCATGTGTCCAGTGTTCAGTCTCTATACCGATATCGGCGGAAATAAATTTACCACCGTTGGTCGCCCGGTAGTGTGCCAGTGCCTTGTACACCAGCGGGGCGCCCAGCAGCAGAATGGGGATGTTCAGGTACACCATGATGATATTGGTGAGGTCGGTAATGGTCCACAGGTTACCCAGCTCAAGTCCGGCCAGCACCGTCAGGGCGCCAAAGGGCACAAATACCAGTGAGCCCAGTACCCGCACGCCCAGAATGAAGGTGGTGGAGCGGGAGATGAAATTGGCCGAGATCTCGGCAAAGGAGATCATGCCCAGCAGGGTGGTAAAAGCGAACAGCGCGTAGCACGCGGCCAGGATAATGATCACAGCCTGCGCAATAAACGCGGGTACCAGCGCTTCCACCGACGTGAGATAGGTGCCGATGCGTGAGGCGCTGTCCGAGGCCCATTCCGCGCTGCTGGCCGAGCCGGTCCATAAATGTGCAAGCACCACAATAAATCCGGTGAGGGTGCAGATAATAAGGGTGTCAAAGAACACCCCCAGGCTTTGCACAAACCCCTGTTCGCACGGGTGGTCGTTGTCGGCCGCCGCCGCGGCCATGGTAATAGTCCCCTGGCCGGCTTCGTTGGACATCAGGCCGCGTTTCACCCCTTCAGCCAGCGCCACCCCCATGGCGCCTCCGAACAATGCGTCAGGAGAAAACGCGCCCACCAGCACCGCCGAGAAAAAGCTTGGAATCAGTGGCAGGTTGATCAGTACGATCAACAGCGAAATGAGGCAGAACACAGTTGCCTTGATTGGCACCAGCACGTTGGTGTACGCCGTTACCCGCCGGATGCCGCCCAGAATCAGCCAGGCACAGCTGGCCACCATCACCATGGCAATGCCGTAATAAAGGGTCGACTGGCGATCGGAGACGGTGCCCGTGGCGGTGTCCGCGATCATACCGATAGCGGTAAACACGTTAAAGGTTTGCACTGGCACATTGAATAGAGCGTAGATCATGAAGGCGACACTGAGCACAATGCCTACGATACGTTTGTTGCCTACTATGCGCCGACCATAAAACGGCATGCCGCCAACGTACTCGTTGTCTTTCTTTTCCTTGAACAGTTGTGCCAGTACCGATTCCATAAACGCGGTCGCCATGCCAAACAGGGCTGCCACCCACATCCAGAAAAGGGCGCCGGGGCCGCCGACGGTAATGGCGCCGGTGACACCAACAATATTGCCCGGGCCGGCGCGCATGGCCAGGCCTAGCAGAAACGACGCCAGCGCACTGATGCCGGTCCGGTCACTGCGCTTGCGCAACATGATCGGGATCGCTCGGGTAAAGCTCAGGGTCTGTACAAACCCGGTTTTGACAGTAAAAACAATACCCATGCCGAGCAGAATGATCACGGCCAGTGACAATTGGCCGAGCAGGGGGATTGACCGGTAAGTGGCAAACTGCGTTGGAAAGTCCCAGACAGCATTGGAGACCGGGGCGATAAACCCGAACAGATTATTAACCGACTCAAATAATTCCTGCACCCATTCCTCCGCTTGTTCCCATAGGTTTCGATGTTGCCTGGTAATGGGCTCAATCTATCACGGTATTTCGTTCAGGTTAACCGCCGAAGCAACTGATTGACTTGGGTTTAAGTTCTGAGCTAATCTCTCGCGGCAGCGAAGTAGAGATTTGTCGTATCTCATTTTTTGTGCAGTAGCGAAATCAGAATAAAAATGTGTATTTTGGTGACGTTTCATGAAATTGGCTATGTAAAGTCTGACTGGTAGTTCAATAAACGAGCTTTTCGCTGGGTTACGTTTGAACGCAGTAAAGATAAAAATAATATTAATATAGTCAATGCACTTAGTCTTTTATTGACAATAATAATTAAGTCTATAAAAGAAAGGGGAAATCATGAAACTCAAGAAATCCATCGTTCAGATGGGTTTGGCGGCTTCCGTTATGCTGCCATTACCTATGATTGCTGTTGCTCAACAGGGCTCAGCAGCTGATATCGAAGAAGTTGTTGTAACTGGCTCCCGAATCCGACGGGACAGTTTCGATTCATCGTCACCGGTCACCGTGGTTGATTCAGCAGCAATCGAAGCCAATGCCACGCCTAACCTGGGCGAAGTACTAGCCAACCAGACATTCAACTACGGCACTGATGTGCAAACCAATGGCTACGCTGCACGTGGTCAGGGCGGGGTGACATCATCAGCCAACCTGCGTGGTCTGGGTGCTGGCGCAACGCTGAACCTGGTCGACGGTCAGCGCACTAACAATAGCAACCTGAATGCGACTATTCCACAGATAGCAATTTCGCGTATCGATATTCTGAAAGACGGTGCGTCGGCTCTGTATGGTTCTGATGCGGTCGCAGGTGTGGTCAACATTATCACCAATAAAGGTTACGAGGGCACAGATATCAATCTGTTCCATCAGGAAGACCGTGGTGGTGACCTGGTCGAGAAGCAGTATGAACTGATTACAGGCGCCGCGACTGACAACGGTCACTTTGCACTGGCGCTGTCCTACTCTACACGCAGCACCTTGAAGCAGACCGACCGACCGGAGTTTCTGCGCAATGGTTTTCAGCGCTCGGGTACCGGTAATCCGGGGACCTACGCAGTGCCAACCCGTAATGCCCAGGGTCAGTTGACAGGCACTTCTGCGCGCACAGCTGATCCGGGTTGTGGCGTTGATAATGGCTCCGGCACCGATGTCGGCATACCCGGCAACTATGCCAGCGGCCAATTGCTTGGCACCACGTGTAACTTCCATTTCGGCGAATTCTGGGACTTCATAAGTGCTCAGGACAAGATGAGCCTGTGGACCAACTATGAGCATCGTTTCAATGACAACCTGACCAATGATTTTAATATCAATGCGTCACGTCTGGAAACGTTCACACGCGGTTCACCGCAGAACCCCGGTGGTCGTATTCCCGAGCTGCCACTTATTGCCGGCGAGCATCCGGGCAACCCCTACCGTGCCATGGCTAACCGTGGCAACGGCATGGAGCCGCTCTTTGCCCAGGCTGGCCCGGATGGCAACCCCCTGCGGAATGCCAATGGCGTTGTTCAGTTGGCGGCTAACCCGTTCGACTCGGCTTCAGGCATCCCCTTTAATGAAGATGTACGTATAACCGAGCTGCGGATCAATGCGTTCAAGCTACAGACACAACCGACTGCAGTGCTGGACGGCGATGGTGCCTTCCCGCAGGGCGTGGACCGGTTTGATATCCGACTGGCCGACACCTTGACCTATGAAGTGCCTAACTCAAGCTGGGCGGTATCGTTGGCCGGTATCTATCAGTTTGGTCAGGATGACGCGTTGGAGAAGAACTCAAGTCAGCTGGCGCTGATCCAGGGCATCAACGGCACGCTGGTGGCAGATCCTTCGTCACCGCAGACCACTGCGTATTACAACCCGTTTGCCAGCTCGGTTTTCAACTGTACTGATCGCGTTTGTGCCAATACCGGTACGCCGCAGTATGCCAACTCCCTGGCTGTGGTGGACGCGATCACAATTGCTGGTCTGACGCAGACAGAGAGCACATTTAGATCGGTGGAGCTGGCAGCCACCGGTGAGGTGTTTGAGATCCCGACCGGTATGATTCTGGGTGCCTTTGGTATCGAGTATCGCAAGGATGAAGTGGACGTTGATTTTGATGCGGCACGCAACCAGTGTGATTATCACCAGGGCGGCTGTGCCTTCGACTACACGGCTGAGCAGGATGTTAATTCGGCCTTCTTTGAATTGGCGGTACCACTGACGACCAACCGACTGGGTGAGGCCGAGTTCCAGATTGCCGGTCGCTTTACGGATTACGGCGGTTCTATTGGTGACTCATTCGACCCGAAAGTGGCTTTGCTGTGGCAGCCGTTGGACATGCTGTCGCTGCGCGGTTCCTGGAGTTCGGCGTTTATTGCGCCGGGTCTGGCGGACCTGTATTCACCGCAGACCTGCGCCCTGCAGAACGCCGGCGATCCGTTTGACAACTCAAACGCGTTCCGTGTGGCCTGTAACGAAGGCAACCTGAACCTGACGCCGGAAACGGCCGATGTGTTTAACGTGGGTGCTTCGTTAAGCCTGCTGGAAGGGGCGCTGTCCATTGGTGTTGATTACGCGGAATACGACTTTAAAGACCGTATTTCCAGCACCACGCTTAACCAGGTTGTGAACCTGGACTATGCTGCGTTTCTGGCGTCCGGCGGTGATCCTGCCAGTCAGGTCAGCAAGCTGGCGTGGTTCAATGGCCCTAACTCGGATCCAAACATCAACCGTGATGTTGATGGTGTCATGAGTCGTGTGATTGTCTCTCGTCTGAACGCGCAGACCATGAAGCACCGGGCATTGGACCTGTATGCCCGTTACGACCTGGACCTGGGTGGTTTCGGCAGCATGGTATTCAATCTCGACGGTACTCAGGCGCTGGAATATTCCTATGACCTGGGCCTGGGCATTCCTGCCGGTGATGGTGTCGGCAGTCAGAATGAGTCCATCGCAGAAGTGCCCCCGATGCCTGAGTTCCGTGTCAATGCAACCATGAACTGGAGCCTGGGTAATCACAGCGCATTGCTGCGAGCTCGTTGGATCGATGGTTTCGACTACTCGTTTAACTCAGGTGCTTTGCTGGCGGGTCAGATTGCCATCAATGGACGTTCTGCTGCAGCCAGCATGACCTATATTGATGCCAATTACGCGTACACCTTTGACAGTCTGCTGGGCGATCGTGCCACGCGCTTTGAAGTCGGTGCACGTAACCTGGGTGACCGGTTCCCGACACCTTTCTTCAACCTGGGCGGTATAGAAACATTCGTTCACGATATTCGTGGCCGTATGATGTACATCCGCATCAACCAGGAGATCTAAACGCTCCGCATAAAAAAGGGGGACGGAGCAAATGCTCCGTCCCCCTTTTTTATGCGCTCTTTTTAAGGGCGCTGGATACAGTTGATTACTCGTCCAGGAAGCTGCGCAAATGATCCGAGCGGGTCGGGTGACGCAGTTTACGCAAGGCTTTGGCCTCTATCTGACGGATGCGCTCTCGCGTCACGTCAAACTGCTTGCCTACTTCTTCCAGTGTGTGGTCGGTATTCATGTCGATACCAAAACGCATGCGCAGTACCTTGGCTTCGCGTGCGGTCAGGCTGTTCAGCACTTCCCGGGTGGCTTCGCGCAGGCCTTCTTCAATGGACGAATCCACCGGAGATTCCACTGTTGAGTCTTCGATAAAATCACCCAGGTGCGAATCTTCATCGTCGCCGATCGGCGTTTCCATGGAGATTGGCTCTTTGGCGATCTTCAGTACTCGCCGCACTTTATCCTCGGTCATCTCCATGCGCTCGCCCAGCTCTTCCGGGGTGGGCTCACGTCCTTTTTCGTGCACCATCTGACGGCTGATTCGGTTCAGCTTGTTGATGGTCTCGATCATGTGCACCGGGATACGGATGGTACGTGCCTGGTCAGCAATCGAGCGGGTAATGGCCTGTCGGATCCACCAGGTGGCATAGGTCGAGAACTTGTAACCACGGCGGTACTCGAACTTGTCGACGGCTTTCATCAGGCCGATGTTGCCTTCCTGAATCAGGTCGAGGAACTGCAGGCCGCGGTTGGTGTACTTTTTGGCTATCGAAATCACCAGGCGCAGGTTGGCTTCGACCATCTCTTTCTTGGCGCGTCGTGACTTGGCTTCGCCGATGGACATACCGCGGTTGATCTCTTTGATCTCGGCTACGGTCAGGCCACTCTCTTCCTGCATGGCCTGCAGCTTGCGCTGGCTGCGACGTACGTCGTCAGTAACGTCTTTGAGGCGGGCAACCCAGGGTTCCTTGCCTTTGGCAAACTGGTTTATCCACTTCTCATCAACTTCGCTGCCCGGGAAGGTGGTAACGAAAGTCTTGCGCGGCATGCCTGCGGTGCGCACACAAACGGCCATGATGGCGCGCTCATGGCGACGAACACGGAACAGGGCGGCGCGGGCCTGGTTTACCAGCACTTCAAACAGTTTGGGCGTGACCTTGAAGGTTTTGAACATGTCGCCCAGTGTGTCCAGCTCGGCCAGCGATTTCTTGTGAGTGCGGCCATGCTTGCTGATCAGTTTCTCGGTAAGCTCATACTGGGTGCGCAGGTCACTGAAACGCAGGCGTGCCTCTTCCGGATCGGGACCGGAGGTAGTCTCTTCATCGTCAGCACCATCGATAACGGAATCGTCGTCATCATCGTTGTTGCTGGTATCCGAGCTGGTGTCAGCTGCATCCTGACTGCCGGCGGCGGGCAGTTCGGGGTCGTCGACCTCCAGGTAGCCGGTGATAACATCGGTCAGGCGTCGCTCTTCCGCAGTGACCTGATCATATTCGTTCAGCACATAGGCCACGGTACCGGGGAAGCTGGCCATGGACTTCATCAGCTCGCGCAGACCTTCTTCAATGCGTTTGGCGATAACAATCTCGCCCTCGCGCGTCAGCAGTTCCACGGTGCCCATTTCGCGCATGTACATGCGCACCGGGTCGGTAGTCCGGCCGGCTTCGTTTTCGACGGCGGCCAGCGCAGCCGCAGCTTCGGCCGCGGCCAGCTCGTCGGTGCCGCTTTCGTCGCCATCGTTCAGCAACAAGGTATCGGCATCAGGTGCGGTTTCAAACACCTTGATGCCCATATCATTGATCATCTGGATGATGTCTTCGACCTGATCCGGGTCCGAAATGGATTCGGGCAGGTGATCGTTGACTTCGGCGTAGGTCAGGTAACCTTGCTCTTTGCCTTTGGCAATAAGGGCTTTAAGGCCGGACTGGGGTGAACTCAGGCGCGAATCAGACATAGCTTCCCATTCGGTTTAGAAATAACCGCTTCGAAAATAAAAATCAGCCGGGCATTATAGCCCTTGTGCTGGATGGTTTCCAGTGACAGTCAGTCACCGGGGGCCTCGTTTTTTACCGACCGCAAACGTGGTTTAAGCTGTTCCAGCAGCTGGCGACGCTGCTGGTACTTATCGGCCTCTTGCCGCAATTGGCGAAGGACGAAGCGGAATTCCTCGGCCTGGCCCGCTGCCGGGGTGATTCTTTCGTTTTTTAACAACTGTGTCAGGCGCTTGCCCGGCGGCGTTCCGTAACAATGGCCCAATAATGCGTAAGTAGTAATATCGGGGTCAGATTGTGCAAATTCAAGTAGCTCAAGCAATAAATCCACGTCCGGGTCCTGTAAATCGCGTAACGCGCTCAGGTCACCTTCAATGGTGGCTGCCAGTACAGGCTGGTGCAGCAGCAATTCAATGGCAATCAGCCCGGCCGGTTTATTGACCCGTTTGCCCCGCGCAGTCGGTTCGGCAGCGGCCTGGGGCGGCCGCTGGCGTCCCTGTCTGGCGGTTGTGGTCGCCGGTGCGGCAGGTGGCTCATCCCAGTCGGGCGGTGTGTCCGGCTGCTGGCCGGACTCCGGTGCTGCTGGCGCCGCGGCCGGCGTCTGTTGCAGCAGTCTGTCGATGGTATCGCGCTGACTGCCGGTAATCTGTGCCAGTTGATCCAGCATGAGCTGCTGAAAAAGGCCGCGCGGCAGAAGTTTGATCAGCGGTATACATTGGCTGAACAGGCGCGCTTTGCCGTCCATCGAGGTCGCATCAATGTCTTCCTGCATATGCTCAAAAAAATAGCTGGACAGCGAATTGGCCTTGTTCATCCGGCCCAGAAAGCCGTCTGCGCCTTCTTTGCGCACCAGTGTGTCGGGGTCTTCGCCTTCGGGCAGAAACAGAAAGCGGATCTGGCGACCATCCTCCATCACTGGCAATGAAGCCTGCAGTGCTCGCCATGCGGCGGTGCGTCCGGCGTTATCGCCGTCAAAGCAGAAGATAACCTCGGGTACCAGGCGGAACAGTTTCTCCAGGTGACTGGTGTTGGTGGCAGTGCCCAGCGTTGCCACGGCAAAGCTGATGCCATGTTGCGCCAGCGCCACCACATCCATGTAGCCCTCCACAATGACAAAGCGTTCAGGCTTTTTGGCTGCCTTGCGGGCCTCGTACAGGCCGTAGAGCTCGCGTCCCTTGTGATAAACGGGCGTTTCCGGCGAGTTCAGGTATTTGGGTTTGTCATCGCCAAGCACCCGGCCGCCAAATGCAATCACCCGGCCCCGGCTATCCCGGATGGGGAACATGATGCGGTCACGGAAGCGGTCGTAATGGGTATCCTGGCCTTCCTGTCGTCGTTCGGCATCGCGCGCAATGATCAGGCCCGCCTTTTCCTGCAGTGGGCGCTTGATCTTGTATTCGTCCAGGTGGCTGAGCAGATTGTCCCAGCCGGGTGGCGCCAGCCCAATGGCAAAGCGTTTGGCGACTTCGCCGGTCAGCCCGCGTGATTTCAGGTAGGCCACCGCCTTGACGCGAGACGGGTGCTGGCGCAATTGTTTCTGGTAGTACAGGTTGGCCTGTTCCAGTGAAGTCAGCAGTTCGTTGTTCTCGCTGCTGCGCTGCTGACCTGCCGGCGAGCGTTCTTCGCGCGGCACCGTGAGGCCGCAATCGGCGGCCAGCGTCTCCACCGCTTCCGGGAACTCTTTGTGATCAAAATTCATCACAAAGCCCAGTGCGTTACCGGCAGCGCCACAGCCAAAGCAGTAGTAGAACTGTTTTTCCGGTTCTACGCTGAATGACGGCGTTTTTTCCTGATGGAAGGGACAGCAGGCGGAGTAGTTTTTGCCGGTTTTGCGCAGTTTGACGCGTTTATCAATGACATCAACGATGTCGACCCGGCTGAGCAGGTCGTCGATAAAATTCTGCGGAATCAGACCAGCCATGGACGGTAAACCCGGTGATAAAAGGTGGTCGACTTAGTTTAGCAAATCGCTGTAGCAAAGAAACGCGGTGCGGCAGCAGGAGGGCTGCCGCCGTATTCACCGATTGGGAGTCAGGCCTGGCCGAGCTTTTTCTTGATCAGCTGGCCTACCGCGCCCATGTCAGCGCGACCGGCCATTTGCGGTTTAACGGCGGCCATTACCTTACCCATGTCCTGCACGCTGCTGGCGCCAGTGTCGGTCAGCGCCTGAGTGACGATGGTGTCAATCTCGGCGTCAGACAACGGCTGCGGCATGAAGGTCTGCAGCACGTCAATTTCAGCCTGTTCGATGTCGGCCAGATCTTTGCGACTGGCACTTTCATACTGGCGAATCGACTCCCGTCGCTGCTTGATCATCTTTTCCAGGATGTTCAGCACACGGGCGTCGTCGGGCTCGATGCGTTCATCGACCTCGATGCGCTTCACTTCCGACAATGCCAGGCGCACGGTGCCCAGGCGAGCCTTGTCTTTCGCTCTCATGGCATCTTTCATCGCCTCAGTTAACTGAAGCTTCAGTGCGCTATCGGCCATAGGGGTATCCAGGGTCAGCGGAAACGGGTTCGGCAGAGTCCAGTATCAGATCGGCAATCGTCAGCAATCAGTAGAAGCGCTTGGTCTTCTTGTTGTCGCGTGACAGCTTTTTCAGGTGGCGCTTTACGGCAGCCGCTGCTTTGCGCTTACGGGCAGCAGTAGGCTTCTCGTAAAATTCCTTGCGACGGACTTCGGCGAGAACGCCGGCTTTTTCGCAGGATCGCTTGAAACGGCGCAGAGCCACATCAAACGGCTCGTTCTCTTTCAGTTTTACCATTGGCATAGTGCAGAGTCACCTTTGCATTCAATTTAAAAGGGCGCACATGTTAATGCGGTCTGTGAAAAAATGCAAAAGCTAAATTGCCTGAAGCGGTCAAATACTGGCTAAACACTGGGGGCTGCCGTATTATTCACGTCTTTTTCGCGTCAGGTGAGCCAATTGCGCTTCCTGGGTCGGTTTTGCGGCTGGCGGGCATGAAACACCAAAAATACCAGAGGCAATGCAAGCATATGATGGTTTTGGGCTTGGAAACATCCTGTGATGAGACCGGGATAGCGATCTACGACAGCGAGCGGGGCTTGTTGGGTGATGCGCTATACAGTCAGGTGGATATGCACGCTGTGTATGGTGGCGTGATCCCTGAGCTGGCGTCGCGTGACCATATCCGCAAGACCCTGCCGATGATCCGGCAGTTGCTGGCCGACAAAAACATAGCCGCAACATCCATTGATGGCATCGCCTACACGGCCGGACCGGGTCTTATTGGTGCGCTGCTGGTCGGGGCTGCGCTCGGGCGTTCACTGGCCATGGCCTGGAATGTGCCTGCGGTCGGCGTGCACCACATGGAAGGGCACTTGCTGGCGCCGATGCTGGAGGCAAATCCGCCCGAATTCCCCTTTGTTGCCCTGCTGGTATCCGGCGGCCACACACAACTGGTCGCTGTCAAAGGCATTGGTGAATATACCTTGCTTGGCGAGTCGCTGGATGATGCCGCCGGTGAGGCATTCGATAAAGTGGCCAAGATGCTGGGGCTGAATTACCCGGGCGGGCCCCGTGTGGCAGCGCTGGCGACACAGGGGACACCGGGGCGCTTTGTATTTCCGCGACCCATGACTAACCGGCCGGGGCTGGACTTCAGCTTCAGTGGTTTAAAAACATTTGTGCGCAACACGCTGGCTGATCTGGAGGGCGCGCCAGAGGGTATCAGTGAACAGGACAAGGCGGACGTGGCATTGGCGTTTGAAGAGGCAGTGGTGCAAACGCTGGTGATCAAATGCCGACGTGCGTTGCAAGACTCAGGCCTGAGACGCCTGATCATCGCCGGTGGTGTCAGTGCCAACACCCGCCTGCGCGCAGGGCTTGAGGCCATGGTGCAGGCGCAGCGCAGTCAGTTGTTTTACGCTCAGCCGCGCTTCTGTACCGATAATGGAGCCATGATTGCGTATGCCGGTTGTCAGCGTCTGTTGGCCGGTCAGCGCGAAGGGCTTGCTATCAATGCGCGTCCACGTTGGCCAATGGACACCTTGCCGTCATTAAAGAGTTTATCCGGGGTCTGATTATGGATATTGTTTACATCAAAGAGCTGGAAATCCAAACCGTAATAGGTATCTACGACTGGGAGCGGGAAATCCGGCAAACTGTCAGTATCGACCTGGACATGGCCACCGATATCCGGCCGGCCGCCGCAGCGGAAGACATTGCCAAAACGCTCGACTATAAGGCCGTGTCCAAGCGCCTGATTGGGTTTATTGAAGAAGCCGAGTTTCTGTTGATCGAGACCATGGCCGAACAGATCGCAGCCATTGTGCTGTCCGAGTTTCCCGTCAGCTGGCTACGCCTGCGCCTGGGCAAACCGGGCGCGGTCACCGGCGCGCGTGATGTCGGCGTGATCATCGAGCGTGGCGAGCGACCAGACCGACTGCCACTGATTTGACGTTGCAGGAAAACCCGCTACAACATCTGGATAGTGTAATGCCATTATTAACATTGAGCCTGGGCAGCAACCGGCAGGCGGATCATCATATCCGCACTGCGCTGGACGCGCTGCAGGCACGTTTCGGAGCCATGACAACGTCCTCTGTATTTGAAAGCAAGGCGGTGGGTTTTGACGGCAGTAATTTTCTTAATATGGTCGTCGCAGTTGATACAGAAAGCGCCCTGGGCGAGGTGAGTGCTTACATTAAAGCGCTGGAAGATGAGCATGGCAGGGCCAGGGGTGGCGCACGTTTCAGTCCGCGTACCCTGGATATCGATATTCTGACTTACGGTGACTGTGTGGGCGATTGCGATGGAATCGTTTTGCCGCGGCCGGAAATTACCGAGAATGCCTACGTGCTGTGGCCGATGTCACAGGTGTGTGGTGATTGGCGCGATCCCCATTCAGGACAGTCTTATGCGACCCTGTGGCGGCAGTATGACAAGTCCCGGCAGTCGTTGTGGCCAATTGATTTTGACTGGCAGGGGCGCCGGATCTCCAGCGCCTGTTCGATTTAGCCTTCGCTTACACCGGGCTGACGTCGGACGATCCGTCAGGCGTTAGCCCGGTGTTACCACTGTCAACTATCCTTGGCCGCTGCGGCTTCCTCGGCGGCACTGGCGTCGGCGGCGTCCTCCGCTTTCTTTTTGGCTGTAAACACCTGTGGCCCCACCACTACCAGGATGGTCGCCAGACCTGCCAGCAAACCAGTCCATGGGTCAAACAGGGAGAAGGCGATGGCTGTCAGTACCATGGCACCGCGTTCAGTGCTGTCGGTCACTGTGGTCAGTGCCAGGGTGGCACAGGCAAAACCGGTCAACAGCAGTGTCACTGCCAAAGCAATGGGCAACAGTGGTTGCAGCATGGTCACGATGGGCAGCACGATGAACAATACCGGGAAGCCATAGACATAGTAGGCAGAAATACCATCGAAGATGGAATCCATTTTGTCCTTGCCAGTGACCCAGCGCTTGAGCACGATGACCTGGATCCCGGTCCACAATACACCCTGGGTCCCGAAGAAGGGCGCTATCACCGCCATTGCCGCATTACGGATACCGGTAGCCATGTGTGCGCGGCTGCTGTTCAAATCAAGCTTTTCGTCGGGTCGCATTGACGCCGCATTCTTGATCATTTCGTCGCCGGTCACCACATCACCAAAAAACAGGATGTAGGTGATAAAGGCCAGTGGCACAGCATTCAGGAACATGGTGGCATCAGGCCAGCCAATCGACATGGGTGATGCCTTCTCCCACATGCTGGCGGCGTGCGTGGGCACGTCAAGCAGGCCGGACTGGATGTTGAACTGCATTTCGCCCGTGATCAGGCCAACCACACCGGCAACCAGAAATGCCGGCAGCAAGCCGAGCCCGGCAATCCTGGCCAGTATTGGCATCTTGGCAGCCTGACGCTGGAAAGGTTTGGAGAAGGTCAGGAACATACACAGAGCCAGCGCCGAGATGGCTGCAATCGGCGTCGAGTTAAGAGCGCTGGCAGCATCGTTCTGGTCAAAAATACGCAGGAATGCAGCCACCGCGGCGCCCAGAATGATGCCACCCTTGAGCACATTGGGCACCCAGGCAACCAGTTTGGCCCCCAGCCCGGTGACACCCAGAAAAATGAGCAGCGCCGCAAAATTAAGCGATAGCGCTGTCATCAGCTGGAACTGCTCCTCCGGCGTATTGCCGCCGCCCAGCACAAAGGCAAAGATGAACGGTAGTGCCGGAGTCAGCCAGCCCGGTGCCATCGGGTCACCGAATATCATCCAACCGGCGGAAATCAGCATGGTGTGGAACATGGCCATGGTGACGGCTTCTTCGAAGCTGAGGCCAAAGGAGGCGGTCATAACTGGCACCAGGGCCAGGCCGGTGGCGCCGGCGACGCAGATACCCTGCAGAAACTCGGGCAATGCAAAGCGCATGTGAACAAACGGTATGCGGAATACGAAGGGGCCCCACTTGATACCTGGCTGGATCTCTCCCTCTCGGCGTTTTGGCAGCATAATCTGAGTCTCTGTTATTTTATAGGTGTTATTGAAGGACCTCCGAATCTTAACCAACTAGGCAGGGCAGGGCAAAGGCTATTCGTCGTTATTTTGAATGCATTCATCATTTTCGTGACGGGGACGCTGGCAAGGGCTGGAGGAAGACTACGGGGGAGAGTCAGCCCAGAGCCCGGCCACCATCAACGCGAATGTTCTGCCCTGTGATGTACGTGGCATCTCGCGCCAGAAACAGCACCGTGCGGGCGATATCTGCGGGTGTGCCCAGGCGGCCTAACGGAATGCCGGAAATTATGCCGGCCTGTTCTGCGTCCTGCGCGGCAGAGGCCTGAGTGTGTTCCGGCCACAGGATGGCGCCAGGTGACACAGCGTTGACACGGACCCGGGGTGCCAGTTCACGCGCGAGCGACCTGGTCATCGCGCCCAGCGCCGCTTTGGCCATGGTGTAGGCGGAAAACTCGGCCATGCCGCGACTAACGTTGATATCGGTGAGGTTGATGATACTGCCCGCTGTGGTTGAGAGCGCGGGCGCCAATTGTTGTGCCAGGAAAAGCCCGGCGCGGGCATTGCTGTTCATCAGGTCCAGCCACTGGACCTGGGTCAGTGACGGCAACGGCGTCGGGTAGAAGCTGCTGGCGTTGTTGACCAGAACATCAAGACGCTGGTGACAGGACAGCACGGCGTCGCCCAATCCTGACAAGGCGTGCTCATCAGTGAGGTCTGCTGAGACGACGGAGGTGCTGCCGGCGCGGATCTCATTGAGTTGCAGCGCCAGCGCATCCGCATCTGTTCGGGAGCGGTGGCAGTGAATGACAACGCGATAGCCGGCCTGATGGAAGGTGCGGGCGATCTCGGCCCCAATGCGCCTGGCGGCACCGGTGATGAAGACAACAGCCTGCCCGTCGGTCGGATCCGTATGTTCTGTCATGGGGCAGCTCTGAGTCTGGTCAGGGTGTCTTTGATACGGCCAAGGCGTGCCTGGTGCAGCATGTTGCGGATTTTTTCGCCGGCCTCAGGGCCAGGTGGCACCGGTTTGTGTGCCAGCAGCGTGGGTACGTCGATTTCGTCAGCGGCAACAAAACACTGCCAGAGCAGATTTGCCTGCGGATACGCCTGAGCTTCCAGGCCGGTGCGGCCCCGGGCATCGGCTTCGCACACCTGCAGGAACTTTTGCAATCGCTGCGGACGGCGGAAGGCATCCAGGCCTTCCAGCGTTTTCAGCACGGTGGCGGGTTTGAGTACCTGCATCTGGTGGCAGTGGGTGTGATACTGACTGCTCAGCCGGGCCAGGTCGGCGCAGTCTGTGGGGACCCGCAGGCGTTGGCAGACGTCGGCGATGAGTTGCACCCCTTTGTGTTCGTGGGCAATGTGCTGCGGCCAATCTTCTGCTGAGGTCAGTCCTTTGCCGACATCGTGCATCAGCGCTGCGAATCGCACTGCCAGGTCATTGCTCAGCCGACATGCCTGTTGCAGGCTCATCAGGGTATGAATGCCGGTATCGATTTCCGGGTGCCATTGCTCTGGTTGTGGCACGCCGAACAGGCGGTCAACCTCGGGCAACAGTGTGGCCAGTGCGCCGCATTCATGCAGCACGGTAATAAATACCTGTGCCTGGTTTTCCTGCAAGGCCTTGTCAAATTCGCGCCACACGCGCTCCGCGACCAGATCTTTCAGTTCGCCGCTGCTGCTCATGGTATGCATCAAGGCCCGGGTCTCGTCGGCGATGGTGAAACCCTGGTCGGCAAAGCGCGCGGCGAAGCGGGCCACGCGCAGCACGCGCAGGGGATCTTCGGCGAAGGCGGCAGAAACATGGCGCAACACCCGGTTTTGCAAGTCCCTGACGCCGCCCCAGGGGTCTATCAGGTTGCCGTCGGTGTCCTGTGCAATGGCGTTGATGGTCAGGTCACGGCGTTGCAGGTCTTCTTCCAGCGTCACGTCGGGCGTGGCGTATACGGTGAATCCTTTGTACCCGGTGCCCGACTTCCGTTCGGTCCTGGCCAGCGCGTACTCTTCCTTGGTTCTGGGGTGGAGGAATACCGGAAAGTCCTTACCCACAGGCGTAAACCCGTTACCGAGCATGGCCTCAGGGGTGGCGCCCACCACGACCCAGTCCCGATCCGAACCCTCAATACCCAGCAATGCGTCGCGCACGGCGCCGCCTACCAGATAGGTGGCGAAGGCGCCCTGCGCTGCAGAGCCGGCATTGAAAGAATCAGTGTCTGCCCGATGGGTTGTCATGCGTCAGAGTTTATCAGACGCTGAACAGTTTGTGGTCTTCCAGGCGCATCATGGTCAGTTCCCGCCCCCAGACACAGCCGGTGTCCAGCGCATACACGCGGTCGCGCTGAGTGACGCCTTGCAGGGCTGCCCAGTGGCCAAACAGGATGCTGGTTTTACTGTTGGTAATTTTTTCGAACTCGAACCAGGGCCGGAAACCTTCGGGTGCTTCATTGACCCCTTCCTTGATCTGCAGGTCGAGTTTGCCGCGGGCATCACAAAAACGCATACGGGTGAGATAATTGGTGATCATGCGCAGGCGTTTGCGGCCGGTCAGCGAGTCCTTCCAGCGAGCGGGTTTGTCGCCGTACATCTTGTTCAGGAACTTGCGGAAGTCCGGTCCCCTGAGTGCGGTTTCAACCTCGCCGGCCAGTGCCAGTGCCGTATCCAGATCCCACAGTGGGGGGATGCCGGCATGTACCATCAGGTAGTTGTGGATGCCATGCGTGCCCAGCACGCTGTCATAGTGCGCCAGCGGCTTGTGTCGCAGCCAGTCGGCCAGTTCGCCACAGTCAGGCGCTGCCAGCAATTCGTCCAGTGTGTGCCGGCCGTTTATGGTGTCGGGTGTACACTGATAATAAAGCGCCAGGAAATGCAGGTCATGATTGCCCAGTACGACGGTGGCAGAATCGCCTATGTCACGCAGGTAGCGTAATGTGTCCAGGGATTTGGGGCCGCGGTTGATGAGGTCACCGACGCACCAGAGTTCATCTGCGCCGGGCTGAAAGGCCACCGCCTTGAGGAGTTTGCGCAGGGGTTTGTAGCAACCCTGGATGTCGCCTATTGCATACGTCGCCATCAGTGTACCGAGTGAGGTCGTGAGAGCAGGAAAGCAGGTATGTCTGCGTCAAACTGGCTACCGTCCGGCTTTGCCATTTTGTAACTGCCCTGCATGGTACCAAATTCTGTGGTGAGCACGGCGCCACTGGTGTAAACAAATTTCTGCCCCGGCTGGATCAGCGGTTGCAGCCCGACAACACCCTCGCCGCGAACGTCCTCTACCTGGTTATTGTCATCGGTGATCACCCAGTGGCGTGATAACAGCTTGACGGCCTCGGGGCCGCGGTTCTCAATACCGATAGTGTAGGCAAACGCATAGCGGTCATTTTCCGGGTCAGATTGCTCGCTCAGGTATTGTGTCTGCACGGAAATATCGATGTCGTGGTCGGCTTCGCCCCGGATATCGGTGGTGGCCATCGATTACTGCTCCTGTGATGCGGCGCTCAGTGTGTTGCTCAGATTGACGTAGTCGGCCAGGCTCAGGTTCTCCGGGCGCAGGCTGAGATCCACCGGCAAATCCTCCGGCTGGAACTCTGATATCAGCGTTTTCAGGCAATTTCTCAAGGTCTTTCGGCGTTGGGAAAAAGCAGTACGTACCACATCCTGAAGCATAGTAGTGTCGGTCGCAACGAGTTTTTGCTGTCGATGCGGCGTCAGACGCACAATGGCGGAGGTGACTTTTGGCTGGGGATGAAACGCGCCGGGTGGCACATCAAAAAGGTGATCCACCTGGCAGTAATACTGGGCCATGATACCGAGACGACCATATTGATCATCGCCCACCTGTGCGGCCAGGCGTTGCACCACTTCCAGCTGCAACATGAATGTCATCTCGTGAATCAGTGACTGGTACTTGAGCAGGTGGAAAATACACGGTGTGGAAATATTGTAAGGCAGGTTGCCAACAATACTCAGGCTGCGTGGCTCTGTGGTCAGGCTGTTCAGATCAAATTTCAGCACATCGGCCTGGTGCAGGCTGAACGTACCGACGTCGGCGAATCGTGATTGCAGCCAGGCAGAGAGATCGCGATCCAGCTCAATGGCATCCAGCCGCGCGCCACTGGCCAGCAGCGGGGTGGTGATGGCACCCTGACCCGGCCCGATTTCCACGATGTGTTCACCAGCCTTGGGGTCGATGGCGGCAACAATGCGGCGGATGATATTGCTGTCCTGCAGAAAATTCTGCCCGAAGCGTTTGCGGGCTCTGTGTTCTGGCAGGGCAATGGATTTGCCAACATTGTATTGCGACATAGAGGATCTCTTGGCCTTTCTCGAAGCCATCAGGTGAATCAGTGGTCGGGCGCTTGCTGTCGTCGTCTGGCCATCAGGCAGGCTGTTTCGATGGCGCTGAGCAGGCTGCCGCCGTCGGCTTTGCCCGTTGCAGCCAGGTCCAGCGCGGTGCCATGGTCGACCGAGGTGCGGATGATTGGCAGGCCCAGTGTGATGTTGCTGGCGCGGCCAAACCCTTTGTATTTCAATACCGGTAGTCCCTGATCGTGATACATGGCCAGCACTGCGTCGCATTGCGACAGGTATTTTTCCGTGAACAGGGTGTCTGCAGGCAACGGTCCGATTAAATGCATGCCCTTGCTGCGCATGTCGTGCAGAACCGGCTCAATGATGTCGATCTCTTCCCGTCCCAGGTGGCCGCCTTCGCCCGCATGCGGATTCAGGCCACAGACCAGTATGCGGGGGTTGGTGATGCCGAATTTGTCGCGCAGGTCCTGATGCAGAATGCCAATAACACGCCGCAACAAGGGCGCCGTGATGGCATCGGCGACAGCGCGCAAGGGCAGATGAGTGGTAGCCAGTGCCACCCGCAATCCCGGCGTTGCCAGCATCATGACGGTCTGATCAACGTGGCAAAACTCGGCAAGAAATTCTGTGTGTCCGGAAAAGGCAATGCCGGCATCGTTGATGATGCCTTTGTGCACAGGTGCTGTCACCATGGCTTGCACGTCGCCGTTGACGCAGGCTTGGGCGGCACTGCGCAGTGTCTGCAGCACGTAAGCGGCATTGGCAGTGTCCAGTTTGCCGGCGATACTGGGTGACGCCAGCGGTACGGGCAGCACGTTGATGTGTGAGTTGGCGCGTTTGCAGGAATTGCCCGGCTGCCAGATCGAGGTGACCAATGGCAGGCCAAGTGCCAGCGCGCGCTGTGCCAGCAGGTCAGGGTCCGCAACCGCGACCAGTTCACAATCTACCGGCAGCCGGCTGGCGTCCTGTACCAGTTGCACCAGTAGGTCCGGACCGATTCCGGCGGGTTCGCCGGGCGTAACAGCCAATTGCAATGCCATAAGGGTGTGCCGATTGCGTCAGGGTCTTTGCTGCAACAATGTCAGTTGATAATCTTGACGTAAGCTTCGTCACGAATTTCGAGCATCCAGTTTTCCAGCTCGACATCGAACTTGCGGTTGCGCAGAGCGTTGGTTGCTTGTTGGCGACGATATTCGCGGCTCAGGTCCTGTTCCCGCCGACCGGTAACCTCGGCGACATGCCAGCCGAAACTGGTTCGGAAAGGTTCGCTCAGCTCGCCGATCTCCAGGTCACGCACGACTTCCTCAAACTCGGGCGGCATGCCGCCATCACTGACCCAGCCCAGGTCGCCGCCGGCAACGACCGATTGCGTGTCGTCTGACAGTTGACGGGCAACGATATTGAAATCCTCACCGCCGCTGATGCGCTCATAAACTTCCTGCGCCAAACGCCGTGCCTGCTCTTCGGTGCGAATTTCATTGGGGGCGATCAATACATGGCGGGCTTCGGTCTGGTTAACCAGCCGGTTGGAGTCGCCGCGCACGTCGCTCAGCTTGATCAGGTGGAAACCATTGGAGCTGCGAATCGGGTCGGATACCTCACCGGTACTCATGTCCGGCACGATGCTGGCGAACAGTGTTGGCAGGCGATCGGCTTTGCGCCATCCCAGCTCGCCACCACTGACGGCAAAACCCTGAGTAGCATTCTGCTGTGCCTGCATTCGCACATCAGCAAAATCCTCACCGTCGCGAACGCGCGCCAGCAGATCCATGGCAAAGGCTTCTTTGGCACGCTCGATTTCGGCACTGTCGGTTGCCAGTACCGGAATCAGGATCTGGTCGACCAGGTAGTCCGGCGCCATGGCTTCACGTCCGGTTCCCGAGTTCAGATAGTTCTCGATCTCCTGATCCGTGATATTGATACGTCGGTTCACCATGCCGCGCTGAACTTCATTCACGGCCAGCTCCTTGCGGATGCGCTCGCGTGTAGTCAGGTAAACACCCTGCGACTCCAGTGCATTTACATACTGTTCAAAGGTCATGTTGTTCTGGTTGGCCATGTCGGTCATGACGCGGTTCAGGGTGTCATCGTCAAAACGGATACCGACCCGCTCGGCCAGTTGCAGCTGCAGGTTTTCAATAATCAGGTTTTCCATCACCTGCTCACGCAACTGTGCGGGAGGCGGCAGTTGCAGATCCATCTCCTGCGCGCGCTGCAAAATCTCCTGCAAGCGTTCATCGTATTCACTTTGCAGAATAACGCCCTCATCAACCAGCGCAATTACGCGATCGAGTACCTGGCGCTCGGCCGCACCAGCAAGGCCGGCACCCGCTCCCGCAAGCAGCACCAACGTGGCAGCGGCGCACAGGCTGACTGCTTTGCAGCCCGATAAAAATTGCCGGGTAAACTTATTCATTAACGTCTTGCTCCTTAAAGCCGGGGATGCTGTTTCTGAGCAGGTTGCCCAGGCCACCGCCGGTCAGATCGCCCAGACCGTGCAGTGACAGTTGAAAGAAGATGCCCCGGTTCTGCCTGGTGTTCTGTTCAAAAAACTCGTAATCGTTGACCCAGTCGCGGGCGATGAGGCGCATGGTTGCGCAACAGTTACTGTATTCGACCCCGCCAAAGGTTTCAAGGTTCCTGCTATTGCTGTGATCGTAGTTCCATCGACCGAGCAGACGCCAGTTATCGTTCAGCGGCCATACTGCGGACAGGTCGGTCTGCTTGATGCGGGCGTCCAGCAGCGGGGGGGCATCAAGGAAAACATCGGTGCGCTCGCGGTAGCGGAAGGCCGCATTAAACAGGGCGTCATTGGCGGCCTGATACTGCACGGCCAGGCTGCCTTCATCGATATTGCTGTTTTCCTGGTCCCATTGCAGATCGGCCATCAGGCGCAGTCCTTCGCGCGGCTGAATCTCGGTTTCCAGCACCAGTGCTGAGCGCTCGGTGTCCAGAGGTTGCAGCAACAACCAGTTCTGCAACGGACTGTTCAGCGAGACCTGCCTGTCCTCAAAATAGAAAATCTGGCCGGCGCTGAAGCGGGCGCGCTCGATGCCGTTGCTGCCGATAAAGCGGCTGGTCAGGGCCGCGCTGATCTGGTTGGCATCGCCGACCCGGTCGGGGCCGCTGAAGCGGTCATCACGGAACAGCTGGTTGAAGTTGAAATTCAGTTGCGCGGTGTCGAATGTCGGGATGGCCTGCTGCTCGGCATACTCGCTATAAAGGTAATACAGTCGTGGTTCCAGCGTTTGTGTCATGTTGTCGCTGGCGATGCTGACCGGGCGCTCGAATACCAGGCCGCTGTCCAGACTGAATACGCCGATGCCCCGATCAGGCGTGTCATCGGTGCCATTGGCCTGGTCATCCAGCTGCCAGCTGGCATAACGGTAGCGCGCTGTCGGCACCACAAACCAGCCTGGACGGCGCACCGGCAGGCTGATGTAAGGCTCGGCGACAAAGCGTTCGCCGGTGACCAGGGCGCCGCGATTTATCTGGTCGTCCGACAGCAAGGAGGCAGTCAGAGAGCGATCAAAGCGAACGTGACTGGAGTTGAATCCATAGCGCAGACGGTCGGCAGCCCGGTAATCGCCTCGCAGGCTGAGCTCGGGCAAGCGGTCGAAAGGTTTGTTGATATCGATAGAGGCAATGTAACTGTCTATGATTTCAATGCGTTGCACGCGGGCATCGGCCCGCAGTGACTCATTCTGCCAGCTCAGTACACCTTCCTTGTTCAGGTGTGTGCGACTTTCCAGATTGAAGTCGCTGCTGCCCAGGTCGCGGAAATAATCGGCATCGCTGACCGCATTGTAGTCGATATAGGTCCGCCAGTTCTCGCCCAACAGGCCTTCATGCTGCACCCCGGTGAACCAGCGTTTCTCCCGTGGTGGTGTGTCGCTGCCCGGTTCATCGGCGCGCGCCGGATCAAAGGTGCGGTCTTGGGGCAGCAAGGCCAGGTTAACGGTGTTCATGGACCATGCCGCCAGATAACGCAGTTCGGCGCTGAGCATGGCGCCGCGTTTGGTGATGATGCGCGGTGTCAGGGTGGCGTCGTAGTGCGGGGCCAGATTCAGATAATACGGCACCGCCAGATCAAGGCCGCCTTCACTGCTGTTACTCAGCGAGGGCGGCAGAATGCCCGAGACCCGCTGGTCGCTGATGGGAAACTGCAGGGTATAGGGGTAATAAAATACCGGCACATCACGTATGCGCAGCGTGACATCGTTGGCGTAGCCGACTCCGCGCGCATTATCCAGACGCAGCCCTTTGGCTTGCATTACCCAGAATGGGTCCATGGGTTCACAGCGGCTGAATTCGCCGTTCTCCAGCGTCAACATGCCACTGTCGCTGTTGTAGCTGAGCTGAGTCGCTGAACCATGAATCTGGCTGTCATGAATGACGTAGGAGGCGCGTTCAACTTCGTTGACGCCATTGTTCTGGTCAATTTTTGCGCCCTTGCCCGTGACCAGAAAGCCCGGTTCGCGAAACACGACATCGCCCTGCAGCGTCAGTATGTTGGTGGTTTCGTCCAGGTGCATGCCCTGATCTGCGCTCAGCGTGCGGTAGCCCTGCTGGACGCTGACCCGGCCGTCCACATAGAGTTGGCTGGGTTCGGGTTGGCGCACCGGGTCTGGTGTTTCGATTTCGGTGGGGGACAGATCGGGATCCTGATCGGCGAATTCGCCGTTCAGTGTTGGCTCCACGAACATGCCACAGCAGGCTGCGGGCATCTGCTCCTGCTGCTCTGCGCTAAGAGTTGCGCGCGTTTGCCAGTCTGTCAGAATGCCGGTGTCTTCTTGGGCGACGGCGGTCAGGGGCTGGGTCAGCGGCAACGTCAGGGCAACCAGTAGTGTGTTTGCCAGCGCAGACTTTATTTTCCGCATAGCTCTGACGGAAAGCGTTTTGAGCTTTGACGGGACCGCCCTGATGCACAAGGCTGATGAAATTGTCTGCTGTGGCATTGGTGCGGGCGATCCGTGACAATAGAATATGGGTCAGGCGAGTTGGTGACAGTACGCGTAAACAGCGCCCGCATGATAATTCATTGAAGTTTTTATATAAAGCCAAACCCGGTAAACGCGGGCGGCGACCGGGCAGAACACATGACAAGTCCGGGCGGGCAGCACATATGAGCAGCACACATGAATAGCGCAGAAGCACGACAGCAGCAGTTACAGGATTGGGCGCAGGGCGCCATACGGCGACAGTTTGGCGTTGATCCGGGTGTGGTGAAGGCAGAGGCCCTGGGAGGAGATGCCAGCTTTCGTCGGTATTTTCGTTTCCGCCCCGGGTTGGCGCATCAGTCGGCAGCGCTGCCGGCGAGCCTGATGTTGGTCGATGCGCCGCCGGCTCAGGAGAACAATCCCGCCTTTGTGCGCGCCGCTGATGAGTTCGCAGCGGCCGGTTTGCGGACTCCTGACATCCATGCCCATGACCTGGACCAGGGATTTATGGTGCTGGAAGATTTCGGCGACCAGCTCATGCTGCCCTGCCTGCAACAGGCGCAGACTGCCAATGACAGTGACCGCGTCAATGTTTTGTATCATCACGCCATGGCGTCGCTGTTGTCGTTGCAGGCGCATCCGGCGCCGTCGGCGCTGCCCCCATATGATCAGGCGCTGCTGCGCCGCGAACTGAGCCTGTTTGACGAATGGTTCTGCGAACGCATGCTGGGTATGCATCTCGGCGCCGATGAACGCGTCTTGCTGGCGACAACCTGGCAATTGCTGGAAGCTTCTGCGCTGGCGCAGCCGCAGGCTCGCGTGCATCGTGACTATCATTCACGCAACCTGATGCTGCTGCCGGGCGATGACGGCAGGCTGGACGAAAACCAGGCGCCGGGCGTGATTGATTTTCAGGACGCGGTGATTGGCCCGGTGACTTACGATCTGGTGTCGTTGCTGAGAGACTGTTACATCGTCTGGCCGCAATCGGATGTCGAACGCTGGGCTCTTGCCTATCATGAGCAGGCGCAGGCGCGGGGAATTGTACCGGCGACCCACTCGAGATCAGATTTCATGCGCGATTTTGATCTGATGGGGCTGCAGCGACACATCAAGGTATTGGGCATTTTTTGCCGCCTGGCATTGCGCGACAACAAGCAGCGTTATTTGCTCGATCTGCCCGTGGTGATGGCGTATGTAAGTAATGTGGCGGCCCGGCACCCGTCCATGGAGCCGTTTCTGACCTGGTTCCGGGCAGGTCCGATGCCCAAGATGCAGGCCAGACTGACGGAGCTGTCGTCATGAAGGCGATGATTCTGGCAGCAGGCCTTGGCAAACGCATGTTGCCGCTGACCGAAACACTGCCCAAGCCTCTGTTGCGCGCCGGTGGGCGAAGTCTGATCGAATGGCAGATACGACGCCTGCGGCAAGCGGGTGTGACTGATATCGTGATCAATCATCATCATCTGGGCGAGCAGATTGAAGCAGCGCTGAGCGATGGCAGCGAACTTGGCGTCCACATCCGGTATTCGCCGGAGCCGGACCGGCTGGAGACCGCCGGTGGCATTATCCGGGCGTTGCCCATGCTGGGTGATGACAGTTTTATTATCGTTAACGGCGATGTCTGGACCGATTTTGATTTTGCCACCCTGAGGCCGCTAAATCCGGAGCAGGCGCTGGCGCATCTGGTCATGGTGCCCAATACGGCGCATCACCCCGAAGGTGATTACTGCCTGAATGATGCCGGCCGGGTGCGGGACAGCGGCGCGCCGAGACTGACTTACAGCGGCATCAGCGTGCTGCATCGGACCCTGTTTGACGGTTACCCGGCGCAGTATCAGCCGTTGGCTCCGCTTTTGGTGAATGCCATGCGGGCCAACCGGGTCAGCGGTGAGCGCCACGACGGCGACTGGCAAGACATAGGCACTCCGGAAAAGTTGCTGGCGCTGGATGCGCAATTGCAGCCGGGCTGAACCGCTGCCGGGCCGAATCAAGGACAGGAGAGAAGGCAAGAAAGCCACGCAATTTGTGTTAATAGACGTTAAAATGCGGCATTTGCGACGGCTACAGTCGTGGCAGTGATGTCAGCGCCACGTGAACAGCCAATTAATTTCAGGACCTTGACCATGAAAGACTTTCTTATCGCACCGTCCATTCTGTCAGCCGATTTTGCCCGTCTGGGTGAAGAAGTGGACGCAGTGCTGGCTGCCGGCGCCGATGTGGTGCACTTCGATGTCATGGATAACCATTATGTGCCGAACCTGACAATCGGCCCGATGGTGTGCAAGGCGCTGCGCACATACGGTGTCACCGCGCCGATTGATGTTCACCTGATGGTCAGTCCGGTTGATCAGATGATTCAGGATTTTGCCAAAGCAGGCGCCACGTATATCAGTTTTCACCCGGAGGCGTCATTGCACATCGATCGCTCCCTGCAACTGATTCGTGACGCCGGCTGCAAGTCCGGTCTGGTTTTGAACCCCGGCACCCGTCTGGATTGTCTGGAGTATGTCCTGGACAAGGTCGACCTGATCCTGGTGATGTCGGTCAATCCCGGCTTTGGCGGGCAGAAGTTTATCCCTTCGGCCCTGAAAAAATTACAACAGGCCCGACGTCTGATTGATGACAGCGGACTCGATATCCGGCTGGAAGTCGATGGCGGCGTCACGGTGGATAATATCGGTGAGATAGCCAAAGCGGGCGCAGACATGTTTGTTGCCGGCTCGGCGATATTCAACAGTGACAGCTACGAGAAGACAATTTCAAAAATGCGTCAGCAGTTGCAGACTGTTGCCTGAGCGCAGGGGAAAAGCATGACTCGCATGAGCGCCGAACAATTCCAGCAACTCGCCGCTGACGGCTATAACCTGATTCCGGTGGTGCGTGAAGTGCTGGCCGATTTTGAAACACCGCTCAGTACCTACACCAAGCTTGCCGATGGTGTGCACACCTATCTGTTTGAGTCCGTTCAGGGCGGTGAAAAATGGGGCCGTTACTCCATCATCGGGCTGCCGTGCAGCACGGTTCTGCGCGTTGTCGGTAATCAGATCAGTGTGGAAAAAAATGGTGATGTGATTGAAAGCCATGAATCGGATGACCCTTTTGTGTTTGTGGAAGCATTCAATGCGCGTTACAGGGTTGCCGAGATTGATGGCGTGCCTCGTTTCAGTGGCGGTCTGGTAGGTTATTTCTCCTATGACTCGGTGCGTTATGTTGAGCCGTCTCTGGGGGCGGCGCCGGGCAGCGATGAAATCAACACGCCGGATATACTGCTGATGGTGTCTGAAGAAGTGGTGGTGTTTGACAATTTGCGCGGCACCATCGCCATCGTTTGCAATACCGATCCGTCCATGCCGGATGCCTGGGCAAACGCACAGGCGCGACTGGACAGCATCGAAGCAACGCTGGCAAAACCTCTGGCATTGCCGCCGGCGGATCTGCCGGGGACGTCGGCAAGCCAGAGTCAGGAGCAGGATTTCAGGTCCAGTTTTGACCAGGCGCCGTTTGAAAAGTCAGTCAACAGGATAAAGGATTACATTCTGGCCGGCGACGTCATGCAGGTGGTGCTGGCGCAGCGTATGTCCGTGCCTTTCAGGGGCGAGCCGATTCATGCCTACCGTGCACTGCGTTACCTCAATCCATCTCCCTATATGGTGTTCTTCAATATGGGAGATCACCATATCGTCAGTGCGTCGCCGGAGATACTGGCGCGTGTTGAAGACGGGCTGATCACGGTAAGGCCGTTGGCCGGTACCCGCAAGCGCGGACACACAGAAGAGGAAGACCTGGCACTGGAGCAGGAGCTGCTGGCCGATGCCAAGGAAATTGCCGAGCACCTGATGCTGATCGATCTGAGCCGCAACGATTCCGGCCGGGTGTCAAAAACCGGTTCGGTGACGGTGCCGAAAAAGATGTTTGTTGAGCGTTATTCGCATGTCATGCACATTGCGTCAATCGTGGAAAGCGAGATGCGTGAAGACAAAACCGCGCTGGATGTGCTGAAAGCGACGTTGCCGGTGGGTACGTTGAGTGGTGCGCCGAAGGTGCGGGCGATGGAGATCATTGATGAGCTGGAGCCGGTGAAGCGTGGCGTGTACGGCGGTGCCATGGGGTACATTGGCTGGGGCGGCAACATGGATATGGCGATTGCGATTCGCACGGCAGTGATCAAGAACTCGACCCTGTATGTGCAGGCGGGCGCGGGTGTAGTGGCTGATTCGGTGCCGCAGCTGGAGTGGGAGGAGACACTGAACAAGGCGCGGGCGATTTTCCGCGCGGTTGAGTTGGCGGAGCGCGGACTGAGACTTTAATGTGTGCCGCTGGAGCTGAGGCCGGCGGGGTGAGCGTGCAGCTCTCCGAGGAGCCACTGCAGAGCCGCCGGGGCGGGGGTGCAGCTTGAGGAGCGTATGCGACCCTTGGACGGTCGCATCCGAGCCCCCATGGATGGGTTCACGGACGTCTCCTCAAGAAGCACCCCCGTGCCGGTGGCGTGACAACTAGTACCTTCCCGAAAGCAGCCACCCTCACCCCGGCGGCATTCCACTGACTGTTTCAATCAGTAAGAACGAGGTTGATCGAGGACTTTTTCGGCGATGAAGTTCTTGATCATCTCCTGGCTCACCGGCGCGATGCGCGGAATCAGCACTTCGCGGAACAATCTCTCGACATCATATTCTTTCGCGTAACCCATGCCCCCATGCGTCAGCACGGCGCGCTCACAGGCGCGGAAGGCGGCTTCGGCGGCCAGGTACTTGGCCGCGTTGGCTTCAATGCCGCAGG
Source organism: Pseudohongiella sp. (assembly GCF_011050365.1). GTDB lineage: Bacteria > Pseudomonadota > Gammaproteobacteria > Pseudomonadales > Pseudohongiellaceae > Pseudohongiella. Next base: position 48,868 of record NZ_DRFV01000016.1, read on the forward strand.
CCTGGCCGGCGTCGTACAGGCTGGCCGCCTTGCAGGTCATCAGCCAGGCCGCTTCCAGTTCCATCCAGCACTCGGCAAGGGGGTGCGCGATGGCCTGGTTTTTTCCGATCGGACGATCAAAAACAATGCGTTCACGGGCATAGTTTGCCGCTTTCTCAAGTGCGATCTGACCGATACCAACGGCTTCTGCAGCGACGAGTATGCGCTCAGGGTTGAGCCCGTGCAGCAGGCAGCGCCAGCCGTCGCCTTCCTCGCCGATGCGGTTTGTCACCGGCACCTCCAGGTTGTCGATGAACAGGGCGTTGGAGTCGACAGCCGCGCGGCCCATCTTGGGGATGCGGCGAACTTCGATGCGGTTGCGATCCAGCGGCGTGTAGAACAGAGTCAGGCCATCTGTCGGTTTTTTGCATTCGGCCAGAGGCGTGGTGCGGGTAATCAGCAAAATGTGAGTGGCGGTCTGGGCGGTGGTGGTCCACATTTTGCGACCGTTAATGATGTAGTGATCACCGCTGCGTTTGGCGCGGGTTTCCAGCGCGGTGGTGTTAAGGCCGGCATCCGGCTCGGTAACACCGAAGCAGGTGCGTTCGGTGCCGGCAATCAACGGTGGCAGGAAGCGCTGCTTCTGCTCATCGCTGCCGAATACGACGATCGGATGCGGCCCAAACAGGTTCATGTGGATGGCCGAGGCGCCGCTCATGCCTGCGCCGGAACGGGTGATGCGATGCGCCATCAGTGCGGCTTCGGTGATACCCAGACCGGCACCGCCGTACGCTTCCGGCATGGCAATGCCCAGCCAGCCGGCTTTGGTGATGGCGCTGACGAATTCTTCGGGGAAACGTGCATCGGCATCGCAGTCGCGCCAGTATTTGGCGTCGAAGCGGGCGCAAAGTTGGGAGACGGCCTCGGCGATCTCACGTTGATTGTCAGTCAGGTTAAAATTCACTGTGCTGTTTCTCCCGCTTGTTTTTAGTATGATTCTTTCCCGTATATAACCCTTGCCCCATCATAGTATGAATTCAACAGCAATTGGACGATTTAATGCCAGCAGGAAGTATTACAAAAGCCATCGTTTTACTGGTCATTGGTAACGCGCTGGCAGTGGGGTCCGATGTCTTCGTCAAAGTGATGGGTGAAGACGTACCCATTTTCCAGTTCATTTTTTTGCGCAGTCTGTTGTCCTTGCTGGTGCTGTTGCCGCTGTACCGTCGCTTCGACCTGGTCACCCCCTTCGATGGACTGTATGTGCACGCTTTCCGTTCTCTGGCTGGCATGGCGGGCATCTTCTGTATGGTGGTGGCGTTGACCTCATTGCCGCTGGCGACCGCGAACGCAGTGTTTTATGTCGCGCCGATACTGGTGATGTTGCTGGCGGTGGTGATCTTCCGGGAGAAACTGACGGTGTTGAGTGTATTTGCCGTGTTCAGTGGTTTTGCCGGTATCGTGGTCATTCTGCGACCGGTGGAATTTAACTGGGGGGCACTGGCGGCACTGGGTGGAGCGCTGGCGCTGGCTATCAACGCGGTCATGGTGCGCATGTTACCCACGCAGCAGTCGACCCTGCACCGGTTGTTCCTGAGTTACCTGCTGGTGCTGCCGGTGGCCGCGGTTCTTTTCATTTGGGAGGGGCTGGCGCTGGAGCCGCGGGTTGTTGTGGGTGCGGTCGGGTCGGGCGTGCTTATTCTGGGCTATAGCATCACGGTGTTGTTGGCGTACCGGGATGTGGATGCGAATCAGGTGACCAGTGCGGAGTATACGGGGCTGATCTGGGCGGTGGCGATTGGCTGGGTGTGGTTTGCCGAGGTACCGGATCTTTGGTTTGTGGTGGGCAGTCTGATGATTGTGGTGCCGCTGGTGTGGCTGGGGCTGGATCAGCGGCGGCGTGCGTTGCGCTACCGGTTGCCGGAGTAATGTCTGTGTAGCAGCACTCCACTTGTAAGGTCGCCGGGGTGTGTGTGGCCCTTCCGGCGCCACTGCTGATGCCGCTCGCGATAACTTCCTCGATAAAACACGATAACCTGGATATCTGGCCAGTTACATCAGGTGAAACAATATTAACACAGAGGTAACTTTTAAAGAGCTCGTTCTGCCGCCAGAGTCAAAACTTCACCACTGGCATCATCAATCACCGCCTGGGCATCAGCCAAATCAGCCAGCGCCTGCGTCAGTGCCGGGTTAGTGATTGTTACGGGGTCACCACTTTCATCCACCGATTCAATGGTAGTGGCTAGCGGTTCAACCGCTGTCACTGGCGGCACATACGTCTGAGTGACCTCGCCTGTCTCCGGATCAGTTTCTTCCGGTACCTCAGCAACCGCATCACGCCCGTCGATCATCAATTCCAGCTCTGCTTTTCGGCGTACTGCGTGCTCGTAGGCAATCGTGGTAATCAGGAGCTCGTTCTTCACCTCGTCAGCCAATCGCCTTTGGTAGCAGGTCTGCTTATCGCTGATGAAGTCAGACAGCAGCACATCGTTCTGCGCATACTGCGGGAATGTTTCTGGGTCCAGACTCGGCTTGATCTGCATAAAGTCACGCAGGTTGTCCTGCACTTCCTTGCGCCACTTCTTCTGCAATTCCCGGTCCCAGCGCCGCTGGAGTTCCTGTGGTGTAAACGTCACTGAACCCATCAAATCTACATGACTATCAGCAAAAGTAATCATTCCCAACCCTCCGTCTCGAATACCACTTCGACCGTGTTACCGTCAGCCGGATCAACTGCTATCTCCGTCCAGTAGCCGAATCCATCGTATTTGAGCACCCAATCTTTCGATGCCCCTAGATGCAAGAACTCTCGCTCGTCATATACAGCAATTGGCGTCGCGCCCCGGGCTGCTGCCATCTCCGCGGGGTTCGCGGGGTCGGGGAATTGGTTCCGCTCACCCGTAGCGTCACCGGTGTATTGAATAGAGAACCGTTTGACAGTCCTCCTCAGCTCACCCTCACGCAGATTCCGCGCCGGCACAGACACCTTCAGCCCGGTACTGCCACCCACCACAATCTCACCGCGCTCACCAACGCCGACGGTTGCGATAGTACCAACCGTTGACGCCTGACTGCTGATACGTGCTGTGTTGGTGGATCGGTAGACAGTCGAGCTGGTTGCGCTCAGTGTCTGACCTGATCGGGTGATAAAGTCTGCTGCTACTGCTGCGGCAGGTTGAGTGGCATTGCCGTTGTCGATCATGGCTTTCATTGTGCGGCACCAGTGCTTTGCCTGATCCTCTGACCATGCGGTGCCGGTTTGAGGTGTGAAAGCCGCTATTGATCCGGCGCACGGTAATGTGTTATTGATTCTCACCCCAACCTTAATAGCAGATTCGGCGAACGCGGCCGGTGTGTATGAGCCTGTGCCGACTACCTGACCATCAACCATGAGCGAAACGCTTCCGGTCGCAGTATGAATAAGTACGGCGAAGTGCCATTTATCGTCCGCATATGAACCAGCCGAGGTCACAGCTGAGCTGGCGCCGGTGTAAAATGAAATAACTCCGGAGCTGGCAACATACAAGTAACGCTCTTCCTGCGACACATTAAAATCACCCGCACCTATCAACGCAGTATCAGACCCCGCCGCCACCTTGAATACCACAGGCCAAGTAAACGCCACGCCACTTACATTCAGCGCAGCATTTGAACTGCTCAGATAGTTTGTGGCACTGAAACCACTGTACGCAGCAATAGCACCGGGCAGGGAGTTGATGGCTGTGCGGGCGAGGGAGCCAACTACGGCAAAGTTGTTGGAGTTGCCGGAGCGGTCTGCTGTGACTTCTTTCAGTGACACGCTTGAGCTGGCAAACGAGTCTCCCGCTTCAGTGCTGTTCGCATAGAAGTAGATATATACTGTTGTGGTTAGAGCAATGAACGAAACTTCAAACAACTGGTCTGTGACTGATAACGTTTGTGTTGCGCTTTCACCCATACCAACGACACTTGTTGAAACGACAGCCACATAGCCAACTCGCGCTATTCCCAAAGGCTGTCGGTAGTTAGCACTTAACTTATACGTCTTACCAACTGTCAAGCCTGTGAATGGCCCGCCTGTGTTAGACCTAATAACGCATCCTGCTGTTGCCCCCGCAATTCGTTCCCACACAAGCTCGCCGCCCGTTACAGCTATGTTTTGAGCGTTACCCACAGATAGCCAATTACTTGCTGTGTCTGTACTGAAGTCAGGATTTGCAGCAAGCTCAGTATCAGCAATCGCCCCCGTAGTCGTATCACACATCACAGCAGCAGTACCCGCGCCGTCGATATAGGGGCCGGTGTTGAAGTTGCTGCCGATTTTTTGGATCAGGGATTTGGTGGGTTCGTTGGGGTTGGGGCGTAGGAGGTCTATGCCGGTGGAATATGTGATGGCCAGTTCATCCCCCGTTGTAAACACCCTCATAGTGTCATCATTGGCTGAAAAGCCGGGAGTGGTGACTATGCTATAGCCAGTACCATTGAAGCCGCCCACTAACTCGTCAACGGGACCAAAATCATACAGAGTGCGATTAGATACGAAGCGGAATCCGTATAATCGGTTTTCAAGGAAGCCGACAAACGTAAAATTATTGACGAGACCGCCGCTAAGAATCGTACCATCAGGCTTAATAACAAATGCCCCGCTACCTGACGCCCCTGCAACATACCCTATCGGCTCACCACTGACAGGATCAATAGGGGCATCATCGGCGATGCAGGTGGCTAGGGCGTTGACGTTGCTACTGGGTAAAACTTCTGTTGTAGAAATGGTCTTGTAGCTTGACGCCTGATTTCCAAACACTAATGGTGACGCCCATTTCCACTTTGCAGTGGCGTTTAATGCTGTTGCTGTGCCATTAGCGAAATCAAGGAAAAACGCACCGGTGGCGACGCTATCATTTGGGCCTGCCGCCCGCAACTTACTGAACATTAACGTACTGCCATGCATGGCAATAGAGTTAATGGGGTAGGCGCCGCCGCCAGTAATGAATGTGTCACCCCAATTGTTGTTGATGCTGCTCGGTGTATCGAACTCTCCCCACAATGGGCTCCCAGCAACCGTAGCATCATGGATTAACAATCGCTGTCCTGCCCCAGTACCGATGGCAGCAATCACAACTTCAGCCGGAAAATCCACCTGCCCCGCTGCATAAATCCGGGTCGATGCCGGCGTGCCAGTAGCAGTAATCTTCTCCCAGAACTTTGTCGCGATATTATAGAAATACTCACCCACCAGCCCGCCTGCTGATACCGCTGCTGCTACGGTCGAATACTGGCCCTTGGCTGGCGTGTTCTGGCCTACCAGCACTGAAGGCTTTGTCGGGTCGTACCATGACAGCCCGCGTCCACGGGTGCGCCATGAACCGATATTGCTGACGTAGATGGCCTTTTGCACTGAGGCGTAGTTGAACTGCGCTTCGATGGCAGCTATGGCGTCGTTGCTGACGATCTGAGCGGCTTCTTGGGCCTTGGCTGCTGCCGAGGCTGCGAATGTACTAGCCAATTCAAGATTAGTAGCAGTCAGATCCATGATGTTCTGCGAGGTCTGCTCGACCGAGAACTCCACCTCAGCCACATAAGTAGCCAACGTGGTGAAATTGGCACTCAGCTGCTGCCACTTTTCAATATAGCCGGTGCCGTCATCGTAAGGGTTGTCGTCTTTGTCAAACTCAATAGCGGTAAAAGTGGGCACTGGCATATCAGTTCTCCTGGAAATTGATGCTGATGGTGAATCGCCGGGCGTTCACGTTTCGCAGGGCAGAACGTGATTTCACGATGCACATCATTGAATGATCGCGCTCAAGCTTGCCGCCGCGCTCGGGAAACAGGCTGACGAAGATCTCGTTGTACATGGAGGTATTGCGGACAAAGTCCGCCCAGGTGCTGCGCTCTGAGTCGAGCACCCTGGGCAATTGGATGTTGATCAGACGTCTAATCACGCCCGGATCCGATCGGCCGCTGCCGCCCGCTGTGAGCTCGTGGGTGCTGGTGTCCAGGTAGTCCAGTTCGTAGCCGAACTGAAAATTGCGCTGTGGCGATATCGCCTGGCCAAACACCAGTCGATTGAAATCAATGTAGCCATCGGGATTGCCCTCGCTGATCACCACGATCTCGCCGGACTGGGCGGCCACAGAGCCAAACCAGGTGACGCTGTACACCCGATCCCAGTCGTCAAACGCGGTGGCGGTAAAGTTGTCGATGCCCCAGTTCACCTCACCGGCCGTCTTGGGTACGAGCGCTTCAAGGAACTCCGTTTCAAAAAGGGATCCCGTTTTCTCAGGTCCGGACCACAGCCGCACTTTCCACTTATCACCCACCCGTAGGTTGTGGCCATCAAGCACTACGGCCGAGATGCGCTTACGTGCCGGCAGCTCAAAGCCGATGGTGACGCCGTCTTCATCGATGGCCGTGCTGCGAAACGACAGGGTGCGATTGCTGTTCTGGACATTCTCGATCGGCATGGTCGCGATGTTGTCGAGCTCAGGCGTGGCAGTCAGCGTGGCCACGCGCGCCAGATTCTCTGTGATCACCCGTATCTGTGAATTTGCTATCGCCACAACGTCAACCTCGCTCGTCCATCGGTGAAAACGCTGTCTGTGTCATAGACAACGCAGTTGATGCCGGCATCGAAACCGTAGCGATCGGCAATCAGTTTGACCGTGCTACCCAGGGCATACTGGTAAAGCACCGCATACACCTGCAGGTCGAACTTGTAGCGCTCAACCGCGTGCAGGGCCATGAGTTGAGCCAGGCGCTCTGCAGCGTCGGCCTCAAGCGTCAGTGTGGTGCCGATCAGCTCGGGCTCAGTGGCCAGCGGATGAACGCCGGTGACCGCGTTGGCATCCTCGACAATCGAATACTCGCGGCCTAGGGTGGCGCGCTCAGTGGCGGTGACCAGCGTGTCCAGGGACTCCTGCACGGTCCAGTTGCGCCGATACCCAAGACGGCCGCGCTTCCAAGGCAGCTCAGTGGCGCTGGCCACCAGCGTATCCATGCGGTAGTCATCCGGGCTTATGGTGATGCCGGCACTCTCGGTCGGATCTGCCAATAACACGACGGTGATCGCGCCAGCTTCGGTGCGCGAGAGCTTGGCGCCGATCGACTCCAGGATCATATCGATCGCCTGGCGCGCCGTAGTCGAGCCATTGATATACAGGTTGTGCTGCCAGGTGATTTCAGTGTCCAGCGCGGTAAACGCTGAGGCATCGTAAAACTCTGCCGGCAGATCGGTGCGCTCGGTGATGATGTGATCGATGATCTCGCCAGCTTTGAGCAGCGGGGCCCCGCTGATCTTCGCGCCAGTGCAGTCCACCGTGATGTTGCCCACCGGTGCGCCGGCCAGCGTGATCGTGCCGGCCGCCAGATCCGCTGTATGCGACACAGGACCCTTGCCGTTGTCTTTCACCAGGTCAACGCTATCGATCGCGATATCGCTCACCTGGTAGACGTGGGTGGCACCATCAAGCAGCACCGGTGAGACGTTAAAACACTCGCCATAGCAGATTGGCAGGTAGTCGCCGGCATTGGGCCCAGAGGCCACGGTCGAGCCTTGCACCGGCTGGTCAAGGAAGTCTTCTGGCTCGCGCATCTTGAACAGCAGCTCATCGATGCCCCGGCCGTACCGGGTTTTGATCACGCCAATAAACACCAGGCGAAAATCTGCATACTCCCAGGAGGGATCACCGTAGAGCAGGCGCACCTTGCGGCCGTCCCACTTGTACTGGGTCAACCAGTGGTCACGCTCGCCAGCGGTGTTGTCGATGATCAGCTCACCGCGCGCCGGCCGGCCGGAACCGAGCGTACGCCTGGCGCTGGGCACTCCTTTCAGATAGTCGGGGTACGGGCGATGCTCAACCCCGTCAGACCAGTTTGTGTTGTAACCTCGATCACTGATATACGCCGTGCCCACACTTTCGGTGACCGTGTCGTAATAGTCCATTTCGGCCAGCAGCACCTTGGGCGCTTGCGATCGTAACCAGGCCAGATACTGAGCATCGCTTATCATGCTGCGCGCTCCTCCATTTCCCTGGTCAACCGATCCACGCTCTCGGAGATCTCCCGAGCGGCCCCTGCAAACGCCTGACGCTGCTCTGAAGACACATCGCGGTTCTGGTCAACCAGTTCAGCCAGTAGCGCTGTCTGTGCCTCCACGGCCTTCACGAATCGCTGCACGTCCGCTGAGCTGCCAGCACCTGTGACCCGGTCAACGATCGCATCACGCAGCTTGCTCGCACGCGGGCGGTCAAAGATGATTTCCTCTTTATGGATCGCAGCAAACTGATCACTGTCGACCCGGTCGGTACCGACCGCAAATGAGGCATAACCGTACTTGGCCGCCAGCGCGAGGATCTCCGCCTGGCTGTAGCCGCTGGCCTGAGCCAGTTGTCCGGATCCAACACCGTTGGCGATCGCCGCATTGTAAATCGCACCTACCGCCTCGGCTTCGGTCGCGGCCGACCCATTCAGAGCCGCTACGGTTGCTGCGATCTCTGCATTACTCAGACTTGTGTTAACCACGCTTTGGTAGTCAGACACGCTGCCCAGACCGTTCTGGCCCAGGTATTGGTTAGCGGCGTTGGTGGCCACCGGGTTCTTCGCAATCTGATCGGCAATCAGTTGGACCGCTGTGCCTTGAGCCAGCATTGCCTGGATCATCGCGCCCATCGCATCAGCCAGCGACTGAATGTTATCGCCCAGCATGTTCGGGTGTTCAGACAGCGCGGTCACCGCTTCAATCGCGGCCGCAATACCACCATCACTCAGGTCGCTGAGTTTTGGCATCAGGCCCAGCGCGTTGACGATGTCCTGGGAGAGCAGGCCGAAGTTCGCGCCCTGCTGCAGGATGGCCAGCATGCCGTCGCCGATCAGGCCCTGCAGTTCAAGCGCGATCTCGGCCGGCAGGTTGGCAAACAGCACTTTCAGATTCACCAGTTCACCGACGATCTGCTCGCCCATCAACTGCTCAATCCGGATCATCTCAGCCTGCAGCTCGCGAAGCTCAGCCACATAGGTGGCCGCAAACTCGCCGGCCGCAAATTCACCTGGTGATTGCGCCTGGCCCAGCAGCGCGCTGATCTCCTGCAGCTTGGCCAAGTTGGCATTGAATGCGGCCACACCACTTTCAGAGCTGGCCAGGGCAGTCTGATTCAACCGGGCAAAGGCGTCGAAGTAGCCTGTGGCTTCCTGAGCAGCGCCGAGATCTCCGGAGATGGCACGCTGATACACATCATCAAACTGCTGCTGCGCCAGTGTCAGACGGTCTGCCACCGACAGGGGGGACAGGTCACCGGTCATCAGCTGATTGATGTAATCATCAATGCGCTTGGCGGTATCGAGCTGCTGCTGGTAGTGGTTCATCTTCTCTTCGTGCAACTGCTGCTCAAGTTTCAGCTGCTCGTTGTAGTTGGCCAGGATCTCCTGGCGCAGCGCATCCACGCTTTCCAGCTGCTCATCCAGGGGACCGGTGCGAAGGCGCGATCGCAAATCCACTGCGCCGTTGCCGGTGAGTTTGAATATGTCATTGTGGATATCGCCGGCAACACGCGCGGCCTGGGTGCGCAGGAACCGGTACTCATCCACCAGATCACTGGCCGCTTCGATCTGCTCGGCCATGGCCTGGGCTCGCACGTCGGCCAGCTCTTTCTCCTGCTCTATCAGCAGCGCCAGTGCGTTGCCGGCCTGTACCAACTCCAGCACGTTGACCGCATCCAGGCTCTGCTTGACTGAGTCAAAATATTCGCGGAATTGAGCGACGCTGGTGAAGTCATCCAGGCTCAGGTTCAGCGCGTCAAACTGCTCTGTGACGGCGCTACGCAAACGCGTAGTGACGTTGGTCAGCACATCAGACTGATCGGCGATCGACTGGCTGAATGCGCCTGTGGTGGCGGCAAGGTTCTCGATGCCACCAGCGGCCTCGGCCAGCTGCTGGGCAAACTCGAAAGTGACATCACCCAGGATATCCAACTGACCCGACTGCACCAGTGAGTCCAGCGCCAGCACTTCCTGGAACTGCGCGAGGATCTCGTCAGCAGATCCGGTGGCCGCTCGCAGCGCCTGGGTCACGCCATCGCTCAGACCCTCAATGTGGTTGATCAGCTGCTTGCTGAAGCTGCCAAACAGCGCGTCCAGGGCTTCCTCAGAATCGGCATCCTCACCAGCGCGCATGCCAAAGAAACTGCCCTGGCTGTAGCCGTAATCAGCCGAGGTGCCAGAGAGCGTCGCCCGGCTCATGTCAATCGAGCCACCGGCCGCACGCGTCAGCTGCGTGATGAACGCATCAATCTCAGCCGCCTTGGCTGTGATCGCATCGGTCGCTTCCTGGTCACCGCGCCGGTTGATCTTGTTCACCTGCAGGCCGCTGGCAAAGGTCTCAGTGCCAGTGTAGTAGCTACCGCGTACCGAGTCGCGATTGGTGTCAAAACCCACGCTCATGCGCTTGTAACCATCACCGCCGAACATCGCATCCAGGGCGCCACCGGCCATTGCGCCCAGGAAGGTGCCCACACCTGGGATCACCGAGCCGAGCACCGCACCGGCCATGGCGCCGTAGTTGCTCTGCGCTTGTTTACCAAACACAGCCTCACCAACGGCCGTGCCGATCGCGCTGCCCGCGATGCCGGCGAAGAGGTTTGCACTCAGGTTCTTCAGGCCAAAGTTGAATGACTTGGCGCCCTCGCTGATCAGCTGGCCACCTTCGTAAACCGCTGCTGAGTTCTGCACGAGTGAGGCGTTCAGCACGCTGGAGACGCCACCGCCGACCAGCGCTGCCAGCTGGCCATAGTTGACTGAACCACCACTGGCAGGATCGCCTGGGGCTGCGCCTGGCGCGGCCGGGGTAAAGACACTACGCAGCGAGTTGGCCATGTCCATGCTGGCCACACTGGCCATCGTGCGGCGCATGATCGCCACAATCGACTCACCCAGGGTCTCCAGGTTGAACTTGCCTTTTTCAAGGATCTGGTCGAAGTAGTCGGTCCAGCTTCGCTGCAGATCCTCCAGCATGTTCTCGGTTGCCCGCTGATAGTCCTGCTGCCGCTGCGCGGTAGCATCAATGGTCACCTGTTCGTCCTGCATCTCGATGATCAGCGCGCGGATGGCATCGCCCTGCAGGGCAATCTGCTCAGCCGACAAACCCCGGATCCGGTTTGCATACTCCTGCTCAACCGCTGACAGGCGCATCACCCGCAGCTCTTCCTCCATCTGATCAACCAGCAGCGCGCCAGGGTTTAACGCCTCATACTGCTCCTGGGCAAGCGCGGCCACCGCGATGTGATAGTTCTCCAGGGAAAGCAGGTCCTGATCACGCGCCTGGCTCAGCAGCAGCAATTGAGTTTCATACTCGACAACTGCGTTCTGCATGGGCGCGTACTGGTCGATCAGTTTGTTCATCTCCTGCAGGGTTTTCTCGCGCGCCTTGGCCGCATCTTCCTCGGCTTTGGTCACACCGGTCAGCTCGCGCACTTCCTCGCGGTAGGCTTCGTTCAACGCGGTGATCGCACGCTCTTTGCGGCTGGCCTCTTCAGTGCTGGAGGCTTCGATGGCGCTCAGCGCAGCCAGGTTGGATGTGTACTCGGCGGTCAGTGCCTCCAGCGGCAGGTACTTGTCCAGGAGGTCCTGTTGGATTTTGGACAGAGCCGTGGCCGCAGCCGTTTCTGCATCCAAATCATTGGCAATCGCTCCGGGCCGAGCCTGTGCCAATGCATTAAGATTCCGTGCGCCGGCGTCCAGCTGCTGATTTAGAGAATCCATCTCGTCGGTGTATTGCTGCAGAGCTTGGTAGTCAGCATCTGATGGTGACATGCCCCAGGCCATTAAAGGATTCGACTTCGCTTCGGGCTCAACTAAACCTTCTTTGAGTTTTGACAGTTCAGCCATTTCAGCCTGGGCTGCTGAGATTTGTTGATCAATTTGCGCTACGGTTAGCGCCTCATACGAAGCGGCAAGATCGTCGATTTCGCCTCTCAATGCTGCAGCGTCAGCGGCAGCGGTCTGCCCATTTCTGCTAAATGCATACAGCGCTGTTGCCGCTAGAACAACCACACCCAAAGGTCCGCCCAGAAACGCCATCGCGCCTCGCAGGCCAATCATTGCCAGGGTAGTTGCCCGCGCCAACGTCATTGTCGCGAGGAACCGCAGTTCCAGCATTGTCAGAGCGCCGCTGGCTGTGTAGCTGGCCGCAGTTGTTGCGTACAGCCATGCGGCCAGCTTCACGCCTGCCAACGCCGTCAACATGAAAACCAAGTCACCGGTCAGCTCAATGAGCGATGGAATCAGCGGTGTGATCGTTTTAAGGGTTGCCTCATAGAGGCGCATCGAATTACCGATAGCGGAATCAATTGGCACTTCCAGGGCTGCCACGAGATTGGTGTGGGCAGTGGCAATCCGATTTGAAATCGATGAGATGTTTTCGTAAGTGCGGGCAGCAGCCCCCTCGTATTCTTCCAGTGCACCGATCAAAGTGTTCTTGAAAAAAGCAGAGGTGACCTTCCCATCGAGAACCATATTTCGGAAGCCACCACCGACCAGCCCGGCCGCAGCATCCATGTGATTCAGCAGCCCAGGCATAGGCTCCATGACCTGCATTAATTCTGCGGCGTGCACGATCGGCTGGCTGATCGCCTGGGACAAGCCGTAATACACTAAGCCCAGTTGCTCGTTATTGACCTTGAGAGCAGCGCTGGCGTCAGAAAGACCTTCAAGCAGCTGGCGGCTCTCTGACATCGTGACCAGGTTAGCGCCTTCCAGGGCCATCAGCCGCGCGTAGCTCTCTGACAATGTGTTCAGGTTGCGGCTATAGTCCTCCGCCACATCAATCAGATATTCCTGCGTTTCTGCATATGCACTTGACGATCCGGACATGCCCTGGATCATGGTGCGCACATCCTGGAAGGCGGCTAACTCTTGCTTTAAAAAACCACCGATCTTCAAAACGCCGTAGCCAGCCAGAACTGACTTCAGGCTTATGAACTGTTCCCTAAGAGATTTGGTTTCGGTGTTGAGCTTCCGGGTGCTATCTGCAGCACCCTTGGCTTCGTTGGAATGTTTCTTGATGCCGTCGGCACCCTTGGCGCCGGCAGCACCGGATTGTTGCAGCTCATCATTGAGCTTGGCGATATCAGCAGCCGCAATCTTGACTTCACCGGTGAGGCCGGATCGATCTGCTTTTAGCTTTATGGTGGCTGTGTATTCGCTCATTTTCCATCACGCTGATTAAGGGTGTGCACGGTGTGGTGGGCCAGAATCTTGAACCGCTGCCAGGTCTGCGGAGTCACTTCAATGCCGCTTCGATCGATGTCAACGTCCACGGCAGCAAAATTAAACCCGAACACATGTCCGTTTTCAGAGATCGTGAACTGGCCATACACGCTCAGGTAAAGCTGAATGGCATCCCAGTTCTCGGGCATCACTTCGAAGGGTTCGGGCTCAACCTCCTGGTCCAGCAGCTGCTCCAGTTCATCCTCGCTGGCCCCCATCTCCCGCATTTCCTCCAGGTCGGCCTCGCTAAAGCGCGGGACCGGATCCTGGTGGTAATAATCAACGGCGGCCGCGAGCTCCTCGCTTACGAAAGTTGCCGCTTTTGAGTGTCTCCATGTACTCAACAGCGCAGGCCGACACGCAGCTGGCATCGTTCAGCACCAGGTCAATAGCATCCTGGCCTCTGACTACTTCACCTTCTGAGCCCTCAACCGGGATATCACCGACGGCTTGAATGACGCGCTTACACAGCCCGGCATCATTTTCGTTTTCCACCAGGTCGGAGAATTCATCCTGGCTCAGCTGGACAAAGGTGACATCCAGATCGCCCAGGGATTCATCGCCCAGGAACACGGATACTTTTTTCTTGAAGGTGTTGGTTGATCGCTTTTTGAACGTGGCCATGATGGCTCTCTCCTGCATTAAGTTTATGGTTGGTCTTTCATCTTCGGCTCGGCCCGGCCAGCGGTACTGCTTAATCCACTGGCCGGGGCTGGCTCTCTTCTCACGGGGTTGTGCATTAGCTGACGATAATGAGTTCTTCGTCGTTACCGGCCGTGTCAGCGCCGGCCAGCATGTTCAGGTTGGCTTTGATGCCCACTTTGCCGCCCAGCACTGTCGTGTAGTCAGGCTGGATCAGCTGAGTGTTGGGGTTCTCAAAGCGCACGTGGTTGCCGTCACCGGCGTCGGTACCGGCATGCTCCAGAATCAGCGCACCCTGGGTACCATTCTTGGCAGTGGTGAACCAATCTTTGGTGCCGATCGCCGGCGCCAGGAAGGTGATGTCACCACCAGGCTCGCGGTCATTTACATCGATGCCTTCGTAGCCTGGGACGTCGATATACTCAACCGCGTTGTTGTTGCCATACATGTGGCTGATTAAAGCCAGTGAGACGCCATGCAGCGAGGCAGTGGTGTATTCATTGCCGACCGGCACCGGACGCTGGTAGCCGGTGAAATCAGGATTGATGACTGTCTTGGCCACCGGTGCATTCCACAGACCCTTGAGCTTGTACTGGAAGTACGGACGCTTTTTGGCGTCGAAGTGCCGGGTGACGTCACCGCGTACACCGGTCATCGGGTGACGGGTACCGCCCACGTTGATAAACAGCGTCGCGCTGTCACCGTCTGCGCTGATCAGGCTGTAACGCACATCGACCAGCTCATCGATAGTCACTGCATAGCCACAGATTTTGTGGAAGAAACCCCACTCGGGCTCGGTACCGGCCGTGCCAGCACCGCAGATGGACATCTTGAATTCCAATGACACATTGGTGCCCACGTGGAATATCTCAGAGCTGCCCCATGCGTTCTGTGCTGTCTCATCGCGCTCGGTCTCACCGTCCAGCGCTTTGAGCACGACATCGAACGTCTTGAACACATCGGCTGCCAAGGTCGGCGCTGCTAACACGCCATAGGTCTCTTCCTTTTTGCCGTAGATTGTCATTTCCGCTGAACGTTGAAACATGATTGCTTACCCTCTTTGGTTGAAGAGCTGCCACGCCTGATCGCGATCAGCTTCAGTGATTTGGAATCCCAGGACGGCTTCAATAGCTGCCACCTTGGGTCCTTTGTTCTTGGTCATAATCTCGTCGTCTGCCAGATCCAGAGACGCGATCGCATCGACGATGTCACCGGCCCGTGCGCGCTCAGCCAGTTCAGCAGCCGAAACTGGTGCATCGACCGAATCGTTCAGTGCTTGGTTCTCAGCTTGCTTCGGTGCGAACGGCTCCGGGTTGTATGTCGCACTGCCTACTGCGTGCGCCAGGCCATCCTGGCTGACGTAGTGCACCCCGGCAGTCACCGGGCGCTCCATGCCCTTGCCTTTAAGCTCCAGGCTGTGCACGCGCACCTTGTTCTGTTTGGTCGGTTTGCTCATGGTCATGTCCTCACGTAAAAATCGTTATGCTGATTCAGAGTGCTCGCTGATCAGCCTCAGCTTGGCGTAGTGCACCAGGAACCCTGCAAACATCGCTGGTTGACTGGTCAACAGTCGCAGGCCGGCCTGTTCATCGGTGACGATCGTGTCAACGGTCCCGCCCAGGGTCTGATCCGCATCAAACGCCGCATCCATGGCGTCGAGCAGGGCATCAAATCCAACCTCGCTGTCTTCGTCTTCCTGGAAGGCGCGGAAGTAGTGCAGCTCCCAGGTGGAAAACACCACAAACGTGTGGCCAGCATCGGGCGACTCTTTGCGCCGGCCAACCCGGCGAACAAACCCACCGGCAATCATGGCGCCAGTGACATAAAATTCTTTCAACTTGCTCGTTGTCTTGCTGTACTTCTCGCGGTCGTGAAACAGGCCGGCCCCGGCAACGCTGTTGACGACAGAGGCGATCGCGGTGCGAATCTGGGCGCTGTTACTCACCTTGTGTCATCTCCTGGATGATCTGCGGGATCGCGGCCCTGAGCATCTCTTCCACCTGCGCCTCGTTTGCCGCCAGGGCATCACGAAACATGAACTTGCCCTCGGTGCCATCGCGGGCGATGGTGCGGCTGATGGCAAAGGCGACACTGCGCGCTTCCTGCCCCTCCAGCCCCAGCTTGTATTCAACCCATTCCTGGAGCGGGCGGATCGGAACAAAGTGCGGTTTGGTACCCATCTCGATTGGTACCGTGTGCGCCGCGCTGCCGACCACCAAGCCGATCACCTCACCACTGATACCGGAGGCAACCGGTGGTACCGCAGCTATCCCACCGCGCAGACCCGATGAGCCGCCCCGGCCCTCCGGTGCCCGCTCGATCGTTTCGCGCTCCAGGAGCATCACTGCCTCGGTCATCTGACGGGTCAGGTGCCGCTGCGTAATCTCCGGTTCGCTCGCCCACAGCTGTGCAAGCTGTGGCAGATTGGTTTCGAGTAAGATCCTCATCGGTTTCGCATCCCAGTTCGACTGGGTGATGGGATCCTTGCAACTGCGCTGGCAGCATTAGTGCTGGTTGGCTTGCCAAACTTGCTCTCGTAGCGAGCACGATAATCACGAGCACGAGCAGCAAAAGTGCGACCTTTATCGTTGTGCTGTACCGAGTCGGCCTGAACACTGACGTCCGAATCGTGGCCATACAGCGCCGCCACCTGGTCACAAAGGATTGCTGCGCCCAGGCAAGCCAGCGCCTCACAATCATCTTCATCGAAAGTGAGTGGGGCGGTATGGCTTGCTGTGTAGCAAACACGCACAAGCTCACCGACACCAACAACACCAGCAAGCAGACGAAGCTCAACATCAGAGTCAGGAAGGTCGTAGACATAAAAATAATCCTCAGTTACATAGCTTGGCGGGTTGCGACCGATCGGCGCTTCAATGGTAAGAATCGAGCTGCGCTTGTTGGTCCACTGGTCAGGCGTTTGCAGAACCATCGCCTCGCCAACTTCCACATCCTGTGTCAGCTGGCGGGGGCGGTCCGCGTTGTAGCGATTGATGACCAGCGCCAGTGCCGTCGAGACATCTCCGGGAGAGAGTCGGCTGTCGTCGTCGCGCACCAGGCTGGTCATCAAACTCTTAAAGGCTTCCGTTTCCATCAGGTAGCTCGCGTTTAGGCGTCAGCAACTACATGCTTGCGCATGTTCTTGTGGCTGCTGGCTTTGCCGCCATAGATGTGGCGGATCTTGTAAGTCACCATGTCGTTGGTGAACATCGAGCCGGCCGTCGGCGTGTCCTGGATGAACATCTCGGGCTCCTGACGGCCATCCATGAAACCCACTTCAATGGTTGGATGCTCGGCAGGATCACCGATCAAGGCCCAGTCGCTGACGTCGGTCCAGTACGGTACCGGGCGAATCATCGGCATGGATGATTGGGCAAAGTCCGGGTCCAGGTTGGTATCGCGGCGGAAGGCTTCAAACGCTGCCTCCTCCAGATCTGCCGGGATCAGCAGAATCTTGGGCGCCAGGCCCAGCGGCTCGTCGGTGTCGTGGTCAGCCTGTTTCATCATCGCCAGGCGTGCGACCAGGTAGGCCGCTTTGCTGAACGCAGCGGTGCCCAGGTTGCCGTGATCGGCGTGGAAAATCGCCTTGGTATCAGCCATCACCGGGTTGGTGCGGATGATGTCCAGGACAAACTTGTTCAGCGTGCGCTTGGCTGCAGTTGTCACAGATTGCGGGATCCGCATGACAAAACCGACATCGTCGTTCTTGATCATCTCCAGGGAGACTGCAACGATACCGCCGCGCTTGACCGGGCTGTATTTCTCAGCCTTCTCAGTGGGCTGATCCAGGCCAACGTAAGCTGCCTTCTCGGCAACCACAGGCAGATCACCAAAGCCGCCGAACATGACGTTGTTGCGCTCACGGAAATCATTGAGCGGTACGATGTCGCTGACAATCTGACGCCACAGCTCGTGCTGCAGGTTCTGGTTGTACATGGTCAGCACGCGCCGGTTAACCGCATCACCGAGCATGATCGGGAATGATGTGGTATCCAGGGCCTCACGGAAACGGCAGTTGCGCAGCTGCCCGGTGACGCGGGTGTCACCGGTGGCCGCCAGATAACATTCCTTTAGGCTGATCACTTCGTTGTCGTCGCGATCCAGCAGCTTGTCGAGCATCTCTTCCATGCCCTTAACTCCCACGGTGCCATCACCGCCACCCAGGCCGCGTACGGTGCCTGACTCAGTGAAGCTGGCCAGGTACTCGCGCTCTGCACTGATCGCTTCTTTGAACTTTTCGGTTGTCAGGGCGGGATCGGTTTCCAGCTGCTTGATCAGCTTGTCCTGCGCCTTCTCGGGCAGGTTGGAGGTGCGGACCGCTTCGCGCATGGCGGTGCGGGTTTCCAGAACCTTCAGTTCCGCGCGGGTGATCGGTGCCTCGTCGCCAGTCTTCGCAGGCGCCTGTACCGGCTCAGGCTTGGTGGCTTCTTTGAAGGCCGTGAACACGGCATCTTCATCATTTTCGTCCAGGCCTTGTGGCAAAGAGCCGTTGTTGGCCTTGCGGATCGCTTCGAGCATGCGCTGCTTCATGGCATCGTCCTCATCGTTGGTATTTGAGGCAACCGCCTCGATCAGATTAATAAGCTCTCCGCCAGCGCCGGCTTCGACGATCAGGTCAACGGAGTGGATTTTGGTAAATCGGGTAGCTTCCATGATGCGGCCCACGCGCTTGGCGGTACCCTCGACATCAATGGAAAAGCCAAACAGGTGATTCATGTTGCGCTCTACTGCCTCGCGCAATTTGCCAGCAACCACCGCTTCGGAATCGAAGACATCCAGCACTGCCTGGATCTCGCCTTCGTCGGGCGTAGCGCCTTCAACAAACTTGGCATCGCGCAGCCCGCCGATCAGGTTGCGCACATCCTTGCCTTTGCCGCCCAGGTGCTCGTCGTCTGATTTGATGAACACACGGGTGCCATTAAAAAGCGGCGCCGCTTCACGCAGCACAGCCACTGGATAGCCTTTGTTGTTGGCAGAGGTGCCGGCGCGGATCACGCGGATCAGGAACGATCTGGATTTTTCCACATCGCCCACGGCTTCAATCAGCGCCACTGATTCGCGCATGGATGCGCCAACGGGGGTGAACTCGCGCACCACTTCAGAGGGGTCGCCAATGGTGACAGTGTTGTCCTGGGCGATCGTGTAGGGATACGCGTAGAAGCGGCCGGCCAGACGTGCGACGGCGCGATCGGGATAGATGGCTTCCAGGTCAATCCAGCATTCGGACTTGCCCAGCTGCACTTTGACTTTCTCATGCAATGCGCTGCGCACCAGTTCGATGGTGTCACGCATCTCGCTGGCCGCTTCGCGCATCGCTACCGCGCCGACTATACCTTCTGCAGGGATAAACATTACTGTGCAGCCTTCGCTTTGGCAGCGGCTTTCTCAGCTGCCTTGGCGGCAGCGGCAGCGGCTTGCGCTTTGCGCTCATCGGGGGTGGAGTTGTACTTGCGGCCGGAGGTGGTGACGACAATGAAGCGGCCGTTGCCCAACGCGTTGAAGTCCAGGACCTCTGCTACCTCGACACCTGCGAACTTCGCAGCGGCAGCAACTGTGGCGGCGGGCTTGTCATCGGAACCAGGTGACGCAGGCTTGTTGCCGGCATTGTTGTTGCCAGCAGGTTTGGCGGTAGTCGCATTGGCCTTGGTCGCCTTATTGGGTTTGCCAGCTTTAGCAGACTTCGCGGCCTTGGCAGTGGTGGCAGCAGCTGAGTTTTCAGAAGCGCCGGTCGTGTCGGCAGGCGGGGTTTGCGTGCTGGACGTCGATGTACCGGCAGATGAAGCATCTGCTTTTTGGGTAGGATCGCCGTTCTTTTCTTCGTCGTTGGGCATGGGTGCAACTCTCCGAATCAAAATGATTTATGGACAGTTGCAGCGTACTTGAGGGGGGTGGAGTAAGACTTTTAACCTAAGTTAGTAAATTATGTTACTGCGCGTTTGCCCGGTGCGGACATCTGCCAGCTCTTCATATAGGGCAGCGACATACAGCCGCAGTTGATGACTTCACCGATCGGCGCCTTGGGATCATGCGGGTGCATCATCTCAATGCCACCGATGATAAACGGCTTGTCCAGATCTTGCACCTGTCCATCAGCATAAGTGTGAGTTTCGCGCGGATCTTTGCGTGCGCTGCGGCGCCATTGCTTTTGCATACCAGGCAACACTGTTGCAGCAGAGCGTTTGCGCAAATCACTGGCAATCGAGTTGGCTCGGCTGATCTCGGTGCGCAGAATGCCCAGGGCGCGAGAGCGATCACCTTCATCCAGGATATTGGTAATCACCGTGATCGCCATGTCGGCCGGCTGCACGCCCATCATCACCATACCCAGCTGTGTGTCGATCTTGTCAGCCATGATGCGGGTGACGCCGTCGATCTTGCGTGTGGTCACATGCTGCAGCGCGGCCAGCTGACGTGTATCAATGGCCGGCGCCACCCCGGCGATGGTCAGGCCAGCAGCCTGCAGCGGCCGGTCAGTGAGCAGCTCACCCAGCGACCAGGCATTGCTTAACGCTGATTGCGCGGCCGCAGCTGACTGACTGGAGACCTGGTTCAGGATGACCTTGATCTGCGACTCCAGCTCACCGAGCAGCCACAGGTTGTAATCGGTCGGCGAGATGCGCAGCAGGAACTTGATCTGCTCACGTGCTTCGTTGAGGATCCGGTTGATCATCAGCAGCGTGGCAGCGCTGAGTTCTTCAAACTCAGTGACGACTGCCTTACGCTCCTGGTTGAATGCCTTGCGGCGTTCGCGATCGTTCATCCACCAACACCCACATCCAGATCAACATCGGCGTCATCGGTTTTCTGCGTGGCGATCATCGCCTCGACTTCCTTGAGCAGCTGCCCCGGCTCTTTGTCCACACCCAAGCGCCTGGCCGTAGCCACGATGATCTCGATCGCCACCTCACGGGTCATCAGCCTGGCGTTCATCGCCGCGACACACGCGCCCACCACCTGCTGCATGGCAGAGGCGTATTTCGTGGTATCTCGCTGCACCATCTCGGGCAGCTCACAGGTCACCCAGAACGCGCGATCGGACGGGTCAATCGTTCTGTTATTGAACTGGGCCCACATGGAGATCACAAAGGTGCCGATCACCTCCAGCATGTACTTGAGCCGGCGCTGACGCGCGGCCAGTATCTTGAAAGTCGGCTCATCCATCTCACCGGCCGTGCTGCGGTTCACATCACCACCACCACCGAACCAGTGCTCCGGGATTGTTGCACCACCCAGAACATGGTTGCGAAACAGCCGCGCCGACTGGCTCGTGTCGGCTGCGTTCATCTCCGGCACCAGTGCAGTCCATTCCTCTGACTCGTTGTGTACCCGAACGCCACCAGATTGCGGCACCTGGATGTTCTTTGCCTTGGCCTTGATATCCTCCTCGTTGGCGCCCTTGATCAATACGTCCCACATGAAGGCACGCAAGCCCTGGTTGCGATCCAGCTCCCCAAACAGGAACTGATCATAGGCATCCAGCCAATCCATTTGCGGCAGCAGATCGGATCGGCCACGGGCGCCCGATGCCAGCCCCCGGATGCGGAAGTAAAAACACTCACCATCGGTGAACGTCTTGCGCTTGCGCCTGGCGCGCGCACCGAACACAGACTCATCGGCGTTGATGATCACTTTGAAGCGTCGGTAATTGCCCTTGCCATCCTTCTTGGTTTTGATGCCGATCGGCTGACGCTTGTTGTCCGGGTCGGTGATCACATCGTCAATCTCAGCCGGATCCAGATAACCCAGGCGCACATGACCGTTCATCTGGTTCACAAACACCGGATAACACTGCTCACCGAACAGCGCGAGCTCGCGGGCGAACTCCTCCAGGGACAGATCCATGTTGTTGATGGGGTCATACCAGAATTTCTCGATGATTGCCTGGGCTTCATCATCGGGCACCTTCAGCCGGACGCCATCACTGAGCATGAACGCCAGGGGCAGCTCAATAATGCGATCGGCGATCAGGTTGGACTCCCACAGAAACTTTGCCAGCTTCTGCATCCGGTCCTGTTTCATCGGCTCCAGGTCGCGATCGTTATTACCGGTCAGCGGGCGCCATTGTTCCTCATCCGGATCAATGCTGCTGCCGGCCGCTTCAATGAACTTTTCAGTGCCTGACTCAGCGGCCTGAGCGGTTTTTGTATCTGTCTTGGTAGCCATGGTCATAATCTCTGGTCAGTTGCGTTCATGAATCGATCCGCGAGCGTTGCGCGATTTCTCTGGCGTCATAGCGCCGGCACCGGGGAAAACGCCGTAGGCGAGCTCTCAGGGCCTCGGGCAAATCAGCGGAACATTGTGGTACGGCGGCGGTTTTCCATCCGCGATGGCAGCAGTCGATCAAGTGATGCTTCGATGTTCGCGCCAGCTGCTGGTTCTGTTTCTTCTAGGGCTGCTGCCCAGGCGAGCAAACCACCGATAGCAGAGTCACCGTGTCGGTACATGCCATCGCTGCCGCGATCGCGGCCATCACTCATGCGCGGACTGCCCTGGTGCAGCACAACCCGGCGATGGTCAGCAATAACATCCTCGCTCTTGGGTACCAGAATGGTTTTGTCCTCGTAAGCCGATCTGTATTTGGGGAAATACTCGCTGTACCACTTCGGGGTGGCCATCACGCAATCGATGCGCTGCTCGCCGTACTCCTGCAGTGCTGCTTCAGCATGTGACTGGCCGTTGCCCCTGGCATCAAACTTAGCGTGGTGAAACAGCGGCAGGCGGTCGATGATGAAAAACATGATGAGGCGCTGCACATCAAATGGGATTTTGCGCAGCTCCAGCATGAACGCCGTACGCCAGCGCCTCACTCCATTGGACTGCATGATCCAGAGAACCGACAGGTCACCGTCGCGGCCAAAGTCCTGTCCGTACACCGAACGCTGATGCGTGGGCATGTTGTCGATCACCGGCTGCAGGACATCACGGCACCACTGCTCAGCCTGTTCAATACGTCTGTCGTCTGTAACCCATTCAGCGGGTTTGGTGAAACGCAGCACCGGGATAGTCTGATCCTGGCACTGCTCGATCAACGTCCGCGTGAAATAGGCACCGCTGCCGGCCGAGGGTATACAACCGAGTTCTTCATCAGCGGCCGTGCCATACAGCGCATAGATCTTGTCCCGGAACTCGCGCTCTTTCTCCTGGGTCCAAAGCTCACCCTTGACCAGGCAGATGCGCTGGTAGAATCCCTGAGCCAGCGCCTCATCAAAGGTGACCCTGTGCACCGAGTATTTCAGCTTGCCGGCTTCGATCTCGCGCAGGATCTGATTGAAGGGATTGCCATCACCAAAATGTGTGCTGCAGATATCAACCCGGCCACCCCAGATCAGGAACGCCATGGCCGCATCGATCAGCGCCTGCAGGTCATCATGGAAAGCCGCTTCATCCAGGCGGGCATGGCCTTGGTGACCACGAAGGTTTGACGGCTTGCTGGACAGGGCAACAATCTCATGACCAGATGCCATGCGGATCCGGTAGCGCAGGATGTCTTTGTCTTCGTCATCAATGACAGACTTGTCCAGGGAAACGGAAATCTCTGATGCGACCACCTGGTAAGCTTTGGCAAAACTGGCGCAGTCACCGATGAACTCAGCCGCCATCTCTTTGTTGTAGCCGACGTAGTATTGGTTCATGCCATTACGGTGCGCAGCCTCAAGGGTCGCCTCTGCAGCCAGACAGCCCCAAGTGCCACCAATACGACGGGACTTGACCAGTACCCGCACCGGGCTCATGTCCTGGTGCCAGCGTATCTGATACGGCAATAGAACATCAGGCACTTCGCTGGCGTTAAACTGGCCAACGCGCTCGCGCTGAATGTCATCGACCTGGTCCAGCAGCTCGCGCTGCTGCGCGGCGCTCAGATTAGCCATCGATTTTTATCCCGAGGAATTTGGCGCGCACGCGCTCAAACTGCATATCCGACAACCCGGCCTCAGCCTGGATCTCGCTGATCGCCTCGGCGGTTTTGCGCGCGAGCTCCTCACGCACTTTCTTGGCCCATTGCTTTTGTGGCAGGGACGCCCGGCTGATGTTGCCCAGGGCGCGGAACAGCATGGTGATTTCCTTCACGTTGATCTTCTGGTCCGGATCATCCGCATCGTACTGGTTCATCAGCTGGAAAATCAGATCCTGGGCGAGCGCGACGTTGGCCATGCCCAGGGCATCGCCTTCATCGTCCATGGTCTCATTCAGCAGCTTTGCAGCTGCTGTACTGGAGCGGATTTTCTCAATCCGGTCTTTCAGGGTTTTGCCGTAGATGCCCAGGCCCGACCGGCTGACCGTCAGCTCCAGCTCATGGGCTGCCAGCTTGCCATTGAGCTGCTCGGTCAACTCGTCATAGTTGCCAAAGGCGTTGGCCACAAGCTTGGAGTCAAGCCAGGCTTTCACCTCTGATGGCAGCTGCTGTATTTTGCTGACGGCCGGCATCAGAAATCTTCCGGATGAGCAACACCCAGATGGCGATCGCCAAGGCCGTCCAGGAAGTCAACGCCATCGGCGCTGATCTTCGCCATCCAGCGATCGTCATTGCGAAGCGTGATGATCACCAGGCCACGCTCTGACAGGTAGTCCAGGGAGTTGCGGATGTTAAACTTGGTAAAGCTCAGATCCACATCGCCGCGCAGCACCTGCGCAATCAGGCCATCACCGATTGGCTCTGGCCTGTTCTGGGACAGCGCCTGCAGGATGCGTAATCGACGCAGCCGGTGCCTTTGAGTTTCCATATCATTGAGTCCCATTTGTTGTTCCTCTGCTGCTGACCGCTTTGATCAGATCTTGGATTTCCCGGTTGAAGTCTTTGCGTAGCTCATCCACCTTGCGCTCAAGGTTGAGCGCATGCTCCAACCAATCATCTCGTTTGATGTACTCGCCAGCCACCTGCTCGCGGAACTCCTGCAGGCGTTTGTCGACATCGGAGATGCGCGCCTCCATCCGCTCTCGCGCTGTGGAAAACTCGCCTTTGTTCTCGCGCACCTGGCCAGCCAGCTGGCTCACCAGGTTCTGCAGGTTGTCATTCACCGTGCCCCAATACTCTTTTTGGCTTTTCGCCTCTTGCGCTTTCCTGCTCTCTTCGCGCATGAAAATCCATTTCAGAGCGCCGCCCATCCCAGCGATCATAAACAGGATGATCGGCACCGTAATTTTCAGGATGTCTACCAGCTCCATTACTTAGTTTCCTTTGTGAAGAGGCCTTTAACGTGTGGTGCAATTTTCTCGCCGCTTCGCCCGACCACGTAACCGCCGATGCCGATCTTCAGTAGGTCCCATGCCTCGTCAGAAAGCCGGAACGCCAGGAAGCCAAAGGAGTCGCATACCACCAGGACCAGGAAGGTGAGCATGGCGATCGGGCGCCAGGATCTTTGCAGCCAGCTTTCACCCTGGGCCTCGGCCATGATCACTTTGGCCTGTGACTCCAGGATCTTCGCCTCGTACTCCAGCACCTGGCCTGTAACGGTGTTCTGCAGATTCAGCATCTGCGCTCGAAGCTCCAGACGCTCACCATCGCTGGTGTGCATTTTGTCGATCAGCGAGGTGACCGGCGTGATGGCATCTGCCAGGAATGAGAGGATCTTCATGAGTAAGCCCTGTTTTTCCAGCCGTTGTGAAAGACGCCCTGGGTAGGATCGGCAGCGATGATCAGCCGGTAATGTCCATAGGCTTCTGAGCGCATGGCAGCCAGCGGGTTGAGCTGATCACGGATATCGTTGATGGCGGCGAAGGTTTTGGAGCCCAGCAGGCCATCTTCAAGCACCGGTTTATTGCAAGCACGCAGCGCCCGTTGGATGATCTTCACGGCAGGTTTAGAGCGCATGTTGACCAACAGGTCAAAGGCTTTGATGGCCACCAGATCATGATTGATCTCGTCGAGCCGGTAGTAGTCCCAGAAGTGTTTGCGATACAAGCGGGCGACTTCACCAGGTGTCAGGGCGGTGATGTCTGCTTCGGTCACGTGGCCGTCGCCATCGATGTCGCCGTCCAGGTCGGGCAGACCTTTCAGAAAGCGCAGCGATATCCCATAGTCAGTCACGCCACCCCGGTCAGCCTTATGGTCAACCAGACGGCCCTCTTTTTTCAGGGTCTGCTGCAGTGCTGCGAGAAACGCGTTGGCGCTCATGGGTAGAATCACTCCTATGTTGGAGTGATCCTAATCGCGCGGGGCGGGAGGAGGCTTTTAACCTAAGTTAGTAAATGGGGATAAAGCACAAATCAGAAGGTGCCCGCACGGAGCTTTACGTATGTTTTATTGTCGGACGACGCTAGAAACTTACGTCCATCGACGATTTTACCTATAAACGTGACTTCCTTTTTACGACCACCAAGTAGCAGGCCAGCCAAGAGTCCCACTGGACCCAAAGCCAGCGCACCAGCGGCACCCCATCCAACTGTCCCTGCCGCTTTCTTGACTGTCTCTTCAGTGGCGATCTCGAATTCAATATCACTGATTTTGATTTCTTCGGGCCAAAATTCACCATCCACTGGGAAGAGTATTTTCTCGTCTTTCACGCGAGCGGCGCCAAGTACGAATGGCCCGGCGATAACCTTGATATTGCTCATTAGCGGTCTCATCGATGCGGGCTCACGGCGAAAAGCGCCCAATTAAATGTGGATTGCTCTCTCGTGCTCAGTCTTCTATTTCTACCATGATCAACGCATCAAGCACAGACCTTACTGTATCGACGCTTGGCGCAGTGCGGCTGTTGGACAGCGTTTTATTTTGATAAATGATCGACACGGCCTTAGAAAACACCTTTGGCGGCAACGTCTCGTAGTCTTTGTTGTCTAGTATCACAGCCCAGATACCCTGCACAATTTTGTTCATCAGGTCCATATCGAGGTCTTTGCTGGTGGTGAGCGCGTATTTTGCACCATCCTCAGCAATATTAAGCAAGCTGCTTTCCGCTGTATCGATCTCATGCAGATTCTCGCTCCTGACCCCGGTTACGATGTATTGCACATCCGCACCTAGCCGTGCAATTCGCGCCAAATAATCTGCCGAAGGCGAACCGTTTCCCAGCTCGTACCTCGACTGCGAGTTCCTCGCCACGGCTCCTTGAGCCGCAAATTCAGGCTGCAGATAGCCTAGCCGTTCTCTTTCTTCCTTAATTCGGCCTGCTATTTCTACAATTAACGTGATATTTTTCATTTTAATATTGACTATTCTACAGTTTTGTAGAATAGTCACCTTGTAAGTTTACTTTTATTACCCTGCTGCGAATCAGGGAAATTACAAAACAGGAGTATAGCACCATGAATACCGAGCGTATTCGAGAACTGCTTGGACAGCACGGCTATAGCTTGTCCCGCATAGCCAAGCTGCTCGATGTTCAACCATCCTATGTGTCCCTTGTAGTGGCGCGGAAGCGCAGAAACCACCGTGTAGCGATTGCCATTGCTACTGCCATTGAACGACCAGTCGACAGTGTCTTCCCCGACGTTCCGCTTTATCATGGCCCTCTTACAACTGCCGAGCAGCGTGATGCCGAGCTGGCCAGGCGCCTTCAATCTCAAGGCGTTATTCGGCGGTCCGCATAATGCAAGGCGCTGCAATCTGCCGCCGCCAATCGACTGACAGCTCCAGAGCAGTGAGCGGCACACCGTCTGTAAAAATCAGCTCCAGCAACACCTCAGCTGATCGATCCAGGGCCCTCTCACGGACAGATGGAGGCATCATTGCGCTTATCGCCTGTGTCAACTGCCCGATAATCAAAGCCTGGTTAAGTGCCAGAGTCTCCAACCTTTCTAACCTCTTCAAGTTCGCCATTTCGCTCTCCGTCTTCGTTACCAAATGCGTCGCTCCGACGCTTTTGAGACAAGCCTATAGCCGGCCGTTCGCGGCGGATAGAGCGCAAAACCGCTTTTGTTTAGAACACGCCTCCAGAGGACATTTCTAATGTCGCGAATAAATTGGAACAAGGTCCAACCAACCAGTATTACGCATGCGATGGAGCTGTGTGTGGGCTGTGCCAGGGAAAAAAAGAACCTGTCTGTAGAGCGTATTGCAGAGTTGATGGGCTTGGCTGGCCACCACTCACTGTACAAATGGATGGCCGAGGGACGGATGCCAGCAGTGCTGGTAAGACCCTTTGAGCATGCCTGCGGCGCCAGTTTCGTCAGCCGTTACATGGCTCATTCAGCCCAGTACCTAACGTTGAAAATCCCGAGCGGATCGAAGGCGGACGCCCGCGACATCAATGCCCTTCAATCGAGCCTGACAAGCGCTGTCGGCGCTTTGATCAAATTCCATGATGCCCAATTGTCCCAGGACGACTGTATCGCCGCCCTGACCGGTGCGCTGGAGAACTTGGCATGGCACCGGGCGAATGTGGAAAAAGCCGACACACCTGAGCTGAGTTTATTTGAGGAGGAGATCCAGTGAAGCGTCGATCACAACCGAAGCAATCTAAAAGCCGCAACACCTATGCACCGAAGAAAGCGGCCGGAACCATGATGTATGGACCGCACCCGCACACTCAGCACCAACATCGAATTCGCCAGGGCGCTGGCCAGGAGTCACCACGACATGGCTGAGAACATTCATGAGCGCGTTTGCCAAATGATCACGGCCATGGCTGGCCATGAGGTTCATGGGCTACGCAATTCAGAGCTGGCCGATGCCCTAAACGTCTCTCGCCCAACAATTACCCGCGACCTGGCTTCACTGCAGCGCATTGGCATTGTTGAGCAGATTCCGGGAATGCAGGGCCGGTGGCGGCTCGGCCCCAAGATCATTCAGATATCGCGCGCCCATGCTGAGGGCATGGCGCGGGTTAAATCCGCTGTTGCAGAGATCGAGCAACGCTTTTCACGCAACCCACTTTAGGAGAGACATCATGGCAGCTGACGCAAATGAAAAACGCAAACCAGGGCGACCGAAGGAAACTGCAGCCGCAGAGAAAATCGGCCCTGAATTCGTTACAGAGACCCCGAAGGACATGCAACAGGCCGAAGCTGCCTGGCACGGGGAGCAAATTGAGCATGATCGGAACCTGGTGGTGATAGACAAGCAATACGGCGACAGCTTGCCTTACGACATAACACGCCTGGAGAACGAGACAAGATTCTATTTGGGTCAAAGTGCAGAATCCATGGTACAGGCCGGCAAGAGGCTCGTAGTAATCAAAGAGCACGAAGGCCACGGTCAGTTTTTGTCCTCGCTTCAACGAATCGGGCTGGAACCTCGCACAGCCCAGCTAATGATGAAAGCTTCCATCAAGTTTGGCACGGCAAATGCGAAATCGATTACGCATTTGGGCAGCACAAAGCTTTTTGCACTTCTGACCCAAGATGATGAAGATCTGGAAGCCCTCAGTGATGGTGGCACGGTTGCTGGCCTGAAGCTGGATGATATCGAAAAGATGTCAGTGCGGGAGCTTAAGGCAGCGCTGAGAGCTGAGCGCGAACTGCGCGCAGAGGATGCCGACGTGAAAGAGCGCCTACTGGCAAGCAAGGAGCAAAAGGTCAACCTTCTCGAAAGGGAACTTGATGAGCGAAAGCTGCGAGTCAAGAAGTGGGACGGGGTGGTTTCTGAAATCACTTCTAACGTCACCATCATGGCTGGTGGTGCCATCCAGCAAATAAATCACCTGCGCACACAGATCGAACAAATCCAGGAAGAATCCAAAAAGTTCGATCTCTCAAAACAGGAGATGGAAGCGATCGTCAAACCATTCGCTGATCACATCTCGACTCTGGGCGAATATTTCCGCGAGCTAGAAGCTGAGTTCGGACTCAACCTCTCAGTCTATATGCCAGCGCATGGTGGCAACTTTATTGAGCACTCTGAGGACTAAAGGCATGAACCAGCTAGCCACAGATATCATTCGTCAGCTGGCCATGAGGCTCGACACCGCGCCTCATGGCAGCAAACGTGCTGAGGTTGAACAGGTAGCTGAGGCGCTTGGCTGGTCACCGCACAAGGTCTACGAGCACCTCAAAAAAGTCGGCTGGAGCTCAGGTCGTAAAAAACGCTCTGATGCCGGCACAACGACTGTGAGTGACCAGATGCTAAGTGATCTGGCAGCGGTGGTTGTAACCTCCATCAGAGCCAATGGCAAAGTCATCATGGATGTGCCCAATGCCCGCAGCATGCTGCAGGCGAACGGCCGTGATTTCGAAGTCAGCAACGGCCACTTGAACCGGCTGTTGCGCAAAAGGCAGATGAACGCGCCAGCGCTCAAGCGGGCAACGCCTCACGTTCAAATGAAGTCGCTGCACCCAAACCATGTGCACCAGGTAGACCCCTCGTACTGCGTGCTGTACTACCTGCCTGGTAAAAAAGGGCAGGATGTCCAGCGCTTCGCCAGTGACGATGAGTTCTACAAAAACAAACCTCAGAATATCGAGCGCAACGCCTCACTTCGGGTGTGGCGATATGTGCTGACCGATCACTACTCAGGGACAGTGCTGGTGCGCTACTACCAGAGCGCTGGCGAGACGCAAGCCAACCTGTGGGACTTCCTGTTGTGGTGCTGGGCGAAGATGGCTGGCAGGCCGATGCACGGTGTCCCGACGCTGTTGATTTGGGACAAAGGCAGTGCCAACACGTCCTCTGCGATCAAGAATGCGCTGACGGCGCTGGATGTCAAAGATATCCCTCACAAGGCACACAACGCCCGCGTTAAAGGTCAGGTTGAAGGTGGCAACAACCTGGTGGAGAAGCTCTTTGAGAGCCGTTTGCGATTCCAGCCGGTGCATAGCGTCGATGAGCTTAATGAAGCCGCTGAGCGCTGGTCGACCGCCTTCAACGCAAATGCCATACCGTATTTTGACAGCCGTCTGGCTCGCGATGGGATGGCCCAGCCGCTTGCCCGTTTTGCGCTGTGGCAGACCATCCGTAAAGAGCAACTTCGAATACTGCCCGATATCGCCTTGTGCCGCACTTTGCTGGCCTCAGCGCCGCAGTCACGAGTGGTCAGTCAGGCCATGACAATCAGCTTTAAACACCCGCAGGCTGACAGATCGCTGACCTATGATCTGCGTGGTCTGCCTGCTGTCCACCCTGGTGCAAAAGTGGACGTGTGTCCGCTGGTCTTTGGCGATCGGCAGGTGAAGGTGATTGCTACCGATTACAAGGATGAGAAGCACAGCTTCAGTGTGTCGCCGGTCGAGTTCAATGATCTGTCTGGCTTCCGTGTGGACGCGCCGGTCTGGGGCGAGGAGTTCCAGTCGATGCCGGACAGCGTTCAGGACGCCAATCGCAAAGACGCCATCCGCAATGCTTATCCGGAAAAAACGGATGAGGAAATCGAAAAGCTCAGGCGCAAAAACGTGGCGCCGTTCGGTGGCCTTGATGCGCACAGCCATCTGGGCAACGTGTACAAGCCTTCCTACATGCCGCGCCTGGGCACGGATATCGAACTTCCCAACACCAACACGATGGAAACCAGGCCGCTGTCGATCATCGAAGCCTGCAAACGCATTCGCTCCACCCTGGGCAGATCACTCTCGCCCGAGGAGAACCAGATCATCAGAGACCGGTACCCAAGTGGTGTGCCAGTGGATGAGTACGACCAGCTCGTTGAGCTGATTAATGGACCGCCGGAGGCGAAACTGGCCCTGGTGAAATAACCCGCAACACTGACCATGACGGAGAGAGCAATGGCAGCACCAAACACCGTTACACACATCCCTGGCGCCACCCTGATGCTGAAACGCGTGATGTTTCGCCTCGGTGTTAGCCAGGTCCAACTGCACCGCGTAGTCGGGATCCCGACCAGCACGCTGTGCGAGATCATCAACCACAACAACTGGCCCACCAATCATGACCACCAGATGATTCGCCGAGCCACCGAGGAGCACATGCTCCAATGCGGCGCATTAACGCAGGACATCAAGACGCTGTGGCAGTTCGATGAGGATGACACGCCAGTGACTTACCACGGCCACCTGGTCCGCATGCGTAAAGCTAACCCAGTTGTCGACTCATCGAAAAAAACTGCTTTTATCAACGAAGAATTACCGGAGAACGAGATGCTGAGCCAGAAAGCCAAACAGCTTTTTAAACTGTTCAATGATCCATTTATTGATGATGTGACATGCCCGGATGATGTCTTTATGTCGCCCGATCAGCAGTACGTTCGCGGGGCCATGTACCAGACTGCCAAGCGCGGCGGGTTCATCGCTGTTGTTGGCGAGAGTGGTGCAGGCAAAACCACTTTGCGCCGGGATCTGCTGGACCGGATCAACCGCGAGGATCCGAATATCCGGGTTGTGTTCCCCAGGATTATCGACAAATCGCGCATCAATGCCAGCAGCATCTGTGATGCGATTCTCGCTGACATGGATGTACGGCCCAAGTCGTCGCTGGAAGCAAAAGCCAGGCAGATCGAAGTGCTGCTGTCTGAATCAGCACGGGGCGGCAACGCTCACGTGATCATGATCGAAGAGGCACACGACGTGCCGATCCAGACGCTCAAATTTATGAAGCGGTTTTGGGAGCTGGAGGACGGCTTTAAGAAATTGATCAGTATCATCCTGGTCGGCCAGCCCGAGCTGAAAAACACCCTCAATGAACACATCCATCCGGAGATCCGCGAAGTGTCGCGCCGGTGCGAAATCATCGAGCTGCAGCCGCTCAACGGCAACCTGGAGAAATACCTGGAGCTGAAGTTCAAACGGGTCGGCCGCAGCCTGGCGGACATCTTCGAGAAAGATGCCTTTGATGCCATCCGGGCGCGCCTCAGCGTCCATAGGGGCACGAGTCGGGTGCCAGTCAACATGATGTACCCGCTGATCGTGAACAACTGCGTGACCGCTGCCATGAACTCCTGCGCTGAGCTGGGTATGGCGAAAATCAATGCTGAACTGATCAAGGAATTGTAACCATGCAATCTCTCATGCAATCGCTGACGTTTGCCCAGTGGCTCGATCTGGCGGTGCTGCTGGTAACCGGCCTACTGGTCCTGTTTGGGTTCTGGCTGATGGCCGGGGCCCAGCAGGACGACTCGCAGCCAGACTTGCACTACCTGGCAGAGATAGATGATTTCCGGGGTAATGCGGCGGTCGAGCACTGGGCCAACGTGTTTGTGCTCAACAACGTACCCAGGCGCTTCGGCCTGAGTTTTGCGCAGTTCATGACCAACCCGCGCGGCTACCTGCAGGTGCTGTTCTTCTATCCCGCCAAGGATGTACCAGAAGTGCGGCCGCTGCTGCCGGCACAGGTCGTGGTGTATGAGCGGCTGCTGCGCGAGGAGCTGGAGGCGGAGGAGCTGCAGCAGCTGCAGGACAGAGAACTCGCTGCCCTGGAGAGCCGGTACCAGACGATCAGCAACAGCGGTGGCCGCATCACCAGCTCCATGGCCACCCGCAAGCAGCCTCGCAAGTGGCAGACACGCGGCACCCACCTGAAACACGCCTGACCCCATTTTCTACTGAGGAGCATGACCATGCAAAACGCTATTCCCGAAGGCTACCGCAAAAATGCGCGCGGCGACCTGGTCAAAGAGTCTGGCATCAAACCGATAGACCTGGCGCGCGATGAGTTGACCATGGAGATCGTTGCCAAGGCCAGAAATGTCAGTCAACTGCTGAGCACCGTGAAGGCGTCGATCTACGGCGACATCGAAGCATTCGTCGAGATGTCAGCCGAGCAGTACGGGGTCTCCCTGGGCGGCAAAAAAGGCAATCTGACGCTGCTCTCGTTCGACGGCCGCTACAAAGTGCTACGCGCCAACGCTGACAATATCGTTTTCGATGAGCGTCTTTACGCCGCCAAGGAACTGATTGACGAGTGTCTGCGCGACTGGAGCAAGGACGCCCACCCAGGCCTGATGATGATGGTCAACGATGCTTTCCGCGCTGATCGCAATGGCGAACTTCGCACTGCTCGAGTGCTTGCCCTGCGCCGGCACAACATCGATGACCCACGCTGGAACCGGGCCATGGATGCGATCAGTGATGCCCTGCAGGTGGTCGGCTCGAAGAGTTACATTCGCGTCTATGAGCGGGTCGGTGAGACTGATCAGTACAAGCTGATCCCACTTGATATTGCGGGGGCTTGAGCATGCCAGCGAGCAAAGATATGAATCGTCCTTTACTACCTGTCATCGGACTGCGGCTTGGTTATGAGCGGGATAGGCTCGGGCTCACGCAGGTTCAGCTTGCTGAAGTTGCAGGAGTGAAGATTCGAGCACAGCAAAACTACGAAGGTGGTAAACGCGCTCCTAACGCGGAATACATTCTCAGGCTACACGAGGCGGGTGTCGACATTCTTTTCGTACTGACGGGAAAGCGCACGCCCAAGGCCGCACCGGAGCTGCCACGGCTGCACTCGCACGACAAAACTATAAGCGCTACGACAGCAGAAGCGATTCTGAAGCTGATTATCCCAGGAAAGCAGAAAGATGCCGACTGGTACCCAGGCACCGACATGCCGTTCGTCGTGTCCAACGTGGGCAACGCCCAGGACGGACTCAACATGGTGGTGTTTGTGTGCATCGACGCCTCGCTGCCAGAGCACGTTGTTGCCCGACCAGTGTTCCTGGAAGTGGCGAATGTCCAGCCTCCGGTCATGCTGCCTCGCAGCCGCTTCCGGTTCTCACCAGGTGATGCCGCTGTGGCGGCTATGGGTCTCAAGGATGCGGTCACCCGGGTAATCAAACTGCGCAACCAGCAGCAATCAACGTCACTGGACGCGTAGCGTCCCCAGGAGAGAGATCATGAGTGGCATTTCAACATGTGATAAGCAGGCGATCCTCGTTTCAAGATCGAACGGCATTTGTCTGTTTACTTACCCCAACTCTCGCGAGCTGGCGGACGGTGCGATCAATCGCGCCTGGTCGGAAATGACCGACGCAGAGTGTGCGGCCTGGCTGCGGGCACGGGCTGATGAAGTCGAGGCCGAGACAGCGACTGAAGAGGTGACCCATGGATAACGCAGACCAGCTGGGCAAACAGATCCTCAAGGCCGTCGCCTACCTCATTTTCGTGTTCCCGTTTGTCTGGGTATGGCGAAAGCTGACTGGATCCAAGGCCGGTACCGAGCGGCCGGACGACGATCAGGGGGAATCATGAGCATCGCCCAGGAAATAGCGCTCAAAAATCGTCGCCACGTGGGCTCACCTGGTGTTTCAGCATACGACATCGATGCGTTGGTTTCGGATGCGCGCGATCAATGCATCGGCGAGTGGCACTACGATGACGTCGGTGTCAGCGACTACAGCTTCATTGATGGTAGCACCCTGCAGATCTTCCACGTGGTGGTTACCGCCAGCGATGAATCGGATCCTCAGGGCCCAGCCGAGGAACTGATCGGCATTCAATCTGCACCCAAGAAAGCCATCGGCCGGGTTGGTCTGCTCAAGTCACTCACCAATCTCATCAGAGGTGCCCGCGCATGAGGATCTGCGTCAAAGACAGCAACGGCACCTACAAC
The DNA here is from genome assembly GCF_011050365.1 of Pseudohongiella sp. Taxonomy (GTDB): domain Bacteria; phylum Pseudomonadota; class Gammaproteobacteria; order Pseudomonadales; family Pseudohongiellaceae; genus Pseudohongiella. Next base: position 84,098 of record NZ_DRFV01000016.1, read on the forward strand.
GCCAAGGTCGACGGCACAGACATCAAAGCCAGCTGCACGGCCAGCCCTGCGCAGGCAGCAGCACGAGCCGCCTGCAAGGCATTCAACCTGGCACATGATGAGGTGGAAGTCGCCATTTCAGGCGGCGATCGTGAGCTGACCTGGTATACAGCAAAACCGACAGGTACCGGTGCCAGGGCTCGGGCAAACATGAGCTTTGAGGAGCTTTTTGACGAGGTGATCTGTGGCAAATCCGCGTAGCGACATCGCCATGATCAAGGTTGCCATCAAGCAGCTGGGCATCGCTGACGATGATGGCAACGAGGCTGCTGGCGTGCTGAGCACATACCGCCAGATGCTGATGTCAGTCACCGGCAAAACCAGCGTCAGCGCCGATGCGATGACCGACCGTGAGCGCGCCAAGGTGCTGCGCCACCTGCGACAGCAGGGCTTCGTACCCAAGAGCACGAAGAAGCGGCCACGGCGCGTTGAGCGGGCACCAGGCATGCTATCCCAGGGAGAGCTGGGACTGATACATGTCCTGTGGCGTGCCCTGGAAGACGCCGGCGAGATCAAGAGCCCAGGCAAAGAATCGTTGTGCGCCTGGGTGGAAAACTTTACCACTCAATTCAATAGTGGTAGAGGATACAGCGCACCTGAGTTCCTGCCGCAGTATGCGGCCGGAAAGGTGATAGAGCAGCTCAAGCAGTGGTGCCGACGCTGCCACATTGAATGGGAATAATGGAGAGTTCCGCGATGTCAGTTCCTGAGATCCAACAGGATGACGACATACTGATCGACTTACATCAGATCGCCGCGAGGCTGATCTGCAGCGACGGCGTGCCGGCCGAGCGTGCAGACGAGCTGGCCGGCCGCATCGCCCAGGAGATCCGATCGGCTTGGGGTGGGCAACAGATATACATCAAGAAAACCGACCTGGTGGAGCTGTCAGCCAGGAATCTGGATATCTACAACGAGTTCAATGGTACCAACCACCACCAGCTGGCCAAAAAGCACGGCCTGGCTGTGCCTGTCATCTACCGCATCATCAAATCCGTGAAGCAGCAGGAGCGCGACAAGCGCCAGCACAAGCTTTTTCAGGAATGAATTGACCGAGACATCAGGAGTCGAGCTGGTTAGTCGTCAGCGAGAGCCTCCTTACCTGGCTTAGATGTTTACGGTATAAGGCATCATCATCACCATCCAGCACCAGTGATATTTGCTCTAAGTTGCCAGGGCTCAAAAATCGCATGCCTATAGCCACAATACCCTCAGCGCGCTCTATCTTCCTTTCAAAACCTTGACACCATTCTGACCAATCCCGCAGACTACGGTGCTCCATGGTATCGATATCCAACTCAAGCAGTTCACGAAATTTGGCCTGAAGGTCGAGCACGAGCAGGTCCCGCAGATCGTTCTTTGAGTATAGAATTTCAATACCGGAGAGGGCCCCAACAACCTCTTCGACAATATGCTCTTCGCTTGCTTTTCCAGCTCCCATCACCGAGGCCGTATCTCTTTCTTCCATGGTTGCCTGTCTGACACGAATGAGCTCGTGCCTCTGATCACGTACCATTTTGGACAACAATTTCGCCACAGCATTTGGGCACCCTTTGCTCGGCGTGATCAGCGCCTGTACATTGCGATAGACCGCTGATCCTCCCTCATTTAGAACTTTGTCTAGCGACTCGCTATGGCGCTCTTCTTGCGAGAGGAATGATCCAACAATCTCCCTGTTGAGTTGAGCAGTCCTATCCCTTTCAAACACCTTGGTAAGCTGGTCGAACTCCACACCGAAATTGATTTTCCCACAGACAGTGCCAATGTTTGTCACAAGTCCCGTCTGAGTCGATACGACGTAACCTTTGTTGTGTGGCGTATGGCAATGGGATAGGCCGCAATGCTGCTTACTTGCAAAGACATACCTACCAATTATGGCCTCCAGAGCGTTATCTGTTGCATTCAGATTGTCAGTAAAGCCTGGTAAGGACTCAATTTCGTCCCACGACTCTACTTCTACAAACCCTCGTTCTGTACTTATCGTGATCATCAAATTACCTCTGTGAGCTGGCTAGCGTTAAGGAAGTGAAATGATGATAGCACCCGTTTAAAAAGGTCGCTGACGAACTTAGAAAATTTAGGTCAAAAAATACCCGGCCGGAGCCGGGTCAATGCTACAGCGTGCTTCCTGCTGGCGAATTTTGCGCTTTCTCTAAGTTTTATAGCAGCTGTGTGCACTTTTTTCTGAACTTTACTTTACGGTCCAATTGGTATGTAGTGCAGACCACATACCACAGTTTGGAGAGAGACGATGGCACGAAATATCCACGATATGGACGAAGATCTAAGTCGCTGGCAGGACAGCTACGCCGGACTCAGAATGGTGTTTCTAACCATTCCCGATACAATCTTAAAAGTGATCCAAAGTGGTAAGAGCAAGATTTCACAGGGTCACGCTTGTGCTTTCAGCGCTGCCGAAGTCACCCCGCAGCCGGAACGCGACGAGTTTAGGTTTCAATTCTTGTCCTGGCACTACTATTTTCAGTTTACCAGCGTTGTTAAGGCCGTCTCAGATGGATATAGCCTTGTCGGTAAAGTGACTGTGATGAAGAAATCCGTCCAGGCCACTGAAGATGAAGTAGGTGTCGATGTCGATGAATTCTATATCGACTCTCAAGGAGGCACTGTTGGCTGGAATGCCGGAAACCGTGACCTCACTGACAATTTCGGCGTTGAGGTGTTTCTTGTGGAGCTGCTACATAAAGAACTTGTCGCTGGCGCAAGAGCCGCAGAGGCCAACGCCTAGCCAGCCAGATGACCATAAGTGGCTGATCTACCTATTGGATTATCCGGAAGTAGGGCACAGAGACGAGCTTGAGCCTGCCTCTGTGCCGGCAGCATGAGCTACGCATTTCCGGATATCAGTCACGCTTGACTGGACTTCGCTATTACCCAAATGGGTAGGTTGGCCAATATTAGTTTCATTCTTGACAACAATATTTCATAATTGCGTTTGACCTTGATGACCTGCAGAGCTGGGACTTGCCCGGTTATATCTGCAGGCATTGCCAATCATAAGAATAACGGAGGCAGTGGGTGAAGCTGAACTATTACGGGTACCTGGTAGAGAGACACTCCGACGAAGAGCAGTTCGTTTTCGACATCAACCCACTCCTCAGCGCTTTTTACGAGCTGGATGCCCCTGAATTTAAGAGCCGATTCCACTATGGAGGTGAAAGCCTCTACCTAATCAGAATCCGTCAGAACGTATATCTGTATCTGATGTCAAAATCCCAAGAGATTATCAAAAAAATCAAAGAGACCGATCTCACGGTCACCGGTATCTTCGATTTGCTCGAAGAGCATGAAAAACTGGGGTTCGCGTCGTATTTGGTAGTTGGGGACGGCTATCTCGGTTTTGCATCGACCGTGCTTGCCCCCAAGGCTGTTTCATTCGGCAAGTTTATTAACGATATTTTCGATTCTCTAGGCCTGGCCGATTACAAGTTCATCATGAGACCATTACTCCATGAAGCGACTGCAGCCGACGTGGTCCAGATGCCGATACATGGCAAAGCAATGATAGAGATCAACAACGCGAACACTATATTTAGGGAACTCCGAGATCTGTTTGGTGGTGATGTACAGGATTTCACTAATGTTGGCAGTATAGAGATTACGTTCAAGCCCCAATCACGAAAGAGTATTGACCCTGCTATCCGTAAAGTTATCGAGAATCTGCCCGCTGACGGGGTTGAACGATTTATGGTTCGAGCGAAAGAAAATGCGGCCGATCATCTGAGTGACATATTTATCACGGGGAAAGGAGCGATCTCCGACATGGTAAAAAAGGGCTCTGATCAAGAAGTATCGGAGAATATTAGGCTAGCAGTCCAAACCAACCAACTGCTTCAAGAAAAAGTCAATGAGCATGTGAATGATGCCAACACCCAACAAGCTACGCCTCAAGCTATTAATGCTTATTTTCATGCTCCTGCCTGGGCCGCTGCTGTGGCTAGGTTACAGGTGCCTGACGACAATTTGGCCTAATATTGCATTGGGGCTGAGTGCAGAATCCAACTCCATAGCAGGCATTATTGCAGGCTTCTCCTTCACAATGCTCGGCTTTCTGGCTGCCGTGATTACGATCTTGTTTTCGGTATCAGGCAGCAAGTCGTATCAGCGGTACAGGAATGCTGGCAATTTGGAAGTGTTCTTTTTTATCTATTACCTGACTTTGGTATGTCTGGTGGTCACCGCTGGACTATCATTGGTAGCCCTTTCCTCGCTGTCGGAGCCTTGGGGAATAAAGGTTTTGTTGGGCTCTTTTGCAAACAACATTTTCCAGGTATTCGTGATCACGGTGATTATCTGTAATTTGGCAAGTAAGGGAGCGCCTAGAAACCCAGCGTCGCCGGCCTCCTAAGTAAAATAATTCGCTTTCATACCTGCTGGAACTAGTTTCACCCAGTGCAACTGGATTTCGATATCCTTCGTCCGGTATCATCCCGCTCCATCCCGATTCATCCAGTTATCGTGTTTTAGGCCGGTGGTTTATCTAGTTCGGGTTCACACTGCCGAGTCGTCGGGGTGGGGTGCAGCTTGTGGAGCGTATGCGACCCTTGGACGGTCGCATCCGAGCCCCCCATGGATGGGTTCACGGGCGTCTCCTCAAGCTGCACCCCCACCACCGGCGACGCGACATTCGCCACCACCCGAGACCCGCACCCCCACGGCAGTGCCCTTATGGTGGGGCCGTAAATGCGGTATCATGGCCGAATTGGTTTTTTGATCACAGGATCAGGTTCAGATGAGTCAGCAGCAACGCCCGCCTTCCATTCCCAGTGGCAGCAAATTCCGCAGCGAGCAGGGCTTCACCGCGATCAAGGATGGCGTGAAGAAATCGTCCGGTGCCGTGGAGCAGGCTGTGCCCGTGACGCGCAAGCCCAAGTGGCTGCGCGCACGCATGCCGGGTGGTGAGCGTTTTGAAGCAGTGAAGGCCAACGTGCGTGAGAACCGTCTGAGTACCGTTTGTGAAGAGTCGCATTGCCCGAATATTGGCGAGTGCTGGAATAACGGGACTGCCACCATCATGGTCATGGGCTCGGTGTGCACACGCGCCTGCAAGTTTTGCGCAGTGGATACCGGCAACCCCGGCGGCTGGCTGGATGTGGACGAGCCTGAGCATGTGGCCAAATCAGTTGAGCTGATGGGGCTGCGGTATATCGTGCTGACCTCGGTGGACCGGGATGATCTGGACGATGGCGGCGCGGCGCATTACGCGGCCTGCGTGGCAGCCATCAAGGCGCGCACCCCGCAGGTGACGGTTGAGGCGCTGACGCCTGACTTCAGTGGCGACACGGAGGCAGTGGCCCGTGTCGTGGAGTCGGGGTTGGAAGTGTTTGCCCAGAACGTGGAAACCGTCAGGCGACTGACTCATCCGGTACGCGACCCGCGCGCGGGTTACCAGAAAACGCTGGATGTGTTGGCCTTTGCCAAGCAGCACCGTCCCAACGTGCTCACCAAAACCAGTCTGATGTTGGGGCTGGGTGAAACCGAAGAAGAAATTTTGCAGACCATGGATGATTTGCGTGCCATAGGGGTGGATATTCTGACTCTGGGGCAGTACCTGCAGCCGACGCGGAATCACCTGAAGGTGGAGCGGTTTGTCAGTCCGGAAGAATTTAACCGGTATCGGGAGCTGGGGCTGGCGAAGGGTTTTATGGAAGTGGCTGCCGGCCCGCTGGTGCGTTCCAGCTATCGGGCTGACCGGGTATTCGAGAAGAACAATCTGGGTATTCCGTTGCCGGCGCTGCCCGAGCTTGCGGTAGATGATAATCTCATTCCGCTGAAGGCTGTTTAACCTCGCTCAGGGCTGCTTCACCTCGCTCAGGGCTGCTTCACCTCGCTCAGGGCTGTTTAACCTCGCTCACGGCTGTTTAAATCCTTTAAGTCCGCTCCGGAATGTCACTGACAATAATCTGGTTGCGGCCGTTTTCCTTGGCGATGTACAGTGCCTCATCGGCGCGTTTCAGCGTGGTCTCAATGCGTTCGCCGGGCTGGTAAATCGCCAGCCCCTGGGACACGGTGATGCGTTCGCCATCGGGCAGTTCGGGGAATGCCAGGCTGGCAACACAGTCCTGGATTCTTTCAGCCGTGCGCTGCGCCGCCTCCAGCGTGGACTCTGGCAGTATGACAATAAATTCCTCACCGCCAAACCGGCCCAGAAAATCTCCCTGCCGCATGATTTTACGTAACTCATTGCTGATGCGACACAAAATGGCATCGCCGGCATCGTGGCCCCAGGTGTCGTTGATACGTTTAAAATGATCAACGTCGAGCATGCTGACACACAGCTCATGCTCATCTGCCGAACGCCGTTCAACCCGGGCAACCTCCTGTGTCAGCTGGCTCATCAGCGAGCGACGGTTTGGCAGTTGTGTGAGCGGATCACAAGCGGCCAGCTCCGCCAGTTCACGATTCTTTTCCTTCAATTTGAGGCGAATGCTGGCTATGTAGCTACCCAGATAGGCTACGGTGAGTAACACCGAGGCATAAGTGAACACGATAATGAGCTCTACGCGCCAGTCCATGCGCTCGGGAGCAAACAGGTGCAGAGCTGTCAGCAGAGCCAGATAGCTGGTCAGAATGAAAGCCCCAACGGATAACATGCCGCGGCGCGTCAGTACAAATGAACCAAACATCATGCCACTGGTGGCGGCCAACAGAAAGGCTGTTCGCGCTTGCGGGTCGGCAACAAAGAACATAACAAAAACAGCCGGCCAGATCGGTGTGATAATTTGCGCTGCGGTCAGGCTGGGGTCCTTAAAGCGCAGATTGATATTGGATTGGATCAGCGCGACAAAAACGAGGTTCGCCGCCAGGATAAGCAGGAAATAGATCGCTATCGGCAGCCCTGGAATCATGCCAAACAGATAGAGTCCGGCGATAACCAGCCAGGTACTGACCTGTGAGCCAAACCCCCAGGTCATGCGCTTCAGGCGCAGCCTCTGGTCTTTGGCAATCGAGTCAACTGCTTCCTGTTGATCCATTTGATCCCCGTGTTTTTTATCCCGACATTCAAATTCGGGTAATTCATTTTTTTATAAGGCAGTATAGTGTCTTGGCCGCGTCCGAAATTCAAGTACCAAAACAGCGTCGTTCGTGGTATCCAATGATGATGTCAGTATAATACCCGACCGTATATCGGTTATCGTCCACTAACGAGTTTCGTTTATGTCCAAGAGCACCTTTTTGCAGCTGATCAGGCCCGGGCTATGTATTGTTGCCGCTGCTTTGATGTTATCGACCGTGCCAGCCTGTATTGTGGCCGAAGAACTGGTTTATGAACCGGTTAACGGTAATGTCGCCTATAGCGCAGTAGAGTCCTTGCGTTATCGTGAGCCCGATGCCCGTATTGCCTATGGTGACGACGCACTGCAGTTTGGTCTGTTGTGGCTGCCTGCTCTCGCAACCGATGAGACTGAGGGCGACACCAGGCCGCCAGTAGTGGTGTTGATTCATGGTGGCTGCTGGCTCAATGCCTATAATATTGCCCACACGTATGCGTTGAGCACAGCGTTGGCGGACTCAGGTTATGCAGTCTGGTCTCTGGAATACCGCCGCACCGGCGATGCCGGCGGCGGTTGGCCGGGCACCTTCGACGATGTTATGTCCGGTATCGCGCATATAAAAACGCTGGACCGCTTTGCGCTGGATACCGACAGGTTTGTTATTGCCGGACACTCAGCCGGAGGCCATCTTGCGCTGCTCGCCGGTCGCGATAGCCCTGCTGCGACAGCGGTCCTGGGTCTGGCAGCCATTAGCGATATCAAGGCCTACGCCACTGGCAGCAACAGCTGTCAGATAGCAACGCCCCGCTTCATGGGAGGGACGCCGCAAGAACGGCCGGACGCGTATCGCGAAGCGAATCCCCGCGAGCATCTGGCACATCCGACGACGGTGCTGCTTCACGGCAGCTCCGATATTCTGGTCCCCGTGAACCAGGGATTGATGGTCGGTGCCCGTACTCTTTTTGTTGCAGGTGGTGGTCATTTTGATTGGGTGCATCCCGGCACGCGCAGCTTCAGGGTGCTGTTGTCAACATTGCAAAGCGTATTGGCGCAATGAGTCAGGGTCCGGGTACGTACTATGAGCGCTAGCAACATTCGCGACACTTTGGTACAGATGGATCGACAGGATCCTCTGGCGGGCAAATTTTCAGACTTCGAGCTGCCAGCCAGCCAGGTCTATCTGGATGGCAATTCGTTGGGCTGTTTGCCGGTGTCGGCAAAACAGCGCGCTCGCGAGGTCGTCGAGCAGCAATGGGGTCAGGATCTGATCAAGAGCTGGAACCTGCATCAGTGGATCGATCTTCCGCTCAGCGCGGGTGAAAAAATTGCCCGACTTATTGGCGCTGCGCCGGGCCAGACCATCTGTTGTGATTCGATTTCGGTCAACCTGTTTAAACTCCTCAGTGCCGCCTTGATGATGCGGCCGGGGCGGCATGTGGTGGTGTCGCAACAGGGCAATTTCCCGACCGATCTTTACATGGTGCAGGGGCTGGGCAGTCTGTTGGGCGCTGACAAATGTTCCCTGCGTCTGGTCGCAGATGACGGCATAGAGGCGGCTATGACAGGTGATGTAGCCGTGCTGGTATTGTCACATGTGAATTTTCGCAGTGGCGCTTTGTATGACATGAAAGCGCTGACGGCCCAGGCGCATGCCAGGGGCATCCTGGTCATCTGGGATCTGGCGCACAGCGCCGGCGTAGTGCCGGTTGCGCTGGATGCGTGCAAGGTCGATTTTGCCGTTGGCTGTGGTTACAAGTATCTCAACGGTGGCCCGGGTGCTCCTGCATTTCTTTACGTTGCCGAGCGGCATCAGTCGCAAGTCAGACAACCATTGACTGGCTGGATGGGGCATCAGGCGCCTTTTGAATTTGACAATGACTACCGGGCGGCGCCGGGTGTTGCCGGATTTCTCAGTGGCACGCCCCCTGTCGTCTCTCTGAGTATTCTGGATGCGGCGCTGGATGCGTTTGCCGGTGTCGACGTTGCGCAGCTACGGCGGAAGTCGCTGGCGTTGGCCAGCGTGTTTAAGCAGGGCGTCGAGCAGGCGTCGGCGTTGTCCGCTCTGGTACTGATTTCACCCGCGGATGAAACGCTGCGTGGCGCCCAGTTGGCATATCGGCATCCGCATGCCTTTGCTATTTGTCAGGCCTTGATTGCCCATGGCGTGATCGCGGATTTTCGGGCGCCGGACATTCTTCGTGTCGGGTTCAGCCCCCTGTATTTGCGTTTCGTTGATATCGGTCGTAGTGTCGAGGTACTTAATCAAATAATGCTGGATGACGTTTGGCGCGATCCGGTTTACGCGGTCAGGCACAAGGTCACCTGAGCTCAGCCTGGTTCGGCCGAAAACCGACGGCGGTACTTGCGGCTCAGTCTGGCTATGGCTATGCCGCCAATGGCACCTGGCGCGACCCAAAACACCACACCCAGACCGGCAAAGCTGCCACTTTCCAGTAAAGGCTGCAGCAGCCTGGCAGCGCCAAAAACAAAAAACGCGGTATACACGCCAATGCCAGACCCGATAAGGGAGCCCAGGTGCTCTACCCACCACTCCCTGGGGTGAGCCAGTTCGGCCTTGAAGCTGTAACGCAAAAATCCAATGGCCAGCCAGGTTTCCAGTGCGCCAAAAATCAGCATTAGTATATTGCCACTGCTACCGCCAATCACCAGCAATGTCAGGCCCGCGCCCAATAGCGCCAGACACAAGGCGACATGGGCCGGTCTGCGCAGAGCGCGGCGGTCGTCTTTGTGCCGTATCACCAACCAGCCGTGTCGGGTGGTCGCCAGCACGAGTATGCTGAGCGAGAGCAGAAATGTAGCCGAGGCGCGAATGCCGGCGCTGATGGCAGTCTGTGCCTCTGCTGTGGTGGACTGGGCGACCGGATGTGTGACCAGAGGGCGCCATAAATCGAATGAGGCCATTAGCACGCCGGACCAGCCAACCGTGTACATGACAATGGCAAATATCCGACCGAAACGTTTGTGATTGCGAGCGCCTTTTTTGCTGACCACAGGAATCCAGAACATGATCAGCGCGATGACGCCAACAACGATGTGCAGATACAGAGCGGATTGGTGTAACCAATACATGTGTCGGGCCTCTTCAGGTTATTTTTGAGTTTTCACAGACCTGATATTGCGCCGGATAACTGTGCCGCAACAGTGCCAAAAGACATCTTGAGGGGCATGACTTCTGACCTAGGGAACCTCTGAATGCCAGAGTCACCTTATACTTATTCTGAGGTTCCCTGGTGGTCGAATTTATCCTTGTGTCATACTGTGGCAAGACTGTTATTTAGTCAGTGGCGGGTGGGCCGCTGCCGGAGCCCGGAATGAAAATACGTGTCATGTTGGCGGAAGACCAGAACCTGGTGCGTCTTGGCATTTGCAGCCTGCTGGAACTTAGCAGTGCTATCGACGTTGTGGGTCAGGTGGAAGATGGTAGTCAGGTGGTGGACGGTATCAGCCGATTCAAACCTGACGTTCTGCTTATCGATATTCGCATGCCCAAAATGACCGGCATTGATGCGCTGCATGCCATGCGTGATACCGGTTGCATGGTGCCCAGCATCATCCTGACCACTTTTGATGACAGTCAGTTGGTCATGGAGGGCATCGCGGCAGGTGCCAGGGGCTACCTGCTGAAGGATGTGTCGCTGGACAGTCTGGTAGGTGCTATCGAGACCGTGCATGCCGGAGGCACCCTTATGCAGCCGGCGCTGACGGAAAGAATCCTGAAAGGCCTGTCCACCATGGAGCCGCGGTTTGACGACACCATCGCACCGGAGACACTCAGCGACAAGGAAATCGAAGTATTGCGCTTGATGGCGGGAGGGTTCAGCAATCGTGAGATTTCCAATACCATCCACAAATCAGAAGGCACCATCAAGAATCAGGTGTCTTCCATTCTGGAAAAGCTGGGCGTGCGTGACCGCACCCAGGCCGTCTTGCGCGCGATCAACCTGGGTTTGCTGTAACCGGTTTTGCCGGCAGGAGGTTCAGGACAGTGACTTGAACGCTGCCAGGGCAGCTTCGCGTGAGGCCTTCAGGTCTACCACCGGGCTGGGGTAGTTTTCATCCAGACGAACGCCGGCACTGCGTAATACATCTGCGGGGGCGTCAAACGGCGCATGGATATGTTTGTCGGGCAGTGAGGCCAGTTCGGGCACATATTTCCGCAAGTAATCCCCTTCCTTGTCGAATTTCCGACTTTGCAGCACCGGGTTGAATACCCTGAAGTAAGGCGAAGCGTCTGCGCCGCAGCCTGCTATCCATTGCCAGCTGGCGCTGTTGCTGGACAAGTCAGCGTCCACCAGGCAATCCCAGAACCAGGCCTCACCGTCATGCCAATGTAGCAGCAGATTTTTGACCAGATACGAGCCCACCACCATACGCACCCGATTGTGCATGTAACCCGTCTGCCACAACTCGCGCATGCCCGCATCCACCAAGGGCATACCGGTGTTGCCCTGTTGCCAGGCGCGCAGCCGGTCCGCATTTTTTTGCCAGGGGAAATTATTGAAGCGTTTCTGGATGGCGTTGTGAGGCAGGTCTGGGTTGTGATAGAGCAGGGAGTAGGAGAATTCACGCCAGCCGATCTCTGACAGAAAAGTATCCAGATCGTTCTCCAGGCCACCGGCGGTGCCTGCCGATTGTGCTTCGTGCCATACCTGGCGCGGCGAGATCTCGCCAAAATGCAGGTAAGGGGAGAGGCGAGACACCTTGGCCCGGGCCGGGAAATTGCGTCCTTCCTGATAACCTTGCAAGCCGGTGTCGAGGAAGTTTTGCAGCCTCTGCCAGGCGGCCTTTTCGCCGATCTGCCAGCTGGCTGCCATGGTTTTGTCCCAGGGGATCGAGGGTAGCAGGCCCAGTTTGTCGATGCCGGCCTGGCCCAGGCAGTTTTTGAGCCAGGAGGCTCCCTGTTTGGCGGTGGCATCGACAACCGTCTTCTTGAGTTGACGTGGCACCGACAGCGGCGTCCCCGGCGGCTGCGCTTTCAGGCAGCCCCGGCGATAAAAGGGTGTGAACACCCGATAGGGTGTGCCGTCGTCCTTGAGAATACGCCACGGCTCCCACAGCAGCGATCCATTGCTGCTGTAGACAACGGTGCCGTTGTCATTGAGTTGTTTCTTGAGCTGACTGTCGCGCTTGATGCGCCAGGGTTCATAGCAACGGTTCCAGTACACATCGTCAGCCTGCACCGTTTGCACCAGCCGGGGTATCAACGTCAGGGGATCCCCCTGCAGTATCAGCAGATTGCCATTCAGGGAAGCAGACAGAGCGCTCAGGGAGTGGTGTAGCCACCAGCGACTGGCGCCGCCCATGGCCCACTCGCCACTATGCTTGTCATCAAGAATATATACAGGAATGACGGCGCCATTGTTGCAGGCTTCATATAGCGCCGGGTTGTCGGCCAGACGAAGGTCCTGACGAAACCAGACGATGTTGATGCGTGATGATGAAATAACACAATCCTCCGGGGGCCTGATTAGTTGAGTGTTGTACGCTATCGGGCCCATCAAGGATCATCGGGCGGGCAGGGAAAGAGCGACCGGCAAACCGGGCAACAAAATGCCAGCCTAATCTGCTATCTTGTGTTGGATCAACAGTTTGGCCGCAATGCCCGACGTCAAAATCACTTTGCAACAATTAGCGCGGATAATCAATATGGACACTGTTATTTTCTGGTATGCGTTGGCAACGGTCATGTTGTTTCTGAAAATGGTGGCGATCTCGGTTTTTCAGGGCCAGCAACGGTTCAAATTCAAATCCTACAAGGCGCCGGAGGATGCCCGGGCGGTTGGTGTGGCGCCGGCGGCCGATGAGCTCCCGCAAGTACAGCGCGCAGCGCGAGCGTGGCTCAATGATCTGGAAAATATTCCGGCGTTCTGGGCACTGGGGTGGGTTTACATCGTCGTGGACGCATCCCCGCTTGTCGGGCCCTGGCTATTCATGATCTTCACCGGCGCGCGGATCGTTCATACCTGGTGTCATATCAACGCCCTGCAGCCCTGGCGGGCACTGGCGTTCTTCGCCGGACTGCTTATGTTGCTGGTAATGAGCGTGATGATTCTGATGGCCATTTTATGAGCTGCCATTCTATAGGCTGGCTGGGAGGCTGACGATGGCTGGTAGTGAGGTCAGAAGCACGCTGAGACAACGGCTGTATCGTCAGCTCTATGCCGGGGCCTGGGAAGGTGACGGCATGTCACCGGTTAACAGGCTGGTCTGTTTTCTGGTGCTGATTGCCGCCAGCGTCGCGGTGCTCGACACCGAAGTGACTCTGCGTGACCGGTTTGCCGATATATTTTTTGCCATTGAGCTGATTCTGTTTGTTTTCTTTTTGGTCGAATACATCGCCCGTGTCTATGCGTCCGGTGAAGACCCTCAATATCGCGGATTTGTCGGCCGACTGAAATATATTGTCAGTTTTTGGGCTCTGGTAGATCTGTTGGCATTGATTCCGTTCCTGGTGACTCTGGGCGTCAGTGATGCGTTTGTGCTGCGCTTGATGCGCCTGCTCAGGCTACTGCGACTGGCCAGACTGGGGCGCTTCAGCGATGCCATAGACGCCGTGCTTTCAGCAGTGGGTGAGCGGCGTTACGAATTGATGCTGAGTTTGCTGGCGGCTATGTTTCTGTTGGTGGGCTCATCATCGGTGCTGTACCTGGTAGAAGCAGACGCCCAGCCGGAAACATTTGGCAGCATTCCCAGGGCACTGTGGTGGAGTGTGGCGACGCTGACCACGGTTGGCTACGGAGACGTGACGCCAATCACGGCGTTGGGGAAAATCTGTGCTGGTGTCACGGCTATAGCCGGCATTGGCCTGATTGCCATGCCAACGGGTGTTTTGGCCGCCGCCTTCAGCGATGCCTTGCAGCGCAAACGGGCCGGCGCAAAACCAATCCGTGACCTGACGATAGATGAAACACGTGACCAGGAAGAGAAAGATTATGACTAGTACGACCTCTGAGCCGACGCCAACAGCGCGCTCAACAATTCCGGTGGTGAATATTGTTTCACCGCGCTATGAGGACAGCTGGACCCACACCCGGGCCGGGGACCCGCGCGGTTTTATTGATGCCCATCAGCTCAGGGAATTGTGGATTCATACCGGCACCGCCTGCAATCTGTCCTGTCCGTTTTGCCTGGAGGGTTCGAAGCCGGGTGACACACGTATTCCGGCGATGACACTTGACGAACTCAAACCCTTTATCCATGAAGCGGTAGACATGGGAGTCGAACAATTTTCTTTTACCGGCGGTGAGCCTTTTGTCATCCGCGACTTTGTCAATATTCTGGATTACGCCAGCCGACACAAACCATGTTTTGTGTTGACCAATGGCACGCGGGTTTTGATGCAGCGTGGTCATCAGATTTTACCGTTGCTGGATAATCCGTTTCCGGTCAGTTTCCGCATCAGTCTGGATTACCCCGACGTGGCGCGCCATGATGCGGGGCGGGGCGAAGGCAGCTTTGCCGAGTCCTTGCAGGGTATCCGCTGGTTGCATGAGCAGGGCTTCAGGGTGTCGGTGGCGCGGCAGATGGAGGCCGATGAAGACAGTGAAGCAATTGAGACGCAATACCGGGAGGTTTTTCGCCAGCACGGTATTCCGCAAGCGGTCGCCTTCACTGCCTTTCCCGACTTTGGGGTGCCGGGCACTGAGGACGGCAGTCCGGAAGTGACAGAGAACTGCATGGAGAAATACCCGACTACGCAGAGCCGGGAGCATTTTATGTGTACACATACCCGAATGCTGATCAACACAGAGCGGGGCGTGCGGGTTTATGCTTGCACACTGGTGGATGACGATCCGGACTATGACCTGGGGGCCACCCTGGCGGAAAGTATGGAAACGCGCATCATGCTGCGACATCACCGCTGTTTCAGTTGTTACAGGTTTGGCGCCAGTTGCAGCGCTCCGGTTTAGGACAAACACCAGGCACGATGTGGTCAGGGATTATGACGGTAAATAACTGTAACGTTCCGCTGAGTTACAAACCTCGACTTGTTGTGACCTCAGTAATGCTGACCGGGATGCAGCGCCCTGCTGCTGCCTGCGGCTCAACCGATGGCCGTACCTTCGAAGAAACGCCGCGTGGCTTCGTCGGCCGGGAAATAGCTTTCGATCATCAGTTCCTGAAGACCGGCATCCAATGCGGTGCCAAAACTGCTCAGGGTGGAGAACACGTTCAGCGACTGGCCATGTATCTGTAGGTGAGATGTCAGCATCGGGCCCTCCCATGAATCAGGTGACGGTGTCTGCCAGTCCCGCGGCGGATCCATGCTGAGCAGTCTGTCCATCAGTTTCGCCAGACCGGCAGTAGGCTGGGTGCTCAGTTGCAGACGCAGGCGGCGCAATAGCAAAGAGGCCACGGTATCCCAGTTGGTCAGGTAGGGCCGTAGCCCCTGATGATGAAACAGAAGCACCAGCATATTCTCTGATTGAAGCAGGCGTTCCTTAGGCATCAAGGCAAGCATCATGTCCTGCATGGCCTGGTTGCTCATAAGCAGATTCCATTCAATGTCGAGCACAGCTGCCGGGTAGGGGTTGTGTTTATCCAGCATGATTTGCAAGGCTTCGCGCACCGGCAGCATGGCACTGTCATCCAACGACATATCGGAAAACACGGGGGAATAACCAAAGGCGTTCATCAGCCGGTTGCAGTCGCGATGGCTCAGCCCCATTACCTCTGATAATCTGAGCAACATATCCCGGCTGGGCTGGGCACGGCCGGTTTCAATAAAACTGATGTGGCGCGCCGAGACCTCGGCCTGCAGGCCAAGGTCAAGTTGCGACAGGCGTCTGGCGCGCCTTATTTCCGTAAGAACGTGACCGGTTGCTGGCATGGATGCTGTTCCTTCTCAACGAAAACGCTGATTCTTGCGCAATTGTGGCAGCAAAACCATTACTTCCGAGGTAATTGAGTCACATAACTATGGGTTAGATGATGCATCCTGAGCTGACCCGGTCGGGTTGGCATCGACTCAATAATCTATGCAGGAGCTCTGTCATGAAAATTCCGGGATTAACTACAACCTTGCTTGTTAACGTCATCTGTTCCGCCATCGCCGGTACTGTGTTGATCGTATTGCCTGCGACCATGGCTGGCATCATGGGTGATGTGCCAGCCTGGCTTTGCCAACTGGTCGGCGCCGGACTTGTGCTGTTTGCGGTGTGGGTCTACTGGATATACCGGGGGCTGCCCGACGCACGCACCGGGGTCGCCTGGGTGTTTGCCCTGGACATGGTGTGGGTGGTTGGTGTGCCCGTCGTCATGGTTGCGTTCGCCAGTCACCTGACGCTTTGGGGGCATCTGTTGCTGGGCGGTTCGGCGCTGTTGGTGGCGGATTTTGCCTGGCTGGAATGGTACTGGTTCAAGCGTATGCCTGGCACCAGCCAATTAAAAGCGGGAACAGCATAACCGCCGGTTCGTTACTTATTAACGACCAGTCGGTTGTTATTGTCGCGGCTGCGCTTGATCGCCTCTTCGCTGTTGATGTCCTGCGTTGATTTGCACAGCCGGTCATACAGTACCACGTTGACGGATGCCGCCAGATTCATGCAGCCGATAGTTGGCACAAAGACAACATGGTCGGCGGCGTCTATGATCGCCTGCGGTAATGATCCATCTTCGGGGCCAAATAGGTAGATGGCTTGTTCAGGGTGTCGAAACTGCGGCAACAGGGTGGCCCCCTCGGCAAATTCGACACAGACCAGCTGTGTATCGCCGGTCAGGTCAGCCAGCAAGTCCGTGACATGGATCAACGGTATTTTTGACGTGACATTTTTGGTATCGGTCTGATACTTCACTGCGCGCGAAAAGCGTTCGCCCGTGTAGCGCACCGCACTGGCCTGATAACAGCCGGCGGCACGCATGATTGAGCCGACATTTTCAGGACTTTTGGGGTTGTGCAAACCAATGACGATTGTTTGGCCAGGCTTCATGATTGTTTAAATGTGGTTTCGGTTAGCAGCGCATCAGTCATCCCGGAACTCCGGCGAGCGCTTCTCAAAATAGGCCATGACCGCTTCATTCTGATTAGCGGAGCCGATCAGTTGGTGGATTTCCTCGCGCTCGGCGGCGAATTGTTCGGCAGCCTCAGCCCTGAGTTTACGCGTCAGCAGTCGTTTGGCGGCGCGCACAGCGTCAGGGCTGCGGCTGGCAATCTCGGTGGCCAGGGTTTGCGCCGCCACCAGTGGATCTTCGGATAATTGGGTAACCAGCCCCAATGCGTGACCCTCGTCTGCTTTCAGAATTTTTGCAGTGTAAACCAGCTTTCGCGCAACGTCCGGCCGAACCAGGTGCGACAGCATCAGGGTGCCGGTCATGTCCGGAATCAGGCCCCAGAAAACTTCGCGCACGGACAACTGCGTATCGGGGTGGGCAATTCGAATGTCAGCACATAGCGCTATCTGCATGCCGCCGCCCAGTGCGTGGCCCTGCAGGGCGGCAATCACCGGCACCGGAATTTCCTGCCAGACCCAGCACACCTGTTGAGCCAGGTGAGTGATGGCATCGTCGCCGACCATGGTGCCGATAGTGGAGGTTTTGCCATCCCGCTGTGACATGCCTTTGAACGATCCGAAGTCCAGCCCCGCACAAAAGGATTCGCCGGCGCCGGACAGCACCACCGCGCGTAGGCCCGGCAAAGTCTTGAGTGCTTCCCCGGCGGCAGCGAGTGATGTGAACAGTGCATCGTCCAGCGCATTGCGCTTGTCCGCCCGGTTCAGACGTACATCGGCAATGCCCCCGTGCACGTTGACGGTGACCCGGTTGTCTGTGATTCCCTGAATATCCATGGCGTCTCCCGGGTGCGTTCAGCGCATTCTTGCGTAAATGAAAATATCGATTGTATCGGGCTCGCCGTCGTTACTGACGGTTTTGCGATCCAGATCAATCACCTCGAATCCGGTTGCTTCGAGAGTTTCGATGACAAGTTCCGGGTCATGATAATAGGTGCAGACCCAGTCTACGTCATTCCGGGTTTGCAGTCCCGATGCAGTATAGTCACCCGCCATGAAGCTGATATAAAAAACCCCGTCAGCATTCAGTCTGTTTCGTGCGTCAGAGATGAAGGCCCTGACTTCTCTCCGGCTCAGGTAGGGGAAACAAAAGCCGGCGACTATTGCGTCATAGTGTTGGTGCAGCGTAGAGATCTTCCTGCAGTCCATCACGTCAAAGGTGGCTGCGGGGTTGTTCAGCCGGGCGCGGGCCACCATCTTTGCGGACAAATCAATGCCGTGAAGCTTCCGATCGGGAAACCCCTGCAACAGGAAACTGGCAATGTTGCCGGGACCACAGGCTGCATCCAGAATCACAGCGTCAGCGCTCAGCAGTTCAGACAATAGCCTGTAGGTCTCCACGTAAGGCGCGTGGTTCATGTACCTGCTTTCGTATTCAACAGCGTACTTGTCGAACGTGTTGATGGTTTCTTTGACAGGATCCACGTTATTGTCTCAGTTTCACCGCCGCAGCGGCATCAGAGTTTCAGCGCACTATGCGTCTGCTGGCAGGTCCTGCAGCAGTCCGGCCATGTCATCGGCATGTTCTTCTTCCTGCGCCAGGATATCTTCCAGGATGCGTCGTGACGTGGGGTCCTGGTCTCCCAGGTAGACGATGACTTCCCGGTAGCTATCAATGGCAATACGTTCCGCGATCAGATCCTCTTTGATCATTTCTCTGAGAGTGTCGCCTTCGATGAATTCTGCATGGGAGCGGCTCAACAGCCCCTCGGGTGAAAAATTCGGTTTGCCGCCAAGTTGCACTATGCGCTCGGCCAGCCAGTCGGCATGCTGCTGCTCCTGATTGGCATGCTCCAGAAATTCCGCAGCCGCCACGTTGGCATTGATGCCGTCGGCACGAAAATAATGGCTCTTGTAGCGCAGCGTACAGACGATCTCGGTGGCCAGCGCCTCATTGAGGATCTTGATGACGTTCTCCCTGTTGGCCCTGTAGCCTTCGGTCACAGCGCCATCCTCTATATGTTTGCGCGCACGTTCGCGCAGGGTTTTAACATCGGTCAGAAATGGTTTGTCAGTCACTATAAGCCTCCGTTTACATCTCAAGGGTTCAGGCATTCGTACACCTGTGGTATCCCTCTACTATGGCGCAAGGCGGTCGGTTTTTCCACCCCGTCTGTTTGCCGGCTTCCGTTGCGGAGCCACCCTCAGCCTACAGTCTACATGAACGATTTCTTGCAGATTCTCCGTATTTTCGCGAGGATGGCAGCTCATAGGTATAACAACAATGACAGGCTGGTTATGGATAAGGGTTTATTTGATCTCAGCGGTAAAGTGGCACTCATCACCGGCGGCAATGGCGGTATCGGTCTGGGGTTTGCCATGGGTATTGCCCGACAGGGCGGTGACGTCTGCATCTGGGGACGCAACGAAAACAAGAATCGGCAAGCGGTGGAGCAATTGCAGCCGTTCGGAACGCGTGTGCATGCAATCAACTGTGATGTCGTTGACGAGGCAGTGGTGGAACGCGCGTTTGCTGACACCCTGGCCGAATTTGGACGCGTGGACGCGTGTTTCGCCAATGCCGGTGTCGGTGGCGGCGGGCGCTTTGATGAGCTGACGCTGGCACAGTGGCGTCAGGTGATGTCGGTCAACCTGGACGGGCTGTTTCTAACCTTGCGCGCTGCAGCGCGCCACATGAAGGCGCGTGCAGAAACCGGCGACATCGGAGGGCGACTAATCGGTACATCGTCTATCGGTGCCAAACTGGGCATGGTCGGCGGGGAGGCCTATGCGGGCAGCAAAGGTGCGGTGTTGTCCATCATGAAAGGTCTGGCGGTGGAATATGCGCGCTACGGTGTTACCGCCAATTCGGTTTTGCCGGGCCATATCGAGACCGCGATGACCGCGGAAACCTATAAAGGCGAGAAATTCCGCAATGCCATCATGCCGCGTATTGCGGCGCGTCGCTGGGGAACGCCGGCAGACTTTGAAGGCATTGCGGCCTATCTGATGAGTGACGCCAGTTGTTACCACACCGGCGACAGCTTTGTGATTGATGGTGGTTTTATTATCTGATGCAGCCGCGACGAGCTGGCCTACATCTCCCGCAGTGAGTTGTAGGCCTTGCTCAGCGCAATGCGCTCTTTCTTTTCGCCGGCCTGCAGGTCTGCAAACACGTCGCGTACGTCCGGCACATTGGTGCCCTCGCGCAGCACGGACAACAACTCTTCAATGTAGTCATCGGCACGACTGCCCAGCGCGTAGAAGTCATCGGGGTCCAGGCCAGCGGCAGCCTCGGGTTTCAGTTCCGCTTCAAGCTTGCCCAGGAACTCGTTCGGATCTTCCGGATAGGATTTCTGGAGCATGGTGTTGAGGATGCGATCGGGCGCTGTTTGCTGATAAGAGGTCAGTGTTTCGACCAGGCGCAGTTCCCGTCGCTGCATTTCTTCGGCCAGCAGTTTGGAGTATTGGTTGTCCATCATGGCGGTCAGACGACCATACATATTCGCCAGTTTTTCATGAAATTTGATCAATATTGTCAGCAGATGTGCGACTTTGTCGTAACTGGGTACACGGGGCATTGGGTCTCCTTGTCCTTACTGAGCGGGTTCTGACTGAGACATTCAGCATACCGGTTTCCATCCGGTTCGTCAGCCCAGGCCAGTGTAAAGTCACGATATTGCCATTGAGAGGTTTATGTCTGCGCGGTTTTGGGAGAAAATGCAGCTCCTTCCGCGCCGACTAACGGTGTGGTAGTGGGCATTTCAGGGGATAGCCGCCATATGATCTTGATGATCGACAACTATGACTCATTTACCTACAACATCGTGCAATATCTCGGCGAGTTGGGGGCGGATGTGCAGGTTTATCGCAACGATACCTTGACCCTGGCAGACATCGACGCACTGGCTCCGGCCAAGATCGTGATTTCGCCCGGGCCATGCTCGCCCAGCGAGGCCGGTATCTCCATTGATGTGATCAAACACTTCGCTGGCAATATCCCGATTTTGGGCGTTTGCCTGGGACACCAAAGCATCGGCCAGGCCTTTGGTGGCGATGTGATCCGGGCGCGGCAGGTCATGCACGGCAAGCTGTCGCCGATTTACCACAACAATACCGGTGTGTTCAGCTCGCTGCCCAGCCCGTTCACGGCGACCCGCTATCATTCGCTGGTAGTGGACAGCAAGACTCTGCCCGACTGCCTGGAGGTCACAGCCTGGACACAACTGGCTGATGGCAGCGTGGACGAAATCATGGGTCTGCGGCATAAGACTCTGGACCTCGAAGGCGTGCAATTTCATCCGGAATCCATCCTCAGTGAACATGGCCATCAGTTGCTGAAGAATTTTTTACAGCGCTGACCGGAACAAGACAAAAACAGGTGTTTTATGGATATCAAGCAGGCAATCCGCCATCTCACCCAGCGCCAGGATTTCAGTGCCGAGCAAATGGCGGTATTGATGCGCGAACTCATGACCGGGCAGTGCACCGACGCGCAGGTTGCAGCTGTGCTGGTCGCCCTGCAGATGAAAGGTATTAAAACGCCCGAATTGCTCGGTGCCGTGCGTGTCATGCGCGAACTGGCGACGCCGGTGGCAGTGCCGCCGGACGCACATCTGGTGGATACCTGCGGTACCGGGGGCACCGGCACTGATACTTTCAATATTTCAACCTCGGCAGCGATGGTAGCGGCCTGTGCCGGCGCCAGAGTGGCAAAACATGGTAACCGCAGCGCCACCAGCAAAAGCGGCAGTGCCGATCTGCTGGAGGCGGCCGGGGTCAATCTGGCGATTAGCCCGGAGCAAGTGGCGGCCTGTATTGAAGAGCTGGGCGTCGGCTTCATGTTTGCCCCTGGCCATCACAGTGCGATGAAGCACGTGATCGGCGCGCGCCGGGAGATCGGTGTGCGTACCATATTCAATATGCTGGGGCCGTTGACCAACCCTGCGTCGGCACCGAACCAGGTCATGGGCGTTTTTGATCCGGTCTGGATAGAGCCGGTACTGGATGTTCTGAAAGAGCTGGGTTCGCGCCACGTACTGGTATTGGCGTCAGACGACGGCCTTGATGAAATCAGCGTCTGCGCCGCGACCCAGATCGGGGAGCTGCGGGATGATCACATCGTGCGCTACTCCGTCAGCCCGGCAGACTTTGGCATGGTACAGCGTGACGGCATAGCCATGCTGCAAGTCAGTTCGCCGCAGGAAAGCCTGGCGATGGTGCGGCAAGCCTTGACCTATGAAAACGAGGCGGCTGGCGATATCGTTGCACTGAATGCAGGGGCGGCGATTTATGCCGCCAATCTGGTGGATGATCTGCCGGCGGGTGTGGCCCGCGCGCAGGCGATATTGCGCAGCGGTGAGGCGCTGCACAAATTGCAGGCTCTGGCTGACTTCACGTCCGCGCTGAATGCAGACTGAAGCCGCGATCGTCAACTGTCCCGGAAACGCTTGATCAAGAGATGACATTGTGAATACCAGCACTATTCTGGAAAAAATCCTGGCGCATAAACAGGTTGAGATACAGCGCAACAGCCAGCGCACAAGTCACGCTGTTCTGGAGAAGCAGGCGGTCGCCAGCATGACTGACCGCCGTGGGTTCATCCGGGCATTGCGTGAACGTATGGACGCGCAACAGGCTGCGGTTATCGCCGAGATTAAAAAAGCGTCACCCAGCCAGGGCCTGATCCGGCCGGATTTTGATCCGGTGCTTATCGCGCAGCAGTACGCGGAAGCAGGTGCCACATGTCTTTCTGTGCTGACAGACGAGCAGTTTTTCCAGGGCAGCACCGGATATTTGCAGCAGGCGCGAGCAGCCTGCACGTTGCCGGTGATCCGCAAGGATTTCATTATTGATCCTTATCAGGTCGCCGAGGCGGGTGCCATGGGTGCCGATTGTATTTTGTTGATTGTGGCGGCGCTGAACCCTCCGCGGCTGCGCGATCTGGCGGCATGTGCGCATGATCTTCAGCTGGACGTGCTGGTGGAGGTTCACAACGAAACCGAGCTTGATATCGCCCTGTCTGCCGGGTTTGATCTTATCGGCGTCAATAATCGCAATCTGCATGATTTTCATACCGATCTGGAGACCACGTTCCGTCTGGCCGCCCTGGCCCCTGATGACAAACTCATTGTCACGGAAAGCGGCATTGCCCACGCAGGCGATGTCAAGCGTATGATGTCTCAGGGAATTTACGGATTCCTGATCGGAGAGACTTTCATGCGTGCCGACAACCCGGGCGACAAACTCCGGGAACTGTTCGCCTGACACTAAATTGTTGAGCTCAGCAGCCGATACTGAAAGAAGGTCACCTTTATCCTTCTGAAGGCTTTCGCGCGGGTTGAGCATGCTTGCTTCCTACTTTCTGACAACGCTGTTCCTGTTATGCCTGATGATGGCGGGGTTGCTTATTGCGCAGCAGGCCGGCCAGCGACAGGGGCAGCACGTTAATCGACTGTCCCGCCTGTCAGCGCTGGAGTCACGGCGCAAACAGGTGCATCAGACGGCGCGCGCGCTGCAACAGATGGAAACCGACCCGGAAGTGCTTGCGCTGCTGTTTGGCAGCCTGCTCGAGGATCTGCAGACCATCAAGTCGCTGGACCCGGTACGCTCCGACCTGGACAAGCAGATCAAAGAGGCAGAAGCAGCCAGCAAGCAGAGCGCCGGCGGCGGCAATGCCGGCAGCAGTGCGGCGGTGGCAACAGAAGAAGAGCTGACCATGACGCAGCGCCATATTCAGCGTGCTCTGAAGATTTTTGTGTCGATGTACCAGAGTGACAAGATCAGTGCCAGTCAGTACCAGGCCTGCCGTGACAGACTCCGCACGCTGGGACTGAGGATAGCAGTGAATTCCTGCCTGCTGATGGCACAGCGAGCGGTCGACAGCGAAGATACCATTAAGGCCATGTCGTGCTTCCGTCGTGCGGAAAGCTTTTTGGGCATGAAAGGGTTGCCGGGCACCGAGATTGTCGAGAAAAGGACCTATATCAAAACTGAGCGCGAAAAGCTGATAGCACAATCGGAAGCCGGGCGGGGTTTGTTACTGATGGCGACGGCTGATTAACGGGTGCCGTAGACAACGATGGTCTGACCGCTGACAGCTATCAGTTGCTGTTCTTCCAGCGTCTTTAATACCCGCCCGGCCATTTCGCGTGAACAGTTGACCAGGCGCCCCAGTTCCTGACGGGTGATTTTTATTTGCATGCCGTCCGGGTGCGTCATGGCGTCCGGCTCCCGGCTCAGCTCAATCAGCGTGCGGGCGACGCGACCGGTGACATCGTAGAATGCCAGATCGCCAACTTTGCGAGTGGTGTTGCGCAACCGACTGGCCATTTGCTGACCAATGGTGAACAGAATTTCCGGGTGCATACGGATGTACTGGTTGAATTTTTCGTAGCTGATTTCAGCGATCTCGCACTCGGTCTTGGCACGGCAACTGGCGCTGCGTGCTTTGCGGGTATCAAACAGGCCCATCTCGCCAAAAAAATCGCCCGGGTTGAGATAGGCAACAATAACTTCCTTGCCGTCGTCGTCTTCCAGTACGACAGACACGGTGCCGCGCATGATGTAGTGCAGGGTAGTGGGTTCATCGCCTGCGTAAATCAACGTCTGATTGCGATCGTATTTGCGCAGGTGACTGTAACTCAGGAAATTTTCCAGATCTGCGATGTGCGGGGTGATGGCCATCAATGCCATTAAAGTAGTCTCCTGACCCATAGTCCTGATTCAATCCTACCCCATTGTAAACCGGCTGGCTAACCTTTGGCGATGGTCTGTGGTAATCTTGCGATCCGCGACAGCAGGCGTTGGACGAACGGAAGGAGAGGGTTGATGAAGGCAACAGTGCGTTGGGTAGATAATGCCATGTTTCTGGGTGAGTCCGGCAGTGGGCATACCGTGGTCATGGATGGTCCGGAGGCCAATGGTGGTCGCAATGTCGGCATTCGGCCCATGGAAATGCTGCTGCTTGGCGCCGGTGGTTGCTCCTCATTCGACGTTGTCAGTATTTTGAAAAAATCCCGTCAGCACGTCACCGGATGTGATGCGGAAGTCACGGCGACACGCGTCGACGCAGTGCCCGCCGTTTTCGAATCAATGAACCTGCACTTCCGCATCAGCGGTAAAGATCTCAGCGAAAAACAGGTACAGCGGGCTGTCGAGCTGTCGGCTGAAAAATATTGCTCGGCGACCATCATGCTGGCCAACGGCGGCGTCACGGTCAGCCATAGCTTCGAGATTATTGAGGACTGATCAGGACTGGTTGCGCTGCAGCAGTTCGAGTTCGATGGACTTCAGCAACAGGTTCAGGCTCAGTGTCGGAATATCCTGGTCCGCAAACTGCCGGGCAAGTTCAGAGCAGGTGTCGGCAAAATTGCACCCCTCACGCAGTGCGCTCAGGAAACAGTGCATGTGCGCATTGATGCGCTGAAATTGCATGCGGTGACGCACACGGCGGACGAGATAGAAATTGCCTTGCGCCAGGGCTTGCTGACTTGCCCGCTCGACTCCGAACGGCACTTCGCCGGGCTGTGCTTCGGCATTGGCGAGATATTGCTGCATCGCCGCCCAATACGCTTCCAGATCAAATTCACTTCGCATCAGCGCCCAGTCATCACGTACCTGCCAGTGTGCTGTCGGCCATTGCTCCATGGTCAGTTGTTGCAGATCTGCCAGTGTGTAAACGTCCTGGTCGGCTCGGTCAAACAATGTTATCAGTAAAGTTTCCAGTTCGATGATATCCAGCATCGCCGGCAGCTGGCCAAATTGTGGGTGTTGGCTGGCGAAGGTATGCAGATCGTCACCCAGCAGGCTCATCGGACCCGGCCGCGGTGGGTGACCTTCCAGGTACTCAAGCCACAGGCGGGTATACACCGCATCGCCCAGAGTGTGGTACAAAATGGGGTAAAGTTCTGCGGAAATATTGATCAGGCGCTGATGATAGGCATTGTTGTATATGCCCAGTGCTTCAACCTGGTTAAGCTCGCGATGGGGTGCGAACATGTGCATGATGTCGTCACGACTGTCACGCAGATCCTGGGGTTTGGTGATCCAGTTCCAGAACGCTTGTTGTTCGTCTTCCCAGCGCATGCTCATGCCCGCTGCTGCTGAGCAGACTCTGGCTGATGTGTCGGCCGGACCAGAGCCGCTTGCTGGAGGCGGCGGGCCTGATCGAGTTCCTGCATCAGGTCGGTAAAGGCAGGAATGTGGTCATCGCGTTCCAGCAACGTTGCCACCGCGCCGACATGCTCACAGGCTTGGCTGTAAAGCGTCCAGACCTCGTCGCTGACCGCCTGGTCATGTGTGTCAATAATATGGCTGACATTGTGAGTGTGGCCCGCCAGATGGAACTGTTGCACGCAGTCGGGACGGATTGCCCGGATTTGTGCCAGTGGATCCAGGCCCAGATTGAAACTGCTGACGTAGATGTTATTCACGTCCAGCAGAATGCGGCAGCCGGTATTCTCCACCAACGCATTGATGAAATCGGCTTCACTCATGTCGGATGACTTGAATTGCAAATATACCGACGGGTTCTCCAGCACGATGGTTTGCTGCAGCGTGTCCTGAATCTGGCTGACTTTGCTGCTGACCTGCGCCAGCGTCTGTTTGTTGTAAGCAATGGGCAACAGGTCGTGCGAAGTACGGCCATGCAGCCCGGTCCAGCACAGGTGGTCGGATACCCAGGCGGGCTGGCATTCGTTTATTAGCTGTTTGAGTTGTTGCAGGTAATCAGCGTCGGGCGCTTCGGCCGATCCTATGTTGAAGGACAGGCCGTGCAGAACAACGGGGTAGTGTTCACGCACCTGGCGCAGGATGGCGCGGGGACGGCCGCCGGGCGCCAGGTAATTTTCGGTAATCAATTCAAACCAGTCTACTGCCGGCAGGTTGTCCAGTACATAGTCATAGTGGGGGCTGCGCAGTCCGATACCGAAACCAAGCATAGAGTCCCCCGGGTAGCTGAATTTTGTTACAGCGATGACAGTACCGTACCGCCGAGCTTTTCACACAGTGAGTCGGACAACGCCTTGTCACCAGTGTAAACGCCGACGAAACCAATGCCGTGACAGGTGTTCTGACCGGCGCAACTGGC
This sequence comes from Pseudohongiella sp., assembly GCF_011050365.1. Lineage (GTDB taxonomy): Bacteria > Pseudomonadota > Gammaproteobacteria > Pseudomonadales > Pseudohongiellaceae > Pseudohongiella. The sequence goes on from NZ_DRFV01000016.1 coordinate 111,208, forward strand.
GTTGGCGTTGCCTTTACAGGCGCTGAGGCCGGCGCAGGTGAACACATCATTACAATAGGCTACGTATACCGCTTCTTCAGCCAGTGCGGTCTCCGGTGTGGCGGTGAGGCTGGCGGCTTCACTGCCTCCCATGACCTGACACATGGCAGCGGAAAAATTGGCATTGCCGGTGCTTACCGCGACAAATCCGACGTCGCCTGAGCTATTGGCGCCTGCGCCCGCCTCATTGCCGAGACCTTTGCAGGCACTCTGGCCGGCAGCATGGACGCTCTGACACAGGCTGATTTTAATCGGCGCATCAGGGTTCTTGCTTTCAACATCGAAGGCCGCCATGCCGGAGCCGGACATCATCAGGGCTGCGGCAGCAGAGGCCAGCGTAAATCCGTCAGTCTTTTTCATGTCAAATTTTCTCCCGGAAACCCGTTGGTCGCATTGCGATCCGAGCCTCCATTATAGGTCAAGCGTGCCTGAATGGTCGCTGAACAGTCGTTACGCGGTGCCGCAACAACATCGGTTGCGATGTTATTACGCTGTGCAGACTTTACCGGATTATCCCACTGTGAGGCGCGAATACAAGCGGATGCGTCAATTTGTCACAAGCTGCTGAAGGTGCTGAATACGGGCATTCAGCCGGTCCACACGCAGGCGCAAGGCATCCAGTTCATCGGTAAAATGCTGTACCTGTTGCCGGGTGGGGGTCAGCCCTGCTTCTTCCTGCACAAAATCGGTGACATTGCGTTTCATCGCGCTGGCCGCGTGTAGCGCCGTGTCACGGCTGTGCTGCCAGCCAGTATCCACTGCCCGGGTACCGATATCGCCAAGCAGGGGCCCGAGCAGGTCCTGCCAGTTAATGTCGAGCTGATTCAGTGCCCGGTGCAGACGCTGGACAAGTTGCACGTCGCCACTCAGTTCGATGTCGGGGTCGTGCAGCGCGGTAGCCTGATCGTCGCTGAGCAGTACCCCGCTCAGGGCGCGATGGCTGCCGGCCAGGCAGGCATCGGGTGTGTCCTGCTGTGCCGACAGCAACATGACCCGGTCGTTGTTGATGAGCAGGCTGACCTGCCAGCGTGGCAGGCTGGTGCAGCGTATGGTGATGATTTTGTCAGCGGCGGCGGCACTCAACGCCCGGATGATATGCGGGTCGCGGGCGATCAACCGGTTGATGGCGAACTCCAGTGGTTGCAGCAGAGCGGTACCGAGCAGAGACAGAGCCATGGGTATGTCAGCCGTTACTTGTAACCGACATGGACAGCACTGATGCCGCCCAGCAAGTTGTGGTATTTGCAGTCGCGAAACCCGGCATCCTGCATCATATCGCGCAGGGTTTCCTGGTCCGGGTGCATGCGAATGGATTCGACCAGGTAACGGTAGCTGTCGGCATCGCCGGTGACAGCTTTGCCCGCCACCGGCCACAATGTGGACCAGGCGTCATAGGCTTTTCCCAGCAGGGGATTGACGGGTTTGGAAAATTCCAGCACCAGGGCCCGGCCACCCGGTTTCAGGGTGGCATACATGGAGCGCAGGGCAGCGTCCTTGTCGGTCACATTACGCAACCCATAAGCGATACAGATGCAGTCGAAGCTTTCGTCAGCAAAAGGCAGCTGCTCGGCGTTCACCTGGGCGATACTGACATTGCCGGTGATGCCCTTGTCGATCAGGCGGTCGCGACCCACCTTGAGCATGGAATCGTTGATATCGGCCAGCACAATATGACCGCTGTCGCCCACCAGTGGTGAAAAGCGCATGGAGAAATCGCCGGTGCCACCGGCCAGGTCCAGCACCGTTTGCCCGGCCCGAACACCGCTCAGTTCAACGGTAAAGCGTTTTATGACCCGGTGCGTGCCCATGGAAATCAGGTCGTTCATGGCATCGTATCGGTTGGCAACCGAGTGGAACACCTGCCCGACACGTTGCGCCTTGTCACGGGTGCTGACGGTTTCGTAGCCGAAATGGGTAGTGTCGTCCTGGTTCGGGTTATCCTGGTGCTGATTGTCGCTCATGGCTGTTATTGTCCGCCGGTATTGCCGGAGTTTCGGGTCGGGTCCACAATCTTAATGGCTTGCGTGCCCGCTGGCAACGCATCACGACTGGCCCCTGCCTGCTGAAGTCGCGTCAGGTACTGCTGCCAGAGTTCCGCCTGACGCGCGCCCAGATCATACAGTGTGTCCCAGCTATAGATGCCGGAGTCATGGCCGTCGTCAAAGCTCAGGCGAATGGCATACTGACCGATAGCCTCGATCGCCGTCATCTTTACATGGCGCTTGCCCGTCTGCAGAACTTCCTGGCCCTTGCCATGGCCTTTGACCTCGGCAGACGGAGAGAACACCCGCAGCAGCTCAGCGGGCAATTCAAAGCGGGTACCGTCACTGTATTGCAGCTCCAGTAGCCCGCTTTTGCGGCGCAGACGAATATCCGTCGGAACCGGCGTACTTCCGGGCAAGGCCTCGGCTGTGGTCACAGGATAAACCGGCTCAGGTCTTCGTCGCGTGCCAGGTCACCCAGCTGTTTCTCGACATACTCGCTGTCGATGGTGAGCGTTTTGTTGTCCCCGACAGACAGGTCGGCGGCGGTGAACGAGACTTCTTCCAGCAACCTTTCCATGACCGTGTGCAGACGACGGGCACCAATATTCTCAGTGCGCTCATTCACTTCCCAGGCGATTTCGGCAATGCGACTGATGCCATCGGCAGTGAAAGTGACAGTCAGGTTTTCGGTCGCCAGCAGTTGTTGGTACTGCTCGGTGAGAGAGGCGTTGGGTTCGGTCAGGATGCGCTCAAAGTCGTTGGCGGTCAGTGCGTCCAGCTCCACTCGAATTGGCAGCCGGCCTTGCAGCTCCGGAATCAGATCTGATGGTTTTGACAAATGAAAGGCGCCAGATGCAATAAAAAGAATATGGTCAGTTTTGACGCTGCCATACTTGGTGGTGACGGTGGAGCCTTCAATCAGCGGCAGCAGGTCACGTTGGACGCCTTCGCGTGATACACCGCTGTTGCCGTTGTCGCCGCGTTGAGTCACCTTGTCGATTTCGTCGAGGAATACGATGCCGGTTTGTTCGGTGACTTCGATGGCCTGGTTTTTGATCTCTTCTTCGTTAATCAGTTTGGCGGCTTCCTCTTCCCGCATCATGCGCAAGGCAACCTTGACCGGCATGCGGCGCGACTTTTTGCGGCCGGTATTCATCGAGGAGAACATGTTCTTAAGCTGGCTGGTCATTTCCTCCAGGCCGGGCGGTGCCATAATTTCTACGCCCGCCGGGTTGTCACTGACGCTGATTTCGACTTCCTTGTCATCCAGTTCGCCTTCGCGCAGTTTCTTGCGAAACATCTGTCGCGTCGGCGAGGGTTCTGTCAGCGCTGACGATTCGCTGTTGTCCGTGCTGCGCGCGGGTGGCAGTAGTGCATCGAGGACGCGCTCCTCTGCCGCGTCTTCGGCCTGATGCTGTACCTTGCGGATCTGGTCGTCGCGCAGCATTTTGACGGCGATATCGACCAGGTCGCGTATGATGGATTCAACGTCACGGCCCACGTAGCCGACCTCGGTGAACTTGGTCGCTTCTATCTTGATGAACGGGGCATTGGCCAGTTTGGCCAGGCGGCGGGCAATTTCGGTTTTACCGACGCCGGTAGGACCGATCATCAGAATATTCTTGGGCGTGATTTCCTGGCGAATGTCAGCGCCAAGCTGCATGCGACGCCAGCGGTTGCGCAGGGCGATCGCGACAGCGCGCTTGGCAGATTTCTGGCCGACGATATGTCTGTCCAGTTCGGAGGCAATTTCTCGTGGAGTCATGGTGGTCATTACGTCATCCCTTGGGGCGGGCTACTTGGTCCTGCCCAGATAAAATACCGGTGGGGCGGATCAAATCAATCCAGCTCAAGCTCTTCGATGATGTGCTGATGGTTGGTGTAAACACAAATGTCCGCAGCAATGCCCAGGCTTTTGCCGACGATATCGCGTGCTTCCATATCAGTGTTGAAATACAGTGCGCGCGCCGCCGACAGAGCAAATGAGCCGCCAGAACCAATAGCCATCAAACTGTCTTCCGGCTCAATGACGTCACCATTGCCGGTGATGATCAGCGAAGCATCCTTGTCGGCAACAACCAGCAGCGCCTCCAGGCGGCGCAATGAGCGCTCTGTGCGCCAGAGTTTTGCCAGCTCGACGGCGGAGCGCACCAGCTTGCCGTGGTGTTTGTCGAGCTGCTCTTCAAAGCGCTCGAACAGGGTAAAGGCGTCAGCCGTGCCACCGGCAAAACCGGCCAGCACCTGATCCTTGTGAAGTCGGCGTACTTTGCGCGCGTTGCCTTTGAGTACGGTATTGCCTTGTGATACCTGGCCGTCGCCGCCGATCACAACTTTGTTGCCGCGCCGTACTGAAAGTATGGTGGTGCCTCGGAACTGCTCCAAACCGTTTCTCCTGTGGTCGGTTTCCTATGCCGGCTGGCAGAGGATCTGATGTCTGTATTTAGAATGTGCTGCTAGCAGATATGGGGGCGGGCCGATTGCTTTCAAGGCTGGCTGAGGGTGATACGCATGCTTTCGATGCTGTTGTTGCGCAGCAGCCGCTCGGCCTGCATCATTTCATCACGGGTGTCATAGGGGCCGGCCTGGACCAGAAACAGGGTTCTTCCCGGCAGAGTCTCCTGCCGCACGCGGGCGTCCAGCCCCAGCGCAAGCAGACGGTTGGCCTGCGCGTTGGCGGCTGTTTGTTGTCGGAAGGCACCGGCCTGCAACATGAACATGGCTGTTGATGCGGGTGTGACTTCCGGCGCCGGGGTTGTTGCTGCCGCTGTTGCCGGCGCCTCATCGGTCCGATCTCCGGCGGACGGTGTTGTTGTCGTTGGGGTGGCGGCCGTTTGCGCCGGCTGTCGGGGCGCATTCACCGGGGTGGCATCGACCACCACTTCATAATTGGGAAGCTCCTGGTAGAACTCAAGTTGCAGGCGTGCCGCTTCACGTTCCTGCTCGACGGACAGGTCACTGTCATTGCCCGCACCATCGGTATCAGCACCGGTCTCAGCCTGCGCCGGCGTCACCGGACGGTCACCATTGTCGGCCAGCGTATTTTCCTGGCCCGGCGCCGGCGGCAGCACACCTGACAGATAGACCAGCAGACCGATAAACAGGCCCACCGCGATGCCGGTCAACAAGCCGGTCAGCAGAAGCCCCTGACCGGAGGCTGAAGGCTTGGGCTCTGGCTCGGCCAGCGGCGTGCGTTTACGTTGTTTGGCAAAATCCTGAACCATGTTTTGAGCTGTCCTTTGATGTGGTGACTTGCCCTGAGCGGCTTATATCATATCCTGCGGGTCAACATCGACTGACCAGCGCACATTGCGTTGTGACTTCATCTGTTCCAGTTGCTGGCACAACACTGTCAACAGGTTCTGCAGGTCGGCGCGTTGCGGGCTCCGCAACAACAATTGCTGGCGGTAGCGGTTGGCGCGTTTTTCCATCGGCGCGGGCAGAGGCCCGCTGACTTGCACCTGATGTCCATTGGGCATTTGTGCCAGCAGTTGCTCAATCAGGGAGCGGGCGGCGCCCAGAAACTGTGCCGGGACGGATGCGTTCAGTGCTTCCGCCCGGAGTATCGCCATGGCAGAAAACGGTGGCATGTCCGCGAGTCTGCGTTCACTCAGCAATTGCTCTGCCAGTGCATGATACCCCTGATTGATAAGTGTCTGCAGCGATTGATGTGTGCTGTGTCGGGTCTGGATAAGCACTTCGCCAGCTCTGTCGGCACTATCAGCGCGCCCGGCGCGGCCTGATACCTGCACCAGCAATTGCGCCATAAACTCCTGTCCGCGAAAATCGGCACTGAACAGGCCACTGTCTGCATCAAGTACCGCGACCAGGGTGACGGCCGGGAAATGGTGGCCTTTGGCCAGCATCTGGGTGCCGACCAGGATGCACGGTTCGCCCCGATTGATTTCACTGAGCAAGTCGTCCAACTCATTTTTGCGGCTGGTCGCGTCCCGGTCGACACGGATTACGCGGATGTCGGGAAAGTGACGTTGCAGCAGGGCCTCGCTGCGCTCGGTACCGATGCCCACTGCCAGCATGGCTTTGCCCTGGCATTCGGGGCAGTGCTGGTGCACTGGTTCGCGCCGCTCGCAGTGATGGCAGCGCAAGTGCGGGGGAGTTCGGTGCAGGGTCATGCGGGCATCGCAGTGACGGCACTCGGCGGTCCAGCCGCAATCTCTGCATTGCAGCACCGGAGCAAAACCGCGACGGTTGATGAATACCAGCGCCTGATTGCGCTTGTCGACATGTTGCCTGATGGACTGGAGCAGTGCCGGTGAAAAGCCATCCTCAAGGGTTTGCTGGCCGGTATCTATCAGGCGTGTGACGGGCAGCCGTGCGTTGCCCGGGCGCCGGGTCAGACGCAGGTGCTGGTAGCGTCCCGTCAGGGCATTGTGCAGGCTTTCCAGGCTGGGCGTTGCGGATCCCAGCACAATGGGAATGTTTTCACTTTGCGCGCGAATGACGCCGAGGTCGCGCGCGGAGTAGCGGAAACCGTCCTGCTGCTTGAACGATCCATCGTGTTCTTCATCAATCACAATCAGTCCGGGCCGGGCCAGCGGCGTGAAGATGGCCGACCGGGTGCCGATTACAATATCAGCGTCACCCCGGGCGGCCGCCAGCCAGGCATTCAGGCGTTGTCTTGGTGTCAGGCCGGAATGCATGATAGCGATGGTTTTTTGCGGAAAGCGCTGGCGGAAGCGTGTTACTGTTTGTGGTGTGAGGCTGATTTCGGGCACCAATACCAGTACCTGCCTGCCGCGCGACAATGTCTCACTGATAACCTGCAGGTAGATTTCGGTTTTACCGCTGCCGGTCACGCCGTCCAGCAGAAAACACTGAAACTGGTTGCCCGCGCTGCACACGGCGTCGCGCGCCTGCTGTTGCTCGTCAGTCAATTCACCGTCGCGATCGGGGTGGTCGTGCTCCGATGTGCCGGGCAGTACCTCATCGCTTTTACGTTTTTTGATGCCGGCCTGTGCCTTGCCGCGCAGCCCGGTTGGCATCAACGTGTGCAGGGCATCGCCGATCGGGTGCTGATAATAACGCGCGGCCCAGCACCAGAGCTTCAGCAGATGCGCGGGGATCAGTGAGGTCTGGTCGAGAATTTCGATGGCCGGTTTCAACTTGTCGGCACTGACGTTTGTGGTGTCGCTGACTTCCAGCAGAATGCCGGTCAGTTCCCGATTGCCAAACGGGACGCGCAGACGAATGCCAGGTTCCAGCACCTGCGGAACGGTTGCTCTGTCTGTTGGCAAAGTATAGTCAAAGCTGCGTCGCAGGGGAGAGGGCACTGCCACTCGCAAAATCGCGATCGGGTCTGTTGCGTTGGCGGGTCTGGCTGACATGAAAGCTGGATTCCGGGGCGTGTGAAGTGCTGGCCGACACGCAAATGATCGGGTTCAGGAGCGGATCCGGGAAAGGATCAGGGCAACAAAAACCCGGCGTAAACATTAAGTCCAAGTATAACTGGTTTTAGACTTGGCTGGCTTCCATTATACTGTAGCGCGGTCCGGCGCTTCCGTCTGACCCGGCGGCACCAGAGATCGACCACGGAGTAAGGATGAGCAACAATCAAGAGCAGGGTCATCAAGAGCCCGGCAATGAACTGCTGGCATTGAGAAAGCAGATAGATCGTCTTGATCAGAGTCTGGTGCTACTGCTGGCCAACCGTTTTGCGCTGACACGCAAGGTCGGCGAAATCAAGGCCCGCGCCCAGCTGGAGTCGTTCGATCCCAAGCGCGAGGCGCAGAAGCTGGTGGATATCCGCGATGCCTGCACCCGGCATGAGCTCAATCCTGACATGATGGCGGACATACTGGCGCAGATCATGCGGGAAACCGTAAGCAATCATGAGCGTATCAAGGCGGAAATTGCAAGGTCTATTGCGTCCGGCTGATTCTCTGCTACAATGGCGCCCCTTTTTCCAAAGTCCTGCGGAACAATCCCTTTCCGTAGTTGCTGACTCAGGTATGGTGCCCAACGTTGGCAACCCGGTTCTATCGGGTTGGGCGATGTGGTGGCGATGCCAGTTAAATATGAGGTAATACCATGAAAGCCGATATCCATCCAAAATACCAGGCCATCAAGGCCACTTGCAGCTGCGGTAACGTGATTGAAACCCGTTCCACCATTGGCAAGGACATTCTGGTTGACGTTTGTGCGCAGTGCCACCCGTTTTATACCGGCAAACAGAAGATCATGGACAGTGCAGGTCGTATCGATCGCTTCAACAAGCGTTTCGGCAATCGCACACTGAAGTAATCATTGCCAGCCGATATCGGATAGGCTGCTGCGGCCGACTGTATCAGTCACCCAGCGGCGTAAAAAAATGGCCTTGTCAGCGTAGTGCGACAAGGCCATTTTTTTTGTCTGTTGATAGCTGATTTGGCTTAAAAAATTGTCTCGGTGGACAGGTTTTCGTTGTTATTACGGTTGGAAGAATCTGCCGGGCGGCGGGCGTTATCAGCCGGTGCGGTTTCTGCCATGAATACTTCAAACATGGTATTCGCCTGGCCAGGACGTGCTATTTCACCGGTATCCCGGTCAATCAGGTGATCCACCAGGCCATTGGGTCGGGGCATGATGTTTTCCGGCGTGCCTGCCAGTGCCACTTTCATGAAGTCTATCCAGATGGGCACTGCCACAGTGGCGCCCTGCTCGGCCTCGCCCAGGGCTTCGGGTTGATCAAAGCCAACGAAAACGCTGGTCGCGATGTCGCGGTTGAAGCCGGTAAACCAGACTTCAGCCGGGCCATTGGTGGTGCCGGTTTTGCCCATCAGATCGCGACGTTCAAACTCGCGGTTTACACGACGACCACTGCCTTCTTCGACAACGCTGCGCAGCATCGTGTTCATGATGTAGGCCACCCGGGGATCAGTGACCTGCTCGGCGACCAATGGCGCCAGCTGCTGTTCGGGTAGCGCTTCCCGGTCCTGAATGGCGATATCGCCCTCTCCATTCAGCATCGACTCTGCCCTTACGGATGCGTCTGTGGCTGTTTCTGTGGCCTGTTCGGCACTGCAGTTGTCGCACACGGTGGGTTGACGCGACCGGAACACGACGCCCTCCAGTGTGGTAATAGATTTGATAAAGGTAGGCTCGATGCGGTGACCGCCGTTGGCAATCATGGCGTATCCGGTGGCCATTTGCAGCGGCTGAACATCCTGGCTGCCCAGCGCGACGGTCAGGTCATTGCGTGGAAAGGTATCGGTGTTGAAGCCAAAGCGCGCGGCAAAATCAAACAGTTTACTGGTACCCAGTTGATCATACAGGCGTACGGCCGGCACATTGCGTGAATCCTTGAAGGCGTTGCGCAAGGTGATGGGGCCGACAAAATTGCGCTCAAAATTCTGCGGTCGATATTCGCCACGGGCGAAAGGTGCATCGTTGATCAGTGTTGCCGGGTTATAGCCATCCTCAATCGCGGCGCCATACAGGAATGCTTTGAAACCCGAGCCGGGCGGACGCGATGCCAGTGCCCGGTTAACCTGGCTGTACTGGAAATCGTAGCCGCCAACCAGCGCCAGAATGTCGCCGTTATCAGGCGATACCGACACCAGTGCGCCCTGGATTTCCGGTACCTGACCCAGTTGCAGTTCCCCGCCGGCGCGACGAACCCGGATCAGGTCGCCGACTTCTGCGACATCGCTGGCCTGCTGGGGTGGCGGCCAGGCGTTGTCACGGCTGATAAAGGGACGAGCCCACTCCAGTCCCGACCATTCAATGGTGTGCTCACTGCCATCGCGAAACAGAATATTGAGGCTGCGTTCGTTGACCTCAGTGACGACAGCGGGCTGGTGATTGCCGTAGGTCGGAATCACATTCAGGTCTTGCAGCCAGCGTTCACGCGGATCGGGGCCAACAACCGGCAGTTTCGCTTCAGGGCCGCGGTAGCCATGGCGGCGATCGTAATAGTTTTCCAGGCCGCTGCGCAGGGCGTTGGTGGCGGCGATCTGCATATTGCTGTCAATGCTGGTGACGACCTCGATGCCCAGGCGATAAATATCGTCGCCATAAAGCTCAAAAAGGTCCTGTCTGACCATTTCGGCGACATAGGGGGCATTGACTTCAATGTTGCGCAAATGCCGTTTGGCCTCGATGGGCTCTGCCAGCGCAGCGGCATGCTGGTTCCGGTCAATCATGCCTTGTGCCAGCATTTTGTTGATGACAACGTCGCGGCGAACCTTGGAGCGTTCCGGGTCCGTCACCGGGTTGCAGACTGAGGGGCAGGGCAGCAGCGACACCATGGTGGCGAATTCGCCCAGTGTCATTTCGTCCACAGTTTTGTCGTAGTACACCGCAGCCGCCGCGCTGATGCCGTCTGCACCCTGGCCGAAATACACCAGATTGAGGTACAGCGTGAGTATTTCCTCTTTGCTCAGTTCCTGCTGTATGCGCAGTGCAAAAGGTATTTCCTTGAGTTTCCGGGCGTACACGTTGTCGCTGTCGAAGGAAATATTGTTGGCGAGCTGCATGGTGATGGTGCTGCCACCGCCGAGATTGACGCCACGCAGGAAACCATAAAAACCCCGAACCAGGCCGCGGAAATCGACGCCGGGGTGGGAGTAGAAACGGGAGTCTTCACTGGCGACAACCGCCTGCACCATCAGCGGTGGGATTTCATCGTAGCTGATGGGATCGCGACGAACGCCAATTTCCTCGATCAGTTTGTGATCAGCGGTGAGGATACGAAGCGGCGTTTCCAGTTGTACTTCACGGTAGCTTTCCGCCGACGGCAGTTGTGGCGACAGGTAGAGGTAGGCAGCCGACGCCACCATGAAAATGCCGCTGAGGCAGAATACACCAAACCAGAACAGTATTTTCAGGGTCTTCAGCATAAATGCAATCCCGCTTGGATATGTCAGGTGTCCGGGGCCGGTTCCAGGCCGGACCTGCGGATTATATACCCCATTGACCCGAATATCCTGTGATAAATCCCGGCAGCAGTGCCGGAAATCCGCTACAAAAGCATTATGTCAGCCAGGGAGGGCGGTCATGCTGGGAATTGATATTGGATGCGGTGCCATCAAGCTCGCCGCAATGCATCGGGGGCGCCGGGGCTGGCGCCTGCAGGCATACGCCGTGCAAAACCTGCCGGTTGGCGCAAACGCGGGCGCCGTAACGGATCCTGTGGCGTTGCGCGGCACCCTGATTGCGGCACTGGGAAAGCTTGGGGTCAGATTGCGCGACGCGGCTGTCGCGCTCAACAGTGCTGAAGCGGTTACCCGGACCATCAGACTGGAAGCCGGCCTTACGGATCAGGACATTGAAAACCGGATCGCAGTCGAGGCCGCAGAACACCTGCCGTTTGCGCTTGCTGATGCCAGTTTGGACTTCTGCCGCTTGCCGGCCAATGATGATGTCAACGCTGCGGGTCAGGATGTGCTGCTGGTGGCGTGCCGGCGAGACTGCGTGCAGCAGCGCGTACGTTTACTGACAGAGTTGGGCATTCGGCCGGCTATCGTTGATCTGGATGCGCTGGCCTTGCGCCGGATAGCGGGCGAAACCTCATTGACTGCGACCCAGGTAATGCTGGATCTGGGAGCCAGCGGGTTTCGGCTGCACGCATTCGCCGGCGGACGGTTGTTGTACAGTCGCGCCCATCACCGGGTGCTGTCTGCAGAATGCAGGCAGGCGTCGGTGCAGGACGCGGGGCAAGAGTCGGTGCAAGAGTCGGAGTCAGTGTCGGGACTGATTCAGGAGATCAAACGGGCTATTCAGCTTTTCCTGATCTCAACCGCCTGCAAGGAACCGGTCAACATCGTCGTCGCGGGTGGCCTGGCGCCATCGCCTGGGTTGGTATCGGGTATCTCGACGGTCTGTGGCAGGCCCGTTCGCCTGATCCGACCTCCGTCCGAAGTGATGCCGCATGGTCGCGTTGATCTGTCGCAATGGCGTGCAATGGCGCCACAATTATCGCTGGCATGCGCGTTGGCGATGAGGAGCGGGTGATGCCGGGCGACATTGTACCAGTCATAAATCTGCTGCCCTGGCGTGAAGCCAGACAATTGCGCCGACGCCGGCGGTTCTGCCTGGGGCTGTCTGGCGCCATCATGGTGACGCTGGCCGTCGTTGCCGGCGCCCTGATGTGGGTAACAGCAATGGTGTCCGGGCAAGCTCAGGACAACACCGATCTGCAATCAGTTTTAAGTTCGCTGCAGCAGCGCATTGACACACAGAACACCGTGTTTGCCGGATACCAGAAACAGCAGGCTGATTTCGCCCGCACCAGGCGCTTGCATGCAGCGCGCCTGCAGCAAACCAGAATGCTGACTGAGGTGTCTGCCATGATGAGCCGCGGCCTTACCCTGAGTGGGCTTCGGTATGACCTGTCGGCAGTCCAGTTGCGCGGCACTGCCGGGTCTGCGCAACTTGTCAGTGAGGCGGTGCAGCACCTGCGACACCGGAATGACATCGCCGGGGCCGAGCTGCAGGACCTGGCTCTGGCTGAACCGCCGGATACGATCAGACGCCAGGACTATTCTTATCACATACGCCTGCAGCTGCCCCCGTCCGGCCTTGATTTCATGATACCGGAGGGCGACGGGTGAGGCAGTGGCGAACAACGTTTGCGGACAAATTACCGGCCAGCCTGCGCAGCTTCGACTGGTCTGAGCTGCGTTATGTGTCAGCTTCAGGTTACTGGCCTCTTGCCGTCTACATTGTGGTCTGTGTCGGCAGTGTCGTCCTGGTTCTGCTCGTATCTTGTGTGTTGGTGCTACCGCCCCATATCAACGCCTGGCATGCCACCCGGGCGACGTCTGCAGTGCTTGCTGACGAGCACAGGGCCATGCTGGTGCAGATTGCCTCTAACGCCGCCAGGAACCTCAGCATTGCCAGCCGTTGTCCGCATTGCCCAATTCTGCACGAACGCCTGAGGCCTGCCGGTCCCATGCCTGTTGTTGTGGACCGTTTGCAAGAAGCTGCGGCGTTGCGCGGCATCACGGTGTCCGCAATGCGTCCGCAGCAATTGTGGCGACAGACATCTGTGCAGGCGTTTGGGATTGAACTTCAGGTTCACGCAGATAACGCTCAGCTGCTTGGCTTCCTTCGCGACATCAAAAATATGCATGTTGCTCTGGCACTGACACAGGCTGACTGGCAGCTGGCCTCGTCGCAGGCACAGATGACGTTGTTTCTGCTGGTCGACAGCAACAGTGCCAGTCCGATCGTTGATGACGTCATTGCTGCCGGCAACAGGGTCCGGTTCACAGGCAAAGTTGATGCGGGTGGGCAAGGGAGCAGTGGCAGTGACTGGCAGCGGGTTGCCTACATTCAGCGCGGCAACCGTTATCTGGAAGTGCAGCGTGACGCGCGGGGTGAGATGCGACGGCGTTCAGGTGAGTTGGTGCAAGATGGCGGGCATCAACAAATCAACGTGAGCTTAAGGCCGGGGGTGAGGCGATGATTCTGCGAAGCCGGGGCCGCAGGATTCTGCAGGTATCCGGGTTATCGTGTTGTGCGTGGTTTTTTATGCTGTCGGCGCTCGCGGCCGGGGTTACGCCGGTCAGCATCGAGTTCGACGATATGGACCTGCGCGCTGCGATACAGATTCTTGCTGATGAGATGGGGCATGAGCTGCTACTCGACGAATCGGTCAACGGCAGCATAACCCTGCACCTTGAAGAAACATATCCGTTGCCGGCGCTTGAACGGGTGCTGGCGTCTCACGAGTTGAGCATGCGTTGGCGCGGAGATCTGCTGCACGTTGCGCCACCGGCTGTGTTTCTGGCCCGGGACGCGGAAGCGCAGCGGGTGCAGGAAGCGATGGCGGCATTACAGACCGAGTACATGCAGATCAATTATGCGGATGTTGCAGTGATTCGGGCACTGGTCACTGGTGAGTCAGACGCAACCGGTGGCTTGCTGTCAGAGCGCGGCTCGGCAAACATGGACGTCCGGACCAATACGCTGATTGTGCGCGATATCGAGGCTCGCCTGGAGGATGTCAAGGTGCTGCTGGATGAGTTGGACGTACCTGTTCGACAGGTCCTGATTGAAACCCGCATCGTGAGTGCTGCCACCGAAGTCGGACGGGAATTGGGCGCACGCTGGGGAGCCTTCAGCGGCGTCCGCGAACCGACAGCTACCGACCCAGGCGATGATACTCAGAGTGTTGTTGCTGGCCGGACAGATAGTGGGTTCAGATTTCTGGCTGATCATCGCCGGCCCACCACCGTTGCTGCCAATCTGGTTCGTCGCCGCCTGTTGCTCGAACTGGAGTTGTCCGCGCTGGAGAATTCCGGGCAGGCGGAGCTGATCGCACGGCCGCGGGTCACAACCCAGGACAATGTGCCAGCCAGCATTCGCTCAGGGGTACGGATTCCCTATCAGGCCCAGGCCGGTGGCACGGCGGGGGGATCCATCACCGAGTTTGTCGATGCGGTGCTGTCACTGGATGTGACGCCGCTGATAACCCCGGATGGCCGTATTATCATGCAGTTGGGTATCCGCCAGGATTCGGTCGCGTCGGGCAGCGGTGATATCCCGGCCATCAACACCAATACGGTCAATACCCGGGTTCTGGTCAACAATGGTGACACGCTGGTATTGGGTGGTATATTTCGCGACGAGAAAACCCGTGAAGAGATCCGGACTCCGCTGCTGGCTGATGTGCCGTTGCTGGGGCGGCTGTTCCGGCGTTCGCAGCAGGCGGCCAGACGCACGGAGCTGCTGATATTCATCACCCCGCAAATAGTTTCGCCCTGAGTCCGGTCAGGTCCCAGATGGCACTGTCATGCCGCTTTTTACTTGAGTTTTCCCGCGCAGACGGGTTAGATTGCGCCCTTAAATTTGCAACCGCCCGCCAAGGATACCCGACCACCATGCAGCAGAGCGCCAATCTTTACCTGATCGGCCCCATGGGGGTTGGTAAAAGCACGATCGGGCGGATGCTGGCGGCCGCGCTGGACAGGCCGTTTTTTGACTCTGACCGGGAGATTGAAGCGGTCACGGGGGCAGATATTCCATGGATTTTTGACGTTGAAGGGGAAGCCGGGTTTCGTGTGCGTGAAGAGCGCATGATTGATATCCTGACCCAGCGCGAGGGCATTGTGCTGGCAACCGGCGGAGGTGCCATCCTGTCGCCACGCAGTCGCGTCAACCTCAACAGTCGCGGCACGGTGGTTTATCTGAAAGCGTCAATTGCGCAGCAATTTGACCGCACCAGCAAAGACCGCAACCGCCCGCTGCTACAGACGGCAGATCCTTTGTCACGGATACGCGAATTAATGAAAATACGCGACCCCCTCTATACCGAGACCGCTCATATCACGGTTGACACCAGTCGCCGTGGCCCACGTACTGTCGTTACCGAGATATTGCGTCGTGTGAGTGAATACGAAGCGCCGGGCCTGTCCGACGAATAGGGCCTGATGCCCGAATCGCCGCCGGCCTGAAAAGTCAGCGACCTGAACTCAATACGGAAATCGATTGAATGCTGAAACTTGATGTTGATCTGGGAGAGCGCAGCTACCCCATTTTTGTCGGACCGGGCCTGCTGGCGCAATCCGGCATTCTGAACCAGTACATTAAAGGTTCACGGGTGCTGGTGGTGACCAATGAGGTTGTGGCGCCGCTCTATCTGGACACGCTGATCGCGACGTTGCAATCCGTCGGCAATGTGCAGGTGGATGCACTGGTATTGCCCGACGGCGAGCACACAAAAACGCTGGCGACGCTGCAGCTCATCTACGACGAGCTGCTCGGCAAACGCCACGAGCGTAGCACTACCCTGATTGCCCTGGGCGGCGGCGTGACGGGTGATATCACCGGCTTTGCGGCGGCAACCTATCAGCGCGGTGTCAACTTTATCCAGGTGCCGACCACTTTGCTGTCTCAGGTGGACTCCTCTGTCGGTGGCAAGACCGGGGTGAATCACCCACTGGGCAAAAATATGATCGGCGCGTTTTATCAGCCGCAGTGTGTATTGGCTGATATCGACGTGTTGTCGTCATTACCGGTGCGTGAATTGCAGGCTGGCCTGGCTGAAGTGATCAAGTACGGCTTGCTGGGCAACGCCGAATTCCTGCTCTGGCTGGAGCAGCATATTGAAGCCTTGCTGGCAGGAGATGCGGATTTGCTGACGCAGGCGGTTAAAATCTGCTGCGAAGAAAAAGCCCGGATTGTAGCGGCCGATGAGCGCGAAGGCGGCATGCGGGCGCTGTTGAATCTGGGGCATACCTTTGGTCATGCGATTGAGGCGGCCATGGGTTATGGCAACTGGCTGCATGGTGAGGCAGTTGCTACGGGTATGGTGATGGCAGCCGACCTGTCCCGGCGCCTGGGCTGGATCAGTGCCGATGATGCCACGCGCACGCGCGATCTGCTGGCACGAGCCGGCCTGCCGGTGTGTCCGCCGCCGGAGATGACCGCAGACCAGTTCAGGTCCCTGATGTCTGTCGACAAAAAAGTCCAGTCCGGCAAAGTCCGCTTCATTCTGTTGCGCCGCCTGGGTGACGCTGTCATCGAATCCGATATTGATCCGGCGTTGTTAGAGCAGACCCTGACGGCAGGCGCGGACCTTTGCCGCTAGGTCACACACCTGTGCCGGTTTTGTGTGTAAAATACCGCCTCAACATTGATAGGAGTTGCCTGTGACACCGCTGAAGAACGACAGATTTTTACGAGCATTGACCGGGCAGTCCGTGGATGTGACACCGGTATGGATGATGCGCCAGGCAGGGCGATACCTGCCTGAATATCGCGCCACGCGCAAGGTGGCTGGCGACTTCATGAGTCTGTGCCAGTCGCCGGAGATGGCGTGCGAGGTCACTCTGCAGCCCCTGCGTCGCTACCCCATGGATGCCGCCATCCTGTTTTCCGATATTCTGACCATCCCTGATGCCATGGGTTTGGGTCTGTATTTCTCCGAAGGCGAAGGACCGCGCTTTCGTAAAACCGTGCGTACCGAGCAGGATGTTGAGCAGCTGCCGGTACCGGATGTTGCCCGCGATCTGTCCTACGTTACTGATGCGGTGGCTTTGATCCGGCGCGAACTCAATGGCTCGGTGCCGCTGATAGGATTCTCCGGCAGTCCCTGGACGCTGGCGACCTATATGATCGAAGGCAGTGGCAGCAAGGATTTCCGTCATGCCAAAGAGTTCATGTACAACCATCCGGAGCTGATGCATCAATTGCTGGATAAGCTGGCGCAGACAGTGACCGCGTATCTGAATGCGCAGATCGCGGCCGGTGCCCAGGCAGTGCAGATTTTTGATACCTGGGGCGGCATCCTGTCCACAGGCGCGTATCAGGCATTTTCGCTGCACTACATGAAAAAGATTATCGCGGGCCTTACTCGCGAAGCTGATGGCCGCAAGGTGCCGGTGATCGTGTTTACCAAGAACGGCGGTTTGTGGCTCGATCAGATTGCTGACAGTGGCGCCGATTGCGTAGGCCTGGACTGGACCATCGAAATGGGCCGCGCACGTGCCATGATCGGCGACAAAGTGTCGCTACAGGGTAATATGGATCCGACCATTCTGTATTCGTCTCCGGCTGCCATCCGCTCCGAAGTTGATCGCATTCTGGCGTCTTATGGCGATGGAAACGGCCATGTATTTAATCTTGGCCACGGCATTACGCCGGGAGTTGACCCGGATAATGTGGCGGTCTTTATCGACGCGGTTCATGAGCTGTCAGCCCAGTACCATCGTTGAGCTGGTCGCGCGCTACGGCCCCGAGGGGCTTAGCGCCGACCGCTTGGCGATCGTATCGTTGGGCGCCAACCTGCCATCTCGTGTCGGCCCTGCCCGGGTCACGTTAGTGCAGGCAGCGCAAAGGCTGTCGGCGCTCAGTGTCTGGCCGGTCGTGCTGTCGCCTATCATTGAGACCGAGCCGGTAGATTGCCCGCCGGGCTCACCGTCGTTCTGCAATGCGGTGGCGGTGCTGGATCCGGGCGAGGCACAAACACCGGAGCAGTTGCTGTGTGAGCTGCAGGCAATAGAAACTGCGTTCGGACGCGAGCGCAGTGGCCAGATCAACGAAGCCAGGGTGCTGGATCTGGATCTGATCACCTATGGTGATCAGCACCGTGATACGCCAACACTGACATTGCCACACCCGCGGGCGGCGCAGCGGGATTTTGTGTTGCAGCCGCTGGCTGTGATCTGGCCCGAATTCCGGCTTTCCGACCCTTGATACTGGGTTTGAAGTATGTATACTGAGCTGCTCTATTAGGGCTTTTCCCGATAAAAATCAAAACTCATCAAACACAAGAACGAACCGAAAACAAACAGATGAAAAAAGTCGGCCCACATATCGTCAGTCTTCTGCTGGCCCTGAGCGCACTGATGGCAACAATGCCCTCGGCGCTGGCGCAGCAATCGGCAGGCGAGCAGTCTGATCAGAGCATGTTTTTCAGCGCTGCGCGGTCGATCTCGAACAGTGTTGGCCAGTGGCTGGGTTTCGGCATTCAGTCGGCGGCAGCAACCGACGCCGTGCAGGTCAGCGTCAACAGTCAGGACATCGTGGTGCCGGATTCATTGCTGGAAGCCTTTCCCGCGCTGAGTTCTGCGGATGACGTCCTGCATTCCCTGGATTTCAGCGGCAAGCGCAATTTCCTGGCTACCGACACTGCCGCGCCGCAGGAACTGGATCTGAATGCGTCCTACATTTGGGAATCGCCCCGGTTCGGGCAATTTATTCTCAGCACCAATACAACCTATATTTACAATCCCGGCCATGGTGATGTCGCGCGCGAGTCGACGGGCAGCCTCGCGGCGTCTGACAAAGGTGCTGCCGGGTTTGGCTTGTCAGCAACAGGCATATCCCCGGGCTTGACTCCCGAGCTACAGAGCAGCCTTACATTTACCTGGCAGATGGGCAATCACACGGCGACTGCTGTCACCAGCTATGTGGATGGTCTGGAAACCTTTGGCAAACTTGGCAATGATGCGCTTAACATCGAACAACTTAATGAGTTGATGGGTGAGATTGCAACGCTGGACCTGAGCTATGGATACAATGTCAAAGCCGGCCGCCAGGGCAATGCCTCGATTTCTGTCGGTTTGCGCAGTCAGATCGATAGTCGCCAACTGACACCGGCCATCAACCCGGCTGCTTCCCGGCTGCTCAATACGCCCGAACGCATGGCCTACGGTACAATCAAGTACCAGTTCTGATTCGCTGTTTTTCCTCTCTGCCGATTTCATGTCAGGCCAATCCGGTTCATCCTTTCAGCTCTCCTCAATAGGTGTCATCGCTGCCCGCCAGCAGCCTGTGCCAGCAAGCTGTGTGTACCCGTCAGCCAGCATGACTGGAATGGTGCATGTTTTTCAGGATTCCGGTTGCTGATTGCTGCGGGCCAGTGCCCACACATCGATTCTGGTCGCGCCGCTGTCGCGCAGAACTGCGGCCATGGCCTGCGTTGTTGCGGTGGTGGTAACAACGTCATCAATGATGGCAAGGCGCCTGCCGACTGCCAGCTCAACGCCTGTCCCGGGTCTGAAAGTACTCTTCATATTAAGCAGCCGCTGTGTTGCATTGAGGCCACGTTGCGAGGTGCCGGGCTGGCGCGCACAGCTGTTCTGCAGCACGGGTATGCCGGTGCGCCGGGACAGGCGCCGGGCGAGCAACAGGGCCTGGTTAAAACCACGTATGCGCAGGCGCGAAGGGTGCAAAGGGACGGGTAGCAGAAGATCCGGCCATGGCGTTGCCGTATCAAGGTGATGTCGCACAAAGTGCTCGATAAAGCAGTTGGACAGAGCGCGAAACTCGACAAACCCGGCGTGGTCCTTGATGCGTCGAATCATGGTCGAAACTGGCGGTTCGTAGGCAAATGTGCAGTGACAGCGCGTGAAATTGGGTGATTGATGGCTACAGCGCGGACACAGTGACCTTGCAGTGCCACCTGTGTCTGCAGTTGCAAGCGCCGGATTGACTGTTAGGGCTCCGGTCAGTGCCACCCCGCAAAAATGGCAGCCCGGAGGCTGCCAGGGCAGTTCTTCTTCGCATGGCGGGCAGAAGCCGCGCCGCCATGCCGGTAAGGCGAGACACACCAGGCAGGGCGTTGCCAGCATCGCACTGGTGACATTTCTCCAACGTTTCATGTGACGACTCATACTGTGTTGTGCAATCCTGTAGTCAACCAGATATTGTTTTTGAAGTTGACAATGATTTGTGCTGGCTTAGAATGTCATGTCTCCAAACGGGCATCGTCAACATCCATAGTGCGCGGCGTCCATTCTTCTATTTTAGCAGCAGGGTCACCGCCCGGTTCTGCAATACATCCCGGGATCCCATCATGAATCAAGATACCGCCGATATCCGACACGACTGGACACGAAAACAGGTACAGACCCTGTTTGAGCAGCCTTTTATGGATCTGCTGTATCAGGCGCATACCGTGCATCGTGCGCATTTTGATGCCAGTCAGGTACAAATGAGCACATTGCTGTCCATCAAGACCGGTGCCTGTCCTGAGGACTGCAAATACTGTCCGCAAAGTGGCCATTACAATACCGGGCTGGCGAGGGAGAAATTGCTGGCGGTTGCCAGGGTTGTCGAACACGCCAAAGCCGCACGTGACAACGGAGCGGCGCGCTTCTGCATGGGGGCCGCCTGGAAACATCCCTCGGACAAGGATTTTCCGTATGTGCTGGATATGGTTCGCCAGGTCCGGGCACTGGGGCTTGAGACCTGTATGACGCTGGGCGCCTTGTCTGATGAGCAGGCCTCTGCGCTGGCGGAGGCGGGACTGGATTACTATAACCACAATCTGGACACCTCGCCCGAGTACTACGGTGAGATCATCACCACCCGAACGTACCAGGACCGCCTGGATACGTTGGGCCGGGTCCGTGATGCCGGTATGAAAGTGTGCAGCGGCGGTATCGTGGGTATGGGCGAAAGCGCCGGTGACCGCTACGGCTTGCTGCAACAGCTGGCCAATATGCCGTCCCACCCTGACAGTGTGCCCATCAATAACCTGGTCAAGGTCAAGGGCACGCCGCTTGATAATGTGGATGATCTGGATCCGTTCGATTTCGTGCGTACCATCGCGGTCGCCCGAATCATGATGCCCGCGTCTTACGTACGCCTGTCTGCGGGTCGGGAGGCGATGAACGAACAAGTCCAGGCGCTGTGTTTTTTTGCGGGTGCCAACTCGATTTTTTATGGTGAAAAACTGCTGACCACGCCATTGCCTGAAGAGAGCGCTGATCTGGCGTTGCTTGCGCGGCTGGGTCTGCGGCCAGAGCGCCGGCACGAGCAGCAACCGACGTCAGAAGCAGCAACAGTGAAGCAGGCCTTGTCGACAGCGCGCTCTGACGACCCGCGCTTTTACGCCGCCGTGTGATGCGTTGCCGTCAGGTGCCGCGAGATATGGCGCCAGCGGCGGTACTCTGTCTGGGCGAACTGCCCGGACCGCCGACGCAGGCGCCGGATGACTCCGCGCTGCATCTGGATCTGGTCCGATTTTTCGCGTCTGGCGTATAGTTGACGTTAACGTCAACTGCCGGTAATTTAGGCATCCAATCCAATCAAGTTCGCTGTTCGTGCAGCCGGAGTCTGACTGTGTCTGATTACAAAGCCCCTGTCCGGGATATGAAATTCGTGTTGAATGAAGTACTGGCCGCTGACAAGCTGCTGGCAACCATGCCGGGAACCGAAGAAGTCAGCGAAGACCTGATCAATTCAGTGCTGGATGAGGCGGGCAAGGTGGCCGAATCACTGCTGGCGCCTCTCAACCGGAGCGGCGACGAAGAAGGCTGCCATTTTGAGAACGGTCAGGTGACTACGCCAGCCGGCTTCCGTGACGCCTATAAGACCTTTGCCGAGGGCGGCTGGATCGGTCTGGCCGGCGATCCGGCTTATGGTGGTCAGGGCATGCCCAAAATGCTGGCGGTGTGCTTCGAGGAAATGATCATGGCCGCCAACAGCTCACTGGCGCTGTATGCGGTCCTCAGCGCCGGCGCCTCGCTGGCGCTGGCCAGACACGGCAACGAGGAGCTAAAGCAGGCATACCTGCCGAAACTCTATGATGGCAACTGGAGCGCCACCATGTGTCTGACTGAGCCACATGCCGGTACGGATCTGGGTATTATCAAAACCAGGGCAGTGCCGCAGGCTGATAGTAGTTACCAGCTCACCGGCACCAAAATCTTCATCACCGGCGGTGAGCACGACCTGACCGACAACATCATTCATCTGGTGTTGGCCAAACTGCCCGATGCGCCGGCCGGTCCGCGTGGCATATCGCTGTTTCTGGTGCCCAAATTCCTGCCGGATAGCAATGGTGACGCGGGCGAGCGCAACGAGGTGAGCTGCGGCTCCATCGAGCACAAGATGGGCATTAAAGGCTCCGCCACCTGTGTGATTAACTTTGATGGTGCCACCGGCTATCTGGTCGGGGAGATCAACAAAGGCCTGGCCTGCATGTTTACCATGATGAACTACGAGCGTCTGACCATTGGTCTGCAGGGCCTGGGATTGGGTGACGCCTCCTATCAGACCGCCGCTGCCTATGCCAGGGATCGCCTGCAGGGTCGTGCGGCGACCGGTCCGGTGGCGCCGGAAAAAACGGCTGACCCGTTGCTGGTGCATCCCGATGTGCGTCGCATGCTGCTTACCATGCGTGCCAATACCGAGGGTGCGCGGGCCTTGGCGATGTATGTTGGTAGCCAGTTGGATGTTGCCTATTTTCATCCGGACGAGGCAGCGCAAAAGCGCGCCGCCAAGCTGGTCGCGCTGTTGACGCCGATTGCCAAGACAGCGTTCACAGACAAGGGGTTTGAGGCCTGTGTGCTGGGCCAGCAGGTGCTGGGTGGTCACGGTTATGTGCGTGAATGGGGCCAGGAACAGCATGTGCGTGATGCCCGCATTGCGCAGATTTATGAAGGCGCCAACGGTATCCAGGCGCTGGATCTGATGGGCCGAAAAGTGGTGTTTGACAAGGAAGGTCTGTTGGATGTGCTGGTCGACGAAATCAGTGATTACGTCAAGGCAGAACAGAACGGGCGCGCGGCGCCGTTTGTTGCCACGTTGAGGCAGGCGCTGGATTGTCTGGTATCCACCACGGCCTGGATCCGTGATGCCAGTGCCGATAATCCCAATGAAGTGGGCGCTGCCTCAGTGGCCTATCTGGAACTGATGACGCTGATTCTGTACTGCTATATGTGGGCAAGAATGGTGTCTGTCGCCAGTGAGGCGCTGGATAATGGCGCCAGCGACAAGGACTTTTACAACGCCAAGATACAGGTGGGTTGCTATTTCCTGGATCGCCTGATGCCAAGATACAAGTCGCTGGCGGAGGAAATAAAGGCAGGTAGTGATGTGGTGATGGCGTTGGACGCGGCGCTGTTCTGAGCCCTTGTACTTTTGCAGTCGCCGCAGCGCTTTAATGCGCTGCGGCGCTAGTCAGATAGACCATTCGATGTTTTCGCGCAGCGCCTGCTCGTAGCGGCCCAGGACTTCGTTTTTCTCGCCGATGACAGCCATGTTGCCGTCGTCAACCGGAATGATACGGCCGTGAAAACGCTCGTCGCGCAGCTCCACGCCACGACTGACCGGCGCGGTTCTGATAAAGATGATAGAGATCGGACCGTGCTCGCCGCGGGCGACCAGATGTGCGCTACGCGAGCCGCCAACGCCGCAAAGTCTGGCAAATATCATGTGCATCGCTGCCAGGTCGTCGGATGACTTCAGGGACGTGCCCGACGCTGTCAAAATAGCTTCGACCTGGCTCCAGCTAATATCGCTGCCATTGTCGTAGCTGGTCTGGTAATCGGAGGCCTCCTCATGCAGATGCTCAACCACTTCATCGTGCAGCGCCAGATCCTGGGCGCTAAGCCCGGGCTGGAGAAACAGGTTCAGAGTCAGCCCCGCTGCCACTACCACGCTGGCGGCCAATGCCACCAGGCTGCGTTTGCGCAGCGGTGATGCCGGGCGGGCGTGCTGATTGAGTCTGTGTTTGAGTCCGGCGGGGATGTCGACGGCCATCAGGGTGCGTTGCAGGTCCTGTTCGAACTCGTGGAGTTCGCCCAGCAGTCGGCGTCGTTCGGGGCTGGCATTAGCCGCCGCTTTGAAGTCTTCCTGCTCATCAAGCGGGTTACTGAAGGCGCGCGTGCGAAATTCCAAATCATCCATCGTGTGAGAGGCTCTTGGCTGTCAATATTTTTATAGGGGTCAGTCTGTTATTTTATCTGTCAGGTCTTCGCCCGCATCGTCTGTATCGGCTTCAGGCGCCAGAATATTCTTCAGTTTGTTGCGTGCCCGGAACAGCCGCGTCATTACCGTGTTGTTATTAAGATCGAGTATGTCGGCAATTTCTTTCCCGCTGAAGCCACCAATTACCTGCAACAGCAATGGATCGCGGTAATCCTTGTCCAGCCGCATGATGGCCTGATGCAACTCCACCTGCTTTTGCTTGTGATCTGGTTCGGCTGTGCCTTCTTCAGCGACCGCCACATCGTCAATATCTACCAGCTCGGGGCGGTATCTCTCGTACTGTCTGGCGTTTTCCCGGCGCAGAATTGTGAACAGCCAGGCTTTGGCAGCTTTCTGATTCTGCAGGCTGTCGAATGAACGCCACGCACGCAGGAAGGTTTCCTGCACGAGGTCTTCGGCCATACCTTTATTTCGCGTCAGCCAGTAGCCGTAGCGGAAGACATCCTGATACAGCTCATCGACCAGCGCTTCGTAGCGCTTGCGTCTGTCGATATCGCTGTTGTTGCGTCCATTGACCGGTGATTTGCTCATTTTGTTTCGTGTTGGCGTCCTGTTTCGGGAGTCCTGTGTTCTGTTGGTTCATTGCGATAACCGTTATACTCGCATATTTTGCAGTACCTGATCAGCAATAAGTGGCAAATTACCTATGATTCGAGTAGCAATTGCTGGCGTCGCCGGCCGGATGGGCAAAACTTTGGTGCAGGCCGTGGTGGACAAGGGCGCTGACGCCTGCGTGGCTGCCGGGACAACGCTGGCCGATGACCCGCAGGCCGGGCAGGATATCGGTTTGATCGCTGGCACCGGCCCGCTGCAGGTTGTCGCCTCCACGTCACTGGACAGCTGTGGCGATGCCTTTGATGTGCTTATCGATTTTACGTCTCCTTCAGCAACGCTTGCCCACCTGGACTGGTGCCGTCAGCAGCGCAAGGCCATGGTGATAGGTACTACCGGTTTTACGGCGGCCCAGAAGCAGCAGATCAGTGACGCAGCAGTCGACATTCCGGTGGTGTTTGCCCCCAATATGAGCGCCGGCGTCAATGTCAGTCTGCGTCTGCTGGCATTGGCCGCCAGGGCCATGGGTGACGATGTTGATATCGAAATCGTGGAAACCCACCACCGTCATAAGAAGGATGCACCGTCAGGCACCGCATTGCGCATGGGCGAGGTGATCGCGGATGCTCTGGGCCGCAATCTCGATGAGGTTGCCGTGTACGGTCGTGAAGGCATTACCGAAGAGCGTGATCGCCAGACCATTGGTTTCGCCACGATCCGCGCGGGTGACGTAGTGGGTGATCACACCGTGATTTTTGCCGGTAACGGTGAGCGTCTGGAAATCACCCACAAGGCCAGTAGTCGCATGACCTTTGCCAGCGGTGCCGTGCGCGCTGCCATCTGGCTGGGAGGCAAACCGGCCGGGCTGTATTCCATTGATGATGTGCTGGGTTTGTGAGCCGTTCGTAAACGGCCTGAAAACAACGTGTAAATGGAGTGTGAGTGCCGTTTCGGCGTAGACCTCAGCGAGGTTATCCCGTACAATTACGCCTCAGTATGATTAACACTGAGCACAACACCAGACAGCACACCCAAAAGCGGAATGAGAGAGAGCTTTCATTCCGCTTTTTTTCGCCTGTCTACTATCCGGGAGATCACATTGAATAATCCAGCAGTTCTGGCCCTTGAGGATGGCAGCCTCTTCAAAGGCAAGGCTATCGGTGCCCTGGGTCTGGCCAGCGGAGAGGTTGTTTTTAATACAGCCATGACCGGCTACCAGGAAATCTTGACCGACCCGTCCTACGCACGACAGATTGTCACGCTGACCTACCCTCACATCGGGAATACCGGCTGCAATGCCGAAGATAACGAGTCTGACCGTGTCTGGTCTGCGGGCCTGGTGATTCGCAACCTGTCGATGACGGTAAGCAACTGGCGCAGCGAGCAGTCACTGGAAGAATTTCTGCAAGCACAGAATGTCGTTTCCATTGCCGAGATTGACACCCGTCGCCTGACACGTTTGCTGCGCGAAAAAGGCCCGCTCAATGGCTGTATTCTCAGCGGTGAAGAGCTGGCACAAAAGGGCGAGCAATACGCGATCGAACAGGCCAGGGCTTTCCCGGGCCTGAAAGGCATGGATCTGGCGAAAGAAGTGTCCACAAAAACAAGCTATGAGTGGACGCAGGGCGAATGGCAGCCGCTGGGTGTCGGTTACCCGGACATGGCCCACGAGAAACCCTTCCATGTGGTGGCCTGGGACTATGGCGTCAAACGCAATATTCTGCGCATGCTGGCGCAGCGCAATTGCAAAGTGACTGTGGTGCCCGCGCAGACTCCGGCGTCAGAGGTGCTGGCGATGAACCCGGACGGCATTTTCCTGGCCAACGGCCCGGGTGATCCCGAGCCTTGCGACTACGCAATCACCGCCATCAAGGCGGTGCTGGAAACTGATATTCCCGTGTTCGGTATCTGTCTGGGTTGTCAGTTGCTGGCGCTGGCCTGCGGCGCACGCACGGTTAAAATGCAGTTGGGTCACCATGGCGCCAACCACCCGGTGCAGAATCTGGACGACGGCACGGTGTTGATCACCAGCCAGAACCACGGCTTCGCGGTTGACGAAGAATCGCTGCCGGCCAATTTGCGTGCTACCCATCGCTCACTGTTCGACGGTTCCCTGCAGGGCGTTGAGCGCACGGACAAGCCGGCCTTTGCTTTTCAGGGACATCCCGAGGCGAGCCCCGGGCCGCACGATATTGCGCCCCTGTTTGACAAATTTGTTGCTCTGATGGAAAAACGCGCCGCGCGCTGATCCGGCCAACCCACACACAGACACGGTTAAGTTATGCCAAAACGTACAGATTTAAAAAGCATTCTGATCATTGGTGCCGGGCCTATTGTTATCGGTCAGGCCTGCGAGTTTGACTATTCCGGTGCCCAGGCCTGTCAGGCGCTGCGCGAAGAGGGCTACCGGGTCATACTGGTCAACTCCAATCCGGCAACCATCATGACCGATCCGGCGATGGCTGATGCCACCTATATCGAGCCAGTTACCTGGCAGATCGTCGAGAAAATTATAGAAAAAGAGCGTCCTGACGCCATTCTGCCAACCATGGGCGGGCAGACCGCGCTGAACTGTGCTCTGGATCTGGAGCGGCACGGGGTGCTGGCGAAATATAACGTCGAGATGATCGGTGCCCGCGCCGAGTCCATCGACAAGGCGGAAGATCGCGAGCTGTTTGATGACGCGATGAAAGCCATTGGCCTGGAAACACCGCGCCACGGTATTGCCCGTAATATGGATGAGGCCTTTGCAGCACTCGATCTGGTGGGTTTCCCCTGTATTATCCGGCCATCATTTACCATGGGCGGCAGTGGCGGTGGTATTGCCTACAACAAGGAAGAGTTTGTTGAGATCTGTACCCGTGGTATGGAGCTGTCACCGACCAACGAGCTGCTGATTGATGAATCTCTGATCGGCTGGAAAGAGTACGAAACTGAAGTAGTCCGTGACAAGAATGACAACTGCATCATTGTGTGTACTATCGAAAATTTTGATGCCATGGGTGTGCATACCGGTGACTCCATCACGGTAGCGCCGTCACAGACGCTGACCGACAAGGAATATCAGATTCTGCGTAATGCCTCGATTGCGGTGTTGCGTGAGATCGGAGTGGAGACCGGCGGTTCCAACGTGCAGTTCGGCATGTGTCCAAAAACCGGTCGTATTGTTGTTATTGAAATGAACCCTAGGGTGTCCCGCTCCTCGGCGCTGGCCTCCAAGGCCACCGGTTTCCCGATTGCCCGCGTTGCCGCCAAGCTGGCTTGTGGTTTCACCCTGGATGAGCTGAAAAACGAGATTACCGGTGGTGCAACCCCGGCTTCGTTTGAGCCGACCATTGACTATGTGGTCACCAAGATCCCGCGTTTCACCTTTGAAAAATTCCCGGAAACCGATGACCGTATCACCACGCAGATGAAGTCAGTGGGTGAGGTCATGGCGATTGGCCGTACCTTCCAGGAGTCATTGCAGAAAGCTTTGCGCGGACTGGAAGTGGGCATCAGCGGCTTTGACCCGATTCTGGACACCGGCGTCAGCGATGCCATGGACACCCTGCGCGGCGAACTGATGGACGCTGGCAGCGATCGCATTCGTTATATCGGTGACGCTTTCCGTCAGGGCTGGTCGGTGCCCACGGTAGCTGAAATGACCGGCGTTGATCCCTGGTTCCTGACCCAGATCGAAGACCTGATTCAGGACGAGATGCGCATCAGCGAAATGACACTGAAGGATCTGGACAAAGACACCCTGTATGGCCTGAAGCGCAAAGGGTTCTCCGATTCGCGGCTGTCGGCGCTGCTGAATGAGCCTGAGCATAAGGTGCGCGAGCATCGCCATGCTGTTGGTGTGCGCCCGGTCTACAAGCGGGTGGATACCTGCGCTGCGGAGTTCGAGTCGGCGACCGCCTACATGTATTCAACCTATGAAGAAGAGTGTGAGTCAAAGCCCAGTGATCGTAAAAAAATCATGGTGCTGGGTGGCGGACCCAACCGTATCGGTCAGGGTATCGAATTCGACTACTGTTGTGTGCATGCTGCGCTGGCCATGCGCGAAGACGGTTACGAGACCATTATGGTCAACTGTAACCCGGAGACCGTGTCTACCGATTACAATATTTCCGATCGCCTGTACTTCGAGCCGGTGACGCTGGAAGATGTGCTGGAAATTGTTGCGCTGGAAAAACCGGTGGGTGTGATTGTGCAGTTCGGCGGCCAGACACCGCTTAACCTGGCGGAAGGGCTCGAGCAGGCCGGTGTGCCGGTGATTGGCACCAGTGCCGACGCCATCGACCTGGCCGAAGACCGGGAGCGCTTCCAGAAAATGATCCAGAAACTGGGCCTGAAGCAGCCTCCCAACTGTATCGTGCGCAGTGTCGAGCAGTGTATTACCGAAGCTGAAAAGATCTCCTATCCGCTGGTGGTTCGACCCTCTTATGTACTGGGCGGGCGGTCAATGGAAATTGTTTACAACAAGGAAGAACTGAATCGTTATATGCGCACGACCGTGAAGGTCGGCAACGACAGCCCGGTGTTGCTGGACTATTTCCTTAACGCAGCCATCGAGATTGACGTGGATCTGGTCAGTGATGGCAAGCAGGTTGTGGTCGGTGCGATCATGCAGCATATCGAGCAGGCGGGTGTTCACTCAGGTGACTCGGCCTGTTCGTTGCCGCCATATAATCTGTCTGCCGAAGTACAGGACAGGATTCGCGAGCAAGTGACTGCTCTGGCCAAAGAACTGAATGTGGTGGGCCTGATGAATACGCAGTTGGCGTATCAGGACGGTGAGCTTTACATTATTGAGGTCAATCCGCGCGCCTCGCGAACAGTACCCTTTGTGTCCAAGTGCATCGGGGTGTCGCTGGCGAAAGTGGCCGCTCGCTGCATGGCTGGCACCTCCCTGGCGGAGCAGGGCTTCACAAAGGAAATCATACCTAAAACCTTTGCTGTGAAAGAAGCGGTATTCCCGTTCAACAAGTTCCCGGGTGTTGACCCGATTCTGGGGCCGGAAATGAAATCCACCGGCGAAGTGATGGGGGTGGGTGAGACATTTGCCGAAGCCTTCTCCAAGTCCCAGCTTGGTGCCGGTGAAGAAATCGCCAAAAGTGGCAATGTGTTTATCAGTGTGCGTGATGCCGACAAACCCAGGGTGGCCGGGATTGCACGGCACTTTCATGAACTGGGTTTCTCTGTGGTCGCCACGACCGGCACCGCCGCCATCATTGAAGCAGCCGGGCTGCCGGTGACGCGGGTGAACAAGGTGATGGAAGGGCGCCCGCACATCGTGGATATGATCAAGAACGATGAAATTGCCCTGATTGTAAACACAACTGAAGGCAAGCAGGCGATAGCGGATTCCTCAACAATCCGCCGCACGGCCTTGCGCCACGACGTGTTCTGCACCACAACTCTGGCCAGCGCCAGTGCCGTTTGTGAGGCGCTGCAGTTTGGTGATAACCTGTCTGTCTATACCATACAGGAGCTGCATGCGCGTCTGTAACCGGCGCCCATCGGGCGGGTCTGGACAAGTCTGCCGATTATCCGCATGATATGGTTTGTCTGAACAGTGCTGGCGGGGCCTCCTGGAGGGGTCCCGCCGGTATTTTTTTTATTCCCTGATTTTGACGATCGCGAAGATCTGTGAGAGTGATATGAGAAAAGTGCCAATGACCATGGGTGGCGCGGAGCGACTGCGCGCTGAACTCTATGAGTTGAAATCCGTGAAGCGCCCGGCGATTATCAAGGCAATCGCGGAAGCGCGGGAACACGGTGATCTCAAGGAAAACGCCGAGTACCACGCCGCGCGTGAGCAACAGGGTTTCTGTGAGGGTCGGATTCAGGAAATCGAAGGCAAGCTGGCTGACTCCGAAATCATTGATATCGCGAGTATTCCGCCCTCAGGCAAGGTCATTTTTGGCGTGACTGCGACATTACTTAACCTGGATACCGAAAAAACCATACGCTATCAGATCGTTGGTGAGGATGAAGCCGACGTTAAAGCTGGCAAGATCTCCGTGGGGTCACCGATTGCGCGCGCCATCATGGGCAAGGAAGAGGGTGATGAAGTCGTGGTTAAAGCCCCGTCGGGTGAGATCGAATACGAAATCAGCAAAATCGAGCACATCTGAGTACGCTCAGGGCCGGGGCATGGCAACCCGTCCCTGGCCTTGTGCCTGGCAGGAAGGTGACGTCAGGCCGGGGTGTGGCGCAGGATATTCGACAACTTTGGATTGGGTTTGTTGGCTGGGCGATAAAGCACCGCGATATTGCCAATGGTTTGCACGCAACTGGCTCGGCTGACGCCACAGATCTCCTCTGCGACCTCTTTGCGGGCATCGCGGTCCGCCGCCAGTATCTTCACCTTGATTAACTCGTGTTGCTCCAGCGCCCGGTCAATTTCCTTGCACACGGTTTCCGATAGCCCTTTTTGTGCAATCGTCACCACTGGCTTGAGTTTATGGGCGATAGCGCGTAGTTTTTTTGTATCCAGGGAGCTTGAGGTCATAAAGTTTCCGACGGTTGCGGCAGACGGTCTGCAGCAGATGAGACATAGTTTAAAGGTCTATTGTAGCGCACGCCGATCCGTGGACAAAGCGCTGCGGTGGCATCGATACCCGCAACCCTTGGACAATGACAAGCGTCATCTTGTAATATCGGAATCAGCCCCCATCTTTAGGGGGCATCCGCCCAACAATAGCAGCTCGCACATTCCGGCATAACCTCACCGCGGAATCAGGCTTCCAGGCTGTAATAACAAGTATCCGGGGTTTGAGGGAATAGCAATCCCGCTTGAGACGGTCTTTACCTGTGAAGGTTTTGGCCGCTAACGGGTTAAACAGGTTCATTTGAGCATTAACCGGAAGACAGTCGACCGGTTTCACAAAGAGAAGGGGGATATTCCCTTGAACGATATGGCAAAGAATTTACTGCTTTGGATGGTTATCGCGGCTGTGTTGCTGACGGTATTCAACAACATCAATCAGGAGCCCGCGACAGCGCAGGTGAATTATTCTGATTTTATTCGCGAGGTGCGCTCCGGGCAGGTGGAATCGGTCAATATTGCCGGCGTTAACGTCAGCGGTCTGCGCAACGACAACTCACGGTTTACCACCACCATCCCCATGATCGGTGATGATCAGCTGATGGATGACCTGTTCAACAATAATGTTGAAATTCGCGCCTCCGAACCTGAGCGCCAGAGTCTGTGGACGCAATTGCTGGTGGCAAGCTTCCCGATCCTGATCATTATCGCCCTGTTTTTCTTCTTCATGCGCCAGATGCAGGGGGGTGCCGGCGGCGGCAAGGGCGGACCAATGTCCTTTGGCAAGAGTAAAGCCAAGCTGCTGGGTGAAGACCAGATCAAGATTACCTTCGCCGACGTGGCTGGTGTGGATGAAGCCAAAGAGGACGTCAAGGAGCTGGTCGACTTCCTGCGCGAGCCGGACAAGTTCCAGCGCCTTGGTGGCCGTATTCCACGCGGTATTCTGATGGTGGGGCAGCCCGGTACCGGTAAAACCCTGCTCGCCAAGGCGATTGCCGGTGAAGCCAAAGTACCTTTCTTCTCCATCTCGGGTTCAGACTTTGTGGAGATGTTTGTTGGTGTGGGCGCATCCCGGGTCCGCGATATGTTTGACCAGGCCAAGAAGCAGGCGCCCTGCATTATCTTTATCGACGAGATCGACGCTGTGGGCCGGCACCGTGGTGCGGGTCTGGGAGGCGGTCATGATGAGCGTGAGCAGACCCTGAACCAGCTGTTGGTGGAAATGGACGGCTTTGAAGTTAATGACGGCATTATTGTGATTGCCGCCACCAACCGTCCGGACGTACTCGACCCGGCACTGCTGCGTCCTGGCCGGTTTGACCGTCAGGTCGTTGTGGGGCTGCCCGACATTCGTGGTCGCGAACAGATCCTGAAAGTACACATGCGCAAAGTGCCGATCGCCGATAACGTTGATGCCGCCGTCATTGCCCGCGGCACGCCCGGTTTTTCCGGTGCGGATCTGGCCAACCTGGTCAATGAGTCGGCATTGTTTGCCGCGCGTGCTGGCCGTCGGCTGGTGACCATGGAAGAGTTCGAGAAGGCCAAGGACAAGATCATGATGGGCGCCGAGCGCAAATCCATGGTCATGTCGGACAAGGAAAAAACCAATACCGCCTATCATGAGGCTGGTCACGCCATTGTGGGCCGGCTGGTACCGGAGCACGACCCGGTATACAAGGTCAGTATCATTCCGCGCGGACGGGCGTTGGGTGTGACCATGTTCCTGCCGGAAGAAGATCGGTACAGCATCAGTAAGCGTGCGATTCTGAGTCAGATCTGCAGTCTTTACGGAGGCCGTATTGCCGAGGAAATGACGTTGGGCGCCGAAGGCGTGACCACCGGTGCCTCCAACGATATCCAGCGCGCCACCGAAATGGCGCGCAATATGGTGACCAAGTGGGGACTGTCGGAGAAACTGGGCCCGCAAATGTATGCTGAAGATGACGGCGAAGTTTTCCTGGGCCGTTCAGCGGGCGGATCTCAGAAACAGCACTCCGGAGAAACGGCGAAGCTGATTGATGAGGAAGTGAAGAGCATCATCGACTATTGCTACAACAAGGCCAAACAGTTGCTCGATGACAATCGTGACAAGCTGGAGCTGATGAAGGACGCGTTGATGGAGTACGAAACCATTGATGCCGAACAGATCAACGACATCATGGCGGGCCACAAACCAAGACCGCCCGCTGACTGGTCTGACACTGACAGTGGCTCGGGTTCCGCCCGGGCTGATGCACCTGACGATAGCCGCGACGGCAAGTCAGACGATTCCCGCTCGGACAAACCCGTAGGTGGTCCGGTCAGCGATCACTGATTGCGATTACCTGATCGGGCCACGCGAGAGGCAATAATGTCGTCCCAACACCTCGCTTCCGGATGCCTGGCGCCCACTTTGCAGTGTGGCGCCAGGGTACTGGATCTTTCCAGTCCCCGGGTGATGGGGATTCTGAATGTAACCCCTGATTCGTTTTCTGACGGTGGTGCCCTGGGCACTGGCGCCGACGCCGGGTCAGCGGGTTTTTTTGTGTCTGTGGATAAAGCGCTGCGACGCACTGAGCGCATGGTAGAGGACGGCGCCGCCATCATTGATGTGGGTGGCGAGTCGACCAGGCCCGGTGCTGCTGGTGTGACCGGGCAGCAGGAGCTGGATCGGGTGATACCGGTTATCGAAGCTATCACGCAGCGTTTTGATGTCATTGTTTCCGTCGATACCAGTGCTCCGCTCGTTATCCGCGAGGCTGCACTGGCGGGTGCAGGGTTGATTAATGACATCAGGGCCCTGCGTCGCGATGGTGCCATCGATGCTGTTGCCGCCACCTCAATGGGGCTTTGTCTCATGCATATGAAGGGTGAACCCGGTACCATGCAGCAGGCGCCGGTGTATGATGACCTGCTGGCAGAAGTACTCGGATTTCTGCAGCAAAGGGTCAGTGATTGTGAGCGCGCCGGCATCGCCCGTGGGCGCATCTGCCTGGACCCCGGGTTTGGCTTTGGCAAGACGCTGGCGCATAATTACAGGCTGTTGCGGGAGCTGCCGACCTTACTGGCGGCGGGCTTGCCTGTGCTGGCGGGAATTTCGCGCAAGTCAATGATCGGCGCCGTTGTTGAGCGTGAGGTTGATGGGCGGTTGCCTGGCAGTCTGGCTGCAGCTGTGCTGGCAGCAGAGCACGGTGCAAGCATCATTCGGGTTCATGATGTCGCCGAAACAGTGGATGCGTTGAAAGTTCTGCAGGCTATGCAGAGCCTGCCTTAAACCGCAGGTTGCCCGGCAGGCCGCAAAGAGCGTACAGGGAAAAGGGGATATTATGGGATCGCAGGGGAAATCAGAAAAACAGTACTTCGGTACCGATGGCATCAGGGGTCATGTGGGTGAATATCCCATTACCCCTGATTTCATGCTCAAACTGGGCTGGGCTGCAGGCAAGGTATTTGCCCGTTCGGGCGGGCAGCGCAGCAAAATACTCATTGGCAAGGATACCCGCGTGTCCGGCTATATGTTTGAAGCGGCGCTGGAAGCAGGCCTGGCCTCTGCCGGTGTTGATATCAATATGCTGGGCCCGATGCCG
The DNA here is from genome assembly GCF_011050365.1 of Pseudohongiella sp. GTDB lineage: Bacteria > Pseudomonadota > Gammaproteobacteria > Pseudomonadales > Pseudohongiellaceae > Pseudohongiella. The sequence continues at coordinate 146,052 of NZ_DRFV01000016.1, forward strand.
ACCCCGGCAGTTGCCTACCTGACACGAACCTTTCAGGCGCAGGCTGGCATCGTGATTAGCGCATCACATAACGCATTTCAGGATAACGGCATCAAGTTCTTTGCCGGCGATGGCACCAAATTGCCTGACGAAACTGAACTGGCCATCGAAGCATATCTTGCGCGCGACCTCACCACGGTTGGCGCCGCTGAAATCGGCAAGGTTACCCGTATCACCGATGCCGCCGGTCGCTACATTGAGTATTGCAAGCGCACGGTGCCGGGCAATGCGGTGTTGCAGGGATTAAAAATTGTTGTGGATTGCGCGCACGGGTCGACCTATCACATTGCGGCCAATGTTTTCTCCGAGTTGGGGGCTTCAGTAAAGGCCATTGGTGTCTCGCCCAACGGCATGAATATCAATCAGGACTGTGGCTCAACATCACCGCAGCGTCTGGTGAAGGAAGTGTTGGCGGAACAGGCCGATATCGGTATCGCTTTTGACGGTGACGGCGACCGTGTCATCATGATTGATCATCAGGGGAATGTCGTTGACGGCGATGAGTTGCTTTACATTATCGCGCGCGACCGGCGTCGGCGCCATGTCGGGTTTGGTGGAGTCGTTGGTACCCTGATGAGCAATCTTGGCCTGGAACTGGGCCTTGATGCACTGGATGTCCCCTTTGTCCGCACGGATGTGGGGGATCGCTACGTCATGGAAATGCTGAAGAAAAACGGCTGGCAGCTTGGGGGGGAGTCTTCCGGGCATATCGTCTGCCTGGATGTAACCACCACCGGTGACGGCATTGTGTCTGCCCTGCAGGTGCTGGCAGCGATGATGCAGACAGATTCCAGCCTGTACGACTTGCGTACCAAGATGACCAAAATGCCGCAGCATATGGTAAATGTGAAAGTGGCCAGTAAGTCAGCGGTGGCGTCGAACCCGCAAGTGCTTGCTGCCGTCGCTGAGCTGGAGCATAAGTTGGCGGGACGCGGGCGCATTCTGCTCAGGCCGTCCGGGACGGAGCCACTGATCCGGGTCATGGTCGAAGGCGAGGATGAGGCTGAAGTCAGGGCGCATGCCAGCGAATTGGCCGAAGTCGTCGCCGCATCCTGCGAGTCGTGATCCCGGCACCCTGGCTTATGTTGTGAGGTACTGTTTATGCGCAGTGCCGATCTTGCAAGGTCGCGACAAACTGGTTATAGTGGCGCCCCGTTTTAACAATGTCGGGCGCCGGCATCGCACAGGATAGTGAATATGCGTCGGGCTTTGGTTGTCGGAAACTGGAAAATGAACGGAACGCGCGACAGCATACAGGCGCTGTTGCGTGGTCTGGTGCCGGCAGTGTCGCATGGGATCAATGGCGTTGATATTGTGGTTTGTCCGCCTTTCCCCTATCTTGCGCTCGTTGCCGAGACGATAAAGGGCTGCGAAATTGTGCTTGGCGCCCAGAATGTCTCTTGTGAAGAGAAAGGCGCCTTCACAGGTGAAATCTCTCCCGGCATGTTGGTGGATTGTCGCGCGCGTTATGTCATTTTGGGTCATTCCGAACGCCGTCAGCAGATGGCGGAGACTGATGAGCTGATAGCGCGAAAATTTGTTGCAGCGCAGCAGGCGGGTTTGATACCCATTCTGTGTGTTGGTGAAACACTGGCGCAGCGTGACAATGGCAGCGCCCAGGCAACTGTGGCGGCGCAGGTAAGTGCAGTACTGACGCTGGCGGGCGTGACTGCCCTGGAGCGGGCCGTGATTGCGTATGAGCCGGTATGGGCCATCGGTACCGGTAAGTCGGCTACCGCACAGCAGGCCCAGCAGATGCATGCAGGCATTCGCGAATTGATTGCCGGCCATGACGCTGAGGTGGCCGGGGCTATACAATTGCTTTATGGCGGCAGTGTGAGCTCTGCCAATGCTGCTGAACTTTTTGAACAGGCCGATATTGATGGTGGGCTTGTGGGTGGGGCCTCGCTTGATGCGTCGGCATTTATCGAAATTTGTAATAGTGTGAGCTGAATTATGGAAACTCTTGTGGTCGTTGTGCATGTGATTGCCGCTATCGCGATCATCGGCCTGGTTCTGTTGCAGCAGGGCAAAGGGGCCGATGCCGGCGCCGCCTTCGGCAGCGGCGCGTCGCAGACAGTGTTTGGCAGTTCAGGTTCGGGCAATTTTCTGACGCGCTCAACCACAGTGGCTGCGGTCGTGTTTTTCGCCACCAGTCTGGTGTTGGCCATTTATGCCCAGCAATACAGTATGGGCGGCATGAATGATGCGTCACCCATTGTAAATCCCGATGTGTTGCGCGAGCTTGAAGAGTCAGATGTGCCGCAGCTGACAGCGCCGGCGACATCTTCTGATGTACCGGACGTGCCGGACCAGGCGCCCCCGACAGGGCAGTAACAGTAAAAGTTTGGCCGAAGTGGTGGAATTGGTAGACACGCTATCTTGAGGGGGTAGTGGCCTATTGGTCGTGCGAGTTCAAGTCTCGCCTTCGGCACCAATTGCAGGAAGATGCTTGTCAAAGAGTGCTCGATTATGGAGCCCTTGCTCGAAAGTCACTTGACTTTCAAGGTGTCAGGCGACTAGAATACCTGCCCTCAGATAGCGGCTTTGCCAGAAGCCATCTGAGCTCAGTAAGCCCGGTTGTTAATCAAGGCTATTGAGAAGTTTGAAGTTTTGTTGCGGGGTGGAGCAGTCTGGCAGCTCGTCGGGCTCATAACCCGAAGGTCGTAGGTTCAAATCCTGCCCCCGCTACCATTATTGAAGTGAAGTGGAGCATCAGGCAGCCCGAAGATCGGGCTCGGCTTTTATCCGGCGCAGCCGCTGAAGGTCGTAGGTTCAAATCCTGCCCCGCTACCACTTTTTGCGATTCAGCCTGGATCCAACAGTCTGGATTGCCAATATGCAGTAGCTATGCTTAATGGCCTGGCTCTGTACCAGAGCCCCTTGATGGGGCTTTTTATTAGGTGCAGATTTTTGTCAGTTACAAATCGGTCAGCCGGCAAGTAATTAAGTTGTGCAAGGTGTGAAAGATGTATGTGCCGGTCATTACGGGATATACAGGTTCCGCCACCGTGGGATTGCGTTTGCTTGCGCCCCCGGTAAGACAAATATTTTGTTTTTGAGGTGGGCCGCAGGCCCACTTTTTGTTTGTGTCGTAAAAAGGTAATTGACAAGTTGGTAGCATCAGTTGACATGATCTCGGATTTGCTCCGGCCTACGATTGAGGCGCTGAGCCTGGAATTATGGGGTGTAGAGCATATCGCTCGCGGGCGTTCGAGTCTGTTGCGCATCTACATTGACAGCCCGGAAGGCATCGCGATCGAAGATTGTGAGCGCGCCAGTCGTCAGGTCAGTGCGGTGTTGGACGTCGAAGACCCATTGTCGGGCGAATATACCCTTGAGGTTTCGTCCCCGGGCATGGACCGGCCGTTGTTCCGGTTCGAGCAATACAGCCAGTTTATTGGTGACGTGGTGAATTTACGCCTTCGTACACCGATTGAAGGACGCCGCAAGTTCAAGGGTGTTCTTGAGAAGGCGGAAGCAGATCAGATAGTCATGACTGTTGACGGCGAATTAATAGAAATTCCATTCCAGCAGGTCGACAAGGCCAACATTGCATTTTGACAGGCAGGTTGGCTCGGTGCGCAGTTGGGACGATGAATCCGTGTGTAAGGTGACACTACTATGATGAGTAAAGAAATTCTGATGGTTGCAGACGCGGTCTCGAATGAGAAGGGAGTGTCACGCGACGTTATTTTTGAAGCCATCGAGGTCGCACTGGCGACGGCTACCAAAAAGCGCTTCGATGAAGAGGAAGTGCAGTGCCGTGTGCATGTCGACCGCAAAACCGGTCTGTATGAATCGTTCCGCGTCTGGGATGTGGTTGCTGACGACGAGCAGGAAGAGCCGGCCGCGCAGATCACGCTGACGGCTGCCAAGGAAAAGAATCCGGAGCTGAATGTCGGCGACGTATACGAAGAGAAGATCGAGAATACTGACTTCGGTCGCATCGCTGCGCAGACAGCCAAGCAGGTTATCGTACAGAAAGTACGCGAAGCAGAGCGAGATCTGGTTATCGCGGAATACAAGGACAAAGTTGGCGAACTGGTTTCAGGCACGGTCAAGAAAGTAACCCGTGAAAGTGTCCTGGTTGATCTGGGTGGCAACGCTGAAGCATTGTTGACGCGAGATCAGATGATCCCGCGCGAAATGTTCCGCACCGGTGACCGTATGCGTGCCCTGTTGCTGGACGTACGCCAGGAAGTGCGTGGCCCGCAGCTTTTTCTGAGTCGCACGGCGCCGGGCATGTTGATCGAATTGTTTAAGATAGAAGTGCCGGAAATTGCTGAAGACGTCATTGAGATTCGAGCGGCAGCACGTGACCCGGGTTCGCGGGCAAAAATTGTGGTCAGCACCAATGATGGCCGTATCGATCCGGTCGGTGCCTGTGTCGGCATGCGTGGTTCGCGCGTTCAGGTTGTTTCCAATGAGCTGGCGAATGAGCGCATTGACATTATTTTGTGGGACGACAACCCCGCACAACTGGTGATTAACGCAATGGCGCCGGCTGAAGTTGCGTCCATTGTCATGGACGAGGACAGCCACACGATGGATGTCGCGGTCGAAGAAGACAACCTCGCGCAGGCCATTGGCCGCAGTGGCCAGAACGTCCGGCTGTCAGCCGAACTGACGGGCTGGGCAATCAATGTCATGAGCATTGACGACGCCAACGAAAAGCAACAGCTCGAAGCCAGTGGCTTTATTACAACATTCATGGAAACGCTGGGTGTTGATGAGGACGTTGCCGAGTTGCTGGTCAGCGAAGGCTTTACCTCTCTCGAAGAAGTCGCTTATGTGCCAATGGATGAGATGTTGAGCATTGATGGTTTTGATGAAGATATTGCCAAGGAGTTGCGCGATCGCGCCCGTGATGCGCTGCTGACACAGGCCATTGCCTCGGAAGAGGGTCTGTCCAGCGCCAACCTGGAAGCCGATTTGCTGAATATGGAAGGCATGGATGATGTGCTGGCTCTTGCCTTGGCGGGAAAGGGTATTGTCAGCATGGAAGATCTTGCCGAGCAGGCAATCGATGAATTGATGGATATTGAAGGCATGGACGAAGAACGTGCCGGAAAACTGATTATGACCGCTCGAGCGCCCTGGTTTGAGTGAACTGTGTGCAAACGCGTTTACCCGATATCGGGCACCAAGAGTAGACAGGAGTAGCTAAATGGCAGATGTAACAGTCGGTGAACTTGCCAAAGTGGTCGGTGTTACCGCGGAACGGCTTCTGGCCCAGATCAAAGAGGCCGGACTGCCCCACAAACGCGCGGAAGAACCGATATCCAATGAGGACAAGAACGCATTGTTGTTGTTTCTGCGGCGCAGCCATGGCGCGGCTGAGGCCGGCGACTCCGCGCCTAAGAAAATCACGCTGAAACGCAAAACTGTTGGCACGCTGAAAACCTCATCGGGGCAAGGGCGCGGCAAGACAGTTAACGTAGAAGTGCGCAAAAAGCGCACCTATGTCAAGCGCAGCGAACTGGAGCCGGAGAAGCCTGCGGAAGAAGCAGTTATTGCCGACGATATGCATGAGCAGGCGCCACCGCCGGAGGCCGTTGTTGAGCAGCCGCCGGAAACCACGGCCAAGGTTGAAGATGCCGCATCTGCCGAGGCGGCGCCTGTCGCTGCCGAAGATGATGTGAAGCCGTCAGCGAAGGCGACGCCTGATGAAAACGTGGGCAAGGACGATACCGCTGATGTTGCAGCGGCGGCAACTGCCGAGCAGGTCGAGGCGGCGCGTGCTGCAAAAACCGGGCAGCCAAGCTCAGGTAAACCCAAAGCACCGGTTAAAACCGGGCGCAAGGATGACGCCGACGAGAAAGATGACGACAAGAAATCCGGGTTCCGCAAAAAATCAGCCGCACCCAAGAAGCAGGGCAAAGCACGCATTTCTGCGGATGACTTTGTTCTGGAAGACAACGATTCTGATGATGCAGGTGGTCGTGGCCGACGCGGCGGACCACGCAGGAAACCTCGCAGACAGCAACATGGTTTTGAAAAACCAACGGAGTTTATTTCGCGCGAAATTATAATTGGTGAAGCCAACACGGTGCCTGATCTGGCCCAGAAAATGTCACTCAAATCAGCCGAGCTGATCAAGAGTCTGTTCAAAATGGGTGTCATGGCAACCATTAACCAGGTGCTTGACCAGGACACTGCGACGCTGTTGGTGGAAGAGTTCGGCCATACTGCGAAGTTTGTATCTGCCGATGCCATTGAGGATGATCTCTACGACTCTATTGCTTACGACGGTGGCGCGGAATCAGTCAGTCGCGCACCCGTTGTTACCGTTATGGGTCACGTCGACCATGGTAAAACATCGCTGCTGGATTACATCCGCAAGTCATCCGTAGCATCGGGTGAAGCCGGTGGTATTACCCAGCACATTGGTGCCTATCATGTGGAAACTGATCACGGCATGATCTGCTTCCTGGATACGCCTGGTCACGCTGCGTTCAGTGCCATGCGCTCACGGGGCGCCAAGGCTACCGACGTTGTCGTGCTGGTTGTTGCTGCCGATGATGGCATGAAGCCGCAGACGGAAGAAGCCATTCAGCATGCCCGCGCAGCCGGCGTCCCCATTGTTGTTGCCATTACCAAAGTGGACAAGGAAGACATTGATATCGACAAGGTGACCAGCGAGCTGGCCGCTAAAGATGTGATTCCGGAAAGCTGGGGCGGCGACACCATGTTTGTGCAGGTTTCTGCGCATACCGGTGCCGGTATCAACGAACTGCTGGAAGCGATTCTGTTGCAGTCAGAGATGCTGGAGCTGAAGGCATTCATTGATGCGTCAGGTAAAGGCGTAGTGATTGAATCGAGGCTGGATAAAGGCCGCGGGCCGGTAGCATCTGTGCTGGTGCAGAACGGTACGCTGAATGTGGGTGATGTGGTACTCGCCGGTCATGAATACGGTCGCGTGCGCGCACTGATTGATGAAGCCGGTCGTTCGGTTAAATCTGCCGGCCCTTCGATTCCGGTCGAAGTGCTGGGTTTCAACGGCGTGCCGGAAGCCGGTGATGAATTTGTTGTGGTGGTTGACGAGAAGAAAGCGAAGGAAGTAGCCGAGTTCCGTCTGAGTCGCCACAAGGATCACAAGGCCGCATTGCAACAGGGCAACAAGGTTGAGGCCATGTTCGCCGGCCTGGGTCGTGCAGGCAAAGGCATTCTTAACGTCATTATCAAGTCTGATGTGCGCGGATCCATGGAAGCCATCATCGGCTCGTTGCAAAAGATTGGCACCGAGGAAGTCGAAGTCAATGTTGTGGCTTCCGGTGTTGGTGGTATCTCTGAAACGGATGCACACCTGGCGGCGACATCAAAAGCCATGCTGATCGGCTTTAATGTGCGAGCGGATAAAACGGCTCGCGATGTCATCGAGAACGAAGGCGTCAATCTGCGTTACTACAATGTTATTTACGACGTAATAGACGACGTCAAAGCCATCCTGGGTGGCATGTTGGCACCAGAGCTGCGCGAAGAGATTCTGGGCGTTGCCGAAGTGCGGGATGTGTTCAACTCGCCGAAATTTGGCCAGGTTGCCGGTTGCATGGTTGTCGAAGGCAGCGTTTTCCGCAACAGACCGATTCGTGTTCTGCGTGACAACGTGGTGATCTATGAAGGTGAACTGGAGTCATTGCGTCGCTTCAAGGACGATGCCAACGAAGTGCGTAACGGCATGGAGTGCGGTATCGGCGTGAAGAATTACAATGACGTTAAAGTCGGCGACAAGATTGAGGTTTACCAGACCATTCAGGTCGCACGTTCACTGTAAGGGCACCATTTATGAATAAGCCCTCGCCGAGAGCACAACGCGTCGCCGATCAGATACAGCGCATACTGGCTGATCTGATCCGGCGCGAAATCCGTGATCCGCGCGTCGGCATGGTATCTGTCACCGGCGTCAACGTCAGCCGTGATTTTGCCTATGCCAATGTGTTTGTCACGGTGCTCAGCAGCGGGCTGGTGCAGGACGGTTTTGGTAGCCAGTTGAAAGACATGGGCGAGCTGGATCGTAAAGAGATTGATGACAGTCTGGCGGCGTTGAACAAGGCGGCCGGCTATCTGCGCAGCCTGCTGGGCAAAGAGTTGAGTCTGCGCACCACGCCGGCACTGAAGTTTCATTACGACGACAGCATAGCCCGTGGCAGCTACCTGTCCACGTTGATCGACAAGGCGCTGGCGGCAGACAGTACGCATGAGCATTTACCCGACGCTGATGATGAGTCGGATGATACCTCTTCGGATAACTCCGGGTCAGACAAGCAATAAACAAGAGAGCGTGACGTTGGCCACAGATAGAAAACGGAAGGGCCGGGATATAAGTGGCATTCTGTTGCTGGACAAGCCGCAGGGCATGAGCTCCAACGCCTGCCTGCAGCAGGCCAAGCGCCTGTTCCAGGCCAGCAAGGCGGGCCATACCGGGGCGCTGGATCCATTGGCGACCGGGGTACTGCCGCTGTGTTTTGGTGAGGCGACAAAGGTGTCGCAGTTTTTACTGGAGGCAGACAAACGTTATCTGACCACCATCAAACTGGGTGAGCGCACCAACACTGCTGACGCCGAAGGTGAGGTTATCAGCACCCGCCCGGTGGGTGAGCTGAGTGAACAGGCCTTGGTCACATGTCTGTCACGGTTCAACGGTGATATTGAGCAGGTTCCGCCGATGTACTCGGCGCTCAAGCATAAAGGCCAGCCGCTGTACAAATTGGCGCGGGCCGGTCAGGAAGTGGAACGTAAAAGCAGGCAGGTCACCATACACGACCTGATTTTGCACGAATTTGACGGGGCCTCGCTGACACTGGAAATCCATTGCAGCAAAGGGACCTATGTGCGTACTATAGCCGACGATCTGGGCGAAGCATTGGGCTGCGGCGCCCATGTGACGGCCCTGCGTCGTCTGCAGGCAGGCGTTTTCCGGTTGCAGAACTGCGTCACGCCGGAAGTTTTACAGACGATTTTTGATGCCGAGGGCACGGACGGTCTCGATGCGCTGTTACAGGCGCCGGACCTGGCCATTGCGCATTTGCCGAAAGCGGAAATGTCGGCACAGATGGCGGCTTATGTACGACAGGGTCAGGCAGTGATGCTGCGGCAATTGCCCGCTAGCGGCCTGGTCCGTTTGTATGATGAAGCAGAATTCATCGGAATAGGCGAGATGCTCGACGATGGTCGGGTCAAGCCACACCGATTAATAAAGGAGACCGCCAGGTAACTGTCAGTATGCACGGTTATGCTGGTTGACAGGATGTCTTATCATTTAACGCATATTATTTTGGAGTTTTTAACATGGCTTTAACAACAGAACAGAAAGCAAACATTGTCAAAGAATATGGCCAGGGCGAAGGTGACACAGGATCACCCGAAGTTCAGGTGGCATTGTTGACCGAAAACATTAACCTGCTGCAGGGTCACTTCCGTGAGCACTCTCACGATCACCACTCCCGTCGTGGTCTGATCCGCATGGTAAACAGCCGTCGCAAACTGCTGGACTACCTCAAGCGCAAGAATGTTGAGCGTTATGCCACTTTGATCAAGCGTCTGGGTCTGCGTCGCTAAGACGCGCACCGTTTCCAAAACGATGAGAAAGTGAGAAGAGACTCTTGGTAAAAAGGATGTTGCTGCAATGCTGCCCGGGTCTCAAATAAAAAACAGGAACAGGTTATGTTTAATATTGTAAGCAAGACATTCCAGTACGGTGACCAAACGGTCACTCTGGAAACCGGCAAGATTGCACGACAAGCAACCGGCGCCGTTGTGGTCACCATGGGTGGCTCACAGGTGCTGGCAACTGTGGTGGCAAAAAAGACGGCCAATCCGGGCGCAGACTTTTTCCCGCTGACAGTCAATTATCAGGAAAAAACCTATGCCGCCGGCAAGATTCCCGGTGGCTTCTTCAAGCGTGAAGGCCGGCCGACCGAGAAAGAGACGCTGGTTTCACGCCTGATTGACCGGCCCATCCGTCCCCTGTTCCCTGCGGGCTTCAAGAATGAAGTACAGGTTGTCTGTACCGTCATTTCTTCGACCAAAGGCCAGGATCCTGATATCGCGGCCTTGATCGGCGCGTCTGCGGCACTGGCTATTTCCGGCGCACCGTTTCAGGGCCCGGTTGCCGCGGCCCGCGTTGGTTTCGATGTTGAGCGCGGTTATGTGCTGAACCCGGATGCCACGCGTCTGGAGACTTCGGCGCTGGACATGGTTGTTGCCGGCACTGAATCCGCCGTGTTGATGGTTGAATCGGAAGCCAAAGAGCTGACCGAAGACCAGATGCTGGGCGCTGTGCTGTTTGGCCATGAAGCCATGCAGACAGTCATTACCGCCATCAAGGAACTGAAAGCGGAAGCTGGCAAAGAAGCGTGGAATTGGGAAGCGCCCGCCGTCAATGAAACGCTGACCAAAGCCATCGCCGACGCCTTTGCCGATGGCATCTCAGAAGCGTATCAGGTGTCTGACAAAATGCAGCGCTACGATGCCCTGGGCAAGCTGCAGGCACAAGCGGCCGAGCAGTTCTCCGGTGACGACGAAGGTGTCAGCGCTGACGAAGTCAAAGGTGTGTTTGGCAAGCTGGAGAAGAAAGTGGTTCGTAACCGCATTCTGGATGGCGCGCCGCGAATCGATGGCCGTGATACCCGCACTGTTCGCCCGATTGAAATTGAAACCGGTGTATTGCCCAAGGCGCACGGTTCCGCCCTGTTCACGCGTGGTGAAACACAGGCGTTGGTGGTAACCACGCTGGGTGCCATTCGCGATTCACAGCTCATTGAAGGCCTTGAAGGTTCCAGAAAGGAAGCCTTCATGTTCCATTACAATTTCCCTCCGTTTTGCGTCGGCGAGACTGGCTTCATGTCAGGCCCCAAGCGTCGTGAGATCGGTCATGGCAAGTTGGCCAAGCGCGGTGTTCAGGCCGTGATGCCGAAAGAAGATGACTTCCCCTACGCGATTCGTGTGGTGTCGGAAATTACCGAATCCAACGGTTCCAGCTCCATGGCATCTGTCTGTGGTAGCTCGCTGGCGATGATGGATGCAGGTGTGCCGTTGTCAGCGCCGGTGGCCGGTATTGCCATGGGCCTGATCAAGGAAGGCGAGCGCTTCTCCGTGATCACGGACATTCTGGGCGATGAAGATCATCTGGGCGACATGGACTTCAAGGTAGCCGGCACTGAAAAAGGTGTCACGGCGCTGCAAATGGATATCAAGATCCAGGGCATCAATGAAGAAATCATGGAAATCGCCCTGAATCAGGCGCATGAAGCGCGGATTCACATCCTGGGTGTGATGAACAAGGTGTTGCCAAAGGCGCGCGAAACCGTGTCCGAGAATGCGCCTTCCATGGCCATGATGAAAGTTGATTCCGACAAGATCCGCGATGTTATCGGCAAAGGCGGCGCAACGATCCGTTCTATTACTGAAGAGAGCGGCGCGTCTGTTGATATCGACGACGACGGCAACATCCGAATCTACGGTGAAGATGCTGCATCGCGTGACAAGGCCATTGAGTTGATTCAGACCATCACGGCAGAAGCCGAAGTGGGTCAGCTCTATATGGGCAAGGTCGCACGCATTGTTGACTTTGGTGCCTTCATCACCATTCTGCCGGGCAAGGACGGTCTGGTCCATATTTCCCAGATCTCCGCTGATCGGGTGGAAAATATTGGTGAGTACCTCAATGAAGGTCAGGACGTGCTGGTCAAGGTCATGGACCTTGACGCGCGCGGCCGCATCAAGCTGAGCATCAAGGAAGTGACTGATGAAGACAAGGCAGCTTTTGCTGCTGATGCTGAGTAATCCGCGAGAAACCTCCGCAGCCGTCGCCCTTCCCGGGCGGCGGTGATCGGGAGTGCCGTTATGCCCCGAACCACATGCCCTGCCTGCTACCGCCCCCCTGCTTACTGCTATTGTTCCCACATTATCGACGTCGCAAATACCTGGCCGGTTTTCATCCTGCAGGATGTACGCGAAGCTAAACATCCGATTGGTACAGCCAGAATCGCTGCCCTGTCTTTAAGTCAGGCGGAAATGGTGACATTGAACCCGGACAAGGCTGATACGTCGGCTGACTTGCTCAACACGGTCTTCTCCAGACCGCTGAACAGTCCTGTTATGATTTATCCCGGTGACAATGCCAGGTCTGTGCGTGAACTGGGTGCTGCTGAGCTGCCCTCTGGCTCGCCCAGAGACCTGTTGTTTATTGATGCCAGTTGGGGCCGCAGTCTGCGCCTGCTGAAGGTATTTCCGGCGCTGAGTGCGTTACCTTGCTTTGTCCTGGACGGCCTGCCGGCGTCCCGGTATCGTATTCGCAGGCAGCCGTCGGATGATGCGGTGTCAACGCTGGAGGCAATTGTCTACACCCTGCAGCAGGTAGAACCGGCATCGGATTGCAGCGCCATGCTAGCGACCATGGATTGGATGGTCGGCCAGCAGATAAAACGCATGGGGCGTGATGTCTATCACAACAACTACCCGTCACAGTAACAGTGCAGGCCGGTTCTGGTGCTATGATGCCGGTGTTTGCGAAGAATAAGGAACGTCAATGGCCGAACTGCCCCAATGCCCGCAATGTGCTTCAGAATACACCTATGAAAACGGTATCCTGTTCATCTGCCCGGAGTGCGCTCATGAGTGGTCGCTTGAAGACACCAGCGCTGCGGAGGCCGACAACACCAGAACCATTCACGATGCCAATGGCAACGCCCTGGCCGATGGTGATACGGTATCCGTTATCAAGGATCTCAAGGTGAAAGGTTCTTCACTCGTCGTCAAGGTCGGCACAAAGGTCAAGAATATTCGCCTGGTTGAAGGGGATCACGATATTGACTGCAGGATTGATGGCATCGGGCCGATGAAACTTAAGTCGGTTTTTGTCAAAAAGGCCTGACAACATAATCGCCCCTGCCTGCTGTTAAGGGAAGTGCTCGATGGATGTAGCTGTCACATTGTGCAAGTTATTGAACCGCCACGCGGTTGTGCCCGTCCTGCTGCTATTGTGTGCAACTGTTGCCTGCCCGGTGACGGCGCAAACCACGTTGCGGGTTGGCGTCTATGAAAACACTCCGAAAATATTTCTCGATGGCGATGGCCGGATCGGCGGGATGTTCGGGGAATTGCTGACTGAAATAGCGCAGCGCGAGGCTTGGCAGATCGAGCCGGTTCCTTGCCAGTGGAACGAATGTCTGCAAATGCTGGAATCTGGCACCCTCGATATAATGCCGGATGTGGCATACATCCCCGAGCGCGCTCAGCGTTTCGACTTTCACCGGAATGAAGCGTTGCTGAGTTGGTCTCAGCTTTATGAGCGTGATGGGCTGGGGCTGTTCAGTTTGCTGGATCTGGATGGGCTCCGGCTTGCGGTCCTGAGAGGTTCGATACAGCAACGTTATCTGATGGAGTTGGCGGAGAATTTTGACCTGGCTGTGGAGTGGGTGTGGGTCGACTCGCTGGCAGCTGCGTTCCAGGCCGTGGCATCGGGTCTGTCAGATGCGGCTGTCGCCAACCATTTCTATGGTGACATGATGGCCTTCGAGCATGGTCTGCAACGCACACCCATCATGTTTCAGCCCAGCAGACTCTATTTCGCAGTGCCTGCCGGTCGTCATGCTGACCTGCTGGCAGTCATCGACACCTATCTGGATCAATGGAAGACGGATGAGAGCTCACCCTACTATGACCTGCTGCGACGCTGGAGTATTGAACCGGATGCTGCCCTGCCAGTCGTTGTCTGGTGGCTTATTGGCATCCTGGCTCTGGCCCTGCTTGGCGCCACTCTGTTTGCCATCCTGCTGCGTTTCAAAGTTGCCGAGAAAACACAAAGTCTGACTGCCAGTGAAACGCGTCTGAACACCATACTCAACAGTGTAGACGCCCATATTTACATCAAGGACTATAAGCTGCGTTATCAGTATGCCAATCGCAAGGTCTGTGATTTCTTTGGCATGTCGTTAGACGACATCGTCGGCAAAAAGGACAGCGACTTCTTTGACGAAAAGACCTGCGCGCTACTTGAGCAGAATGACCTGCAAGTCATTCGCCACGGCGAGCGTGTGGCTGATGAAGAAGCCAGTATTCTGGTTCGTAATCAGCAGCAGCATGACTTCCTGTCAATCAAGATCCCCCTGCGCAATCCCGACAACAGTATCTACGCCCTGTGTGGCATTTCGACGGATATTTCCGAACTCAAACAGATCCGTGATCAGCTGCACCAGCTGGCATTCTTTGATTCACTGACCGGGCTGCCCAATCGTCGCCTGGTGCTTGACCGGCTTGATCATGCCATGGCCGGCAGAAACAAGACGGGTTACGAAGGGGCCCTGCTATTTTTGGATCTGGATGATTTCAAGGTGATAAACGATACCCTGGGCCACGATGCCGGTGATCAGCTGTTGCAGATGTTCGCGCGCCGGCTCGAACGCGGACTGCTCAGCACGGACACGGTGGGCCGCCTGGGGGCTGATGAGTTTGTTCTGATTGTGGAGGATATCGCAGTCAATGCCGAGGACTCGCTGGTGCGTGTGCGTGATATGGCGGATATATTGCGCCGGCAACTGAACCAGCCGTTTGATCTGGCCGGGGTAGACTATGTGTGCGCAGTCAGTATTGGTATTGCAATGTTCTCTGATGCCAAAGACGGTGATGTGGAGGCGTTGCTGAAGGCTGCTGACCTGGCGTTGAATGCAGCCAAGACAGAGGGCAATTCGGTTTGCTTCTTTAATCCGGAGATGCAGATAGAGGTGACGCGCCGGACCCGGATTGAAACGGCGCTACGCAAGGCGCTGGCCGGTGACAATCTTGACCTGCACCTGCAACCTCAGGTAGATGCGGAAGGCCGGGTTTTCAGCATGGAAGCGTTGCTTCGATGGCATGACCCTCAAATGGGGCAGGTGGCGCCATCAGATTTTATACCGGTTGCCGAAACCTGCGGTCTTATTGTGCCTCTGGGTGAGTGGGTGCTGGCCACGGCCTGCGAAATGCTCGCCGACTGGAAAAAAGATCCGGTGCTGTCCACGCTCACTCTGGCAGTGAATATCAGCCCCCGGCAGTTCCATCATGCCGATTTTGTTGATCATATTCTCAAGTGCCTGGAACGTAACCAGGTTGATGGTGCCAGGCTGGAGCTGGAAGTTACTGAAGGGCTACTGATTGAGAACGTGGATGTCACTGTCGAGAAAATGGATCGACTGCGCGAGCGCGGCATCCGGTTTTCGCTGGATGATTTTGGTACCGGTTATGCTTCCCTGGGGTATCTCAAGCGGCTGCCGCTGTCACAGTTGAAGATTGATCAGTCCTTTGTGCGTGATCTGTTGCTCGACCCGAACGATGAGGCCATCGTCAGAACCATTCTGGCACTGGGAAGCAGTCTGGACTTGCGTGTGTTGGCCGAAGGCGTGGAAACGCTGGCGCTGGCAGAACGTCTGCGCGAAATGGGTTGTCAGTACTTTCAGGGTTATTACTTCAGTCGGCCACAACCGGAGTCCTATTGGCGCGGCCAGTGGCCGTCGCCGCTGGCCGGCAGCACTGCTGAGCTCCACAGCCAGCGGTAATGACCGTTGCTGGTCGCCCGTTAGTCCGGTAGCACGGCGTTGTGGTAAACGTTCTGCACGTCATCCAGGTCATTCAGCATATCCATGAATTTCTCGAACAGGGCCGCATCATCGCCGGTAATCTCGGTGCTGGTCTGAGCCAGAAACTGGATCTCGTCTACTTCGAACTCGACCTCACCAAAGGCATCACGTAGCGCCTGTCTTACCTTGGCGTATTCTGTATGCGGTGCAAATACGGTAATCAGGCCGTCTTCATTTTCGATGTCCGTGACATCAACGTCGGCTGTCAGCAGTGCTTCCAGGACAGCGTCTTCATCATCGCCCGTGATTGCCAGAATGGCGCAGTGATCAAACATGTGGGCGACGCTGCCCTGTGCGCCGATCTTGGTTTTGGTTTTGGTAAAACACTGGCGCACGTCGCCGAAGGTTCGGTTGGGGTTGTCCGTCAGACACTCAACGATCACCATACAGTTGCCGGGCCCGAAGCCTTCGTAACGCGCTGGCGAGAAGTCTTCGCCACCACTGCCACGTGCTTTCTCCAGGGCCTTGTCAATAACATGAGTGGGGACCTGGTCTTTCTTGGCGCGTTCGATCAGACCGCGCAGTGCGAGGTTGCCATCCGGGTCAGTGCCGCCGGATTTGGCGGAGACATAGATCTCGCGTGCATATTTGCTGTAGACCTTGGTCTTGGCGGCCGCCGTTTTGGCCATGGACTCTTTTCGGTTCTGGTATGCTCTGCCCATTGGTTGTACCTGACTGGATTGTATGTTTCGGGTTAGCGAATGCGGAAAAGCAGCATCATCATTAAAAAATCGAATCATACACGCAGCAGGCGGGTCAAATCCATTGTAGACTGCGCTTTTGTTGTTGTCTCTGGTTGCTGATTCCTGTTTATGTCTGATGTCAAAAATTTTGTACCCGTCTGGTTTTTGTTCGGCTTGTCCGGCAGTGGCAAGTCCTTTGCCGGTGAGGTGATTGCCCGCGCCCTTGGTTGGTCGGTGTATCACGCCGATGACGATATAACACCGGCGATGCAGCAGGCACTGGCGGCCTCCCGGCCCTTTACCGATGCCATGCGTGACGACTACTTTATATTGCTGGCCGACCGTATCCGGGCCCGACAGGCCCAGGCCGGGCCGGATCAGCCGCTGATAGTGACCCAGGGCGCATACAAAAAACGCAACCGGGACTTTCTGCAGGCGCAGGTTCCGGGTCTGGCACTGATCTGGATTGATGCCCCGGACAGTTTAATCGCGCAACGCCTGCGTCTGCGCTCGGCCGGTATCACCGAAGCGAGCGCGGCAGCGCTGAAGCAGGATTTTGAGTACCCGTCAGCCGGCAGTATGACGATAGTCAACGATAGCGGTGCCGAGCGTATCCTGGCGCAGTTCGAGGTCTGTCGGGAGCAGTGGTTGACCCGTTCGCCGCAGGTGATATGATCGCTGCTGCCCAGCAGTCAACACTGGGCGTCGCGTGGTACAAAACGTGAGACCAGTAAAAAATCGGGAGTGCCAGTGCTGGAACAGATCAGAACATTACAGGCGCCGGCCATACTCACGTTGCTGTTGGCCGCTGCCTGCAGCAGTGCCCAGGCGCAACTGTCACCGCGCTATCAGGACAGTAATCAGGACCTGGTGGCTGACCTGCCAGCAGATGAAGCGGACTGGCGGGACCCCCGTATTCTGATTTTTGCCTATACCCCAGTAGAAGATCCGGCGCTTTACACCCAGGTCTGGGACGAATTCATCACCCATATGGAAGGTCTCACCGGCAAAGAGGTACGCTTTTTCCCGGTGCAGTCCAATGCCGCGCAACTGGAAGCCATGCGTGCCGGGCGCCTGCATGTCGCTGGCTTCAATACCGGCTCGACACCGGTGGCGGTCAATTGTGTCGGTTTTGCACCTTTTGCCATGATGGCGGCAGAAGACGGCAGTTTCGGCTACGAAATGGAAATCATCACCTATCCAGGCAGTGGCATTGAGTCCCCGGCGGATCTGGCCGGGCGACAGCTGGCATTTACCTCCCCGACATCGAATTCGGGCTTCAAGGCGCCGTCAACCCTGCTGCTTAGCGAATTTGGTCTGACCGCCGGGGAAGACTACCGTACCGCGTATTCCGGCAGCCATGACAACTCGATTCTTGGCGTCGTCAACAGCGACTATGAAGCGGCTGCGGTAGCCAATGAGGTACTGCGTCGTATGCAGGGCCGTGACGTGGTGCGTGCTGAACAATACCGTTCCATATACCAGTCACTGACCTTCCCGACCACGGCCTATGGCATTGCACATAATCTGCACCCCGTGCTGGCAGACAGAATACGCCAGGCATTTTTCACCTTTGACTGGGAAGGCAGCGCCCTGCAGCGCGAGTTTGCGGATGCCGGCATGGCCACGTTTATCCCGATCAACTATCAGCAACACTGGCAGGTCATTCGTGCCATCGATGACGCCAATGACACTGTATACAACTGCGACTGACACCTATGTCCCGACAGCAGTATTGATAACAACAAGAGGCCACCATGCTTAAACTCACCGGGCTGAGCAAGCGTTACGATACCGGCGATCTGGCGCTGAATGATATCAACCTGACGGTACCGGCCGGGCAGGTGATGGCGCTGATCGGCCCGTCGGGTGCCGGCAAAAGTACTTTGATTCGCTGCGTCAATCGGCTAGTTGAGCCCAGCACTGGTGCAATTGAACTCAATGACCAGGACATCACGCGTGTCCGCGGCACCAAACTGCGTCAGGCCCGACGCCAGATTGGCATGATTTTCCAGAATTATGCTCTGGTTGAGCGTTTGTCCGTGATGGAGAATGTGTTGTCCGGGCGTCTGGCCTATGTCGGTTTCTGGCGTAGCTTTCTGCGCAGATTTCCGGCGTCTGATATTCAGCAGGCGTTTAATCTGCTTGAGCGGGTCGGGCTGCAAACCATGTTTGACAAGCGTGGTGATGCTCTCTCTGGTGGACAGAAACAGCGGGTGGGAATTGCCCGTGCACTCATGCAGAACCCAAAGCTGCTGCTGGTCGATGAGCCTACTGCCAGTCTGGATCCCAAAACCTCACGCCAGATAATGCGACTGATCTGCGAGCTGTGCCGCGAGCAACAACTCGCAGCCATCATCAATATCCATGATGTCGTGCTGGCCCAGCAGTTTGTTGATAGGGTTGTCGGTTTGCGCGGTGGTGAGCTGGTATTTGACGGGGATCCCAAGGACCTCAGCCCGGACATCCTGACCAGTATTTATGGTGAAGAGGATTGGTCGGTGGTTGACGATGACAATGAAGATGCCGAACCACCGGCTGCTGCCAGCGTTGATATCGCCGGAGCTCACCCGTGAGCCCGGCAGACACCGGCAGCGAGTTGTTGTCGGCGCCAGAACGGCAACGTATGGCGCAGGCCCGTGAGGGGCACTGGCGCCCATTACCGCTGGTTCGTAGCCGGCACTGGCGCTGGTTTATCAATGTCAGCGTGTTGCTGTATATCGTGCTGGCGTGGCTCAGTGTTGATGTCAACTGGAGCCGGGTGGCACAGGGCATGGAGCGGGGCCAGGAATTTGTAGCGTCGTTTCTGAGCCCTGATTTCAGCAGTCGAAGCGGCGAGATCCTGACCGGGCTGTGGGAGAGTCTGACCATGACTTTCACCGCCACTGTCATTGGCGTTGCGCTGGCGATTCCGGTCGGCCTGGGCGCCGCGCGCAACATCGCGCCCTTGCCGGTGTACTTTTTCTGTCGCGGCATCATTGCCATCTCCCGTACCTTTCAGGAAATCATCATTGCCATTCTGTTTGTCACCATGTTCGGCTTTGGCCCGCTGGCGGGGGTGATTACGCTGGCGTTTGCCACCATCGGTTTCATGGCCAAACTGTTGGCAGAAGATATTGAAGACACGCAAAAAGAGCCCCTGGAAGCCATCCGCGCTACCGGTGGTGGCTGGTTGCAGTGGATCAACTACGCCGTTCAACCTCAGGTCATGCCGCGTTTGATCGGGCTGTCGCTGTACCGGCTGGATATCAACTTCCGGGAATCGGCGGTTATCGGTATTGTTGGCGCCGGTGGCATCGGTGCAACCCTGAACACCTCCATTAACCGATATGACTATGATACGTCGGCGGCCATTCTGTTGCTGATTATCGTTATCGTACTGATGAGCGAATACCTGTCCGGGTATGTGCGCAAGTGGACGCAATAATGCCGGTTAAACACGTCAACAATGTGCCAGTCTGGCAGCGTCGCGAACCCCTGAAACAATACGCCATCTGGGCCGGCTGGATGCTGGGTGGCATGCTGTTCCTGCTGTGTTGGAAGGTAATTTCCGACAACACCATCTGGGAGTTCATGTACGATGCTGGCACACAGGCCGGCAGTCTGATCGGCAGGATGATCCCGCCTGACTGGAGTATTACCGGTTCGCTGATGGTGCCATTATGGGACACCATCAACATCGCAACCGTCGGTACCGCGCTGGGTATTCTGATTGCATTTCCCCTGTCTTTTCTGGCGGCACGTAATACCACGCCACATCCTGCCTTGCGTGCAGTGGCATTGGCCATTATTGTCAGTTCACGTTCAATCAACGCGTTGATCTGGGCGATGCTGCTGGTCACCATCGTCGGGCCGGGCATATTCGCTGGCATGCTGGCCATCGCGCTACGCTCTATTGGTTTTGTCGGTAAGCTGCTGTACGAAGCCATTGAAGAAATACACCCTACCCCTGTTGAAGCATTGTCATCCACCGGCGCGGCGCGCACCCAGGTACTTGCCTACGCGGTGTGGCCTCAGATCATGCCGGCGTTTGCCGGTATCAGTGTGTACCGCTGGGATATCAATATTCGTGAAGCAACAACGTTGGGACTGGTAGGCGCAGGAGGCATCGGTTTGCAGATGAATGCTGCCATCAATAACCTTGCCTGGGCTCAGGTTGCCACTGTTTTTGTCTTGATTTTTGCCACCGTGATTGTGTCTGAATGGGTGTCGGCAAAAGTGCGACACGCCGTCATCTGAGGGTTGCTCAGGAGGCGACTCTGGTGGTGTCGACGGTATCCGTATCGGGGTTGCGGGCGGGCAGGCGAATCTGCAACCGAAATCCCTGTTTGTCGGATAGCCAGTTAACGCTACCGCCGACTTCTTCAATGCGCTCCTTGATGCCCTTGAGGCCATTGCCGGCAACAATTTTTTGTCGTTTGCCACCATTGTCCTGAACCTGCAGCATGTAATCCTTATCGTCGTGGCGGGTGAACGAGATCTCGCAGCGGTTGGCGCCACTGTGCCGCAATACATTGGTCAGTGCTTCCCGGGTGCAGCGCAGCAGGGTCTGTGCCAGTTCTATCTCACCCAGTGTCGCGCTGAAATTGAGCTCAATGCTGATGCCGGGAATATCACTGATCAGTTTCTGTACCGCGTCCCGGAAGTTGATCGGTTCGTCTTCCCGTAGCTCGCTGACCGCGGTGCGCAAATCACTGAGCAGCAGTTTGCCTAACGCCAGCGCCTGCTCCACTTTCTGCTTGCCGGCGCCGTCGGTGATGTGGGTGGCCACTTCCAGTTGCAGTATCTGGGCTGTCAGGTGGTGGCCAAGCAGGTCGTGCAGATCGCGAGCAATGCGCAGGCGTTCACTTTGTCGCGAATGTTCGGATAACAGTTCGCGGGTTGCCAGCAACTCGCGGTTCAAGGCGGCGGTTTCTTCGCGTAATTCCTGTTCACTACGGGCGCGGTGAGTGGCCAGAACGGCGAATACATGAAACAGGCCCAGAGTGACCGATCCGGTCAGTGCCAGCATCAGGTTTTCATCACCCCAGTGAAACACCTGGCTCAAAGCAAATGCCGCAACACTGCCCAGCAGCAGCCAGCCGGTGGTGCGAATAGGGAATAATTCGGTGGCCTGAACGACCCAGACGATGCCCAGGATGGCGACGAAGCTGATGTCGACCTGGAAGTACAGGACAAAGATAGCAGCGGCTTCCAGCCAAAGCAGAGCCTGCAACCGTCGTTGCGATCCCTCTGCCCATGCAGATGTGAACAAAGCAAAGCAGAGCACGACCAGCGCAAAAAGCGCAGTGATTACTGACAGCGTGGTATTCCATTGTCCTGCTGTCTCGGCCAACAGATAAACGGAGAGCGCGCTGACGATGACAAGAACGGCGCCGCCGGTCATGCTTTGCGCGCGACTGCTACTCCAGAAACTGTCCATTCAGTTCTGCCTCGGATAGGGTTGGCTTGAGCGCCGTCGCTTGAACACCTCAGTCGTCGCCGGATCCGATCAGCAGCGTATTCCCTTCGCTGTCACGCAGCAGAGCAAAACTCTGCTCTGGATTCCACGGCGCCGGCCTCGGTGGCTGCAGGCCGTGGACTCCGCGGGCACACAAGTCCTCATAAGTGGTCTCCACGTCATCGACCGCCAGGACCAGGCTGGGGACTTCATTGATCAGGTCGTTCTCACGCTGAGTGAGCAATATCGCTGTCTCGGCGCCGGGGATGCCCAGCTCTATCCATCGCCAACCGGTTTTGTAGGGCGTATTCTGCAGGATTCTGAATCCCAGCTTCTCGGTATAGAAGCGCATGGCACGGCGCTGGTTACTGACCGGCAATTGCGTGAACTTGATAAACTGCAACATCGTGGAGCCTCTTCAATTGATGTCGTGCGCTGGCGTATCAACGTGCCAGGTGTATTGGTTTGCCCGCAATCCACACCTGTTCCAGCGAGCGGGTATGTCTGATGTCCTCTAGCGGGTTTTCCCCCATGACCAGCATATCGGCCCAATTGCCAACGGTCAGCGTACCGGTTTCACTCAAGCCCATGCAGTCTGCGGCGCCGCCGGTGGCTGAGTGCAGAATCTGCATGGGGGTCATGCCGGCGTCCTGCATCATCCACATTTCCAGGTGTTCAAAGTAGCCCTGGAAGCGCGCGGGCGGACCGCTGTCGGTGCCCATGGCGATTTGTACGCCCGCATCAGTCAGCATCTTAACATTAGCCATAGCGATTGGCAGCGATGCTTTGTATTGCTGCGCTGCGGCGCTTTCCCGCACCCGTTGCTGGCGTTCTGGCTCGCGCAGGGTAGCAAGTACTGCAGGGTCGGCTTCGCGGAGGAAAAACGGGTCGGCAAAAAAATCCGGCTCGCTTTCATAGACATAGGTGGACAACTCGCGCGTCAGTGTCGGGGTGTAACACACATTACTGGCCAGCATCAGATCAACAAACTCGTTGTCAACGTGAACATCGCGCACACTGTGAGCAATAAAATCCGCACCTGCGCGAACCAGGTCTTTGGTGTCCTGCAGATAATAGGTGTGTACTGCGAGTGGAATACCATGATGGTCAGCGCGTTTGCTGATTGCCTGGTAAACATCCGCAGACATCTTCGGGGTACGCCCCAGATTGTCATCGACCCGGATTTTGATAAAATCCGGCGACAGTCCGGCGGTAGTGTCTACCAGGGTCCGGCCTTCTTCTGGCGTCCGTGCGGACAGCACCGGGCCGGCAACATAAAGTCGTGCCCGGTCGAGAGTCGGTGTATTCTGCTGGTTCCGCAACGCGAAGCCTTCTGACTCATCATCGCCGAGGCTGACAACTGTTGTGACGCCGTAACGTGCGTACAAATCAAGCTGGCGCAACAGGTTTTGCCGGCTGTAATGCCCTGACTCCAGTCCACGGATTGCCCCGGCGTGTCCGTGGGAGTTGATGAAGCCGGGTGTCAGCGTTTTACCGGCCAGCGACTGCTGCTCCGCGTCGTCCGGAATAGTGACGTTGTCCGCATGACCAACAGCGATAATGCGGCCACCATCGACGACAAGGACACCATTTTCAACAGGAGCGCCGCCAGTGCCGTCGATTATGCGGACATCAGTTAATGCTGTGGGAGCGCCGGCAGCTGGCATGGCAATCAGTATCAGGCACGTTAGTAGCGTGCAAATGCGAGAGACTTCAGTGACCATATTGTTGACCGGCAGACCGGCAACAGAAGGTCCGGGTTCCGGCTTGCTTGCGCGGGTGCTCATCATTGGCTCCAGGGTTCGCGAATTCAGCATTCATTATGCGTATGACACTGTTGGTTCGCAACTTCATTGCTATCATTGGTGCGATACAGTGAGCTTGAGTTTGACAGCCGCGTCACAAGTATAGGTTAATAGCCGCAATTAAATAACAAGGTAGGAGCTAGGCAATGGAGGCGTTACAAAATCTCGACCTGGGTAATCTGGACGTTAGCACCGAGGTGCTGCTGGCGTTCGCCATGACTTACGGGCCCAGAATTATCGGTTCGGTTCTGACGCTGGTACTGGGCCTGTGGCTGGCCGGACTTGCAGGCAGAGTCGTCAAGGCTATGCTGAGTCGGGGGAAAGTGGATCCGTCGCTGGGGTCATTCCTCAGCAGCCTGTTATCGATCCTGCTGAAGGTGCTGGTTTATATCACCGCGCTGGGTGTCCTCGGCATAGAGATGACCTCATTCATCGCCATTCTTGGTGCCGCCGGTCTCGCCATAGGTCTGGCGCTATCAGGCACGCTGCAGAACTTTGCTGGCGGTGTCATGATCCTGTTTTTCAAATACTTCAAGGTGGGCGATTTCATCGAAGCCCAGGGTTACATGGGCTCGGTCAAGGAAATTCAGATCTTTGTCACCGTGCTGACAACGCCCGATAACAAAACCATTATTTTGCCCAATGGGCCGCTGGCCACCGGATCATTGACAAATTTTTCGACCGAACCGCTACGCCGCGTCGACTGGACATTCGGTATTGCCTATGGCGACGACGTCGACAAGGCTTATGAAGTACTGGGCCGCCTGATCGCAGATGACGAGCGTATCCTGAAAGATCCGGCGCCTTTCATGGCGGTGTCGGCGCTGGCCGACAGCTCCGTTAACATCGTGCTCAGGGCATGGGTCAATGCCGGAGATTTCTGGCCGGTACACTTTAAAATGAATGAAATGGTCTATAAAACGTTTGATAAAGAAGGATTGAGCATTCCGTTCCCGCAACGGGATGTCCATATATACCAGGCGGGACCGTCTGAGTAGATTCGTTATGGACCATGTTCGTTATGGGCCATGGCTATCGTGCCGCTGCATATCGCCGGTGTTACCGATATATTTCCCGGGTTTTGAGTTCGCAGGATAGTCCTGGTAGGTAAAATGATTAATGTGCGGGCGGTCGCCATGATCGCCTTGCGTTGTTCCGCTGTATCGGGTCAACGCTCAAAAAGTATATCGCAGCAGATAATGTAGTCACCGTCCTCAATTCGGGTCATCACTGACAGCGTGATACATAGCGTGCCGTCGGAGATCGAGAAGTACGGGGGTGTTATCTGCATGTTGCCCGGGTTCTGTACCGCATTGACAAAATAATCCCGTCGTTTCCAGCTTGCTCCGTGAGTGTCAGAGAGAACACGAAGCCGGTTCCTCGTCGGTAGTTCAATATTGGGTGAGTCGAGGTTGGAGTAGCACTGGCTGCCGTCCGGCGCCAGTTGATACAAACGGATGGTGCGGTCGAGTCTGAACATACCATTGGCAATGTCGGTGACCTGATTTTTCTTCTGTGCGCCGATGGTAAGCGCCGCGAAACGATGGCTGTAGGGAGACAACAGCAAGCGCTCGTCCTCGCTGCTGCGTAAAGTCAGTTCGTCAAAACTGTTGTACAAGGACTTCCACAGGCCGCTGCGTGTCGCCACCGACTCTGATAACAGGAATGGATGGGCGAAATAGAAACCCTGCACCAGGTCGACCTGAGCATCCATGGCGGCCATTGCTTCATTCTCGGTTTCAATTCCTTCTGCCAGCACGATGCACTGGCAATTGTGCAGCATACTGGTGACACCTTTCAGTAGGGCCTTGACGCTGGGGTCAATTCCGGCTTTTTGTAGCATGCCCCGGTCCAGCTTGACGATATCGGGCTGGATGCGCCAGATCCGTTCGAAGTTAGAGTGGCCGGCGCCAAAGTCATCTATGGCAATCAGGAATCCCATGTCCTTGTATTCCTTGATCTGGGCTTCCAGCTGCAGTTCGTCATCAATAGTGGACTCCAGTATTTCGATGACAATCCGGTTGGGGTTGTAATTTTTTTCCTGCAGCAGTTTACTCAGAAAGGCGCTGAACGTTTGCTTTTGTGACAGGGTTTTGGGGTCAACATTAAGGAAAAGCCAGGCATTGGGTGGGTCTATTGCGTAAAAATTTTCCAGATGAATGATCTGACAAAGCTTGTCCAGTTCGAAGATGGTGTTTTCTTCGCGCGCACCAAAGAGAATGGCCGGGGGTATGATCTGATCGTCGGGGGTAATGGCTCTTACCAGGCCTTCAAGTCCGACTATGCGTCGATGGGCAAGGCTATAGATCGGCTGGAACGCTGAAATAATGCGCAGGTCGCCGTAGTGAGCGCAGTGGTTGCCACGAAAAAATCCCAGCGTGATTGAGTTGTCTGCTGCTGGTGAAGTCACTGCTTGCCCCTACGTGCGTCCATCGTGTTCATACCAGTTCGTTTCCTGTCCCTGGACCAGATATGGTCGAACTCCGCTTTGCAGTGTCCATCGAGCTCAAACTATCACCCCTGGTTTATCAAAGCGACAGGACTTCAAGCGGGAAGTATAGTCCTGCGCGCAAGCTGCGCGTTTTCTGATTATAGGAAATCAGTGCTTCTCCGTATCCCTCATAATAACTGATAAAGAATGCGCTATTTACCCAGGGCCGGCGATAGCTGATATCGAACTGATAACTGTACTTTTCCACTTCATTGCCTTTGATCAGGCGAAGTCTGAGCTGGGTGCGGTCATTGGGGCTGAATTTGAATGTTGCCTCACCCTGGCCCAGGTAATCGGTGATGTCAGTATTGGTGGCCTCGTCGCCGATGACACGCCACAATTTGATATCGACGCTAAGCCCGGGAAGCAAATCGAACTCTCTTTGCACATAGGCGCGATCCCAGCTTCGGGACTCGGGTCCTTGCTGGCCATTGGATTGATGCTCAATGCCTACGATATCAACAAACGGAAACTTGCCGGCAAGCGGGCGAGAGGGTTGGTCAAAGCGCCAGAATATTTCCGGATTGTAATTGTGCTCGGCAAAGGGTTGAGATTCTTCCGATATATCCCACCAGGAGCGTTGCGAATAACCAAATCCCAGCGGTGCCAAAAACGTCAGGTTGGTGATCTCTTCAAATAAATTGAATGTCAGCCCCAGTTCAAACTTGGTATCCAGCCGGTTGCCACTGAAAGGGGGGGATCCGTCCGCCGTCCTGGCCCGGCCAAAAACGATATAGTTGTCTTTGTAAGGACGGAAGAAACGACTCAGGTCATTGGCAGGCTCAACCATGATACTGCTGCCGGGGTCGTCGGTGACACTGGCGACGCCGGGTTGTGGCTCATCGGCCGACGCTGGTTGCTCACACAAGGCAAACAAGTCGGAGACGCTGAGATCGATATGTTCGGGTTTGACGACCTGTTGCTGAACACAACTCTGCACGTCCGTCGATACACCGGCGGCATGGTCCTGCGCGGAGGCCCAGGCGGGCATGCTCAGGGCCAGTAAACAGGCAAGTGCACGCTGGCGTGAAGGCCGGCGTGACAGGTGGGACTGATACAAAGTGTGCCGCCACGCGGCCAGGTTTGACGTGATCATGGCGCACAGTTTACTGCATACTCTTGTCAAACACACGAGTGCGATGCCAGACTTGCCTGTCGATCGAATTACAACACAAGCTGACGAGAGGACACGCAAGCAATGACAATAACAAGTCCAGGCCCATTCAATCCATCCCGGCTCGCCCGGCTGACGTGCTGGTTTGGCGTAGGCATGCTTGTTGTGCTTGCGGGTTTCGCCAATGCACAGCCCGGTCACCCGTTGGCAGAAACCACTCACGGCAAACTGCTGGGAACGCTGTCAGAGCGGGCACCGGCGGTGAGTGTTTTCAAAGGCATTCCTTACGCCGCGCCGCCGGTGGGTCAGGCGCGCTGGCAACCGCCCGCAACAGCCGAGAGCTGGACCGGTGAGCGCATGGCCGACACGTTTGGTCCCGACTGTATGCAACAACCCTACCCGGAAGGTTCCTTTTTTTACCGCCCTGCGCGATTGACCAGTGAGGACTGTCTGTACCTGAATGTGTGGACTGCTGCTGAACCGGAAGAAGCGCGGCCGGTCATGGTTTGGCTGCATGGTGGCGCCCTGACCCGGGGCTCCGGCGCCATCGATACTTACGATGGCAGCAGTCTGGCGCAAAAAGACGTGGTTGTGGTCACCATCAATTATCGGTTGGGAGTATTTGGGTATTTTGCGCATCCCGAGCTGGTCGCCGAGTCTGCTGAATTTTCGGCCGGGAATTATGGCATCCTGGATCAGATCCAGGCGTTGGAATGGGTACAGGAAAACATCGCCGCATTTGGTGGTGACCCGGACAATGTTACTGTGTTTGGTGAGTCTGCGGGTGCCTGGAGCGTACATTTTCTGACCGCAAGCCCGTTGGCTGAAGGCTTGTTTGACAAGGCCATCGCGCAGAGCGGTGCGCGCCTGGACCCGCGCGTGGAACTGGACCGCCAGGGCAGTGCCGGCATGTCAGCCACGGCTGCGGGTACTCAGCTGGCCGGGCGTTTGGGCGCCGGCTCTCTGAGTGACCTGCGTGCAATGCCGGCGCGTGACCTGCTTGATGGTGCGGCCGAGCAGGGATTTCGCAGTGATGGAATTGTCGATGGCTGGGTGATTCCAGAGCAACCCTACCAGATGTTTTCACAGGGTCGCCAAAACAAGGTGCCGGTGCTGGTGGGCTTTAACAGTGACGAGGGCACCACGCTGGGCGCCGCCAGTACCCTGCCCGATTCTGCGGAGGCTTATGAGGCGCGCATAAGATCGGTGTATGGCGATTTCGCGGACATGATCCTGGACGTTTATCCGGCCGACGACATCCGCAAATCCACGCTCGACAATTATCGTGACGGAGCCTTCGGCTGGAATATGGTGACCTGGGCCAACCTGACGCGCAATGTTGACGAATCAGCGTATCTGTATTTTTTCACCCACCGGCCGCCGGGCCCCATGGCTCAGGAGTTGGGGGCATATCATGCGGCTGAAATAGCCTACGTGTTCAACAATGTGCACACCTTGCGCAATCAGGCATCAGCCATGGATTATCGCCTGGCCGACATTATGTCGGACTACTGGGTGAACTTTGCCCACCACGGCGTCCCCAGTGCGCCGGGGCAACCACAGTGGCTGCCCTACAGCAATGCCGAACGGCATTACCTGTTGTTAGGAACGCAGGTCAGTGCCGAGCAGAATCTGTTGCCGGACAACTGGGCGATATTTGATCGCGTTATGGATCGTCGTCGCTGAGCCAGGCTGCAATGTCTGCAGCTTCGCATCGTTGCTCATTTAACGAAATGTTGCTGGAGCAGGTCGGCCAGGGCAGAGGTTGCCGGGCCGCAGCTATCGCTGGACGCCATCATCATGTAGATGGGCAGCTGCCGTTCGGCGCCCAGGCTGAGTGGCACAATCTTGAGGTCGCCGTTTTCGATGTCCTGTGCTACCCAGTCGTAGGGGACAAATGCGAACGCCAGGCCGGCGCGCAGCACCTTGAGGCTGGTGGAAAAGTGGCTGACAGTCCAGCGTTGTTCGGAGCCGAGCCAACCTGCATCCTGTTCGCGGCGGGTGCCGCTGTCACGGAGTACTACCTGGCGCCAGGTGCGTAGCTCCCAGTCGTTGATACCAGCACTGGCTTCGGTCTGGCACAGGGGATGGTCCGGATGTGCGACGGCAACCATGCGAATGCTTTTTAGCGGCGTGCCCAGGTGACCAACCGGCACCTGGTTGCCCAACACTATGTCGGCTTTTTTTTCCAACAGGGCTTCGGTCGTGCCGGACAACTGTGTCTCAAGCAAGCGTAAACGGGTCATGGGATACATCGCCGAAAACCGCTCGAGCACGGGAATCAGTTGGCCCGGTTCCAGCAGGCCATCAATCGCCAGGACTATCTCCGATTCAATGCCGCGAGCCAGCAGTTGGGCGGTTTGCTCGGCAGCGTCGGCCTGCGCCAGCAATTGTGTTGCCCGACGGTACATGACTTTGCCTTCGCGGGTCAGCACGGCTTTGCGGCCTGCCAATTCCAGTACCGGCGATGGCAGCAGTTCGTTCAGTCGCGCAATGGCGTAACTGACACTGGATTGGCTTTTGTTCAGGGCCTCTGCCGCGTTGGCAAAGCTGCCTTCGTCTACAACGGCTTTGAAGGCGGCCCATTGCTCCAGGCTGATTCGTGGTAATTTCATAATCATGCCCTGCCGATGAAATGCGGTGATAGTTCGGATTATTTAATGTTTAGGCCGACAAAATTGCATCATATCATCAGTTAAATGGGAGTAACATCGGTGTCATTAATCATCATGTCGATGACCGGAGGTTAAAATGAACACAATGATTAGCACTGTTAAAGCAGTACAGGAAATTATCGCTGCCCGTGCCTCATCAGACGGCGATGGCGTCAAACTGTTGCGCGTATTCGGCGGTACCGGTGATCCGGCCCGGTTCGATCCCTTTTTGATGATGGATGAGTTCGGTTCTTACGATGCCAGCGACTATATTGGTGGTTTCCCGCCGCATCCTCATCGTGGCTTTGAGACCATTACCTATATGCTTGAGGGGCACATGGAGCATCAGGATCACATGGGCAACGTGGGTGATCTGCGCAATGGTGATGTTCAGTGGATGACTGCGGGAGCGGGCATTATCCACTCGGAAATGCCGAAACAGACAGAAGGCCGCATGCGCGGGTTTCAGGTGTGGCTGAATTTGCCGTCACACAGCAAAATGCAGCCACCGGCTTACCGCGATATTGCCTCGGCCTCAATTCCGGTGGCAGACCTGTCCGGTATCCGCGCAAAACTGATCGCCGGCAGCGCCGACCTGGACGGCCAACCGCTGGACGGACTGGTGTCGCGACCTGATACCGACCCGGTGTATCTGGATCTGGTGCTCAGCGACAACACACGCACGCACACGCTAAAAGTGCCGGCGGGCCACACAGCTCTGGTCTATGTCTATGAAGGGGCTGCGGCGCTGGGCGATGCAGGCACGCAGGTCAAGCGCGGTCAGGTTGCCCGCCTGGATCGGGACGGTGATACGATCACGATAACGCCGCAGAACGCCGATACACGATTGGTAGTGTTGGCAGGCAAACCCCTGCAGGAACCCATCGTGCAATATGGGCCGTTTGTGATGAACACGCGGCAGGAGATCGAACAGGCATTAAACGACTACCAGCGCGGCGAACTGGCAAAAGCTTTTTAGTCTGCAATGGAATATCTTAATGTTTAAATATTCTTTTATGGAATAAAAAACTTGCTCTATACTGTCATCTCATTGGGCCTAACCAATATTGCAAAAAGAGGCAGAACATGGAGTGGCAAGGCTGGTTATCGCTGGGGTTAACCCTGAGTGTGCTGGGTGTGTTGATCGTGACGCGGCTGGCACCTCACGTCGTGCTGCTGGCCGCCCTGGCCATACTGAGCATGACCGGCGTGCTTAGCGCCGGCGAAGCGCTGGCGGGTTTTGGTAATCCGGGTCTGATCACGGTGGCGGCAATGTTTGCCGTGGCCGGCGGCCTGCACGCCTCCGGAGGTATTGACCTGCTGGTCAACAAGTTCCTGGGGCGGCCCAAAACGCTGCGCGGGGCCATGTTCAGACTGTTTCTACCCGTGCTGCCGCTGAGTGCTTTCCTCAACAACACGCCTGTGGTCGCGACCATGATCCCTGCCATCAATGCATGGTCACGCAAAATAGGCATCGCACCCTCTCGTCTGCTAATGCCACTGAGTTATGGCGCCATCGTCGGCGGCACTCTGACCATGATCGGTACCAGCACCAATCTGGTGGTGTCCGGACAGTATGAAGCGCTAACCGGCAACGACGGCTTTGGTATTTTTTCGATTACCCTGGTCGGGCTGCCAGTGGTAGTCGTGTCGGTAATTTTCATGTTGCTGGTGTTGCCGCGCCTGCTGCCCGATCGCAGCGCCCGGCGTCCGTTCGCCAACATGCGGGAATTTACCGTCGAGGTGGCAGTTGATCCTCACGGCCCACTGGTGGGCCTTACTGTGGAGAAGGCGGGATTGCGCGCACTTGAGCGCCTTTACCTGGTCGAAATTCTGCGCGGGGATACGGTGGTGACGGCAGCGCCATCAGAAGAAATACTGCTGGCCGGTGATCGCCTGGTGTTTGCGGGTGAAACCGAAGCGGTCACGGACCTGTTGCGGATTCATGGTATTACCGCGTCGGTAGGCAATGGCAACGATGCCTTGATGCAGGATCGCGCAGAGCGTCGCCTGGTAGAAGTGGTGGTTTCACAATCCTGTGCTGCCGTGGGAGAGACCATCCGCAGTTCGCGGTTTCATGATCAATATGGCGCCATTGTGCTGGCGCTGGCACGCAATGGTGAGCGTATCGCTGGTAATCTGGGGAACATCATCATCATGCCGGGCGATACCATGTTGCTTGAAGCGAGGCCGGCATTTGTCACCCGTCAGCAGTACAACAAGGACTTTCTTGTCGTCAACGATCTGGACAAGGAAACGCCCCGGCATGAAAAGGCGTTGCTGTCCTGGGCCATTCTGCTGCTAGCCGTGGGTGGTGCGGGGCTGGGCCTGATATCCATGCTTAATGCAGCGTTGCTGGCCGCCGGGTTAATGCTGGCGACTGGCTGTCTGACCATAAGCCAGGCCGAGAAAAGCCTGGACTTGCCGGTGCTTATTACCATTGCTGCTTCCTTTGCGCTGGGCGCCGCGCTACAGAAAACCGGCGTGGCAGCGGAGCTGGCATCAACCCTGGTGACGCTGAGCGGAGGGCGGCCCTGGCTGATGTTGATTCTGATGTATGTTGCCGTATCACTGCTGACGGAAACCATCACCAACAATGCCGCCGCCGTGATCATGGTGCCGTTGGCGTTGGCGATCACGCAGCAGGCCGGTCTGGATCCCGAGCCATTCATGTTCGCCATCATGATCGCGGCATCTGCAAGTTTCGCGACGCCGCTGGGTTACCAGACCAATTTGATGGTGTACGGACCGGGCGCCTACCGCTTCAGCGATTTTCTGCGGGCGGGCATTCCAATGAATATCATTGTCGGCATTACCACGATCGGTGTGTTGCTGGTGGGTTGGCCGTTGCGGCTATAGCGAAGAACTGACGCCGCAACGGCCCTGTCTCATGGCAAGGAGAATACGTAAACTGCATTGCCATCAGCCGGTGGTGACAGATCTGGTGCTACTGCCCGTGGCACCATGCGCGGGCTGGTGCCGCCATTCGCCGTAGTCACCGCGATGTACTGCTTTCCGTCAATGCTGAATGTCAGTGGATGACCTTGCACGGCGGTGCCCAGTCGGGTCTCCCAGACGATCTCGCCGTTGCGGACATCGAAGGCACGGAAGCGGCGGTCCAGGTCACCCACAAAGGCCAGGTCGCCCGCCGTTGACAAAACCCCGGTGATAAATGACGCGCGCTGCTCATAACTCCATAATTCGGTTAATGAACTGACGTCATACGCCGCAAGTTTACCCAGATTGCCGTTGGTACCCGGCATTTCATGGAAACGTCGATTGGACGCTAGCCCTCCGGAGCCTTCGACCAGTTCCACCGCTCGTGCCCGATTGTCCAGACAAGTCTGGCTCAACGGGGCGATCAGGGCACCGGTGGGTGCGTGATAACTCATTGCATGCCAGTTCTTGCCGCCGGCACTACTGGGGCAGGCGTTAACCCATTCATCGAGCTGTGCATTAATGATGTCATCGCGATAGGTGACCGCGCCGGTGTCCGGGTCAATATGGCTGAAAACATTCTGGTACATGGTTTCGGTGTAACCCAGAAACTCTCCTGTTTCACGGTCGTTCTTCCACAATATGCCGTGTTTGCCGATGGACAGCACGAGCTTGCGTCCGTCCCGGTCTACCAGGACGCGCTCGAACACTTCGTCAAGATCCAGCGCTTCACCAGGGACATGCTGGAAGTGCCAGGCCAGTTCGCCGGTGTCCACATCGATGGCCAGTGTCGAGTTGGTGTACAGGCCGGCATCGTGGATGGACATGTGGCGGCTGGGTGGCGCCCATGGCTTGGCCTGGGCAACACCCCAGTAGGTCAGGCGGGACTCCGGGTCATAACTGCCGGTAATCCAGGTCTCGCCGCCGGCCCGGAAGATATCCTCGAGTCCGCCCCAGGTATCGCCACCTGCCTCGCCGGCTTTGGCGATGGTGTCAAAGCGCCACGCCAGTTCACCGGTATCGACATCGTAAGCGCTGATATAGCAGTTTTCAGGAATATAGCTGGCACAGCCAGCCAGTCCGATGATGACCTTGTCGTCGGCAATGAGCGGTCCGCTGGAGTTGGCAAAACCCTTGTCACTGTCGGCGATGGTGGCTTCCCAGACCTGCTCGCCGGTGCGCGCATCCAGCGCGATCAGTCGGGCATCGGTGGTGGCCTGAATAATCTTGTCGCCATGGATGGCGATATTCCGCATATCCTCGCCGGTGGCGGGACCGGCAGCGTGCTCCCAGATCAGTTCACCGTCGCGTGCATCCAGCGCCTGCACGACATTACCCGGATTGATCAGGAACATGATGCCATCATAAACGATGGGGGCGGGCTCGGAATCCCCGGTGTGCATGTTCCACACCCATTCAAGCTGCAGATCCTCGACATTGGTCAGGTTGATCTGGGCCAGTTCACTGTAGCTCCACGCCTGTGGATTACCGCGCCACATCAGCCAGTCATCAGGTGACGGGTTAGCCAGTGCGGCTGCACTGACGGGTTCGAAGTTTGCAATGGTGCCGGCCACGGTGACACCTGTGGGTGCGGCGTTGTCACGATCCATCGCGGCAGGAGTGCCGGCGAGCGTCGCGGACCGTGGCATGTCGTTGAGCGCTGTTGCGGTGTCGGCAGACAACGGCATGGATCCGGCGGCGACGCCGTTGCTATCCAGAATATGTGCGCTGATGTTCACGTAGTCGGTCGTGCGCAGTGCCGGCGCGCCGCCGGGTGGCATGCTGGTGCTGATCAGTTGAATCAGGGCGCTGCTGGCCTGGCCGCCCCAGCGCGTGGTAAAGGCCTGCCCGCTCAGGGCGGGCCCGGCGGCGCCGCCATTCAGACTGGCGCCATGGCAGGACGCACAATAGGTCTGATAACCGACTTCGCCTTGTTGCGCCTGTCCTGCTGTGAATGTGGCAGCAGTATTGCCCGGCTGGCCGGCTTCGGCAGCGCTTTCGATGCCGCTACAGGCACTGACTGTCAGCATAATCGACGTCGCCGCCAATACCGGCAGCCAGCACCTTGTGGCTGGATTTGTTTTGGCATGTAGCATGATAGGATCCGTTAGTTTTATTGTTGACGTAAACTCTATATGATTCTGGGTGTTGAGTACATAACGAGCTGAAGTTGCGAAAAAAGTGCGGGAAAAGATACGGATGCGACAAAAACACGCATGGAAAATCTGTCTGGTCTGGCTGACTTGTCTGTTCTCGTCGGGTGCGGCCGCGCTGGAGCTGGACAGTTTTTCAGGCGGGTTGGTTCCGGGCAGTGAACTGATTCTGTTTGAGGATGTGGGCGCAGAGCTTGACTTCGAACAGGCCAGGGCACAGCTGAGCGTCGCGGGTCTGCCCTGGGTGGCGCCCGGCCAGCCCAATCTGGGTTATCGTCGCAGCGCGCTCTGGGTCCGGGTGGATCTGAATAATCGGTTTGAAGAGCCCAGAGACTGGGTCGCCTACATTGGTTTTCCCAATCTTGATCGCGTGGATTTTTACTATCAGGATAGCGACGGTGCCTGGCAAAGCCATGCCGCCGGAAGCGCCTTGCCTTTCCGCGCCCGCCACCTGATGCACCGGAGCATCAATTTCGAGTTTCAGGTGCCCCCTTCCGAAGCCATGTCCATCTATTTTCGCGTTGAAAGTACCGGATCCCTGCAGTTTCCATTGGCGCTGGCCAGCACTACGTTTTTTGCTTCCGAAGCGCAACGGACCCTGTTTACATCCGGACTGTACTACGGCCTGATGCTGATGATCGCGATTTACAGCTTAGGGGTCTGGTACACCAGCCGGGAATCGGGCTTTCTGTATTTTGCGCTAGTGGTGGTATTCGGCAGCCTTTATTCCCTGTCGACCCAGGGTCTGGCTTACCAGTATCTGTGGCCGGAAGCACCCGGGTGGGCGAATCGTTCCACCGGTGTGTTCAGTCTGATCGCCAGCGTCGCAGGTATCCTGTTTGTGCGCTCGTTCCTGAATCTTAAATCTCTAGATCACCGCCTCGATCGCGCTGCGCGACTCTTTGCCGTACTGGCAGCCCTGGGGGTTGTGGCCAGCCTGGTGGTGGCGTCGAGTCTGGTCAACCGAATGGCGCTGGGTTTTGTCGCTGTGTTTACATTGTTGGTCACAGTGTCCGGGCTATTGGCGAAGCGTCGATTGGTCAGGGCGGCGCGGTTCTTTGTGTCAGCGTGGACGATACTGCTGATTGGCATCCTGCTGGAATTATTGCAGCGCATGGGCGTCATTATTCCCCCGTTGCTGGCGTACAACGGTATCCAGATTGCCACACTGGCGGCAGTCACCGTGTTGGCACTGGGTTTGAGTGACCGGCTGCAGGACATGATGGAAGGCTACAAGTCCGCACAACACGATTTGTTGCGGGCAAATCAATTAAAGATTGACGCGTTGCAGCAGGCGGACAATGTAAAGGAAGAGTTTATCGCCAACGTGTCGCATGAATTACGCACACCACTGACCGGTATTATCGGGCTGGCGGAAATCATGCTGGCTGACCGCTCGAGTGATCTGAATGCGTCGCAGCGGGAAACCCTGACATTGATGAAAGTCAGCGCCCAGCGTCTGTCCAGCCTGGTAAATGATGTCATAGATTTCTCCGCCATCAAGAGCGGGCATTTGTCGCTGAACAAACGGGATGTAGACCTGAAACAGGTTTGTGCCGTCGTCGCCCGTATGACCCGGCCGCTGGTCGGCGACAAACCGATTAAGCTGGCTGAAAGTTACCCGGCTGCCCGGATTATTGTTGAAGGTGACGAGGACAGGTTGCAACAGGTGTTGTTCAATCTGGTCGCCAATGCGGTCAAGTTTACGCCTCATGGAACTGTCACCATTGCCGTAGAGGTGCTGGAGCTGGATGTCAGAGTGTCGGTACGGGACACCGGTATCGGCATTTCAGCGGCAGAGCAGAGCAAGATATTTAAACGTTTCTATCAGATCGACTCTGATGAAGCACGCCAGGCCGGTGGCACCGGCCTGGGGCTGTCTATTTCCCAGCGCCTGCTGGAGCTGCATGATTCCGAGATTGTACTGCGGAGCACACCTGGGGAGGGCTCGCTGTTCTATTTCGATTTGCCGCTGAAAAAAACATTACCGGAAACCAAAAAAACCGGCAGATCCGCAACTCACGGCAGTTCTCAGGATGCTCGTGATGTCATCGCTTCCAAACCAACTGAGCTGGCCGCAGCCGTACAGGCGACCGGCATGAGTGTTGAGCGTCGCAGCAACCAGGGGCCATTAGATATCGATGCTGACGCTATCGCCGAAGGCGAGTCCGGCAGCAAGGGTGCACGAGGGCAGATGCAGGGCAAGATTCTGGTTGTTGACGATGAGTACCTGAACCTGCGCATCGTGGAGTCGCACCTTGCTGACCAATACCAGCTCACAACTGCGCTTAGCGGGGCAGAAGCACTGGAGAAGCTCAGTAACGAAAAACCGGACCTGATCATTCTGGACCTGATGATGCCGATCATGACCGGATACCAGTTTTGTCAGATCGTACGTAAGCGGTATGACTCGGATGACTTGCCTATTGTCATTCTGACGGCCAAGAACCGGGTTGAAGATCTCGTCAAAGGTCTCAGCCTGGGGGCAAACGACTATATTACCAAGCCGTTCAGTAAAGAGGAGTTGCGCATACGCATCGACAAGCAGTTTGAATTGCTGAATCTTACCCATGTCAAACGCGATAACCAGCGATTGAGCTGGCAGTTGCAGCGTTACGAGGAAAGTGAGAAACGCTTGCGTGAACGCGAACAGAGACTGGCGGCGCTATTGGATGTGACCGGTGACCCACTGTTGGCTATCGACGAAGCCGGTATTGTCATTTTTATCAACAATGCTGCCGAACAGCTCTTGCAGGTGAACGGGGAATCCTGCCTGCAACAGTCAGTCAATCGGGTATCTGACCAGTTGTTGCCACGCTCTCCGGCACTGGCAGATGCTGTGCATTTTCCGTTTAATGAAGACCGTATCTCCCGCCCGGGTAACACCGAGTATTTCGATTTCGAGCTGGAAACGGTGAGTGGACGCTTCTGTCTGCTAACGTTAAGCCAGGTTGACCAGGAATTCTATTTGTTGGTATTTGAAACCAGCGTTGCCCGGACTGTCAGTCAGGAACAGGAGTCGGAAGCGCCGGATACACTGAGCCTGCCACAGATTATCGAAGAAATTAATCGCAACGTGGAGCGTACCCAGCTGCTGGGTGAGTACCTTTCGCAGATTAAACCTGAGGATCTGCGCAAGCATAAGGATCTGGCTGATGAGTTGGGTCATATCGATAAGTTGATTACTCACCTGTCTGGCACCCTGATACCTGATGACGATGACAACAGTGAATTGAAATACCGTGAAGCGTTAGTCAAAGTAATGCAGGACTGTCATTATTACTGGCAGAAGGTGACCGGAGAGTCGATAATTGATCTGGCCGAAAAAAGTCGGATCTGGAGTGTCAGTATAGATAATGGGCGCTTGCGCACACGCTCGATGAACCGTTATCTGTCTCTGGACAAACTGCCTGCAAATCCGAGATGGCGTCAGGTCGCCCGCACAGCCTATTTTGTTCTGTCCAAAGTTTCTGCTGATGAAGAGGCAAGAAAATCGCTGGAAACGTCGGTAGCGAATTTGCAGGAGATCGTTGAGCAGAAGGCGCTTAATTGATGGTAAGTCTGGCGTCGCTGAAAACTGTCCAGAGGCCAGCATGAATCTATTCGTCCGCAAAATCATCCGTGTTTCGTTGATGCCCTGGGTATTGATATCCGTCCCCGCGCTTTCACAGTACGGTGCCCCCGACGGCGAATGGCATACATGGGGCGGCGATCACGGTTTCACCCGTTATTCCGCGCTGGAGCAGATTAATACTACCAATGCCGCAGATCTTCAGGTCGCCTGGCGCTGGCGCGCACTACCGCTGGGAGACCGCCCCGACCGCAACCTGAAAGCAACGCCACTGATGATTGATGGCGTTCTGTATATGCCGTCTGGCGCGCATCAGGTTGTGGCGCTTGATGCCGCTACCGGCCAGGAAATCTGGCGCTACACGCCGACACCGGCCAGCGTTGCCGACCGCGGCCTGGGACTGGGCAGCCGCTCTCTGGCGTACTGGCGCGGAGATGATGAAGCCAGAATATTTCACAATACACTTGATGGCCGGCTGCTGGCTATAGACGCGCATACCGGACTGGCAGACCCGGCTTTCGGCGACAAGGGCACTGTCATGTTACGCGAAGGGTTGTATCCTGATGGTTCCGACGCAGAATCCGTTGGTTCTTCATCGCCACCCGCCGTGGTTGGCGATGTGGTCGTCGCTCAGGTCGTGGGTAGCATTACCGCAGCAAATCGGGAAGCTACGCCAGGCCACATCCGTGGCTACGATGTTCGTACTGGTGAGCTGGTGTGGCGTTTCAATACCATAGCGCAGCCCGGCGAGCCAGGCCACGAAAGCTGGCAGGGTGAGTCCTGGCGCTATACCGGAAATACCGGCGTCTGGTCCATGATGAGTGTGGACACCGATACCGGCTACATCTACCTGCCGGTTGAGGCTGGCTCCAATGATTTTTACGGCGGCCAGCGTCATGGTGACAATCTGTTTTCCCAGAGTCTGGTGTGTCTGGACGGGCGCACAGGCGAGCTGATATGGCATTATCAGCTTACACATCATGGTCTGTGGGATTATGATCCGCCCTCAGCACCGATACTGGGCGATATTGTGGTGGACGGCAAGCGCGTAAAAACCGTGACCCAGTTAACCAAGCAAGGCATGTCGTTTGTGTTCGACCGGCTCACCGGGGAACCGGTGTGGCCGATTGAGGAGCGCGCAGTACCGCCCAGTGAGGTGCCTGGTGAAAGGGCCTCACCCACTCAGCCGTTTCCGACGCTGCCGGAACCCTATCTCCGTCAGGGCTATCACGAAGATGAGCTGATCGAATTTACACCCGCACTACGCAGGGAAGCGCTGGAGATTGCTTCCCGCTACGTACGCGGCCCTATCTACACACCGCCGACACCGTTGCGCGAAGGTGGCACCCAGGGCACCTGGGTCAATCCCGGATATCAGGGCGGCTCCAACTGGAATGGTGCAGCATTTGATCCTGGCACCGGTACCATGTTTGTGCCGTTACGCAAGGCGCCGATGGCGGCAGCACTGCTGACACCTGACCCCTCGCTAACGAATTGGCAATATCTGCGTGCGCCGTCGGTGTTTATTCAGGGGCCACGGGGCCTGCCGGTCATGCGCCCGCCCTGGAGCCTGATCACCGCCACAGACATGAATCGGGGTCGACATACCTGGTCGCGCAGCATCGGCCCGGCGTCAGATTACATCCGGCAGCACCCCGATTTGCAGGGGCTGGATCTGGATTTCGACAATATGGGCCACCCCATGATCCGGCCATCGCCGCTGGTGACGTCGACATTGCTGTTTCTGGCTGAGGCCGGACATCTCAGCGGTGACCCGGGCGGACCCATGTTTCGCGCTTACGACAAGGTTACAGGCGCGGTAGTGGCGGAAATCGAACTGCCGGCGAAGGCCTCGGGTGCACCAATGACCTATTTTCACCAAGGCTATCAATATATCGTGATTGCGGTGGCAACTGCCGATCATCCCGCTGAACTTGTGGCGCTGGCGTTGCCAGGTGCGGTCACGGAGTACGCCGGCGACATTGCTGCCACTACTGGCACGCCAAGCCCGGCGCCGGAAATCACCTTGTCAGATGAAGAAAGTGTGGCGGCTGCACAGCAGTTCGCAAGACTGTGTGCAACCTGCCACGGTGACCGCGGTCAGGGAGTCAGTGGTGGTTCTGCTCCGGCACTGGTGAATCTGTCTGATCCCGGGCCGGTAAACAATATCATTGCGCGAGGCGGTGTGGAGATGCCGGCGTTTGCTCTGCAGCTTGATGCCGTCGACATTGAGGTGTTGAGTCGATACGTGTCCATGCTGTCAGTCAGTGGTAGCGTGCGCTAACGATAATTACCTCCGAAACAGGATAACAGTATGACTCAGCATGAAGCCTTTGAATTTCAGCCAATCCTGACCGGGAGAACGATCACTCTGCGTCCACTTCGCGACAGTGACCTGGAGTCGCTGTATGCCGCAGCCAGTGATCCGTTGATCTGGGAACTCCACCCCGACCCGGAGCGCTACCAGCGTGAAGCGTTTGAATCGCGGTACTTCAGTGGCGCTCTGGACTCCGGTAGTGCACTGGTGGCGATCGACAACGCAAACGGTGACATTGTCGGTTGTTCGCGTTACTACGAGTGGGACCCGGTGGCAGAAGAGGTCGCCATCGGCTTCACTTTCCTGGCGCGAAGCCGATGGGGTGGGGCAACCAATCGCGAAATGAAAACATTGATGCTGGATCATGCCTTCAAGTGGGCCAGGCGGGTCTGGTTCCATATCGGCAGCGACAACCGGCGGTCGCGTCGTGGCACCGAGAAAGTGGGGGCGAGGTTCTCGCACGAAACTCAGAAAGAAATTAACGGTCAGGTGCAGGATTACGCGTATTATTTTATCGACAGGCCGCCGGTAGCGCCCAGTGAGGTGTTGGCTTTCAGTGAAAAAATAGCGCGCGAAGCCGGTGCCCTGATGCTGGCGGAGCTGCGGCGCGGTGATGGCCCGGCAGAGCATTTTAAACATGCGGGCCAGGAGCTGGTGACCGAGGCGGACATCAAGGCTGACAATCTGATCTGTGATGCTATTCGTGCACGCTTTCCCGGGCATCAGATTCTGGCCGAGGAGTCGGCACCTGACCTGTCTCAGCTGAGTCAGTCAACAGGCCCTTTGTGGGTGATCGATCCGATTGATGGCACGGTCAACTATGCCCATGGCCATCAGCACTCGGCGGTATCGATTGCCTGGCTGGTCGATGGCGTGTTGCAGACCGGTGTCGTCTATAACCCCTATAACGATGAAATGTTCTCCGCCGCCAAAGGGCAAGGCGCTAACCTGAACGGGCGGCCGATTCATGTGGCACAGAAGACGGACCTGCGTCGGGCGCTGTTCGCCACCGGATTCCCCTATATAAAAAGTGATATGGCACGTTTGGTCCGGCGTCTGGATGTGATGCTGACGCATTGCGCTGACCTGCGGCGCATGGGCTCTGCCGCCCTGGATATTTGCTGGGTAGCCGCCGGGCGTCTGGATGTGTATTACGAGAACCTGAGTGTCTGGGATTTTGCTGCAGCGCAACTGATCGCCATTGAAGCGGGTGCGCGCTACGGGCATTTCCTGCCGGTACCTGAGGGCGTTAGCCCGGTGTTCCACAACAAGAATATACTGGTCAGCAATGACACTTTGTATACCAAGGTCAAAGATGTATTGCTACAAGCCGAAGAATGAAAGCGTGCTGCCTGTCAATTGACGGGTGTGCGCCGTTGGCGGGACTGAAATTGCTCGCGTGCTTTTTCCAGACGGGACAGCAATACCGGTAGAAATGTCAGATCCAGAATCAGCGCGAGTACTACAATCGGCACCAGTAAGCGTGCGGCCTGTTGAAAATAAAGTGTGCTCGCCAGCAGCAAAATCAGTGCGCCCAGAGTCAACACGGCCGTAGTAATGGTCAGTGCCGGCCCGGCTTTTGTGATCGCTGCCTGAATGGCATGCTCCACGTCCAGGCCTTGCTGGCGCTGGCGTTGATACGTGCTCAGAATATGTACGGTATCATCGACCACCAGGCCGATGCTGATGCTGAACAGCATCATGACAAAGGGATCCACGGTGCCTACCAGAAGCCCCCAGGCACCAAATACCAGCGTCGCAGGTAGCAAATTGGGTATCACGCTGACCAGCCCGAAATACAGACTGCGCAGACCAATGCTCAGTGCAATGGTAATCATTAGCAGGCTGATCAGGTAACTCTGGATCAATTCGACTGTGACCGTTTTGTCCATACGCGCGAACAGCAGTGTATTGCTGCCATGCAGGAGTCGCATGTTCTGATCTGCAAACGTGTTCCGAAAATAGTCTCCGATGGCCAGGTCAAGGTCTATGAGGCCCTGGTTCGTTAGCGGTGTTGTGGTAATGAAAAACCGGATGGTCGAAAAATCCGCGTTTATGAAGTTGGACAGCGCGTAACTGTCCCGTTGCACAGAGACATAGTTCATCAAATGCTGCTCCACCATATCGACGGAATCGGGCAGGCGGTAATTGTCCACTCCATCGCCTGCCTGTGATCCTTCGAGCGTATCGTTGATGGTTTTTACCACTTCAACAAGACTGGCCACCTCAAGTACGTCTTCACGCTGGCGTAGCCAGCCGGAGAATTCGTCAACCCGCTGCAGGAATTCGGGCTCAATCGCGCCATCGGGTCGCACGCCTGAAGGGGTGGTGGCAACGATGCCATAGTTCATGCCCGTGCCGCGCTGCATGCGCTCATTGAGCAGGGCGTAATAGGCATGCAGGGGAGAGTCCTGATCGATGAAGTCCAGGCGATTAAAATCCGGTTTGTTCAGTGGTAGCAGTGCTGCGGCGATGACTCCGGCCACGATGACACCGGTAAATATCAGACGGTCGTATCTCGCCACCAGGCGTTGGCTGAAGCGCAGAAAAGCGCCGGCCAGCCTGACTTCACCAGCGGGGCCGCCGACTGCCATAACCAGTGCCGGAAAACACAGGAAGCTTAGCAGCCACGCAAACATGACGCCCAGGGCGACGATGGTGCCGAACTGGCTGATGGCAGGTGCTGACGCATAGTTGAGACTGGCGAAACCAATGGCGGTGGTCAGGGCTGCCAGTGACACCGGGCGCAAGTTGAACGCCAGGCTGTGACGCATGGCCATGGCCGCCGATGCCGCGCCGGTCAGTTGCTGGCGATAGACTGACAGAATATGTGCGGTGTTGGCGACCGCTATGATAACAACGACCAGAGGTGCCATGACCGAAACGCTGTTCAGTGCAATGTCGGCCCAGGCCAGGGTGCCGATAGTGCAGGTGATTGTCAGTAGCGTGATCAGCAGGATACAGGCGCCATGGCGAACGGATTGGAAGCAGTAACAGATGAACAGTACGCACAGCAGTATCACCAGGGGCAACAAGCGTGTCAGGTCCCGGATCATGGCGTCGCGGGTAGAGGTTTCAAACAGTGCCTCGGCGCCGGGCGCAAAGGTTATATCCGGGTGCGCGGCACGCAGGTCACCCAGCACGGCGTCGATGCCATCGGCGATTTCGCGATTCTGTGCGGAGTTGCTTGTGCTCAGCGTAAGCTGGGCGGAGAACAGTGCGAGGTCGGCATTGGGTGATACCAGGATGCCGTTTATGAACTGGTCGGCCATGGCTTTGTCGCGTGCTGCCGCCATGGCGTCCGCGCTGACCTCATGGAAGTTGCGAAAGCGTCCCGGGAACAGACCGATTTCGCCAAACGGGGAGTCGTACGCCACCACTGAGCTGGCCCGGCCGGTATAAGGTATGCGCCGATACTCACGGTGCAGTGCACCCAGTGCTTCAAGTATGGGGGCAGAAAAAACATCAGTAGTCCCCGATGCTGCAATGACCGCAATGCTGATGTCCT
Organism: Pseudohongiella sp.; assembly: GCF_011050365.1. Classification (GTDB taxonomy): domain Bacteria; phylum Pseudomonadota; class Gammaproteobacteria; order Pseudomonadales; family Pseudohongiellaceae; genus Pseudohongiella. Next base: position 190,381 of record NZ_DRFV01000016.1, read on the forward strand.
GCCGGCCGGGAAACTCGGCGGCCAACTGGTCGCGTTCGCTGACGTAGGGATCGTTATCGCCCAGCAACACAGACACCCGGGTGTCAAAACTGATGGCAGGTATGGCAATGGCCAGTACCGTTGCCATGATCAGGCTAATAACCAGCCAGAGCGCACGATAGTTGATCAGAATTCGAGGTATCACTGATCAGGCCCGTAAGTTCCAAAGGTGCCTGCATTGTCTTCCTGGCACAGGGCGATCCAGTTGCGGATACCGGTGCTGCGGAATTTCTGTTTATGCAGGATAAAGTAGAAGCGTCGCATCCAGTCACGTTGTGGCGCATACAGAGGCAGCAGACTGCCGCGGCGGAAAGCTTCCTGCAAGGTGATACGTGACAGGCAGCCAATGCCCAGACCTGCTTCAACGGTGCGTTTGATGGCCTCGGTGTGTTGCAGCTCCAGGCGCAAATTGAGCTTGGGCATCAGGCCATACATGGCGTGCTCAAAGGCCTGCCGGGTACCTGAGCCGGCCTCCCGGATAATCCAGTCCGCACTCACCAGGTCATCATCGCTGAGCGTCGGTCGTCCGGCCAGTGGGTGATCCGGAGCGCAAAACAGACTGAGTTCGTCGTCGCGCCAGGGAATGACCTCCAGCGTGGCATCCTGCAGTTCCCCTTCAACCAGACCGATATCGAGCTCGAAATTACGCACCCGCTGGGTGATCAGTGACGTGTTTTCTACTGTCAGATCAACGCGTGAGCCGGGATAGCGGTTCATGAAATCGGCCATGATCGGCACCGCCAGATAGTTGCCAATGGTCAGGGTTGCGCCCACCTTGATGTGGCCGACCTCACCCTGCCGTGCCAGCAGTTGTTCAAATTCGGTGGCCTGGTTCAGCAGCGCGACCGCATGGGGGCGCAAACTCTTACCAAAATCATTGAGCTGCAGACGTTTGCCGACGCGGTCGAACAGCTGCATGTCGAAGCGCTGTTCCAGCTCCTTCAGGGCCGCACTGGCAGCGGACTGGGACATGGACAGGCTGTCTGCGGCGTGCGAGACGTTCTCATGCCAGGCAGTTGCCAGGAAAACTTCGATCTGCCGCAGTGTATAATGCATGTCAGCGCCTCGCGGTGTGTTATCGTTATTTTCGATTAACCTTATAGTATTAAATCATTTTACTGGTATAGCGGCACGGTTTACCATGCATGCATCAAAATTTTTCATCTCAATTTTTATTCGACGTTTTACGGGATTTTGAAATGGCTGCAATATCCAAGCAAAGTGTAACCAGCGTTCATCACTGGAATGAAACCCTGTTCAGTTTTACCACAACCAGAGATAAAGGTCTTCGCTTCGAAAATGGTCATTTTGTTATGGTCGGCATGGAAGTTGAGGGTCGACCGCTGATGCGTGCGTATAGCATTGCCAGCGCGAATTACGACGAAGAGCTGGAATTTTTCAGCATCAAGGTGCCTGATGGTCCGCTGACTTCGCGTCTGCAGGACATCAAAATCGGCGACGAGCTGCTGGTCAGCAGCAAACCCACCGGCACGCTGGTGGCGGACCATCTGCTGCCGGGACGCAACCTCTACCTTGTGGGCACGGGCACAGGCCTGGCGCCTTTCATGAGCATTATCCGCGACCCGGAAATCTATGATCGCTTCGAAAAGATCATTCTTGTCCACGGCGTGCGCCGGGTAGTGGATCTGGCTTACCGTGACTATATTACCAATGAGCTACCGCAGAATGAGTTTTTTGGTGAGGAGGTCAGCAAACAGTTGATCTATTATCCTACGGTAACCCGTGATCCGTTCGAGAATCAGGGCCGCGTCACGGATGTTCTGGAAAATGGCGCCATGGCACGGAAAATTGGTCTGCCGCAGCCCACGCCCGATCATGATCGATTCATGTTGTGTGGCAGTCCTACGATGCTCAAGGACATGTGCCGGATTCTGGATGATGCGGGCTTCAAAGAATCCCGCCACGGTATTCAGGCGGAATATGTGATAGAGCGTGCGTTTGTGGAATAAGGGTCGCCGACACTCCGGGGCTTGACGCGGTAAAAAAGCAAACGTGGTAAAAAAAAGGCCGGTGCTTCACAGCAACCGGCCTTTTTTATCGCCTGAGCATTGAGTTTGAAATCCCAAACCGGCTTAGCTCAGAAAGAATCCAACCAGACAGCCTTTGGCATCAGGGATGTCATTCATGTTGACCGAACCACCAGCCATGACAGTGTCCAGCGCATCCCTCAGGTATTCGTTTTCCGCTGCAGTACGCTGGGTTTCATACCCCAACTGGTCATTGATCGGCCCGCGGAAATGAATTTCGCGCGTTTTGGGATCAATAATGAAAACCTCGGCGGTGCGCTCGACGCCCATGGAGCGGGCGACTGACTGGTCGGCATCCTTCAGAATGGGGAACTGGATATTGAATTCCTCTGCTTCTTTGGCGATGCGGGGAATATCGTCCTGAATGAATGCGTTTATCATCAGGAATTCCACATTTTTGTCGGCATAATCCTGCTCGATTTGCAGGTAGGTCGGTACTGACAGGCGCGCGATAGGGCAGCCGGAGCCGTGCACGTACATCACGATGTAGTCATTGTCCTGATAGTCGTCCAGCGAATGCATGACGCCTTTGTGATCTTCCAGGTCGAATTCCTTGACCTGCTTCAGATAGGAATCCGCATGGCTTACAAACGGTATCATGAAAAATACCGAGAAAATTAATAATGTCATCGACTTGCGCATGGTCAAACTCCCCTTCGGTGTGACTTTAATACGTTAGATTACCACTACTAGACCAATTCTGCCGGTCTTATTCAAGTCCGAGATTGTGACGAATTGTGAGATCTCAAGGCTCAAAGCGGCAGCAGGAAGCTTTACCGTGGCGGATCGCATGCCAGTGGCGCCGAATCACGGTGGTTACGCCGGCCGCAGGGGCGATTCCGCGGGTTTCTGTGAAGCCTGGCCGGTTGCTAACATCCGATCGGCGCCAGCGCAGCGTAAAAAGAGGGGCTTAGACTGGTCCTTTTGTTACGTCAGTTCCTGCGTGAGATAACAATTCACGCGCCAACAGGGTATAGTCTGGAGCGGTATTTCAGGCCCCAATTTTTTCAGATGATGGATCCGTTATGCGTTCGACACTTTCGCGTTGGTACAGTGCCCTGGTCTTTGACAGACCCTGGCTGGTGATCGTTTTATTGCTGCTCGCTGTGGCGGGCTTTGGCTGGTATGCCCAGGATTTCAGGCTGGATGTGTCTGCAGATTCCCTGTTGATGGAAGATGACAAGGAGCTGGAGTATACCCGCGAAGTCAGTCAGCGCTACGGCGCCACCGATTCGGTGACGATTGCATTCACGCCACGCAACATGGATTTGCTGAGCGATGAGTCGCTGGCGATCATGGCAGATATACGCGATGACCTGTTAGAACTGGAGCGTATCGAAACAGTCAACAGTCTGCTCAATGTGCCCATTTTTGGTGACACGCCGCTGACCGGCATTTCTGAAGACTACGCCACCATTACCGATGATGATATTGATCGGGAAGCGGCACGACAAGAGCTCAGGACGAACCCGGTATTCAGTAACGCCGTGATCAGTCCGGACGGCACCACCGGTGCCATGCTGGCGAGCTTTCAAGAGGACACGCGATACATAGAGCTGATCAACCGCCGCACCGAGTTGCGCAATCAGCGCGAAGCCGGCGGACTTACGGAGGCAGAGGCGCAGGAACTGGAACAGGTGTCGGAGCAGTTTGATGCCTACAGTGCGCAAGCCGCTGAGCTTCGGCATCAGGACATTGCCGCCATCCGTGAGATTCTGTCCAACTATGACGACGAGGTGCAGCTCTATCTGGGCGGCGCGCCGATGATTGCCGATGATCTGGTGACATTTGTACAGAACGATCTGGCGACGTTCAGCCTGGGTGTTTTTGCTTTTATTGTGATTGCATTGGGCCTCATATTCCGGCGCTTGCGCTGGGTGTTGCTGCCCCTGGCCTGTTGTGCTGTCGCCGGTGTAATTGTGGTGGGTATTTTGGGCTTCATGGACTGGAAGGTGACGGTGGTCTCCTCCAATTTTATGTCGTTGCTGCTGATTATCACCATATCGCTGACCGTGCATCTGATGGTGCGCTATCGCGAACTGCGGGCCAGCCGCCGCTTCAGCAAGCAGCAAAAGATCGTTCGCCATGCGGTTCGGGCGATGTTTTTGCCTTGCCTGTATACGGCGCTGACAACCATCGTCGCCTTCGGTTCACTGGTAGTCAGTGGCATCACGCCGATCATTTCCTTCGGCTGGATTATGGTCATGGGCGTGCTCACCGCACTGATAGTGGTATTCCTGCTGTTCCCGGCCATGATGAGTCTGTTGCCCGCGGAAAAACGTGAGCGGCCCAAGGCCATGCGTGCCAGCTTTACCGCGCTGCTGGCAAAGGCCACTGACAAGCTCGGCAACAAGTTGTTGTGGGTCTACGCCCTGGTATTCGTCGTCAGCGCAATTGGCATTACCCGGCTGCAGGTGGAGAACAGTTTTATCTCCTACTTCAGTGAAGACACGGAAATCTATCAGGGCATGAAGCTGTTCGACGAAAAGCTGGGTGGCACCCTGTCGTTTGATGTTGTGGTCAGGCTGGCTGATGATGCGGCGTCTGATGACGGTTTTGATGACGGTTTTGATGACGGTTTTGATGACGGTTTCGATGACGGTTTCGATGATGGCGGTGCGGGGGATGACAATCCCTACTGGTTCACTGCCGACAAGATGAATCGAATCGAGCGTATGCACGAATTCCTGGATGAGCACCCGCAAACCGGCAAGGTACTGTCGTTCGGTGCTGTGGTGCAACTGGCGGAGGAGCTCAACGGAGGCGAGGTTGACAGCTTCCTGTGGGCGCTGTTGTACACCATGTTGCCGGAAACGCTGCGCTCGACCGTGCTGACGCCATTTGTTGCGATCGAGGAAAACGAGATCCGTTTTAATGTTCGTGTTATCGAGTCTGATCCTGACCTCAATCGCAATCAGTTGATTGAGGATGTGAGGACCGGTATGCAGGAGAACTTTGGCCTGGCGCCGGAGCAGGTGAGCGTCACCGGCACCCTGGTGCTGTACAACAATGTGCTGCAAAGCCTGTATCAATCCCAGATTCTGACGCTGGGTGTGGTGCTGGCCGCGATCATGCTGATGTTTCTGGCCCTGTTCCGCTCCCTGAAGATTGCGGTTATCTGCATCATTCCGAACATCATTGCTGCCGCTCTGGTGCTGGGCATCATGGGCTGGCTGGCAATCCCGCTGGATATCATGACCATCACCATCGCCGCGATTTCAATTGGCATTGGCGTCGATAACACCATTCACTACATGCACCGGTTCCGGCGCGAATTCCATCGCATTGGTAACTACCGGCAGACTATGTTCTATTGCCACAGCAGCATCGCCCGCGCCATGTACTTCACATCACTGACGATTGTGGCGGGCTTCTCGATACTGGTGCTGTCAAACTTTATCCCGACCATGGTGTTTGGTCTGTTGACCAGTGTCGCGATGCTGGTTGCACTGCTGGGTGCGCTGACGCTGTTGCCGCAACTGCTGATCGCGTTCAGGCCGTTGGGTGAAGAGTCTCATCCCGGGGCTCAGCAAGTGTCGGGCGTGGTATCATAGAAGTTTAAGCATTTCAGGACTGAACCTGCGGGCTTCGGTCACTGGCAACAAGTCGATTTTTGGAGAAAATGAGTATGCAAATGATGTCGTCTGCCAACGAGGCGCCCGCGCAGGGACCAAGCCGTCTGCTTGACGAAAAACTGTTCAAGGCACGTGCACTGACTATTTTTGGCGAAATCAATGATCGCATGGCTCGGACGATTACCGAGCGTTTACTGGCACTGGCGGCGGAAAGCAATGATCCCATCACGCTGTACGTCAGCTCACCCGGCGGCCACGTGGAGTCAGGAGATGTGGTCTATGACATCATCAAGTACATCGAGCCTGATGTTTATGTGGTTGGCACGGGCTGGGTTGCCAGCGCGGCGACGACGATTTATCTGGGTGCCAAGAAAGAACACCGGTTCGCGTTGCCAAACACCCGGTTTCTGGTGCACCAGCCCATGGGTGGATCGCGCGGCAGCGCCTCGGACATCAAGATTCAGGCCGAACAGATAGTCAAAATGCGTGCCCGAATCAACAAGTTGATTGCCGATGAGACCGGTCAGCCACTGGAGCGTGTTGCCAGGGATACCGATCGTGACTACTGGATGACGGTGGAAGAAGCTATTGAGTACGGCATTGTCGGCAAACAGATCCGCTCAATGTCGGAATTGAAGTAACGCCTGCAACAACTCGTGAACGGCGTCGTCCGCGAGTCGGGCGGCGCGCTTGATGTGACGCGGACGCGATTGAAACAGTGCGATTAATGCAGTTCGCGCTTACTGCAATTTGATAAACCGGGCCTGCTGATTCCGCACCAACGTACAAACCACATGATAATCCGGCTGACAGGACATTGAGCGCACGACCGCCGTTTCCGGGCTGGTCAGCTGCACCATCACTTGAGCAACCACGCCCTGATAACTGACTTCCACGGTGCCACTGCTGCCATTGATCAATCCTTCGCCAGCTTGCCATTCTATGCCTGCCGGTCGCAACGGCTCCAGCCTGAAATTCGTCCCTGACGGTAATACCAGTAACGTGAAATCGGTATCTTCCGCCTGCCACTCGCCGTGCCAGATTCCGGGGTCGCTCAGTTCGTCGGCGTGAATGCTGACAGAGGTTGCCAATAACAGTGCGGCCAGCAGGCCTGTCATGACTGAAGGCCGCGTGTCGGGATTTGAGGTGTAGAGTCTTGAATCGGGCATTTTCTACTGTTACCTGTCGCAGTCAGCCGATGGAGCGCGGAGTATAACAGTTATTCCAACAGATACGAAAAGTGCAACCGGGCGGGTTGATGACCACATTCAGGGCCGACCAATCAGGAACCACAGAGAGCACCAGCTAAAAAAAGCCGGAACGATTTTTGGGAATCGTCCCGGCCAAGAGGGAGCGTACAATCAGAATTGGTACACGGGTCAATCATGCCTTCCTGCGAGCACTGACAAGTCATCATTAGTCGCAATGAGGAACATCATACGGCGGGCAGGTGAATAGATAAAATGAATTAAATGTATTAAAGTGATATGTATTATGTATCGTAATAATTTTTCACCTGAGACCACGTTCCACAGCTGTCATGAGGAGTTGCAATGAACCACCTGCCTACCACCAAACAACTTCGGTATTTTGTTGCGCTGGAACAATATGAGCATTTTGGCAAGGCCGCAGAATCATGTTTTGTGTCTCAGCCAGCCTTCAGCGTTGCGATCAAAGAGCTGGAGAATATGCTTAATATTCAGCTTGTTGATCGCACTAACAAAAATGTCACAGTGACCAGTCTGGGGCGCGATATCGCTCGCCAGGCCAGGGTGGTGCTGCGCGATCTGGAAGACATGGTCGATATTGCACGGGGTAACCAGGCTCCCCTGACCGGACAACTTAAACTGGGCGTGATCCCGACCATTGCGCCGTTCCTGCTGCCCAAACTGCTGCCAGCACTGCGCAAATCCTACCCGGAGTTGAAACTGTACCTGAAAGAGGATTTGACCGAGCGCGTCTATGATCGTCTGATGGACGGAGAGCTCGACCTCATTCTGATTGCGCTGCCGTATGAGTTACGCAACGTGACCGATATGCCTTTGTTCGATGACCACTTTTATCTGGCGCACCACCAGCACAGCGCGTTTGTCGACCCGAGCCGTTACAATATGAATACTTTGCCTACGGACAGCATTCTGCTGCTGGAAGATGGCCATTGTCTGCGGGATCATGCTCTGTCTGCGTGCAATATCAAGAATGCCGACAAGGTCAGTAGTATTACGGCGACCAGTTTGCTGACCCTGGTGCAAATGGTGGATGCCGATTTGGGTATCACTTACCTGCCGGAAATGGCGGTCAAGTCACCCTTGCTGAAGAATACCCGAATCAAAACCATTGCCATGGATGACAGCAGTTATCGACAGATCGGTCTGGTTTGGCGCAAGGCCAGCACACGGCGCGATGAGTTCGAAATGTTGGGAAATTTTATCAAGCGGCATTATCAGGCGGGATGAGGCTGATCTGCGACGTAGCCTGTTGACCTGATGTTGAACCGGGTGTTCAATGACAGCGTATCTTGTTGACAAGTTGTCATTTATTAGCAAGCAATGGCTTTGGAGTGAATTTTCATGAGCATCCATATAAATATCATCAATACCCTGGCATCGGTTGCCAACAGGGCAGTCGCCGCTCCTCTGGCGTTTGCCGTGATCCTGACTGCCGGCCTGGCCGGCGTCAGCGCTGTCGCCGATGAAGCGCCGGTCACCCGCGCGTCCGACTTCACGTTGATTGATCAGCATGGCAAGGCGTTTAACCTGCATTACCATGAGCAGGTGCCGGCCATCGTATTGATGGGGCATCAGAATGGCGCTGCCGCGGTGGATGCGGCTGTTGACGGTCTCAGCGAGCAATGGGCGGAGCAGGGCGTCGTGTTTGCTCTGCTTAATCCGGTTCCGCAAGAGTCACGTGCTGACATTCTGGCTGATACACAGCAACAGGGTCTGCAACTGCCGGTATTAAAAGATGAAGCAGGCCTGGTCACTGAAACGCTGGCGTTGAACCATGTCGCCGAGGCGCTGGTGATTGAGCCCGGTCGCTGGCAGATTGTATATCGCGGCCCGGCAAACAGCGCCGAATTCACAGCAACATTACAAGCGCTGCTGGATGGCGATAATGTTGAACTGACCGCGCAGGCGATGCCTGCGGATGCCAGATTGTTGTCCCGTCATGCCCCCGTCACGGATATCTCCGACACCATGTACAGCGACACAATAGCGCCCATGCTGGTAGAGAAGTGCGCCGATTGTCACCGTCCCGGCGGCATCGGACCGTGGGCAATGACCAACCATGCGATGATCCAGGGCTTCTCCCCGATGATTCGTGAAACCGTTCTGACCAAGCGTATGCCGCCGTGGCACGCAGACCCGGAGATTGGTGAATTCCTGCATGATCTGAGCCTGAGTGTCGACGAAGCCCGGCAGCTGGTGTCCTGGATCGATGCCGGTGCGCCGCGCGGTACCGGCGAGGATCTGCTGACCAGCGTGAAGGCTCAGGATACAAAGTGGGAAATGGGTGAGCCTGATCTGGTGGTCACGCTGCCGAAATTTGATATTCCGGCGACCGGTACGCTGGATTACCAGTTCTTTGAAGTGAAAAACCCGCTGGATCATGATGTCTGGGTGCGCGCCGTACAGGTCGCCCCGGGTGACCGGCAAGTGGTGCACCATGCCATTGCAACGTTTGGTGCCAGTTCAAACACAGCGGGGCAGTCAAACAGTGGAGCATCGCTGTTCCAGCCACAACTGATGACCTTTGTGCCCGGGAACGAGACCTATGTATATCCGGACAACACCGGTGTCTATGTGCCTGCGGGAACGTCTTTCTACACGCAGATGCACTACACCACCTACGGTCGCGCCACCAGTGATGAAACCCAGATCGGTCTGTACTTCAGCGATGAGGCGCCAGAACACGTGCTGCAACACTTCTCGATTCTTAACCCCGAGCTGCGCATCCCCCAGGGTGCGGCCGAGCACGAGGAAACGGCGTATTATCAGTTCCAGCGTGATGCGGTTATTTACAGCCTGTTCCCGCATGCCCATTATCGGGGCCGCGCGTCCGAGTTCGCGATTCGCTATCCTGATGGGCGCGAGGAAGTGGTGTTGTCGGTACCCAACTACGACTTCAACTGGCAGCGTTACTTCCAGTTCGAAGAGCCCATTGAGGCGCCTGCCGGCACGTTTGTCATCCATCGCACGGTGTATGACAACTCGACCGCCAACCTGAGCAATCCGGATCCGTCAGTCAATGTCAGGTTCGGCGAGCAGACCTGGGAAGAGATGCTGTATGGCGGCATTTCCTTCCGCTATGAGGAGCCGGGTGAGAGCGACTTCGAAGTCAATGAAGATGACTACATGGCGGCACTGGCGATGGGTTTCATGGACCTGAACATGGATGGCAAAGTGGCGTTGAATGAAATGCCTGAGCAGGCAAGGCAGGCGTTGGCGCTACCCTTCACCATCATGGATCGTGACAAGACCCAGGGGCTGGAATACCCCGAGTTCCGTGAGTTCATTATCAAGAGCGACATGATGAGTAACAGCGCATTCTGATCAGGTTCGATTCGCCACTGTCAGTTGTTGCTGGCAGTGGCGAATCATCGTGTCAGGCGTTCCCCGCCGCCTCAATGGGCGTTGGCGTAAAACGGTAGTGCTTCAGCGGCAGTTCACGCACGCGCTGTCCGGTCAGGGCATATAATGCATTGGTGACAGCCGCAGAAATCGGCGGTGTCGCCGGCTCACCCAGGCCACCGATAGCAGCATCGTCGGACTCCAGCAAAATGACCTCAATCTCTGGCGAATCAGCCAATCGCAGCATTTCGTAATCATGGAAATTGCTTTCCTTGACGCGTCCGCTCTCAATGCTGATCTGTCCGTACATGGCCGCCGTCAGGCCATAGATGATGCCACTTTCGACCTGTGAGGCAGCCGTGTCCGGGTTAACCACGCGGCCGCAGTCGATGGCACAAACGACCTTGTTGACGCGCACGGCACCGTCTTCGGTGAGTGATACCTCAGCGACTTCTGCAACGATACTGCCAAAACTTTCCTGTAAGGCGATACCGCGGGCACGACCCTCAGGCGCCGGCGTTGTCCATCCCGCACGTGTCGCAGCCTCCTGCAGCACGCGACGATGACGTGGCTTGTCTGAGAGCATGGCCAAACGGTACTGCAAAGGATCCTGCTTGGCGTGCCATGCCAGTTCATCTGTGAATGATTCCAGAAAAAACGAATGTTGCGAGTGCGCGACACTGCGCCATGCGCCGAACGGCACATGGGTCGGGCTCTCCACATAATCAATCTGCTGGTTGGCTACCTGATAGGCGATATGCGCAGCCTCAACCGGTTCATTCTTGCCGATATAGACATTTTCCCAGGCAACCAGCTGACCATTGCTGTCCAGTCCCGCGCGGAAACGGCTGCTGACGGCCGGTCGGTAATAATCCTGCCGGGTGTCTTCTTCACGGCTCCAAAGGGTTTGCACCGGAACATCAAAATGACTGGCAATACGGGTTGCCTGATCTATGGTGTTGGTGGATTGTGGCAAACGACGGCCAAATCCGCCGCCCAGATAAAACGGATGTACCGTGACGTCGTTTTCATTCAGCTCTGCCACCGTGGCGACCCGTCCCCGAATACCCAGGTTGTCCTGGGTGCCGGTCCAGACATCGCAGCGACCGTCATGAAAGTGGACAGTGCAGTTCATCGGTTCCATGGCAGCGTGCGCCAGATAGGGTACCCGATAGCGCGCGTCGATAATCTCGGCGGCGCCGGCGAAAGCCTCGGCAGCATCGCCGGCATGCACGTCTTCGTTGCGTTCGGCGCTGTCCAGCGCGGTGTCGAACTGGGTGAATATGTCGCTGCTGTTAACATCGTCGAACTCGGCGCCGGTAAACACCGGTTGCAGCTGTTTCAACGCTTCACTGGCGCGCCAGTAGTTGTCAGCAACAACGGCGACCGCGTCTTCCAGCTCAATCACACGCTCGACACCACGGCGCTGCATAACGGCGTCCACGTTGTCCACGCGCGTCAGCTTGCCGCCAAACACCGGGGCGGTGGTGACGGCAGCGTAGAGCATGCCATCGGGACGGGCATCAATGCCATACATGGCGGAGCCATCAACCTTGGCTGGAATATCGACACGTGGCACCGCGGTACCCATCAGTGTGAAGCGATCAGGCGTTTTTAATGTCGGGTTGCGTGGCGGTTCAAACAGGGCCGCCGCGCTGGCCAGCTCACCAAAGCTGGCAGAGCGACCACTGGCATCATGATAGATGTAGCTGTTACGCGCATCACACTCACTGGCTGCCACATCCCATTGCGCGGCCGCAGCATTGATCAACATTTCCCGCGCGGCGGCGCCGGCGGCACGCATACCCATTTCGCCGGTGAAACGCACCGAGCTGCTGCCGCCGGTGATCTGCATATTCATGATCTCGGCCGCTTTTAATGTGGCAAAATTAACTGTGCGATCCAGAAATGCCGGCACCGTCAATCCCATGGACATGGCAAAACCCTTGATCAGTACGCCATTGGCGAACAGATCAGTGGCCGGTGCCTGCTCTACCCGCACCTGATTCCAGTCTGCGTCCATTTCATCTGCTGCCATCATCGGTAGGGACGTCAATACGCCCTGGCCCATCTCCGAGTGAGGCACAACAACGGTAACCTGGTTGTCGGGATCAATACGCAGCCAGGTGGTCAAAAAACTCTGGCCGGCGCTGGTGTGGTCCCGGTTGGCCAGTGATTGTCGGTCAGGTCGAGTCACGGCATAGCCCAATAACAGACCACCGCCGATAACAGTGGTGCCCAACAAAAAGAGGCGTCGATTCATCTTCATACGGTGTCTCCCTGAGCGCTGGCGGCGCTCCCGGCATTGTCCGCAATAATAGCGCGTATCGCCTTGCTGACGCGGGGATAGGTGCCGCAGCGGCAGACATTGCTGACACTACGTTCGATAGCGGCCTCATCAGGATTGGGGTTATCTGCCAGCAGGGCACTGACCGCCATGATCATCCCGGACTGGCAGTAGCCACACTGGGGTACCTGGTGATCAATCCACGCCTGCTGCACCGCCGTCAGCGCGGGGTTGCCGGCGGCATTTACGGTCAGGCCTTCAATGGTGGTTACCTGGCTGTTCCGCACGGCGCTGACCGGGGTCACGCAGCTGCGTACCGGCTGCCCGTCAACGTGCACGGTGCAGGCGCCACAGGCGGCGATGCCGCAGCCAAACTTGGTGCCGGTCAGGCCCAGTTCATTGCGCAGGGCCCACAGCAATGGCATCTCTGGCTCTATGTCCAGTTGCCGGGTATTTCCGTTAATAGTAAATTCGATCATGTGAGCCTCGTAACCGGGTCGGTTGGCATTGACGCGCAACCGGAGCTGCGCAGGAACGGTGATGCTGATTTGGCAGTACTATATTTGCAGAGCCATTCTGGCAGTACTATTGTCAGTACTAAAAAAGCCAGGCCGGACTAAAACAGTATTAATGCCAGAGCATATAGCAGAATATGAATAGCTTCAATTTACATATGTATTTTGGTGCACGATTCGATTTGATGACAACAGGAAAAAGGCATGGAGTCACTGATTTTTGATTATACCGGGCTGCAGCGTGTGCGGCTGGGTACGCCGGTGCAGGAAGCACTGGCCGCCGAGTTGCGGGCACTGCCTGCAGCCCGGGTGTTTATTGTGATCTCCGGAACATTGAGCAGGCAAACACCGGTGGTCGGAGAGTTGAAACAGTGCCTGGGTGACCGTCTGGTCGGGGTTTTCGATACCATGGGCGCACATTCGCCGCGCTCGGATGTGTTATCAGCGCTGGCTGAGGCCCGCGCTGCAGATGCCGACGTTCTGCTCGCCGTTGGCGGCGGCTCGATGATAGATGCCTGCAAGGTCATTCAGTTTTGCCTGAATGCCGGTATTGGCGACGAGGCCGGATTGCTGCGTTATGGTCAGTTCAGCGATGGCACGCGCGGGGATTTGTGTGGCACTGAACCGGAATTGCGTCGTCAGCAACCGGTGTATCAGATAGCGGTGCCGACGACATTGTCAGCCGCCGAGTTCAGTAACAATGCCGGCGTCACTGACACAGTTAAGGGTGCCAAAGAGGGCTACAAGGCACCTGGACTGGCGCCCAGGCAGATTATTTACGACCCGGCGCTGGCATTGCATACGCCGACGTGGCTGTGGCTGTCAACGGCCATAAGATCGCTGGATCATGCCATTGAGGGATATTGCTCGGCGGATGCCCATGCTTACGTGCAAGGGCATTATCTGCACGCAATGCGCCTGTTCGCGAAATCACTGCCGGCGATGAAAGCGGATCCGGGCAATCTTGCCGCCCGTGCGCGCAACCAGCAAGCCGCCTGGCTTGCCGGCTGTGGGCTGGGCCGCATTCGTCATGGCGCCAGTCATGGCATTGGCTACATTCTGGGCGCCATGTGCGGCGTACCACATGGGCATACTTCATGCGTCATGCTGCCGGCAGTGCTGCGCTGGAATGAGATAGCGACCGCTGAGCTGCAGCGCGACGTGGGGCAGGCACTGGGCGCCGGCGGTAGCAGCACCGCCGGGTTCCTGCGAGCCTGGCTGCAGGATCTGGAATTGCCGGTAAGCCTGCGTGAAGTGGGGGTGAAGGCCGGGCAGCTGCCGGCAATCGCCACCGCCGCTGCGCAACATAATGTTGTGAAATCGAATCCGAGGGCCATCACCTCGGCTGATGATGTCATGGAGATTCTGCAACTGGCCTGGTGAAAACTGACGAATCTATGCGAGTTGCAGGAATTCGTCAGGGTTTTTGGGTGCTTCAACGAAAAAGCCGTTGACCTGAGCTCAATTCAATATCAAAGTAAGCCAGCTTCCAGCCGCTGTCAGTAACGGGCGGCCCGGGCATGCAGGAAAGCTTCCGGGCTCAGCCTGATTGCACAATAGCTTATATCCAGAATATGCGTACAAAGCGCAATAAATTTAACTATGTTTTATCAATCTTGAAGGGGATTTCATCATGCGTACTAAAATCGGCTCGATCATCACAGGTGTCATGATGGCACTGTTTATCAGTGCCTGTGCAAGTGTATCCGAGCCGCATCCGCTGGTGGGCGGCTGGTTGATCACTATCGACACGCCAATCGGCGCCATGGATGCCAACCTGAACGTCAACGAAGACCTGACGGGCGAAATGTCATCCCAGGATCTGGGTGGCGCGCCACTTGATGCGGTTTCCGTTGACGGCGAAGCGGTGAGCTTCAGCACCACAGTGGATGCTCAGGGTCAGTCCATGACACTGGTATTCAACGGCACGGTAGTTGACGATCAGTTGAGCGGCAGCTTCAATACTGATTTCGGCGCCATTCCGGTCACCGGTCGACGACTGTAACAACATCCCCGGCTGATTCATTCTGGTGTTTCAGCCGACTGCTCCGGCCAGCTGCTTTAACAGGCGGCTGTGACCAGCGCAGAAGAGCAGTCGCCTGCCATGCAGCGGGCGCGGCTCTGCTGCGAACCCCGCAAACCTCATCCGCCCTCAATTGCAGGGATGAAGACCAGCTCACTGTCGTCACTCAATGGCTCTGTCAGCGCATCGGTATGAATGTCTCCATCTATCGCGACCGCAGCACGCGCCAGAATCTGTTTGCTGCCCGGGTAATTCTTCTCAAGTGTGCTCAACAAGCTGCGCACCGATGTTACCGATAGCTCCAGACAAGAGTCCATGGGGATCATGGCGCCCGTTTCGGCCAGACTATCCCGCAGAAAACTGTTCACGATTACTTTTGCCATAAGGTCACCTGATTGCCAAAGACGATGCTCGATATCGCAAAGTATGGCATATTCCTTCCACTCTTTTGGCGACCTTGATACTCTTTGTGGCCAGAGTCAGACACCCGCAGTTGTCATGCTGTGCAGGAGAATAATAATGCGTTTGAACACACTGGCAACGGCGCCAACAATCGGCAGAAGAGTCGCACTGGCGGCGCTGGTTATCGCGGGCTGCATAGCCACCCCTGCCTTCGGGCAACCTGAGCTACCGCGTCAGATGGCGTGGACTGCCTATAATCTGGGCACCACCGGTTACAATCAGGCCGTGGCTATCGGCGCCATGTTGCGTGACCGCTACAATATCACCCTGCGCGTGATTCCGGGCCAGAACGATGTGTCGCGGCTGTTGCCGCTGGATACCGGGCGCGTGCAATTCTCTGCCAACGGTGTCGCCACCTATTTTGCCCAGGAAGGCATGTTTCAGTTTGCCGATCCGCAGTGGGGGCCCAAGCCCTTGCGTATGTTGATGAGCTCCAACGGGCTGAGTAATCAGGCCGTTGCTGTCGCCGCAGACACCGGCGTTACCACATTCGCCGAACTCAGGGGCCGACGCGTGCCCTACGTGCGTGCCGCACCCGCACTGAACATTTCCATGGAAGCCTACCTGGCCTGCGGTGGTCTGACCTGGGATGACGTAGAGCGGGTGGATTTTCCGGGCTACGAAGCCATGTGGGAAGGCGTTATCAACGGCGATGTTGATGTTGCTTTTGGCACCACGGTCTCCGGGCCAACGCGGAGGCTGGAAGCATCGCCACGGGGCATTCGCTGGTTACCGGCACCCCATGATGATGAGGCCTGCTGGCAACGTCTGTCAGCGGTAGGGCCCTATTTCAACAAGTATAGCGCGACCCGTGGAGCCGGCATCAGCGACGATAACCCACAGGAGGCAGGTACTTATCCCTATCCAATTCTGATCGCACTGGAGAGTCAGGACGAAAATACGGTGTACTGGATGACCCGTGTCATCAACGAGAACTTTGCTGACTTCAAGGATGCCGACCCGGGTGCTATCGGCTGGGCGCTGGAGTCCCAGGTGTTCAACTGGGTGGTGCCATACCATGCCGGCGCTGTGCGTTACTGGCGCGAGGTCGGCGCCTGGACTGATGAGTATGAAGCGCACAATCAGGCATTGATCCGCAGGCAGGAAGTCCTGGCAGATGCCTGGTCTGAAGTGGAAGGCGAGAATATAGACGATCGAGAGGCTTTCATGGCGCGTTGGCAGCAGGTTCGCGCTGAACGTCTGGAGGCGGCCGGCTTCGATCCGGTCTGGCGCTGATGGCGCGCTCACCTGGCTCGATGCCGGTGCCGGTGCGCTGGCTGGTTGCGATTTCGGCAGTGCTCAGCGCCTTCCTGGCGATGGATTCTTTGCGCCTGTTTTCCGAGAGTCCGTTACTGGACTTTGTTATTACGGTACAAAATCACTATTACTACGCATTGCTCGCGCTACTGCTACCACTGGCCTATCTGATTTATCCGGCCCATGCCAACGCCACCCGGTACTGGTATGACGCGCTGCTCAGCGTTTGCGCGTTTGCCGCGTGTGCGTTCTTTTTCATCAATGCCGAGACCATGCTGGACTATGGCTGGGAGTTCTCCGCTCCGACCCATGCCGTGTGGATGAGTTATCTGTTGTGGCTGCTGGCGCTGGAAGCAGTGCGGCGCTGTGGTGGCCTGACGCTGTTTTTCCTGGTGCTGGTGTTTTCGCTATATCCGGTTGTGGCCGAGCGCTTGCCGGGCCCGATCTCCGGTATGAGCTCGTCGCTGGCCCAGACCGCTTCCTACCATGTCATGAGTATCGAAAGTATCCTGGGCTTGCCGTTCCGCGCGTTCGCGCAGCTGGTTATTGGTTTCCTGATTTTTGGCATCGCATTGCAACACACCGGCGGCGGGCGGTTCTTTATCAACCTGGCATTTGCCATGTTCGGCCATGTGCGTGGCGGGTCGGCCAAAGTGGCGATCGTGTCCAGTGGTCTGATGGGTTCCATGAGCGGCAGCGTGATCACTAATGTGCTGACCACCGGACAGATGACCATACCGGCGATGAAACGCGATGGCATGTCCAGTGAGTATGCCGGGGGTGTCGAAGCCTGCGCCTCCACGGGCGGTGTGCTGCTGCCGCCGATCATGGGGTCGACCGCCTTTGTGATGGCGACATTTCTCAATGTTCCATACACCACGGTAGCGTTAGCCGCAGCGATACCGGCTGTGCTGTATTTTTTTGGACTGTTTGTGCAGGTGGATGCTTATGCGGCCCGTACCGGGTTAAAAGGCACGCCACGCGAGCAATTGCCCGGTCTGGGCGCGACCATGCGTGAAGGCTGGTTTTACATCGCTTCATTTGCCGTACTGATTTTCCTGTTGGTTTACCTGCAGCGTGAAGCGGTGGCACCGTTCTATGCGACAGCGATGTTGCTGGTGCTCAATCAGTTATCGGCCAAAAACAGGTGGGATATCAAAGCCACCGGGTCGTTTCTGGTGGCGGCAGGCAAGTTGCTGGCGGAGCTGCTGGCGATCATGGCTGGCGTTGGCCTGATTGTGGGAGCGCTGTCGCTGACCGGTTTGTCGGGTACGCTGGTCAATGATCTGTTGTACCTCGCGGGCGACTCGGTATTGCTGCTGTTGTTGATGGGCGCGATGACCAGTTTTGTGCTGGGCATTGGCATGACCGTGACTGCAGCCTACATTTTTCTGGCTATCATTCTGGCACCTGCACTGATTCAGGGCGGTCTGGATCCGATGAGCGTGCATCTTTTCATTCTGTATTGGGGCATGTTGTCTTTTATCACGCCGCCGGTCGCTCTGGGTGCATTCGCAGCTGCCAGTATCGCCGGTGCGTCGTCGCTGGCAACCGGTTTCAAAGCCATGCGGCTGGGCAGTGTCATTTACTTCATTCCTTTCTTCTTTGTGCTTGATCCGGCCCTGACCATGGCGGGCAGCTTTTGGGATACCCTGTCGGCCACGATCACGGTAGCAGTCGGAGTGTTGCTGATTGCCGGTTCTCTGCAGGATTATTTGCCCGGACTGGGCTTCCTTGATCGCCGCGGTGTGGCCGGCAAAGCCGGTCGGCTGCTCACCGGGTTCGGTGGCGGCCTGGTTGCTTTGCCGGGTCTGGAAATGATCGGCTTTAATGTGGGCGATATGGCGCTATTAAGCGCAGGTGGCGCCATGGCTCTGCTGGGTATCCTGCTCGCCCGGCGTCCCGCAGAGCCGGTTGCGGCTTAGGGCGTTTCCGCGGCGTCCGCCTGGTAACGATTGACCGGCGAGGGACCAAAGGACAGCCAGGTCTGATTGCTGCCCTGGCCGACACCGGGACGACTCCAGTCGCAAACACCGTCGGGAAAGATGTTTTCCAGCCTGGCTTTTTCGTCGTCAGTGAAGGTCACCCGGTAGTCGTCATAATCAATGGCTTTTAACTGGCACTTCATGACATCGTTGGTTAGTGGGCCGCCCGCGACCAGCCGAAGCCCTGCATGCGGCGGATACAGTTGATTGCATCGGCCTTCGGTGTTGTCAAACAATCGACTGGTATCGAATACCGCTGGCTCCACAATGCGCTCGCCGTCGGCAGTGAAACAGTCGTCGCTCAACGTCGCCGGTTTCGCCCGCACTATCCGTTCCAGCATGGGTAATTCATTGTTGGCTGCCTTGATGGCATCAAGCCAGCTGTTCATCAGCGCCAGGTTTTCATCAGCCAGTGACAGGCTGGCCGGATGGCGCCGGATGACATAGTTATCGGCATGACCGTTGTCACGCTCCAGGCGGGCACGGGTGGTAAATGAATATACGCTGGCGTGAAAGTTACCCTCGTGATCCAGGTAGGGGCGGTCATCAATGATGGGCACGCGTGACAGACCGGCAGCGCCATTGGTGATACGGCCGGTTTCATAAGCGGTGCGGATCGCGCCCGGGTCGCCTTGGGTGCGCGCGTCGGTACGCTGATAGTCGATGTCCCAACCGCCAAAGTTGGCGTTGATGTCCAGAAACAGCGACTTGTTTATCAGGCCCTGGTTCAGTGCTGCCAGGCCATACTGCACGCCGACGTTATCGTGCGGGCTCGGTGCAATGCCGCGGGCAATAGTGCTGTCCGGATGTTGGCGCTCACCAAACACGTTACGCATGCCGTCGTAAATCGAACAGCGTATACCGGACGGGTTGGTCTGTGGGTGGTAGTGCAGTTCGGCAGGGATCTCTGCCGGGCAATCAAAGGGCGATATGCGGTCCGGCCGGTCTCCCAGTGATTCGTCGCACAGGTACCAGTTGGGCCAGCCGCCAACCACAGCTTTGGTGGCGTCATCCAGACCATTGGCGGGGTTGTTCGCATAGTTGCGCCAGGGCCCGGAACACTCCTGCGCGTCAGCGAAGTAGGTAGTTGCATCGGAGAATGTCATGCCGATCAGAAGCCCATCCAGAATCCCCGGATAGGCGCCGGCGATCAACAATTGCTGCATGGCTCCGCCGGAGGCTCCGCTGCCAATGGTATGTATTGGTTCGCCGTAGTATTTGGTGAAATGTTCTTTCACCATCATGGCGGTTTCAGCCGAAATGACATCATTGCAGCCGCCCTGGGCGTTGACGTTGAGTGTGGAAGAGGCGACGGCATAGCCTTGTGCCAACACCGATTCACGCAACACGCCGCCGGTTCCCGCGCCCTGGAAGTAACCCGCTTCGCAACCGCCACCGAAGGTGTAAAGCAGGCGCTGATTCCAGGCCTGACCCGGTGATGTGGCGCGCGGTGCAGGTGTGGCGGGGTCATGCAGCATGGCAATCTGATAAATGGCGCGGTTCACTGTGCCGGTTTCCAGACGCACGACAAACGGCACGTCAACGCCGGCACTGGTGGTGGTCAACAGGACATCGTCAGGCAATCGGTCAATGTCAGTCAGTGGCTGAAAGCCTTCCTGTTGATTGCTGCGATAAACATAGTCGACGCGCGTGGGCAGGGAGCAGTCTTCATCCAGGGCGGTGCCATCAAGGAAATCGCCGTTGCCGATAGCAAATCGCCGAGGTTGGCCATCCGCGCGCTCTGCCAGCTCACCCAGACAAAGATAGGGTTGCTGGTGCGGGCCGGAGATCACCGGCCCGGTGCGGGGATAATTGGTCAGGGTCAGGCTGGCGCTGGACTGACCGGCGCTGACCTCCAGTGTGTTATTGCCTTCGGCAAGACCTTCAAGCAGAAAGCGCAGGGTGGCGCCGGTCTCGCCGACATCCGTCGCAGTGACAGCGGGCAACGGCACAATGCTACCGTTCAGTCTCAGTGTTGGCTGGGTAGCGCGGTCGCCATCGTGTTGTACCGCGATCAGGGTGCTGCCTCCGGTAATCAGGTGCGGTTGGCTGGAGATGACTGCAACGCTGAGCTGCGTGACCCCTGCGGCAGTGGCCGCCGCGCTGGTTTCTTCAGGCCCGGAGCAGGCGCTCAGCGCCAGGGCCAACGCCAGCGCAAGGCTGCCGGTGCGGCAACATCGGGTGGGTGGAACAGAGTGACGCTTTGTTGTTATGGCTGCGTTCATGTCGTGAGCTCCGCTATTCTGCGTTTAGCTGTTGAATTCTGCTCCAGCTTACACCAAACTTGATACGCGGGCATCTTGCCCGCGCAAGCCCGGACCTGCGGTGTCAAAGGTGTTCTCATGGTAAGTGCTTACTTTCAACAATGCGCACGTCAGACAAAGTTGCTGGCTGTTTTGCTGCTTGCGGGTTGGGCCGGATCCGGCAGTATGCCGGCGAGCGCCAATAGCGCGGAAGACCTGGCGGGAGAGTTTGCTTTTGTGCGTCTGCAATATGACTCCTATTTCCGGGGCGGCTTCGGTTATGGTGGCCCATGGTCGGTGGATTTTCCCGATGCTGACCGCAATTTCCTGCGCGGTGTGGCGCGGCTGAGCCATGTGCGGGTGATGCCTGATCCGATAGTTCTGCGCCTCGATGATGAACAGATCTTTGAATACCCATTTATTTACGCGTTGGAGATGGGGCGAAATGGCGGACCCTATTTTTCGCCCCCCGAAATTGCCAATCTGCGTGAGTACCTGCTGCGCGGTGGTTTTTTATTGATTGATGATTTCTGGGGCACGCGGGAGTGGGATGCCTTTGCCAGCTCCTTCAATAATATTTTCCCGGGACGCGAGATGGTGCAATTGCCACCGGATCACGAAATATTCAGGCTGTACTACGATACCGGCGGGCCGCAAATGGTTCCTGCCCTGGGTAACGTGGACAATGTTCCCGAACGCGATATTGATCAGGCGTCAGTGCATGCGATTCTGGATGATGATGGCCGGATCATGGTTCTGATCAACTGGAATACCGACATGGGTGATGGCTGGGAACACACCTACCATCCGCGTTACCCGACACAGCATGCCAATACTGCCTATCAGCTCGGTATCAACTATCTGATCTACTCGATGACACATTGATGGCGCGCCGGGGTTACTGTGTCTGCGAAGCGCGCATCCCGGCGCAGTAATCGTCCTGCGTTAACGCAGGCGTAAACCAGATCACATCGTAGGCGTATGTTTCAGAGAACTGCTGCAAATATTTGTCAGGCGTATCGTACTCCGGATCCACTTCCAGAAATGCAACACTCAGCGGCCTTCGGGTGATGCGACCATCCAGGTAGTTTGGTACCCCGAGATCGTGCCGGATGTGGTAATTGCCAGCCAGGAGAATGCGCTGGTCCAGGGAGTCAGGCCCGGACATCAGAGCGTCTGCCATCGCCTGATCCCTGGCCTGCTGTACCCGGACCATGGCGGGGAACTGAGCTGGCGGCAGCATGCCACAATGGCTGCTGTCGATGTCGCGCTCAAGTTGTGCCAGTTGTTCCGTCTCCAGTGCCTGGCGTTTGTTGCCGGCGTCAGTGTCGCGATAAATCTGCATCACTTCACTGTGGTTGATATTGCCCGCGCGCAAACGGGAACCTCGCTCCAGTGCCAGCATCACGGCGGGTCCGTAGAAATGCCAGGGCCATCCTGCATTGTCCCATGCCAGCTCGCTGGCCACTGTTGTGTGGTCTGCGAGAGAGCCCTCTGCCGTCGCCAGCGCATCAATCTGCGTTTGCTGCGTTCGCTGCATCATCTCCAGTACCAACTGTGAGCGACTATCAGGCAGTAACACGTCATGCAACAGCGCCAGGCGCAACCGGTGGTGATCGGGGTTGTCGTGTTTTTCGCCCAGCAGCAGCAACGGGTTTTGTTGCAGGTGGGTCAGCAGTTCTTCGCGGGAGATGAGACGGTTCTGGTCCGTCAGCCATATTTTACCGACGAGAACATGGTCCTGATGCAGTGGGCTCTGCCATAAGGTTTGTGCTGCGGGTGAGGTACAGCTGGCGCCGGTCAGCGTCAGCGTCGTCCACAGGAAGATTTCAGATAATTTTTTTCGGGTAATCAATGTACTTCAGCTCCGCCTGCCCGACATCGAGGCGGGACCATTGGGTAATCGGCAGGCTCAACTCTGCTACACAACAGGTTGGCATGTTGTCGAGCCTGGCTTCCCTGCACAGCTCATTAAACAGGTCGGTCAGTGCCGGGTTGTGCCCCACCAGCATCATCGAGTCGAGTTTGTCATCCTGTTGACGCATCAAATGTAGCAAGTGTCCGCTGCCCGCCAGATATATCTGGCGTTCAAGCTGCAGGAGTTCTTTCGGGATCGACAAGTGATTGGCGAAAATTTCGGCAGTGGAGACAGTGCGCAGTGCCGGACTACAAAGAATGCGCTGTGGATGCGTGCCACGTTTATGCAGGTTATCAGCCATCAGAGGCGCATCCTGACGACCACGCTCGTTGAGCGGGCGATCAATGTCACGCTGGGCCTGATCCTGCCAGCTTGATTTAGCATGTCTGAGCAGAATCAACGTCTTCATGATCTCTCCAGGCGCGGGGCGTCTCTGCGCCCTGCAGTGCGATGACTAACGATCCGGCATTGGTCTGGCATTTACTCGGTATTGTACCTGCAATGTCATGGGAAAAATACCAAAAGCCGGACTGCTGTCGGTCCGGATCGGTGCTGGACTTTGCTGCCGTAATTGCTCAGAATTCAGTTCTCCGGGGGCTGCCACTCACGCTCATTCCCTATTATTACTAGAACTCGCACGCAAGGAGTGTTGAATGTTGCTAACGCTTAAACGTCTGTTATGCATGATGACCCTGTTGGGTATGATATCGGTCAGTACGCAGGCATCTGCGCAGGATTGGGACCTGGCCACCGAGCTGGAACTGGGTGCCATATTTACTTCTGGTAACACCGAAGATGAGAATATCCGCTTCAGGGCACGCTTCGATGCCATTCGCGAAGACTGGTCATACCGGTTTTCCGTCGATGGCTTTCGTTCATCATCGGAGAATGAACTCTCCGCTCAGCGTCTCTACACCGTGGGCAGCGCAACCTACAACTTTGATCCGGATAATTTCATTCTGGGCCGGGTGGCCCATGAAGATGACCGCTTCAGTGGTTACGAAAGCCAGACCGATGCATCTGTGAGTTATGGTCAGGTCATATTGCGCGATCTGGAAAACATGTCCCTGAGCTATACCATCGGTGCCGGTGTGCGAGTGTCGCGAGCGTCCGAAGCGGACGAAGACGATTTTGAGGAAGGGATTATCCGCCTGTCTACCGACTACAGCTGGGATATTTCCGACAGCGCCCGGTTTATCCAGGTACTGAGCGCGGAAGCCGGTGAGCGTTCGAGTATCGGTCGCTCGGAGTCCTCTATCGAAACCGATATCATGGAAAGCCTGTCAATGAAGTTTACGATCAATGTTAAGCACCAGACAGAAGTGCCCGTGGGTCGCGAAAAAACAGATACCGAGGCCTCCATCACACTGTTGCTGCGCTTCTGATCTGATTGAAAGCCACGACCGGCACTGTCGGCTGAAAGCTGTGGTCTAATAAAAACAAATATTCAATTACGGGGTAAGCGCATGCAATACCAGGCACCCACAAGACTTGATGACGTGGCGGCGCTGTTGGCGTCGGCTGGCGGGCATGGTCGGGTGATGGCGGGCGGCACGGATTTACTCGCCCGCTTTGCCGGTGGCATGCCACGCCCGGCGGTGTTGGTCGATATCAAGCGTGTCGCCGAGCTCATGGTGATTGAGCAGGACAGCGACGGCGGGTTTACCGTAGGTGCCGGCGTTTGCGGTGCTGCAATCAATGAGAATGCAATACTGCGGCAGGCCTGGCCGGGGGTCACCGAAGCCATGGACCTGATCGGGTCGGTGCAGATTCAGGGACGTGCGTCCCTGGGCGGCAATCTGTGCAATGCGTCTCCCGCCGCCGACTCGGTGCCTGCGCTGATTGCGGCCGGCGCCAGTTGCCGGATTCTGGGAAGCCGTGGCGAGCGCACGTTGGCGGTGGCAGACGTCATACACTCGCCGGGTAAAACCTGCCTGGGTACTGATGAATTCATTGTCAGTTTTTATTTGCCGCCGCGGCCGGCCAGAAGTGCTGACGCTTACCTCAGATTGATTCCCCGGAGTGAAATGGACATCGCTGTTGCCGGTGCCGCCGTGAATCTGACGCTGGATGATGAGGGTGTCGTGGTGTCGGCATCGGTTGCTCTGGGCGCTGTGTCACCGGTGCCGTTATTGGTACCCCGTGCTGCCGACGTCATGCTCGGTACGCGACTTGATAACGATGTGATGGTGCAGCTCAAATCAGTGGTATCAGCCTCGTGCCGGCCGATCAATGATAAACGTGGCACCATCGACTATCGCAATCACGTGGCCGGTGTGCTCGCTGTGCGTGCCGCATTGATTGCAGGTCAGCGCGCAACAGCCAAGGAGAGAGCATGAAACAGCATATTTGCACGCATATCAATGGTGAGGCAGCCGAATTTCTGTGCGATCCCGGTGACACGCTACTGCAGGTATTGCGTGACAACCTGCAACTGACCGGCACCAAGGAAGGTTGCGGCTCAGGTGATTGTGGTGCCTGCAGTGTCATGCTGGATGATCGTCTGGTTTGTTCATGTCTGGTGCTGGCTGTTGAGGCGCAACATCACCAGATTGGTACCGTGGAAGGGTTGGCAACGGGCGACAGACTGCACCCCTTGCAACAAGCCTTTCTTGATCATGCCGCGCTGCAATGCGGTATTTGCACGCCCGGATTTCTGGTCGCCGCCAAAGCGCTTCTTGATCATAATCCGTCCCCCACGGAGTCCGAGGTCCGTTTCTGGATTGCCGGCAATCTTTGTCGCTGCACAGGTTACGACAAGATTGTCCGGGCCATTCTGGCGGCAGCAGAAAACATGCGCGATAGCCATGCCGGGGCGCAATCATGAAGCATGCCACGAAAAAGCCTCTGCGCTCGGTTGGCACCCGCCCGGTGCGCCCCGATGGTATCGACAAGGTAACCGGTCGCGCCTTGTTCAGTGCCGACTTTAATCTGCCTGATGCGTTGCATGGTGCGGTGTTGCGCAGCCCTTTTGCTCACGCCCGTATTCTGAGTATTGATACCACCAGGGCGCTGGCGCTGGCGGGTGTCAAGGCGGTGGTAACGGCAAGTGATATGCCGGCGATACCCGACGACAAGGTGATGATCAACGCGCAACCACCTGACTTCCGCGATATGTCTGCCAATATCCTGGCGCGGGAGAAAGTACTGTATGAGGGCCACGCAATTGCCGCTGTTGCCGCAAAGGATGCAGAAACTGCCAATCGCGCCCTGCAATTGATCGATATTGAATACGAGGTGTTACCGCATGTTATTGATGTGCAGCAGGCGATGGAGCCGGGTGCGCCATTACTGCATGAGAACCTGATCACCAAGGGTATCAATCCCGCGCCTGTCCAGGCGTCAAATATCGCCAGTCGCCATGAGCAGGTGCACGGTGATGTCGAGCTCGGTTTTGCCCAGGCTGATATCATCTTGACTGAAGAGTTTACGACGCAGCCTGTGCATCAAGGCTATATCGAACCACACGCGTGTCTGGCGCGGGTCGCCAGTGACGGGCAGACTGAAATCTGGTGCAGCAGTCAGGGCCAGTTCATGGTGCGGGCATACTGTGCGCGGCTGCTTGACATGCCGTTGTCGCAGATTCGGGTGATGCCGCTGGAGATAGGTGGCGGTTTTGGTGGTAAAACCACGGTTTACCTTGAGCCGCTGGCGGTCTTGCTGTCACGTAAAAGTGGTTTGCCGGTAAAAATGCAGATGTCACGGGCTGACGTGTTCAGGGCCACCGGCCCGGCACCGGGCAGTTATATCAGTATGAAAATCGGTGCCCGCAAAGACGGCACTCTGGTCGCCGCGCAGGGCATACTGTGTTACCAGGCAGGTGCCTTTGCCGGCTCACCAGTGCGTCTGGGCTGCATGACGGCGTTTGCGCCTTACGACATTGCCAATGTAAAACTGATCGGCTACGACATAGTCGTAAATCGTCCGAAAAGCGCCGCCTATCGCGCACCGGGCGCGCCCATGGCGTCATTCGCAGCAGAAAGTCTCATTGATATGCTGGCGCAGCGACTGGACATGGATCCGATCGACCTGCGCATCAGGAACGCGGCACGTGAGGGAACCAGGACCGCCTATGGCCCCAGCTTCAAGGAAATCGGATACCTGGAGACGCTGGAAGCCGCGCGCGCTCATCCCCACTATGCCGCACCATTGGGCAAAAATCAGGGCCGGGGCGTGGCGTCAGGCTTCTGGTTCAATATCGGTGGGCAGTCCAGCGCGGCGCTGACCCTGAACGAGGATGGCACCGTTATGGTGGCCACTGGCAACCCTGATATTGGTGGCTCGCGCGCTTCCATGGCGTTGATGGCGGCAGAAGTGCTGCAGATTGATGTCAGCCAGGTACGTCCACAAATCGTCGATACCAGTTCGATTGCCTACTCGGACTTGACCGGCGGCAGCCGCGTCACATTTGCTGTGGGTATGGCCGTTATCCAGGCCGCGAGTGACATGGTCGTTAAACTGCAGGAGCGCGCGGCAACGCTTTGGGACGTGTCCGTTGAGCATGTGCGCTGGCAGGATGGCTGCGCGGTTACCGATGTCGAAGGCAGGGAAGAGCGCCTGTCGCTGGCAGCACTGGCAGCACAGACGGCAAAAACGGGCGGCCCGATAGCGGCGCATGTCAGTCTTAACGCTCAGGGCGCGGGCCCTGGTTTTGGTACCCATATTTGTGATGTTGAGGTCGATCCGGATACCGGACGGGTCACCGTCCTGCGTTATACCGCGGTGCAGGATGTCGGTAAAGCTGTGCACCCATCCTATGTCGAAGGACAATTGCAGGGCGGCGCGGCGCAGGGTATCGGCTGGGCGCTGAATGAGGCTTACATGTATGACGAAAACGGCGCGCAGTTGAATCCCGGTTTTCTCGACTATCGGGTGCCGGTTGCTTCAGACCTGCCAATGATCGATACCGTGTTGGTGGAGGTCCCCAATCCCCGGCATCCCTTTGGCGTGCGCGGCGTGGGTGAAGTGCCCATCATTCCGCCACTGGGTGCAGTGGCCAACGCCGTATCGCGTGCCAGCGGCGTCCGGCACGTCGATTTACCCATGTCGCCACCTGCCGTCCTGAAGGCGATACAAAGGGCCGCGCGCCGACGCCGCTAACGGCACGCAGATTGGGTGTCCGGGTGCCGGGCCAATTAGCAGATTGACAACATTCGGTCAAAGTGACAGCATTCTTACATCCTAAATTAAACAGCGGGTGTCGGTCGTGCATTCTCCAAAGCGTAAACTTTTTCTGGATCTGGTGCGGGCCATTTTCCGGCTCAATGGTCTGTTGTTGGCAGACGGAGATCGGATGGCTGAAGGTGTGGGTCTCACCAGCGCGCGCTGGAAGGTGATTGGTATCGTGGCACTGACCAGCGCCGGCGTTACGGTACCGGGAATCGCTCGGGCACTGGGGCAGTCCCGGCAAGCGGTACAGCGTATTACTGACGTTATGCAGACCGATGGGCTGGTGCGCTACGAAATCAACCCGCGGCACAAGCGCTCCTCTCTGGTACAGCTGACCGATCACGGTCAGCAGGTATACAACGAATTACGCTCGGTGCAGGATCCCTGGGCCATCGGCCATACTGAAGATACGTCGGTCGAGGAGCTGGAAAGCGCCCTGCGCATGATGCAGCGTCTCATCAACAGGATGGAGTAGACGTGAGTTTTCCTTTGTTTACCGCCGCTCAGGTGCGGGCCATTGACCAGCGGCTGATTGCTGCCGGCACCCCGGGCATAACACTGATGCAGCGGGCTGCAGAAGCCGGGTTAACAGTCTTGCGTCAACGCTGGCGCAAGGCCAGCGCTGTCATTGTGATTTGCGGCGTGGGCAACAATGGTGGCGATGGCCATGTGCTGGCAGGACTGATCCGGCAAACCGGCACTCCCGTGCATTTGCTGCAGATTGGCGACCCGGCCAGGTTTGGCGGTGATGCCAGGCGGGCGGCTGACAGCGCAGCCGCGCTTGGTGTCAAAGCCTTGCCTTACAGCGCACAGGACTTGTCGGCACTGATAGCGCAATACGCTGATGCCAATGCTGTCATTGTTGATGCCATGCTGGGCACGGGTTTTCACGGCGAACTGAGCGGGGATTTTGCTGATGCTACCGCACAGATTAACGCCAGCGGGCAGCCAGTGTTGGCGATGGATATTCCCAGCGGTCTGCATGCTGATACCGGCCATGTCAACGGGGCTGCGGTCAGGGCCAGCACCACCGTCACCTTCATCGCCCGTAAGCGTGGTCTGTATACCTCCAGTGGTCCGGACTATGCCGGAGACATTGTTTTTGATGATTGTGGCGCTGATCCTGCTGTGACCGATGCTGAGGCGCCGGGGGCAAGAACTGTTTCCGTGGACCTGCTCAACTCAGTGTTGCGGCCGCGTGCCAGATCTGCACACAAGGGGCACGCAGGCAGTGTTCTGGTGATCGGTGGCGATAGCGGGTTTGGTGGTGCCGCCATGATGGCGGCAGAGGCCGCAGCGCGCAGCGGCGCCGGCACTGTCAGTCTGCTCACCCGGCCCGTCCATGTGCCGGCGATGTTGGCGAGACGACCCGAAATCATGGTGTGTGGCCTGGACGCGTGGCAGGGCGATGCAGGTTTGCTGGCGAAACAGCTGGTAGAAAAAGCGACGGTATTGGTCATTGGCCCGGGGCTTGGGCAATCTGCCTGGTCCAGGCAGATGCTGCAAAACTGCATGATGTGGGGAGTGTTGCTAAACAAAGCCCTGGTGCTGGATGCCGATGCGCTGAATCTGGCCGCACAGGATGACCGGTTCTGGTCTGAATCGGCGACTGTGCAGCAGAGGAAAAACTGGATTATCACGCCGCACCCCGGAGAAGCCGCCAGGCTGCTGGCGACGACCACCGGACAGGTGCAGGCAGATCGTTTTGCCGCCATCACCCAACTTCAGACCCGGACCGGGACTCAGTGTTTGCTGAAAGGGGCGGGTTCGTTGATGGCGTTCGCACCGGACGCGGATTCAAATAACGGTGACAGCAGTCAGGTGGATGTTTGCACTGAGGGCAATCCCGGTATGGCGTCAGGTGGCATGGGCGATATCCTCACCGGTGTGATTGCGGCTTTGGTAGCGCAAGGCCTGTCGCCTGCCGACGCGCTGCGCTGTGGTGTCTGCGCTCACGGTGAGGCGGCGGATCAGGCCGTGAGCGCTGTTGGCGAGCGCGGTTTACTGGCCACTGATTTACTACCATGGTTGTCCAGGGTGTTGAATGTCAAAGGAAACTGAATCATTTTCGATTGCTCTGCCGGCGGATGCCGACACGCAGAATGTTGGCGCCTGTCTCGGCTGGTCGCTGGGCAGTCAGGGTGCCATTATCTACCTGTGCGGTGACCTGGGCGCGGGTAAAACAACACTGAGTCGCGGCCTGATTCGGGGTCTGGGTTATCAGGGCGCCGTCAAAAGTCCGACCTATACCTTGGTAGAACCTTACGAATATTTTGACTTTCCCCTCTATCACTTTGATCTGTATAGACTAACGGACCCAGAGGAGGTAGAATTTCTCGGCGTTGATGAATATTTCGCGCCGCCTGCTGTCTGCCTGATTGAGTGGCCCAGCCGGGGGCGAGGTTTTCTGCCGGCGCCGGACCTGACACTCAGGCTGGAAATCGCAGGCAAGGGCCGCCGCCTGGTATGTGAAACAGGCAGCGCCACCGGCCATGAAATTGCAGATCGTTTACGGGTTGGGTTGCAAAATGCTGGACTACAGGACGTGGCACCAAAAGACTGATATCGCGACCCTGACACAGGCCGTCTGGCTGTGCCTGCTGTTTTGTGTTGCCTTGCTGCCAACATCCCTGACGTTTGCCGGCGATATCCGGGATCTGCGGGTATGGCGGTCGCCGGATTACACCCGTGTTGTCATTGATGTCGACAGCCATGTCGAATACAGCGTGTTTGTGCTGGAGAATCCGCATCGGGTGGTTATTGATGTCAGTGACTCCCGTATGTTTGCCGATATAGCTGAACTCGATCTGGCTGACAGTCCGGTCAAATCAGTGCGCAGTGCCGCGCGTAACCAAAGTGATACCCGCATTGTGCTGGACATGGACGGCGCGGTGAATCCGTCCAGTTTTACCTTGCCCCCCAGCGAAGAGTTCGGTGATCGCCTGGTGGTTGATCTTTATGACCTTGGGACCGAACCTCCGGCCCGCCCGGCGGAAATGACTCCAACCAGTCCGGCCGGGCGGCAAACGATCGCGTCTGCCAGTCAGCGAAATATTGTTGTTGCCATAGACGCCGGCCATGGTGGTGATGATCCGGGCGCAATCGGTTATGACGGCCGCATCCGCGAGAAGGACGTCGCATTGGCAATATCACGGGCTGTTTATGAGCGGTTGCGTAATATTCCGGGTTACGAGCCGGTAATGATCCGCCAGGGGGACTATTACGTTCGCCTGCAACAAAGGCCGCAGCTGGCGCGACAGAATCGGGCCGATATTTTCCTGTCCATCCATGCTGACTCTTTCAGTACATCACGGGCGGAGGGGGTCACGGTTTATGCGTTGTCGCAGACCATTGCTGAAGATGAAAACATTCGTCGGGTCGCCGAAAAGGAAAACTCGGCAGATTTGCTGGGCGGAGTGTCGGGTGATACCAGTCTGAAGAATTTTGAAGATGATCTGGCGCTGACCCTGCTGGACCTGTCCATGACCTGGAGCATTGAGCAAAGCGTGGCCGCCGGTTCCTACATTCTCAATTCCATGGGTACTGTCGCCAGGTTGCGTCGTGACGTGCCGCAACAGGGCAATTTGTGGGTTCTGCGCTCGCCGGATATCCCGTCTCTGCTGATTGAAACCGGTTATCTGTCGAATCCAACTGAGGCGAAGCGACTGAATTCTGCTGATTATCAGCGGCGGCTGGCTGACGCGATTGTGCAAGGGGTGATGAATTACTTCTACGAACGTCCACCAGAAGGCACATTGGTGGCGTGGCAGAAAGCCAATAATCAGGGACCCGACCGGCAATATGTCGTACAAAGAGGGGACAGCCTGTCGTTGATTGCGCAACGTCACAACGTCAACATGTCGCAGCTTCGGGCCGCCAACAGTCTGCGCGGTGACATCGTGCAGCTTGGCCAGACCCTGACCATCCCCGGCGGCGGCCCGGTACCGGTGGTGTCAGCACCCCCGACAGTGTCAGAGCACACCATCAGCCGTGGCGAGACGCTGTCAGGTATCGCGCAGCAGTATCGAGTGAGTTTGTCGCGACTGCGCGAGGCAAACGACCTGCGCAATGATACAATTCGCATCGGGCAGGTTTTGCTTATTCCTGCCTACTGACAGACCGGCGCGCCGGATCTGTGCACAGTTCAACTACGCGTCACGTACCGGTGCCTCAAGCGAACAGGTCTGCCCATGAAAAGAATTGCATTGCTCAGTCAGCGTCTGGCGAACCAGATTGCTGCTGGCGAAGTCGTTGAACGGCCGGCGTCGGTGGTCAAGGAGTTGCTGGAGAACAGTGTTGATGCCGGGGCCGCGCGTATCGACGTGGAAATCGAGCAGGGTGGCAGCAAGCTGATCCGGATACGAGACGACGGCCAGGGTATCAATAAGGAAGACCTGGCGCTTGCCTTGAGTCGCCATGCCACCAGCAAGATTGCAGATCTCGATGATCTGGAGAATATTGCCAGTCTGGGTTTTCGCGGTGAAGCACTGGCCAGTATCAGCTCGGTGTCGCGTCTGCTGCTCGCCTCCCGTTCCGTTGATGCCACTGACAGTGGCGGCTGGCAGGTAGAAGCTGCCGGACAGGAGATGACGCCTACGCTCGCCCCGGCGGCACATCCGCAAGGCACGACGGTCGAGGTTCGTGACCTGTTTTTTAATACGCCAGCCCGCAAAAAATTTCTGCGCACTGAGAACACGGAGTTCGGCCGGATTGATGAGGTTGTCAAACGCCTGGCACTGAGTCGTTTCGAGCTGGCATTTTCACTGCGCCACAATCAGCGTACCGTGCATCAGCTACAGGCCGCGCAGTCGATTCAGGAAAAGCAGCGACGTATCGGGTTGGTGTGTGGTCCCGCTTTTCTGGAACATGCTGTTTATATTGATATCGAAGCATCCGGTTTGCGGTTGTGGGGCTGGGTGTGCCTGCCAACGTTTTCGCGCAGCCAGCCTGATCTTCAGTACTTCTACGTCAATGGCCGGGTGATTCGCGACAAGCTGGTGTCGCATGCGGTGAAGCAGGCCTATCGCGACGTGCTGTTCCATGGGCGGCATCCGGCATTTGTGCTTTATCTGGAGTTACAGCCGGCGCTGGTAGACGTCAATGTGCATCCGACCAAGCATGAAGTGCGCTTTCGCGATCAGCGCCTGGTGCACGATTTTCTGTTTCGTTCTCTGCATAAGGCGCTGGCGGATGTGCGGCCGGCGGATCACATGGAAACGCCGGCAGCGGCGGTTGAGTCATCAATTGCCAGCCCGGATGGTGCGGGTTCGCCTGTGCAGCAGGTGCCACTGGGCCTGCGCCTCGATGAGAGCACAGGCGAGCTGTATGCTCCCCCTGATGTCCCCTCATCTTTCGCGGGTAGTGGGAGTGCGGCCGGCAGGGGTTATGCTGGTGCCAATATTGCCACAACCGGCGCTGATCGCGGCGGCTGGCGCCAGGCGGCGACGCCGGGTGCCGGCAGCCTGGCCGATCAGTCAGCGTTATATCAGCGTCTTAGTGAGGATGCGGAAGTCCCGCCGCTGGGCTATGCCCTGGCGCAGCTCCACGGTGTCTATATACTGGCGCAAAATCAGCACGGTCTCATTGTCGTCGACATGCACGCCGCGCATGAGCGCATTACTTATGAGCACATGAAAAGTGCCAGCGACAGTCAAAGCATCAAGGCGCAACCTCTGCTGGTACCGATCTCAATCGCAGTCAGTCAGGCCGAAGCCGAATGTGCCGAGGCGCAGGCAAATGAGCTGGCCACACTGGGTTTTGAAATTGCGCGTGTCGCCGATGAGTCGGTCATTGTGCGGCAGGTGCCGAGCATTCTGGCGCGGGCTGACATTGAGCAGCTGGTGCGCGATGTATTGGCTGATGTCCGGGAGCATGGCCGTAGCGAGCGTATCAGTGCATATCGGGATGAGTTGCTATCGACCATGGCCTGTCATGGGTCGGTGCGCGCCAATCGACAACTGAGTGTCGCCGAGATGAATGCCTTGCTGCGTGACATGGAACGCACCGAGCGCAGCGGCCAGTGCAATCACGGGCGGCCTACCTGGGTGTATCAAAGCATGTCTGACCTGGACAAACTTTTCCTTCGCGGGCAGTAACAGGCCGTGCGCAGACACCGGAAAACGAGGCAAAAGGCATGGATCTGATCGCGCAAAAGTGTCCGGCAATTTGCCTGATGGGTCCCACTGCATCTGGTAAAACAGCGCTGGCCATTGACATAGTGCAGCGCTTTCCCTTTGCCATCATTAATGTCGACTCGGCGCAGATATACCGCGGCATGGATATTGGTACCGGCAAGCCGGATGCCGAGACCCTGCGTCTGGCGCCGCACCGGCTGATTGATTTCCTGGACCCGTCAGAGTCGTATTCAGCGGCCCGGTTCCGCAGCGATGTCATCCGGGAAATGGCCGATATTCGCCATCAAGGCCGCATACCGTTGTTGGTGGGTGGCACCATGCTTTATTTTAAGGCTTTGCGCGATGGCCTGGCCGTGTTGCCCGGCGCCGATCCTGCTGTTCGCGCACAGATCAGCGCGATGGCACAACAGGAGGGCTGGTCCGCTGTGCATGCCCGTCTGGCTGATGTCGACAGTGTCGCAGCGCAGCGTATCCATCCCAACGATCCGCAGCGATTGCAGCGCGCTCTTGAAGTATTTATGGTCACGGGCCGGTCAATGACAGATCTGCAAGCCCGGAACCAAGTCCCTGACAACTTGTCAGAAGACCTGATGTTTGTGTCAATCCAGCCGGCAGAGCGCAGCGTACTACATACAAAGATCGAGCGAAGATTCCGGCAGATGATCGACGTCGGGCTGGTCGAAGAGGTACGGCGGCTGCACCAGCGAGGCGACCTGCATACCGGGTTGCCATCAGTCAGAAGCGTTGGATACCGGCAGGTTTGGCAGTATCTGGACGGTGAAATCAGCTTTGATGCCATGGTGGAAAGAGGTATCATTGCCACACGACAGCTGGCTAAACGGCAGGTGACCTGGCTAAGAAGCTGGGATAAATTGCACAATTTCGACAGCGAAAGTCCGGAAACCATGGCTAAGGTCTTGAAATTGATCCACTCGGCCTCCATATAGACGCTATAGTCAGAGTGGCGAGGCGTTTGGTTAGAACGTTGCTGGACGGATCCATATTGCTTTTTAACGTTTTTTTAGCTGAATTTTTTTAAGGAGAATATCAATGTCAAAAGGGCACTCCCTACAAGACCCTTTCCTGAATGTGCTGCGTAAGGAGCGTATTCCGGTTTCCATCTATCTGGTCAGCGGTATCAAACTGCAGGGACAGATAGAGTCTTTCGACCAGTTTGTCATTCTGCTGAAAAACGCAGTTAACCAGATGGTTTACAAGCACGCAATTTCCACTGTTGTTCCGGCACGTACGGTGAAAATACCGACCACGAACGGCGGTGAATTCACTCACGAAGACGACGAGTCTGCACCAGGTAATATGGCCTGAATCGAGGGCATGATTGTTTTTTGAGCGTCCCGAGGGTGGAGAATCCTCAATTCTTGTTCATATCGACCTTGATTCTGAGCGCGAACAGGAAGATCCCGTAGAATTCGAAGAACTGGTGCGCTCATCCGGCGCCGACCCGGTCGCCTTTATCAAAGGCAGCCGGAAGTCGCCGGATGCACGTGTTTTTGTGGGTTCGGGCAAGCTGGCGGAAATAGCCGCTGCCGTCGCAGAACACGAAGCCCAGCTGGTGTTGTTCAATCACTCTCTGTCTCCGAGCCAGGAGCGAAATCTTGAGAAAGAGCTGCAGTGTCGGGTGCTGGATCGTACCGGGCTGATTCTGGATATTTTCGCCCAGCGTGCCCGCACCCATGAAGGTAAGCTTCAGGTAGAGCTGGCCATGCTGCAACATACCGCCACACGCCTCAAGCGCGGCTGGACGCACCTTGACAGGCAAAAAGGCGGCGTCAATCTGAGGGGGGCGGGCGAGACCCAGCTCGAGATGGACCAGCGCATGATTCGTCAGCGCATCAAGAACATCAATAAAAGCCTCGCCAAGGTTCGTGCCCAACGCGAGCAGGGCCGTCGCTCGCGCAAACGGGCAGAAACGCCGGTGGTATCACTGGTAGGCTACACCAATGCGGGCAAGTCTTCGGTCTTTAACACCATCACCAGTGCCGGTATTTATGCGGCAGATCAGCTATTCGCCACGCTGGACGCGACCCTGCGCCGTATCCAGCTACCGTCGTTCGGTGAAGCGGTACTGGTTGATACGGTGGGTTTTATCAGTCATTTGCCGCACAAGCTGGTGCAGGCATTCCGGGCGACGCTGGAAGAAACCGTACAGGCAGACCTGTTGTTGCATGTGGTTGATGTTGCGAATGACGCGCACGATTACTATATAGAGCAGGTCAATGAGGTGCTGACAGAGATCGGCGCCGACGATATTCCTTGTATTCAGGTGCTCAACAAGATCGATCTGGCCCAGGGTTTTCAGCCGCGCGTTGATCGTGGTGAAGACGGCAAGCCAACCCGGGTCTGGGTGTCAGCCAAAACCGGCGCTGGCATGGACCTGCTGCTGGCGGCCATCAGCGAGATGCTGGGGGAAGATGTTGTCCAGCAGGCGTTGACCATCAGTCCCGACGAGGGGCGCTTGCGCGCCCGGCTGTACGCGCGGGGTGCAGTCACCACTGAAACCACCGATGACAGTGGCAAGGTGGTGCTGCAGATCAAGTTGCCGAGACTGGATTTTGAGCGGCTGCTGCAGGAAGAGCGCCTGCTTCACGATTCATAACTATATCACCGGCCCTTGGCAAGCCGTACAATGTCCGTCCGGTCTTAAGACCAGACCGGGCATGCTTGTCTGAAAAGCTGGGTTAATGTGCAATAATTCGTTAAAATCAACCGGCATTCGCTGGGTACGGAGTAAACGATGGCTTGGAATGAACCTGGAAACAAAGGTAAAGATAACGACCCCTGGGGCAGTGGCGGCGGGGGTGGTCGGCGCGGTGATGACCAGGGACCACCTGACATTGACGAGCTGATCAAAAACCTGAGCAAAAAATTCAACGGCCTGTTCGGCGGCAAGGGCGGCAGCGGTTCATCCGGTGGTAGTGGCGGCAGTGCCGGCGCGTCAGCCGGGTTGCTCGGCGG
This sequence comes from Pseudohongiella sp., assembly GCF_011050365.1. Taxonomy (GTDB): domain Bacteria; phylum Pseudomonadota; class Gammaproteobacteria; order Pseudomonadales; family Pseudohongiellaceae; genus Pseudohongiella. The sequence continues at coordinate 227,583 of NZ_DRFV01000016.1, forward strand.
CCTGGTTGTGCTGGCGGTGGTGGTGTGGGCAGCCATGGGCTTCTACACCGTCGATGAAGCGGAGCGTGGCGTAGTCATGCGCTTTGGTGAACTGCGCGATGAAGTGGTCATGCCGGGCCTGCGCTGGAATCCGCCGTTGATCGACGAAGTTCAGAAGGTCAATATTTCCCGGGTCAACACGCGCTCCTACTCAAACGACATGCTCACGACCGACGAAAATATCGTCACCGTGTCACTGTCGGTTCAGTATCTCGTGCAGGATCCGATTCAGTATGTGGTTCGTGTGCGTGATCCGCAAAGTGGTCTGGACCAGGCCGTTGAATCAGCGATTCGTCACGTTGTTGGCGGCACCACCATGGACCGCGTGCTGACTCAGGGCCGCGCTGAGGTGGCAAATGAGGTGCGCGAACGTGCACAAAGCTACATGGAGAATTATCAGACCGGTATCATGGTGACGCAGGTCAACGTCGAAAATGCCCAGCCGCCCGTTGCTGTGCAGGGTGCGTTCGATGACGTGATTCGTGCCAGAGAGGACGAGCAGCGGGTACAGAACCAGGCACTGGCGTACGCCAACCGGGTAATCCCGGAAGCGCGTGGTGAAGCCCAGCGTATCATCGAGCAGGCAAATGCCTACCGTGATGAGGTGGTGGCCAGATCCGAAGGTGAAGCCTATCGTTTCGAACAGCTTCTCACCGAGTATGCGCTGTCACCTGAGGTTACCCGCGAGCGTATCTACATAGATTCCATTCAGGAAGTGCTGCGCAATTCAAGCAAGGTGCTGATTGATGTTGAGGGCGGCAACAACATGATGTTTCTGCCGCTGGACCGCATGATGCAACAGGCGGGCACCGGTGCCATGGGCAGTGGTGTAACCAGTCTGCAACTTAATAACCAGCAACTCCGTGAGCTTGCCGACCAGGTCAGCCGCGAACTTTCATCCCAGTCCACGACCGACCGGTCTCGTACGCAGATGCCGGCAAGGGGGCCTCGTTAATATGAAAAATTTTGTCGCAGGTGCAGTTTTATTTCTGATTGTTGTAGTGGGCGCCAACTCGGTTTTTGTCGTGAAGGAAACCGAGCGTGCCGTGATGCTGCAATTTGGTAATATCGTGGATACCGATATACCCCCGGGCTTGCATTTCAAGGTTCCGTACGTGAACTCTGTGCGCAAGTTTGATGCCCGTATTCTCACGGTAGATGCAACACCGCAGCGCTATCTGACACTGGAGCAGAAAGCCTTGTTGGTGGATTCCTATGCCATGTGGCGCATCACGGATGTCGAGCGTTTTTATACCGCGACCTCCGGTGATGAGTCCCGCGCTAATGCGCTGCTGGCGCAACGGGTCAACGATGGCCTGCGGAACAAGTTTGGTGAGCGCGATCTGCAAGAGGTGGTGTCCGGGCAGCGTGATGCGCTGATGAACGAATTGACCACTGAGCTTAATACCTATGTTGCCAACGAATATGGTATCGAAGTGATTGATGTGCGTGTCAAGCGTATTGATTTGCCTGATGACGTGCGGTCCTCGGTTTATGAGCGCATGACGTCCGAGCGTCAGCGTGAAGCACAGCAACTGCGCTCTCGTGGTAACGAGCTGGCCATTGGTATCGAAGCGGATGCCGATCGTCAGGAAGCTGTCTTGCTGGTGGAAGCCTACCGCGACTCAGAGCGCATCCGTGGTGATGGCGACGCCACTGCTGCGGCTATCTATTCGGCGGCATACACACAGGACCCCGAGTTCTATTCGTTTACCCGCAGTCTCAATTCGTATCGCGATACGTTTTCGTCCAAAAGCGACGTGATGTTGCTTGATCCGGAAAGCGATTACTTTAAATATCTCCGCAGCGATGAGGCTCTTTGATCTGACAGGCCGGCGTTTAGCCGGCTTTGTTTGAACGACAGGGTTTGACGAGCGACAGGCGCATAATTGTGCCGCAGGAAGTTGCGGCACAATTCTCCAAGAGTTTCAGCAAAAAAAAGATTAGGCAGGAAGGGATACATGACACGCGCTGACCGCTGGCTGCTGCCGGAAGGGGTTGAGGAGGTTTTGCCGCCGCAGGCCCACAGACTGGAAACCTTGCGCCGCGAGATACTCGACCTGTATCGGGGTTGGGGTTATCAATTGGTGATCACGCCCATGATCGAGTATCTCGACTCGCTGCTGGTGGGATCATCCCATGATCTGGATTTGCATACCTTCAAAATAACCGATCAGCTCAGTGGTCGCATGATGGGCGTGCGGGCTGACATTACGCCCCAGGTCGCACGCATTGACGCGCGCAACCTGCATCGGGATGGACCAGCACGGCTTTGTTACGCTGACAGTGTGCTGCACACGCGCCCGCAAGGCCTGCTGAGCTCGCGTGTCCCCATAAAGATTGGTGCCGAGCTGTTCGGTCATGCCGGTGTTGCCTGTGATATTGAGCTGATTCTGTTGATGGCGCAAACACTGCGTCTGGCAGGTATCCGCCCGATTCACGTGGTGTTGGGTCATGTCGGCATCTTTCGTGGACTGGTCGCCGCTGCGGGCCTGACTGCCGAGGCGGAAACCGAATTGTTCGACCTGGTGCAGCGCAAGGCACATGCGGAGACCGACGCCTGGCTGGATGCCAATGTCCACCAGCAGAGCGTTCGTGAGCAGCTGAGGGGGCTGTCCCAGCTCAGCGGCGGTGCCAACGTCATGATGCAGGCAGAAACACTGCTGGCGTCAGCGCCGGCTCAGGTCCGCGATGCCCTGAGTGAACTGGGCCAAATCCATGAGGCAGTCGAGAGGCTTTCGACTGATATCAGTCTGGGCTTCGATCTGTCTGAGTTGCGCGGTTATCAGTATCATACGGGAACGGTGTTCGCCGCCTACACACCGGCACACGGCAGAGCTGTGGCAAAGGGCGGTCGGTATGACGAAATTGGCAAAGTGTTCGGTCGTGCGCGCCCGGCATCAGGCTTTGATGCAGACCTGAAGCTTCTGGCCCAATTAAGTAGCCGCGACTATCCGTCGCCCCGGGTTGTGCTCGCGCCGGGCCGCGGCGACGCAGCATTGCAAGCGTTGATCGCAAAGCTTCGTGACAGTGGCGAGGTTGTGATCCAGCACCTGGGCGACGAGCCGCCCGATGACAAGTTGATGCGTGAACTGCAATGCGGCGCATGTATCGTGGCCGATGATAAACTGGGTTGGCGCGTGGTCGAGCGCTAGGGCACTGCCCGCAACCTGTTATATCAATTCGATTTTTCAGCACATTTATTTCAGCACGAGTATGGGGAACATGGGTAAGAGCGTTGTTGTTTTGGGCACTCAATGGGGTGACGAAGGGAAAGGCAAAATTGTTGATCTGCTGACCGAGCAGGCAGCAGTCGTGACGCGTTTTCAGGGTGGTCACAATGCCGGTCATACATTGGTCATCGGCGGCAAAAAGACAGTGCTGCATCTTATCCCGTCGGGCATTCTGCGTGAGGGTGTCACTTGCGTCATAGGCAATGGCGTTGTGGTCAGTCTGGAAGCGCTGATGAAAGAAATCGGCGAGCTCGAGGCTCAGGGTATTCCCGTTCGTGAACGGCTCAAAATCAGTGGCGCCAGCCCGGTCATTCTGCCGTCCCATGTGGCCCTGGATCAGGCTCGCGAAATTCGTCTGGGTGACGGTAAAAAAATTGGCACCACCGGCCGGGGTATTGGCCCTGCCTATGAAGACAAGGTTGCCCGTCGCGGCATTCGTATGGGCGAGTTGTTTAACCCCGAACATCTGGCGGTACGCCTGCAGGAAGTCATGGAATATCACAACTTCATGCTGACCAACTATTATCAGGTCGATGCGGTTGATTTCGACAAAACCCTGGCCGAATGCCTGGCTTACGCCGAGCAGGTGCGCCCGATGCTGGCCGATACCGTGGAGCTTGTGCACACACATCGCAAGGCGGGTGATAACCTGATGTTTGAAGGTGCCCAGGGCTCGCTGCTGGATATCGATCATGGTACCTACCCCTTTGTGACGTCGTCCAATACTACCGCCGGCGGCACTGCGACCGGCAGTGGGTATGGTCCGCTGTACCTCGATTACGTGCTGGGCATCACCAAGGCATATACCACCCGGGTCGGGTCCGGACCGTTCCCGACTGAACTGTTTGACGAGGTCGGTGCGCACCTGGCCCATGTCGGCATGGAAAAAGGTGCTACCACTGGTCGCGCCCGCCGCTGTGGCTGGTTCGACGCTGCAGCTGTGCGCTTGGCGATTCGTATTAACAGTGTGTCGGGTATCTGCCTGACCAAACTGGATGTGCTGGACGGGCTGGAAACTATCAAAGTCTGCACCGGGTATGAAAGTTCTGCCGATGATGCAGACGCGGTAGCCGCCTGCATGACCGTGGATCGCTATGAAAAACTCAGGCCCGTCTACGTTGAGCTGCCAGGCTGGAGCGAATCGACAGCAGGCGCCCGCTCACTAGCCGAGTTGCCAGAGAATGCCCGCGCTTACATTCGGTATATCGAAGAGGTCATTGAGGCACCGGTTGATATTATTTCGACAGGTCCGGATCGGGACGAGACGATTATTCTGCGGCATCCTTTCGGCAGTTGATATCTGGTTATGCCTGGAATCTGTGATTTAGCATAATCAGTCTGGGACGTAACATGGATCTATTGGCCATCAACAGCTTTTTTCTGATCGGCGCCCTGCTGGTGGGATTCAGCGTGCTGTTCAGCGCTGTTTCCTCCCGTCTGGGCGTGCCGATTCTGTTGATCTTTCTGGGTGTCGGTATCCTCGCCGGTGAAGAGGGTATCGGCGGTATAGTGTTTGACGATTACCCCCTCGCTTTTTTTGCCAGCAATCTTGCACTGGCCATCATTCTGTTTGACGGCGGCATGCGCACCCGTGTTGCCAGTTTCAAGGTGGCTTTGTGGCCGGCCTTGTCAATGGCGACCGTTGGTGTCGTTATTACCGCTGCGCTGACCGGATTGGTAGCCGCCTGGTTATTCAACCTCGATCTGCTGCAGGGTCTGCTGATAGGCGCCATTGTGGGCTCAACGGACGCTGCGGCGGTATTCTCCCTGCTCGGTGGTCGCCATATTAACGAACGTGTGCGCGCCACGCTGGAAATCGAGTCCGGCAGCAACGACCCGATGGCGATCTTTTTGACCGTTACCCTGATTGATATATTGGCCACGGCCCAGGGCGGGAGCACCAACACGGCATTTGGCTTTGTTGTCAGTCTGGTGCAACAGTTCGGGTTGGGTGTTCTGCTCGGTGGCGCCGGTGGCTGGCTGTTATTGCAGCTGATCAATCGCAGTACACTGGCCAACGGCCTGTATCCCCTGCTTGCCGTCAGTGGCGGCCTGTTCCTGTTTGCGCTGACAGCCTTTGCCGGCGGCAGCGGTTTCCTCGCGATCTACCTGTGCGGTGTTTTCCTCGGCAACAAACCGTTGCGCAGTCGCACCTCAATACTCAGTGTGCTGGACGGACTGGCCTGGCTGAGCCAGATCGGTATGTTCCTGGTGCTCGGATTGTTGCTCACGCCCAGTGAGCTATTGCCAATTGCGGTGCCCGGGTTACTGCTGGCGCTGTGGATGATTCTGGTTGCCCGGCCGCTGGCTGTTTTTGTCAGTCTGGCACCGTTCAGTCGTTTCAAGATGCGTGAACGATGGTACCTGTCGTGGCTGGGTCTGCGTGGCGCGGTACCGATCATTCTGGCGGTGTTTCCGGTCATGGCGGGGCTGCCGGACTCACAGTTGTATTTCAATCTGGCCTTCTTTGTGGTGCTGGTATCCCTGCTGGTGCAGGGCACATCCATTCCATTTGCCACCCGTCTGGCGAAAGTCCAGGTGCCATCACAACCCATGCCGATTTCACGGGCGGGTCTCGAGATTCATCACACCAGTGAATGGGAGTTGTTTGTCTACCGTCTGGGCGCCGAAAAATGGTGCATCGGGCGGGAGCTGAGACGGCTCAAGATGCCTGACGGCACCCGCATTGCAGCCCTGTTCCGGGGCCGTGAACTGTTGCACCCGACGGGCAGTACGCGATTGCTGGCCGATGATATCCTGTGCATTATTGCACATGAGCATGATCTGCCGGCGTTGGGTAAATTGTTCAGCGTGGCACCGTCCAGTGGCATGGATGACTGGTTCTTTGGTGACTTTATTCTGGATGCCTCGGCGAGTATTGCAGATCTGGCGCCGGTATACGGGCTGCATCCCGACCCCTCCGTCATCGGGCTGAGCATAGGGGACTTTCTCAATGAGCGCATGGGGGGCAAACCCGTGCTCGGCGACCAGCTGGAGTGGCAGGGATTTATCTGGACCATAGCCGCTATTGAGGACGGTAACGTCAAGCGCATTGGCCTGAAACTGGCGCAATAACACCCTTGCCGGTTTCGTGTAAACTGTTTGTTAGCAGGATTAACAGGCAAAAATAACAGGAGAGAATAATGCTTTTATCCCGACTTTATCATACCGGTCGTTTGTTGGCGTTGGCCGGCGCTGCGCTATTGGCAAGTACCAGTCTGGCAGTTGCGCAGAGCCAGCCGCCCAGTGAACCGCCGGCTGACTGGGGGCCGGTATCTGCGTCAATGGCAGAAATTCCCTATCCGCACCCGGTCGAATACATGCCGGTTACCCACATTGGCCAGGACGGTCTGAAGGCATATATGGATGTCGCACCCACCGGTCCCGCCAATGGACAGACAGCCATGCTGTTTCACGGCATGAACTTCGCGGGTATCGGTTTCGCGCCGACCATCGAGGCACTGACGGCGGCCGGCTTCCGCGTCGTGGTGCCTGACCGTATCGGCTATGGCCGTTCGTCCAAAATGGACATTCCATATAACCTGCATATATTTGCGTCAGATGCGAAAAAGCTGCTTGATCATCTGGGTATAGAGCAGACTGCTATCGTGGGGCACTCCATGGGTGGCATGCTGGCGGCGCGTTTCGCCATGACTTACCCGGAAACCACCACGCATGTGGTGTTCGTGAACCAGATCGGTATGAGCGACCAGCGCCCGGGTCGCCCGTGGCGGGACATTGAAGAGGCAGCGCAAAGCGTACGCGAGAACACCAGCTATCAGTCGATTCTGGCCAATCACATGCGTTACTACAACACCGAGATCAAACCGGAATACCTGGAGTTTGTGCGCTATCAGTATGGTCAGACGCTGACGTCTGCCTGGCCATTACTGGCACGTATTCGTGCCTGGCAACAAGCCATTCTGTATTTCGACCCCGTGGTCTATGACTGGCAGCATATTACCACCAAGGCGCTGGTGCTGGGCGGTGCTGACGACAGGTTGACCCGTGACTTTGCCGGTCAGGCGCGTATGGTGGCGGAAACTTTACAGAATGCAGAGTTGAATCTGTATCCTGGCATCGGTCACAATCCACATTTCGAAAATCCGGAGCAGTATCACGCAGACCTGATAGCATTCCTGCGATCTGATCCGGCTGTGCCGGCGAGTTCTGACTGGTAAATACAGCGCTCCCGATAACGTCCAACATGCCAAGGAAAAGGAAGGATATAAATGTCCGAAGACTCATTCAAGGATAGCGCGCTTCGCTACCACTCGGAACCCACACCGGGCAAACTCGCCATTCGGCCCACCAAGCCGCTGGCGAATAACCGCGACCTGTCGCGTGCCTACTCGCCCGGTGTTGCCTTCGCCTGTGAGGCGATTGCAGAGAATGCCAGTGAGGCCGCCAACCTGACCGCACGCGGCAACCTGGTAGCGGTTATCACCAATGGCACGGCGGTGCTGGGCCTGGGCAATATCGGGCCGCTCGCTGCCAAACCGGTGATGGAAGGCAAGGCAGTCCTGTTCAAAAAATTCGCAGACATTGATGTCTTTGATATTGAGATTAACGAAACTGACGTCGATAAACTGGTAGACATCATCGCGTCGCTGGAACCGACGTTCGGCGGCATCAATCTTGAGGATATCAAGGCGCCTGAATGTTTCCTGGTTGAGCGGCGGCTGCGTGACATCATGAACATACCGGTGTTTCATGATGACCAGCACGGCACCGCTATCGTGGCCGCCGCTGCTGTTTATAATGGCCTGCGAATCGTCAATAAAAAGTTCGAAGACATTAAACTGGTGGCCTCCGGCGCCGGTGCTGCGAGTATTGCCTGTGTCGAGCTGTTGATCAGCATGGGCGTGAAAAAAGAAAATGTGCGTATGCTGGATCGAAATGGCGTCATCTATCAGGGCCGCACGCAAGGCATGAACCCGTGGAAAGAGCAGTTCGCGGTCGACACGCCCGACCGGACCATCGAAGACGCCATTGTTGATGCCGATCTTTTTCTTGGTCTGTCGGGCCCGGGTGTGCTCAATGGAGCCATGGTCAAGACCATGGCGCGCGACCCACTGATTCTGGCAATGTCCAACCCGATACCGGAAATCATGCCGGAAGAGGCACGCGCAGCACGGCCGGACGCCATCCTGGCTACCGGACGCTCGGACTACCCGAACCAGGTCAACAATGTTCTGTGTTTTCCGTTCATCTTCCGGGGTGCACTGGATTGTGGTGCCACCCATATCAACGATGAAATGAAGCGGGCCTGTGTCCGGGCGATTGCCGACCTGGCAACACGGGAGATTTCCGAGACCGTGGCCAAGGCGTATATTGATGAAGACCTGAAGTTCGGCCGCGAGTATCTGATTCCCAAGCCGTTTGATCCGCGCCTGATTGAAGAAGTGCCGCTGGCAGTTGTCAAAGCGGCCATGGCCAGCGGTGCGGCGACACGGCAGATTGATGATCTGGATGCCTACCGAAATAAACTCAGCGCCTATGTCAACAGCAGCCGGCTGTTCATGCAGCCGTCTATCGATCTGGCCGCCAAACACCCGGCGCGTATCGTTTATGCAGAGGGTGAAAATGAAGATGTACTGCTGGCGATGCAGGCGGTTGTTGACGAGGGTGTTGCCAAGCCCATACTGATTGGGCGGCCGCAGGTTATTGACACCAAGATCGAAAAAATGGGTCTGCGTCTGGTGCCTGGCAGGGACTTCGAAGTTTTTAATTCGGAAGAAGCAGATGTACACAAAAAGTACTGGCAGTTCTATCACCATCATGTGGGGCGTTCAGGTGTTTCGGTGGAGGCCGCCAGAACTGCCGTGCACAGCAATACCACAATACTGGCGGCGTTGATGGTTGCCATGGGTGAAGCGGATGGCATGGTGTGCGGCAAGGTGGGTCGTTTCGATACGCACCTGAAGGACATCCGTCCCATCATCCGGTCAACCAAACCCGGTGGCCGATTGTCGTCGGTCTGTGTCCTGTTGATGGATGATGGTCCGCTGTTTTTGACTGACCCCTTTGTCAACGTCAACCCGAGCGTCGACGAAGTTGTTGATATCGCCAAGGATGCCATCAGTTTTGTCCAGCAGTCATTTGATATCGAACCTGTTGTCGCCTTGTTGTCGCATTCGAATTTCGGCAGCTACGAAGACGATTCGGCGATAAAAATGAAAACGGCAGCGCACCGCTTGCGTATGCAAATGCCGGAGGTTCAGATTGACGGAGAAATGCATGCGCTTACAGCGTTGAATCCGGAGCTGCGGGCTACCGTGTTCGAAGGTTCCAATATCAAGGGTCGAGCCAATGTGTTGGTGATGCCAAACATGGATACCGCCAGTATTGCGCTTGGGCTGTTGCGCTCGTTTACCAATGGGCGCCTGATTGGACCTTTCCTGTGTGGCCTGGAAAAGCCGGCCCATATCCTGATCCCATCAGTATCAGGTCGCGGGATTCTGAATCTGACCGCGCTTGCCTCGGCTGATATCTTCCAGCACAAAAATAACCTTTAATCATCACGAGTCAGTGCATGCTGGCGACCAGTCGCCAGCATGCATCGTATGACAATGTTTCTGGTATCCGGTTTTCGGGAGCGACTTGATGTTGGCAGGCAAACCAGCGCTGTTTCTAATCGTTGGCACTACGATGTTGACGTTGCTATTGCCTGTCGGCGTGGCTGCCGAAAGTCCCTGGCGGGACCCGCATCCACAACGCCTGGATGGCTTCGTTGAAGGGCGTGAATTTCTTTACAATAGTTCCAGTTTTATCAACCGGTTCAGTTATCGCCAGTTGTCCGACTTGCCGGCACCGGGGGATGATGGTTTGTCAGGCACCGGCGGCAGTGTCACTGGTGATGAACTGTATCTGGAAACAAATCTGCAAAAAACGCTGTATTTTGATGATGATCGCTACGGGATCGTCGCACGGGTTCAGCGTCGCGAAGACTTTGATGGACGCTTTGATCGTCAGCTGCTTGGGGTTGTCCGACGTTTCGGCGATAGCTGGCGCGCCATGTTTTCAGCGGATGTGTCCGGTGACAAAGGTGAGGTGGATTTTCAGTATGAGCTGACGTGGCAGCCGGATAATGATCGCAGGCTTCGCCTGGCTCTGATTCAGGTTGACCGGCTGTATAACAATAAGGGTAATAGCGACAACAAGTACGAGCGCACCCCGGTTACCCTGTTTGCTCACTATCAGCAACGCCTGAAGTCAGGGCTGGGTGTGGATCTGGCCGTTAATTACTCTCCGCATGCGCAGTACGAGGACCGCAGCAATGCTTTGTATGTTCGCGGCGATCAGCTTCGGGTGGCCGGCGCTCTGAGTGCAGATGTGTCGCCGTCATGGCGTTCCGGGTTGTCTTTCAGACTGGAGAATACGGGGCGTGAATTTCGCGCCCTGATGGCAGACAGTGGCGCCGGTCAGGAAGATTTTGACCGCCGCCTGCGCAGCGTTACCTTGTCTGTGAGATCTGACGCGTCAACGGAATTCCATGCCGGGTTACGGCATTTTGTGCTGGAGGAGCAGGGCTGGTTTGGTCAAAACCTGGCCAGCACTGGATTCAATCGGCATAGTGAAACCTTGCTGTTCGCCGGCATGACGGTTGCCCGCCGCGCGACAAGCTGGTGGGAGCCCACGTTGACCATTGGTGGCATCGATGTTGACAGGGTGCTGCAGCAACGACCGGCGGACAATCGCCGGGACGAAGATGTATTGGCCCGCCTGACGCTGCCCTGGCGCTATGTTGTACATCAGCAAAGTGGCGCAATCCTGACATTGAATCCGACACTGAACCTGGATTCACTGAAATTTGGTGGTGGCAATATACAGCTGCACTGGCCGTTCTGATACCGACGACATCATGGGCGTTCAACGATAGCTGCAACGCCCATGCCGCCAGCAGTGCAAACCGAAATCAGTCCACGACCTTTGCCTTTCTCTTCCAGAATGGCGGCCAATGAGCCCAGTATGCGCGCGCCGGTCGCGGCGAAGGGGTGGCCGAATGCCAGTGAGCCGCCTTTGATGTTCATTCTGTCGCGATCAATGCGTCCCAGCGCGTGCGGCAGTCCCAGTTTGTCGCGGCAAAAAGCATCATCTTCCCATGCCTTTAGCGTGCACAGTACCTGCGCCGCAAATGCCTCGTGTATTTCATAACAATCAAAGTCCTGCAGTGACAGCTGGTTTTGCTGCAGCATTTCGCTGACGGCAACGGTTGGCGCCATCAGCAGCCCTTCTCCGTGCACGAAATCGATGGCGCTGGTACGCCCGGCAGTGAGATAGGCCTGAATAGGTAGCTTGTTCTTGCGGGCATAGTCTTCACTACACAACAGCACAGCCGCTGCCCCGTCGGTCAAGGGGGTACTGTTGCCGGCAGTCAGGGTCCCGTTTTTGCGATCAAAGGCGGGTTTCAGCGTCGCCAGTTTTTCTATACTGGTGTCGGCCCGCAGATTATTGTCCCGGCTGACCCCCTGATAGGCGTTCACCAGGTTGTCGAAAAAACCGGCCTCATATGCTTCAGCTGCTTTCAGGTGACTCTCCAGTGTCAATTGATCCTGGTCCTTGCGGGCAATGCCCCACTCTCGCGCCATCAGTTCACAATGCTCGCCCATGGACAGCCGGGTGCGAGGTTCGCCGTTGGCCGGAGGTTGTGGCGCCAGTTCTGCCATGCGGAAGCCTTTGAAGGCGCGCAAGCGAGACTTGATATCCCGTGCCTGACCCAGTTTGATCAGGCGCTGTGCAAATTTGCGCTTGAATACAATAGGTGCGTCGCTGGTGGTATCGGTGCCGGCAGCGATGGCGCATTCAATCTGACCGGTAGCGATTTTGGCAGCTGACATCAGGGCTGCCTGCAAGGAGGTACCGCAGGCCATCTGCAGTGTGATACCGGGTGTCGACGGAGACAGGTCTGTGCTCAGAATTGCTTCCCGCGCCAGATTCCAGTCCTTGCTGTGTGTGGTGACTGCGCCGGCCAATACCTCATCAATTTTTTTGCCCGCCAGATCGAACTTGCTGCTCAACTGCTGCAATGTGTCAGACAGCATGTCCAGGTTGGTCAGCTCCGAGTAAGCTGTGTTTGAACGGCAGAATGGTATGCGGATGCCGCCGGCAATCACAACGCGGCGCAGAGTCTGTGAGTTTTCTGTTGAATTAGTCACGTGTTTGTTTCTCCTGCCCGGTTTTGGTTTCGGTCTCTTTTCCGCTGTCGTCGCTGTTCTCTATATCGGTGCTTTTATCGGTGCTGTTATCGGTTTCTGTGTCGTTCTCGTTCTCGGTCTCTGCCGATTTGGAGGTACTTTCCACTTTGGGTTGGCGTTCGCGATTTTCCAGATAATGCAATGGACCGCCGCGGAAGGGCGCAAACCCGGTGCCGAAGATCATGCCTGCGTCCAGCAGGTCGGCATCTTCGACAACGCCTTCGGTCAGTGCCGCCTGACACTCATTGATATAGGCAGCGATCAGTTTGTCGGACAGTTCCGCCAGATCATGCCCGGTTGCCGCACCGTCATGTTTTTTGGGTTTGTCTTTCTCCCAGACATAGATGCCTTCACCGGACTTCTTGCCCAGTTTGCCGTCATCGACCAGGGACTTGATAAAGGCCTTCTGCGGGCTGTCATCTGAGTCGCTCTCGCCGTCCTGCAATACGCCAGTGACCATCAGGCAGACATCAAGCCCGACGGTGTCGGCCAGTTCAACCGGTCCCATTGGCATGCCGAAGGCTTCGGCGGCGGCATCCAGTGCTTCGGCGGGCACGCCTTCCTGATGCAGCTGCAACGCTGTCATCATGTACGGGGCCAGTACGCGGTTGACCAGAAAGCCGGGGCTGCTTTTGGCCGGCAATGGAAAGCGGCTGATTTGCTGGCAGAAAGCCGCGCCTTTCTTGCGGTATTCGTCGTCCGTGTCCGGCCCGTACACGACCTCAACCAGGGGCATCCTGGGCACCGGGTTAAAGAAATGCAGACCGATAAGGCGGGACGGATTCTGTAACACACCAGCGAGTTTCTCCAGCGGAATGGCCGATGTATTGGTCGCGAGTACGGCGCCTTCCTTCAATTTCGGTTCAAGATCTTTGAACAACGCCTGCTTGGCCTCGGCATTTTCAAAAATGGCCTCAATCACCACGTCTGCGCGGTGCACAAGACTGGCGTCCACATCGGGTCGCAGCCGTGCCAGTGCCGCTTTGACTTTGGCGGGGTTACGCAGTTTTTTGCGGAACAGCTTTTCAGCGCGCTCCAGTGCCGGTGTGATGTATTTCATCTCGCGGTCCTGCAGGCTGACGTCCATGCCGCGGAGCACACACCAGGCGGCTATATCACCGCCCATGGTGCCGGCGCCGACGACATGGACATGACGCACGTTAAAGTCGGCTCCTTTGCCCAGAGATTTGAGCCGTTCCATCAGGTGGTAGGTGCGGCGCAACCCTTCGGCACTGGGTGATACCATCAGTTCACCAACTGCGCGGGCTTCCTCGCGCATCATTTTCTGGCGATTGCCACCGTAGCGCTCCCAGACGTCTAGCAGGCGGTAAGGGGCCGGATAGTGGTCCGGATTGGCTCTGGGTCGGGTTTTCTTGCGCATCTGGACGGAGAGTATTTTTCGCGCCGGCCACAGATTACTCAGGCGCGCGACCAGGCCCGGCTGGCCGCTTTTCTTTCCGGCCATCACGGCACGGCGTGCGGCCCAGAGGAGCTCCTCATGGCGCCCGATAACCTCATCAATCAGGTGAACAGCTTTGGCGGCCCGGGCGCTGATCTGACGAGAGGTCAACATCAGCTCCATGGCCTTGAGCCCGCCCATGGTGTGTACCGATCGGGCCGAACCCCCGAAGCCGGGGAAGATGCCGAGCTGGACTTCCGGGAAGCCCAGTCGGGTGGATGGCACATCCTTGGCAATACGGTAGTCGCAGGCCAGTGACATTTCCAGGCCGCCGCCCAGGCAGTAGCCTTCGATGGCAGCCACAGTTGTACAGGGCAGGTTTTCCAGGCGGGTGAACATATCGTGTACCCGCGAAATCTCCGCAGTGACATTCTCCGCAGAGGTGAAGCCTTCGAACTCTTTGATATCTGCGCCAAACACAAAGCCTGTGGATTTGCCGGATAGCAGCACCAGGCCTCTGGGTTTTTCCTGCTCTGCCAGGATGAGCAATTGCTCAAACTCTTCCAGCACCGCGCGCGAAAGCGAATTGACGCGTTCCCCTTCGCGGTCCAGGTAGGCATAAATGATGTTGTCGCGGTCGCGGGTCAGATGCCAGTGACGGAATTTATCCGTCATGGCGTCGGGGGCTGTTGCTTTGAGATCCGTATGTGTTGATGACTCGCTCATGAATACCTCGGGCAGTAGTGTTGCTGCTGAATGTATTCATTTTGCCTGAGGCTGTCCGCCGATACAAACGGGTGCTCACCGGAGTTGCAGTCGGGTCCGGTGTCAGTCTTTATTGCCCGAGCGGGTTACCAGCCCAGGGCGTGACGCATGACATGATAAATGTAGTTCTGTTCATGTGTGCTATGGAACAAATGCGCCCAGGGACCGCGGGCATAGATGGCCACATCTTCGCCGGCATGGCCTTCGGACTCCAGTGGCACCAGTGCTTCCTGGTGGAAGTCCGGGTGCGTGGTGTCGACTTCGCGCAGGTCGTGTCTGCCGCCGGCGATAGGCATCTGGTAGCGGCTGTCGCCACCGGCATCTTCAGCGAAGCCCAGTCCGTCACGGTAACCCAGTGTGGTATAAGGCATGTCGTCGGCCGCGATACTGACTCCGGCTTGTGGAAGGCCCTGGTCGTCGTTGCCGACAACTGTTCCCAGAATCGGGTTGCCGCGGGTGGCATACCCGCCAAGGGTCAACGTGTGGCTGTGATCGGCGGTAACAATGATCAGCGTGTCTTCATCGCTGGTCAGCGTCATCGCTTTCTGCACGGCGTCAGCGAACTCCCTGGTATCCTGCAGCGCCCGGTAGGCATTGCCTGCGTGGTGGGCATGATCAATACGGCCGCTTTCCACCATCAGGAAAAAGCCGTCTTCCTGTCCCTGTTGTTGCAACAGGCGGATGGCGGTTTCCGTCATCGCGGGCAGGTCGGGTTCGCTGGCATCGTCGCCGGCGCGGTCATGGGAATAACTCATCTGGGAGCGACTGAACAGGCCTAGCACATGTGCGGTACTGGTGACGTCCACAGCTGCCAGCTGGTCCTTGTTCCAGACAAAGGCGCTGTCGTTGTATTTCTCCAGCCATTCCCGGGTAAGGTTGCGGCCGTCCAGCCGCTGACCCGCCCCTCCCGTCAAGGGTTCAGTTTCTGTGGTCGGCACAAAGGCCGCCAGGCCGCCGCCCATGGCCACGTTGACGCCGGCGCCGAAATCAAAGGACAGCAATTGCGCGGCGATATCCTGACAACCAGCGGCAATGGCTTCCGGGCTCAGGTTGGCGTCGCTTTCCCAGTTGCGCTCGGGGCTATGAGCATAGGTGGCTGCGGGTGTAGCGTGAGTGATACGGGTGGTGGTGACAAAGCCGGTGGCCAGGCCACGGTCAGCAGCGTCCTGCATTAGGCTGGGCACTTCCGTGCCCAGCGAGGACTGGCAATCGCCACGGTCAGCGTATTGATTGACCCCGATAACGCCGGCACGGGTCTTGATACCGGACATCATGGCAGTCATGGTGCCCGCAGAGTCAGCGGTCTGCTGGTTGGTGTTGTAGGTCTTGGACAGTGCCACGTAAGGGAAACTTTCGAATGTCAGCCGGTTCTCCTCGCCAGCGCTGCCGCGCAATTGACCATCGAATATGCGGGCGGCAGTGACCGTTGAGATGCCCATACCATCACCGACAAAAAGGATGACATTTTTTGCCCTGTTGGTGATCGGTGTTCTGGCCATTGCGCGCTGGAGTTCGGCCTGTCCCTGCGCCTGCCAGTGCTCAGGTGATTCTTCAGCCGGTGCCGGGTAAAAAGTCTGTGCTGCTGCCAGCGGGGTCGCAGTGCTCAGTGCCAGGGTCAGCTGCAGACTGAATCGTATGCACGGGCTGTGATAGGCAAGACCGCGTCGTATGGTTGAGTAACAGGTTGATGCGACTGGATGAAGGTTGCTGGCTGACATGGATTGTCCTGGTATCATTGATTAATGTGCGGTGTTAACACTCTGTTTCAGCATATCTTTTGAGCTTATCAGTTAGATGACAGCGTGTCGCATGGAAGTGACGGTGGTGTGCCCCGGTGCAGCTCTGCGCGAGGGGCCCTCTCGTGCGTGACAGAAAAATGAACGCATTCCAATTTCAGTCAATCCCAGTTATTCTGTGGGCTACAGCTCAGCAATGATGTTCGCGAGGAACACGATTTATGTTTTCAATGATTATGAAGTTCATGCGGGATAACAATGTGCTGCCGCGTATTTCTGACACAGAGAAACAGGCGCTGGAGGCCGGCACAATCTGGATTGACGGACAGATTTTCTCTGGCAACCCGGATTTCCGCAATATGCTTGATGAGCCCTACAACCTGCTGTCCGACGAAGAGCAGGCGTTCATGGACGGGCCGACAGAAGAATTGTGCCGGATGATCGACAGTTACCAGATCACGACCACCCGCAAGGTGCCCGATGAGGTCATCGATTTCATCAAACAGCAGGGCTTCATGGGGCTGCTGATACCCAAGCAGTACGGCGGCAAGGAATTCTCCACCCTCGCCATCTCGTCAATCATGGCGAAAGTGAATGCTTACTGCCCGACGGCCGGCACCTTCGTGGTCATTCCCAATTCCCTGGGGGCCGCGGAATTGTTGAAGCACTATGGTACCGACGCACAGCGGGATGAGTACCTGCCGAAACTGGCCAGTGGCGAGTATGTGCCCTGTTTTGGCCTGACCGAGCTGACCGCAGGTTCTGATGCGGCTTCGATCAAGGCAGAGGGTGTGGTCTTCAAGGACGATAATGGCGAAACCAAAATCCGGATGAATTTCCGCAAGCGCTATATCACGCTGGCGCCCGTTGCCAACCTGATCTCCCTGGCGTTTCAAATGCACGACCCGGAAAACCTGTTGGGCAAGGGCGAATACCCGGGAATCACAGTGGTCATGTTGCACAAGGGTACGCCCGGGCTCAAAAACGGCGATCACCATCTGCCAATCGGCATGAGTTTCTATAACGGCCCCATTATCGGTGAGGATGTCATCGTCTCGCCAGAGCAGATTATCGGTGGTCCGGAATACACCGGTCAGGGCTGGCGCATGCTGATGGAGCAGTTGGCCGGTGGCCGGGCCGTGTCCTTGCCCGCCGGTGCCATTGGTGGCATGAAACTGGTGGCCGCTGCCACCGGCGCCTACTCCATGATTCGCCACCAGTTCGGCATTCAGATCGGTCTGATGGAGGGGGTGCAGGAAAAGGTGGCACGTATCGCCGCGTTTGCCTATATTTTTGAGGGCGCACGGGTGTACTCGTGCTCGGCACTGGATAATGGGCAACAGCCGCCGGTGATCTCTGCGCTATTGAAATCCAGCAGTACGGACTACGGCCAGCGGTCCCTGATTGATGGCATGGATGTGTTTTCCGGCGCCGGCGTGATGCAGGGACCGCGAAACATTCTGGGTGGCGGCTACAGCAGCGCACCGGTCAGTATCACGGTAGAAGGGGCCAATATCATGACCCGAACCCTGATTACCTTTGGTCAGGGCGCAACGCGTTGCCACCCCTATGCGCTGCCCCTGGTCAAGGCTGTAGAGGACAATGACGCCACGGCGTTTCGCCAGCGCTTGCTGGGCTGGCTGTGGCATACCGTCAGCAATTTTTTCCGCAGCAAGGTGCGTGGTCTGACCCGCGGTTTCAGTGCCGGCAGCCCCGAGTCGGGGGAGGTCGCCACCTACTATCGCCGTCTGGCCTGGGCCTCTTCGCGGTTTGCGCTGCTGGCCGACCTGGCGCTGTATCTGATTGGCGGCAAACTCAAGGTTAAAGGCAGCCTGGGCGGCCGTTTTGCAGATGCGCTGACCTGGCAGGTGCTGGCCATCTCCACTTTGCGTCGTTTCAAGGCCGAAGGCAGCAAGCCTGAGGATCTGCCAATCGTTAAATACAGCTGTGAGTTTGCTCTGGCGCAGATTCAGGATGCCTTCGAGGGCATTCATGCCAATTTTGATGTGCCGGTGGTCGGCTGGTGGTTGCGCGGCCCGTCATCCTGGTTCCTGCGCCTCAACCCCTTGTCGCGCGGCCCCTCAGATGAGCTGATCCCGCCGACAGCGGGCGCCATTCAGCAGCTGAATGATCAATTCAAACGCTTCACTGATGGTATTGCGCCATTCGCTGAGGACCAGCCGGGTATGGGTCATCTGATGAAAGCCTTCCGCCTGCATTCGGAAGCTGCTCCGGTAATGGAGCGGATCCATCAGGCGCAGAAGGCCCGCAAATTGCCCCGGGGATTGTCTTACGACGTCGTCGATGAGGCACTGGACGCCAAGGTCATCAGCGCCGATGAGGCGACGCTGATGCGTGATGCCAATGCGGCAGCGATGGCAGCGATCGAAGTCGATGTGTTCGCGCCGGAAGACTACTTTCAGGAGGCATGATATCGGCGTCAGCGAGTAAACCAACGAAAAATGAATGAATTCATTTGACCTGTTCTGGTACCCGTGATATCAAATATTCGCGTGGTACCAGACTAATAACAAACAAAGAAGTGGTCCTATGAATGTTTACCTGTTGCAAACCAGGACAGCGTCGCTATCGCTGTCATTATCTTTACTGGCCGCCGGCCTGATCAGTTCCTCCGTATACGCTGCTGATGATGGGCAAACGCCCATGACCGCCTGGGGCGTCCCTGATCTGCAAGGCATCTGGGACTATTCGTCCAGAACCGCCGTTGAACGCCACCCCCGTTTTGAAGGCAAGCTGACTGTCAGTCAGGAAGAGGCCGAGCGCCTGGTGCCATCACTCAAGGAATATACCGACGCGCTTGAAGAGCGTGGTGCAGAAGCGCCGGGCCCGGAGAATGTGGGTGGTTACAATGCGTTCTGGATTAACCCCGGCGATTGGCTGGCCGTTATTGACGGTGAGCTGCGTACCTCGTTGATCATAGCGCCTGAAGATGGCCGTATTCCCTGGACTGAGGGTGGCCGTGAAATCCGTGCGGCACAGCGGGCTGCCATGGCCTACCCGGATATGGATGAAAATGATGGCCCTGAGGGACGGTCGCTGGCTGAGCGCTGCATGCTCAGTTTTGCATCCATCGTTCCCTTTACGCCATCACTTTACAATAACACCACGCAGATTGTGCAAAGCCCCACGCATGTCATGATCCTTGCTGAAATGGCGCACGATGCACGAATTGTGAAGATTGATGGCGAGCACGATCCGCACGGTGTGCCGCGCTGGCACGGCGATTCTATCGGGTACTATGAAGGTGATACGTTGGTGGTGGAGACCATCAATTTTGATCCCGAGCAGATAGCCCGCGGCAGCGGATACACCTCAGCCAATGCCAGAATCACGGAGCGTTTTTCGCGCGTCAACGAACGGGAACTGCGCTATCAGTTCACCATTGAAGATCCGGAATTGTATGAAACGGCGTGGACCGGCGAACTACCGATGTTTGCTGCGCCGGACCTGTATGAATATGCCTGTCATGAAGGCAACCATTCCATGCCGGGCATTCTGATGGGTGCTCGTGTGCTTGAGCAGATGGCTGAAGAGGAGCAATAATCCGCCGTAGAGCGCCGGTGACGCCAGTCTAGTTGGTTGTCACCGCGCTGCCATCCATGACCTGGTCGGATGGGAATACAATCACCTGGTCGTTTTGCTGCAAACCGTCAAGGACCTGTGCGAGGTCGCGATTACGACGACCGATCCGTATTTGCCTGAGCACTGCCTGCTCCTGTTCTACCACGAAGACATGCCAGTTATTGTCCCTTCGGAACAGGGCACTGATCGGCACCGTCAGCACCTCATCTTCCTGCCAGACCACGATGTTCGCTTCGATACGGTATTCCGCGCCCAATAAAGGGGGGCCACCATTGCTGCCGGTCAGGCGTCCGATGACATTGACGCGTTGCTCCTCCACACCCAGTGCAGAGTATTTGGTAAACGCCTGCGGCTCAATGTAGTCCACCGTGCCAGGCAGAGTTTCCTGGCCGCCCCACCCGGTGATCAGAATCGTATCGCCGGGGCTGACTTGCACGGCATCCTGCGTCAGCAGGTCGATCACCAGTTCCAGGGCATCGCCGTCACTGATCCGGAACAACTCTGTGCCCGCAGCTATCACCCGGTCGCCGCGCTCGTAGACGGCCTGCACGGTCCCGCTGACGGGTGCGGTCACCGTCAGGTTATTGCTGTCAGACTGGTTGCCATCCAGGCCCATCAGCGCCGCTCTGGCGTTTTGCACATCCGCCTGTGCTGCAATTACTGCCGCGCGTGCACTGAGCAGTCGGGCTTCGGCTGCGGCCTCGGTTTGCTGATAGCTGTCACGTTCTTCTTCCGATATCAGGCGGTCCAGAAACAGGCGTTCGCGGCGTTCAGCTTCCCGCTGTGCGCGTGGCAACGCGGACTCAGTCTCTATCAGGGTGGCTTCTGCTGCGCGCTGGCGGGCCTCAGCGGCTGCGAGATTGGCCCGGATGCTGGCTTCTGTCCGGGTATCTTCGGCAAGCAATGCGATTTGCGCCAGCACATCGCCCTGTTGCACGGACATACCTTCGATCAGGTTATTACGCAACAGGTGGCCGTTGACCGGCGCGGTAATGGTGTAGGGCAGGCGTGCCCGGGTGCGACCCTGTTCCTGCACAGTCACCGTTAGCGGCCGCGTTTGTACCACGGCAGTCTCCACCGACAATGGTGTTGACGACAATAGCCACAGTACGGACACGGCCATCACGATGGCGGTCATGATTATCCATTTACGCATGGTTCACTCCCGTGTTTTTAACACGCTGATGAGGTCGAAGCGGTCCAGTCTTCGTCGCACGGCCAGCGCGCTGGCCGTCGCAGCGGCCACGGTTATCAGCGCGGTGAACAGCCAGGTCCAGGGGTTGATCACATAGGGAATGCGAAACATGTCGGTCTGCATGCCTTCAACAACCAGCCACGCCATACCATAACCGATAAGCCAGCCCATCGGTATCGCCATCAGGGTAATCAAGGCCTGCTCACCCAGCAATAGTATTGCGACTTCTCTGCGATGAAAGCCCATGACACGCAAGCTCGCCAGCTCGCGCCCGCGCTCGGACAAGGCAATGCGGGCGCCGTTGTAGATGACGCCCACCGCAATGACGGCGGCAAAACCGACCAGAAAACCAACCGAAACAAAGATACCCTGCGCCATTTCACTTTCAAACGACGCCAGCATCTCGTCGGGTGACGCTACCCCACTGACGGCTGGCATCTGCTTGAGGTCGCGGTACAGGGCTGAAGTATCATCAGCGCTGACCGACAGGTAGGCGCCGCTGATGAACGGGCCTTCACCACTGAGGCGCTGCAGCGCGGTCAGTTCCATGGTTGCCGAGACACCCATATAATCGTCGATGACGCCCGCGATCATCGCTTCGCGCTGCTGACGTCTGCCTTCCAGTATTTCCACGGTAACGGTGTCGCCGGTCGCTACATCCAGACGTTCCGCTAACAGGCGGCTCAGCAACAGGCCTTCTGCCGGTATCGGCTGAGCGATGCCGCTGGCACCGATGACCCGTCGCAGTTCGCCGTCTGCAGACAAGCCCTGAATTACGCTATCGCGGTGGTGATGACCGTGCCGCAGCCGGACCGGGATACTGCGATAGGGCTCGACCCGGGTGACACCCGGCAATCGCCACAATTCATGTTGCACACGATCAGCCTGGTGTTCATAAAAACTGATGGCAACATCTTCCCGTTGAATTGCCCTGAATTGCAGATCCATCAGAAACCGTATGCTGTCGAACATGAACAGACCAATGACCAGAATGGCAACAGACATGGCAACACCCAGCGCAGACATCAGGCTTTGCCAGGGTTTTCGTTCCATATTTCTGAGTATCATGCGGGTCGATGAGGGGAGCAGGCGATTGATGCCAGTGCGTTCCAGCCAGCCTGCGCGAAAATTCGCTGGTGGTTCCGGGCGCATGGCTTCGGCCGGTGGTAATCTGACCGCTTTCAGCACGGCACTGCTGGCGCCCGTGCAGGCGCCGAGCAGGCTGACCGCAGAGGCCAGCACCAGTAACCCTGGCTGCAGCCGGTAGTCCAGTCCCGGCAGGTCAAAATAGGTCTGATAGATACCAATATAGGCCTGGCCGAGGTAGACGCCACCGATGACACCAACAAGAATACCCATCAGCACGGCGACAATGGCAAACAGCAAAAAATGCATGGCGATTTCGCTATTGTGGTAGCCGAATGCCTTCAGCACTGCAATTTCTCCACGCTGGGTACTGATAAGGCGTCCAAGTACCAAGTGTAAGAGAAAGACAGCGACACCCAGAAAAACCGCGGGAATCGCGGTTCCCATGACCCGGTTCTGATCCAGTTCACCTTGCAGGATGCTGTGTGAGGGCTGATCCCGGCGCGGATAGGCACCGAAGCCGCCATAGGGATAAAGCAGCTCGTTTAATCCGGCGATCACCTGCGCCGGGTTGATGCCGGGCTCAATCCTGACAAATGCTTCATTAAAGGCGCCATCCATATCAAATGCCGCACCCAGCGCGCGCTGCCCCATCCACAGAATACCAAAACGGGTATCGTCCGGCATCAATGACCCGGGAGGCATGGTATAGACATGTTCCGGCGAGATGGCCGTGCCAACAATGTCCAGTTCGCGCGCGCGGCCATTGATGATGGCGCGAATACTATCGCCGGGATTGAGGCCACGGGCGCGTGCGAACTTTTCATTGATCAGCACCGCAGCAGTCTCACCGGGCTCAATGTAGCGTCCGCGCTGGACAACAATATCGTTGAGCAGCGGGCGCCCGGTTTCCGGCAGCGACATGAAACGCCCGGTAGCGGGTGCGTCCAGATCCTCCAGGTCCAGCGTCGCCATGAAGTTGATGCGGACATCTGCGGCTGCCACGCCCGGCAAACTGACAATCTGCGCGAGCAGGGTTTCGGGGGCGCGGCGCAGCGGTGCCCAGATATCGGCGAAGCGGGTTTGCTGATAATACCGGTCCTGGGTTATGACCAGCGCTTCATAACTGCCGCGCATGGTGACCACGGTCATGATGCCGGTGGCGACCACCAGGGCGATCGACAGCAGTTGGCTTTTCAGGTGCCACAGCTCTCTGGCCAGTTTGCGGTTCAGAGCCAACATGATGACGTTACCACTCGATCTGCTCGACACGGGCACGCTGCGGGTTCTGCGTGCGTTGTGTTATTTCGCCACTGCTCATGTGCACTACCGTGTCACCAAGGGCACCAATGGCCGCATTGTGGGTAATGATGGCGGTGGTGGTGCCGGTCTCCCTGTTCACCCGTTCCAGTACCGCCAGCACCATGCGGCCGGTGCTGGCGTCCAATGCACCGGTGGGCTCATCACACAGCAGAACGTCGGGGCGTTTGGCAATGGCACGTGCGATTGCGACCCGTTGCTGTTCCCCACCGGAAAGTTGTGACGGGAAGTGGTCCAGACGGTCCTGCAGCCCCACCAGTGTCAGGGCTTCGCGGGGTGACATCGGTTGACGGGCAATGTCAGTCACCAGGGCGACATTTTCCATCGCCGTCAGGCTGGACACCAGGTTGTAAAACTGAAATACAAAGCCGATATGCTGGCGCCGATAATTGGTAAGCGTACGGTCATCTGCGTTGCTCAAATCGGTCTCGCCATAAATCAGTCTGCCGCTGGTGGCGACATCAAGGCCGCCCAGAATATTCAGTAAGGTCGACTTGCCGCTGCCCGAGGCGCCCAGCAGCACAAGCAGTTCCCCCTGACTCAGTGACAGATCGACATTGCGCAGCGCGTGCACAGTGACTTCACCCATCACATAGGTTTTACACAATTGCTCAGCGTGCAGGACACTTCTGGGGCTGGTGGTACTGGTTTGCATTAAGGCTCCCGAAAATCCGACCGTATCAACAGGTCAGTTACAATGCCCTGGCCGCTGTGCAATCCAGGTGTTGACCAGTTGTAATCCCTGTTCGTGTACCAGGCTACGGCCCAGCTCCGGCATCAGCACGCCGGTCTCCTGGCTTTCGATGCGATAACTCAGTATTGAGTTTTCCGGTTGGCCGGGCACGATGGAGAAACGGTGGCCTCCCGCGCCGCGACCGGCAGCCACCGGTGGCTTGCATACGCCCAGGCGCATGGCAGACGTTTCCGCGGCGTGCAGAAACAATCCAGAGGTGTCGCCGCTGCCACCTGGTTGATGACAATGCCCGCAGTTGATGTCGAGATAGGCGCGGGCGCGTTGTGGCACTGAGTCATCCGCGTTTGCAGAATCCTGCCACACGGCATTCGCCGGGATCTGTTCAACTTCCGGTAATCCGGTCAGCCAGCCGCGTTGCTGCCAAAGCGTCAGTTGTCGCAGTTCACCGTTTTCATGACTGATGAGTCGATTCAGATGGCGTGCTGCCGGGCCGATAGGAGACAGGTCGCCTTTGTTCTGGTCGAGTACATGACAGCCGGCGCATTCGTTGCGGTTGGGTACGATATAGGCAAATGTGGTGCCTTCCAGTTGCAGGCGCTGGATATCACCGGTTATCTGCAAGGTGGCATCTGTCTGTTCGTCGTTCCAGACGTAGGGCAGCGCTTCCCAGCCGCTCGGCTGATGGACCAGCAGGCGGGTTTCAATAAGCCTGAAGTCGTTCAGGTCCAGTGACGTGCCTGCCGGTTCTGACTGGTTTGCGCTGGCTTTAAGCAGACGCGGCATGTCTTTGTTGTCAGCGCCAGTGTCGAGCGGATAATAAAACGTTTTGCTGATAACAGTGCCTACCGGAAAATCGAAAGGCTCGTTATCACGGTAGCGGGCGGCCGTGCCATCAGGCAACCACACCGTGCGAAGTTTCAGCGCATAGTCACTGAACAGGGGCGTCGCCAGTTGGTAAGGTAATACGGCATCATTAAGTTCGAGCTCTCTGCCCTGAACCTGCAGCAATTGCCAGGCCGACAGTCGCGCCGGGTAATTGCTGCTGTCGAACACGTGCGGTCCCGGATCCTGACATGAACTCAACATGCCCGATAATACCAGGGCCGCGACAGCGGACAGACGAGCGGTGAGTCGCGAAACGGGCATGGTGTGTGACCTCTTACTCTGCCATCAGTCCCGCTGGCAATTCCACTGCTGCCAGTTTGTTGTGCTGACAGCTGTGCATGCCCATATCGACATGAGGGTTGGCATTGTTGTTGGCGGCATCGATATTGAGTATTTCGGCACCTGCATTATCAACACAAATGGCATAGCTCATGTCGGTGCGCTCGGGATGGGTAACGCCGTCCCAGATAATGTCCGGGAAACTGCCATCTGCGCCAAACAGGGCCTGGCGCAACATGTCCAGCTCGGGCGTGCCGGGGGCGCTGCCACCATCGGTGAAACTGTTGTTATATATAAAAATGGTTTCCGGATACGGGTCAAATGCTTCGGCCATTTCCCGTTCCGAATAGCCCGCACTGAAGTAGCTGGAAATCAGAATATTGGCGGTCTGGTTATGGCCCAGATCGTTGTCGAAAATTTCCACTTTATCGTTGGAGTTGATCAGGATGCCGGAACCGGCGGGCACACTGGCCACTGCAGTGCCAGGTGGCGCAAAGTTTTCAGTGTTGTTCTGGTGCACCCGGTTGTTGTACACACGGGTGGTATGACCTTCGACCGGCAGGTTGGGCATGTTAAAAATCAGGATGCCGCCGGTGTTGTTGATGGCGACATTGTCATAGACATCCGCGCCAATGGTATTTTCTATCTCGATACCGGCAACATTGTATTCGGCCCGATTGCGGCGCACGATCACATTCTGCGATTGGCCGACATAAATACCGGCATCTGATGCGGCAATGGCAACTGAATCTTCAATCAGTGTGTGTTGAGTCTGCACCGGGTAAATGCCGTAGGCACCATTGCTGGTATCCGGGCCATTGGTCCATTCGGTGCGTACACGACGAATGACGATGTTATCACCGCGCGCTATTTTCAGGGCATCGCCGCGTGAGTCCTCAATGGCGAGGTCTTCAATGGTGAAGTTGCTGGCGTTAACCAGCAGCCCCTCGCCACCCGTTATCTGATCCCTGAACGACAGGATGGTTGCGTCCATACCCGCGCCGCGTAGCGTGATGTTGTCAACATTCAGGGTCAGGCTGCGCTCGAAATTGAACACGCCGGCGGGCAGATTTATGACATCGCCCGGGGTCGCCTCCAGAAAACGCAGCTGCAAATCGGCAGACGGGTCACTGACGACACCGTCGCTACTGACGGTGGCGTCAGATGTTGTTACAGTATCCGGTGAGCAGGCAGCCAGTGCTCCGCCCAGGGTAATAAAGAATGTGAAGATGAACATTCGCGAATGTGACGGGGAGTGATGCATGACCGGGTGCCTCTTGCAGATGCCGATTGCCGGGAATCGAACATGATGAACAATCGTTATTGTTGTCGTTCTACTGCTGTCTGAAAGCTAACTCGGATTACCTGTTTTTGCAACTATTGCGCAGACAGGCTAAGCTTTTGCGATGATGAAAAATACGCCTGATGACTGGAAGACCACGCTTTACGAACGCCTTGCGGAAGATGATGAAGGTCGGGTATGCAAGGACATCAGTGATGAAGCCTGCCGGGAGACACCTGGCAATTTTCTCGCCACCCTGATCGCCAATACGGCCAGCAGTGTCGCTGATCGTCTGGCCAGTGCCAAAACCACGCTACCGTGGTTACTGTTACAGGTCGGTGCGCCGTCCTGGATTATCAGTTTGCTGGTGCCCATTCGCGAGTCAGGCTCGATGTTGCCGCAAATGCTGATTGGTGCCTGGGTGCGTGGTCAGGCTGTTCGTAAATGGATCTGGGTTGGCGGCGGGGCTGTTCAGGGACTGGCATTGTTGCTGATGGTCTGGTGTGCGTTTGCCCTGGAGGGGCTCCGCGCAGGACTGGCCGTGGTGGCCTTGCTGGTGATGTTCAGTCTGGCCCGGGGCGCCTGCTCGGTCGCGTATAAGGACGTGCTGGGCAAAACCATACCCAAAACCCGTCGCGGTCGTTTGTCCGGCTGGATCAGTGCCATTGCCGGGCTGGCCGCTTTTGCTGCCGGGTTATTGTTGAGCATGACCGGCGGCAGCGAGGCGGCCGGGTCCTACGCGATATTGTTAGCAGCTGGCGCCGGACTGTGGCTGCTGGCCATCATTTCCTACGCCCGTATCAGGGAGTTTCCCGGCGCCACCGACGGTGGCGCCAATGGTTTTGCCGAGGCGTTTGCGCGGCTGTCACTGTTGCGCGACGACAAGGCGTTCCGGCAATTCGTCATTGCCCGGGCACTGGCCATGGGCTCCGGCCTGGTCGCTCCGTTCTATATTGCGCTGGCGCAGGATGACCTGGGCAGTGCCGCTTCTCTGCTGGGTATTTTTATTGCTGTTGAAGGTCTGGCAGGCTTGCTCAGTTCCCCCGTCTGGGGGCGATGGGCTGACCGTTCCAGTCGTCAGGTGTTTGCGGTCGCCTGTGCGCTGGCCTCGGTTACCTCGCTGGCGGTCGCAGCCTGGGCGATATTGGCAGATTCCGCGGCGGCTTCGCAATGGTTTTATCCGCTGGCATTTTTCATTTTGGGTGTATCGCATGCAGGCGTTCGTCTGGGCCGCAAAACCTATCTGGTCGATATGGCCGGTGGCAACAAACGCACTGACTATGTCGCGGTGAGCAATACCGTAATCGGTCTGTTGCTGTTGGTGTCCGGCGTGTTGGGCGCGCTGGCAGCACTGGTATCCGTGCCACTGGTCATTGCGCTGTTGGGCGCCGCCGGGCTGTTAGGTGCGGGGTTGAGTTGGCGCTGGCAGGAGGTGTCGGGCTAGCGGCAGCAACGCTCAGCCAGAGGCGGGGTCGACGTGATACGGGCCTGGTTGGGGCGTGCGGGCCAGCGCTGAATTGAAATACATGGGGTCTCCCGAAACCTCTTCGCCAATCCAGGCGGGCAGGGCAAAGCGGGTGTCCTCACTGTCCAGTTCTATTTCCGCCAGTATCAGGCCACTGTTGTCACCCTGAAAAACATCCACTTCCCAGGTATGGCCGGCGTGCTCAACGCGGTAACGGACTTTCTCGATCAATGGTTTTTGACAGAGATCGGTCAGCATTTCCTCTGCATCCGATACCGGTACCGGGTATTCATATTCGGCGCGGGCGTAGCCCGTGGTTGGACCTTTCACGGTGAGGAAGGCTTGCGTGCCGGCAATCCGGACACGCACCGTGATGCCTGCGCCCGGACACAGGTAACCCTGTCGGTAGCGGACGCCGGTGTTGTCGGGTTGCCACCGGGTCTTGTCGACCAGGAATTTACGTTCGATCTCGATAGCCATCCGATTGCCGTGAGCCTGTTGTTGTCGTGTTATGAGCCCGGATTCAGGTTCACGCTGATAAAGCGGCGTAAATCTTCGACGCTCTCTGGCCGACCCATGGTTGCAAGGGCCTGACCGCTGCTGTCAAACAGCACCAGGGAACCGTCGCCAATATTGTGGGTTTGCGCAAACGCCACACCATCGGGGTGCCCGGTATGCACCAGCAGGAACGTCATCTGGTCCTGCCAGGTCGGGTAAAGCGACTCCATCTGCGCAAGGGTCCGCTCGCCTCCCATGACATGAATTTCGCGCAACATGACTAATGCCGGTTTGCCCTGGCCCAGCTGGCTGAGGTCGCTGGAGAAAGTGGATCTGGGCAGCAACTGCCACAGGACCAGGCCGACCACCGCCAGACAGGTCAGTGTGACCAGCAGTTTTACCACGCGGGATGAGGCTGATTTGGACACGGTACGGCTTTGGCTCATGCGGGTAATCCTCATGTCAGGGGCTGGCCGTTGCGGCCGGTAGGGTAGTAATGCATACAATTGCGGACGAAGAATAACATGCCAGTTGCGGTGTCACTACTGCCTGTATACCAGGTATCGCCACGGGTGGGTCAAATACGCTGGTCTGGGGTATACTGCCGGCCACGACAGAGGGGTTTTATGTTTAGTTTGCCGCAATGGCTCTGGCAGCGCTCACAAAAAAAGAAAGGTATATCGCTGGATCGCGAGGACAACGAGCGTCTGGATAAATTTGCCCGTAGTGTGCGTCGGGTGCGTGTGTCGCGCAGTCTGCTGGGGCTGGCGTGGACAGCGGGCCCGGTCACCGCGATCGGTTTGTACGGCGGTTACTACATTGGTTTCGGGCAGCCACCGTCCAACCAGCTTCTTCTATACTTTATCAGTTTCACCGTGCTTAGCGGCCTGATGGCCCTGGCCGCCAAGATCGTTTATGACAGCACCCTGGGTCATGCCACCGAGCGGGCGCAGCTATCTGTGGTTGAAGTCATAGACAAACTGGGCGACCTGATTCTTTCATCACGGGATCTGATCATCAGTGGTTTCGAGGGGGAGGTGCGCGAACGCGAAGCTGCCATCCAGCTCCTGCAACGGGTTGATCTTTCTCCCGGCGGTGTCGCCATGGCCTGTGAACAGCTTACCGGTGATGCCGACCTGGGCCGCTTGTTGGCCATTATCGACAATTTCAGGCGCGCCGGCCTGTATTCGCGTATCGCTGATATTCAGCAGGTCCATGACCAACAGTTTGAACAGGCGATAACCGTGCTTAATCAAGTCTCGCCCCAGGCCGCAGAGGTGCTGCGTCAACGTTGCCAGGGCGATATCGCCAATCTGCGTCATGGCATCCCGCGGACCGAGCATTTTATTTCCCGTGTGCTGGCGGCGATCGAGCAGGATAACCTGCTGCTGATTACCATGCAGGACGTTGAATCCATGCTGGTGTTGTGTTTCGAATTGATCAATGGACGCGAAATACCGATGCTGGTATTCGATTATCGGGGCCGTTGGCAGCTTGCCGAGGCGCTTGATCGGATGGAGCGGCGGCGCAGTCGTTATCGTATTGCTCAGGCCTCCGGCGGCAACAGGATTCGGGGCCTGGCGTCCTGGTTGGTAGAGGTCGATGTAATGACCTATGACGAGGTTCCTGAAGGTCTGCCAGCAGCACTTCTGGTGGAGCGTGTGGGCCAGGCTCTGGACCGGCTGGCGCTGGGCATGCGCAAGGATGTGGATGTCATCAGAAAGGGTGACATCAGTTTGCGGCCGACATTGCGTCTTAATGCCGAGATAATGACCAGCGCATTGCGGCTGTATCGTACGGCTCACGAGTCATTCAAGCGCATCGGTGAACTGCACGCTGAGTTTCTGGCCAGCACCGAGAATTGGAGTCGCATGATGGATGACGCCCATCTGGATGCCGAAGAACTGCAGATCGGACCAAAGGGACGTGGTGTCAGAATTCGTGAGAAAGTTGTAAGCCTGGACGAAGAGGAGCGCAAAGAGGTTTGCCGGATCCTGGCCCGCTACCTGCGCGAGCAACATCTGGAAGCGCATGAAACCAAGGGCCTGTTTGAGCGACGCAGTGAAAGGGATAATCCGCTGACGCTGGACAGCGCCCGGCACTTGGTGATTGAAGTGGCACTGGCGCTGGAGCCACATGTCCACTTGTCTTTTCCTCAGGTACAGCGGGGCATCGGGTCGACGCGGGCAACCTATCTGGGCGATCTGGAACCTGGCATGAGCGCCAGTGAGAAGAAGATGCTTGCCGAGTCGATGGCGCAGGATGTTGTGGAAGATATGAGTCAGGCTGCGGAGCACCTGGCGATGGCGCTTGTGCGCCACTATAGTATCAACCTGACTGATGAGGCCGGCCAGTTTTTGCATGAAACCTACGGCGCCCGAGAATCCGTGCTGGGTATACTGAGTCAGCATCAGAGTGCTGATGACATCTCGCAAAGTCTGCTGGCCGGCCGGCCGGTAGTCGTGCCGCCGGCCCAGCGCCGCTGGTATCGGGCGCTGGTGCATGCGAAGCGGGTGGTGGGTAGCGAACGATTTACCCCCTTGTGGGTTGAGCGGCTATAGTTTATCCGGCCACCCGGTCAGGCCTTCGCTGAAGGGCGTTGTGACACCCGGTCGTACCAGGCTTGCAAATGGGTTTGTTCCGGCTGAATGCGTTGTGAGATGACGCGATTGAAGTCTATTGTGCACATGGCGTTGATATCTGCCGCGCTGAACTGAT
Organism: Pseudohongiella sp.; assembly: GCF_011050365.1. Lineage (GTDB taxonomy): Bacteria > Pseudomonadota > Gammaproteobacteria > Pseudomonadales > Pseudohongiellaceae > Pseudohongiella. The sequence goes on from NZ_DRFV01000016.1 coordinate 258,977, forward strand.
CGCCACAAATGAATTCACGTTCTGCCAGTTGTTTGTCAAGGAAGTGCATGAATTTCGACGCCTGAATCTTGCATTCTTCGCCCCATTCCGGAAACGGTTTCATACGATCCTTGAAGTACCCGGTGGTGTGCTGGAATGCCATGCCGGTCGGGGTCATAAAATAAAAATCTATCCAGCGCAGCCATTGGTCAATCTGTGCCTTTTCCAGCGGTGTGCGGCCCATCAACGGTGCCGAGTCGGGGTAGACTTCTTCAAAGTAACGGCAGATGGCCACGGTCTCTGCAATGCAGGCACCATTGTCGAGTTCCAGTACCGGCACTTTTTTCATGGGGTTTCGGGTCACGAATTCCGGCGTCAGGTTTTCGCCTTTCTGCAGGTCCAGCTGAATGATTTCGACCTCGTCCAGCAGTCCTTTTTCCGCGAGAAAAATGCGAACGCGACGCGGGTTTGGTGCCGTGCGGGTTTCAAACAGTTTCATGATCTACTCTCTCTGATGTGGGTTGTTGTTGATTATAGTTGTCAGTCAATAGAGCATCAATTGTCCCCGGCTGCGCATGTCCCGTCACTGTTTCTGGCGCGGAAACGCAGATCTGCATAGGTGGCACTGAGCCTGCTATTGCTGTCATCGCCATCGGTCATGATAGCGATGCCATCGAGATGGTCAATATCTTCGCCAAATGCTTGTTGCCAATCCTGTGCGATATCGCGGTGATGACTGACCCATTCACCGGCGTCGCTATTGCCGCTGTCAAGAGCCCACATCTGGGCATTGTCGCCGGCATAGGCATTGGGCCAGCGCTGGCCCGCCGGTTGTGATGCCGACCACACGTAGTTGATGGTTTTGGTTCGCCAGAATGCAAGGCCCCCGCGTTTTACCACGTAGACCCGGGCGGCATAGTCATCTCCCGCCTTGCTGCGTTCGTCGAGGCTGTCTGGTGCGGTCGCACTGATACGCCAGCGCCAGCTTAGACAGGGGGTTGCATCAAGATCAATACGGTCCTGGCGATAGAAAGCGCTGGCGTTGCCGCGGGTTTCGGCGACCAGGACGCGGTTCGCGTCGTCGTCAGTGGTGATGGTGTAGTCGGTTTGGCCAGAGAAATTACGCTCACTCCAGTTTTCGAAGTCACTGACATCAAGCTCGTTGCCGACAGCGCCAGCGCCGAGCAGCATTGCGCCAGCGGCGACAAGTGACACCGGTTGTCTGCTGAATCTGTGCATTTATTCTTTCTCTCTGTGCATGTGTTCGCTGGCGCGCAGGGCCATTTGTTGAATACTGTCATCGGGGTGTTCAAGTAACGTCCAGCCGGCGTTATAGCTGAAGGGGTGCTCCTGAGTGATAGCCCCGGCAACGGCGCGCAGGCGTTTGAGTGCCGTTTCCGGGCCCAGAGGATCAATGTCTACCATCAGAATGACAAAATCATCGTCATCGTATCGCGCAATGAGATCCGAACCACGGAACGTTTCGCGCAATAAACGGCTGAACTCCACCAGTGCCCGGTCGCCCGCTGCCGGCCCGTGACGCTCATTGAAGGCCTTGAAGTTGACCAGGTCAAACAGGAACAGACACACCTGGAGATTAACATCGTGACACAACATGATGGCTTCCTGAGCGCGGGTATCAAAGCCGCGCCGGTTGAGCATGCCGGTCAGCGGGTCAGTGTGCGCCAGGAAGTCCGCTGTCAATTCGTTATCGACCATCCGTGCGGCGTAGCGCAATACCGTTTCATCGTGGCGGGAGAATTCGCGCGGCTCCCGGTCAATCAGACACAGTGTCCCCAGCCGGCTGCCGGTATCGGCATGCACCGGGCAACCAGCGTAAAAACGGATTTTAGGCTCTTGCAGCACCAGCGGGTTGTTCTTGAATCGTGGGTCAAGTGTCGCATCCGGGACCACCATGACAGTGTCGTGTTCAATGGCATGTGAGCAGAAAGAAGCGTCTCGAGGCGTTTCCGTGATATCAATGCCGACGGCCGATTTGAACCATTGCCGGTCGCTATCTACCAGTGAAAACAATGCAATCGGAACCCGGAACAGGCGGGCCGCCAACCGTGTGATCCGGTCAAAGCGCTCGTCGGGCGGGGTGTCCAGTATATTCAGTGAACGCAAAGCCTGCAGGCGCCCGGATTCACTTTTCAGTCGGCTGTTGCGTAGCCAGTCGATGACTGCGTCGGGTGCCATTGGTCGCGCTATGGCATACCCCTGGGCAAGGTCGCATCCGATACTGCGCAGGTATTCCAGGGTTTCCTCGCTTTCTATGCCCTCGGCTGATGTATACAGTCCGAGACCATGACCCAAGTCGATAATGGTCTTGATCACCGTGCGTGACTCTTTGGATTGAGCGGCAGTCATGACAAACGACTTGTCGATCTTGATCTCGGAGAATGGTAGCCGTGCCAACTGAAGCATGGACGAGTAACCGGTGCCGAAGTCATCAATGGACAAATGGAAACCTTTCATCCGCAGCCGCGTCAGAATGTTGAGAGAGCTGATCGGGTCTTCCATGGCGCATGACTCGGTGAGTTCAAAAATAAGGCGGTCCGGCCGGATGCCCATGCTTTGACAGTACTCGTTCATGCGTTCAAATAACTCGACGTTGTTCAGTGAGCTGGCGGAAATGTTGATGGACAGCGTGATTTCACGTAATCGGCGACGCAAATAATCAAAATCAGATGAGTCTTCCAGTTGCTGGGGCAGATGTGCTAACCAGCGCAGGCCCTGCACCATCACAGACTCCGTCAACCGGTCAATCAGACCGTAGTGCTCCGCCAGTGGAATAAATTGATCGGGGCCAACGGGTCCCAGAACCGGATGCGTCCAGCGAGCCAGCGCCTCGAACCCTGCCAGCAGGCCGGTACGGCAGTTTATTTTTGGTTGGTAAACGAGTGTAATCTGCTCATTGTGCAGCGCGCTCATCAAATCATCGCGACTGATCTCTATTTTGCTTTCTGTGGGTGTCGTAACCAGCCGGTCGATGAAGGTGGTCGACAGGGTGTCCATTTTGGCGTTGCCACTTATCAGCGCGCGCAGTCGGGCGGGTGAAAAAGGTTTGGCCAGCACGCCGGCGATGTTGAGCCCGTGCTCGGAGGCTGAACGCGCAGCGGCGTCGAGCACGCGTCCACCAACACCGCTGGAAATGATGATCTCGGCGTGGCAGCCCAGCCTTGCCAGCTCTACCATGACCTGAACACCGTCCATGCCCGGCATTACCAGGTCGAGCACAATGAAGTCCGGCTGCCAATCCTTTATCCGCTGAAAAAACGCCTGTGGCTCGTTGACATACTGAGCATCAACTCCTGCCAGTGCAGCAATATTGGCGATGGTCTGACCGGTCAGCAGGTCATCATCGAGAATCAGTAGTCGCGTCATGGTTGCCATCTGTCTGACCTCTTGGAGTTTGGTGAGTTGGCAACTGCCATCGCTTTCAGTTTTGATAGCAGGTCTTCGCGGCGCCAGGGCTTGACCAGTAAGTCCGTGCCCGGTTCCAGACGTCCCTGGCGGAACATGGCGTTTTCAGTATAACCGGAGGTGAACAGGATCGTGATGTCGGGCTGTAGTTTGCGAGCCTCGCTGGCCAGTTCGGGGCCGTCCATGCCATCGCCCATCATGACGTCGGTAAACAGCAGGTCGATATGCTCCAATTGCCTGAGAATATTCAGAGCTTCGTCGCCATGACTGGCACTGATGACGTGGAAACCGAGTGCCTGAAACTGTGTTTCTGCATATTGCCTGACCAGCGGTTCATCTTCAACCAGCAACACGGTGCCGGGTTCAGGGACAGCGGCAGGCGAGGTCTGACGATCGCTGTTGTGAGTCTGGAGGTGTTCCGGCGTGTCAGCATTGACCTGCTGCAGACTCGCAGGCAAATACATGCGAACCGTGGTGCCATTGCCGGGCTCGGAATAGATGGCAATGTGTCCGCCTGACTGTTTTACAAAGCCATAGACCATGCTCAGGCCCAGCCCTGAGCCCTTGCCGTTGACTTTGGTGGTGAAAAACGGATCAAACGCCCGCGTTTGTACATCCTGGCTCATGCCCGTGCCGGTATCACTGACCGACACCCTGACGTAAGTCCCGGGCTCCACCCCGGAGTGCTGAAGAGCATAATCGGCATCCAGTTCGCTGCGGCCAACTTCCAGCAACAATTTGCCTTGATCCGACATGGCATCGCGCGCGTTGAGGCACAGGTTCAGGACGGCGCTCTCAAGTTGCGGAGGATCGATTAGCACGGTTGGCAGGTCCTGTTCGGCTATCAGCTCTAGATTGATACGTTCGGGAACTGCCTGTCGGACCAGTGGCTGTATGTTGTTGATCAGCCTCACGATGTCGGTTGGCTGCGGCGCCAGTGGTTGCTTGCGGGCAAAGGCCAGCAACCGTTGCACCAGTTCGGCTGCCTGATGGCTGGCATCGCTGATCATGGCAACCAACGGCTTTTGTTGCGCATCCAGTGCATGGTCCTCGGTCAACAGTTCGGCATTGCCCTGAATGACGGTCAGCAGATTGTTGAAGTCGTGTGCTACCCCGCCAGTCAGTTCGCCCACCGTTTGCAAGCGTTGAGCATGGCTCAGCTGCTCCTCCAGCTGGCGTTTCCCGGTAATGTCTGTCATGCCGCCGATCAGCCTGATGGCAATGCCATCGTTATCGCGAATGACAAAACCGTGTTCTTCAACGATGGCGATGGAGCCGTCCTTGCGAATAAACCGGTAATGGCAATGGAAGCGGTCACGATCCGAATTCAGCGCGCCATAAATTGAGGCCAGTGCCTGTTCTTTATCGTCGGGATGCAAGCGCTCGGTCCAGCTGTCCGGCTTGGCCATCATCTCCTGGCGAGTATAGCCAAACAAATTCGTCACTCCCTGGTTCCACCAGATCTGGTTGCTCTGAATGTCCCAGTCCGAAATGGCATCAACGGTGGCTTTGGCGACCATTTCAAAACGTTCGGTATTGATGCGGTTGTTGTGGATGTCAGTGGCGGACCCACACCACTTGATGGTGTTGCCCTGCTCATCCCTCACTGGCTCGCCGTGGAGCAGGTGCCAGCGCCAGCTGCCATCGTGGCGGCGGAGTCGGCACTCCAGTTCGCTAGTGGTCTGGTTGTGCACCGCCTCCAGCCAGCGTTCGCGAAGTTGTACCAGGTCATCAGGGTGAACGAGACTGGACCAGATGTTGTCGTCGATCAGCATAGCTCTGGGCTTGCCGGTATAGCGGCTTAGTGCCAGATTGATATATTCGATACTGCCCCGTGTATCAGCGGTCCAGATAATCTGCGGAATTGCGTCAACGAACAGCTGGAACTGTTTCGGATATTGAAACGGGGCCAGGGGATTGTCCTGACAGGGTGTCATTTCCTGCAGGGCCTGATGGCTGGCCTGCAGCTGCTCGGTATTCCGCTGCAGGCGCTGAAAGCGTTGCATGATGAAGTCACAAAGAGCAGCGATAATGATAAATTCAGCGATGGAAATTGCGCGGTTGCTGGCCCAGTATTGAAACTCAATGCCGGGTGGTGAGATGAGGGTGCCGAGCACCGTCAGCAAAGTGCTTGTGATGGTGACGCCAATGAGGAATCGGCGGCTGCCCGCAAGCGCGCCCAGGATGATGCTCAGCACGTACAGGTCGCCATGGGCGAAACCCAGCGGGGTCGCGGAATCCAGGACCAGTATCATTAATACGCTGAGCGCGCTGCCGATCTTAATCAGTCGTCGGTGTTGCATAGGTGTGACTCGTTAGCCTTGCCTTAACATTGTCACCAATTCTCAGTGCAAGGCTTCTGTGCAAGTGCCTCGCTAGTGTAGCAAGTTAACATCTTGGCGTCTGTGCAGCATCGGTAAAGATGCAGATGCTCGCAAGCCGCGTTATGATAACTGGCAGACACTATCCATTTCCCGTCACCGGGCTCCCTACTGACAACCCCCTTGCTTGTCCGGCGTGACTTAACAGCGGAGAATTCTATGTCCGATACCCTTGCTGGCGCACTGAGCCAACTGAAAAAGGCCGCCAGCTACACTGATGTTCCCGATGAGGTGCTTGAGGCCCTCAGTTTTCCTAAAGAAGTGCTGACTGCGCGCATCAGTGTGCGCATGGATAATGGCGCCAGGCGGTCGTTTGAGGCCTGGCGCTGCCGCTATGACGACACCCGGGGGCCAACCAAAGGCGGCATTCGTTTTCATCCGGATGCCAACCTTGAAGAGGTGGTTACTCTGGCGTTCTGGATGACCTTCAAATGTGCGGTGGCGAATTTACCCTATGGTGGCGGCAAAGGCGCCATTCGCGTCGACCCGAGTAAGCTTTCCAGGCGCGAGCTGGAGCGCCTGTCCCGTGCTTATGTACATGCGTTTGCCAGCATGATCGGCCCGGACCGCGACATACCTGCGCCCGACGTTTACACCAATGCCATGGTCATGGGCTGGATGGCCGATGAATACTCAAGTCTGGTGGGTTATCCATGTCCCGCTGTTATTACCGGCAAGCCCATTCCACTGGGTGGATCCTTGGGGCGGGACGGCGCGACCGCCAAAGGTGGGTTTTACGTGTTGAATAACCTGCTGGCAGAGGTTGGTCTGGAAAACTGTGAAAGGCGTGCGGTGGTTCAGGGTTTTGGCAATGCCGGGGCGACTATCGCTGCCATGTTGCATCAGGATGGCTGGAAAATAATTGCAGTGTCGGACACGGGCGGCTGTGTCCATGATGGCTGCGGCCTGGACCCGCAGAAGTTGGCAGAAGCCAAAAAGGAACACGGTTCTGTCATTGGTTATGCCAAGGGTGTGTCCGGCGGCAAGGTCACAACCATGGAGCGTGACGAGATGTTTGCGCTGGAGTGTGATCTGTTGGTGCCTGCTGCCCTGGAGGACCAGATCACCAAGGACAACGCAGGTGCCATAAACGCATCTGTGATTATGGAGCTTGCTAATGGGCCGGTGACCGCGGAAGCAGACAAGGTGCTGGAGGAAAAGGGTGTAACGGTGATTCCGGACATCCTGGCCAATGCAGGCGGCGTCACGGTGTCATACTTCGAATGGGTGCAAAACCGGCAAGGTTTTTACTGGACGGAAGAGGAAGTGCAACACAAACTGCGCCCGATCATGGACCGTGAAAGTGCTGCGATCTGGCGGTTGTCGCAGAAAAAGTCTATTACATTGCGAACGGCAGCCTATGTGCTTGGGCTTGAACGAATTGCCGAAGCGATACAGGCACATGGTACGCAGAACTATTTTTGCCCCTGATCGCCGTTGCCAGTGTCGAACCGCTCGCGGGCTTACCCCGGGAGCGGTTCGACTGGGCATCATAGATCCGGTCTGACAAATCAGTTACCAGGTAGAAACCAGCTTGGTGCCTTCGCTGCGACGTGGCCTGGGGTTCTGGCTATTGCCGTTGCCTCTGGCCGGGCGCGGATTTCTGGGCTTGGCAGCAACCGGTCGATCACCGTCAAAGGTGGTGTTGCCATTGCGCTGTCTGCGCTCTTCTTCACGATAGGCGCTGGTGGCGCCCTGGTGCGCAGGCGCCTGTTGTGGACGCGCGCCTGATGTGCGCGCGGTGTCTTTGCGAGCTGTGCCCGGACGGCCCGTTCCTGACCGTGGTGCACCCTGACCACGACGCTGCTGCGGTCGTCGGGTTTCGGTGTCTTTGACGTCTTCCAGGCGCTCACGCAATTCAAACCCGGGCACGATTTCACGTTTCATGGTGGTTTTCAGCACGCGCTCTATCTGCTTCAGCTGTTTCAGCTGGTCACCGCTGAGCAGGGATATCGCAGCACCTTCGGCGCCCGCACGGGCAGTCCGGCCAATGCGGTGGACGTAGTCCTCGGGAACATCTGGCAGGTCGAAGTTGATTACATGCGGTAGCTGGTCAATGTCGATACCGCGCGCCGCGATGTCGGTTGCTACCAGTACCTGAAGTTCGCCGTTTTTGAACTGATGCAGCACTTTGGTCCGCTGTGGCTGGCTTTTGTTGCCGTGAATGGCGCCGGCATTGATGCCGTCGCGCTCAAGCATTTGAACCAGTTTGTTGGCGCCGTGTTTGGTGCGGCTGAAAACCAGTACCTGATACCAGCTGTTGGTGCGGATCAGGTGGCTGAGCAATTCAGTCTTGCGTGACTTGTCCACCGGGTGCAGCGTCTGGGTGACGCGATCCGCGGTAGTGTTAAGCGGCGCGACATTGATCTGCACAGGATTCTGCAGCAGGCCTTTGGCCAGCTCGCGAATCTCGCCGGAAAATGTTGCCGAGAACAACAGGTTCTGTCTTTTGGGTGGCAGCAGCGCCAGAATTTTCTTGATGTCGCGGATAAAACCCATGTCCAGCATGCGATCCGCTTCATCGAGTACCAGCACTTCGAGCTGGTCAAAGCGCACTGCGTTTTGCTGGTACAGATCCATCAGCCGGCCCGGTGTCGCCACCAGCACGTCCAGGCCACCGCGAAGAATCATCATCTGCGGGTTGATCTTGACGCCGCCGAAGATCACGGCCGAGCGCACCGTCTGGTATTTGCCATAGGTTTTCAGGCTTTCGTGAACCTGGGCTGCCAACTCCCGGGTCGGTGTCAGGATCAGTGCGCGGATTTGTCCGCCGCGTGTGCGTTCGCCGCCATCCAGCTTTTGTAGCAAAGGCAGGGTAAATCCTGCGGTCTTGCCGGTGCCGGTCTGTGCAGATGCCATGACATCCGCGCCGCTTAATATAGCGGGGATAGCCTGGGCTTGAATTGGGGTGGGGGTGGTATATTGCTGGTCAGCCAGCGCTTTCAGCAGGCCTTCGGACAGGCCCATATTTTCAAAACTCATTGATTTCCTATTGGTCTCTAAAAAGGGCGACGCTTTATGTCGACGGCCCTTGTACACCTGTAATGTGAACACTTGAAAAGCTATTGTGAACACGTTCCGGACAGGGCTGGAAGAGTTGCTTCCAAACGAAGTCCTGAGGTGAGCACGCCAGTGTGGATTGTTGTCCGGCGAAGCCTTCACGGCGTGCGGACCAGCCCACATAAGTGACAGGTACCCGACAGGGCGGGTACGTGTAATGCAGTATTGCAGACCGTCGATAATACCGTATTACTCTGTAAATAGATACTTTGTCACAATTAGCGGCAATAAATTCGTTGCCTGATGCGCCGATATTGCTTACCGTACGGCCCCTTAAACACCTTTAAATATCACCCGGTTGTACCAAAACCAATAAAAAGTAAGAGCATTTTTATAATGAAATCAATCACATTGCATGATTCCAGGCGTGCCGGATCACTGTCCCGGACTATCATCCGTACCTTGTCAGCATCCGTTTTGAGCCTGGGCATGTTCGTCGTCACATCTGCCGGCCACGCGCAGGATGCGGACAGCGCGGAAGATTCCACGGTGACTTACCCCGCAGCCTACTTTGAACAATGGGCACCGGTCACCGCGCAGGATATGATCAACCGTATCCCCGGCGTAGGCTCTGTTACGGGCAACAACTTTGGTCGTTCCAGTGGTGGTCGTGGTCTGGGTGGTGGTGGCGGCAATCAGATATTGATTGACGGCAAGCGTGTCGCCGGCAAGAGCAATGAGGCGAGCAGCCAACTGGCGCGAATTCCGTCGGACAAGGTGCGATATATTGAGTTGATCCGCGGTACTTCGGCTGATCTGGACGTGCGCGCCGACCAGATCGTCAACATCGTGTTGACAGAGGCCTTGTCCAGTCGCTCTTTCTCCTACGAGATTAATACCGACCGCTATATGGATTCGCATGTGCAGCCCGGTGGCAAGATCGCACTGAACGGCCAGCAGGGTGGTCTCAACTACCAGCTGAGTGCTGAAGCCGAGCCGCGCCACGATTTCCGGCCCAGCTTTGAGAGCAGTGTATTGGGTGATTTTTCCCCTAACGACATTATCAGCGAAGAGCGCACCAGGGATCAGTACACGTACAGCTACGCTACCAACCTGGCTTATGACATCAATGCCGACAGCAGTGTGCGGCTGAATATGCTGTATTCGGATTATGACAATACCGTTGATATTGACCGTCGTATCACTGATCTGACTGTGAGCCCGGCACAAACAGTTGTCGAGCGCGAAGTTATTCCCGGTGTTAATAATAACTGGGAAATTGGTGGTGACTACGAGCGGGTGTTTAGCAATAATCATCGTTTCAAAATTCTGTTCATTGCCAATCAAAAGAACGAAGAGTCCACACGTGAGCGCTTCGCCCGCGAAGGCAACGAAAATGAAGTCAAGGAACTCTATCTCAACTCTGATGCGACCACAGAAGAGCGTATTATCCGTACCTCCTATTCTCTGGGCCTGATGGACGGTCAGGATATGGAGCTGGGTATTGAGCGGGCGCAGACCACGCTGGATTCCAGGTTGCGACTTGGATTGCCCGGCACCGGTCCTGGCAACGACAATTTCGGTGGTTTGACTCCTGTGGCGGTGAGTAATGCCAATTCGACAGTCGAAGAGATACGTTATGAACCTTTTGTGGTGCACAATTGGCAGATCAGCCCGCGCATGACACTGGAAAGCTCGTTGCTCTATGAAGCGTCGGAGATCACGCAGACGGGTGATGTGTTCAATCAGCGGGATTTTGGTTTTTTCAAACCCAAGCTGGATCTGCGTTATGACCTTGGCAATGGCAAACAGCTGCGCGCTACCGCAACCAAAGCGGTGCGGCAATTGAGTTTCTCCGACTTTGTGGCCTCCAGCGACACGCGCGATGATGATGCCGAGACCATGGCGGGCAACACCAATCTGCGTCAGGAGCAGGTGTGGAATTTTGATCTGGGTGCTGAGTATCGATTGCCTAATGACCTGGGTGTCATTGACGGCAGCATCTTTTACATGCAGCACATTGATGTGATTGAGCGCATTGACGTGTCAGTAACACCCGACAATCTGGTCTCTGCCAATGGCAATATTGGCGACGGCGATATGTATGGTCTGCGCTTGAGCGGCAGTGTGCGTATGGATCCGATCAACTTGCCTGATTTGATGATCATTTCGAGCTTTGAGGTGAAAGACTCGGAAATCACCGACCCTTTCCTGGGTATCGATCGACGTTTCGAAAACTTCGAACGTGGTCGTTTCCAGCTGGGATTTCGTCACGATCTGCCGGCATTCAGAATCAACTATGGCATGAACTGGAACAACCGGTTTGAAGGTAATATCAAGCGTTATGATATCAACAACATCGAGAGCAGCTACGGTGATCCGAATGTCAGTGCGTTTCTGGAGTACGTGACGCCTGGCAACATACGGGTCCGTTTTGATGCCCGTAATGCGACCAATAACATCCAGTGCCGTGATCGGACCCGATTTGACGGCCGAATCAGTAACGCTGCGATATCGGAGATCGAGTATTACTGTGCTGAAGCTGCCCGCGTGGTTTCCATCAAGATCAACGGTACCTTCTGACAGTTGAGGTTCAGGCAACAGCTGCCGGTCAGTCTACCTGACTCACCGGTAGCAGTTGCACCCCTCGTGACGTTAGTGATGCCACGCTGTGGCGACAAACCCCCGCCTTTTCTAACAATTTGCTTTCGCAAATATCGCAACGAACACATTCCTTGAAGTCTATTTTGTGGTTGCGTATCGCGCCAGTCGGACAGGCATGCTCGCAGACTTTGCAGACGGTGCATTGAGGTACACGTCTGATACGGCGCAGGCTGATCAATGACATCACGCCCAGGGCGGCCCCTAACGGACACATATAACGGCAATAGAAACGTTTAACCACGGCCGATGCCAGCAAAATAAGTATCAGAATCGTCCACAGCGCTATCGACGTGCTGTAGAAGAACAGGGTGCCGAAAGGCTCAAAGTACTGGAAGATACTGATGTCGCTTTGCACCAGCGCCATGATCACGATAAGTGCCAGGATGGCATATTTCAGGTACAGAGCCTTGTCGTGAATAAACGCCGGCAGAGTTCGTTGCCAGCGTCTGGGTGTGATGCGGGTAATCATATCCTGCAGGGCGCCGAACGGGCACAAAGACGAGCAGAACACACGGCCCCATATCAGTGTTGTGATCAGGGTAAACACCACAATCATCAATAGCGGTAAATCGCTGAGTATCATCGACGGACCCAGCTTGATGGTATTGGTGATATGCGAGACCGACAGGAAACCGCCATTGACAAAGCCCAGGTAGAACAGCGTGATGCTCAGGGTCAGCCAGCGCAGGCGGGTATCCTTGCGCAGGAAAGATGCCATGACCAGGGTAAATATCAGTAGCAGAGGCAGAACCCGCACCCAGTTGATATCAGTAAGCAGGCCCCCGGCAGAGGCCTGCATCATATCCTCCATAGCCAGTTCGCCGGGTGCGCGGACCTCACGCCCCAGCGCCAGATCCAGAGCAATGCCCCGCAGCTGAATATCTGTTGAATACGGCTGCTGGCCGTTCTGCGGGTCATACAATACGGTAAAAGGCTGGCTCAGATCCATGTCTGGGTCCAGGATCATGGCCACTGCGAAATTGGCCTGGCCGGCGATTTTGCCCTGATCCGCACTGCCGGCGTAAACTGTCTGGCGCCGCGGCATAGGGTAGACAGCATCGCCCTGCTGTATGGACAGGCGCTCCTGGCGGAAAGGGTCAGAGGCGTTGCCGCCAATGCCCACCAGCATTAACCTGCCCTCGTCAAAGCGGCTGCTGGCATCACGCTCGGCGCGCGAATAATATTCATTGCCTACCAGGGTCTCGCCCAGCACCTCATTGCCCATATAGGCAAAAGACAGCGTCAGCATCGTATCGTCTGGCAACACAGCGTTCGTGATCTGCACCAGGCCTTGTGTCTGCATGTCTTGCCAGCTTAGCGGGGCCAGGTGTGCGCGCGTGTTGTTGGCCGTGTCGGCGGCAGCAGAAAACCCGCTGCCTGCAAGATAGGCCTGTGCTACACGTCTGGCTGCATTATAGACACCGCGACTGGTGGCCCAACTGGTAATGGTGGCACGTGACACACCATCAATATCGCGGCCGACCCGAAACGGGTCGCTCAGGGGCTTGCGCCGGAACTGCTCCTGAAACGGCCTTATGGACAGGAAGTCACCGCGACTGGATAGAAACGATTCATTGTAGTCCAGGACCTTGATGGCGGTGACTGTGGCATCGGGATCAAGTCCGACCAGCACATCAATGGTGGAGCTGAAACCAATTTCTTCGGGTGGCAGATCCGAGGTCTGGAAAACGTAACCTACTATTACGTCATCACCGGATGCCGGATCTGTCTTGAAGGCGGTGAAAACGGGGGGAGTGCCGGCTTTGTCACTGAAGCGTTCGGCGGCCGGCATGACCTCTTTCAGTTGCGTCTCGTTGACCTGCGAACTAAACGGGGTTTGTGCGCCGACTGTGCCGGCCACAAACAGCAGGCATAACAACATGACACCAGCGATTAGTTGTCGTTTCATGCTGGCATGAACACACTGTAGATCAACCAGCCGGTGTACGCCACATAGGCCGATACCAGCAACAGGCCTTCGAGCCGGTTGATACGGCCTTGCCCTCTGAACCCATAACCAATAACAAAAAGCGACAGCGTCAGGCCTACCATGACAGTCATGTCGCGACTGAGCACTTCGTGACCGACACCCATCGGGTGGATAACCCCGGCGATGCCAACAACAGCCAGGGTATTGAACATGTTGGAACCCAGAATATTTCCCAGCGCCATATCATGTTCACCTTTGCGTGCGGCGATGACGGAGGAGGCAAGCTCCGGTAATGAGGTCCCCACGGCTATCACCGTCAGGCCGATGATCAGGTCGCTGACGCCCAGCCCCTGAGCGATATTAACGGCGCCCCAGACCAGAATCCGGGAGCTGACAATCAACAATAACAGGCCGACCACGGTCCACATGACTGCCTTGCGCAGCGGCAGTGTTTTTGACTCCAGCTCGACATTTATCTCCACGCCGAGCGGATCATGACTGGCGGCGCGCTGGTCGCGCTGGCCCTGCACGACCGTCCAGATCATGATGCCGGCGAACACGCCCAGCAGTACCAGGGCATCGGCACGGCTGATGAAGTCATCAAACAGTTGCCAGGCGGCAAGCAGGGTCACCAGGCTGAGTATCGGCAGGGTACGGCGCAGGACCTGCGAATCGACCAGGATGGGGCTTATCAGCGCAGTGATACCAAGAATCAGCGCAATATTGGTGATGTTGGAGCCGTAGGCATTGCCCAGGGCGATGCCGGGGTTGCCCTGCCACGAGGCCAGCGCGGACACCACCATTTCTGGTGCCGAGGTACCGAAACCGATGATCACCATGCCAATAATCAGAGGTGGAATATTGAAATGCCGTGCAGTGACCGCAGCGCCATCAACAAACCGGTCGGCACTCCAGACGAGAATAACAAGCCCAACGGCAATGGCCAGTAATGCGATCAGCATGTGGTTTTTCCAGAAAGAGTGTCAGTAACGGATTCAGCAATGCAATAACGGCAAAGCGACCGCCTAGTTTAGCGATTGTCAGCGGAAAGACCAGTACTTGTGTCCTAAAAAACTGGTGAATACGGGCACAACAATACCAACAGCGTGAGCGATTTCAAGCGTGAATTGCGTGACACCCAGTGCGGGCAGGACGGCGTAGGCCATCATCAGACTGACCGCCCAGGTCTGGATAATGGCGAGCAGGTTAACCAGTGCAAACAGGATCATTGAGCGTTGCAGGGTCTGCGTGCTGGTCTTGAAGACAAAAATGCGCGCCAGTATGTAAGCGGTCACCATGCCGGTAATGTACGCCAATACAACGGCCGAAGAAAATCCCATCCAGTTGTTGTAGATGATGCGGGTTATGAAATTGACCAGCGCCGCTGTGCCGCCGGTCAGCAGGAAAGCAATAAACTGTCGGGACATGAAGGGCTGAATCATGGGTCAGTCTCTTGTGTGACAGGCACGCTGCGCCAATTGTCGTCCGAATTCCAGACTCTCGGAGATACCACGGTCACTGGGATAGTAGTGCGATGTGTCCGCCACCCACAAGCCCTCTACCGGCAGGTCAGCCGATGGCAATCGGTCAGCAAAACCCGGTTCGCAGATGGGCTGCGCATACCGGTAACGGCTGGCATGGATATCGATGAAATCATCATCCTGCAGGCGCGGGTTGATTTTCTTCAGGTAGCTGCGCACTTTATTTATGAAGGTGGCGTCACTGTCGGCAAATTTGGCGTGCTCGCCCGGCAGGTAAAACGGTACATAAACCAGGTGGTTTTCCATCGGGTGCAGGTTGCTGTATTCGACCAGTCCGGGAATATCCATCTCCGGATCATTGATGTTGAGCCAGAATTTGTCTGACACAGGCTGGCGCAGTTTAACGATAACGCAAACCACAGCAATGTTGCGCAGACTGGCATAGGCAGCCCGGGTCGCCTCAGGCAGTGCGGGTATCAATCTGGGCACGTAGGGCAACGGTATGGTGCTGATCACCCGGCTGAAGGATTGCAGCTCGCCGGGTTGATCATCGGGCGTTGCGAGCCTTACACCCGCCAATGTCTGGTCGTTGATGACGACCTCAGTCACCGGTGTGTTCAGGTGGATTTCGCCACCGCCATTCCTGATCGCAGATGCCAGTGCCTGCAACAGGGTCTCGGAGCCGCCCTCCAGGTAGCCCAGGCATTCGCGCATCAGGCTACTGCGTGAACGTCCGACGCGGTGTATCCGACTCCAGATCCAGGCCGCCGACAGATTGTCCGAGTAGTGATAAAATTTGTAGTCAAACAGCGTGCGCCACACGGCCTGCCAGGCTTCGTCGCCAACCCAGCGACGAATCCATCGCCGCGCGTCCTGTTTGTCGAGATCCTGCCAGCCCGTGCGTTTGGTTGAGACAAATGCATGCAGACCGTAACGGATTTTGGCAGCCAGGCTCAGGCCTTTGAAGCGCAGCAGTGCCAGCGGGTTACCCCAGTCCTGTAACTGATTGCGATACCAGTAACCCATGCGGGTTTCGGTCCAGCGCATGCGGTCGGCGATGCCCAGTTCGTCAAGCATTTGCAGCAAGCCGCGATCGGACAGGCAATGAAAGTGGTAATAACGTTCAATCTGCAGGCCGTTGAAATCAAAGCTGGCGGTCATGCCGCCCAGCCTGTCGTCTGCTTCGAACACGACAGGTTGATAGCCTTCCTGTATCAGTTGATAGGCAACTGCCAGTCCCATGGGGCCGGCGCCCAGCACGGCGACCCGGTTATCAACGGACTTGGATTGCGACTGCTCCATGTACTAAAACTCCAGTGCGACATCGCTGTAGCGCGAGTCATTAAACGTTTCATCAATAGCGGTTTTAAAAGGGGTATATGGCACACCAAACATGCCCGGCCAGTCGATAACCTCAAACTCGTCTTTGGCGGTTAGCGCAGCCAATTGTTGCGTGGTAAACGGTGGCTTTTTGTCGAACAGTGCCCAGGTCCACAGCAAGGCATGAAACAGCGAATAGGGAATGCGCACAATCAGCGTGCGTGCTCTGATGGCATGTTTGATGTCACGGATCATGTCGATGTAGTTGATTTTCTCGTGACCGGAAATATTGAAAATGCCATGCCCGCGATGTGATTCAATGCAGCTGATGATGATGTCACAGAAGTCGCCGACATAAAGCGGTTGGCGCATGTAGCGCCCGTGTCCGGGGATCGGGAATACCGGCACTTTTTTCATGAAGCGTGACAACCAGCCAAGGTGTTTGCGATCGAACCAACCAAACATCAACGTGGGGCGCAAAATAGGGCAGTCGATGCCGCTTTCCAGCACCATGGTTTCCTGCTCGCGTTTGCTGCGCGTGTAAAAATCATCGGCCACTGACTCAACCACCGAAGAGCTGATATGGACCAGGTAAGGTTGCACAGGGCAGGACTTGATAGTGGCCAGAATCAGTTGCGTGGCATCGACATTGTTGTGTTGAAAATCCGCATAGTCGATACCGCCTATCTGCGCCTGCAACATCACAACAACGTCGGCGTCACGGATATGCTGTTGCCAGTCTCCGGGTTGGGCAAGGTCGACGCATTCACAGCTAATATGCTTTTGTACCTGCTGCAATATATTCAGGTTCGGCTGGTGTTTGTCGAGCACAACAATATTGTGATACCCGCGGTCGAGCAGCCGGGCCACCAGGTTCTGGCCGACCAGCCCGGCGCCACCGGGCAGTACAATTTTAATGTCTGTGTTGAGTTCTGTCATATCGTCCTAATTTTGTTGCGGCAGTTCTGTTAACAGTTCACATTGAGTTTGATCGCCGATTAACATGACAGCGCTCCCCAATAACTCTTTCCTGACGTAGCCGCGGAAGCCGGACAGCTTTGCATCGGAATCTATCGCTTGTGCAACATCGGGGCGCGGTTGACCGGTAAGTGCGTAGCCGGAAATCTCACCGCTGACATCGGTCATTGTAATCAACTCAGGAGCTTTGTCGGCAGCCGGGTTGAATAACCAGCCCTGCACGGCGACGAATGTATCATTCGGGGCAATGGCGATCACTGCATCAATATGGCCAGCACATTGATTGGCTACCGCTGGTATTGTGATTTGACCCAGCGACTCTCGCAGGTCCTGCCACGGTTGTGCACCAAATATTGACAGGTTTCTCTGTGATGCAACCTCAGCAGTGCGCATCAATCCATCGGACAGCTCATAGATCTTTCCTATCTGTGCCTCGTCGCGAATATCCAGCTCAAGCGCCAGGCCGGCGATGTTACGGTCAAAGACAAGTTGTTGCTGCGGAAGTAATGCGTCCATTTGTCCGCGCAGCATCAGAGCCAGCAATATTGCCATGACGACGGCGCAGCGGCGCGGGGCCCTGCGCATGTGATGTTGCAGCCATGGCAACACCAGTATAAACAGGCAGGCCCAGGCCATGATGGCGGGTGTTGTGTAACGGTAGCTGACGGCCTGATAGACACCAAAGATCAGACGTCCGCCACCGGTGCCCAGCGCGGTACCGGACAGGTAGATGATGCCAAATACCAGCGCCAGGGGCAGGGCATGGGGGCCTGGCTCACGAATACTCCGGAACAGCATGGTCAGTGCGACAGCTGCCATGATGGTTGTCGCGACAACCGCGGCCACGCGGCCAATATCACCTTCTCCAAATAGGTAAAAAAATGGCGACCCGAGATACAGCAGCACATACTGAGCAAGCTCTAGCGGTTGCTGGAACAAGGCATCAAGCACCGAGCCGTGACTGGTCGGTGAGCTGTAATCATAAAAATACAACGTCAGCGTTAGCGCGGTCAGCAATAGCAGTGACACAATCTGCCACCAGCGCATACGCGCTATCAGGGCGTAAGCTACCATCAGCGGCAATGCCAGGATGCCATTGGCCATGGTGCCGGCCGAGGTGATACCCAGTAAACAGGCGGCCACAAACGTCAGCTGCGCTTTGTCATTCAATGCCGACTTGTGCAGTACGTAAAAAGCGCACAAGGGCAGCAGTTGTGCCAGGAAGAACTGACTCTGAAACGCCCACGCGAGGTTTTCCTGCTGCATCCACTGATACAGCCAGGCGACCAAAAAGCAGGTGGTGAAGAACACAGTATTGCGTCGGGCAGGGTCAGAGAGGTGCGCTAGCTGTGCCCGGCTGATGCGCCAGAACAGCACCACGGCCATTGCCACAATGACGTAGTTCATCACTAGCAGGAAAATACTCTTGCCGCCGAAGATCTCATAGTCCAGCCAGAACAACAGGCGCGAGAGCACGATACGGTGTTCATTATGCTGAGCCCACCAAAGCCAGCTGGCGCCGTCATTGACGGCCATGTAAAAGCCAAGTGTGGCGCTCCACATATCCCAGTAAGGCACCGGTGTGTACATGCGCGCGGTGCCGGTGATTGCGAGCACCACAAAGGCAGTTGCCAGCAACGCTGCGATTGCCGACGCTACCCGCGTTCTCTGTTCCTGTCCTGGTAAAAACAGTGTCATCCCTGGTAAACCCTATATGTCCATTTTGTTGAATATAAACCGTGGCAGGTGGCGAATGATCATCATGATCAACCACCATTTAGCCGGCGCGTAAATGACGGCTCTGCCTTTGTCCACGCCACGCACAATCGTCGTGGCGACATCTTCGGCACTGGCCAGTTTGGCGCCATCCTGTTTCAGGTGTGCGGTCATCGGCGTATCGGTTGGGCCGGGCTTGATCAGCACCACGCGCACGTTGGTGTCCGCGAGGCGATGCTGCAAACCCTGCGCATAGCGGGTAACCAGACCTTTGGCGGCGCCGTAAACGTAATTCGATTTACGGCCACGGTCACCCGCCACCGAACCGATCAGCGCCAGTGTGCCGGCATTGGCAGCCTGCATGGGGCCGGCAAATGCTTCGGCAAACAGCACCGGTGACAGGCCGTTGATGGTGATGGCAGCGGCCGTCATATCCAGGTGTTGCTGGCAATCCTGTTGGTCCGGCAGGGTACCATGAGCGATCAGCACAATATCGGGGGCGCCATTTGCCACAATTTTACTGACCGTTGCCTGAATATCGTCAGTGGATGTAAAGTCCGGGCACAATGTTTTGCATGACAGCGCTGGATTGCGCACAGTGAGGTCGGCAGCTATGGCGTCCAGTTTATCCTGATCGCGACCGAGCAGGAAAAATTCCTGTTGGCCCTCGTCCCGGGCCCATTGTCGTGCACAGTGTTCGGCAATGGCTGAGGTGGCGCCAACAATGACGATACGTTTGTTTTGTGTCATAGCAAATACCTTTTAGTCAGCAGACGTCAGGAACCCAGCAAGCGGCGCGACATGGCCGAACTGATGCCCGGATCACGAAACACGGAAAATTGCGCCAATGCAGGGTACGCCGAGGCAAACATCTGCGCTGACATGCGCGCGTCCTTGGCGGCGTAGAGGCGACCGCCAGCCTGCGTTACGACCTCGTCCAGGCGGGTAAACAGTTGCGCGGTGCGCGCCCCTTTATTGGGGAAATCCAGGGCCAGAGTGGCGCCCTCCATTGGGAAGCTCAGCAGGCCGGCGGCTGGTCGGTCGGCGAAGGTCTTCAACACGGCGAGGAATGACCCTTCTCCGGCAGCGGCGATAACGGCCAGCATATCGGCGATCGCCTGCCGTGCCGTGGTTCGCGGCACCACGCATTGATACTGGTAAAAACCACGGCGCCCGTACATCCGGTTCCAGTGGTTAATTTTGTCAAGCGGATAGAAGAAACTCTCGTAGTGTGCAACACCGGCGCCGGCCTTGCGTGCGTTCATGGCGAAGTAAGCGGCATTGAAGGCGCGCAGGCTGAGTTTGTTGACCAGAGACACCGGCGGCGTTAGCGGCATTGTGATGCCTGCACTGCGCGGGGGTTTGCCGCCCGCCTGCCGGTATTCCGGCATGGCCGCAAGGTCCTCAGCCCGGGCGTGGTTTGCCCGCATGAAGATGCCGCGCGTTTGTGGTCCGGCGAGGCAGTCAATCCACGATACGGTATGTTCCCAGTCTGCTTCGGAGTCATCCGCCAGCGCAAAAAAATCATCCAGACTGCTGAAGGCGACGGTGTCTGTCAGCAGCCAGGGGCTATCGATGCGACGCAACTGCAGTTGTACGCGACTGATGACACCAGTCAGGCCAAGGCCACCGATGGTCGCGCGGAACATGTCGGCGTTGTGTTCGCGGCTGCAATCCAGTGTTGTGCCGTCTGTTCTTTCCAGTCTGAAGCCGGTGACGTGTTCACCAAACGTTCCCATGACATGATGATTCTTGCCATGCACGTCGTTGGCAATGGCGCCACCCACCGTCACCAGTTGAGTGCCGGGTGTCACCGGAAGCAGCCAGCCGCGAGGCGCAAGGCAATCCTGGATCTCCTTGAGAATCACCCCGGCTTCACAGGATAACAATCCGGTGTCCTGGTCAAAACTGATAAAGCGGTTCATACCACGGGTCTGCCAAAGCCAGCCGTCGGGGTTCAGGCAGATGTCACCGTAACTGCGGCCCATGCCATAGCTGATGCCAGGTGCGCTGTGCTGTATCTGGGCTGACAGGGTGCGATGATTCGTGATCGCGATGGCGTTATGTTGCTCATGGCGAAGGCGCCCCCAGGATGTGATTTTCATGACAGCGATTGACCTCTCATGTTCAGGCTACCGACCCAATCACAAGTACCACGGCGAATCCGAGTCCGGCCAGCAGGCTGGCTTTATCCTTGACCGCAAACACCAGAGGATCGTCATGCATGTTGCCGCGGCTGGCCTGCATCCACATCCAGCTTACCCAGAACAACATGAAAGGAATTGCGGCCCAGACCAGCGTCGGGTTGCGATACAGTTCCAGCACTTCTTCGCTGTTCAGATACAGGGCCAGCACCATCACGGCAACGTAACCCGAGGTCACACCCAGTGTCTGGATTAGTGGCGCATCGCTTGTGTAATAACCACGACCGTGGGCCCTGTTCTCGCCATTTTGTGATTGCAGCGCCAGTTCGGCATAGCGTTTGACAAAAGCCAGTGACAGGAACAGGAACACCGATTCGGCGAGTAGCCAGAAAGAAAGATCCAGGCTGGCGGCAGCGGTGCCGGCGATAATGCGCAGTGTATAAAGCATGGCCAGGGTCAGGCAGTCGACCAGCATCAGGCGTTTTAGGCCAAAGGAGTAGGCACAGGTCAGGGCAAGATACACCAGTAACCACTGCAGGAAGGCGACATTGACCCAGAAGGCCGTAGCCAGTCCCACAGCGAGTAACACTGGCATCAGTAACACACCTTGCCAGGCCGGTATCAGACCGGAGGCAAAGGGGCGAAAGCGTTTTCGCGGATGCAGGCGATCGCTTTCCAGATCCAGCAGGTCGTTGGTAATGTAGACCGCAGAGGCGCAGAGGCTGAAGGCCACAAAGGCCAGCATCAGCGTGAACCAGGTGCTGAGGTCGCCGAATTTGTGGGCGGCGATCAGGGGAATAAACAACAGGAAGTTCTTCAGCCACTGATGCGCACGGATCACGTGAAGCCATGCGAGCAGGCCGCGAGGGCGTAGCGGAAACTCATGTTCGATATCGCACACGGCGCGAGCCTTGTCGCTTAGCCCGTCAACACCATTCACCACCACGGCACTGTGGGCCACCGTCCACACGGGCAGGTCCTTGTCGCAATTGCCGACATAAACAAAGCCGGTCTCGGCGAAGCGCGCTGTCAGCGCGTCGGCTTTATTGAGGCCGGACAGATTTGTTGTGCCATCGCTGGCCATGACCTCATCAAACAGCTGCAAATGATCGGCGATGGCGTGCGCGATCGACTGGTGCGAGGCGGTGCACAGAATCAGCTTGCGGCCGGCATTTTTTTGTTGCCGCAGCCAGGTCAGTAACTCTTCGTTGTACGGCAGGCTGCCCGGGTCGAACCGCGACCGGTCGGCAAGATGCTGTTTGAGCACCGCTTTGCCTCGCACCAGCCAGACTGGTATCAATAACGTCGCCCAGGGTTGCTCACGCAGCACTTTCAATGCCGATTCGTGCAGCATATCCGTGTGAATCAGCGTACCGTCAAGATCGACTACCAGTGGTTGAGTCAAGCAATGGCCTCCCGTGAAAGATCTCAGGGTATCAGGTTTGATGTCTTGTGGGAATTTTTTACAACCATTTCCGCGTGGTGATCAGTGTTCCGTATTGGGTTCGTCGAGCACCTTGCGGACCTTGGCCGCCAGTTCCTGGCGGCGGTAGGGTTTGTTCAACAAATGCACGCCTCGATCCAGGCGACCATGATGAACGATGGCATTTTCGGTGTAACCGGAGGTGAACAGTACCCTGGTGCCCGGTCGCAATTGGCAAGCCAGTTCAGCCAACTGGCGGCCATTCATGGTGCCCGGCATGACAATGTCGGTAAACAGCAAATCGATATCGCTCAATTGCTTAAGAATATTCAGAGCCTCGTCTGCATGGCTGGCAGTGTTAACGCGGTAACCCAGCGCCCTGAGTTCTTTGCTGACATGTTCGCGGACCAGAGGGTCGTCTTCGACCAGCAGGATATTTTCCGTGCCGCCTTCAATGGCAGGTGTCAGGTGGCCTTCATAAACGCCGTCGTCTGTGGACACGGAGCGCGGCAGGTAAAGCTTGATTGTAGTGCCTTCGCCGACTTCCGAGTAGATCTTGACGTGGCCACCGCTTTGTTTGGTAAAACCAAACACCATGCTCAGGCCCAGGCCGCTGCCCCTGCCGATCTGTTTGGTAGTGAAGAAGGGTTCAAACGCCTTTTTGAGCACGTCCGGTGTCATGCCCGTGCCGGTGTCAGACACGGAAACCATCACATATTGGCCGGGCAGAACTTCGTCGTGACCGTCCGCGTAATGCTGATCCAATTGGGCGTTGCCGGTCTCAATGGTGAGTTTGCCGCCTGCCGGCATGGCGTCGCGGGCATTGATGGCAAGATTGAGTATGGCGCCCTCAAGTTGTCCCGGATCAACTTCCGACAACCACAGTCCTCCCGCATATACTGTTTCGATGTCGATGTTTTCCTGCAAGGTGCGGCGCAACAGGCTGTCCATGTTCTGGATGAGCTTGTTGATGTTGACGTTCTGCGGATCAAGCGGTTGTCGCCGGGAGAAAGCAAGCAAACGGTTGGTCAGTTCAGCGCCACGCTCGGCGGCAGTCGCGGTCATCTCGGCGAGGAGACGCAGTTGCTGTTGGTCGCTGAGTTGCTCAGTCAGTAGCTCGGCATTGCCAAGAATCACAGTCAACAGATTGTTGAAATCGTGAGCGACCCCGCCCGTGAGTTGTCCCACCGCTTCCAGTTTCTGGGCCTGTTGCAGGCGCTCGTCCATGGCGACGCTTTCAGTTATATCCATCATGCTACCCACCATGCGCATGGGCGTGCCTTCGGCGTCCCGGATGACAAATCCGCGATCACTGACAATTCGGGTTGAGCCGTCGGCGTGCATGAAACGATATTGATCGTGCCAACTGTTGGTGCTGCTATCAAGCACCCGCCTGACGCCATCAAGTACCCGGCTGCGGTCATCGTCATGAATCTTGTTGGTCCAGGATACGTAGTCTGGTGCCGGCACATACGGATCATAGCCAAAGACCGTTAGCAGGTTGTCGTTCCACCACATGATGTCTGTGTCAAAACTCCAGTCCCAGATAACATCGTTGGTCGCTTTGGCAATGAGGCTGAAGCGCTCGTCGCTGATACGCAACGACTCCTCACTGGCCACGCGCTCGGTGACGTCGCGGAAGTATACAGCGAGTCCATCTTGTGTCGGGTAGGCACTGACATCAAACCATGCGTTCAGCGGCTCCGGATAAAACTCGGTGAAACGCGTGGTACGTTGTTCTCGCATGGCCAGCTCGTAATTGTGACGGAAGCTGGTGTCACGCGCGGCAGGAAATTCGTCCCAGATATGTTTGCCTCGCAAATCGTCTTTGCGTCGCAACAGCAGGATCTCCGCCTGCGTGTTCATGAAACCGAAACGCCAGTCATGGTCGATCAGCATAAAAGCATCGCTGATGTTTTCAAGCGTCTGTTGCAACTGTCGGGACAGCGATTCGGATCGTTCGCGTGCGGCAATCAGCTCCGAGATATCCTGAAACGCCCCGTGAATCTCGATGATGGTGCCGTCGTCGTCCCTCACCGCCTCTCCGATGGCGCGCGCCCAAAGACGTTTGCCCTGTGCTGTGATCACTTGCAGCACCTCGTCAAACGACGTGCCATCCGTCATGCATTTGTCGACGGCCACGCGGATCCGCTCGCGATGCTCAGGCGCGTAAAAGTCCATTCCCGTGGCCAGGGTAGGTTGGTAGTCGGGCGGGACCTGGTGCATGGCCCGGGTTTCCGGCGACCAATGCATCTTATTGTTGACAAGGTCAAGGCTCCAGCCCCCGAGCTTGGCGGCAGCGCCGGCGATTCTCAATAGCTCACTCATCTTGAGGGTGTCTTGATGGCTCATAATAAAATCACGGGCGTTTTTCTCTATCATGCAGCCATTGCAGTGCTAACTTCGGCGCCATTGGCCGGCCGATGTGATAGCCCTGAGCATGAGTACAGCCGAGGTCGCACAGAAACTGCAGTGTCCAGTCGTCCTCCACTCCCTCCGCGGTGACATTCAGATCGAGCGCGTTTGCCAGCCCAATCACGGCGGTGGCGATTTTTTGTGACTCGATCGAGCTGGATGCGGACATGACAAACATCTTGTCGATTTTCATTTCGGAGAATGGCAGGCGCGCCAGCTGGACCAGCGAAGAGTACCCCACACCAAAGTCATCAATGGACAGATTAAATCCCTTGATACGGAACTGTGTCAGATACTCAAGCGAGGCGACCGGGTTCTCCATGCTGCTGGTTTCGGTTATCTCCAGGGTAATCTGGGAAGGCGCGACGCCGTAACGCTCGCAGGCCTGTTTGATCCACACGGGAAATTGCGCGTCGGCCAACACGATCGGAGACATATTGATTGCCAGCTTCAGGTCGGTTTCCAGGAAATTGGCGGCAAACCAGGCCAGGCTCATGTCAAAGACCTGGCGCGTGAGCTCGGCGATGTGGCCGTGGCGTTCGGCCAGGGTGATAAACTGATCGGGAAATATCATGCCGCGTTCGGGGTGTTCCCAGCGTACCAGACTTTCAAAACCTACGACCTTCTCTGTCGTGCACTCGATTTTAGGTTGATAGTGCACGCAAAGCTGCTTCTGCGCCAGCGCCGTTGCCAGCATGTCAGCGCTGACCGGAGACACATACTGAACGGTTGCCGTTGGTGGTTTCTGGTCGCCCGGCTCTTGATGCAACAAACTGCGAAGCTTGGCCGGAGTGAACGGTTTGGGCAGGACGCCGGAGACTCTCAGACCGTTTTCTTCGGCAGCCCGGCTG
This sequence comes from Pseudohongiella sp., assembly GCF_011050365.1. Lineage (GTDB taxonomy): Bacteria > Pseudomonadota > Gammaproteobacteria > Pseudomonadales > Pseudohongiellaceae > Pseudohongiella. Next base: position 284,685 of record NZ_DRFV01000016.1, read on the forward strand.
GCTGCTTCCAGCACGCGCCCGCCCAGGCCGCTGGTGACAATGACACTGCCCTGATGACCGGAAAGTGCCAGGCGATGCAATGTTTCCACGCCGTCCACCTCAGGCATTACCAGATCGACAATCAGGTGGGTTGGTTGCCAGTCCATGACCAGTTGGAAGAACTCTTCCGCTTTTGTGGTCGCCTGGGTCTCGAACCCGGCCCGGTCCGCAATCGCGCAGATGGTCGCGCTGACATTGATGTCATCATCCAGCACCAGTAGACGGCCGGAGTGATTTGCGTTGTCTTCATTTGCCCCCATGGAGTCTCCTTTTCCGGGACGTCGCACTGTCACATTATTGTTATGAAAGTGTTATCGAACTGTCGTTCGGTTGTTATAGACAGGTCCTATAGTACCCGCTCCGAATACACTATCTGGGGTTTTACCTAATGACAACCAAAAAATTGTATCGTGGCGTCTGTCTGGCGATCGGCGGCCTGGTGGCCGCGCCGTTTGCAATTGCTCAGGACGCGCCGGCGGTGGAAGAAATGGTCGTAACGTCGCAAATGCGCACCTTTGCCAGCAGCACCGTCAGTGAAGAAATGCTTAAACAGGTATCCGGAGCGTCCAGCGTGCTGGGTGCCATAGACTATATCCCTGGCGTACTGGTAAACGAAGGCGATGCCTTCGGCGGTGATGACTGGTCCACAACCATCAGCATCCGCGGTTTTCAGGTCAGTCTGGATGAGCAGCAACTGGGCATGACCATAGACGGCATTCCCAATGGTAACTCCAACTACGGTGGCGGTTCCAAGGCCAACCGCTTCCTGGACACGGAAAACCTGTTTGCTGTTGACGTCGTGCAGGGCACTTCTGATATCGCCTCCTGGTCGCACGAAGCGCTGGGTGGCAGCATGAACTTCCGCAGTGTAGACCCGACCCGGGAAGCGGGTCTGACCGCCTCCACCACCTTCGGCGATAACAACGCGCGCAAGGTGTTCGTGCGCTATAACACCGGTGAGATCATGGATAACACCTTTGCCTGGATCAGCATGTCCGGTTCAGACATTGATTCATGGATTGATGGGTCCGGTGAATCCAATCGTGATCATATTGCTGCAAAACTGAAGGGTTACTACGATAATGTCGAACTGACCGGCTACATCTCCTACGATGATGCCCATGAAGACAACTATCAGCGCATTACACCGCAGGAATTTATCGAAGATCCGACCTGGGACCGTCTGACCGGAAACTGGACGGGCATCCCCCACGTTGATCAGCTGTATCGTCGCGCCTGGTCGACCCTGCGCAAGAACCTGCTGGCGTATGCCAAAGCCGAGTTTGAGGTGTCGGGCATCGATTTCAGTACCTCGGTTTATCACCATGATAACAGTGGCCGCGGTGACTGGATCCCGCCTTACATCGTTGACGTGCGTAACGACGGTGCCGGCAACCCTAATTCAGAACTGAACACCGGTGCGCCAGTGTTGGGCGGCGGCCCGCTGGGAACCATTACCTTTGTGGATGCTTCGGGTCGTGCGCTGCAGCCCACGCCGGGTTGTCAAAGCTCGCTGGTATTCCCTTATGGTGGGGCCGGTCCCGCTTACGATCCAGCCTGTTTCCCCGCCGGCGCGGTGCCGGTCAGTTCCTATCGTCACACCGTGTATGACAAGCAGCGCACCGGCTTTGTCGCTGACTTCTCCTGGATGCAGGAGCTCAGTCAGTTTGATAACACCCTGCGTGGCGGTTTCTGGTATGAAGACAACAAGCGTAACGAGTCGCGCGACTGGTTAAAGGTCATAGATTCCAGGACCAGCGCCAACTTCAACCATGTGCCATATTGGACTCAGTACGATCGCACGTTCCCGCAGGAAACCATGACCTGGTACCTGGAGGACACCATTGTTGCAGGTCCTTTGACTGCACGCCTGGGTGCCAAACAATACCTGGTAGATATTGATCGTGAAGACGAGCATCAGGGTGGGCTGAGAACGGCTTCCGTCAACTCCGACTCTGACGTGCTGCTTAGTGGTGGTCTGGTATATACCCTGCCGGTGGATGGCCTGGAAGCGTTTATGGGTTATGCCGAAAGTTTCTCCTCCATCAAGGATGGTGTACTGGAAGCCAACCAGACGGCGCTGGATTCAGTGGAACCGGAAACTGCGGACAGCATGGACATCGGTTTGCGTTACACCAGCGGCATGTTCAACGCCAGCCTGACCTACTACGATATTGAGTTCGCCAACCGTATCACCTACATTCCGGAAGGTTCTACTGACGGCATCGATTACCTGGGTGAAAGCGATGGTGCCTATGTCAACGTCGGTGGTATTGAGTCATCGGGCGTGGAAGCCGCGATACAGGCAATGGTCACTGAGACATTGAGTCTGTATTTCTCCTACACCAAGAACGATTCCACTTATATTGGCACCCCGGACCCGGCTGCCAACACGCTGCTGGGTGTATTCCCGGGCAATACCGTGTTTGGTTCTGCTGAAGACATGTTTGTCATCTCCGCAGACTGGCGCCGTGACAATTTCTCTGCCGGCCTGACCTACAAAGACGTTGGCGACCGCTGGTTGAATGCTGCCAATATCACGCGTATTGACGGGTATGGCGTCGCTGATCTGTATGTCGGCGTTGATCTTGATCAGTACCTGGAGGGCCTGAAAGGTGCCAGTCTTCAGGTTAACGTCACCAACCTGACCGACAAGTCCTACATCGGTGGTGTTGCCGGTGGCTGGGGTGGCTGGATCGCCCCACCGCGCACTGCCACGGCAACCCTGACAGTCGACTTCTGAGCGACGTCAATTGGCTAAACAAAAAGGCCTGCAGTGTTAGCTGCGGGCCTTTTTTTTCCGACACGCCGACATGGCTTGTCATGATTGCAGGAGAAAAAATGAAAACCCGGCTGCCAGTTATGTTTATGCTGCCGATCTTGTCTGGCCCCATCCGGGCCGCAGAAAATGTGATACTGATAACAATTGGTTGTCTTCGCTGGCAGGAATTGTATTGTGCCTGACAGTTGTCTCACTGCCGATGCTATTGCCGCGACCCTGATGCAGTGGCTCGGCGAGGACTACCGGGATTACAATGACGCCATGGTCGCACCGATGAAGGAGTTCTTACCGTGACAATAAGTATTGCAAGAGCAGGCACAGTGGTACTGGGTTTGATGTTGGCGATGACAATGTCGTCACAGACCTCGGCACAGAGTCGCACGGTCATCGCGTTTGGCTCGTGTGTGCATCAGGACAGGCCGCAACCGATATGGCAAGCGGTACTGGCGGATGCTCCCGAAGTGTTTGTGTTTCTGGGTGACAACATTTACGGGGACAGTGAAGATCCCGCCGTACTGCAATCCAAATACGAGCAGTTGGGCGCCGTTGAAGGCTTCCGGCGTTTGCGTGAACAGGCCGATGTGGTCGCCATCTGGGATGACCATGACTACGGCGTCAATGATGGCGGCATTGAGTATCCGGCTAAGGAGGCCTCGCGGCAGGTCATGCTGGATTTCTGGAATGAGCCTGAAGACTCCGTACGGCGCTCGCGCCCGGACGGCATTTACACGGCGTATGAGTATGGTGAGGCGGGTCAGAAAGTACAGCTTATCCTGCTGGATTTGCGCTGGAATCGCACGTCGTTGGTTGAAATAGAAGACACGGCCAAGCGTGAGGCGCGCCTGGCACAGGATATGGGACCATACGATGCCGATTTGTCTGCGGCGGCGACCATGTTGGGAGAGACTCAGTGGCAGTGGCTGCAACAACAGCTTGAGGTGGCGGCCGACCTGCGTATCATCGGATCCAGCATCCAGCTACTGGCAGATTTTACCGGCTGGGAAAGCTGGGCTAACTTTCCAGCCGAGCGGCAGCGTTTTTTTGAGCTGTTGCAGGCTGCGCCGCGGGTACCCACGGTGATTATTTCCGGTGATACGCACTGGTCCGAGGTCAGTCGTATTGATGATGCCGGTTTGCCATATGCGCTGGTGGAATTGACATCGTCAGGTCTGACTGAGGAATGGCACGCCATCAGCCCCAATCGTCACCGTGTAGGTGAAGCGTTTGCTGTGGCCAATTATGGTCTGTTGGAGGTGGACTGGTCCGGCGACTCCCCTGTGCTGGACATGTCCATTCGTGATGAGAGCGGGGCAACCTTACTCCAGCAAACCGTCAGTTTCTGAGGAAACCCCGGATGCGCCTGCAGCGTCAGGATGAGTTCAGGCCGGAAAACGCGTATGATGCCGGGCGTATAAACACTGAAACCATCCGGGTCTGATCACTATGGAAACGTTTGCCGCCGCTGTCACCCTGTTCCTGATTATGGACCCACTGGGCAATATCCCGATATTCCTCAGTGTGCTTTCCGGGGTTGTGCCTGAGCGCCGCCGACGTATCCTGATCCGCGAATTGCTGATCGCGCTTGGTATCATGCTGTTGTTCCTGTTCACCGGACCGACCATTCTGACGGTGCTGGGCTTGTCACGGGAAGCCATATCGATAGGTGGTGGCCTGGTATTGATGATTATTGCCATTCGCATGATCTTCCCCTCGCGCGGCGGCGTGATGGGAGATGATGGCAGTGAGGGTGAACCTTTGATTGTGCCGTTGGCAATGCCCCTGATTGCCGGGCCATCGGTGCTGGCGACACTGGTACTGCTGGCGGAAACCGGGCCTGATCGCAGTGGTGACTGGTTGCTGGCGCTGATGGGTGCCTGGACGCTGACCGCAGCAATACTGTTACTGTCGCAGCGTCTTTACAAGCTGTTGGGCGCCCGTGGCCTGAAAGCCATCGAGCGCCTCATGGGCATGATTCTGGTGACCATCTCGGTGCAAATGCTGCTCGATGGTTTCAAAAGCTACCTGGGCTGACAGGAACAGCGCAACGGCGTTTAATCCGCGATGCTGTCTCTGTCCTGGCTGCTGCCCTGGGTCGCACCTTGTGCCTTGTCGTGGCGCTTCTCCCAAAAGGTGGCATTCTTGATGCCCAGTTTGCGCGGATCAAAGGTGATCGGCTTGCCGCTTTTCAGTTGTTCCTCATAGTCCTTCAGACAGGCAATCGCCGGACCGGCGACGAAATAGATCGCCAGGATACCGACAATATTGATCCAGGCCATCAGGCCGACGCCAATATCACCGATGGTCCAGATGAAACCGGCATTGTTGACCATGCCATACGCCACCATAAACATGATCAGGAACTTCACTAGCACCAGCGGTATTCTGGCCTTGAAATAGCGATTGAGATACGCGGTGTTGGTCTCGGCGATATAGTAGTACGCCAGGATGGTAGTGAAGGCAAAGAAAAATAGCGATATCCCTACAAACATCGGTCCAAAACTGCCGAAGACGCTGCCCAGTGCCAACTGGGTAAATGCCGCCGAGTTGATTTCAGTGCCGGCATCAACGTTCTGTACGATGAACTGACCAACTTCCAGCGTGCCCTGTACGTTGTACTGCTGCGTGATCAAAATCATGAAAGCGGTTGCCGAGCACACAAACAGGGTGTCGACGTAAACCGAAAACGCCTGCACCAGGCCCTGCTGGGCCGGGTGGTCAACCTCAGCGGCGGATGCCGCATGCGGGCCGGTGCCCTGGCCGGCTTCATTGGAATAGATACCGCGGCGAACGCCCCAGCCGATAGCGGCGCCGAACCCGGCCTGCGCGGTGAAGGCGTCACTGAAGATCATGCCGATGACCCCGGGCAATTGACTCAGATTCAGGAAAATGATGATCATCGCCATGACAATGTAGCCAAGCGCCATAAATGGCACGACAATCTGGGTGAAGTGTGCGATACGTTTGATGCCACCAAAAATAATGAAGGCCAGGATCATCAGGATGACGGCCAGTGCGACCAGTTTGTTGGAGCCGACTTCACCGAACTCGGTCACTACCATGGTACCTTCGCCAAAGACCTGGGCGACGGCGTTGCCCACGGCATTGGCCTGAACGCCGGGCAGGAACATGCCGCAGGCGATGATTGCAGCCAGCGCAAACATGACCGCCAGCCATCGTTGTCCCAGGCAGCGCTCAAAATAGTAGGCAGGGCCACCCCGGTATTGTCCGTCTTCCTCAACCTTGTAGAGTTGACCCAGTGTTGATTCGGCGTAGGCTGTGCTGGCGCCCAGAAACGCAACCACCCACATCCAGAACACGGCACCCGGTCCACCAAAACCAATGGCTGCTGCAACCCCGGCAATATTGCCGACCCCGACTCGCCCGGACAGAGATACTGCCAGCGCCTGAAACGATGAAATACCCTGTTCGGATTCGTTGCCCTGAAATAGCAAGCGCCACATTTCGCGGAAATGGCGCAATTGCGCGAACCGCGTCAACACCGAATAAAACAGGCCGGCGGCCAGGCACAAAAAAACCAGTGCGCTGCTCCAGATAACATTGTTCAGTGACGTAACCAGACCTTCCATTTTACTGTCCTTGGGTTGTTTTTTTGTGGCTCAGCCGGCGAACTGGGTAGCTTGCCCGGCAACAATATACCAGCTCACGAACAGCGCATTGACAAAAGCGCCGGGCAGATAGCTGGCGGTGCGGCGATACGTGTAAGTACTGACAATGCCAACGATCAGCAACATGGGCACAAACTGTATCATAACAATGGTGTTCAGTGGCTCACCGGGCGTTATCAGCACGCCGCGTGTAAACAGGCTGCTGTACTGAGCAATCAGGAACAACAGAAAGCCGCCCATAAGCGCCAGTGAATTGCTGCAGTACTGAAGCAGTGGCCGGTCGCTGGCAACCGAAAGGCCGCTGTGTAATGCGCGCAGAGCCAGCACAAAAAACACGGTGAAAGGTATCAGGTAGACCAGCATGATCTGCAGTTGATCCAGGCTCATGGCCTTGACGCCGACGAACCAGAAGCGGAAGTCGACCTTGAACAGGAAGTCTGCTGCCAGTACTGATACATAGGCAATGCCTACCGTTAGCAGAGCAATGCTAATGGATGGCAGTAGTTGATGGGAATACGTCAATTTGCCCGTACGAATTATGAATCCGAGCGCAGTGAAAATCAGTCCATTGACTACCGCCCACACCGCAATCTGGCTGGTAATGGCTTGCGGGAACCATGCTGAGGCTGGCAGCAAGGCAGCGCCCCAACCCATGGCAGGATAGAAGGTGGCCACCGGGATGATGGCGGAGATGATGGCGGCAACCCACCATTTGCCGGTGCGGCGGACATACGCTGACGGGCTGTTGGCAGAGATGAGCCGACTGAAATAAGGGGTCAGGAGCAATACGTTGAAACTGCCCAGCATGAGCATCACAAATCCGATCAGTGCAATCAGGGTGCCGATTTCCTTGAAGAACCAGATCTGGTCATTGACCGCGTCGGGATTGCCGCCTTCCAGCGTTTGCGCAAACCAGTCGATGGCGTGTCCGATTGACGCGTGCGACAGGTGATTGCCGGGATGCGTCACCGGCGGTGATTGCCAGACCCGTGCGTTACCGTCAGCAATATTGCCATAGACTTGTCCCTCGACAATTGGGGCGCTGGTGCCAAACAAGGCCTGCAGTTTTGTGCTGTCGGCAGCATTCCGGCCTTCAGCCACCTCCCACATCAGCGGTGCAAACTCGTCGTATTGGGCGAACACCACTGACACGTTTCGTGGCCAGTCCGGCGTCCCCGGCAGTGCCATGCCACTGCCGGTGCTGGAGCCTTGCAGGACCATGGACCGGTAAGCGTCCGGCGCAGCGGCAGCTGCCGCCAGTACGGTCCAGCCGCCCATGGAGTGACCTTCCAGGCCAATGTTGTTGGTATCGACAATATCCAGGCTGCGCAGATAACTCAGCGCCGCAGGGCCACCAAAGCCGTTGGCAAAAGCAGGCGCATCCGAATAACCGTGACCGGCCTGATCCAGCGCCAGCACGACGTAACCACGTCGGGCGAATTCAATAGCAAAACCAGACTGCACTTCGCGTGAGTTGATGTAACCGTGAACCGCCAGAATGCCGGGCGCGGGCGTATCAGCAGTGGCATTGTCGGGGATGTAAAGCAACGCGCTTAAGGTGTTGCCGTTGGCGCCGGTGAAGCGTACATCCTTGATTTCGATATTGCCGGCGGTCTGTATCTGGTGCGCCAGTAACGAGCCGGCCAGGATCAGCAGGCAGGCGACAATAAACGTGCGCCAGTTAGGTTTGTCTGACATTGTTGTTCTTCCCCGCGCAGGTATGCGTCTGGTTTTAGTTGTTAAGCTCGTCGTAAATGATATCGATGGCTATCTGGCGCATATTGGCTGCCCCGGGTCGGTTGCCGCCCTGGCTTTGAATCATGCCGATCCAGAACATATCGTATACCGGATCGATCCAGAACCAGGTGCCGGCCGCACCGCTCCAGTAGTAGGTGCCTTCGCCCTGTTTCGAGCGCGCCGCCTCAGGGTCGAAAATAACGGCGAAATCGACACCAAAGCCCTGTCCGGCCTGTCCCGGGCGGTTGTCGCCACCACGCAGCAGCAAGCCGTCACGCAGACTGTTGGTGCGCATGGTCTCGACTGATTCGGGCGAGAGAATGCGCTGGCCGTCCAGTTCGCCGCCATTGACCAGCATCTGCAGAAAGCGGGCGTAGTCGTGAGTCGTGGACACCAGGCCGCCACCGCCGGATTCGAGCCGGTCGGCATCAAGGTAGCTGGGACGATCCGGTCGCGGCGGGTTGCGCATCAATTTGCCTTGTTCGCTATCCCAGCGGTAAACATCCGCGAAACGCTCGCGGTCTGCCTCGCTTACGTAGAACGCAGTGTCAGTCATGCCCAGTGGTGCATACAGGTGTTCAGCCAGGAATTCACCAAAGGGCTGGCCAGACAGTTTCTCGACGATGTACCCCTGTATATCCACGGCAACGGAATATACCCATTCATCACCGGGCTGATACATCAGCGGGATGTTGGACACCCGGCTGATCAGTGCATTCAGATCCGGTGACGCCAGTACTTCCAGCTCGCGAAAAGCATCGTTGACCGGGTCGTTGCCACTCAGACCATAACCGAAGCCGGCGGAATGGTTCAGCAGCTCCCGCATCGTGGGTTGGCGCGTTACCGGGCCCAGTTCGATATTGCCGGCCTCATCGTAATTCAGCACCACCTCGAGGTCGGCAAATTCGGGGATATGTTTGCTGACGGGGTCGTCGAAATCCCACAAACCCTGCTCATGCAGCATCATCAAGGCAACACCAGTGATGGGCTTGGTCATGGAGTAAATTCGGAACAGGGTGTCTTTGGTCATCACACGCTGATCTTCGATGGAGGCAAAACCGGCGCTGTCGTAGGTGGCGATCTGACCATCTTTGGCCAGCAGCCAGACCATGCCGGCAACGTCATTGTCGGCGACGATTTTTTCCATGGCAGCATCAAGGCGGTCGATGGTGGCGACAGAGAAGCCGGCAGCTTCGGCGCCATCGGCAGTTGTTGGCCAGCTGGTATCGGCATGGCCGAAGGTGGTCGCCAGCAGCAGACTGATGGCCAGCATGGCAGGCAATCTGAAGGTCGGGTGTCGCTGCTTGCGCGGTGACGTCATTCGCTGTGAAGTCATAGTCGTGGTGTCCTGTTAGTGTTGTTATTTACCTCCAAGAGTACCCGTTGCGGCGGCGTTGCACAATCATCAGGCGGGCTCAGGACAGCTTCAGAAGTACTCAAGCAGGGCGCTCAGACCGGCTGCGCCGCCGAAGATGTAAATGGCGCAAATGATACCCTCGCCAATGGAGGCGCCGAGCAAGGTCTTCCACAGTTTGATTCGCAGGACGCTGCATACGTAGACAATCATGTCGGTGGGCACGACAGGGATGAATCCCCAGGCACTGATGACGATCAATTCCCGTTTTTTCAGCAGGGCTGTTAAGCGCTCTACCTGGGTCGGGTAATGCGCATGGAAATAATGATCGAAGCGAAACTGACGGGCCATGAGATAAACGATGGCAGAGGAGGAATACACCGCCAGTTGATTGACCAGAAATAGCGGCCACGGCGGGAACACCAGAATGCCAGCGAGTACAATGGGTGTGGACGGGATCAGGGTGAACCCGCGCAACGTCGAAATGACGAAGTAGCCCAGCAGCCCCAGCGCCAGGTTATCGGAAAAAAACTGCCGGATATTTTGTGGTGCGAACAGGTCGGGGTAGAAAAAATACAGCGACAACGAAATCGCCACGACGGCCAGCCACGTGTACAAACCAAAAAAGTTGACGGTTTCCAGCTTCTCTTTATGCACGTTGTTCGACGGGGCCCTTGGTCATGCTGTACACAAACGCTGGCAGGATGTTCAGGGCGACAAAATCAACGTCATCCATGGGTTTGCCGAATATCGACTCAATGTCTGCCTTGTTGCTGCGGAAATACTGATATTGCAGGTAAATCCCGCCATCTCTGAGCCCGAACCTGAGCGCTTCGATGACTTTGTGCAAAAACGCATTGTTGTCCTTCATGCCCTCGAAGTTCTTCAGTGGCAGGGACGACAGGATGACATCATACCGACCTGCTTCCGTCAGCAATTCGGTGACACAACAATTATGTAATTGCACCTGTTTGTCAGGGTTGCCGGACATCAGCTGTTCAATCCAGGGGTTGTAGTTGGCTTTGATCTCGCACACATCCAGTTGCGACCGGTGGCACATGCGTTGAATGAGTTCGCGCGTGAATGCGCCACGCCCGCTGCCAATCTCCAGAATACGCAGTGGCCGGGAAAAATCTATTTTACCGACCATGGATTTGACCAGAAAACCTGAGCTACTGACGATAAGGCCGTCTTCGGCAATATTGCGTCTGATGTTTCTGTAGATTTTGATGAGCATCGTTCTCCCGGGCGCAAGCCCGCGTACCAGACTGAGTGTCGCACCTGCGCTGAGGAGAGATCATACCCTTAAAGGGCGTGTTGTTGTAGTCAATTCAAAGGCCTAGTCCCAGACCGCCACGAATACGGTGGTCAGCAACAGAGCAATAAGGCCGGTCACAACCATCTCGCCGGAGGGCTGCCAGAGCTGTTTTAATCCCAGTTGCCATGAGGTGCCGGAGAGCATTTGCCCGGCATGTGTGGCCCACGTTGAAGTCAGCGGCTGCAAGTGAGCCGCCCAGGTCTCAAACTGCGTGGTGGCAACGATCAGTGCCGCCATGATTGCCAGCGCCCATAGCGCCAGCAGCGTTTGCTGACGCCGCCGCCGCTGCGCGGCAATGCGGCGCAGGACGGCCTGGCTGAAGCCGTGGTCGGTAATGGGCGGCCGTTGCCGCAGTTGATCTTCCAGAGACTCAAGATCAATGGTCATACTGGTTTCTCCCTGCCAGCGCTCGCTGGGTTGTGCTCTGCGGAGGCGGATAACTGCAGTTTCAGTTTCTCCAGTCCTCGCTTGATGTGCGATTTGACTGTGCCCGGTGGCAGTTGCATCACGGTAGCGACTTCCCGGTGAGAATATCCCAGCGTCATGTTAAGGGTAATGGCGGCTGACTCTGGCGCCGGCAATCTTAGCAGGGCACGCTCCAGGTCGATGTGCATGGGGTCTGCGTCCGGTGTCGAGTTGCCGTTTGCCAGTTCTTGCCAGGCTCCGTACTCGGCATGAACGTCACGTTCCCGTTTCCGTTGACGGTGGTTCTGCAAGTACTGGCGGTAGGCAATGCTGCACAACCATGCGCTAAAACGCCCCTTACCTCTATAATCAGACAATTTCTGATAGGCAATGACAAAAACGTCCTGGGCCAGATCGTCTGCCGTATGAATGTTGTCGCACAAGCGGCGTAACAGCGCCCGCACCCGGCTCTGATGCATGACCACCAATTGCCCGAACGCCCTGTCATCCGCACCGCCGAGCGCTCGCAGAATCAGGCCCGCCTCCAGCGACCCGTTGTCAGTCACGCCAGTGTCCGTCAATCCAGTTCCTGCCGACCACCTTGATGACTGTTACCATATTTCATCACTACCAGATACGCCAGTCCTGCGCACAACAGTATGCCGCCAACAAAAATCGCGGCGGTCCAGTTACCTTGCACGATAAAACCCAGAATCACCGGCAAGCTGATCGCTATCAGGATGAGCCCTTTGCGCATGTCATTAACAGCTTTATTGTTTTCGCCCAACAACTGCAGCATCTGGTCAGTGACCTGGCCACCATGCTCGGCCAGCTTCAGTACCGTGTCCATTTTGCGGACCTGGCCAAGATGGCGCAGGTAGAGGAATACGATCAGACATGCAGCGATGCACAGAAACAGCACGATAGGGATCCACTCTTCATACATGGTCATTCTCCTGTCTTTCAATAATTGTGTTGTGTTGTTATATGATGCATGTCAGTGCAGGTTTGGATGCAGCTCCTTTACATTTGGGTGTACAGCGGCGGTGTCCGGCAGCTAGACTTGCGTTTTGCCATCAGTTGAATGCATTGCTTTCAGGAGAGTCAGGGGTGTCCGCGTTACTGGAGTTTGAACATATCATCGAGGTCAATGATCTGACGAACCCGGACTTGATTGCACTGAGCCGCGAGGTCTTGTGGCAAGGGCTGGTGTATCGAGCAAGTTATCCCGATCACTTCAATCCTGCGCTCAGCTGCACGCTGGAGCCGGATGCTGACGACCGGTTTGTGCGTTACATTGAGGTCGGCGAAGTGCAGCTGCGTGATGAAGTGACGCTGGTGCCGATGCAGGAAATTGTGACCCTGATAGATGGTCGTACGCAGGCGATGCACGCCGAAAGTATCACCGCGATTGAAGAGCCGGAGCCGGGACGGTTATTTGTCCGCTTCCGTTACCGGCGCGACGCCATCGTGGTTGAAGGCGGCCTCAACGCCAATGACTACCTCAAGGAAGCGTATCGCCAGCAGGATCGGGACGCCATCGTCACTATCCGCGAGATGGCGGCTAACAAGCAGTTGACCGTCAACAGCGGGCACTAAAGGAGATCTCCATGCATCCGCTGGATACCGCAATCAGTCTGCAACCGCAGTCGAAAGGCAGTTACCGGGCGCACACCAGTGCCGCCTATGCCAATATGATCGGCCCGTTTGGCGGCACGACGTCAGCATTGTTGCTGAATGCAGTGATGCAGCATGAGGACAAGCTGGGAGACCCGATTGCGCTGACGGTCAATTACGCCGCGCCCATTGCCGATGGCGAGATTCTGGTGGAGGCCCAGCCGGTGCGCACCAACCGCTCCACCCAGCACTGGCTGATGCAGGCCACACAGAATGACGAGCTGGTGGCATTTGCTACCGCGGTCACGGCTGTCCGCCGGGAGACCTGGTCTGCGCACGAAGCAACACCGCCGCAGAATGTACCTGAGCCATTAACGCTGGCCAGAATGGAAACCGTTGGCAAACCGACCTGGACGCAGTGTTATGACATGCGCTACCTGGACGGTGAGATGCCAGGAGAGGCTGGTGGCGACGAGCAGGACAATTCCTATTCCTGCCTGTGGGTGCGCGATGAGCCCCCGCGGCCGCTGGATTTCCAATCGTTGTCAGCGATTTGTGACAGCTATTTTCCGCGCATATTTATCCGGCGCCAGCGTCGGTTGCCGATTGGCACGGTCAGCCTGACCACCTATTTCCATGCCGACAGCGCCGTGCTGGCTGCTCAGGGCGAGCAGTTTCTGCTGGCGACGGCCAGGGCGCTGAATTTCCGCAACGGGTACTTTGACCAGACTGCCGAGGTGTGGTCGGCAGACCGACAGTTGCTGGCCAGCACCCATCAAATGGTTTATTTCAGAGACTGACACCAGCGGCCAGGGCGCATCAGCCAGCCGGTCGGGCACTTTCCTGTCGGGAGATGATCGCCATGGTCAGACGCGAAACACACACGGTTTTACCCGTTTCAGTTTCGATTTTTATTTCCCATACCTGAGTTGTGCCGCCGATATGCACCGCGCGCGCGGTGCCGATCACCCAGCCTGAGGAAATCGGGCGAATGTGGTTGGCATTGATATCCAGACCCACGGCGACCTGGTCATCGCGGCGCAGGCAGCGGTTGGCAGCAACGCTGCCCAGGGTTTCTGCGAACAGCACCGAGGCCCCGCCATGCAGAATGCCGAATGGCTGCACGGTGCGGTGATCAACGGGCATGCGCCCGCGCAGGTAATCTTCACCGATGTCAGTGAACTCGATGCCCAGCGCCGTGACGGCGGAGTTCCTGGCGCTCTCGGCCATTTGCTGAAGTGTTGTGTCGCGGGTCCAGATAGTCATGCAAAAGGTCTCGTGTTGGTTTAGCCCATGGGGTAAGGGAACTCTTTGTGCACCGCGTCGCATTGTTTCATGATCTCGTCGCTCAGCGTCACATCCAGGGCCGCCAGTGATTCATCAAGTTGGTCCGCAGTGCGGGCGCCGATGATGGTGGAGGCAACAAAATCAAAATTCATGCTCCAGGCGGTGGCCAGCGTGGTTGGCGACATGCCAGCCTCGCGTGCGATGTCTATATAACGGGCGGTAGAGGCCAATGTGCCGTCATTGACAAAGCGGTCTGCCATGGCGCGTTGTCGCGGATTATCCATTTGCAGGTATTCACCGAAGCGGCTGTTGGGCGGCGCTGTCTCTTTGTTGTATTTGCCGCTGAGCACGCCGCCGCCGATTGGCGAGTAGGGCAGCAGCGACACGTTTTCGCGGCGGCAGACAATGGCCAGCTCATCAAGAAAGCGTCGGTTGAGCAACGAGAAGTTGTTCTGGATAGACTGGAAACGCGCGTAGCCTTCGTATTCGGCAACCGTGTTGGCTTTGGTCAGGCCGTAGGCGTTTTCATTTGACGTGCCCAGGTAGCGCACTTTGCCTGACTCCACCAGCCGGTCCAGCGCGTCCATGGACTCATCAATCGGCACCACGGTGTCAGGCCAGTGCACCTGATACAGATCGATATAGTCGATGCCCAGCCGCTGCAGGCTGCCTTCCACGGCGCGCTCGATATGGTGACGGTCGATGGCGGTCAGGCCCTGTCTGATCGGCGGTACAAACCAGCCTGAGGCAGCGCCCGCGACTTTGGTGGCAATGATCAGCGAATCGCGGTCGCGGGTCTTGATCCATTTGCCGAAGATGGTCTCGGTGATGCCAACGGTTTCCTTGCGTGGCGGTACCGGGTAGACCTCGGCGGTATCGTAGAAATTGATGCCGCGTTCATAGGCCTTGTCCAGAATCCGGAAAGACTCTTTTTCATCACTCCAGCTGCCAAAACTCATGGTGCCCATGCAGATGGGACTGACGCGCAGGCCGCTGCTGCCTATATATCGATAATTCATAACAGGTCTCTCTAGTGTCTCCGGGATCAGATCTTCCGGGTGGCGGGTCGAATTTACAGGTAATCCTCCGATTATGGCATTACTTGCTTGTGGGCTGTCAAACTACGTTAAGGTGATGCTAAGCTTCGATCACGCACAATAGTCGAACAACTGTCCGAACAAACATTTGTAACAACATCATCAATACGGGAGTCAACATGAATACAACCATCAAGTCTGTCTTTGTCGCCGGTCTGCTGAGCCTCGGGGCCAGCGTCAGTTTTGCTGCCGGTCCGGCCGCTACCATCGATCAACTGGCATGGATGACTGGCAACTATGCCGGCAACCTGGGTCCGAACACGCTGGAAGAAAACTGGATCGCGCCCGAGGGCGGCTCCATTGCTGCGATGGTGCGTATGACCGGTAACGGCGGCACCAGCATGTTTGAAATGATAACCATCGAAGAGGTAGACGGTTCGCTGGTGTTGAATGTGCAGCAGTTTGATGCCGGTTTCAAACCCCGCGCGCCTGAGCCCACCACCATGGAGCTGGCCATGATCATGGACAACCATGTGCACTTTAATGCCGTGACAGAGGGCGGCATGCGTTCGCTGGGATACACTCTGGAGGGTGACACTTTCACCATTCACGTTGAGCAGGCCAGCGGACAGACCATGAACATCGAACTGCAGAAACGCAGCCTGTGGGATTGATCACCAGCGTGAAAGGGTAGCTTTGATGGCTGAGTTCCAAGGTAAAACCGCCGTCATCAGTGGCGGCGCAGAGGGCATTGGTTTCAGTATCGCCAGGGCAATGGGTGCTCAGGGCATGAACATTGTGCTCGGTGATATTGACCCGGTGCAACTGGAGAAAGCAGTTGCCACCTTGACCGCGCAAGATGTGCCGGTACTGGGTGTGGTGATGGATGTCACCCAGCCTGCACAGTGGCAGGCGCTGGCCCGGCAGGCCAGTGAACGCTTCGGCAACATCCATATGCTGGTCAACAATGCCGGTGTTGGCGGCGGCACCGGTACCGTGGAGCAGATTTCCGAGCGCGACTGGCGCTGGGTGCTCGACGTCAACCTGATGGGTGTTATCTACGGCACACAAACGGTGGTGCCTCTCATCAAGCAGCACGGCGAGGGAGGCTGGCTGATCAATGTCGCGTCCATGGCCGGTATGGTGGGCGTGCCGTACGCGGGTGCCTACACTGCCACCAAGGTCGCTGTTGTGGGCATGTCGGAGAGCTGGTTTGCCGAACTTCAGCCGCATCACATCAAGGTATCTGTGCTGTGCCCGGCGTTTGTGCAGACCCGCATCAATTTGTCCGAGCGCAACCGGCAGGCAGGTTATCAGCACGCGGAGGATGCCACTGAACAGGACGCTGCCATCGCCGCGCGCATGCAGGCCATTATCGACAATGGTCTGGCCGTCGACGTCGTCGGGGAACGCGTCGTGGAAGCGGTCCGTCAGGGCGAGCTGTATATTTTTACTCACCCCAATTATCGCAAGGTTGTGCAGCAGCGTTATCAGGCCATTGACGATGCGTTTGCGCGCGCCGCCGACAGTCCCTTGCTGGCCTCGGTGCTGGATGAGGACATCGTTGGTTTTACCTGATTCAATCTGAAAATTTCACTTCCAGGCGGGAGCAGAGTGATGGCAGAACGTAAGCTGGACATCGTGGTTTATGGCGCCACCGGCTTTACCGGTCGACTGGTATGCGAGTATCTCAACCAACAATACGGCGCCGATGGCGACGTGGCCTGGGCGATGGCCGGCCGCAGCCAGGACAAGCTGGCGCGTGTGCGACAGGAATTGGGGATACCTGACTCTATTCCGTTGGTGATCACCGATGCTGAGGATCCCGCCAGCATTGATGCCATGGTCGCTGATACCAAAGTGGTACTGACCACTGTTGGTCCATATCAGTTGTACGGCAGCGCGCTGGTCGCCGCCTGCGCTGCCGCGGGCACTGACTATGTGGATCTGTGCGGCGAGCCCAACTGGATGCATGACATGATTCAGACGCATGGAGAAACTGCCAAGGCCAGTGGTGCCAGGATTTTGTTCTCCTGTGGCTTTGATTCCATCCCGTTTGAACTGGGTGTTTATTTTTTACAACAGCATGCCAGAGAAACGTTTGGCGCCGTCCTGCCCCGGATCAAGGGGCGCGTGCGCGGTATGAAAGGCGGTTTTTCCGGCGGTACGCTGGCCAGTCTGAAAGCAACGATGGCAGCCACTGCGGTTGAACCATCATTGCGCGAATTGCTGGCCAGTCCGTTTGCGTTAACTGAAGGTTTTACCGGCCCTGATCAGCCTGCCGGACTCGCACCGGTGCATGACGCCGATATTGGCAGCTGGTCAGCGCCGTTTGTCATGGCCACCATCAACACCAAAAATGTGCATCGTTCGAATCTGCTGATGGGCCACCCTTATGGCAAGGATTTTGTCTATGACGAAATGCTGCTGACGGGGCCCGGGGAGAAGGGCGAGGCGGCGGCCAAAGCGGTGGCTGCGGACAACTCAATGGCATCCAGCAAACTGCAGCCTGGAGATGGCCCGTCACGGGAGGAGCGCGAAAGCGGCATGTTTGATGTGCTGTTTGTGGGTTCAAATGCCCACGGTGATGCGTTGGCGGCAAGCGTTAAAGGCACCATGGATCCCGGTTATGGCACTACATCAAAAATGATTGCAGAAACCGCTATCTGCCTGGTCAAACATCCGGATGTGGCCAAAGGCGGTATCTGGACGCCAGGCGCAGCTTTGCAGGACTTGCTGATTGCACGGCTGGAAAAGCATGCGGGCATGAGTTTCGCTGTCGAGCAGCGCTGAGCCTGAAACGTCTGACAAACCTGCCTGTCATGATACAATTGAGGACTTAAGCAGTTCCCTGAAGAGACAGATTTCATGAAACAGATTTTGGCATTGGGCATATTACTGAGCGTCAGCATCAATGCGTACGCCGATATGTTCGCCGTATTCCGCGACGAGGACGGCACCACCAACTGGCAATACATCGCAAATACCAGCGCCAGCCTGCTGATTCTGATTCTGTTGGTGGTATTGTTTTTCCTGGTACGTGCCAACCTGCGGGCAGGTCGCTCGAACCGGGCGCTAAAAGAAATCAAAGCGACGCTGGAAGATCGTGTGGCCAGGCGCACCCAGGTACTGGAGGAGACTGCTGAGCAGTTGCGCAAGCGTGAGGCCTATATCACCAGCATAGTCAATTCCATGCCGGTGATGCTGATTGGTATCAATGATCAGCTTCAGGTGACCCAGTGGAACAAAACTGCCGAAGAAATTACTGGCCGGCCATTTGCTGATGTCACAGGTAAAAACCTGTGGGCGGCGTACCCGGCCATCACGCTGACCGATGAGCAGGTCAACAGTGTACTGACCTCCGGACAAACGCTGCACCTGAAACATACCCAGCGCGGTCAGTACAGTTTTGACATCACGTTGTACCGTCTGCGCGACTCCGATGACACCGGAATTGTGATTCTGATCTCCGACATCACCAAGCAGGTGAATGCCGAGAATAAGGTGGCGGAGCGCGACAAGTTGTCTGCGCTGGGCGAACTGGCTTCTGCCATGGCCTATGATATCAGTCTGCCCATCAACACCATTTTGCAGCATGTGTCTGATGCCAAAGACAAGATAGAGGCGACAGACCTGGGATCGGTGCAGCCGGCGCTGTTGCAGGAGGTTGAGGTTGTGCGCCAGAGCGCTCAGCAGGCGACGGCGATTTCGCAAAACCTGCTGGATCTTGCCCGCAGTCATAGCAATGCCAAACAGGTTGCTGATATTCCTGTGATCATGGATCAAAGTATCGAACAGGCCAGTGATCTGTTTACTGACAGTGATGGCCTGGCTTTCAGGGATATCGAGATTCGTCGCAGCTACGCCGATGACCTGCCGCCAATGTCGTGTTTCCCTGCCGAACTGGAGCAGGCCTTTTCGCGTGTGCTCCGCAGTGCGTACTACGCGCTCAAGGCCAGTGCGCTGAAAGACGGCGAACAGTCGCCACCTCGTATACATATCGAGATCGGTCAGTTCTTCGACTCACTGTGGATCAAGGTACTGCATAAAGGCAAGCCACTGGCTGCCAGTGAGCAGCTGGAGATATTTGAGCCGTTTTTTGTGGCAACGTCGGATAACGGGTCGTATCCGGTCGAGTATCGGCTGTCATACCCCTATTTCATCATCACCGAACATCATCGGGGCCATATGTCAGTGACGTCTGATGAGCATTTTGGTACCTGCTTCAATATTCAATTGTCACTGGTTTGATTCAAAACAGACCATCTGCGTCGAACTACCCAGGCCCGGGTGCAGCTGGCCAATGTCTGCATAACGTGCAGTGTAGTGGTGACGTCCGGCAACGCCTTCACACCATGATCTGAACTGTGCCCGGGTCCACTCGAAGTAGTGGCCGGGATGACGGATTTCGTGATCGGCCATGCCATGTATCGGGTTGTATTCCTTGTTTGGCGTGGTGATGACCACCAGTGGCGGCCGCAACACGCGGAACACGGTGTCCTCAACACGTGACAGGCGGCCCGGCTCAATATGCTCAATGGTTTCCAGCATGATCGCGGCATCAATTTTTCCGTCGACGCCTTTTGCGTACCAGTCGGTGTTTTCAAACGAGCCGCGGCAGACCTTGAGCTGCGCCGGCGGATTGAGCAAGTCGATATTCAGCGCATCACGCGCATCGTCCAGAGCGGCGGCATCAATGTCGATGCCGATCAGGCGGGATATCTGTGTGAGCTCGCGTAACCACACCAGCAGTTCGCCATTACCACAGCCCAGGTCGACCACGCGCCGGGCACCACTGTGCTGGATTTCATGGAGGACGGCGTCGATACGCGCACGGTGCAGGTCAGTTGTCATGCGCGTATTATACCGCGTGTGAGGCGCCGTGTATCACGGAGTTGAGGCAGGTGCGCGACGCTGCGACCAGGACTGCTCAATGGCATAACCGAGCGCCAGCAACTCTGCATCGCTTAGCTGCCGACCCAACAACTCCATGCCCATGGGCAATCCCGAGCCGCTGAAACCAATCGGCAGGGACAGCGCCGGGAAGCCGGAATTGCCGCTAAGGCTGCAGTTGTTGCCGGGCTGGTTTTCCCCGATCAGCACGGGCAGCGCGGAAATCGGTGGATAGGCAATCAGGTCCAGTTGTTGTGAGTCCATCACGGTGTTGATGGCGCTTTTCAGGTCATCACGCGCGGCCATGGCTGCGGCGTAACGTTGCGGGTCCTGCTCGCCGGCCGCGCTGCGGCTCAGCAGCGTGGCCACCGCGGCATGATACTGTCCACTGGCGACTATGGCTTCCAGGTCGGGATATTGCGTGCTGCCAAAGGTCTGCAGGTAGACGTCCAGGTCGGTCTCGAATTCGTGACCAATCAATCCTGAATTGCTGATCAGTGTCGCCATGTCGGGAATGTTGATGTCGACGATGTCGGCGCCCAGTGACTCCAGGTGCGCAAAGGCCTGTTGAAACAAGTCCCGGATTGCCGGTTCGGCGTCAGCCAGGTAGGCGTCCAGCTTGCCTATCCGTAAATCCTGCAATGACGCGGTGCCCAATGCCGCTGAGAATTGTATTGCGTCGTGCTGGTGCATCAGTGCGGTATCAGCATCCAGCGGGTCGTAGCCGATGGTCAGGTCGAGCACGATCGCCAGATCTTCGATTGTTCTGGCCAGCGGGCCGGCAACATCCTGAGTATGGGATAGCGGCATGATCCCATAAATACTGCTTAAACCTTTGGTCGGCCGCAGACCCACCAGGTTATTGAAGGCAGCAGGAATACGGATGGAGCCACAGGTGTCAGAGCCCATGCCGGCGGCGGCAAAACTGGCGGCCACCGCGGCTGCGGTGCCGCCACTGGAGCCGCCTGGCACCCGGGCCGGATCATACGGGTTACGGGTCTGTCCACCCAGCGAGCTGACACTGGTGATGCCGTAGGCAAATTCGTGTAAGTTGGTTTTGGCCAGGATCACCGCGCCGGCTTCTCGCAGCAGGCGCACCTGGGTGGCCTCCTGATTGGGCACAAAATCAGCCAATGCCTGCGAAGCGCCGGTGGTTGGCATATCGGTGGTGTTGTAGTTGTCCTTGATCACCACGGGTATGCCATGCAGCAAGCTGCGCGGACCACTGCGCTGGCGCTCCGCGTCCAATGCACGAGCCTGTTCGCGCGCGTTGTCATTGAGCCTCAGAATGGCATTAAGCTGCGGGCCCTGCTGATCATAGGCTTCAATGCGGGCCAGATAGCTGTCAACCAGTTGCACGGAATTCAGTCTGCCTTCAGCCATCTGCTGCTGCAGTGTCAGGATGCCGGTTTCAGTGATGTCATCAGAAGTAGTGGTAACTGGCGCTTCAGCAGTTTTCGGTAGCGGCATGGCCTGCATTTGCATGACGCTGCGCAGTCGGTCAGGGTAGTCAGTGATGATGCCATCAACCCCTATGTCGATCAGGTGTGCCATGGTGGCTGTGTCATTGATGGTCCAGGGGATCACTGTCATTCCCAGTGTATGTGCCTGCTCGACCATCTCACGCGTAGTGAAGGCCTCGTAGCCGGCATCGTCGATTCGCCCGCTCTGTGGCGAGCCGTGGACCGGTGAAATGGCGTCGGCGCCAAATGACGCTGCGGCGGCCGGCAGGTTGCAGTCGAAATCGTCCATGTCGATGCCACCGGTCCAGGGTGATGCCCCCGGCATGCCACATTGCAGGAAGGACTGCGCATTGGACAGGGCCACAATCGGCAGCTCCGGCGCGAGCTCGCTGACCCGCATCAATGTGGCCCAGTCGAAGCTTTGAATGCTGACCTGATGCTGCATCCGGTGCTGGCGAATCTGCCCGACGACGGCCGCGACAAATACATCACGCGGCGCGGTTTCCTGCGGTGCCCCGGCTTCCACTTTGGTTTCGATGTTCAGCATGACATCGTAGGCACGATAACGTTTAACCAGATCAAACACTTCGCTGAGCAACACCATGCGAGCGCCCGGCACGGTCTGCTGGCCGGCATACGCCTCGGCGCGCTGCGTGCCACAGTCCAGCGTGCGTATCTGGTCCCAGTGCAGGTCCTTGATGTACTTGCCCACGTAGGGAAATTCGGGGTCATTGGCGGTGGCCGGCCCGGTGTCCAGGCAGCGATGAGCCAGCACCTGGCGGTCGTGGGTAACCACCACATAACCGTCCTCGCTGACCTGGGTATCCAGCTCCAGCGTGCTGACGCCCAGTTCCAGGGCGTTGGCGAAGGCTTTCAGCGTGCTTTCGGTGACCAGGCCGATGCCGCCGCGATGGGCTTGCAGATCGAAGGGCCGGGCCTGTTCCTGGGCGAGGATAGGCAGGCTGGTCAGTCCCAGCATAGTGGTCAGGAGTAGGGTGGCCCGGCGCATGTAATGGCATTCCCGTCTTTAGAAAATTGGCAGATAGCACATGGAGAGTCTATAACACTTATGCAGGGAGCGTTAATCGAAAGAGGTATGACAAGATGAGAGTTCTTAGTGAGAAGGAAATACTCTGTGTGTCGGGCGGATCAGACTTTGATCCGATGGATGTGGCCATCAGCTACTCGTCTACTGTTATTGGCGCTGGCGTGGGTATGGTCGCAGGCGGTCCAGTAGGTGGTGTCGTTGGAGCTGCCGTTGGCTTTGGCGCGGGTTTGGCGATGTCGTTTGGCTACTCTTCGGCCTCGGGACCAGGTGGGTCCTACTATGACGATGGGTCGTCCTGTCAGGCGTCGAGTTAATTGAGTAACCTGGCTCAGGGCTCGCATGGGGCACACGCAGGGCTGCGAAAAATCATAAGAATCAATGGGGGTTATTGTTTTGAACGCTGCAAAAACTTCAAAGAGATTTCAACTGCAACAGGCGTCCCGTATGGCAGCCAGAGGAAGTCACAGGACGCTTTTTAATTTCTTGTTTCCGATCACTATAACTCTATCTTTCACTCTGTTTTATCTTGCACCTCTGGTTGTGACCCAATATACGGAACCGTCTGCTCTGGCTGAGTTCATTAGAATCTATCTCAAATGGAGTGTATTGGTAGTTGTTACAGCGACTCTGCTTTTGTATCACAAAGCCCGGCAGTGGATGCTGGCACCTTTTATCAAGCAGATCGAAGAACAGGCAGCAGAGCACTGCAAGGAACCCTGAGACTTCTTCAAAGGTTCCCGTCAGGGTGTGGCGACATCACCGTCGAACGACTATCTCGTTCCTGACTTCGGTGACGCCGTTGACACCGCGAGCGATAGACCCGGCCGTTGCTTTCTCAGTGGCGCTGGTTGCGAATCCTGAAGGCATCACCGTGCCATCGAGCGTTTCGACGCTGATGCTGGTGCCTGAGACGTCCGAGTCACTGAGCATGCGCGCCTTGACCTGTGTTGTGATAGTTGCATCGTCTATATAGGCGCCGACTGTCTGTTGATCGCGTGCGACCGAGCAGCTGACGGTGCCGGAGATGATGACCAGGCCCGTGATAATGGCGATCAATGTCGTTTTCAATTTCATGATAAAGCTCCTGTCTTGCTAGAGGAAGTCGGTGAACAGCAGGAGCACATTAGCGACATAGCGAGATTCTGTCTGTGCGGTCCAGCACGCAGGAGGGGAGTCAAACAACCATTCGTCGTCGACGAATAGAACGTCAGTGCTCCCCGGTGAGCCAGTCTATTCCGCGTACAGAAAGCTGTAGCGATATTCCTGCGCCCGCGTTGCCGTCAGCACGCCCGCCGGGACAAAGTGGCTGTTGGGCACTGCGCCCGCAGTAAGCTCTGCAAACACTGTATCGGCATTGCCGCCCGTTGCGGAAGCAATGGCCATGGCAAAGCGTCGGGTGGCTCTGCCGCAAATGGCGAAATGAACGCCTCGGGCCACGGATGAGGCAATACTGTTCTGGCCATTGGATGCGCTGGGGGTACTTAGCGGGTTGCGGGTTGGCGCTGGGTCGGCATTGCGATTGAATATGGTGCCGTATTTGGCCCAGATGCCATCGTCGAAACCATAGGGCGTTGACATGTGCCGGAAACAGACCACCATGGCGAAATCCGACGCTTCGCCGTCGTACTCTTCTTCATGGGCACTGATCATATTGTTCGCATACCAGAGGCCAGCAGGGCCGCCTGCCATGGTAGATGAATCAATAAAAACGCGGTGGCTGCCGGACAGCTCGTTCAGCCACGCATCCTTGTCATGGCGCGCTGGCTGAAACCCCTCTGTTGCTGGCTGCGCCTGAGCCGGGCCCGCGCTGACAGCCAGCCCGGCGACGGCGGCGACACTCATGCCTGTCAACAAGCGACGACGTGCTACTTTATTGTGATCGTTATTTTTCATGATGCTCTCCGGTTGCGGCAGTTGGTTTAAGAATCCTGGAAGTTACAGTGATACCAGCTCAAGCTCGCTGCTTGCGCCAAGTCTCTCAAGAAACTTGCGTTGTTCGTCGTTGATCAGCAGTGTCAGTTTGGTGCCTTGAGCAGCCATTTGTCTGGATTCGCGGATAAAGAAATCCACCGCAGACTGATCGACATGAGTCGTGTATTGAAGGTCGACGGTGAGGTCTCCATCAAGGTGGCGGTGAAATTTTTCTGTGAGGTGCGCCACTGACGCATAGAATAGTGCGCCTTTTACTTTGAGGACGGTGCCTGTGTTCGCTGACTCCATCTTCAGTTCCAACTGACTGATATGCAGCATGAACACACTGACAGACAGGACGACCGCAACGGCAACGCCTGCTGCGAGGCCGAAAAACATGATACAGAGGAAGGTGGTGAAATAGATGATTAGCTCTGAGCGGACCTGGGCGTAATGTTTTATATCCCGCCACTTGATCATGTTAGCGCCGACGATAAACAGTGTTCCTGACATGGCGGCCATTGGCATGAAGGTCAAGATGGGACCAAGAAACGTGATGAGGATCAGCACAAACCCGGCAGCAGTGATGCCGGAAAGTGGCGTTGTGGCTCCCAGACTCTGGTTTGCCCGGGTACGGTTAAAGCTGCCGGCGCCGGCAAAACCGGAAAAAAACGGAGCCAGAAAATTGGCCATACCCTGAGCATAGACTTCTTTGTCCAGGTTGATGTCCTGGTCAGTCTCCATTTTCAGTTCGCGTACAATCACCAGTGACTGGGCCAGACCGATAAACGCGATGGCAATCGCATAAGGGATCAGTTTTGTACTGATCATCAGATATTCGATGTTGATATTGGGAATACTCAGCGGCAGCCACTCCAGCGGCATGCGGCCAAGGTATTCCAGCTCGGTAATTGGCTGTGGCCAGACAAAGGCGACTAACACGCCGCACAGATAACCTGCGGTTACCGCAATGATAATAAAGTAGCGAGGGGAGTACCGTTTACCAAGATAGCCGCTGGCTATAGTAGTCAGGCCGATGGCAAGACTGTAGGGGTTAACCAGATTTCCAGCGTCACTCGCGATGACGTAGAGCTTTTCGTAGAAAAATGTAGTTTGGAACGTGGACAGGTCAAGCATGCTGTCCAGTGAAGACATGATGATCAGGAAGCCAGCGCCTGCTGAAATACCGGAAATTGATGCCGGTGACAGATATTGAAAAATGCGGGCTCCTCGCGCCAGCCAGAACATCAATTGAATCAGGCCGACCATCAGGCAAAGCAGGAATACAAAATCGATATACAGCGGGCTGCCGCGGCCGGCAAGCGGAAGAACTGCAGTACCGATAAGAATCGCCACAGCAGTGTTTGGTCCACTCATCATGGATGAACTGCCGAGCAGACTACAAAACAGCGTAACAAAAATGGCGCAATACAGGCCGTACTCCGGCGGCAAACCTGCCAGGTAAGCGAAGGTAATGCCCTGGGGAATCACCAGTATGGCGCCCACCAGGCCAGCAAACACTTCCACACGCCAGTTTCCCGATCGGCTTCTCCAGCTAAGTGAAGGCGTCGCCTCTGCAATCAGTTGTCTGATCAATTTATCAGTTGTTCCAGTAGCTTAAGAAACTTGCTGTCTCTGGGGTCAGCGGGGCGGACCTGCAGATTCAGATAGGCCGACACATCCAGTGCCTGTTGGTGAGTCAGGGATTTGCCGTTGCCCAGTGGCATATTGGCCCAGATAAAACCGGCGGCTTGCTGGATGTCATTCATGCCCGCGCCCTTGTTATAAGCATTCAGCCCCCACACTGGCGGCATGCCTGCCGTGCCGCCGCCCCTTTCGCCATGACAGCTTGAGCATTGCTCAAGATAAACGGCGCGGCCATTGGCGGGGTTGGGATCGTAACCGGTATCGGGCAGCGTGGGCACGCCGCGGCCCGGGGGTTCGGCGCCCATCACCTGCCCCTGTGACAGGTAAGTGACATAGGCGGAGAGTGCCAGCACTTCCGGAGCATCTTCCGGTGGCATGATGCCATCCATACTGTAGAGAAAACATTCTCGAATGCGCAGGCCAATACCATTGCGCTTGCCGTTCTTGGCTCGCCATTTGGGGTACATCCCTGCCACATTAAGCGGCAAGGCGTCCGGTTGCGTGCCAGCCTGCAGGTGGCAATTACTGCACTGAAGGCTGTTGCCAACATAGCGACTGGCATTATCCTGAGTATTGGTAGTGATTTCGTAGCCATAGACTACATTGGAATAGTAATCGTCCAGAAATGGCTCCTGCAGCAGCTGCTCGATAGAGGGCTGGTTTTGTTGCGCGTGAGCAGTCGCCAGGGCAAAAGATAGCCCGACGAGCAAAAAGACAGGACTGATTTTCATGATATACAATTCGGGAATAAGTTTATTCCTGAATTGTATGTGAAATTTGGTTGTTAGAACACGATTTAGATCAAGGCTTGTGAACAAAGGCGGAGTAATGAGTCTGCCAGGAGAAGCAAAAAAGGCCACCTTTGTGGGGTGGCCTTTCTGCGGTGTTTGGTGGAGGCGGGGGGATTTGAACCCCCGTCCGCCAGCTCTCTGTCCTTGGATCTACATGTTTAGCGTCGTCTATTAAGTTAACCCGTGCCGACCCGACGAGCAGGGTGGTTTGGGCGAGCTCGATACTTTTAGCCGCTTCACGTCGAGCGCGATCCACTGGCGATCCTGTTCTATATGACAGTCGCAAAACACCGGTTTACAGGCATCCCGGGGCGACCGCTAGCCTTACTTAGTTCTTAAGCGGCTAGTGCGTAGTTTTCGTCGTTGGCAACTATAGAAGTTGCATAGATTGATTTACGAGAGTCTATACCCTCTCGACATGCACCTTGGAGTTTGATACCGGCGTCGAATCCTGATCGCCCCCAATGTGTTTAACGCTATCAGTCTAACACACTATAAGACATGCGGCCGGGCATATTTATTTCAAGGGGGTGCGCGGAGCATGGCCGCTATCGAAGCAGGTCGCGCAACTCGGCAACACTGTTGACGATGGCAATGGGCTGGTGCCGTGCCAGCACGTCGCGATGGTGGGCGCCCCAGGGCACGCCGATAGAGGGCATGCCGATGTTGGCGGCCATTTCCAGATCATAACTGGTGTCGCCGATCATGACTGCGTCAGCGGGCTCCAGTTCCAGATGAGCCAGAATCTCGACCAGCATGGACGGGTCGGGTTTGGAGCGGGTTTCATCGGCGCAACGGGTAACGTGGAACCAGTCGCCCAGTTGGCTGTGCTCCAGGGCGCGGTCCAGGCCACGGCGGCTTTTGCCGGTAGCTACTGCGCAATGACGGCCGCTATTGTGCAAATCCTGCAGGATGTCAGTGATGCCGGGAAATACTTTCTGCGCTGTTGCGGCGGTTGCCATGAAATGCGTGCTGTAGGCATCGCGCATGGCGACCATGTCGTCACTGGTGATGGTGGGGTAAAGCGTTCTGAGTGCTTCAACCAGGCCCAGGCCGATAATATTGCTGTAGGCGGAGCGCTCCAGCGCGGGATATCCGATACTGGTGGCAGCGTGATGCAGGCAGGTCGAAATATGTTCGATGGAGTCCACCACGGTGCCATCCCAGTCGAAGATGGCGGCTTTGATAGTCATAAACGGCTTACCGGTTTTTGTGACGGACGATGCGTTGTTTCTCGATCTGCCACTCGCGATCCTTTTCGGTATCACGTTTGTCGTGGTCCTTCTTGCCCTTGGCCAGGGAGACCTGACATTTGATCAGGTGGCCTTTCCAGTACAGTTTGGTTGCGACACAGGTGTGACCTTTCTGTTGCACGCTGGCAAACAGTTTGGCCAGCTCCTTTTTGTGCAGCAGCAATTTCTTGGTGCGGTCGGGATCAGCGATAACGTGGGTGCTGGCGCTGTTCAGCGGGTTGATATGGCAGCCAAGCAGGTAGGCCTCGCCGTCCTTGAGCACGACGTAGCTGTCCACCAGTTGCGCTTTCTTCTCGCGCAGGCTCTTCACTTCCCAGCCTTCCAGTGCCATGCCCGCTTCAAACGAGTCTTCCACGAAATAATCGTGAAGGGCTTTCTTGTTGCGGATAATGGTATTATCCGGTGCTTTAGACTTCTTTGCTTTACTCATGGCGGCGGATTATACCTTGAATCTGCCATTGCCGCTCAAATTGACCGGCTAAATTTCCGGTTGCTACACTTTGCACAGTAAATGTGAGTGCCGGTGCACGTGGACAGTGGACAGGACGACTGCCGGCGAGGCATCCTAGACGCTTTGTGGCGGCTGATGGCGACTGCCAGGTACAGGGTCTGACACGCAGATCCAATAACAATACAGTGAGGGTAGTATGTCAGCAGACCGCGGTCAGTTCAGTTCACGTCTGGGGTTTATCCTGGCGGCAGCGGGCTCCGCTGTTGGTCTGGGCAATCTGGTCGCGTTTCCGGTCATGGCCTCAAAAAATGGCGGCGCTGTTTTTCTGATCGTTTATGTGATGTTCGTGGCCCTGATCTGCTTCCCAGTGCTGTTGGCCGAGATAGCCATGGGGCGACACTCAAGGCGCAATCCGGTCGGTGCCTTCTCCGCCCTTACCGGTGGCCACAAGGGCTGGCGCTGGGCCGGCAAACTGGCGATCCTGACGCCGTTCATGATCGCAGTGTTTTATACCGTGGTAACCGTCTGGATTCTGATATACCTGTTCCGGGCCGCCACGGGTGGTCTCAATGAGCTGGCTGACCCCGCTGCGTTTGGCCAGATGATAGGTTCACCTTCAATATTTCCCTGGTTTGTGCTGCTGCAGGTCGCGGTCTTCGGTGTTCTGCTGGGTGGCGTCAAGGGCGGAATCGAGCGCATGGCCCGGGTCCTGATGCCGACGCTGGCAGTCATGCTGGTGGGGCTGATCGTGTTTGTCATGACGCTGGATGATGCCATGTTGGGCGTGCGGTATTACCTGGTGCCGGATTTCAGCCGCCTCAACGGCGCCGTCATCAGCGCCGCCCTGAATCAGGCTTTCTTCTCGCTGTCGTTGGGTATGGGTATCATGATTACCTACGGCTCCTATTTCAGCCGCGAGGACCGGATTGTCAATTCGGGGCGTCTGGTGGCGGTGGCCGATACCAGCGTGGCGTTTCTGGCGGGTCTGTTGATCCTGCCCGCGATTTTTGCCTTTAATCCGGCAACCAACCCCGATGACCTGTCCAGCAGTAGCATCGGGTTGATATTCAGCTATCTGCCACAGATTTTCCTGTCCATGCAGGAAGTGGTCGGGTATTGGGGCGCGAGTACAGCCGCCGCCGTGTTCTTTGCTCTGGTGTTTTTTGCCGCGATGACATCGCTGGTGTCGATCCTGGAGATCCCGATCGCTTTCATGATTGATGAGTTGTGCTATTCGCGACGAAAGGCGGTCCTGATACAGGCCGGGCTGGTGACTTCCATCGCCATTCTGGCTGCGCTGTCGTTTGGCATGTCGGGTTTCCTGACCGATTTCATTTCTTACGGCGGGGCACAGAAATCGTTTTTTGACCTGATCGCTGACACTTTCTCCGAGGTCATATTGCCGCTGGTCGGTTTCTTTGCCTGCGTCATTTGTGCCTGGCGTTGGCGGGATGGTTTCATGCAGGAGCTTGCCGTTGGTGATGATGGCTTTCGAAATTCTGCCCTGTCGCGATATCTGGGCTTTTCGTTACGAACCTTTGTACCGGTGGTGCTGCTGTTCGTTTTTATCAATTCGGTGGCGCAAAAGTACTTCGCCGTCGATCTGCTGCGCCTGTTCGCGTCCTGAGCTGAGTTATGGTAACGATTGAGCGCAGTGCGCTGGTGAACTATTCAGCGACACAAATGTATGCCCTGGTAGACGATATCGAACAGTATCCTGCGTTTATGCACGGCTGTCAGTCTGCCGAGGTATTAAGCCGTACAGACAACGAAGTGGTCGGCAAGCTGACTTTGGGCAAAGCCGGATTGCGCTATACCTTTACCACGCGTAATGAGCTGGCGCCGGGTGAGTCCATGGACATGAGCCTGATAGAGGGTCCGTTCAAAAAATTCAGTGCTACATGGCGCTTTGATGAACTGGCCGCCGATGCCTGTAAAGTCAGTTTGCGCATGGAGTTTGAGTGGGCGGGCGGGTTGTTGGGTGCGGCGATGGGAAAGCTGTTTCAGCATTCGGCGAACACACTGGTCGATGAGCTGGTTAACCGCGCTCAGGTGCTTTACGGGAAATCGACAGGATGATCCGCGTTGAGGTCGCTTATGCGTTGCCGGACAGGCAGATCCTGATTCCTTTGCAGCTTGCTGAGGGAACCACCGCGCTGCAGGCTGTGCAGATGTCAGGCATTGCCGGGGAAGTCGGTGGCCTGGATTTGTCTGCCATTTCCATGGGTATATTTTCGCGGCTACTGGACGGGCGCGCGTCCCCGATGCCCAAAGACTATGTGTTGCGTGACCACGACCGCATCGAGCTCTACCGGCCATTGCAACTGGACCCCAAGCAGGCGCGCCTGCTTCGCGCCGCCCGCAAAGTGGAACGTGAACAGCGCGCCGTTCAGCACAACAAAGAGCAGGCATAGCCCGGTCGGGCTTGATCGCGATCAAATTGAATCAGGTATTGTTATGACGGATAAAAAAACAGGTCGCCCGGAAGGATTTTTTACGCGGCTGGAAAAAGGCTTGCGGGAGTTTTACGTTGCCCCCTATCGCCAATCATTTGCTCGCGCTCAGCGTGATGAAGATGATCTGTTTATGCTGATGGTGTTCTCCGAGTCGCTGGGAGTGCCCAACCCGGCCGCATTCTACACCCTGGAGCTGCTGCCGGTGGCCTATGACCGGTTTCACGACTGGCATCGCCGCATGGGTATGGAGCGCTCGCCACTGGATCATATCTCATGTTGTTAGAATTGATAGCACAGCGCCGCATCGTTTTTTTTGGCGGCAAGGGCGGTGTCGGTAAAACCACCGTGTCGGCAGCACTGGCTGTTGCTGCAGCAGATGCGGGAAAAAAAGTATTACTGGTGTCAACCGATCCGGCTCACAACCTGGGGCATCTGTTTAACCGGAAGGTGGGTGCGGCGCCGGTGAAACTTGCGCCGGGGCTGGATGGCCTGGAGCTGGATCCCGAGCAGACGGTCAGGCAGCACCTGGACGAAGTGACACGCGCCCTGCGTAAACTGATGCCTGCGCATTTAAGCGGAGAAGTGGACAAGCACATGGCGCTGTCCCGCGATGCCCCTGGTATGCAGGAAGCGGCGATGCTGGAACGTATCGCGGAGGTTGTTGAACAGGCGTCTGCCTATGACCTGATAATCTTTGATACCGCGCCATCGGGACACACGGCAAGGCTGATGGCGTTGCCGGAGATGATGTCGGCGTGGACGGACGGGCTGATCAAGCGTCGCGACAAGGCAGACCGCTTCAGTGCCGTGCTGAATAGCCTGAACCGCGACAGTAGCGTTGGCGACAAGATGCTGGGTGATGACTCGGATGATGGTGGGGAGGATCGGGAAAGCCGGATCCGGCGGTTGTTGAATCGCCGCAAACAGCGTTTTGCGGGGCTGCGCGATGTCCTGTCTGATCAGCATCAAACCGGCTTTGTGATCGTGTTGGCGGCCGAACGGCTACCGGTACTGGAAACCATCGAGCTATACGCGCAGTTGCAGCGCGCCAGGGTTGATGTCGCCGGGCTGGTGGTTAACAAGCGATTGCCTGAAGGCATGACAGGGTTTCTGGCGGAGCGGCGCGAACAGGAAGACGTCCATCTGGCTACGCTACGGGAAAAGCTGGCGCATCTGCCGCGCAAGGATCTGCAACTGGCGGCGCATGATGTGCTGGGAGTTGAGGCGCTGCGGGCATTTGCCGCAAGTTTCTGAACACACAGTCATGGCCTGTCATGGTATTGTGATTGTCTGGCAGTGATGATTGTCTGACAGGGATGATGGGCGTAGCATAACAATCTGAAAATACACGCGATAACGATTCCGACCGGGAAGTGACCCACCTACAAAAACAACGACACAGGAGTGACGCGATGCAGAGCAGTACACGGTTGATTAAAATGGCAGTTGCGGGATTGACGCTGACGGCACTGGTAGCCTGCAGTGATAACGGAACTACGTCTCAGTCCGGCAGTCAGGGGCCTGCCCTGCCGGTCAGCCTGAATGATGTCATGGTGGCGATGGTCAATAAATCGACCGACCCTGCCTGGACCGCAGTGTGGAACAATCCTCAAAGCGAGCGCGACTGGCGCGAGCTTGAACATCTGGCATTCCAGGTACAGGTCGGCGGTGGTCTGATGCAGGCGGCGGGTACCGGCCCCATGGATGCTGAGTGGGTCGCAGAACCCGAATGGCAGCGTCTGGCTGCGCAGCTTGAGCAGGATGGAATCAGGGCAGTGAACGCGGTCCGCAGTCGCAATATCGAGTTGATGCAACGTGCCGGCGGACAATTGATTGAAACCTGTGAGTCCTGCCACCGACTCTTTGCTGAAGACCTGCCAATGCTGAGCGAGATGAGCGAGCCGCCGGCAGTGTCTCGGTAAGTCAGTGGCCGTCGCCTGGCAGGGGTCGGGTTCAGGTGCCGGCTTGCTGACAAGCGTTGCAAATACCGTGGAATTCGATTTGCTGCCGTGCCAGGGTAAAACCGGTGTCTTCGATATTGGCGCTCAACTCGCTTAGAATTTCCTTGCGGATACCGACCTCGTTAACACCGTGACATTTGTCGCAAATCAGGAACTGCGGCACTTCATGATCATGCTTGCAGGTAATGTGTGAGCACGGTAAGTACTGGTTGGTTGTTTCCAGCCGGTGCACCAGCTCGTTCTCCTTGAGAAAGTTCAGCATCCGGTACACTGACATCACTGACAGGGTCTGGCCGTGATGATCCCGGTATTGATCAGCGATCTGATAGGCGGACAATGGCTCGGAGGACTCCAGCACGACCTGAAGCACCCGTCGCCGTTTTTCCGTCAGCCGGGCACCCTGCTCGGCGCAGATTGTCTGTGCCTGGTCCAGAACATTGGTAACATCACGATCGGCTGTGGGATGGGGCTCGGTGCGCATATCGATTCCGGACTCAGGAGTTGCTTTCTGTCTCATCAGTGCTGGTGCCACGTTGTGACCATGCAGCATCCTCGCCGGGCTCGAAATCACCTTCAAAACGACTCAACAGGTCATTCTCGAAAAACAGGGTCATGCGTTCCTGACCACGTTCACCGCCACCAGGCTGGTAATTGAAGACATAGTCCCAGCGATCCTGATGATAGGGGTCGCGAACCAGCGGAGTACCCATGACAAAAACAACCTGGCGCCTGGTCATGCCGGGCTCCAGCTGATCGATCATTTCCTGGGTAATGATATTGCCCTGGGCAATGGGTATTTTGTAGACGCCGGGGAACTGCGGCAAAGGTATGGAGGAACAGGCGGCGACGGTCAGGGTCGCAACCAGCAAAACAAGAATTCTTAGCATGAAACGCACCTGGTGTAGTGTAGGGCTGAACTTTCATCTGCCGACATTAGTGTGCATAATACCCTAGCTGTTGCCTGCGGTAAAACGGCCTGTTCGGGCAGCATCACCAAACGACAACCAAGAGAAACGATATGTCTGCAGAAAATCAGGAGTTACGCAAAGCAGGGCTGAAAGTTACGTTGCCCCGCGTGAAAATCCTGCAATTGCTGGAAAACTCGGAAACCCGTCATCTGAGCGCGGAAGACGTATACAAGGCGCTGATCGACGCGGGTGAGGAAGTAGGGCTGGCAACAGTCTATCGGGTTCTGACCCAGTTCGAGTCGGCCGGGCTGGTGATGCGGCATCGGTTTGAAGGTGGTCATTCGGTATTTGAGCTGACCACAGTGGAGCATCATGATCATCTGGTCTGCAGCAAATGCGGACTGGTGGAAGAGTTTTTCGACGAGATCATTGAAGATCGCCAGGATAAGATTGCCGCCAATTTCGGGTTCGAAATCACCGATCACAGCCTCTATCTGTATGGTATCTGCGCAGATTGTCAGAAAAGCTGAACACCGGTGGCGTCCTCAGGCGCTTGTGGTCAGCTCCCTGGCATGGGCCAGCGCTTCGTTGCTGAGCGCAGGTCCATCGGAATCTCCGCCCAGCATGCGGGCGATTTCCTGCAATCTCTCCTCTTCATCCAGTTGATAAATTCTGCTCTTGGTGGTTTTCGCGCTGGCCTCCTTGCTGACCAGCAGGTGCTGATTGGCGAGGCTGGCCACTAACGGTTGATGCGTCACGCAGAGTACCTGACTGCGCGTGCCAAGTTGCTTCAAGAGCTTGCCGACGACGCGAGCCACGCCACCGCCAATACCCACATCCACTTCATCAAATACCAGGCTCGGGGTGTCCGAGGTCATGGCCGTGATGACCTGAATGGCAAGGCTGATTCGTGACAACTCGCCGCCGGATGCGATTCTGGCCAGAGGTTTGGCGGGTTGGCCCGGGTTGGTGCTGATCAGAAACTCAACCTGCTCCAGGCCATGAGGCTGCGGTTTGTCGCTGTCTGTGCTCTGCAGTTCAATGCTGAGCCTGGCGTCCGCCATGCCCAGCGTGCCCAGTTGTTCGTTGACCGCCTTGGTCAGTTTGCGGGCAGCCTGCTGGCGCTGGCTACTTAATTCACGCGCCAGCTTCAGCCACTCCGTTTGCAGCGTCTGGGTTTGTTTTATCAAGGTGTCCAGGGTCCCGGTGCTCTGCGAAGCGGCCGCCAATTGCTCTTCCAGCTGCTGCTGCAGCGCACCGAGCTCTTCCGGACGTACCTTGTGTTTGCGCGCCAGTTGGTGAATGCTGGCCAGTCTCGCATTCAGCTCCTCCAGCCGTGCCGGGTTGATTTCAATCTGATCCAGTTGCCGGTTGAGTTCGCTGGCGGCCTCATCCACCTGAATCAGCGCCGTGTTCAGCATCTCCTCGACGTTTGCCAGCGATTTGCCGGCCCCGCTCTGGCGCAGCAGGCTTAAGGCCTGATGCAGGCTCTGGCTGATATTACTGTCATCATCTTCGTGACACAGTTGCACCAGTGCGCGCATACCCACAATTCGGGATTCGGCATTGCTGAGATTGTCCAGCTCCTGTTCCAGCTCATCCAGCTCGGCCTCGCCCAACGCCAGCTCTTCCAGCTCGGTAAGCTGATAGCGCGCGAGCTCGTTCTGCGCCGCCTGTTCGCTGAGAGTCGCTTGTAAGGCCGAGAGCTGTTTATTGGCCGATTTCCATTGTTCGCTGAGCTGTCTTAGCTGTTGCACGCGTGATTGTTGGCCGCCAAAATCGTCCAACAGCATTTGTTGAGTGGGTTTTTGCAGCAAAGAGTGGTGTTCATGCTGGCTGTGAATATCCATCAGCAGGCTGCCCAGTGCGGTCATGGCCTGCAGGGTGACCTGGGAGTTGTTGATCCAGGCCCGGGAGCGGCCATCGGCGGCCACGCTGCGGCGCAGCAGACACAAGCGGTGGTCGCCTTCAGCCGTCAGTTCGTGCTCGCTCAACCATTGGCAGGCCAGCGGCAATCGGTCGACATCGAATTCAGCGCTGATGTCGGCACGTTCGCTCCCGCTACGCACCACATCCCGGTCGGCCCGATCGCCCAGAGCCAGGCCCAGTGCGCCCAGAATAATGGATTTGCCGGCACCGGTTTCGCCGGTGATCGCGGTCATGCCAGCCTTGAACTCGATATCGAGCTGCTCAGCGATGGCGTAATTGCGGATCGAAAGGTGTGTCAGCATAGTATTGGTAATATAGTCCGGCCGCTTATGTTTGACACGGTTAATTGAATCCGTGAAAGGACTTGAATCATATCATGCCGTCCCCATATTGAGCAGATATCAGCAATTGTTGTGTGCGCAGGACCTGAGCCTAGCGACAGGCATGAGTGCGGCAACAATCAGAATTTTGAGCAACACTGACAATCAGGGTGGGGACATGGCAGATCAGAAAACCAGTGAGCAAGAACACAAGGATCAGGAAGCCCAGGCGCAGGAGCCCGGACAGCAGGACGCGCCGGAGCAAAAGGGCAATGACAGCAGCAATGGCGTTGATATCCCGGTTGAGGACCTGACGCTGGAGCAGGCGCTGGACCGTTTGCAACAGGCGGAGGCAGCGGCGGCCGGGCACCAGGCCGATATCCTGCGTTTGCATGCAGACATGCAGAATGTGCGTCGACGTGCGGAACAGGATGTGGAAAAGGCGCACAAATATGGTCAGGAAAAACTGGTTTCGGATTTGTTGCCGGTGCTGGATAACCTGGAGCGGGCTCTGCAAGCGGCCGAAGGTGATGAAAACGAAAAGCTGGGTGCGCTGCGCCAGGGTGTTGAATTGACGCTTAAAAGCTTTCTCGATTGCCTGAAAAAATTCAATGTGGACGTTATTGATCCGAACGGTGAGCCGTTTAATCCGCAATATCATCAGGCCATGGGCATGCAGGAAAGCGCTACCGCGGAACCTGACACGGTGATTGCGGTAATGCAGAAAGGTTACAGCCTGCATGGGCGTGTCTTGCGCCCGGCCATGGTGATGGTATCCAGGGCGCCGACAGAGGGCGTGGATGTCAAGGCATGATCAGGGTAAGTCGGGATGATAAAGCCTGATGAATTTGACCCTCTGGCTCTTGAATTCTGCGCAAAAGTACCAATATAGAGCTTCAACGTTACTTTAAACACAAATTTTGGATTGATCAGCCCGGGTCTCGAGTCAGACAGGACGGGTAGATTTAAGTGGAGATGAGATTATGGGCAAGATTATCGGTATAGATTTGGGTACGACCAACTCCTGTGTCGCCGTAATGGAAGGCGGCAAGGCAAAAGTGATTGAAAATGCCGAGGGTGATCGCACCACCCCGTCAGTCATCGCCTACACAAAAGACGGCGAGACTCTGGTTGGTCAGCCGGCCAAGCGCCAGTCTGTGACCAACCCCAAAAACACGCTGTTTGCGATCAAGCGATTGATCGGGCGTCAGTTTCAGGATGATGTCGTGCAGAAAGACATCAAAATGGTGCCTTACGAGATTACCAAAGCTGACAATGGCGATGCCTGGGTGCGTGTGAACGACAACAACATGTCGCCGCCGCAAATTTCTGCACAGATTCTGAAAAAGATGAAGAAAACGGCCGAAGACTACCTCGGCGAGTCGGTAACGGAGGCGGTGGTGACAGTGCCGGCCTACTTTAATGACTCGCAACGCCAGGCCACCAAGGATGCGGGCAAGATTGCCGGTCTGGAAATCAAGCGTATTATCAATGAGCCAACTGCTGCGGCACTGGCCTATGGTATGGACAAGAAGGGTGGTGACAGCACTATCGCGGTTTATGACCTGGGTGGTGGTACCTTCGATATCTCCATCATCGAGATTGCAGAAACCGATGGCGAGCACACCTTTGAAGTGCTCTCCACCAATGGTGATACCTTCCTGGGTGGTGAGGATTTCGACCTGCGCCTGATTGATTACCTGGCAGACGAATTCAAGAAAGAGAGCGGCATGGATCTGCGCAGCGATCCGCTGGCACTGCAGCGTCTGAAAGAAGCAGCAGAAAAAGCCAAGATTGAACTGTCGTCTGCCCAGCAGACCGAAATCAATCTGCCTTACGTGACTGCCGACGCATCGGGTCCCAAGCACCTGGTGCAGAAGCTGACACGCGCCAAGTTCGAGTCGCTGGTGGAAGAGCTGGTCGAGCGCACGATTGCGCCGCTGAAGATGGCGCTGAAAGATGCCGGCCTTGATGTCAAGAAGATCGATGATGTCATTCTGGTCGGTGGCCAGACCCGTATGCCGCTGGTGCAGAAAAAAGTTGCTGAATTCTTTGGCAAGGATGCGCGGCGTGACGTCAACCCGGATGAAGCCGTGGCAATTGGTGCATCCATTCAGGCGGCGGTACTGGCCGGTGAAGTAAATGACGTATTGCTGCTCGACGTGACTCCGTTGTCTCTGGGTATCGAGACCATGGGTGGCGTCACCAGCATACTGATCGACAAGAACACCACCATCCCGACCAAGAAGACGCAGGTGTTCTCGACGGCAGATGATAACCAGACTGCGGTTACCATTCACGTGGTACAGGGTGAGCGCAAGCAAGCCAACCAGAACAAGTCTTTGGGGCGTTTTGACCTGAGCGACATCCCGCCCGCTGCGCGTGGCATGCCACAGATTGAGGTTGCTTTTGACCTGGATGCCAACGGTATCCTGAATGTGTCGGCCAAAGACAAGGCCACAGGCAAAGAGCAATCCATTGTGATCAAGTCATCCAGCGGTCTGTCTGATGACGAGATTGATCGTATGGTCAAGGATGCCGAAGCACACGCAGCCGATGACAAGAAGTTCGAGGAGTTGGTGACGGCTCGCAACACCGCTGATGGCCTGATTCATGCTACCCGTAAGACGCTGACGGATGCAGCCGACAAGGTAGAGGCCGATGAGAAGGAGAAAATCGAGTCCGCTATCACAGCACTGGAAGAGGCCATGAAGACGGGGGACATTGAGCAGATCAATACCCGTACCAATGAGCTGACTGAAGCTTCGTCCGGGCTGGCGCAGAAAATGTACGCCGAACAGCAGGGTGCCGAGCAGGCTGGTGACGCGGGCGATGAGGCCGGTGGTGAATCAACTTCAGACGACGCCGTAGATGCCGAGTTCGAAGAAGTTAAAGACGATAAATAAAAAAACAGCCTGGCTGATGGACTATGTCGAAAAGAGATTATTACGAAGTATTGGGTGTAGGTCGCGACGCGACGGAAGGTGAATTAAAAAAGGCCTACCGTCGGGTAGCGATGAAACACCACCCCGATCGGAATCCGGATAACAAGGAGTCCGAGGAGAAGTTCAAGGAGGCCAACGAAGCTTTCGAAGTGCTGTCCGACCCTGACAAAAAGGCACGCTATGATCAGTACGGTCATGCCGGTGTCAATCCGCAGGGTGGTGGCGGTGCCGGCGCCGGTGATTTCGGGGATATCTTCAGTGATATTTTCGGCGATATTTTTGGTGGCGCTGGCGGTCGCGGTGGTCGCGGCGGCGTTCGTAAGGGCGCCGATCTGCGTTATAACCTTGAGCTGGATCTGGAAAGTGCCGTCAAAGGTACCACCGTCAAGATTCGTATTCCGACTGCGGTTAATTGTGGAACCTGTGACGGCACGGGGGCCAAGAAAGGTTCGTCGCCGGTTGATTGTGCCACCTGTAATGGTATCGGCCAGGTACGCATGCAGCAGGGATTCTTCTCTGTGCAGCAGACCTGTCCGCGCTGCCAGGGCAGCGGCAAGCAGATCAAGGATCCGTGTAATACCTGCCATGGTCGAGGCCAGGTAGAGGAGCAGAAAACCCTGTCGGTGAAAGTGCCTGCTGGTGTTGACGACGGCGACCGCATTCGTTTGACCGGTGAGGGTCAGGCCGGTGTCAACGGTGGCCCGCCCGGCGACCTGTATGTGCAGGTGCATATGCGGGCGCACAAGCTCTTTGTCCGTGACGGACGGGACCTGCACTGTGAAATTCCGATCAGCTTTGTCGATGCGGCCCTGGGTGGCGAGCTTGAAGTGCCGACGCTGGACGGCCGTGTGAAGTTGAAAATACCGGCGGAAACTCAAACCGGCAAACTTTTCCGTTTGCGTGGAAAGGGTGTCACGTCGGTACGAGGTGGTCCTCCGGGCGATCTGTTGTGCCGTGTAGTGGTGGAAACGCCGGTCAAGCTGACGCGGCGTCAGAAAGAAATTCTGCAGGAGTTTCAGGCAATCGGCGAAAGCGAAGGCCAGCAATCACCCAAGATGACCTCCTGGTTTGATGGTGTGAAAAAGTTTGTTGATGACCTGCGGGCGTAATGCCGGCTTGTCTTTCTGAGCTACAAAAAAGGCGCCATTTGGCGCCTTTTTTGTAGCAACGATGTCTGGCCCGTCTCAGGCGGCCTGAAATTTCTGCAAAACTGCACCATGTGCGTCTGGCGCCAGTCTGGGTCCGAACTCGGATACGACGGTAGCCGCTGCCAGGCTGGCCAGTTCACCAGCCTGTTGAAAATCCATGCCCTGGGTAATCGCGAACATGAAGGCACCGGAGAACATGTCGCCGGCACCGTTGGTGTCGACCGCCTTCACGTTGTGCGCCGCAATATCAATATAGCCGGAACCATCAAACAGTCGTGCTCCGCGAGCGCCGCGGGTTATGGCAAACTGTCTGGCTATGGTTTTGAGTTTACTGCAGGCAGCTTCAAAGTCGTCTTCGCCTGACCAGATTTTGGCTTCCTGTTCGTTACAGAACAGCAGGTCTACACCGTCGCCCAATACTTCGTTTACACCATCCCTGAAGTATTCAACCATGGCAGGGTCGGAGAAAGTCATCGCTATTTTTACATTACTGTCGCTGGCTATCTGTCGGAGGCGTTTGGCCGCTGCGCGGGCAGAATCCGAGGTAACCAGGTAACCTTCGATGTAAATGTATTTGGCCTGTTTTACCGCATCCACTTTGATGTCCTGCTCTGACACATACTGCGAGATACCCAGATGAGTCAGCATGGTCCGTTCTGCGTCTGGCGTTACCATGACCACACAGCGGCCGGTGGTGCCAGCTTCACGCTGGGGTAGCAGATTGGTTTCGATATTGTGGTTGCCCAGCTCCTGCATGTAAAAGTCACCGGGTTCGTCGCCGGCGACTTTGCATGTGTAGAATGCCTTGCCGCCGAACTGGCTCAACGCATACAGAGAGTTTGCGGCAGAGCCGCCGCCAGCCTGTTTCTTGAGCGGGTAGCGAGTGCTAAGCAGATCCAGAAGCTGCTGCTGTTTGTCTTCTTCGATCAGCGTCATAAAACCCTTTTGGATGCCTGCTTCAGCGAAGAAGCTGTCATCAACTTCGAATTCTTTGTCGACCAGCGCATTGCCGATGGCGTACACATCATAGTGATTCATAAAAACTGTCCTTGCATTTGGTGACTGATGATTGGCGCCTCAAAGTGCGGCAAACGCTTTTTCGGCTGCAGCGAATGTGGTGTCCAGTTCCGGCTGGCCATGTGCGGCTGACACAAATCCGGCTTCAAATGCTGACGGGGCCAGATAGACATTGTTGTCCAGCATGGTATGGAAGTATTTGCGGAACTGTTCGACATTGCATGCCATGACCTGATCGAAGCGGGCGATTTTTTCTTCGCCGGAGAAGAAACAGCCGAACATGCCGCCTACCTGATTGGTAGTGAAGGGTATGCCTGCGGCTTTCGCGCGTTCGCTTAAGCCTGCGAGCATGGCCTCGGTGATTGCGCCCAGGTCTTCATAGAAGCCGGGTTTCTGGATTTCCCGCAGCATGGCCTGACCGGCAGCTACTGCCAACGGGCTGCCCGACAACGTGCCTGCCTGATATACGCCACCCTGAGGCGCGATGCAGTCCATGATGTCTTTGCGGCCGCCAAAGGCACCTACCGGCAAGCCGCCACCAATGACTTTGCCCAGTGCGGTCAGGTCGGGCGTTACCCCGTAGACAGACTGTGCGCCGCCCAGAGCGACTCTGAACCCGGTCATAACTTCGTCGAAAATCAGCACGCTGCCATGTTCGGTGCATAGTTCGCGCATCGTTTCCAGGAAGCCTGGCACCGGAGGCACCATGTTCATGTTGCCGGCAATGGGTTCGACTATGATGCAGGCAATTTCGTCGCCGTGTTCCCTGAACAGGGTTTTCATGGCGTCGATGTCGTTGTATGGCAGTACATAGGTCAGGTCGGTGTACGCTTTGGGCACACCCAGCGAATCAGGTTCGCCCAGTGTCAATGCGCCTGAGCCGGCCTTTACCAGCAGACCGTCGACGTGACCGTGGTAACAGCCTTCAAACTTGACGACTTTATCGCGGCGCGTGTAACCGCGTGCCAACCGGATCGCGCTCATGGTGGCTTCGGTGCCGGAGGTTACCAGACGCACCCGTTCGATGGATGGCACCAGCTTGCAAATGGTGCGCGCAATTTCGACCTCGGCCGCGGTCGAGGCGCCGTAGCCCAGGCCGCGGCTCAACTGTTCCTGCAGGGCGCCAATCACGGCCGGGTGACAGTGTCCCAGTATCAGCGGGCCCCAGGCGCCGACGTAATCGACGTAGCGATTGTTGTCTTCGTCAATCAGCCAGGCGCCTTCGCCGTGATTAAAAAACAACGGCGTGCCGCCAACGCCACGGAATGCCCGAACCGGTGAGTTAACGCCGCCGGGGATGAATAGTTGTGCTTCATCAAACAGCGCTGCCGAGCGACCGGTAGCATGGTGATTGTCAGATGTGGTCTGGGACGGAGTTTGAGACATAAGTTACCTCTGATTACAAAAAAAGCTGTTAGAACAAATCGCTCAGTGCGTGTGCCCGGCTCTTGATATCCGGCGCGGCGAACAAATAATTGATCACTGCCAGCAGGTCGGCGCCAGCGTCGATCAGTGAACGGCCATTGTCTGCGGTAATGCCGCCGATCGCGACGATCGGCAACGACGTCTGCGCGCGTATCAGGCGCAAGTTTCCGATGCTGGCGGCCGGGGCATCAGGCTTGGTGAGAGACGGAAAAAAGCGCCCCAGCGCAATATAACTGGCACCTTGTTGCTCAGCTACCGCAGCCAGCGCGGGTTCGTCGTGACAACTGATGCCGATAATCGCCTGTGGCCCAAGCCGGTAACGCGCTTCGGCGAGAGCGGTATCGGACTGGCCCAGATGGACGCCGTCAGCCTCAATAGCCTGGCACAGATCGATATCATCGTTAATAATCAGGCAGGCATGATAGCGTCGGCACAGTGTCCTGAGTGCGGCAGCCTGCAGGACCCGGTCACGAAACTCACCGTTTTTGCGGCGATACTGGAGTACCCGGACACCGCCCGACAGGGCCTGTTCCACACACGTTAACAAAGTGACGTCCGTCAGCAGATGTTCATCGGTAATAGCGTAGACACCTGATGCGGGAAATACGCTGGTTGCGGCTAAATGGACTGACAATGGGGTACCTGCTGTTGCCTGATAAAGGTCATGACGCTGAATTATCGCGGCTCTATTCTAGCAGAGCCGTCCCGCAGAATGACAAGTCCGGTGCAAACAGGTTCGCGGCTGTGGCGCGTGTCAGCGATTTCGCCCGCGCCGGTCGGGCAAAAACTGACCCTGACCCGCCCGCCAGCCATGCTGTAGCGCCTGCCAGGTAAATGCCTGTGCGTTCGCCGCCGCCTGTGACAATGGTATCGTCTGCGCCAGGCCTGCAGCCAATGCCGCTGCCAGCGTGCAGCCGGAGCCGTGAAAACTGCCGGGCAGCCTCGGCCAGGTCCAGCTTTCGGCGGGTGCATCCGGGTGATACAGGGTGTTGACGACGTCTGGAGTGCTGGCGTGAGTCCCGGTGAGTAAGATATGCCTGCAACCCAGATCCATCAGTGCCGAGGCGGCACGTTCGGGGTGGTCGCAGTCCGGGCTCAACGCCAGTAATTCGTCGGTGTTCGGTGTCAGCACAGTGACCCGTGGCAGGATGAGGCTGCGATAGGCCGCAATCAGTTCAGCGCCACTGAACTCGAATCCGCCGCCTGCCTTCACCACCGGGTCCGCGACCACCGGAATAGCTGGATGGTCAGTCATCACTTCGGCTATCAGTCTTAATACATCGATGTTGTCGATCAGCCCGATTTTGATGGCGTGCACCTGGATATCCGCAAATACGGTGCTGATTTGTGCGCGCAGCACGTCAACGCCGACGGTCTGTGTGCGGCTGACATTGCAGGTGTCCTGCACCGTCAGCGAGGTGATCACAGGCAGGCAGTGACAGCCGTTGGCGAACAGCGTTTCGATGTCAGCCTGAATGCCGGCGCCGCCGCTGGGGTCTAGCCCGGACAGGCAGAGCACTGCGGGTTTGCCTGCCATGGAATCGGGATCTGACTGGATCAAAATGGTTTCACAACAACAAGAATGACAATGGCGATCAGCGCCAGCACCGGAGCCTCATTGTAGTATCGGAAAAATACATGGCTGTGGGTATTGCGATTCTCCCGGAAGCGCACCAGGAACCACCAACAGCTTATGTGGTAGACGATGACCAGCGCCACCAGAGTGAGTTTGGCGTGCAGCCAGCCCTGGGACAGATAGAAGTCGGGCGCCGACGCCACCAGCGCTGTCCCCAGCACAACCGTGGCGATCGCCGAAGGTGTGCTGATGCCCCAATACAGTTTGCGCTCCATAATGACGAACCGGTCTTTGCTGAT
This sequence comes from Pseudohongiella sp., assembly GCF_011050365.1. GTDB lineage: Bacteria > Pseudomonadota > Gammaproteobacteria > Pseudomonadales > Pseudohongiellaceae > Pseudohongiella. The sequence goes on from NZ_DRFV01000016.1 coordinate 329,328, forward strand.
CTGATCATCGCTCATGGCATGATAAACAAACAAACGAGGCAGATAAAAAATGCCGGCAAACCAGGTAATGACGGCAATAATGTGGAAAGCTTCGATCCAGGCCATGGTATTCCGTTATGATTTTCAGTGACTGAGTCCTGATTATGACGTCCACAGGCAGGTGCGTATAGCGCAAGCCAGTAAAAAGGCAGGATATTTGGCCGTCAGCAGATGTTAGAATCAGGTGTTAGAATACAGTTTACCATTTGTCAGACAGCGCAGGAGAATGCCGTGATTAAAGCAGGAATTGTCGGAGCCACTGGATACACCGGGGTGGAGTTGTTACGCCTGCTGGCATTGCATGATGCCGTCTCTATCGAGGTGGTGACCTCCCGCGAACTGGAAGGCACGGCGGTGTCGGCCCTGTTTCCGAATCTGCGTGGTTACGTGGATCTTGCGTTCACTGCCCCCGATGATGATGCGCTGGCCGCCTGTGACGTGGTGTTTTACGCGACACCGCATACGGTAGCCATGAAAACAGCGGCCAAGCTGTTGGCGCGAGGCGTGCGTGTTATCGACCTGTCGGCCGATTTCCGGTTGAAAGACAAGGTGGAATGGGAGCAGTGGTACAAGGAGACTCATGAAAGCCCGGAGTTGATTGCTCGTGCCGTGTACGGGTTACCGGAGGTGAATCGTGACACGATTCGCGATGCACAGCTGATTGCGGTGCCCGGATGTTATCCGACGGCGGTCCAGCTAGGGTTTCTGCCGTTGCTGGAAAACGCCCTGATAGACCCGTCCCGCTTGATTGCTGATGCCAAGTCCGGTGTCAGCGGTGCCGGGCGCAAGGCTGCTGTCGGCAGTCTGCTGTGCGAATCGTCAGAATCCATGAATGCCTATGGCGTGGCCGGGCACAGGCATCTGCCGGAAATTTCACAGGGGCTGCGCGCGGCAGCCGGGCAGGATGTCGGCCTGACTTTCATACCGCATCTGACGCCGATGATACGGGGTATTCACGCGACCTTGTATGCCGCGCCGGTCACAGATGTAAGTGCTGCGCAATTGCAGGAATTGTTCGAGGATCGCTACCGTTCAGAGCCCTTTGTTGACGTTATGCCGCAGGGGGCGCAACCTGCGACGCGCAATGTCAAAGGCTCCAATCGATGTCAGTTGGCTGTGCATTATCTGGAGCGCAGCAACAATATCGTTGTCTTGTCAGTTATCGATAATCTTGTGAAAGGTGCATCCGGCCAGGCAGTACAGAACATGAATATCATGTTTGGACTGGACGAGACTGCCGGCCTCAAGACCATTTCGCTGCTATTGTAAGTACATATTATGTCACGTGCGGTTAAAGGCAGCAGACAACAACGAATGACTGTGGTGCCGCATCGCCCGTGGCAGCGTGCGGCGATTATGGCGTCGGGTTTGCTGGTGTTGAGCATTGCGCTGGTGATGGCGTACCGCACCGGATTTGAGCGCGGCGCTGATAATCTGGCCGAACTCGACCTCGCACACTCGCAAGGCCTGTCCGATGTTCAGCGCGCAGCCCGGGAGGTAGCTGAACTGAAGGCAGCGTTGTCGGTGGCCGAGCGAAACCGACAGGTTGATGACGAGGTCAACGCGCAGGCGCAGGCCTCAATTGCAGCCCTGCGCAGTGAAATTGCGTTGCTTGAACGTGATGTGGCCCTGTATCGGCAAGTCATGGCGCTGGAGGCTGAGTCACCGTCTTTAAGTTTGCGTTCCTGGCAATTGTTGCAAACCGAGCTGCCGGGGTATTATCGTTACCGGCTCACCCTGGCCTACACCGGCGCTGGCGGCGCGGCAGTAGCGGGTGTTCTGAGTATCATGGTTGGCGACGAGCAGGCATCGGTGGTCAGCGTGACTGAACCGGTTAATCTGCGCTATCTGCAGGTGCTGGAAGGGGACGTGCAGATTCCGGAGGGTTTTATTGCCAGCCATGTTAAGCTCGAGTTCAACGCAGACTCGTCACCCGCGCCCGCTTTCAGCGAAAGCAGGCCGTGGCAGCCCGAGGGGGGCATTTGATGTTCGGATCGCAGAATAAAGTACGCAAAGGCAAGGTGATGGCACATACCTTGATATCCGCAGTCACCGAACTGCAGGGCGACCTGAAGTTTGATGGCGAGCTGATTGTGGAGGGGCGCATTGTTGGCAACATCAATGCTGCGAACGATTCCGGTGCGATGCTGAGAGTGGCCGAATCAGGTGTCATAGAGGGTGAAATCAACGTGCCCAATGTTGTGATAAACGGCACTGTGAATGGCGATATTCATGCCTGCAAACATATCGAGCTGGCCGCCAAGGCGAGCATCAACGGCGATGTACATTATCAACTGATCGAAATGGTGATGGGCGCCAGGGTTAATGGCAGCCTTGTCTGCAACAAAGAGCAGCATCAACCTCGCAAAGCATTGACCTATCAGCACCAGGCTGTCAGTGACAGTGAGCCGGAACCACCCCGCCAGGGGCAGGGTGATCCGGCTTAGCGCCGTTGGCAATTGGCGTTGGTGCTGATCCGGACGTTTCCCGCTGTGCCAATAAGCGCCCAAGTACAAATGGTTATTACTTGCATTAGCCGTAAGAACAGGATATTCGCCGGCAATAGTTGACTAAATTACTCGGTTAACCCCATAATTCTGTCTGCCGTCCCGGTTTCCTATCCGGAGATGCCCAATCAGTATTCAGATAGTTGTTGTTATGTCCACTGTACAATCGCACGATCCCATTATTATCGCACTTACCGATAACGCGGCCGACAAGGTGAAATCCCTGATCGCGGAAGAGGGCAAGCCTGGCCTGAAATTGCGGGTTTTTGTCACTGGCGGCGGGTGTTCAGGTTTTCAGTACGGTTTCAGTTTTGACGAGGATATGGCTGAGGACGATACGGTCGTGGATCACAAGGGGGCGACAATGCTGGTGGATCCGCTTAGTTATCAATATCTGGTCGGTGCCAAGGTGGATTACGTGGAAAACCTGGAAGGATCACGTTTTGTAGTGAATAACCCGATGGCCAGCACCACCTGCGGCTGCGGATCTTCTTTTTCCATATGATGCCCGCACACACGGCTCAGGCGTAGTAGATCCCACCCAGGATCACAGGATGGCTGGCGCCAGTCAGGTCTCTGCTGTCAACCGTCTGCCGGTTTAATGCCCGATGGGCCAGCCATGCGAACGTGACAGCCTCCACCCAGTCAGCAGACAATCCACACGCATCGCTAGGCTGTACCCGGCATGTCGGCGTCAGTTGCTGCAACCTCTGCATCAGTGCGGCATTGTAAGCGCCACCTCCGCACACAATCAGCTCCGTCGTCACATCATCCAGCGCCCGGCTGATACTCAGTGCTGTCAGCTCAAGCAGAGTGCGCTGCACGTCTGCTGCGCGCACGCTGTGTGAGACAGCAGCGAGTTTGTTCTGCAACCAGGCAAGATTGAACAGCTCGCGGCCTGTGCTTTTGGGTGGTGGTACGCTGAAATAGGGTTCATCCAGCAGCAGTCGCAGGAGAGTCTCGTCCACCTCGCCCGATGCAGCCCAGTTGCCCGCTTCATCGAATCGCGCGCCACGCTCTTGCTGTATCCAGGTGTCCATCAGTACGTTGCCCGGGCCGGTATCATAACCACGAGGTGTTGCTTCGTGGGCCGGGTTCAGCAAAGTAATGTTGGACATGCCCCCTATGTTAACGACGCAGCGGCGATGTTCTGCCGAGTAGAAAAAATGTTGATGAAAAAGCGGGGCAAGAGGGGCACCCTGGCCCCCGGCAGCCATATCCCGGCGGCGAAAATCGCCGACCGTGGTGACGCCGGTCAGCTCGGCCATGATGTTCGGATCACCCAGTTGCATACTGAATCGGTGATCGCCTGCTGGCTGGTGAAAAACGGTTTGCCCGTGACTGCCAATGGCTGAAATCTGACTGGCGGTAAAATTTGACTGCGCCATCAGCTCATTGATGGTGTCGGCGAATGCGCGCGCAATCCGGTTGTCCAGAGTTCCGAGATCCTGCAGGCTGATGCTGGCAGTGTCGCACAGGGACAGAATGTCGCTGCGCAGCTTGTCGGGGTATTTGCCGGAACATGTCGCCAGCAGTTTTGTATGGCTGGGCGTGGTTTCGATCAGCGCACAATCAATGGCGTCAACACTTGTGCCGGAGATAACGCCTACATAATAGCCGGTATCAGACATGAGGCCTCACTCCGAGTCAGGGGCCTGGCTCGGTGTGTTGGTGTATGTCAGCAGGCGTCCGTCGGGCTTGGTTTCATTGAAGCGCTTGAGGATTTGATCTGCGTGTTCCAGAAACCGCGGCATTTCTTTTGGATCCAGGCTGATGGCCTGCGGGAGCTCGTCGACAATGGTGCGCGGGTCTTTGTGAACGCCATTGACCAGAAATTCGTAATGCAGGTGGGGGCCGGTCGCGCCGCCGGTAGAGCCTACGTAGCCAATGATCTGGCCCTGTTGTACCCGGCTGCCTTTCTTGATGCCACCGGCATAATCGTTCAGGTGTGCATATTTGGTTTCAAAGCTGCCATTGTGTTGTATGACCACCAGTTTACCAAATGAGCCGTTACGGGCTGCCCAGGTCACTGTGCCATCTGCAGTCGCGCGAATCGGTGTGCCGGTCGGTGCGGCATAATCAGTGCCGCGGTGGGCGCGAATAGTGTTCAGAATCGGATGTCTGCGATTGGGGTTAAAGTTGGAGCTGATACGAAAAACGTCAAGCGGGTTACGCAAAAATGCTTTTTGCATGCTTTCGCCATCCGGGCTGAAGAAGCCGACATCGCCCTGTGTATTTTGATAACGCACGGCGACATGCTCGCGTCCGCGATTGATAAACTGTGCGCCAAGAATCTCGCCGGTACCAATGAATTCGCCGTTCAGGTACTTTTCTTCGTAGGCTATGCTGAATTGATCGCCGGAGCGCGGATCCATCAAGAAGTCGATGACGCCGCCGAAAATGTCTGCCATGCCCATAATGACACTGGCCGGAATTTCTGCCTGCTGTCCGGCCAGAAACAGACTGTCAGCAATGGCACCCTGTTTGACGACCTGCACCACATCAGGGGTTAACTGTATCGGTTCAACCTGATAGAAAGCGTCCTGGCGGGTAAAAACAAAGCCCTCAAGGGGTGACATGAATACCTGAAGTTGTTCCAGCTTGCCGGGCTCCGGGATGTGAAAACTCAGCTCGTATCCCGGGAACAGTCGATTCAGGATGCCGGCCTCGTCAGAGCTGTTAATGATGCGGTAAAGCTCCTGGGCTGACAGGCCAACGCGCCCGAAGATTGCTGACAAATTGTCACCGGGTTGCACTGTCAGAGAGTGCCAGTTGACCCGGCTGTCAATTGCCCCGGCATCGACAAGAGAATTAGCCGGTAGCGTGGGGCCTACAATCAGTGCCGGATCCGTCGCGTCTCTCTGCGCCGCAGCCTCACCGGTCTGGCTGGTCAGGGTGTTGTCACGCCGAAGGCGGTCTCCATTGGCAGGAGCGTCCGGAACGAGGATAGTGACAATAATCAGTGCTACCCCAAGTGCGCTGGCCAGCCAGAGGTGGTTGCGTGGGTAATATTTGCGGATGATATGTTGGGCTTTGGCTATCGAGTCCATGGAGGCTGTTTTTATCTCGTTACATACATTACTGCTGGTGCGTTGCGGAGCCAAGAGACACCCTGAGTGCGCACACAAACTCCAATTCTTATGGCTTTTGCTGCTCAGGTCAAGTCTTATTCCGGCTGATAGTGTAGAATCCGTGCTGGGTTTTAAGCGTGGATTAACAACGGAAAAAGTCATGGCAGAGAAAACAGTAGATATATTGGCGGACCTTGAGGCAAGAGGTCTGGTCTCCCAGATGACCTCGGAGGAGGAGTTCAGGTCTCATCTGCTCTCCGGTAGTCGCACTATATATAGTGGCTTCGATCCGACTGCCGATAGTCTGCACATTGGTAGCCTGGTACCTTTGCTGGCGTTGCGTCGCTTTCAGCTTGCCGGGCATAAGCCATTGGCGCTGGTGGGTGGCGCTACCGGCCTTATAGGCGACCCCAGTTTCAAGGCTGCTGAGCGTCAGTTGAACTCGGTTGAGGTGATTGGCGGCTGGGTTGATTCATTGAAAGAGCAGATGAGCCGGTTTCTGGATTTTGACTGTGGCACAACGTCTGCCGAGGTGGTTAATAACCTGGACTGGACCCGCGAGCTTAATGTTCTCAGCTTCCTGCGTGATGTCGGCAAACATTTTTCGGTCAATGCGATGATTCAGAAGGAATCCGTCAAGCAGCGTATCGAGAGAGAGGGCTCGGGTATATCTTTTACCGAGTTCAGCTACATGATTCTGCAGTCCTACGACTTTGCCGAGCTTTACCAGCGTCATGCGTGCACTATCCAGATTGGTGGCAGTGACCAGTGGGGAAACATTACCGGTGGTATAGACCTCTCCAGGCGGATGTATCAGGGGCAGGTTTATGGTTTGACGTTGCCATTGGTAACCAAGGCCGACGGGCAGAAGTTTGGTAAAACCGAGACCGGCACCGTGTGGCTGGATCCGGCCAAGACATCGCCTTATGCCTTTTTCCAGTTTTGGCTCAACACGGCTGATGCTGACGTATACAGGTTCCTGCACTATTTCACTTTCCTGTCGCCAGCGCAGATCGCAGACATAGAGGCGGCCGATGCCGCCGCTACCGGCAAGCCGTCGGCACAGGGGATTCTGGCGCGTGAAGTCACCGGGCTGGTCCACGGCGAGGACGGATTGCGGGCGGCCGAGCGCATCAGTTCGGCACTGTTCTCTGGTGAGCTGGGAGATCTGACTGAGTCGGATTTTGAGCAGCTGCGACAGGATGGTCTGCCGGCCACTGATGCGGCGGGTGACGCTGTTGCCATCATTGAGGCGTTGGTCAGCACCGGTCTGGCAGCGTCGAACCGGGTGGCCAGGGAGTTTGTGGCTGCCGGCGCGGTGTCCGCCAACGGTGCGAAAGTACCGGATACCGATGCATTGCTGTCAAAAGCCGGGGCTCTGTATGGCAAATACATTGTGTTAAAGCGAGGCAAAAAGCTGTTTCACCTCTTGCGTTTTACTTAAACAGCGCTGTCAGCCAAAATTTATGACGACATGATGAAATTCTGCTTGCAGAGGGGAAATACTGTGGCATAATGCGCGCCCTTGACGAGATAACGCTCTGGTCAAGGGAAGACAGCAGCAGTTTTTTCAGAGTTATTTGCCGGTGACAAGCTGGCAAAGAAAGTGAAAAAAAGTGCTTGCCAGATTGCTTGAAACGCGTATA
>NZ_DRFV01000017.1 GCF_011050365.1 Pseudohongiella sp.
TATACGCGTTTCAAGCAATCTGGCAAGCACTTTTTTTCACTTTCTTTGCCAGCTTGTCACCGGCAAATAACTCTGAAAAAACTGCTGCTGTCTTCCCTTGACCAGAGCGTTATCTCGTCAAGGGCGCGCATTATGCCACAGTATTAATTTGCTGCAAGTGTTTTGTCAAAATTTCGCTGAAAAATTGCGACTATCTTGTGAACATCATCTGTCGTTTACGGCTACAGCCTATGCCGTTTGCCGACGACCGGATTTGACGCGCCGTTTAAGACGGGTCACCAGACGATATCCCAAAAGCAGGAGGAGAAGTGTACCATAAAAAACTGCATCAAAAAGATCTGTGCGCAGAATCCACAACAAGTGCAGCAACGCCAGCAATGACGCCAGATACACCAGCTGATGCAGGCGTTTCCAGCGTCGTCCCAGACGGCGCATCATGGCCTTGGTTGAGGTGACGCCCATGGCGACAAGAATCAGCAGCGCAGTAAACCCGACAGTAATATAGGGGCGCTCAACAATGTCGCTGCCGATTTCGGACCAGCGCAGCTCCAGCAGAAACACCATATAGATGATGAAGTGCAGCACCGCATAGAACAGGGCAAACAACCCCAGTGTCCGGCGCAGCGGGAACAGACCGGCCAGCCCGGTCTGTTCCCGCAAGGGCGTTATGGCCAGACTCATCAGCAGAAATCGCAGTGCCCAACGACCGGTCTCCAGCGCCAGCTCCCGAGCCGGGTCCGCGCCCAGGGTATTCAGCACCGCGCCCTGCAACAGATAAGCAAACGGCAACAACGCCAGACAAAAGATCACAGCACGCACAATCCGCCAGAATCGCGGATTGCGCAGAGCCTTTACCTGTGACAACGATCTCAAAAGACAACCACCAAGAGAAACCCGCTGGCTTAATAGTATCGCGCCAGATCCATGTCCTGATACAGATGCGCTACCTGATCTGCGTAGCCGTTAAACATCCGCGTTTCTATACGCCCGGAGCTGAACAGCGTCGTGGGCAGACGCGTTTCCATGTCCTGGCGCCAGCGCGGATGATGCACTTCGGGGTTCACATTGGCATAAAAACCGTATTCACTGGGCTGCAACATATTCCACGAGGTCTCGGGTTCTGCTTCAGTGAAATGAATACGGACAATGGACTTGATGCTCTTGAAGCCATACTTCCATGGAATCACCAACCGGATCGGCGCACCGTTCTGCGGCGGCATGTAATTGCCATACAAACCAACGGCGAGGAAACTCAGCGGGTTCATCGCCTCGTCCATACGCAGCCCTTCACGGTAAGGCCATTCAATCACACTGAAGCGCCCACGCTGCCCCGGCATCTGCTCCGGATCCAGTAGTGTTTCAAACGCAACGTATTTGGCTTTGGACGTGGGCCCGACCCGCTTGATCAAATCCGCCAGCGGAAAACCGATCCAAGGAATCACCATAGACCATCGCTCCACACAGCGCAGACGGTAGATGCGCTCTTCCAGCTGGTGCGGCTTCATGAAGTCTTCCAGATCATACGACCCCGGATTGTCCACTTCGCCGGTAATCTCGATCGACCACGGATCGACGTTGAAACTTTGCGAGTTCTGGAAAGGATCTGACTTGTCAGTACCAAATTCGTAAAAGTTGTTATAGCTCACGACATCGCGATAGGGCGTCAGATCCTCATCCGTCCAGAACTTGCCGCCTCGTTCAGCAGCCTCAATGCCGGCAAACTTCTCCTGCCACCAGGCTGCCGGCGCCGAACGCTCCATGTCAGCAGGTGCGCGGGCACGCAAGCTATCGCCGGAAGCGCCAAACGCAGATATCGGCATCGCCGCCAGGCCACCGGCCGCAGCTCCAAACTTGAGCGCATCACCCATGAATTGCCGCCGGTTGCGGTACACCGACTCCGGCGTAATCTCAGAAGGCAGGATATCGGGGGCTGATTTGATCAACATAACTACACCTCTCACGCCCTCAGGCGGGCATCGGATACAGGGCCTGTGCGGCCCGGCGTTTCACGAGTTCATGGCACTTATTACGCTGCCGGATCGCTCTCGGTTTTACGCTTGCGGGCCGAAATTTTTCTATACAAAGAAATAACCGGACCGGAAATAGCGTACACAACACACATTAACAATAAAACTTCATGTGGACGCTGGGCAATCACCACCAGCAGCACCACCGCCATCAGGAATACCACGTAAGGCACCGTGCCCTTGAAGTGGATCTCCTTGAAGCTGTAATAACGATAATTCGACACCATCAGCAGACCGACAAAGGCCGTCAGCACTGCAGTGGCACCCGACAACCAGACACCCGGCTCAATACCATACTTGTAGGCAACCCACACCACAAAGGTGACCAGGCCTGCCGCGACGGGACTTTGCAGGCCCATGAAAAACCGCTTGTCGACAGTACCAAGCTGGACGTTGAATCGCGCCAGCCGCAGCGCAGCGCACGACATAAAGATGAAACTCGCCGCCCAGCCCGCGTTACCAATAGACGACAGCGTCCAACTGAACACGATCAGCGCCGGTGCCACACCAAACGACACCATATCAGCCAGGCTATCGAACTGAGCCCCGAATGCGCTCTGGGTATTGGTCATGCGCGCAACCCGCCCGTCCAGACCGTCAAGCACCGCCGCAATCAGTATCGCCCAACCGGCCGCGTTAAAGTTACCGTTCATGCCCGCAATGATGGCGTAGAAACCCGCAAATAATGCGCCCAGCGTCAGCAAATTGGGTAACAGATAAATCCCTTTGCGACTTATTTTCTTGCCATCCTGAGAGACAAACTCCTCATGTTCATCAATCGGAATAAAGCTGTCTTCCAGCTCCTGGGCATCATCGCCTGGTGGATTTTTCTCCGTCTCCATACACTACCCCTGGCCAGTTAAAGTGTTGATTATACACGTCCGACAGTGGCTTGCGAGGCCCGACATGCATCGCGCTACTACTGGCCTGCAGCGGCAACCTGCCACAATGCATTCACCAGCGGATTGGCAAATTTGCGACGCCGGGCGCACAGCCCGACTGTGAACGGACGCAACTCATGCATCACCGGCAATATCTCGATCCGGTCACTGACCGGGCTATTGTCCACCACCACTCTGGGCACCACCGCGACACCGCAGCCCAGACTGACCATACTGACCATGGCCTCATGGCCACTGACCTGGGCGTACACCCGCGGCTTCTGACCGCGCTGCGCAAACCAATGTTCCAGCCGCGACCGCGCCAGGCCTGTCTCCGGAAGGATCACCGGCAGCGCCTGCCAGTCATAATCACCGCTGTCCCTGCCCTGCTCCAATAACTGCCGCACCGGGCATGACAGCACCGGCCCGATGCACACCAGCGGGGACTCACCCAGTGGCAGGAATGCCAACGAGGCCGGCAGCCGATCGGGCATGGCAGCAATCGCGATATCGTCCTGCCCCGCGATGACCCGCTCCAGAGCCAATGCTGAGTCGCCGGTATGCAACTGCAGCTCCACCTGCGGGTAGACGGCACGAAACTGTTGCAGCAACTCATGCAGAAAACTGTAGCTGGCCGTCACCGAGCAGAACAGGCTCAGCGTGCCATGCAGGCCGTCGCCGCGACGCTGCAGGTCGGACTTGAGCTGCAGCAACTGGTCCAGCGTCTGCACGGCATAGTCGCGCACTTGCAAGCCGGCGGTGGTCAAACGCACGGTTCGGTTGTCCCGCTCGAACAGGGCGACGCCGAATTCGTGCTCCAGCCGCTGTATGGCGCGCGTCAGACCCGACGCACTGATATGTAATTCCTTGCTACTTCTGGCAAAATGCAGGGTTTTACTGAGATGAAGGAACAGCCGGAGGTCTTTGAGGTCCATTTTTAACGTCCAGTTTAAGAGCCGACAAGGCTTTACGTTGCGCGAATCGAAACAGTTGATTGCAAATATATCATTTTACGCAATCCGACCAAACCTTTATCATCCACCCCGACTTTTAATTGCCAGATAAACGGCCCAGAGGAATACCAACATGAACTACTTCAACACCCTGCCCTTGCGCCTGCAATTGCAGCAACTGGGCAAATGCCGCTTTATGGATCGCGCTGAATTTGCTGACGGCGTTAACCGCCTGTTAGGCAAAAAGGTTGTCATCGTCGGTTGTGGCGCCCAGGGCCTGAACCAGGGTCTGAACATGCGCGACAGCGGCCTGGATATCAGCTACGCACTGCGTGCGGAAGCGATCGCCGAAAAGCGTCAGTCCTGGAAAAATGCGTCGGAGAACGGCTTTAATGTCGGCACTTACGAAGACCTGATCCCCCAGGCAGACCTGGTACTGAACCTGACCCCGGACAAACAGCACACCGCCGTGGTCAAGCAGGTCATGCCGCTGATGAAAAAAGGCGCTTGCCTGGCCTATTCCCATGGTTTCAACATCGTTGAAGAAGGCATGCAGATTCGTGACGACCTGACCGTCGTTATGGTGGCACCAAAGTGCCCGGGCACTGAAGTACGTGAAGAGTACAAGCGCGGTTTTGGCGTACCGACACTGATCGCCGTACACGCGGAAAACGATCCCAATGGTGACGGCCTGGACATTGCCAAGGCTTACGCGGCCGCCACCGGTGGTCACCGCGCGGGCGTGCTGGAATCGTCCTTCATCGCCGAAGTCAAATCCGACCTGATGGGTGAGCAGACCATTCTTTGCGGCATGCTGCAGGCCGGTTCCATCCTGTGCTACAACCGCATGATTGAAAAAGGCGTCGAAGCCGGTTATGCCTCCAAACTGATCCAGCACGGCTGGGAAGTGGTATCGGAAGGCCTCAAGCACGGCGGCATCACCAACATGATGGATCGCCTGTCCAACCCGGCCAAACTCGTTGCCAACTCATTGGCACAGGAACTCAAGGATATCATGGCGCCGTTGTTCCAGAAGCACATGGACAACATCATTGCGGGCGAGTTCTCTCGTGACATGATGGAAGACTGGGCCAATGACGACAAGAAGCTGCTGACCTGGCGTGAACAGACTGCCGAAACCGCGTTCGAGAAATCCACCCCGGGCAACATGGACATCTCCGAGCAGGAATACTATGACAATGGCATCCTGATGGCCGCCATGTTGAAAGCCGGCGTTGAGCTGGCCTTCGAAACCATGACCGCTGCCGGTATCATCGAAGAGTCTGCCTACTACGAGTCACTGCATGAAACCCCACTGATTGCGAACCTGATCGGCCGCAAAAAGCTGTATGAAATGAACAAGGTAATCTCCGACACGGCAGAGTACGGCTGCTACCTGTTCTCACACGAATGTGTACCGCTGCTGAAAGACTTCATGCAGAAAATTGACACCGACGTCATCGGCAAAGGTCTCAACGTCAAGGACAACAGCGTCGACAATGCGGAGCTGATCGCGGTCAACCAGGGCCTGCGCAATCACCCGATCGAAGTTGTCGGTCGTCGTCTGCGCTCCTACATGACCGCCATGAAAAAGGCCATCTAAGCCCTTTTCCGGCGCTCAATAAAAAAGGGCCGGAGCCACTGAATTATCAGTAAGCTCCGGCCCTTTTTATTTTCAACAATTATCAATGCTGCCCGACGGCGCTGGCTGAGGAGCAAGTGGCAACGAGCGACCAATCAGGCCGCGCTTTTCCGCAGCAAATCCGCCCGATAAAGCGCGAGGATTGTCCGAGTCCCGAGCGCAAGCGAGGTCGAGTTCCGCAGCGCCGGGCGGATTTGCGGAGGAAGCGGTCGGTCGCGACTGCTACTTGCTCCTCAGCCAGCGCTGCCACTGAACTCATACAGGAGGACTCGCATAGTCCCTCAGAGACTAAGCACCTTCTCCCCCCGAGAGATACCCGTCACCCCGGTCCGCGCAACCTCCAGCACAGAAGCATTGCCAATGGCCGCCAGAAAACTGTCCAGCTTATCCGACGCACCCGTCAGCTGAATGCTGTACACCGTGCTCGTCACATCCACAATCTGACCCCGGAAAATATCCGTCGTGCGCTTGATCTCCGCCCGCTGTGCCCCCGTCGCCTTCACCTTCAGCAACATCAGCTCACGTTCAATGTGCGAACCTTCGGTCAGGTCAACCAGCTTCACCACATCAATCAGCTTGTTCAGATGTTTGGTGATCTGCTCGATCTTGCGATCATCGCCAATGGTCGTGATCGTCAGCCGTGACAGGGTATGATCCTCCGTCGGCGCTACCGTCAGTGATTCAATATTGTAATTACGCTGAGAAAACAAGCCCACCACACGAGACAAAGCGCCAGGTTCATTCTCCAACAGAATGGATATAATGTGCCTCATCTTATGTTCGCTCCGTTTTGCTCAGATACATATCCTTCATCGAACCACCCTTGATCGCCATCGGATACACATGTTCCGAAGGGTCAACTGCCACATCAATGAATACCAACCGGTCTTTCAGGGCAAACGCCTCTGTCATTTTCTGGTCCAGCTCCGACAACTTCTCGATGCGAACCCCAACATGACCATACGCCTCCACCAGTTTGACAAAATCAGGCAGCGACTCCGAGTAGGTGCTATTGGAATAACGGCCGCCATACTGCATATCCTGCCACTGCCTGACCATACCCAGCGACTCATTGTTAAGACACACAATCTTCACCGGTAATCCGTATTGCAGACAGGTAGCCAGTTCCTGGATACACATCTGAATACTACCCTCACCGGTAATACATACCGAGATCGCATCCGGAAACGCCAGTTGCACACCCATGGCGGCCGGAAAACCGAAACCCATGGTGCCCAGACCGCCGGAATTGATCCAGCGACGTGGCTTGTCAAAATGATAGTACTGCGCAGCAAACATCTGATGCTGGCCGACATCAGATGACACGTAGGCTTCGCCCCCGGTTACCCGATAAACACTTTCAACCACCTGCTGCGGCTTGATCACATCGTTTTCAGCCGGGGTCACTTTCAGGCACTGCTTGGCGCGCCAGCCCTCTATCTGCTGCCACCACAAATCCAGCGACTTGCGATCCACTTTCGCGTCAGCCTGTGCGACCAGTTCCAGCATTTCTTCCAGTACGCTGGTGACCGAGCCCACAATAGGCACATCCGCCGCTACCGTTTTTGAAATCGAGGCCGGATCAATATCCACATGCAGAATCTTGGCACCCGGGCAGAACTTGGAAACCGCATTGGTCACGCGGTCATCAAAGCGGACACCGATACCCAGCACCACATCACTGAAATGCATGGCGTTATTGGCTTCATAGGTACCGTGCATGCCCAGCATGCCGAGGAACTGTTTGTCCGGCGCCGGGAACGCGCCCAAGCCCATCAGGGTATTGGTGACCGGGTAACCCAGCTTGCGTGCAAACTGTGTCAGCAACTCGGACGCGTTGCCCTGGATGACCCCGCCACCGGCGTAGATAATCGGGCGCTTGGCGGCCAGCAGAATCTCCACTGCTTTCTTTATCTGCCCGGTATGGCCTTTGGACGGTACCGAATAGGAACGCATCTTCACCGTCGACGGGTACTGGTACTCGAACTTGCGCGCCGGATCCGTGGCATCCTTGGGCACGTCGATAACGACCGGGCCGGGTCGGCCGGTCGTCGCAATATGAAATGCCTTTTTCACCACCATGGGAATATCTTCGGCGTTCTGCACCATAAAACTGTGCTTTACGATGGGCCGGGACACACCCACCATGTCGGTCTCCTGGAACGCATCGGAACCGATCAGGGAGCTGTCCACCTGACCCGAGATGACTACCATGGGAACGGAATCCATAAATGCTGTCGCAATGCCGGTAATGGCATTGGTTGCGCCCGGGCCGGACGTTACCAGCACCACACCAGGCTTGCCGGTGGCTCTGGCATACCCGTCAGCAGCATGCGTTGCCGCCTGCTCGTGACGGACCAGAATATGAGCCACCTTGTCCTGGTTGAATATCGCATCGTAAATATGCAGCGCGGCGCCGCCCGGATATCCGAACAACAGCTCAACGCCCTCGTCGTGCAGCGCACGAATCAGCATTTCACCACCAGAAAGCAATTCCACAGTTATAGCCTCTCAAATAAAAATGTGACACCAGCAATGGCATCAATAAGACACTGTCCGGGGACAGAATCTTCGCAGATAAAGTTAATCTTTTTAAAACCAGGACCAATCAACAAGATCAATCAACAAGGATATCGGAGCAATATGGCAGCCTTGAGCCACATAAGCAGCCTTGAGCCACATAAGCAGCCTTGAGCCACATAAGCAGCCTTGAGCCACATAAAAAGCTCTGAAACATGACGGTTCCGGACGTCGGTAACGTACTGGAACCTAGGTGGATGTTGTCTGACACCTAAGCAAGCCCCGGGGCTGACATTTTTCGACGCAACCCGGCCAGAGCAGATTGGGGGAGGGGATTACCTTCTCAGTCTGCGTGCGGCGGGGAACCCGGTAAGAGTGCCTCGCCAGCAACACGCAATTTTCCCACGATTTGACGTATTGTCAAGCGCGAGGCCCTTGTTGTGAGCGTTTATCGAAAATAAAGCCATTCTCGTCAACATCAACAAGAATACAGTCACCGGGCTCGTACTCTCCCTGGATGACACGCTGCGCCAGCGGGTTCTCGATCCAGTTCTGCACCGCGCGGCGCAGGGGCCTGGCGCCATATACCGGGTCGTAGCCCAACTCGGCCACTTTATCCAGCACCGCATCCGAAACCTCAATGGCCAGGTCATTGTAATTCAGGCGCTTGTTGAGCGAAGCAATCTGAATATCAGCAATACCCCGGATCTGGCTGGCTGCCAGCGGATGGAACACAACAGTCTCGTCGATACGGTTGACGAATTCGGGACGGAAATGCCGCGTTACCACCGACATCACATCCTGTTTCACGCGCTCGTACGCCGCCTCGTCGGTAGGGTTGTCACCCAGCATTTCCTGGATACGGTCAGAGCCCAGGTTGGACGTCATCACAATCACGGTATTGCGGAAGTCCACGGTGCGGCCGTGACCATCGGTCAGTCGACCATCATCCAATACCTGCAACAGAATGTTAAAGACATCCGGGTGCGCTTTTTCCACCTCGTCCAGCAACAGCACCGAATATGGCCGGCGGCGCACGGCCTCGGTCAGATAGCCACCCTCTTCATAACCGACGTAGCCGGGAGGCGCCCCGATCAGGCGAGCCACAGAGTGCTGCTCCATAAACTCGGACATATCGATACGCACCATGGCTTCTTCGGTATCGAACAGAAACTCGGCCAGAGCTTTGCACAGTTCAGTCTTGCCGACACCGGTTGGCCCCAGGAACAGGAAGGAACCGTTGGGACGGTTCGGGTCGGACAGGCCGGAACGCGAACGACGCACGGCGTTGGCCACGGCAGTGATCGCCTCGTGCTGGCCAATCACACGTTTGTGCAGTGCATCTTCCATCTGCAACAACTTGTGCCGGTCGCTTTGCAACATTTTGGATACC
Organism: Pseudohongiella sp.; assembly: GCF_011050365.1. Lineage (GTDB taxonomy): Bacteria > Pseudomonadota > Gammaproteobacteria > Pseudomonadales > Pseudohongiellaceae > Pseudohongiella. The sequence continues at coordinate 9,417 of NZ_DRFV01000017.1, forward strand.
GGTATCCCGGTCCAGCGCGAAACCACATCAGCGATCTCTTCCTCGGTCACCCGGCTGCGCAACAACTGCATGTCCATCATCTCGGCCTGGGTAGACATATCCAGGGTTTTTTCCAGATTGGGAATCACACCGTATTGCAACTCGGACATTCGCGCCAGGTCGCCGGCTCGGCGAGCGGACTCCAGATCAGCACGGGCTTTTTCCAGATTACTCTTGATAGACTGGGTGCCATGCACCGAGGCTTTTTCTGCCTTCCAGATTTCGTCGAGGTCGGCAAACTCTTTTTCCACGCGCTGAATGTCTTCCGCCAGTTTCTCCAGACGTTTACGCGAAGCGTCATCTTCCTCTTTTTTCAGCGCCTCCCGCTCGATTTTCAACTGAATCAGGCGACGCTCGAGCTTGTCCATCTCTTCCGGCTTGGAATCGATTTCCATGCGAATCATGCTGGCTGCTTCGTCAATCAGGTCGATGGCCTTGTCCGGTAACTGACGATCGGGGATATAGCGCTGTGACAACCGCGCCGCCGCGATAATCGCCGCGTCTGCAATCTGCACGCCGTGGTGAACTTCGTAGCGCTCTTTCAGGCCACGCAAAATCGCAATGGTGTCCTCCTCCGAGGGTTCATCCACCAGCACCTTCTGAAACCGGCGTTCCAGTGCAGCATCTTTCTCGATGTATTTGCGGTACTCATCCAGCGTCGTGGCGCCGACACAATGCAGCTCGCCGCGGGCCAGCGCCGGCTTCAGCATATTGCCGGCGTCCATGGAGCCTTCTGCCTTGCCGGCACCCACCATGGTGTGAATTTCATCAATAAACAGAATGACCGAACCTTCCTGTTTGGAAAGCTCTTTCAGCACGCCCTTCAAGCGCTCCTCAAATTCCCCACGAAACTTGGCGCCGGCGATCAAGGCGCCCATATCCAGGGCCAGGATTTTTTTGTCTTTTAAACCCTCTGGTACTTCGCCGTTGACGATACGCTGAGCCAGACCTTCAATGATGGCAGTTTTACCGACACCCGGCTCCCCGATAAGCACCGGGTTGTTTTTGGTCCGGCGCTGCAGTACCTGAATGGTGCGGCGAATCTCACTGTCACGGCCAATCACCGGATCCAGGCCGCCTTTGCCGGCACGCTCGGTCAGATCGATACAGTATTTGGACAGCGCCTGCCAGGATTCTTCCGCCTCGGCATCGGTGACTTTCTCGCCGCCGCGCAAATTATTGATCGCTGTCTGCAGAGCTTTTTCGGAAATACCAAAGCTGATCAGCAGACGGCCCAGCTCACCCTTGTCAGCCATCGCCGCCAACATGACGGATTCGCTGGAGATGAATTTGTCACCGTTTTTCTGAGAGGTCTTGTCAGCCTGATTCAGCAACCGTCCCAGCTCGTTGGACATTGCCACATCAGCACCATTACCTTCCACCTTGGGCAGGCGCTGGAGGATGTCGTTGAGTCCTGTGCGCAAAGCCGTCAGGTCGAACCCGGTTTGCGACAGTAAGGGACGTACCGAGCCACCCTTCTGATCGAGCAGGCTGATCATCAAATGCACAGGCTCGATAAAATTGTTGTCATTGCCCAGCGCCAGCGATTGCGCATCAGCCAGCGCGGCTTGGAGCTTGCTTGTCAGTTGATCCATTCTCATCATTCACCTCAGCGAACCAGTTTCCGCACCGGACAGCGGCCCGGTCGTCATTTGTCTATGATGTATAGATTGAGGTTAAACCGGACAAATTCAAGCGTGCGAGGGGATTTGGCAGCAGATAATGACCGCTGTCTAAACAATTGTTGCGCTGGATCAAGCCTTCAAACAGCCTGCCTCTTTAAATAGATCAGACTGGCCATGCGCCCGGTCACACCATCGCGCCGGTATGAGTAGAAATGCCGGTGATCACAGACAGTGCATTGCCCGCCGCCATGAACATCCGAAACGCCGACAGCCAACAGACGTTGCCGTGCCACCGCATAGATATCCATCAGGCTCTTGCCCGGTTTGCCGGGCACCGGCACAAAACCATCCGCGGTGGCCGCAGCCGCCATAAACGCGGCCTTCACCTCATCACCGATTTCAAAACAGCAGGGCCCGATTGCCGGTCCCAGCCAGGCCATCAGCTCAGAGCCCCGACACCCGGTAGCAGAAACAGTATTTTCCAGCACGCCTTGCACCAGCCCCCGCCAGCCAGCGTGCGCCGCTGCGGCAATGCGGCCATCGCGCGAACAGATCAGCACCGGCAAACAGTCAGCGGTCAACACTGCGATACCGTCACCCGGCTGCATGACGCAGCCGGCATCCGCCTGCCGCCTGCGCAAGGGGTTATTGCCAGCCACCACGGTGATGGCACGGGTGCCGTGGACCTGGTGTAACCATTGCAGACGTTTGAGGTCAGGGACGGCATTCCGCAGCAGACGCCGGTTACGCGCTACCGAAGAGGCCTTGTCACCCACATGTGTTCCCAGGTTCAGGCTGTCATACGGCGGCGCACTGTATCCGTCCAGCCGGGTAGTCACCATCGCGCCGATGCTGGCAGGCGCCGGCCAGTCCGGCGTCTGCCAGCGCAACCTGGCAGGAATCAGGTCCCGCACACCGGCTGCGCCCGACATCAGTCTGAATCCCGCTTCAGAATATCCAGTAGCTGCAACATGTCCTCCGGAGCTGGCACTTCCCAGCTCACCTCTTCCCCGCTATCAGGGTGGACAAACCCCAGCCGGGCAGCGTGCAGCGCCTGCCGCTTGAACTGCCTCAGCTGTTCAGCCAGTTCGGGGCTGCAGCCGGCGGGGATATGCAACCGCCCGCCGTAAACCGGGTCTCCGATCAGCGGGTGCCTGATATGACTCATATGGACACGAATCTGGTGCGTGCGGCCGGTTTCCAGTTTTAACTGGACGTGAGTATGCGCCCGGAAGCGCTTGATCACCCGGTAATGGGTGACCGACGGTTTGCCACTTTGGACCACAGCACGTTTTTTGCGCTGCACCGGATGTCGCCCCAGCGGCTCGTCCACCATGCCGCCCGCGGTCAGTACACCCTGAACCACCGCTTCGTACTGGCGGGTAACCGTGCGTTTCTGCAATTGACGAACCAGCCGGTGATGGGCGGGCAGAGTCTTGGCGACCACCATCAATCCTGTCGTATCCTTGTCCAGCCGGTGCACAATACCCGCCCGCGGCAGGTGTTGCAGTGCGGGACAATGATGCAGCAAACCGTTCATCAGGGTGCCACTGCGATTGCCGGCGGCCGGATGCACAACAGTGCCAGCGGCCTTGTTGAGCACCAGCACAGCGTCGTCTTCGTAGACGATATCCAGATCCAGCGCTTCCGCCTGCCAGCCATTGTCAGGCGCCTCGTCCATTTCGGCTCTCAGCTCCAGCCTGTCACCGGCACTGAGACGATCCTTGGCCCGCTTGTGACCGGTGTTGACGAGCAGAAACCCGTCTTTTATCCACTGCTGTAATCGTCCGCGCGAATAATCTGCGAACAAACTGGCCGCAGCCTGGTCTAATCTGGCGCCATCAAGATCGTCGGGGACAATGGCGGATAGGGAAATTCGTTCTGACATATTTGGGTATAGACCGGATGGTGTGGTTAAATAAACGATTAACGACAGGCATTATAGTCTGTTTTGCCAGTCAAGAGGTGTATTGAGCGTGCGAGTACTGCTAATCCTTGCGTTATTCATAACTGTTGTTTCCTGTTCTTCGTTCGGCGAGGACCGCGATGAATTTGCTTCCATGTCAACGGAAGAGCAATTCTACCGGACTGCCAATCAGCAGTTGAATGCATCAAACTTCACCGGTGCGGTGCGAACCTATCAGGCACTTGAGTCACGGTTTCCGTTCGGTCAGTACGCCGCCCAGGCACAACTGGAACTGATCTACGCTCACTATCGTGCTTCCAATGTGGAGGGTGCGCGTGCCGCTGCGGACCGTTTTATCCGCTTGCACCCTGACCATGAGAGTATCGACTACGCTTACTACATGAAAGGGGTGGCAACCTTTTCCGAGAACACGGGTTTCATGAGCCGCTTTTTGCCCACCGATCCTTCCAAGCGGGACATCAGCCGGGCGCGCGATGCTTTTAATGAATTCTCCCTGCTCATGACCCTGTATCCCGACAGCGATTACACTGCCGATGCACGCGCCCGTATGGTGTTCCTGCGCAACAATCTGGCCGCCTACGAAATCCACGTCGCCAACTATTATCTGGAGCGACGCGCTTATATTGCAGCGCTGAACCGGGGCCGTTATGTGGTGGAGAACTTCCAGGGCAGCCCCGTGGTTGCCGATGCCGTGGCCATCATGGTGGAGTGTTATCTGCGCCTGGGTCTGAACGACCTGGCAGATACGTCACTGGCGCTATTGCGCACCAACTACGCCGATCATGAGACGCTGGACAACAATGGCGACTTTATCGTGCGTAATCACGTCACCAACCCGTCATTGTTGTACACGGTCACCTTCGGCCTGCTGGGCAGCAACGAAGATAACACACCACTGGCACCAACCAGCCGGCCCCAGCGTTCTGTCGCGCCCGACAATGCAGTACCGGAACGCGGCCGATCACTACTCAATATCCTGACCCTGGGTCGCTTCGGTCGTGATGCAGCCTCGGCGCCGTTGCCCAGCGAACCCCCGCCCGGCTCTCCCAACCCGATCTGACTGACTGCCGCCGGGCGCCAAAGATGCCCGGCGGCGCTATAACTCAGACCGGATAATTCTCCGGGAAGAAGTCCCGCTCAATCAGCTCAATCAAAATGTGTATCACCTTGATATGCACTTCCTGCACGCGGTCAGCGTAGCGACTCGCACCGGCACTGATATCAACCGTGGCCAGCTGGCCCAGAGCTGATCCGGCAGTGCCTGTCAGGCTGACGACATGAATGCCGTTATCACGGGCATATTCCGCCGCCTTGATCACATTTTTGCTGGTACCACTGGTACTGATGGCGAACAGACAGTCTCCCGCTCTGCCCCGTGCCTGCAAGTAGCGCGAAAAAATATGCTCGTAGCCAAAATCATTGGCAACACAACTGATATGCCCCGGATCACTGATGGCGGTGGCTGAAAGCCCCGGGCGGTTGTCGCGATAGCGCCCCGTTAGCTCCTCGGCAAAATGCATGGCATCGCTCATCGAGCCGCCGTTGCCACAGCTATATACAGCGCCGCCATTGCGCAGGGCTGCGATCAGCGCCGCCGCCGCCGCCGCAATAGCATGGGTACTGTTTTCATCTGCTAGAAACCGCTCGAGATAATCCCGTGCTTCCGTCAACGTGCCAGTTATGATCTGTTTAGTGTCGTTCAAACCCACCTCCTTGCCGGGTGCCGGGCCGGGCTATTGATTGCACGCAGCTCATTCACCTGCGGCCCACCCCTGCGTAATCGGGTAGCGGCGGTCGCGGCCAAAGGCCCGCTCTGTCAGGCGCACGCCGATGGGTGCCTGACGCCGTTTATATTCGTTGATATCCACCAGGCGAATGACCCGACGCACCTCGTCGTCTGCGAAACCTCTGGCAACAATCGCCTCCGCGCTCAGATCAGCTTCAATATACAAGGCCAGAATCTGATCCAGACGATCATAAGGCGGCAGATTGTCGTCATCCTGCTGTCCCGGAGCCAGTTCAGCCGACGGTGGGCGGTCGATAACCTCCGGCGGGATCACATCCGCCTCGCCGCCTTCCGCAGCAGCGGCATTACGGTATCTGGCCAGACGATACACCAGCGTTTTGCTGGCGTCTTTCAGCACATTAAAACCACCAGCCATGTCACCGTACAACGTGGAGTAACCAACAGCAATCTCGCTCTTGTTACCGGTGGTCAGCACCAGAGCGCCTTTTTTATTGGAAATGGCCATCAGCATCACGCCCCGGCAACGAGCCTGAATATTCTGTTCGGTCAGGTCTGTTGGCAGGCCGGCGAACTGGCCCGCGAGGGCGCCCGCAAAAGCCTGGTAACAGTCGGTAATCGGAATCACATCATAATTCACCCGCAGTCGTTCCGCCTGCGCGGCTGCCAGCCGCACGCTCAATTCGGACGTATAGGTAAAGGGCATCATGATTGCTGTTACCTGGTCGGCACCCAATGCATCGACGGCAATCGCCAACGTCAATGCTGAATCAATACCACCTGACAAGCCCAGAATGACAGAGCTGAAGCGGTTTTTGCGCACGTAATCCTGCAGGCCCAGCATCATGGCCTGGTAACAACGTTGTTCGACGTCTCTGTCTGTTGGTGTCATCAGCACCGAGTCCGGGCCTATGGCGGCCCCCGGGTCAGCAAGCTCGGGCCAGGCCAGCGAATTTTCAATCCGGAATACAACCGGTATCAGCGCTTCGGTGAATGCCGGCCCCACAACGGTGACGTTACCTTCCGCGTCCGCAATCATGGAGTTGCCATCGAAGACCAGCTCATCCTGCCCGCCTACCTGATTGACGTAAAGGATTGGTGTACCCGACTCCAGACCACGTCGCGCCAGCAAACGCTGGCGTCGCTCCTGCTTGTCGGCATGAAACGGCGATGCATTGATGTTGATCAGCAAACCCGCACCGGCCTGTGACGCCTGCCGGATGGGCAGTGGCTCCCACAGGTCTTCGCAGATTGTCAGTGCTACCGGCAAGCCTTTGATGTTGATGATGCAGGGAGCACTGCCAGCCTGAAAATAGCGGCGCTCGTCAAACACCTGGTAATTGGGCAGGCTCTGTTTGCGGTAGGTCGCTTTTATCTGACCGTCGTGGATAACCGACAACGCATTGTAGAGCTGTCCGTTTTCCAGCAATGGATAACCAACGACCAGGTGGGCGGAGACGCCGGCCTCGCAGAGCTGTTGCAATGCGGCCGAGATCCGCGGCGCCAGACTGGGTCGCAAAAGCAGGTCCTCAGCCGGATAGCTGATCAGACTCAGCTCCGGGTAAACCACCACATCGGCATTGTGAACACTGACGGCTTCGCGCGCGGCCTGCAGGATTGCCGCGGTATTACCGGGAATATCTCCCACCATCAGATTCAATTGCGCCATTACTATCGTCAACTGGCTGCTCATACGATCCTCTATTGTTCCGGTCTTCCTGATCCTGCGGAGAAAAGCTGCGGTATTGTCGGTCAAACGTGCAGCAGAAGTAAAACGCCAAATACGCGCTTTCCAAGGTATACGCCGGTTACGGCCAAACCGGGCAACCGACAACAAACATCATCACCATGCCACCGGTTTTATGCCCCGCATCCCGGGATCGTAAGGCTCAGGGTCCAGTCCCGCAGAGGTGCCGGTCAACAGTGCCACCAGTAGATCAGCGGATGCGGGCGCCAACACCAGACCATTACGATAGTGGCCCGCATTGACATAAACATTGCTGAACCCGGGTATTTTGCCGATAAACGGAATACCGTCCGGCGACCCCGGCCGCAATCCGGCCCACTGCTGCAAGACCGGCAGTGACGACAGCACCGGCAACATCTGCTCCGCCGATGCCCGCAGGCTGTCGCAAGCCTGAGCGGTAACAGACTTGTCAAACTCGCTATGCTCCAGGGTACTGCCCACCAGAATATGGTGGTCACGCCGGGGAATCAGGTATCGCCCCTGGCTAAGCACGATACCACTCAGTAAAGGCCTGTCCGCCTTGTACAACAGCATTTGACCTTTAACCGGCGTCACCGGAAGTGTCTGCCCTAGCATGGCCAGCAGCAAGCCGGTCCAGGCACCGGCGGCCAGTACAAACGCATCTGCCTGCACTTTGACTTCCTGGTTCTGATGTCGCAGCCACACCGCTGTCAGGCGTTCGCCGTCAGTTTCAAAACGCAGAATTTCGGACTGTTCGCGCACATCAACAGACGCCTGCAAACGCAAACTGGCCGCCAGCGCCCTGACCAGTCGTGGGTTCCGGACATTCGCTACGGTTGGCATATACAGGGCACGTTCGCTGCCACTGGCGAGCCCGGGTTCGCGTGCATAAATCTGCGGTGCCTGCCAGGTTTGCATGGGCCGCCCATGTCGCTGTGCCCATTGCAAGGCATCAACATGATCCTCGGCGTCCAGCATCAACAGGCCACAAATGCTCAGCTCCGGATCAATGCCGGTTTCATCAGCCAACGCCTGCGCCAGTTCGGGATAGGCATCCTGGGCCCGGTTGGCCAGCGCTGTTACCGGTTCGGAGTACCGCCACGGATACAGTGGCGATACGATGCCACCGCCCGCCCAGGAAGCTTCGCGACCGCACTCACCCCGTTCCACGAGCTGCACACTGGCGCCACCATGACTCAGGCCGCGGGCGACAAGCATTCCGGAAACGCCGCCGCCAATTATCAGAAAATCACTCAATATCCTTTTCCTTTCAACCTTTCAACCTTTCAACCTTTCAACCTTTTATTCTGCCAGCCCGACGACCCGACATGCCGCGCCTGGCGGCCGGACCCTTAAAAGTCGGCGCTGGGTGGCGGCCAGCGACTATACTCTGCACAAGGAGGTTCCCCATGTCCGGCTCATTCAATTTGTATACTCAACAGGGTGTGAGTTTGCTGGAACTGTTCGCGACGCTGGCAATTATAGCAACACTGACCTCTCTTGCCCTGCCTGCATTCACCGTGCTGGAGCGGGAGGAGTCGTCCAGAGTGCTGCGCCAATTCCTGACTCTGGTGGAAACGGGGCGCAGCGCTGCCATCCGGCGTCGTCACACGATCACCTTGTGTCCTGTTGATGAGCAGCGCAGGTGCACCGCAAACTGGCAAACCGGCGCCATGCTTTTTTTTGATAACGATGACAACCGGCAACGCAGCATGGATGAAGAACCGGTCGCAATTGTACGTTGGCCGGAGCTCAGGGGCCAACTTGACTGGCGCGCCTTCGGCAATCGGCAGCGCCTGCTGATTGATCATTACGGCGGATTGAGCGGCCAGAATGGCAACTTTACCTGGTGCCCGCCCGCTCACAGCAGCGAGCCTGCCCATCAGCTTGTACTCAACGGCAGTGGACGCTTTCGTTTTGCCCGTGATAACGACGGAGACGGCTATCGGGAAGACAGCCGGGGTCAGCCACTGCGCTGCTCATGACCGGCAGCACACAGCCGTTGCCAGTGACATCAGTGCAGCCGGCGCCATTGCCGGTTTGTCGAGGCAAAATCGCCGGCCTCGCAGGCAAGCGCGTCAACACAGCAGACCCGGCGCTCCAGACCCAGACCGACATCTGTGCCCGGACGCACCCCTGATGCCCGGACTGCCAACTGATACAGCGGCCCGCAAGTAACCGCAGGCGCACCGGGCGCGGAAAAGTAAAAATCATGTCCGGCACTGACTGCCTGATAAGACATTTTTGTGGCACCCGAGTTTTCCATCATCCCGGGCGACATCACGATACTGACCTCGACATCCGACAAAGTGCTCAGTGTCACCTGCAAGCCATCGGACTGCACGCGCGCCAGCAATGACGAATCCAGCGCAAACAACAAGGCTTCAGCGGCATGGAAGACACGATCGTGATCCCGGTAGTTCAGCGCCAGCGACGTACCCAGCAACGCCGCATCCACCGCCGATAACGCCATCCTCGCCAATACCGCCATGAAAATCAGCGTCAACAGGAGCGCCGAGCCGCGTTGTCGCTGACGCCACTGACAGCACCAAAAAACAGACTTCATATCGTCCTCTGACCACGCCCATGCAACTCAGACTGCCGCAATGCTGTGCTGAATGTCATCGTCAAGCCACCGCTGCCCGCCTCCCCGCTTATCATCACCTGCTGCACTGACAAAGTGAGATTCACGCTGAACACCCGGGACCAATCGCCGACCTGATCGACACTGACATAGGCAACCCTGGGCTTATCGACAGGTTTATGGTCAGCTCCACGGGCTAATTCAGAGGCAGGTTCGGGCGCTACCGGCAACAGCTCGATACCGACCGTTGCGGTCATTGCTGTCACACCCTCGATCAGTTCTTCCGCTGCGCTCAAGGTACCGTCGCTACGTAGCCGACGTCGGTACAGCCCTGCCGGCTGGCCGGCGCTGCTGCGTCGTGCGATATAAAGAAAGTGAACCGGCTCCTCACAGTCACTGGTACGCAAACGCAATACATGACTTCCGGCAAGAGCACTCACCGATCCGGTGTTGGCCGCCAGTATTTCAATCCCGGGGCCAGCCCCGGTAGTCGGTACCGCGTCGCCAGCCGCACACGGCGCCGCCGATTCAAGGATACTGGCTCGCAAGATAAACTGGGCATAGGCCGCCCGCTGTTGCAGGTCCTGCTCCGAACGCTGCACCGATTGCAGGCGCATGCTACCCGTGAAAAGCTGCATGATGACAGCACTCAGACCGGCACCAAGAGCCAATGCGATCAACAACTCCAGCAGTGTCATACCCTGACAGCGCAACCACGACAGCCGCATCACAACACCACGACCCCGCTGCTGAGCGGCATCGAGGCGAACTGTTCGTCATCCTCGCTACCGTGCCAGCGCACCAGCACGCGATACACGCGGGCAGCATCGGGGTAGCCTGCCATGGGGGTCGGCACGATCTCGCCACGACCGGAGGGCAGCAAAGATTGCAGTTGCCAATGCCACTGCGCGAGATCATGTGCCGCCAGTTCGATATACCAGCAGCCGGTGCGGGACTCGCAATCGACATTGACCTGACCCTGCGGCATGTTCGCCAGCGACGCAGCAAAACCCGCCGGGTTGGCTTTCATGCGCTCGATCATATCGTACAGCAACCACTCAGCCTGCAGAAAATGGCGGTTAGCTTGCACCGTGCCCACGCCCAGGGCCTGCATGGACAGAACGGCAGCAATGCCCGTGGCGATGATAAAACTGCTCAACAGCACTTCCAGTAGCGCCATGCCACAGTGCTTTTGCGGTGCGTTGACAGAACTGGTTTTCATCGCATGCTGCTTCCATCACTGGTGCTTTTCCCGTACATGTATCTGAATAGTAGTCAATCAGAGGGCGCCGGGCCGATCCAGTTGCTCAAGTGTGCGGCGCGACACACTATCGCAAATCTGGCCTCACCCCGCGCGTTTTGGCATTACCTGAAGTTTTTACCTATAATCCGCGCTTCACTTCTTCAGCGCCTCAGCGCCGTGCGGTCCCCTCATGGAATATGATCCGTTGTTACTCGCTTTGCTGGCATTCCTGGGGCTTATTGCGGGCTGGATAAACACCCTGGCAGGCGGCGGTTCAAACCTGACCCTGCCCATGCTGATGGTGCTCGGCCTGCCACCGGACGTGGCCAACGGTACCAATCGGGTAGGCGTGATTCTGCAGGGCATGGTGGCGGTGAAAGGCTTTCATCATTACGGCAAACTGGACACCCCCTCGATCCGGTCCATTCTGGTACCCAGTATGATCGGCGGCGCCCTTGGCGCGCTGACCGCTGCACTGATGCCCAATGTCGCGCTGAAACCACTGCTGCTGGGTACCGTACTTACCATGTCTGCCGTCATCCTGATGCGTCCGGGCTTTATCGCGCCGCCGCCGGGAACACCGGTGAAATCAGTCAGCGAAAGTCGGGCTGCCTGGTGGAGTCTGTTGCTCGCGGGAGTTTACGGTGGGTTTGTTCAGGCCGGGGTGGGGTTTATTCTGCTCGCCGCACTGGCCGGGGTTTTGCGTTACGATCTGGTGCGTGCCAATGCGCTCAAGATGGTCTGCACTCTGGCTTTCACCGCCATATCATTGCTGATTTTCATCTGGTTTGACCAGGTGGCATGGGTGCCCGGCCTGATTCTGGCGCTGGGCACCATGCTGGGCAGTTTTCTCAGTGTGCGTTTTGCCATCAGTGTGCAACAAAGTACCATCAAGTGGTTTCTGTTTGCCATGACATTGGTGTCATGCGCGGCTGCGGTCCTGTTCTGAACAGGCATACGAACACGTCGGTGTCATAACCTGTCAGTCCGCAACCCGGATATTATCAAACACTATCACAATGGCAGCGCCGCCCAGTCTGCTATCAGCCACACTGACGCTGGCACCGTAGCCGGTCGCAATGTCGGCCACGACGGCCAGGCCAATACCCTGCCCCTGTGCCAGCGTGTCGAGCCGAACGCCGCGTTGCAATACCCGATCACGATCATCAGCTGATATACCGGGACCATTGTCTTCAATTTGCAGGCGCATGCTGGGCGGCGCATCAGACAACAGCACCGCCGATACTGCCACCTTGCCACGTCCATATTTGCAGGCATTGTCCAGCAGGTTGCCGAGCATCTCCATCAGATCGCGTTCATCACCCAGAAAATTGAGTGCAGGATCGATATTAAGCTCTATGTTTACCGCTTTGTCGGCATACACTTTCTGCAGTGTACGCGACACCCTTGCGACCACGTCGGCAACGTTTACCTGTCGGGCCAGCGTGCTGGCGTTACCCGCGCTGACCGCGCGCTGCAATTGATAGGTCACAATCTGATTCATCCGATCAAGCTGTTCCTGCACCAATGATTCCTGACTGTTGCCGGCAGCGTCACGGCCAAGCTCGCCCTGAATCACCGCCAGCGGAGTTTTCAGGCTATGCGCCAGATCCGCCAACGTGGTGCGATATCGAGACTGCTGTTTGCGTTCAGACTGAATCAGCAAATTCAGGTTCCGGGTAACGGCACTCAACTCCCGCGGGTATGAAGTATCAAGTGCCTCACTTTGCCCGGCTTCAATCTGTTGCAGGTCCGTTGCCAGCCGCCGCAACGGCGCCAGCCCCCAACGTAGCAGCAGCACCTGTAGCACCAGCAACAGTACTGCCAGCCCTCCAAGCCAGGACCATAAACTGTTTCTGAAACCTGCCGCTTCAGCCTTGAAAGTGTCGGTTGACTCCAGCACCGAGAACAGGATTGGCGAACGCCGGTTTTCCCAGGTCACCGCATAACTGCTGACAAAAAATTCGCTACCCGATGTCGTTTGCAAACGACCAAAGCTGGTATTACCAATGCCCAGGTCATAGTCCAGACTCAGCGTTTCATAATCAATATCAAGCGCCGACGACGTTCGCAACAATTCGCCTTCGCTAGCGCTGCTGATAAAACCATAGAGATTGGAATTAAGTTGTGAAAACCGTGGCTCGCGGAGATTTTCACTGAAATAGAAATTACCATCTGTTTCATCGACGGCGGCCAACAGCACATAGATCTGCACTTGCAGCTGCTCAGCCACGCCCGTCTCCAGGCTATTACGGAAAGCCCGGTCAAGTACCACACCGGTCAATCCCAGAAATACCGTCAGCAATACACTGACCGCAACCAGCAGCCGATTCTGCAGGGAATACCCACCGATGCGGGTCGTCACCATGTCAATCCATTGCCCGCATGCGATAGCCCTGGCCTCGCACGGTTTCGATGGGCTGCAGAGTCTGTTCAGGATCCAGTTTCTGTCGCAGTCGACGCACAAAAACTTCCAGTACATTACTGTCCCGGTCGAAGTCCTGGGCGTACAGGTGCTCGGTCAGTTCGGCCTTCGAGATGACCTGGTCGGGGTGCAGCATGAGGTACTCCAGCGTTTTGTACTCATAGGCGGTGAGTTCGACACTGGCACCATGAACCGTCACACGTTTGGCAGAGGTGTCCAGCTGTACCGGACCACTGACGATGGCAGGGCTGGCGAATCCGGCGGCGCGGCGTAACAGTGCGTTCAGGCGCGCCTGAATCTCTTCCAGCCGGAACGGTTTCACCACATAGTCATCAGCCCCGGCATCCAGACCCGCCACTTTGTCCTGCCAGTCACCGCGAGCCGTCAGAATCAGCACGGGGTATTTCTTGCCGGCCTCCCTCAGCTTGGTGATAACGCTGATACCGTCAAGCTGCGGCAGTCCGAGATCTATGATGGCGGCGTCGTAGTCATATTCGGTGGCCTGATACAGACCAGTGACACCGTCGGCCGCATCATCTACGACGTAGCCGGCCCGCTCGAGTCCCATTTTCAGTTGCTGCCGCAACAGGCTTTCATCTTCCACGACCAACAACCGCATGCTCTACTCCCTGCTCAACTCACCTGTCGCCTGATCCACAAATACCGTGTAGATGTTACCCTCGTTATCAAGCCGGACCCGATAACGCAGGCGGCCGTTCTGTCTCACTTCATTGATACTTATGACGGTGCCGGGAAAATTGGCCCGCACTCTCTCCAGCGCCTGTTCCTGATTTACCGGGCCGACCTGTTCAGAAGCCTGCCCGCCCTGCGGCTGCGCCAGGGATGTCGCGGGCAAGCCGGCCATCAGGCCAGACACCAGCACCGCCATGACACCCGACAGCACCAAATGCCGGGCGCGTTGCTGATGATCCTGTATCCAAACTGGCAATTTCATATATCCCCACTGAAAATGACTATTGACTGTAAAACCGGCGCCGCGAGCCAGGCAGCCAATCCGCCATCGGGGCTCTCACTGCACTGGCTCGACCTGCACCCGCAAGCGAATGCGCTCACCGGGGTTGTCATCCATGCGCACCGAGAAGTCTTCACCATTGTATCGATACCTGACCTGATACCCCATCAGCCGCTCTTCATCGTAGTATTCATCCACGACTTCGCAATGCTGCACGGTCTGATACCGGGCCGGCTCGTGCCGGTTATTGGCGTTCACTATATCACGGCCGACAGAGTGCCCCAACACGGCACCCACCACAGTACCGACTTTGCGGCTGGAGCTGTTGGTGCCGACTGCATTGCCGATCGCTCCCCCCACAATGGCGCTGAGCAGCGCCGGTGTGCGGCTGCCCGATCGATGCGAATCCCTGACTCTGACCTGCTCCTGCCAGCACTCTTCCCGCGGCGCGGAGACAGTTACCGACTGGTAAATCGGTCGTGACTCCAATACGTCAGCATAAACATACCGGGTCTGGGCCAGTGCTGGTGACGACATACACAGTGCGCTGACACTGAGGGTCAGCACGCCGGCTGGCTTTAACACGGGCGCTAATGGCTTTAACACCTTCGCTAATGGCTTTGACAGCTGAGCTAATGGCTTTAACATCCGGGCTAATGGCTTTTTCATATCACACCTCACTATTATTCTGTTTCGGCTGACAGATTAAGGCGCAGGAGCTGAATCCAGACTTAACGACATGACGGTTTCGCCTTCAGCTGTGCGAAAACTGCCGACACCTGACAAAGGAGGCAACATAGACTATTGATTTGACGGGGAATACGGGTACAATCCGGACTGCTTCACATAACAACAATTACAATTCACCAGGCTTTCTCGTTTTTGCTCGTTTTGCTCGTTTTAGCCTACGCACCATCAAGAGACAACACATGTTCCGCAAAACCCTTGTTTCCGCCATTATTGTTACTCTGATCAGCATTCCCGTCGTTTTTTTCCTGCACCCGCTGATCAACACGCCGATTTTCTACGTTGGCCTGATCTTTCTGGCCTGTCTGGCAACGGCGACACTGGCCCAGATGGGAGCCACCAAGCCAGCCAAAAAACGCAAGTCCGCACCTCGCCGCCGGACCAGCAACGCGCCACGCGAGCTCGGTAACGTCAAATGGTTTAATGCCAGCAAAGGCTTCGGCTTCATTACCCGCGACAGCGGTGATGATGTCTTTGTCCACTTCCGCTCAATACAGGGAGAAGGCCACCGGGTCCTGAAAGACGGCCAGCGTGTCGAATTCAGCGTCAGCCAGGGCGATAAAGGTCTGCAGGCCGACGATGTGGCTGCTGCCCAGGACTGAGTAGCGGAACGATTGCCCCCAAAAACAGCGGTCCTTATCAATAATGTGGGGGCCTGTCGTCAATGGCGCCGCCCTGCACCATCCGTTCGGACTGCGCCTCCATCAGTTCCGCCAGCTTTTCGCGGTGCAGGCCCAGCTCCCGGGTCAGGGTTTCAATCTGCTGCTGCTGCCGGGTGACAACATCATTCAACGCCTGAATACTATCCTCCTGAAAGGCAAACCGGGTTTGCAGATCGACCAGTGTTGCTTCTGTAGACATAATCCACCCCCTGTTAGTGATTGTTAACACCACTGCATAGCACGATGGTCAGATCATGATACCGCGTGGCAGATCACCACTCCAACCGGTTTCGTGATTCGCCAGACTGACTGATGGCAGCCATCTTTTTATTATTCGCCAAGTCATGCAATAATCACGGTTGAATAACTGTCTTATCAAACGTGGAAAGTGGCAATGTCGGTCCCGTACTTCGGCCCCGATCGCGCCCTGCGGCACCCGCCGTCCGTCACAAAGTCATATCAGGAGGCACTTCGTCTTGACCGGTCAATCCTCACCACAACACACGTCAGAGTCGCCGAGCACTGCGTCGTCGAGCACTGCGTCGTCGAGCACTGCGTCGCCGAGCACTGCGCCGCCGAGCATAGCCGACTGGGATCACGCGCCCATCAACTGGACCAACATGATCCTGTTTACCCTGACCCCGCTGTTTGCGGTGACCCTGGTACCGCTGTACGGCTTTGTCTACGGTTACAGTGCCTACGACTGGACTGTATTTGTCCTGCTGATGGGGTTCTGCGGCATATCGATTACCGCCGGGTATCATCGGCTCTGGTCTCACAAGGCGTACAAAGCGCATCCGGCGCTGCGGTTTATCTTCGCCCTGGGTGGCGCCTGCGCGCTGCAGAACGATGTTTTCAACTGGGCTTCAGATCATCGCAGGCACCACGCGTTTGTCGACAACAATGATAAGGACCCCTACTCTGCCGGTCGCGGCTTCTGGTTCTCCCATATTGGCTGGATACTTCGTCATTATCCCAGCAGCACCGAGGACTTTTCCAATATCAAGGATCTGCAAAAGGACCCGATCCTGCGATGGCAGCACAAGCACTACCTGGCGCTGGTCCTGTTCATGAATATCGCTGTACCTGCGTTCCTGGGATATCTGGGGGGTAGCATTATCGCAGGCTTGCTGCTGGGCGGGCTGCTCCGCCTGGTGCTCAGCCAGCATGTGACCTACCTGATCAACTCACTGGCGCACATGTGGGGCAAACAGACATTCAGTGAAAAAAGTTCGGCCCGGGATAATCCCCTGATAGCATTGCTAACCTACGGTGAGGGTTATCATAATTACCACCACACCTTTCAGTGGGATTACCGCAACGGCATCCGCTGGTGGCACTACGATCCCACCAAATGGCTGATCCGTAGCTGTGAATGGGTCGGTCTGACCAGTGATCTGAAGCGGGTAACACCCCTGAGCATCGAAACCGCTCGCCTGGAAATGCAATACCGCAAAGCCAGCGAACGCTGTGAAGCCCTGGCCAACGCCGACACCTTGCGCACACGACTGGAAGACGAATACGAGCAGTTAAAACATACTCTTGATCTGTGGGCGCAACATCGTCAGCAATGGTATGCCGCCAAGTCATCGCAGATCCACGACCAGCTCCACGAAAAGTGGGAGAAAATCGCGCTGCGTGACAGCTACCGGGAAGTGCGCTTCCAGCTCAAACTGCGACGTCAACGCTGGCGCGAACTGCTGCATAGCTTCTCCGATGTACCATCAGCCACCGCGTAACGACAACAGCGAAAGGACAACCATGACCGTTTTTTGTAAGTCTTTCTGGCGCTCCCTGTTTGCAGGCGGTGCTGTCACCCTGGCCTTGCTGGGCGCAATGCCGGCCACTGCCGTTGAGGAAGGTGAACCGGCGCCTGACTTTACCCTGCCGGGTGTGCGCGCCTCCGACGCAGCAGTGCAACTTAGCGAACTGCAGGGCAAGGTGGTTTACGTCGATTTCTGGGCCTCCTGGTGCCTGCCCTGTCTGCGCTCTCTGCCGCAGATCAACGGTCTGTATGAGCAGTATCGCGACCAGGGTTTTGAGGTGGTGGCGATCACCATCGATGACCCGGTTGAAGATGCCACTGAGTTTCTCGAAGACCTGGAAGTACCGCTGGCCTACTCCGTGGTGCTGGATGCGACTGCGGATGTCATGGATCAGTATCGCGTCGTCGGCATGCCGACCTCATTTCTGATTGACCGCGATGGTGTGATTCGTAAAGTTCACAAAGGCTTCCGCGAAGGTGACACCGAGCTGCTTGAGCAGGCATTAATTCCGCTGCTGGCTGAGTGACGCCCACCCCCGTCCGACTCAGGGTTAAGGGTATAACCGCAACAGAGGCTCGTTCAGCGCCGACATTTGTTCGCGCAGCTCAAGTATGTGTTCTGCCCAGTAGCGCTCCGTGTTGAACCACGGAAAACTGTGCGGGAACGCCGGATCCTGCCAGCGCCGCGCCAGCCAGGCGCTGTAGTGCATGATACGCAAGGTACGCAGTGGCTCGATTAACGCCAGTTCGCGTGCATCGAATTCAAAAAATTCCTCATAACCTTCGACGATCTCCAGCAATTGCCCTTGCTGCTGATCACGATCGCCCGCCAGCATCATCCATAAGTCCTGAATAGCCGGCCCGCTCATGGCATCGTCAAAATCAACAAAATGCGGTCGGTCGTCCCGCCACAGAATATTGCCGGGATGACAATCGCCGTGAAGTCTCAGGATTCGGCAATTTTTCGCCTGAGCAAACACCGGCAGCAACCGGTCGATCAGATCCCGACTCAGACTTTCATAAGCCGGCACCAGGGAAGGCGGAATAAAATCATTGGCCAGCAAAAACTCGCGGCTGGCAATGGCAAAGCGTTCAGTACTCAGCGTGACCCGATGCTCAAACTGCCGCTGCGCGCCGGCCAGATGCACTCGCCCCAGGAAACGTCCCATGACCAGCAGATTATCGGGATTGTCGAGTTCCGGGGCGCGCCCCGCCAGGCGCGGAAACAGGGCGAAACGAAAATTCTGCTCGCCACAGGCAAAATTGTGCAGGGTTTGCTCAGGCAGCCCGTCACCCGGACTGATCCACATTGGCGGCACTACCGGTATATCAAGGTCGGCCAATTCCTGGGCAAAACTGTGCTCTTCCAGAATTTGCTCGTTGCTCCAGCGCTCGGGGCGATAGAATTTGGCTACAATATAGTCGCCGGATGCCAGGCCAATCTGATAGACCCGGTTCTCGTAACTGTTCAACCCGAAAACGCGCGCTGTGGTTTCCAGCCCGAGACTTTCCACCGCGTCCAGCACCTGGTCGGGCCCCAGCAGCTCATAGGGATGCGTCAGCGAGGACGAAGACAATGGCGTATCGTGCATGTGGTTGGCCTGTAGATCGAGTTTGGCGCGAGTATACTGTAAAATACCCTCCGTAAGCCGAAAACTTCAACCCGTCCACATCTCAGCGCCAATCTTCCGCCAGCGCAATATTGCGCAGCGAGAGTCAGTAAGGAGTTATTCTTGAGCAGCAACGACGCACAGGCCCATCATCAGAATCTGTTAGACCGATATCAACAAATTCAGGCAAAAAAGCTCAACCTGGACCTGACCCGGGGCAAACCCGCCACGGCACAACTGGCCCTGAGTGACGCCCTGGATGGTATTTTGCAAGGTAACTATGCCTGCGCCGATGGCAGCGATGCCCGCAACTACGGGGGTGCCCTGGGTATTCCGGAAGCACGTGAGTTTGCCGCGCAGTACCTGGGTGCCAGACCGTCCCAGGTACTGGTGGGCGGCAACAGTTCGCTGCAGCTGATGTATCAGATTGTCACCAACGCCTATTATCATGGCGTGAAGGCCGGTGCAGCACCGTGGAGCGAAGAAGCCGGCACTACCGGCACCATCAAGTTTCTGTGCCCGGCCCCGGGTTACGACCGTCACTTCAGTATCTGCGAAACCCTGGGCATCAAGATGATCCCGGTGACCATGGACCAGAACGGTCCCGACATGGATCAGGTGGAATCCCTGCTGCGTGCCGACCCGCTAATCAAGGGCATCTGGTGTGTGCCCAAGTACGCCAACCCCAACGGTGTGGTTTATTCCGACGAGGTCGTGGACCGATTCGCACAACTGGGAAAAATTGCCGGCGCCAACTTCCGCATCATCTGGGACAACGCCTACGCTGAACACCACCTGGTGGAAAACCCGCCGGAGCTGGCTAACCTGCTGGCACTGAGTGAGAAATACGGCACGCTGGATAATGCTGTGGTGATCGGTTCAACATCCAAGATAACCTTTGCCGGCGCGGGCATCTCTTTTATGGCCAGCTCAGAGGCCAATATAGCGGGTTTTGTCGACCTCCTGGGCATCGCCACCATCGGCCCGGACAAAGTCAACCAGTTGCGTCATATGCGCTTCCTGAAAGACATGCCGACCCTGCGCAAGCTAATGCAGGGCCACCGGGAGATTCTGCAACCCAAGTTTGAGCTGGTGCTCAGGCACCTGGATGAAGGTTTGTCTGCCAAAACCCACAACGGCCAGCCGCTGGGCAGCTGGACAAAACCCGCCGGTGGTTATTTTGTGCTGTTTGATACCCAGCCGGGGCTGGCAGACAAGGTGGTTAAATTGTGCGCCGGCGCCGGCGTCAAGCTGACCCCGGCCGGTTCGACCTGGCCGTACAAAAAGGACCCGGCCAACACCAACATCCGGCTGGCTCCGTCGTTCCCCGGTCTGAGCGAAATCGACGAAGCCATGCAGGTGTTTGTGCTGTGTGTTGAACTCGCGACACTGGAACAGTAACACCACCCCCGCAAGTCAGATCCGGGAGATGTCGTCAGCCTTATCGGCGGCGTTCCCGGATTACCACACTGTTGCGTTCGACACGGCGATAGTTCGAGTGTCTGCGCGCATCCTTGTTGACGTAGATCACTTCCCGGCGGTCGCGCGACCAGCTGCCGCGGGAGGGCGCATGATCACGATAGTAGCCGCCATGGTAGCCGCCGTGATAGTCACGCTCGGACCCGCCATAATGCCGCTTGTTGTCGTATCGGTCGTATTTCCGGTGGTCGTCTCTGCCTTTTCGCCCATAGTAGCCGTAGGCCTTGCCGTGCGGCGCATGGCCGAAACCGGATACTTTATGACCATATCTGTGGCCATGGGAATCATGGCGCTGCGACGTGGTGATGACGCGGGTGGAATGCGAGGGGACAACATACACGGACACGGGGCCACTATGATACGTCAGTATTGGCGCTGAATAATGTGTTTCACGAACCACGGTCCGGCGGTCGTGATCAGCGAATACATGGCTTGCACCCAGCGCCGCGACCAATGTAACTGCCATCATCAGGGGTTGCTTTATTCTCATGAGCTGTTCCTCCACAATGCGAATTTCTCAACACTGTTTATAAAACAACCCCGCTGAACACAGACTTAACGGCAGCCATCCGGGACCAGAAACGTCGGCAAAGCGCTTCCAGAACAATGGCGGCACCGGGAGCGTCTCTCAGGTATCACTTAAATTTCGTGTGCCAAAGCCGGGCATGGGAAACGGCATGATATTGTCACCGCTGGAGATTTTCGCCACGCCAGTTTTCTCGACCTCATCAATGCGCAGGATCGCCTGTAACGGGATAAAACTGCGTTTGACGTCCTGAAACTCCATTTTCAGCTTCTCTTCACTGGGATCCACCACCATCTGACTGCGCTCATCGAACAGGAACTCCTCTACCTCAATGAAGCCATACAGCTCACTTTGATAGACCTGACGGGCAAAGAGTTCATAGACTTTGCCCTTATTGAGAAAGGTAATGCGGTAGATTTCCTGGCGGCTGGCCATGCGGCTGAGTACTCTTGCGTCGTGGGCGGTCTGGACGATTGCGTTGCTGGCGTTTGATGACCTGCCATTGTAGCCTAAACAGCCCCCGCAGATACAGCATCTGCATAAATTTGCTGTTATAATCCGCGGCTTTTCGACGTTTTCCGGAACCGATATGAGACCCATTGATCAGATCGCACCACGCAAGAAAGTCTATATCAAGACCCATGGCTGCCAGATGAACGAATATGATTCGTCGCGCATGCTGGACCTGTTGCGTGAGTCGCAGCAGGCTGATCTGGTTGATACGCCTGAAGAAGCCGATATTCTGCTGCTCAACACCTGCTCGATTCGCGAAAAAGCGCAGGAGAAGGTTTTTCACCAGTTGGGCCGCTGGCGAGCGCTGAAAGAGGCACGTCCGGGTGTCAAGATCGCCGTCGGTGGTTGCGTGGCCAGCCAGGAAGGCGCTGCCATTGGCAAACGCGCGCCTTATGTCGACGTGGTGTTCGGTCCGCAGACCCTGCACAAACTGCCCGAAATGCTTAATGCCTCGGGCGGCAAAGGTCCGGTGGTAGACATCAGCTTCCCGGAAATCGAGAAATTCGATCGTCTGCCCGAGCCCAGAGCGTCAAGCTGCGAGGCCTTCCTCACCATCATGGAAGGTTGCAGCAAATACTGCTCATTCTGCGTGGTGCCGTATACCCGCGGCGAAGAAGTCAGTCGTCCGCTGGACGATGTGCTTGCCGAAGCCGTGCACCTGGCCGGCCAGGGCGTGCGCGAAATCAATCTGCTGGGACAAAACGTCAATGCTTACCGCGGTCTCAGTCACGATGGCGGGATTGTGAATATGGCAACCCTGGTGCAGTACATAGCAGCCATCGAAGGCATTGATCGCATTCGCTTTACCACATCACACCCGGTCGAGTTCAATACGCCGCTGATCGAGATGTACCGCCAGGTGCCCGAGCTGGTCAGCCATCTGCACTTACCTGTGCAAAGCGGCTCTGATCGCATTCTGGCCGCGATGAAGCGCGGTCATACGGTGCTGGAGTACAAATCCATCATCCGCAAGCTGAAGGCGATACGACCGGACATCAGCATGTCATCTGACTTCATCATAGGGTTTCCCGGCGAGACCCAGAAAGATTTTGAAGACACCATGAACCTTATCATCGAGGTGGGCTACGACCACTCCTTCAGCTTCATCTACAGCCCGCGCCCCGGCACCCCGGCGGCAGACCTGCCCGACCACACCAGCGAGCAGGAAAAGAAACATCGGCTGGCGGTGCTGCAGGCCCAGATCCTGCGCCAGGCGGCCGCTATCAGTGAATCCATGGTGGGCAGCACGCAGCGCATCCTGGTAAGCGGCGCCTCCAAACGTGGCGACGCCATGATGCAGGGACGCACCGGGAACAATCGTGTGGTCAATTTCCACTGTGACGACCTGTCACTGACCGGCTCATTTGTCGATGTGAAAATTGTGGAAGCATTCCCCAACTCACTGGCGGGCGAACTTTAACTTGCACTATACTGACCTGACCGGCCGGCGCGTATGCACTGGCTGGCAGCATTCCATTCTGACGCACTGTCAGGTCTGCATTGCGCACTGAAGCGCCAGACTGACCGGAGGTATGACCCCAGCTACATGGCTACTGAACAACAGACGCAACAGTTCACACTGGAACCGGAGAACGCACTTCGCCTGGCCAACCTGTGTGGACACCTGAACGAACATATTCATCAGATTGCCAAATCGCTGACCCTGGAAATACGTCAACGTGGCAATGTCTTCCAGCTTTCCGGCAATGCACCAGCGGTCAGGGAGGGCGCGCGCGTGCTTGATTCCCTGTACCAGGCCACGGCAGACGGCTCAGTTATCAGTCCGGACATGGTGCACCTGACATTAAAGGAATCCGGCTTTCAGCCTGACGCGGCCGGACATTCTGACGAGGCGCCGGCGCAGGAAGTTGAAGACAACTTCAAAGCGGTGCTGATCAAGACCCCACAAAGCTCCGTCAAGCCCCGTGGCAAGCACCAGCGCCAGTATGTCGAAGCCATCCGTCAGCTTGATATTAATTTTGGTATCGGTCCCGCCGGCACCGGCAAAACCTATCTCGCGGTGGCCTGCGCCGTGGAAGCCTTGCTACAGGACAAGGTCAAACGCGTCCTGCTGGTGCGACCGG
The DNA here is from genome assembly GCF_011050365.1 of Pseudohongiella sp. GTDB lineage: Bacteria > Pseudomonadota > Gammaproteobacteria > Pseudomonadales > Pseudohongiellaceae > Pseudohongiella. Next base: position 33,071 of record NZ_DRFV01000017.1, read on the forward strand.
CGGTCGAAGCCGGCGAAAAGCTGGGCTTCCTGCCCGGTGACCTGTCGCAGAAAATTGACCCGTATTTGCGTCCGCTATACGATGCGCTGTACGAGATGCTGGGTTTTGAGAAAGTGACCCGCCTGATCGAAAAGAACGTCATCGAGGTTGCGCCGCTGGCCTATATGCGTGGCCGCACGCTCAATGGCGCATTTATTATTCTGGACGAAAGTCAGAATACAACCGTGTCGCAAATGAAAATGTTTCTGACCCGGATCGGCTTTGGCTCAACCGCAGTCATCACCGGCGATGTTACCCAGATCGACCTGCCCAAGGGCACCCGTTCGGGGCTGGTTCATGGCCTGAAGGTATTGCACAACGTGCAGGGCATTGGCTTCAGCTTTTTTGACTCCAAAGACGTGGTACGGCATTCATTGGTGCAAAAAATCGTTGAAGCCTACGATGAGTATGAGCGCAAAAACACCATCACACCCCTGAACCAGGACAGCGGCTCAAGCCATGACCGTGATAACTGACCTGATCAATGACAGTGATGAGGCCGACATACCCGGGCCTGCCCACTTTCAGCAATGGGCTGAAACCACAGTGCAACGGGCACGCACATCCGGTCAGACTGACAAACCGGTGTCATTGAGTATTCGTATTGTGAACAGCGAAGAGTCGGCGATGCTCAATCAGACCTATCGCGGCAAAACCAATGCCACCAACGTCCTGTCCTTTGGCTGCGAACTACCCGGAGTGACGTTGAGGCAACTGGATGAAACGCCACTGGGCGACCTGGTGATTTGCGCGACGGTAGTTATCCGGGAGGCTCAGGAACAAAACAAAGCCGTACTGGCACACTGGGCGCACATGGTTGTGCATGGCATCCTGCATCTGAGTGGCTACGACCACATTGATGAACGCGACGCTGAACAGATGGAAGCACAGGAAATCCGTATTCTGGATCAACTGGGTTTTTCTGACCCTTACATTACACACTAGCGCAGTCTGACAGCGACACACACTTTCAAGAACCGGAGATCATTTCAGGCATGACTGAAGAACCACCGAGTACAGAGCCAAAGCAGCGTTCCTGGCTGGAACGCATCGTCCAGGTTTTTTCTGACGAACCCACTGACACCAAAAGTCTGTTGACCCTGCTGCGCAACGCTGAACAGGACCAGGTGCTGGACGCCGAGGCGCTCAGCATCATCGAAGGCGCCCTGCAGGTATCCCAGATGCAGGTGCGCGAGATCATGATCCCGCGCTCGCAGATGGTGACGGTATCGGTGCGCCAGTCCTTGCAGGAAATTCTCGACATCGTGGTTGAGGCTGCCCATTCGCGCTTCCCGGTGACCGGCGAGAACCCCGATCAGGTTATCGGCATCCTGTTGGCCAAGGACCTGCTGCCGCTGGCATTGGGCGATAACGCTGAGCGCTTTAATCTGAAAGACATCATGCGACCGGCCACCTGCGTGCCGGAAAGCAAGCGACTCAATGTGTTGCTGAAGGAGTTCCGCGAAACCCGCAATCACATGGCAGTGGTGATTGACGAGTACGGTGTGGCCTGCGGCCTGGTAACAATCGAGGACATTCTTGAGCAGATTGTCGGTGAAATTGATGACGAGTATGATGTCGACGACGAAAACTACATCAAAAAGTTCGATGACAATCAGTACATCATCAAGGCGCTGACCCCAATCGAAGAGTTCAACGAACACTTCGGCACGGATTTCAGCGACGACGAAGCTGATACCGTGGGCGGTCTGGTGCTCCAGCACCTGCGACACATCCCTGAGCGCGACGAAACTGTGACCATCGGCACTTTTCTGTTTACCGTGTTGAATGCGGACAGCCGGCAGGTGCGCCTGCTAAAACTGAGCATATTGAGTGACAAGGCAAGCAGCGGCAACGTTGACGGCTGAAAACAACCCTGCAGAAACCAGATCACAGCCGGTAATTAATCAGCAGACCAAATCAAAGACAGACGGATCAGAGACTAGCGGACATCCATGAGCACACCAAGCGAATCGCAGTATCAGCCTCAGCAGGTCGAGGCAGAGGCCCAGCAGTATTGGGACAGCAATGAATCCTTCAAGGCTGTTGAAGACAGCAACAAGGACAAATTCTATTGCCTGGCCATGTTCCCCTACCCAAGCGGCCACCTGCATATGGGCCATGTGCGCAACTACCTGATTGGTGATGTGATTTCCCGTTTCCAGCGCATGCAGGGCAAGAATGTACTCCAGCCCATGGGCTGGGACGCATTTGGCCTGCCCGCCGAGAACGCGGCCATGCAACGCAAAACTGCGCCGGCCACCTGGACCTGGAGCAATATTGATTACATGCGCGCACAGCTCAAGCAGCTGGGCTACGCCTATGACTGGAGCCGTGAACTGGCTACCTGCCACCCCGACTATTATCGCTGGGAGCAATGGTTCTTCACCCGACTGTTTGAGAAAGGTCTGGTTTACAAAAAAGAAGCGGAAGTCAATTGGGATCCGGTTGACCAGACGGTGCTGGCCAACGAGCAGGTGGTTGACGGCCGTGGCTGGCGCTCCGGTGCGCTGGTTGAGCGGCGCAAGATTCCGCAATGGTTCATCCGCATCACCGCGTATGCGCAGGAATTGCTGGACGACCTGGACAAGCTTGACGGCTGGCCGGAAGAAGTGCGCACCATGCAGGCCAACTGGATTGGCCGCTCGGAAGGCGTGGAATTATCGTTTGCTGTCGAAGGCAGCGATGAAGCGCTCAGCGTTTATACCACGCGCCCTGACACCCTGATGGGCGTCACCTATGTCGCTGTGGCGCCGCAGCATCCGCTGGCAACGCAGGCGGCGGCCAGCAGCAGTGCGATCGCGGACTTTGTAGAACAGCAAAGCCACATCAAGGTCGCTGAAGCCGACATGGCGACGATGGAAAAACTGGGCATGGACACCGGATTCAAGGCTGTGCATCCGGTCACCGGCGACACCGTGCCGGTCTACGTTGCCAACTTTGTACTGATGGCGTACGGATCCGGGGCCGTCATGGCTGTGCCCGGGCATGACCAGCGCGACTATGAATTCGCCAGGAAATACGGTCTCGATATTCGCCAGGTAGTCAAACCTGCCAGCGACGATGTGAGCTGTGACCTCGATGAAAAAGCCTTCACCGACAAAGGCATTCTGATCAACTCGGGTGAATTTGACGGCCTGAACTTTGAGCAGGCATTTGCACGAATTGAGGCCTGGTTGCGCGAGCGGGGCAAAGGCGAAAAGAAGATCAACTACCGCCTGCGTGACTGGGGCGTGTCCCGTCAACGCTACTGGGGCGCCCCGATTCCGATCATCAATTGCTCATCCTGCGGTGCAGTGCCGGTGCCGGAAAACGACCTGCCTGTCATCCTGCCGGAAGATGTCAGCTTTACAGACTCGGGCTCACCCATCAAAAAGATGCCCGAATTTTATCAGACTACATGCCCGACGTGCGGCGCCGACGCCGAACGCGAAACCGACACCTTCGACACCTTTATGGAGTCGTCCTGGTACTATGCGCGTTACACCAGCCATGATCTGAAAACCGGCATGCTGGATCAACGGGCGGACTACTGGTTACCGGTAGACCAATACATTGGCGGTATCGAACACGCCATCCTGCACCTGCTTTACGCGCGCTTTTTCCACAAGCTGATGCGCGATGAAGGCCTGATCGGCTCCGATGAACCTTTCAAACGGCTGCTGACCCAGGGCATGGTATTGAAAGACGGCACCAAGATGTCCAAGTCCAAAGGCAACACGGTGGAACCTGCCACCCTGATTGAGCAGTATGGCGCCGATACCGTGCGCCTGTTTACCATGTTCGCAGCACCACCCAATCAGTCACTGGAATGGTCTGACAGTGGCGTCGAAGGCAGCGCCCGCTTTTTGCGCAAACTGTGGCGAACCATGACCGCACACGATGCCAGCGGTATCGTCGGGATTGACGCACCGTCGCTGTCAGCCGAACAGAAGCAGCTGCGCTTCAAGACCCACAGCACATTGCAAAAAGTGGCGGACGATTTTGGTCGTCGGCAAACCTTCAACACGGCCATCGCCGCCGTCATGGAGCTGGTCAATACCATCCATAAATTTCAGGATGACACGGCAACACCGGACGCTGCCAACGCCCAGGACAGGAGCATCGTGCATGAGGCACTGGAAGTTGTGCTACTGACCCTGTCACCGATTGTGCCGCACTTCTGTCATGTGCTTTGGCATCACCTGGGGCATCAGCAAGCGATTATTGATCATCCCTGGCCCGCAGCAGACAAAGGCGCACTGGAACAGGATCAGATACAACTGGTGATTCAGGTCAACGGCAAGCTCCGTGGCAAACTGGACGTCGCCAAGGACACAGAACAGAAAACACTGGAAGCTCTCGCCCTGGCCGATCTCAACGTGCAGAAGTTCACCGAAGGTAAAACCGTGAGGAAGATCATCGTGGTGCCCGGAAAACTCGTCAACATTGTGGTGAGCTGATGCAGACACTGCGCCGGATTTGTCTGGGGCTTGTGATAATGGCTGTCAGTAGCTGTGGTTTCACGCTACGAGGCACCGAACAGGCTGCGCTGTCCTTTGACCAAATGGCCATTATCCAGCCAACCGGCTTTTATCCACTGGCCGGATCACTGGCGGAGACCTTGCGGGCCAACGGGGTCACGGTGCCCGAGCCCGACACCGGCTCGGCCGGCACAAATCCGGCCGCAAGCACCGGGTATGCTCTTGCCTTGAGCCCGGAAACGCTGGAGCAACGCACGATCACCATCAATACCCGCGCCGGCGCCGGTCAGTACGAGCTGATCCTCAGTGTTGATGCCAGCCTGTATCAGGATGGCGCTCTGATCGGCGGCCCGGAAACCATCACCACACGCGGTACCTTTTATGAAGATACAGCCAATATCAGCGGCAGCAACAGCGGGCGCGACCTGGCTCTCGAAGATATGCGCCGCGCGATGGCTGAACAAATGCTGCGACAACTTCAGGCCCTCAATCTCTAATGTGACAAGCTGATATGAAAATTTATCTGGATCAGTTGAGCGCACAGTTGGGCAAATCATTGCCGGCCATGGTGTGGCTCAGTGGCGACGAACCTCTGCAGATGCGCGAGGCTTCTGACCTGGTGCGGCAGAAGTGTCGGGAACAGGGTTTTTCCGAACGCGAGTTACACGACGTTGATAACAGTTTCGACTGGCGTGAACTGGTGAATGCTAATAACAGCATGTCGCTGTTCTCCGATAAAAAACTGATCGAGCTCCGCCTGAAGAGCAGCAAGCTGGATGACACCGCCCGCAAGACTTTGCAAAGTTGTCTTGATGACCCGTCACCCGACAACATGCTGCTGCTGATCAGCCCCCGGATCGAAGCTGCCAGCAGCAAAACCCAATGGTTCAGGAAGCTCGAGGCCGCGTCTCTGGTCGTCCAAATTTATCCGATCGACGCGAACCGACTGCCACGCTGGATACAACAACGCATGCAACACCACGGTCTGCGCGCCGATGCCGATGCCGTGCAGTTGTTGGCCGACCGCATAGAAGGCAATCTGTTAGCCGCGGATCAGGAAATTGTGAAGCTGAGCCTGCTGTTTGGCAAAGACGCCCACATAACGTCCGAGCGTATCGCACGCAGCGTAGCTGATAACGCCCGTTACAACGTGTTTGGCCTGGTGGACGCCTGCCTGGCCGGGAATGCACAACGCGCCGTGAAAACCGTCCGCAGGATGCGCGATGAAGGCTCGGAAGCATTGATGATCACAGCGATGCTGGCCAAAGAGCTGCGACAACTGACCGATATGGGTAGCCGCTTGCAGCGCGGCGAGGCGCAAGCTGCGGTCTTTCAAAGCCATCAGGTGTGGAAGAACAAACAGGCGCTGACCGAAAAAGCACTGCGCCGGTTAAAACCGGCAGCAACCTTGCAGCTACTGGATCAGGCGAGAGATGTCGATCTGGCGGTCAAAGGCATGCATCAGGTGCCGCCCTGGATTGCACTCGAGCAACTGGTGACCCGGTTCGCCACGACCTGAAGGTCATGGTTGCCGCCGTCTGAGTAAAACCATCTTCAAATGCCGATTCGGCTCAGGGTAGCGATCAGCTCGCGCATGATACGCTCGGCTACCGGGTGTGTCGCCGCAAACCGGGCCTCCAGCGCAATGGCATCATCCAGCTCAGGGCTGTTGGGCTGTGAGGCTTCAACCAGATCATCGATGTTTCTGTCGACTTTCTCGGCAAGTGCGCGAGTATCTTCATCCAGCGTATCCGTATTGGAGAGCTCAGCGCGAAGCTCTTCTAACAGCCGTTTTACTTTATCCTGATTCAAGACCGGATCCCCCTGCGGTTGGCAATATTGCTATGCAGGTAATCATAATCATTGTCTGGCTGTGGCACAAGCAAACCCGCCTGCCTCCATGCAGACCGGTTCGCCTGTTTACCAACAACACACGGTGTCCTGAATGCCGATATCAGGCCTTGGCAGCTACCCTTGAATAGGCGCGCTGCTTGAGGCGACGATGAAAACGACGTTCACGACTCTTGTACTCAAACCAGTAGCGTGGCACGTTCAGCAGTAACGACCAGCGCGTGGTGTAACTGACCCGTATCGTCGAGTGACTCTTCTCGCCGGCCATCAGCATGGGTTCGCCTTCGTATATATCCTTGGCACCGGTCATGGCATGCACGTGACGTATATTGAGGTTACGCTGGTTCGCCATTAACAGTACGTACTGTTTCCGGCACTTGAAGGCATCCAGAATCAACCGTAGCCAGATACCAAACTGCTCCGCGGCGGTCTTTAGCGAGGCGCTCATCCAGACACCATTGATCTCCATCATATCGTAACTGTCATTCTTGAAGAAATCATGTTCAGCACGCACCGCATCGGGAACAAACATCAGACTTCTGAACTCGGGCCTGGTCACCAGCATGTAGCCTCCGACCATTTCATCACCCTTGAAACCGGCAACGAACGTACTGCGCTGAGCATAGTCATAAGGCAGTTTGACACCGACATAACTCTCGAACCGGCTCAAAAACATGTCAATATCCTGATCACTGGTCAATGTCTTGAATTTCATAGCTTCCATTTTTTTATCCTCGGTAGGAACATGCCTACTTGTTGTTGGTAGTGTTGGTACTGCGGTGCTTGCGTGCTCTTCAGGATCAACCTCTCCTCCTTCCGCGCGGAAAGTGTATAAAAGGCGATCAGGTAAATCAGAGTTATCCACAAAAACAGAGAATTGAACAACAGGGTACTACCCGTCCAGGCCAGCATGTAGGAGACATAAAACGGATGCCGGAACAGACCAAAAGGACCTGTTGTCACAATACTCCCTACGTGATTACTAAAAGCAAAATCGAGTGACTTTGCTGTAAAAATTGCCCACCAGAATAGCATCAGCGAAAACAGATACAATAGCAGACAAATCCCTAACGCTAGTTTTGTGACATCCGTCACATTATAGAAGTAATAAGCCGTCAGTATCATTTGCACAGCCACTGCCAGATCATACGCCAGCGCAGCCAGTCGCGGCGTACCCGAATTAACCTTGAAGAAACGCAATCGCCCCCACAACAGGCTCAGAACAATCAGCAGATAAATAAAAAATACGAACCAGGTAAGCATGCGGTAAAACTCCATAAACCAGAAATTATATAACCGCTTTTATACACTCCGGCATTGTGGCGCGCAATTGCTGATCGGATGTAAATCTGTATAATCGTCTAACCCACCAGCATTGGTGAGATATGTCAGATAGCGGACCGGGTTATTGCAGACGTCAACATTTATCACGGATCAGCAGCGACCAATAATAATATGAACTTTGATAAATACTCGGCGTATTGTAAAGAGCACCTGGACGAGTTCCGTAATGAACTGCGCGACGATGCCTCGCGCGCACTCAGCAACTGGCCAGGCAAAACGGCAGCACTGCTGCTGGTAGCCTCCTCTGTGTTTACCTGGCTCAGCCTGCGGGCAGCCGACAACCCCCTTGCCAACAAGGCCCTGCTGGCTTATGCCTTTCCGATATTGCTGATTTTCGCCTACCCCTGGGCTTCACTGATCGTTTCCCGCCTGGACAAGTATTCCCGCACCGTGCTGGACATCTTCCTGCTGGGCATACTGTTCGGATTTTGCCAATCACTCAGTTATGTGTTCGCACCGGACATGAATACAGTAGAACGGTCTGATACGTTTCTGGCCCTGTCCGGGCAGATAAACTTTGTCATCCTGATGACAACGGCGTTCTCATATCACGCATCCTTTGCCGTAACACTCAGCCGAAATACCGTGTTCACTTTGCTGGCAGCGATCCTGATTTACCTGATCAGCCCGCAATATCTGTCCATTAACGCCATGCAGTTTGTGCAGGGTTATCTGGGTGGCATTATCGTCAGCTGGATCTTTTTCCGGCGTATACAAACCCGCTTTTACTATAAGTCAATCGACGCAGATACCCGCCAGCATCTGTACAAACAATTGTCCAAGCTGGTGTACCCTCACCAGCTTGCCAGAATCAAGGCCGGAGACCAGCTGGAAGAGACCATGCCGGTGGCCAAAAGTGAAGCCATCATTAACGTTTTTGACGTACAAAACTCCAGTGCCATAAAACACGAGCGTACCCAATCGTTTTTCCTGGAAATCTTTCGTGCCTTTTCACAGATATGCATGATGGGTTATCAGCATAATCCGTTGCAGTCCCGCGCCTTCCGCCTGAAAGAAACCGGGGACGGCTTTATCAGCGCCATTGGCTACCCGTTCCTGACCGATCAGAAAGACACTCTGGCTGATCATTCCGTCGAAACTGCTCTGCTGATGTTTCGTGCGTTCAATACCGAGGTCGAAAAATTCGGTTATGGCTACCCGATCAAAGCGGCGATGGGGCTGGCCTATAATTCCGTACAGGGTACTTTCCAGAGTAGCGGCATTCGCTCCTATGACCTGTTCGGTGATGCACTGATTCAGGCCTATCGCTATGAAGAGATGCGCAAAAATCCCATGATTTCTGACATTATCCGCCAGCAGGCCAGGCAGATGGGCCTGACTCACTACAATATCCTGATCGTTCAGGAGGTCATCTTCAATTCCCTGTGCGATCGTTATAAAAACTTGTTTCACGGCATAACACTGTCCGAAATCGGCTACCCGGTCCCCCAGGACCCGGATGCCCGTTACGTTTATTTCCACATCCTGGAATAGGAGCTCCACTCTGCCTGCGATCCGGGCTGACATGAAATTACCTGCCCGTTGCGCTATAATTGCGCCCCGTTCGATCAGTTCACCACTGATCAGAGCCCTATTCAACCCAAAATCACAGGACTCGTAATGACAGACGCGCAAGCATCAGACAAGCATCTCCAGCACACCGTCGAGAAGATCGGCGGTACTTCTATGAGCCAGTTTGACGCCGTCAAAAAGAATATTTTCATGAACCCGGCGCTGCAAGGGAATTATTACCAGCGCATTTTTGTGGTCTCCGCCTATGCCGGCATAACCAATATGCTGCTCGAGCACAAAAAAACCGGGCAACCCGGCATTTTCGCACTGTTCTCTGATGCCGAGGAATCACAAAGCTGGCACGATGCCATGGCAGCGCTACGCACACGCATTACGGAGATTAACGGCGAGCTGTTCGCCGATCAAAAGCCGGAGCATCTGCAAAAAGCCAATGACTTCATCATGGGCCGCCTGGATGATGCCGAGCATGTGCTACGGGACGTCTCCAGCCTCTGCCAGCATGGTCATTTTGCCCTGAATGACTATATTCAGACGATACGCGAGATGCTGGCGAGCCTGGGTGAGATTCACAGCGCCTATAATACCGCTCAGCTCTTGCAACTGAACGGCATCAATGCACGGTTTGTCGATCTATCCGGGTGGGCCAGCACGCACCAGTATTCGCTTGACGAAAACATCAGCCATGCTTTCAAAGATGTCGACCTGAGCACGGAGCTGCCCATCACGACCGGCTACAGCCACTGTGAAGGCGGCCTGATGGCGATCTTTGATCGCGGCTACAGCGAGATGATCTTTAGCCGGATTGCGGTGCTCACCGGTGCCAGGGAAGCCATTATCCATAAGGAATTTCATCTCAGCAGCGCTGACCCCGGTGTCGTTGGTGCCGACAACGCGGTACCTATCGGGCGCACCAACTATGATGTCGCCGATCAACTGGCTAACCTGGGCATGGAGGCCATCCACCCCAGAGCTGCCAAGGGCCTGCGACAGCAGAATATCCATTTGCGCGTCAAGAACACTTTTGAGCCGGAGCACGGTGGCACACTGATCACCCGTGACTACGTCAGTGATTCAGCCTGCGTTGAAATCATCGCCGGACGCATTGGTGTTTATGCCATTGAGCTGTTTGATCAGGACATGGTGGGAGATCTGTCCCATTACGAAAAGCAGTTCCTGGCACAAATCACCCGCTACAAAGCGCAGGTCATCAACAAGGACCTGAATGCCAACACCATTACGCACTACCTGTCCGCCAACCTGAAGACGGTCAAGCGCATTCAGGCCAGCCTGGGCGAACTGTTTCCCGGCGCCGAGATCAACGTACGCAAAGTGTGTATCGTATCTGCCATTGGCAGCGACCTGAAAATCCCCGGCATGCTGGCTCGCAGTGCACAGGCCCTGGCCGATGCCGGCGTCGATATTCTGGGTGTACATCAGTGCATGCGGCAGGTTGATATCCAGTTCGTGCTCGATGAAGAGAACTACACCAAGGCCATCAAGGCCATGCATAAACAGCTGGTCGAAGTTTACAATCACGGGCGCGCCATCAAGCTGGCATAACGGGGCAGACAATGAATACAGATTTTTTGCGTGCTCAGACCCCCGCCTGCCAGAATCTGATTCATTTCAACAACGCCGGTGCGTCGCTATCCCCGCAGCCAGTCACCGACGCGCTGTTTGAGCATCTGCTGCTTGAACAGCGCATCGGTGGTTATGAAGCCGGGGAAGTGACCCTGGACGCCCAGGAGAACTTTTATCATGCCTTTGGCCGTCTGCTGAACTGCAACCCGCGCGAAATCGCCTACATTGAAAACGCCACACGCGCCTGGACGCTGCTCCTGCAAGCGCTGCCTCTGGCTCACGGCGACCGCATCATTACCGGACAGTCGGAATACGCCAGCAATTACATGACCCTGCTGCACCTGGCCAAAACGCGTGATATCCGGATTGATGTCATACCCAACAACAGCGATGGTCAGATTTGCCTGAAAACCCTGAGTGACAGGATTGACGAAGACGTGCGGCTGATTGCGCTGACGCATGTACCCAGTCAATCCGGCGTGATTCATCCGGCCGCTGAAGTCGGCAAGATCGCCCGCAAGCACCGGATTTTCTATCTGCTGGACGCCTGCCAGTCGGCCGGCCAGATCGACCTGAATGTCGATGACATTGGCTGCGACATGCTCACCGGTAGCGGCCGTAAATACCTGCGTGGCCCGCGCGGCACCGGTTTCATGTATGTCCGCCAGAGCACCCAGGACTTTCTGGAACCACCCAGTGTCGACCTGCATTCGGCGAGCTGGACGCGCAAGGACAGCTACACCTTCCGTGATGACGCCCGACGATTCGAAAACTGGGAGCATTTTGTTGCCGGTAAAATCGCCCTGGGCGCTGCCGTCGATTACGCCTGCGATCTTGGGATGCCTGCTATTGAGGACAGGACCTGCACACTGGCCGCGCTGCTGCGCGAAAAACTGCGACAACTGCCCGGCGTATTAGTGCATGACCAGGGTCAGCGCCTGAGCGGCATCGTCACTTTCAGTTGCGACGGGCAGGATGCCTCAGCGGTGCACAAAGCGCTGCGTCAACACCATATCAATACCTCGATCGCCCGGCACCAGACCAATTTACTGGATTTCTCCAGCCGCAACCTGCCGGACATCAATCGGGCGTCGGTGCATTACTACAACACCGAGCAGGAAGTCGACACCTTCTGTCAGGTGTTGTCAGCCCAGCGCTGACCGGCGCCAACCCGTTATCTGCTGTGATGCTCAGCGCTGTTAATCAACCCAGTATCATCTGCGCATAAACCGCCAGGATGGCCAGCGGGCAGATATAACGGATATAGAAGGGCCAGATTTTCCAGAACAGGCCCTGCTCTGCCTCCGGACAGCCCTGTTTGATCTCGGCCAGGACCCCGTTCCGATGCCAGATCCAGCCCACAAACACTGCGAAGAAGAACCCCAGCAATGGCTGGCTGTACTCGGTGGTCACCGACACCACCAGATCGAATAATGTGTCGAAATTCAGCACCAGTAACAAACTGATGACGGTAATGGTCAGCCCCAGCACCAGTACCGCTTTGCGCCGGGAAGCACCACGCTCTTCAACCACGTAGGAGACCGGCACTTCCAGCATGGAGATGGAAGAGGTCAGCGAGGCTATGGTCATCAGCACGAAGAACGCCAGAGCCACCAGGATGCCGGCGTCACCCATTTGCTCGAACAAGGCCGGCAGTACCGCGATGATCAGTCCCGGACCGGCGATCAGACCACCCTGGGCATCATAGATTTCAATGCCATTGGCCAGTGCCACATACATCGCAGGCAGAATCAGCAGACCGGCAGTGACTGCGATACCGATATCGAGCAAGGTAACCATGCCGCCCAGTGCAGGCAGGTTCTCGCGTTTGCTGACATAGGAGCCGTAAATCAGCATGGTGCCCACGCCCAGCGACAACGAGAAAAAGGCCTGACCCATCGCGCTCAGCAGCAAACCGGTATCTGCCAGCTGACTGAAATCTGGCACCAGATAGACTCTCAGCCCCTCCATGGCACCTTCCAGTGTCATCACATAAACGATCAGCGCCAGCAATATGAACACCAGTGCCGGCATCAGCCGAGTCGCCCATTTTTCAATACCGTGACGCACGCCGGCATTGACCACGTACAGTGTCAGCATCATGAAAGTAGCGGTAAACAGGCTGTCGCGGACCAGTCCACCGGTCGCCAGCCACTGAGACAACGCCGTCAGTCCGGCAATGTCGGCCATGGCAGAGAACATGAAGGCCATCATCCAGCCACTGACAATGGCATAAAAGCACAGGATCAGGCTCACCGTGATCATGCCCGCGTAACCAACAACGATGCCCAGCTTTTCGGTAGCCGGCCCCCGCGCCAGTCCCCGCAACGCGGTCACGGCGTTGGCCTTGGCATGGCGCCCGATGATCAGCTCTGCCATCAGGGCGGGATAGGCCAGTGCAAATGCCAGCACAAGATAGGTAAACAGAAACGCCGCGCCGCCATTACTGGCAGCGTTGGTAGGGAAACCCCAGATATTGCCAAGCCCGACTGCCGACCCGGCAGCTGCCATCAGAAAACCGAAACGTGAACTGAATTCGCCGCGAGGTGCACTCATATTGGTCTGGCTCTTGTCTGATTATTATTCTTCGTAGGACTCAACAATAAAGCGCAACTGGGCCGCATCCGCCAGTCGCATCACAACGTTGCGGATGACGCTGACCTGACCATTGTCATTGAGCTCAATCTGGGGCAGGCGCAAACGCTGATCAGCGGCGTCGAACACACCCCGGCCTTCCGGCGCGATCGCCAGTGGCACAATACTGTCCGGGACAACGTCGAATATCAATTCCGGGCCATCATTGACCAGACGCATGTTGAGACTGAGATTTCCCAGCTCACCGGCATCCACCGACGTCGTCAGCAGAGCGTTGCCGTATTCAAAGACGTTAACCGCAGAGCTCAAGCGGTCAACCCGATGCATGTTAATCAGCACCAGATTGGCTTCAACCGGCAACTGATTTTGCTGGGTATTAAAATCCCTGACCGGTAACTGTTGAGCTTCACCACCAACGTTTATGACCGGCAGATCGTTTATTGCATCGGCCACTGCGAGGCCGTCGCCCAGAATCCGCCCGAATACGGTAAAGCCACCATTCTGCTCGTCCAGACTGGCATTGTCCGCCAGATTGACAAACCACTGGCTGGTTGCGCTGTCTGGCGCGCCACCAAACTTTGCCATGGCCAGCGTGCCCCGGGTATTGGAGGTACCGGGTTCATTACGGACATTGCCTTGTGATGGTATCGCGATGACAGAACAGGTGGTGGGGTCCATTCCCGTGACACAATCGCGCTGCCACTGGTAGGCACCCGCCTGCACCACAAAGTCGGTTTCAGAACGATGAAACAGGGAGCGGGCATAATCACCCCGATCCACATAACCCAGAAAATTGGACACCGTATCAGGCGCAGTCTCATCAAAAAGCTCGATAGTGAAGCTGCCATAACTGGTACTGACTCGCACCAGCGGTTCTGCCTGCACTGTACCGGACAATGTCAGCGCTCCGGTCAGCAGAGCTGTCAGCAGGCCACCTTTTAACACGTTGCTTTCCAGGTTTTGCAAAAAACTCATTCGAACTCCTGTCTGACATCTATCCAGCTATACTGGTCAAGTTGCGGCAGCAGTTGCTGCAGCAAGATTTTTTCCATGGTGACCATCATTTCCGATGGCTCAGTATCTTTAACAAAGTCTGCTACCTGCGTCACCGCAAGGCCCTGATAACCGCAGGGGTTGATGCGGGCAAACGGCTCCATGTCCATGGCGATATTCAGGCTCAGCCCATGATACGAGCAGCCGCGCCGGATGCGTAACCCCAGCGCCGCTATCTTCGCGTCATCGACATAGACGCCTGGCGCTCCTGATCGGGTCCGGGCTTCAATCCGGACCGCCGACAAGGTATCGATAATAGCCTGTTCTATCAAACTCACCAGCTCACGGACACCCAGGCCCGCACGCCTGACATCAAGCAGCAGGTAGATTACCAGCTGGCCGGGACCATGATAGGTTACCTGACCACCACGATCTATCTGTACGACAGGAATATCTCCGGGCGCCAGCAGATGCTCCGGTTTACCCGCCTGACCCTGCGTAAATACCGGCAGGTGTGACAATACCCACAATTCGTCCGGGGTTTCATCCTGCCGCTCGCTGGTGAATGTCTGCATGGCCCGCCACACCGGCTCGTAGTCACGCAGCCCCATGCGGCGGATGATCAGCGGACGGTTAGTTGTCATAACACCAGTCTGACCGCCGATAATGTTTTGAGATCGGCAAACAACCGCTCGAGCTGCTCGATTCCGGTAGCCTCAATGGTGATGGTCAGCGCGATGTAATTGCCCTTGGCACTGGGCCGGGCCATTACCTGCTCGTCATCGACGCCTGCGGCGTGACGCCGGAAGATCTCAAGCACCTGCTGCTCAAAACCGTCAACGGCCTCACCCATGACTTTCACCGGATAACGACAGGGAAAGGTTATTTTCGGAGCTTCCTGCCCGGAAGCCGGCGTGCTGGTTTCGTCGGATGTCATCTCAGCTGAACAACCCCATAAAGAACAGGGTCAGCGCATCAATCAGGCGGCGCAGAAACCCGCCCCGCTCAACTGCCTGCGTGGCGACCACATCACCGGCATACAGTACTTCGTCGTCCAGAGTGATCTCAACGGCGCCCATGACATCACCTGCTGCAAAGCCGCCACGAATGACTTCGTCGGTGTCCAGCGTGGCCACCAGATCTTCCGAGCGACCGCGTGGAATTGTGATCAGCACCTCTTCCTGAATACCCAGATCGACTGAATTCTGCGCACCCGACCAGACGCGTTCCGAGCTGACAACTTCACCTGCGTCATAAAGTTTGTAGGTTTCAAAAAAGCGGAAACCATAACTCAGCATTTTCTGGGTTTCGACGACCCTGGCATCTTCGCTGGCGGTACCCATGACCACTGCAATCAGCCGCATACCATCACGCTGTGCCGACGCCACCAGACAATATCCTGCCTGTGTGGTCCAGCCGGTTTTCATGCCATCGACGGTGGGGTCGCGAAACAGCAGGGTATTGCGATTTGGCTGCGTGATGCCATTGAAGGTGAATTCGCGCTCGGCATAAATGTCGTAATGCGTGGGATGCTCCACAATTGTCGCCCGGGCGAGGGCTGCCAGATCGCGCGCAGACATCAGATTGGTGTTGCCGTCGTCGTCGAGACCGCTGGAGTTCACGAAGTAGGAGTCGTCCATGCCCAGTGCACGGGCATGCTGGTTCATCAGGTCAGCAAACGCGGCTTCGCTGCCGGCAATGTGTTCTGCCATGGCAACACTGGCATCGTTGCCGGACTGGATGATGATACCGCGCAACAGATCTTCGATACGGACCCGGCTGTTAACATCAACAAATGTTTTCGAGCCCTGGGTGCGCCAGGCTTTTTCGCTGATAAATGCCAGATCATCATAGCTCATGTTGCCATTGTCAATTTCGACCTCGGCAATATAGGCTGTCATCATTTTGGTCAGACTGGCAGGCGGCAGAGCCTCGTCGGAGTTCTGCTCCATGATGACATGACCGGTCGTGGCATCAATCAGAATATAGCTGCTACCGGCTATTTCCGGCGGACGAGGCATGATGGACTGAGCCGACACGCCGATACCCGTCATTAACATAACTGCTGCCAACAACGACGACAACATTGCAGAAACCCGCGGCTGGCGCCTGGAAAACAGTTTGCCCGTTGTCCCGTTAAAACCTTTCATACATAAAATCCCGGTCGGTGTGTTTATTCATCTACCATATAGGGTTGTCCAAGATCGGCCGCAACCATCATGTCAGTGATTCGTTCAATTTCCTGTGGATCGGCGATCGGCCCTACCCTGACCCGGTGTAGTTGCTGCGCATTTTGCGCCTGCACCGATCGGATAAACACCGGACGCGTCGTCAGCTCGCGCAGACGGCTGGAAAGCCGCTCCGCGGCGCGCAAATCAGAGAAAGCACCTGCCTGCAGATACCGGCCACCGGCGCTGGCCACGGCAGCATTGCCCGCGGCCGACGCGCCGGCAAGCAATACATTTTGTTGCCCCGGTATGATGGACTCTACATGAACCAGCGCCGTACCCTGATCGGAAAAGCCCAGCTTGTACGCTCCCGCGTAAGACAGGTCAATGATGCGGTCATTGTGAAATGGACCCCGGTCATTGACCCTGACGATAATACTGCGCTGATTCTCCAGGTTGGTGACCCGCGCATAACTGGGTATCGGCAGCCCCGTGTGCGCTGCAGACACCTGATACATGTCGAAGGTTTCACCGTTGGAGGTCAGATGGCCATGAAATTTCTCACCGTACCAGGAGGCAAGCCCGGTCTGCTGAAACCCCTCTTCACTGGCCATCACCCGATACTGTTTGCCGTTGACGTTATAGGGTGAGCGATTACCTGCCATGGTGCGGTTAAGTGGCACCAATTCGACATCACGAATACGGGCAGGATCCATCGGCGCGCTGGGCGCACGGTCCTGGGAGATGCTATAACGACCGGCGTTGGCAACCGGCGCGGAGCCGGCGGATTGCGGGGATGGTGACACACTGCTGCAGGCAGCAACTAAAACGCTACCAAGCATTAGAAAAATTAATTTATAATTCAACGTCTTAACCTTCCTTCTACATCAGCGCAGGATACACTGCCAGGCGTTTTCAAACTCGACGTCATGTTACCGCAATTAATGATTAGCTGTCAGCAACTGACCACCTTCGCCGCCCTGTTCCATCAACTGCTCCTGCTCAATGATGGGCAGCATATAGGCATCCAGAACTTCGCGCGCCAGCGGTCCGGCGACTGAGCTACCACCTTCACCATTCTCAACAAACACGGCGACAGCGATCCTGGACTCGGGCGAGGCATCAAAGGCGATAAACATGGCATGATTAAGGTGTTCGTCGCGGATTTCATCAGGTTCTATCCGGTTACCCCTGGCATCTACCTGTACACCCACCACCTGCGCGGTACCTGATTTACCTGCCATCGGGTAAGCCAGCGGTCTGGCGCCCTGCACATAATCATAGGCAGTGCCTTCATGTCTGCGATGCTCACGCTCACGCGGCTTACTGACGGTGTGCTCCATGGCCTTGCGCACCAGGGCCACCTCTTCACGGGACGGCAGCAGCGGCTGCGTCACCTCACCTTCATCAAATATTATGGCTGCAAAATCCTGTTCGTCGGCACGGATTGACCTGAGCATGCGGGGCCGCTTGAAAACACCGTGATTGGCCAGTGTCGCCGCCGCACTGGCCATCTGCAGGGTCGTTGCCTGGAACATACCGTTGCCAAAACCCTCGGCCGGCGTCTCCCCCGGATACCAGGGCTCTCCGCGAGTTTCCCGCTTCCATGCCGGTGACGGCACCAGACCTTTCGAGGCATTGGGCACGTCCAGCGCCCAGTTGGCACCAAAACCGAAAGTCACCAGGTAGTCGTGAATACGGTCTATACCCAGCTCAACCGCAGTGTGACTGAAATAGGTATTACAGGACTGATAGATGGCACGCTCCAGATTGATCGGGCCATGGCCGGATTTATCCACCCACCAGGTCCAGTCATAATACGGTCGCCTGCGTTCGGCCAGCTGGTAATACCCGGGGTCATTAATAACAAACTCCGGCGTGATGACACCGTGATACAGGCCGGCCAGGCCAATAAAGGGCTTGATCGTCGAACCCGGAATTCTGGCATGAGTTGCGCGATTGAACATCGGTGAATGGCGCGAGTTGTTCAGCTCCGCCAACTGGGTCCGGCTGATGCCGGTAACAAACAGATTGGGGTCATACCCGGGCTGACTGACCATGGCCAGAATACCACCGGTTTTCGGATCAATGGCCACAATAGCGCCCCGTCGATCGCCCAGAGCTGCCTCTGCTGCCGTCTGCAAGGCGATATCAAGATGCAGCTGTATGTCGGCGCCCGGCTCCGGGTCTGTTCGACCCAGAACCCGCATGACACGACCGCGATTGTTTTTCTCTACGGTTTCAAACCCGACACTGCCGTGCAGATAGTCCTCATAGGTTTGCTCGATGCCGATCTTGCCAATCTGATTGGTGCCGCGATAATTGCGCACCTCCTCTTCGCTCATGCCCTGCAATTCATCACGGTTGATTTCCGATACATAACCCAGCGCGTGGGCAGCACTTTGCCCGAACGGGTAATACCGGACCAGCTGTGCTTCAACCGCGATACCCGGCAGCTGATGCTGATTTACAGCGATATGAGCAATCTCTTCATCGGTGAGCTGAAACTTTAATGGCACCGATGATTGTGGCACCGCGCGACGACCCAGGCGGGCCTGGTACTGCTCGACATCTTCATCGGTCAGGCCGATCACGTCGCGCAAAATTGACAGCGACTGATCAAAATCAGCAGCCGCTTCGCGCACCACTGTCAGGTTGAAAATCGGTCGGTTATCAGCAAGCAGGTTGCCGTTGCGATCGTAAATCAGACCGCGGGTCGGCGGGATGTATTGTGAATGCAGGCGATTGCCATCCGAGCGGGCGGAGAAGTATTCATGGTTCAGAAACTGCAGATTGATCATTCGACCAATCAGCGCCAGTACCAGCAGCAAGACTACCCCACAGGCAAAAACCAGGCGCCGGTTGAATATCTGAATTTCCTGCTTATGTCCGTCGAGACGAAATCTTGGAGCCATAATTGTTGTTTCAATCGCGTGGAGGTGCCATTGCCGGATAATCCCGGATACTCGTGCCAGACCGTGTAATTTTCCGATTTATTGCAAGTAAGACAAGGTTTTGCGCAATAAGTTTACATTGCTTTCAAGCGCGATGGTAGGGATGACCCGATAGCAGACTCCAGACCCGGTAAATCTGCTCCGCCATCACCGTTCTGACCAGGGGATGGGGCAACGTCAGTGCCGACAACGACCAGCGTTCATCGGCGCGCTGCAGACAAGCGGGGGTCAGACCATCCGGGCCGCCGACCAGCAGACTCAGATGACGGCCGTCGTCCCGGATTTGCGAGATTCTGGCGGCCATCGCTTCCGTGCTCAACACCTTGCCCTGTACATCCAGCGCTACCACATGATCGCGCGGACTGATCCGCGCCAGCAACGCCTCTTCTTCCTGGCGCATGGCCTGTTCGATACTGCTGCTTTTGCCACGTTTACCCAATGGCACTTCAATACAGTTGAAACTGAACTCGGCGGGCAGGCGTTTGCTGTATTCCTGCACGCCCTGCTCCACCCAGGCCGGCATTTTGGTGCCGACTGATATCAGATTAATCTTCACCGTTGTCCCGTGGCATTTTGCGGTCCTCCGGCTCCAGCCGGAAATCCCACAGATCCTCCAGACGATACAGGGCACGCGTGGCCCCCATCATCAGGTGCACGATGACCGAGCCCAGATCGACGAGGACCCATTCCGCCTGCAGCCGCCCTTCAACACCATTGACATCGAGGCCGGCAGCTTTGGCTTTGACCACAACCTCATCTGACAGGGCTTTCAGATGGGTATTGGAGGTACCTGTGCAGATAATCATGGCATCTGTCACCGGGGTCAGGTCTTTCACATCAAAGGTTTCGATATGCTGACCCTTCACATCTTCCAGCGCAGAAATCACCAGCGCGATTATATCGTTAGTATCCAATTAAACTTTTCTCCTGCCGTCAGGCATTGTCGTGGGGCGTTGTGTAAAGTTGATGTTGCCGAATGTAATCGAGGACCACGCCCGGCATGTCTGAAATTTTCTCTGCGTCAGCGGCAAGCGCCTGACGAATATCCGTGGAAGCAGCCGGCTCTGCCAGTTCATCCAGCACAAACACCTTGCCGCATTTGCTGTCGAACAACGATGCCGGACTGTCAGCCTGCCGGCTCAACAACCATTCCGCGTCCTGCTTTGCCATGCCACCTGCCGCCAGGTGCACCCCCGGACGGCTGACCGCGCACAGATGACTATAGTCGAGCAGCTCGCGCCAGCGGTGCCAGCCAGGCAAGGTATTGAAGCTGTCCCAACCCATGACATAAACCAGCGTGGCCTCGGGGAACTGCGCCGCCAGCGACGCCAGCGTGTCCACCATATAGGACACACCCGGACGCCGCAGCTCGCGATCATCTGCCTGCAGGCGCGGCTCACCCAGCTCAGTCAGGGCCAGTTTCAGCATGGCAAGGCGGTGCGCTGCCGATGCGCTCGCCTGATTCCGGTGGTTTGCCACCGCGCAGGGCACCAGTCGCACATGGTCCAGTTCCAGCGCCGTCAGCGCGGTCGCAGCAACCCGCAAATGGCCTCGGTGAACGGGATCAAACATGCCTCCCATGATACCGATGCGCAGACTCATGTGCGAATATGGCCATCACCGATGACGATATACTTTTGCGATGTCAGCCCTTCCAGGCCAACCGGACCACGGGCATGCAGTTTATCGGTGGAAATACCGATTTCTGCACCCAGACCGTATTCAAAACCGTCCGCAAACCGGGTCGACGCATTCACCATCACCGAACTCGAATCCACTTCACGCAGGAAACGCTGCGCACGGTGAAAATCTTCGGTAATGATGGCTTCCGTGTGCCCGGAACTGTATTGATTGATATGCGCAATCGCGGCGTCCAGATCGGGCACCAGACGCACCGAGAGTACTGGCGCCAGGTACTCTTCCCCCCAGTCCTGCTCATTGGCTGGCACTGCGCCCGGCATCAGCATCAGCGCTCGCGGACATGCGCGCAACTCAACGCCGTGGGCTTCATAACGTGCCGCCAGCTCCGGCAACACCCGCTCCGCCACCGCTTCCGCGACCAGCAGCGACTCCAGTGTATTACAGGTGCCATAGCGCTGGGTCTTGGCGTTCAGCGCAACCTTGATGGCTTTCTGCAGATCCGCTTTGTCATCAATATAGACATGGCAATTGCCGTCCAGATGCTTGATCACCGGCACCTTGGCGTCAGCGCTGATACGCGCGATCAGGCCTTTGCCACCCCGCGGCACGATAACGTCAACAAATTCCGGCATCGTGATCAGCAACCCTACCGCAGCGCGATCGGTAGTTTCCACTACCTGCACTGCATGAACGGGCAGTTGCGCGGCCTGCAGGCCAGTGCGTATACAGTCGGCAATGGCCTGGTTGGAATGAATAGCCTCGGACCCGCCGCGCAGAATGGCCGCATTGCCCGATTTCAGGCACAGACTGGCAGCCTCACAGGTCACGTTGGGGCGCGACTCATAAATAATGCCAATAACGCCCAGGGGGACACGCATACGCCCGACCTGGATACCACTGGGGCGGTAACGCATATCCGTGACCTCGCCAATCGGGTCCTGCAGGGCTGCCACCTGACGCAGCCCCTCCAGCATGCCGTCAATACGGGCCGGGGTCAGCGCCAGCCGGTCGAGCATGGCCGCGTCCAGAGCTTTGTCTCGGCCCGCCTGCAGATCCAGCTCGTTGGCGGACTGCAGACGCTCACGGCTGGCATCAATGGCGTCTGCCATGGCCAGCAGCGCAGTATTCTTTTGCGCGGTGGTCGCGGCGGCCATGATGCGGGAAGCCGCACGGGCCTGCTCGCCCAGCGTGTTCATGTAAGCGTCAATATCGCCCATTGGTTTATCGTCCGGCAACGTGTCAATTCAGAAAAGGCGGGCATTATAGCGCCGCACGGGGGCAGGACACAAAAAAACAGCGCCATATAATCGCAATTATCAATAACTATGCGGTCAAATATGGTTCTGCAGGCTCATTTGTGACGGATATGGGTGCATGTACCAGGAACGACTGATGTACTCATTGGGGTGTTTGCGGAAATGATGGTTGAGCAATGTGACCGGCACTATTAAAGGTAACTGGCCCAGTCGGTAGCGTTCATAGGCATCCACCAGCTCCGCCTTGTCGCCGGCATCCAGGTGATCGCGCAGATAGCCCTGAATATGCTGCAACACATTGACATGATCACCACGGCTGGCGCGCTTCTTTAACGCAGCCATCAGGCTTCCGATGTACTGCGCTGCCATGTCAGCCACCGTGTCTTTGCGCACCGATGCCAGCATGGGCCCCAGCTCACGGTAGGTTTTCTGGCAGTGGCTCATCAGGATCAGTTTGTGACGGGCGTGAAAGTCGGTCAATGTCGCGACCGTTACGCCTTCAGCCAGCAGCTGGCGCCAGCGGTACATGACGTAGACACGCTGGATGAAATTCTCGCGCAGAACCGCGTCACCCAGGCGCCCCTCTTCTTCAACCGGCAGTTCCGGAAAATTCTGCATCAGCCGCGCAGCAAAAATACCCACGCCGTCACGCACAACCTGTTTGCCATCATAGACCTTGGCCCGCTCCATGCCGCAGCTGGGCGAGTCTTTCTTGAGAATAAAACCACACAGCTCAGCCTGCCATGCGCGTTGTGCGTCAGCACTGTCGATCAGCGCCTGAGTATAGTCCAGCTGATAGTCCTCGTTATCCACACAGGCCACCTCATCATCACGGCGGATCAGACGGATGGGCCGTCGCGGGATCCCCAGACCGATGTCTACCTCGGGACAAAAGGAGCGAAAATGAAAGAACTCGCCCAGGGTCTGATCAATGTAGGAATGGAGTTTATGACCGCCGTTGAAGCGGACTTCCTCGCCGAGCAGGCAGGCGCTGATGCCTACGGGAATTTTCTCTGACTGATGCTGATTCACCGAACACTCCTGATCATTCTTTTGAGCCCTGATCATTCTTCTGTAGATAGTAGCAGCCGTTGATCACCGGCAACCAGTTTGAGTTTGTCAGCCCGGGGCAATTGCTTGATCCGATACTCGAGCTTCAGCGCAGTACTGCGATCACCCGCCGGGCACTGGAACACCAGGGTCAGCGGGGCCCGGCCACGGAGATACCGCGCGGTCTTCGGACCCTGCGCCTGATGTTCCGCAAACCGTCGCGCAACGTCAGTGGCAATGCCGGTGTACAGACTGCTGTCCGCGCAGCGCACCAGGTAAACGGACCAGCTTGCGCCATGGGATTTGACGCCCTCAGTCACGCTGCAAATACCACTGCGTCGCTGCCCCGGTAGCGTCACCGTCGGCACTGGCGCGACCATCACGCTGCAATTTGATCAGATGCGCCAGCAAAGTCTTTTTTGCCCACGGAATCAAGTGTTCAGCAACATCGTCATAGGCCTGCACCACCAGCTCATCAAGCGTGGCCGGGCCCAGATCCTGCAGTGCAGTGACAATTTTCTGTTCGCGGCGCAGGCGATGCCGGATCAGTGTCGAGATCATCTGTGCCGGCTCATGCATGATGTCCCCGTGCCCCGGCGCCAGAGCCTGCAACGGCAATTCACGCAATTGCTCCAGCGATGCCAGGTAGTCGCGCATATCGCCATCGGGCGGCAGAATGACGGGAGTGGTTCCTTGCAGGATGTGGTCGCCGGTGAACAGCAAGCCGTCTTCTTCCAGCAAAAAACAGACATGGTTGGAGACATGCCCCGGTGTATGTATCAATTGCACTGTAAAACCATCACAGGTAATGCGCTCCCCATCCAGGAACAGTCGATCCGGCGTGAAGCTGGCATCCTGATACAGTGCGTCCTGCGGCGGCGCAAAACCGATCACACTGGCACCGGTCAGGGCCTGCAACGCGGCAGTCCCGGGCGAATGATCACCATGGCTATGGGTGACAAAGATCCACTTCAGTGGCCGACCCGACAGCGCCTGCATGATAGCGTCGGTATGCGCCGGCATCGCAGGCCCGGGATCAACGACGGCCATCTCGCGCTCACCCAACACATAGGTATTGGTGCCCGGCCCGGTCATCATGCTGGCGTTTGCGCACAACACCCGTTGCACAGATATCCTGCCTGTGCCAACCATGATGGGCTGGCCGGCAACAAAGCGTGTCTCTTCCAATGCATTCCCCCCCTGCCAGGACTGGCGCGATGCGCGTTGCCCTGTTGTCTTCAGCGCCGCCATGATAGCGGGTTTATGGATCGGGGCAAACACGTCGGCATGCGCCGGCCGGGTTGCAGGCTGGTTTTTGCTGTCGATTCACGTTATAAAAGGCTGCTTTTTCTCATCCGGTAGTTCTTCCATTCCGCATCAGGGCAAGGGAATCATGTCAGAGACGCAACTGCTAAGAATAAAAACCTATAATCAGATTTCAGACAAAGGCTTGTCGCGCTTTAACAGCACTCACTATTGTGTAGATCCGGCACAGGACGATGCCGAGGCGATCCTGTTGCGCAGCTACAAACTGCAGGAGTCCGAGCTGACGGCCAGTGTCAGGGCGGTCGCCCGCGCCGGCGCCGGGGTAAACAATGTGCCGTTGTCAGCGTGCACTGATAAAGGCATTGTTGTCTTCAACACCCCGGGCGCCAACGCCAACGCGGTGAAAGAGCTTGTCCTCAGTGGCATGTTACTGGCTTCGCGCGGCATCCTGCCTGGCATGCGTTATGTCGGCGAACTCAGGGACATGACTGACAATGCCGAGATGTCCCGATTGCTTGAAGCCGAGAAGAAACGCTTCGCTGGCAGCGAACTGGCGGGCAAGACCCTGGGAGTCATCGGTCTGGGCGCCATCGGCTCTCTGGTCGCAGGCATGGCAATAGACCTGGGCATGAAAGTGCTGGGCTACGACCCGGCACTATCGGTGGATGCGGCCTGGCGGCTGCCCAACCAGGTGCAGAAAATCGAGAACGTCAGCGCTCTGTTGAGCAATGCTGACTATGTCAGCCTGCACCTGCCGGTACTTGAATCCACCCGCAACCTGATCAGCACTGACATGGTTGCCGCCATGAAGCCCGGTTTGTGCCTGCTGAATTTCTCTCGCGACGAAATAGTCGATACCGATGCGGTTGTTGCCGGTCTGAATGCAGGCCAATTGCGTATGTACGTCAGCGATTTTCCGCGTCATGAGCTTATCGGTCGCGACGATGTCATTCTGATGCCGCACATTGGTGCCAGCACGGCGGAGGCGGAAGAAAATTGTGCCATGATGGCAGCCGAACAGCTGAAGGATTTCCTGGAGAATGGTAATATCCGCAACTCGGTGAACTACCCCCCGTTATTTCTGGATCGCGTGCCCGGTGCGGGTGCCGGAACCCGCCTGGCGATCAGCAATAAAAATGTGCCGGGGATGCTGGGCAAGATTCTTTCCATCCTGGCCGAACAGGACATCAACGTCATCGACATGATCAACAAAAGCCGGGATGGAATCGCCTATAACCTGATAGATCTGGCCACGACCCCGTCAGAGACGGCAGTCGCAGCCATCGCGAACACCGGAGACGTGGTCAAAGTCACTGTACTTTGACCATGTGCCCGGGGGCGCTGTTGCTTCAACCCACTTATCAATAACCACTGCTCAGGAACGACAACTATGAATCGCGTGTATAACTTTGGTGCCGGCCCGGCCATGCTGCCGACTTCTGTCATGGAGCGAGCGCAACGGGAGTTTCTGGATTACAACGGCATGGGTGCCTCGGTTATTGAAATCAGTCACCGTAGTAAAGAGTTCGAAGCATTGTTGACGCACACGGATGATCTGATCCGGGAGATTTCCGGGCTGCCTGACGATTTTGAAATACTTTATGTACACGGCAGCGCTCAACTGCAGTTTTCCGCCGTGCCGCATAATCTGCTGGACCTGAACCCGGCGCACAAAGCTGCCTATCTGGAAACCGGCAACTTTGCCACGCTGGCGCGCAAGGAAGCGTCACGCTTCGGCAACATCACAGTAGCGGCCACCAGTGAAGCCAGCAACTTTGATCGTATCCCGGACTTTGATCCCGCGACGCTGGACCCGGATACCTCATACGTACACCTGACCAGCAATAACACGATTTTTGGTACCCGCTGGAACCACTTCCCGGACACCGGCAAGATACCACTGGTGGCAGATATGACCTCCGAACTGCTATCCCGCCAGCTGGACTTCAATAAGTTCGGCCTGATTTTTGCCGGTCTGCAGAAGAACCTGGGGCCGTCCGGCATGGCGACAGTACTGATTCGCAAAGAGCTGTTGGGCCATGCGCTGCCCAACACACCGAATCTGTTGAACTATGAAACCTATGCCAAGAATCACTCGATGCCCAACACCATCAACACCTTCGCGGTATACATGATGAACCTGGTGCTGCAGTGGCTGAAAGAGCAAGGTGGCCTGTCCGCCATGGAAGCGCTGAATGCACAAAAAGCCAAGCTGATCTACGATGTCATCGACAACAATGATTTCTATATCGGTTCGGCCCACCCCGATCACCGCTCGGAGATGAACGTGTGCTTCAATCTGCAGGACAGCACACTGGACAAAAAATTTCTGGATGAAGCCCTGGTGCGTGGCCTGTATGCACTGAAAGGTCATCGCCTGGTGGGCGGTATCCGCGCCTCCATTTATAACGCCATGCCGCTGGCAGGTTGCCAGGCTCTGGTTGACTTCATGCAGGAATTTGCAAAGCAAAACGGATGAGTCGTTACCGACCACCGGCACCGCCCAAATCCAACTACCTGACCGCCGAAGGGGAAACCCGGCTGCGGCAGGAGTTGGATTTTTTGTGGCGCGATGAACGCCCCAAAGTCACGCAGCAGGTCAGCGAAGCGGCAGCACTGGGGGACCGGTCCGAGAACGCAGAGTATATATACGGCAAAAAACGTCTGCGCGAAATCGATCGCCGCGTGCGTTACCTGCGCAAGCGTCTGGAAGATGCCACCGTCGTCAGGGCACTGCCCAGCGATATCAATAAAATCTATTTTGGTGCCTGGGTAGAGTTGGAAGACAGCAGTAGCAACGTCAGTTGGTACAGAATCGTCGGTCCCGACGAAGTCGGCGACAAACCCGGCTATGTCAGCATGGATGCTCCCCTGGGCCGCGCTCTGCTGGGCAAGCAGGTCGATGACGAGGTTGCCATTGTTTCCCCCGGCGGACGCACTTGCTATTACGTCGCCGCGATCCGGTATACCATGCCGGCATGAAACGGATCTGCATCCTCGCATTCCCCCAGGCGCTGGCCTCCAGCATGGCCATCCCGCTGGAAATGATCAGTGCTGCCGATACCATTTTCCGCCTGCGCCATCAGCAGAGAAAAAGCACCGTCAAGCTGCAAATAGTCGCCGAAGACAACAACAGCATCACTGTGTCCGGCGGCATGAGCATCAACCCTGGCTGCCGGCTTGCCGACACCGGCATCTGCGATCTGATCTTTGTACCGGCGTTATGGGGTAATCCGCGCGCCGCGGTTATGCAACACAGCGCAAGCGTCGCCTGGCTGACGCAACAGTATGCCGCCGGCGCTACGGTGTGCAGCGTCGGCAGCGGCAGCTACTTCCCGGGAGCAGCCGGGCTATTGGACGGCAAGCCGGCAACCACACACTGGCGCTATTTTGATGATTTCGAATCGCGCTACCCGCGCATCAAGCTGCAGCGTAAACGCTTTATCACGCATCAGGACCGACTGTACTGCACCGGCAGTGTGAACGCCGTGCGTGATGTCATGCTGCACTTTGTTGAACAGCTCTTCGACAGCAGCACAGCGGACGAAGTGGCGCGACATTTCACGCACGAACTGAAGCGCTCTTATGAGTCACTGCTGCTCGCCGTTGATCAGCAGGATACTCACCACGATGAGCTGATTATCAAGGTGCAGGAATGGCTGCAGAAACATTATCAACGCGACATCCGGATGCGCGACCTGGCGCCGAGGTTTGGACTGAACGCCCGATCGTTCAACCGTCGCTTCCGCCAGGCGGCCAATAAAACACCGGTGGAATACCTGCAGGAAGTGCGCATCTATCAGGCGCGTGAACTGCTCAAGCACAGCAATCTCAGCATTGCGGAAATTGCATTTGCTGTCGGATACCAGGATGTCAGTTATTTCACCGGTCTGTTCAGGCGAATGCACGACGTCACGCCCAATGCATACCGGCGACTGGTAAGGACCAAACTGTTTAATGTGGGAACCCGGCACACTCCGGGGAATGACGGATAGTCGACGCCATCAGCAAGTCACCCATGACTCAGGCGAGGGGAGTCTGGTGCTTGTCCTTCCACTCGGCATAGGGCATGCCATAGACACGTTCGCGGGCCTGTTCGTAGTCAATATCCAGGTTCTGCGCCTGGGCTTCAGCGGCGTACCATTTGGCAAGGCAGTTGCGGCAAAAACCGGCGAGATTCATCAGATCTATGTTCTGTACCTGCTTGTTTTCATCCAGGTGTTTCAGCAGTCGGCGAAATGCGGCCGCATCAAGCGCCATGGCTTGTTGCTCAGAGATTTTTTCGTTATCGGGCATCTGAATACCAGCTCCTGTTTCGGTGGTAGGCTTTTTATGTGACTCTTTATGTGACTCTTTCTGTGACTCTTTCAGTGACTCTTTCAGTGACTTCGGGTGGGGGGGGGACTTTCTGAGGGCTTACTGGGTGACTGCCTGTGCAACCTGGCAGCGGGCCATGACACCCCGCCACCAGGCTGATCAAACGCTCACGTGCTGACTTCAGCCAACGGCGCTGTTGTACTCAGGCAGGTCATCTTCATCCACAATGCCATCCATACCGTCATCAACAGCATCCGGGTTTTTGTGCAAGGCCTGTGCGCGGTGCTTCTTGTCGACCGACTTCAACTGGCGTTCGGCAGCATTAAAGGCATCCCGAATCGCGACATACAAATCCTCGTGGGCATGGTTATCATGTTGTTCCTGGGTTACCACCACCTCTTTGTTCGGTGTGTGCAACTCAAGCGTGACAGAATAAACTTTACCTTTGTGATGGTTGTTATGAGGTGAATCCAGTACCACACGACCTCCGATGATATCGCCATTGTATCGGCGCAACTTCTCGACTCGTTTGTTGACGCTTTCGGTCAAGGCATCGGACTGGTCAATGTTGTGAAAAACAATCTGAAACTCATTGGACATAATAAATTGTCTCCTGATTTGCTTTGTTCATCTGTCATGGGGATGTGAATTCTCGAAACGGCTGACTACCCTCCTCGCCTGTGCAGGCGTTTGTAAAATACAGTGCTATCTGTATTACTTATCTAGTAGCTGTCGGCAAGTTTTGCAACCGCCAGCGCATAATTATTGGCACAGTTATAGGTCAGGATGACGCGAAAGTTCGGATAGGTCATGAAGGCACTGCCTGCTTCGCCATCCGGCAACACGATGGATCCGGGAAAGTCAGCCTGCGGCAGGTCGGCACCGGCAGCGGTCCGCACGCCGGCCATCTGCCACTCGGCCAACGATCGCTGCACCGTATGCCGACGCAGCACACTGCAGGAGAAACTGGCATCACCCTGACTCCATTGGTCGGCACGTTCATGATAGTCATCGGGCAGGCTTACTTCGCGCCCCCATCGTTGCCCCGCCTGCCAACCACGCTGGCTCAGGTAGTTGGCAATCGACGCGAACACATCCGCCTCGCTGGTCCAGATATTGCGCCGACCGTCACCATCATGGTCGACGGCGTAATTCACAAAACTACTGGGCATGAACTGGCTCTGACCCATTGCTCCAGCCCACGAACCTTTCATGTCAGCGTGATCAATATGCCCTTCCTGCAGGATCTGCAGCGCGGCATGCAGCTCCCGACGAAAATACTCAGCGCGCCGCGGGTCGTAGGCCAGCGTCACCAATGCACGCACTACATCGGTGCCGCCGGTAAAGTTTCCGTAGTTGGTTTCAATGCCCCAGATGGCAACAATGAAGCGCGCCGGCACACCATATTCGGCGGCTACCCGGGCGAGAACATCGGCATGTCTTGCTATGCGTTCGCGGCCAGTCTGAATACGCCAGTCGGTGACACGCTTTTCCAGATACTCGTCCAGTGTTTCGACGAATTCCGCCTGATTGCGGTCGTTACTGACGACCTGGGGGATGGGAGTCACTGACACCAGCGCCTGTTCGATGATGCGCTCCGATATGCCGCGGTCGCGGGCCTCGGCAATGAGTGTCTGCAGCCATTGCTGGAACTCTGCATCGGACTGGGAATCGGACTGGGCATCCGACTGGGCATCGGACTGAGCGTGTACCTGCATACTTGTGTTCAGATATACCACTGACACCAGTGCCAAAATGACCAGATACCTACCAACTGCAACAGCACCCAACGCTTTCAACATGCAATGACAACTCCTGTTCTGACACAGTCCCTGACGGGACCGCTACACGGACGCTCAACCAGCAATTCAATATTGGCGACTTCTTGCGTGTGCTGAATTTTAGCGTACTCCTTTGCCCCGGTTTTGTCCAAGGGGTCTTGAGCGATTTTTGCAGGCTTTTTCAGCCCTCATTTCGGGCAGCCGAAAAACACCAATGCCAGGGCTCGTAGGTGATCGCTGATGCGCTTCCCTCTGGATAGGACAACACAAAACCAAATTCATCCGCGTTTTTCATCAGCCATGCAAAAGCAGCAGTCTGATCGAAAACGGTTTCCAGTGGCGGGCTGTCCGGCGTGGCAATATCCAGCGCACGTCCCGTATGGTGCTCACTGTACCCCGGCGCCGCGTTGACCCGCAAAATGTCATCCAGCGTGCGGCCGCTGTCGAGCTTGCGGCGAATAACATCCGCCTGATACGCGGCTGCGCGATAGGCAGACACCAGCAATAAGCTTACCCCATCGCCGGCGGCACGATCACGCATGGCATGCCATGCGGCCAGGGTCGCCGGTGTCATCTGTTGCGACCTGCCAAACATGTCGGGGCCTGCCGCCACCAACTGCGCAGGCTCGGCCTGTAACGGCAATCCAATGGTGTCGCCGTAGTCGTCAGCAATACCCAGCGCAGCGTGCAGTGACTTGATTTGCGTAATGTAAGCGGGCTCAACCCTGTTCTCTGTCTTTTTTACCATACTAAATGACCATTAAGACCTATTTTTTTCTGACTGGCTTTGGTTATAGTAGCTTAAACTGTTTTGCCGTACAGCGTTCGTGCGCGCAGCAGGCACCAACAAGCAGTGGCATCTCACAAGCAGCCGCACAGGAGACAGGCATGGCAGGACTACCGGTAATCATTGGCTTTGGCGGCATCAATTCCGCCGGACGCAGTTCTCTGCATCATGGTTATCGCCGGTTGGTACTGGATAACTTGCCTACCCACGATGCCATGCAAACCCGGGCCAGTCTTGCCGGCCTGATGGGGCTGTTGCAGCACAAGGATGGCAAGTGGCTGAATGTCGCTGGCGAAGCCATTGATCTGCATACCTACCTGCACAGTATTGATCCGGTTCTGAAGGCCGGCACACTCATACGCAAACTGGAAAAGAACCTGTTCGACCCTGACCAACTGCTGTTTCACAAACGCGCGACGCTGCACGCCGACAGTGAACTGCCGGTGACGTTCCTGATCAAACGCCAGCAGCTACCTGATCAGATCCCGCTGGGCTGGCTGATCAGTGACGCCAGCGACGGCCAGGTGCGCGTGGAAGTGCCTATCGCACTGAATGTGTTGACCGAGAATTTCCGGCGCTCGCCTGTCAATTCCGCCGGCCAGCTACCCAGTGGGTTTGACCCCAAGGACCTTTATCAATCCCGTAATCATCCACGCGGACTGCAATTGACGGTATTTGGCGCCAGCGACGCCATACAGTCCATGGGCATTGACTGGCAGACCGTGCTCAAGCATGTGCCGGCGGACCAGATCAGTGTCTACGCCGGCAGCAGCATGAGTCAGCTTGACTATGAAGGTAATGGCGGTCTGCTGCAGGCGCGCTTGCTGGGCAAAAAAGTGTCGTCCAAACAACTGGCGCTGGGGTTCGCTGAAATGCCGGCTGACTTTATTAACGCCTATGTGCTGGGCAATTTAGGGACAACCGGCACCAATGCAGCAGCCTGCGCCACGTTTTTATACAATCTGCGCCAGGGCATGCGCGATATTCGCAACGGTACGCATCGCCTTGTTATTGTCGGCACCTCTGAAGCTCCGTTGACGCCAGAGGTCATGGACGGCTACACCACCATGGGTGCACTGGTTGATGACGCCGCTCTGCTGGCACTGGACAAGCACAAAGGCCTCAGTACGCCTGACTATCGCCGCGCCTGTCGCCCGTTCGGCGACAACGCCGGTTTTACCCTGGGAGAGTCAGCCCAGTTTGTCATTCTGTGTGACGACAAACTGGCACTGGAGATGGGCGCCAACATTCACGGCGCCATCAACGATGTGTTTGTGAATGCCGACGGCTACAAAAAGTCCATTTCCAGCCCCGGCGTCGGCAACTACATCACCATGGCCAAGGCAATGGCGGCGACCCAACAGATTATCGGAGACAAGGGGTTGCAGCAGCGCAGCTATGTGCAGGCACACGGTACCGGCACACCTCAGAACAGAACCACCGAATCACACATTTTCAGTACCCTGGCAAAAACCTGGGGCATAGACCACTGGCCGGTGGCCGCCCTGAAAACCTACCTCGGGCACTCGCTGGCGTCGGCGTCCGCCGATCAACTGGTGGCCAGTCTTGGTGTCTGGCGTTACGGCATCATCCCCGGTATCGCCGGTACCGACGCGATTGCAGACGATGTGCACCAGGACAATCTCGAGTTCCTGCTGCAACACAAAGAAGTCGGCCGGGAAGGCATGGAGGCAGTATTGCTCAATGCCAAAGGCTTTGGCGGCAACAACGCCACAGCTTCAGTGTTGGCACCACATGTCACGCTGAAGATGCTAGCCCGACGTCATGGCGAAAATGCACTGAAAGCCTGGCAGGAACGCAACGAAAAAGTTCAGCAGCACGCGGCCGACTACGACGAGGCGGCCCGTCGTGGCAGTGCAGAGATCATCTATCGCTTTGATCACAATGTGCTGGATGCCAGTGGGCTCAGCATCAGCCGCGACCAACTGCAGGTTAAAGGCTATGCAAACCCGATCGCATTGCGGACTGACTGCGTTTACCGCGACATGCTGGACGATGGCGAAAGCTGAGCGTGATCAATCCGGCGAACCCTGAGAAGCCGCTTCGTCACCAGACGGGTCGCCGCCCGAGCGACGAAAGCCACTTGCTTCCACCGGGTTACGCCGACCTGACATAAAACGAAATACCCGACTACGCTGTTCTGGTGCCAACTGACTGACAACTGCCAGCGTCCCCTCGTGAGACAGTTGCTGATAACGCAGATTAATTTGTCGCAGTTCCTCGAACGCGACCAGAATCGCTTCTTTGTCCAGCGCATCCTGCGCCAACAGACGATTCACCTCTCGCTGCGCACGAAACATCTGTCCGCGCACCGGACGCAATGACTCACCGTATTGCTGCAACTGAGGCCGCAATGACGCCTGCAGCTGTGGTTCCAGATCTCGCAAGATCCAGCCCAGACTGGGCGGCGTCGATGACCTGTCGCGGTGGTCCAGCATGCGGGCACCAATAGCGCCAACAAAGAACAGGTTCAGGGCCAGCGATGCAACCAGTGTCCAGAGCAGCGCGCGTCTTTTGTTCATGCTCATTACAGGATCTCCGCGTAATCGCTGAGCGAAATCAAATATAGCTCTTCTTCGACCGTTGTGGCGTAAACCTCGGGCACCAGCTCTAGCCGAAAGCCCACCAGCAACCCGATCGCCAGCGGCAGACAGGCGGCGGCCAACGGGCGCCACAACTGACGCAGCTCAAGGCTGGTCGCGGGCAACAACCACGCCAGCAGGCGCTCGCCAGCGCTGCGGGCAACAGGGGGCAGTTTGTGGCGCAACAAACGCGCCTCCAAACCGTTAAAATCCGGTACCTGTGACGCCGATGACTGCAGCCACTGATCAAGTGCCCGCGCGTCATCAAGCTTGGCGCGGGCGCTGGCATTGTTGTCCAGAAAAGTCAGCGCCGCCGCTCGTTCGGCAGCCGGCCAGCACGCCGCATCGGCACCATAGGATGCCAGCAGCTGAGCAAACCGTTGTGATGACAGTTCCTGCTTAATGTCATTGTTCATGACTGCCTCCGCTAGCCGCAGCACTTTGGCTGGCAGCCTGCCAATAAATTTTCAGCGTGCGCCGCGCGCGCGCCAGCAGCGATTCAAGTGCCTCAACGCTCACCTCCAGGATGCCTGCGACCTCTTTGTTGGACAGGCCCTGATAGTGCGTCAGCACCAGAGCGCTGCGCTGGCGTTCGGGCAGCCGACCCAGTGCCACTTGTAACTTGTTATATTCGATGTTGTTGTCCAGCATTGCTTCGGCGCTCATCTGATCGCCAACAAGGTCATCGCTGAGTTCGTTGGCCAGCGCAGCCTTGTTTTTACGCATAAAATCAATACAAAGATTGTGGGCAATCCGGTGCAGCCAGGTTGATAGTGCAGCCTTGCCTGGCTGCCAGCGCGTTGCTTGTGTCCAAAGTCGCAGAAAAGTCTCCTGGGCAATATCTTCTGCTTCGCTTTCACTGCCCAGCATCCGGTAGGCGTAGATAGCAATGGGCCTGGCGTGGCGGCGCACGGTATCAGCATAAACGCGCTGATCACCGGCCACGATAGCGACCATGATATCCTCGTCTGTCAGCATCCTGTATCCATCAGCTACCGGTTCCCTCTGCTCCCTGATGCGGAGCGCCGCACCGCCGGTAGTGCTACCGACGCAGAGAGCTGCAGCACTCATGGCATCAGCGCCGGGGCGTCCGTTCAGCCCTGACCGTGGTCGTGCGTGGCGCCGGCTTGCCCGTTCGGGTCGTCCTGGCCCTGGCCCTGACCCTGGCGTTCACGCATTTGTTCGCGCATGCGCTCACGTTGCTCCGGGGTCATGTTCTGCATACGTTCACGCATCTGCTCACGCTGCTCCGGCGTCATCTGCCCCATGCGCTCACCACGCGGTGGTGACATGGCACGACCGGCACCCCGGATTTCCCGAAACTCCTCCAGAGACAGAACGCCGTCGCCATTGCTGTCAAGCTGACTGAAACGCTGGGCGAGCTGCTCGTCACTCTGACCGCTGCCGGCATCATTCTGCGCGGAGACTGTCGTGGCCAGACCAATACTCAAGGCCAGACTGGCGAGTAATGAATTGATGGTTGTCATTTTGTGCACTCCGAATAAGATTGATTCAAAGGCTTATACGGCGACGCCAGGATTATCCGTCGGTCGCCGATAGTTTCCGCGCGGTTTCAGGAAACCGTCACCGGCTGCGCTTCGGCAATGCGTGCCTGCCACTCTGCCGGACCGGTGCGATGCACCGATGTGCCGTTGACATCAACGGCTACCGTGACCGGCATATCCTCCACCACAAACTCATGTATCGCCTCCATGCCCAGATCTTCAAATGCCACGATCCGGGAGTTACGGATAGCTTTAGATACCAGGTATGCGGCACCACCGACCGCCATCAGGTACACCGCCTTGTGCTTTTTGATGGCATCAATGGCGACCTGCCCACGCTCCGCCTTGCCGATCATGCCAAGCAACCCGGTTTTGTCGAGAATGGTTTCGGTGAATTTGTCCATACGGGTGGCCGTCGTCGGCCCTGCCGGCCCGATCACTTCATCGCGCACGGCATCAACCGGGCCCACGTAGTAAATAAACTTGCCTTTGAGATCTACACCGTCAGGCAGAGACTCGCCGCGACTGAACATCTCTACCATGCGTTTGTGCGCGGCGTCACGCCCGGTCAGCATCTTGCCCGACAGCAACAGGGTTTCACCCGGCTTCCAGCTTTCCACATCGGCCTGCGTCACAGTATCCAGATTGACACGCCGGGCCGTGGGGCCGGCGTCCCAGGTGATCTGCGGCCAGTCTTCCAGCTTTGGCGGGGTCAGGTGCGCCGGGCCGTCACCTTTGAGTACAAAATGCGCATGACGGGTGGCTGCGCAGTTCGGAATCATGGCCACCGGCAGCGACGCCGCATGGGTGGGATAATCCTTGATCTTGATGTCCAGCACAGTGGTCAGCCCGCCCAGGCCCTGTGCACCTATGCCCAGCGCGTTGACTTTGTCCATGATTTCAAGACGCAGCTCTTCCACCCGGTTTTGCGGGCCTCGCGCGCGCAGCTCGTGAATATCAATCGGATCCATCAGTGACTCTTTTGCCATCACTGCAGCTTTCTCTGCGGTGCC
This sequence comes from Pseudohongiella sp., assembly GCF_011050365.1. Classification (GTDB taxonomy): domain Bacteria; phylum Pseudomonadota; class Gammaproteobacteria; order Pseudomonadales; family Pseudohongiellaceae; genus Pseudohongiella. Next base: position 69,811 of record NZ_DRFV01000017.1, read on the forward strand.
GCCAATGCCAATGCCCAGCATGCCGGGCGGGCACCAGCCGGCGCCCATGGTCGGCACCGTCTTCAGTATCCAGTCGACAATGCTGTCGCTCGGGTTGAGCATGGCCATCTTTGACTTGTTTTCGGACCCACCGCCTTTGGCGGCGACAGTGACATCGAGCACATCGCCGGGCACGACTTCCATGTGAATCACGGCGGGCGTGTTGTCTTTGGTATTTCTGCGCGCCCCGGCCGGGTCCGCCAGAATGGAGGCGCGCAGCACGTTGTCCGGATGCAGGTATGCCTGACGCACACCTTCGTTGATCATATCAGCCACACTCATGGTGGCATCGCCCCACTGCACGTTCATGCCAATTTTGACAAACACCGTCACGATACCGGTATCCTGACAGATGGGCCGTTTGCCTTCTGCACACAGCCGCGAGTTGATCAGAATCTGCGCCATGGCGTCTTTTGCCGCCTGCGACTGTTCGCGCTCATAAGCCTCATTGACGGCTTTAATGAAATCCAGTGGATGATAATAGGAGATGTACTGCAGCGCATCGGCTACACTCTCGATCAGATCGTCTTGTTTGATGACTGTCATTTGCTGGTTCCCGATTGGCCAGTGCGGTCAGCGCGTGGGCCTGGTTGGTTCAAGGACAAAAACGGCATAAATTCTATCATAAAGGCTCCCTGGTTGAGGCCCGGATACACCGCATGTTACCAATTTCTGTTGTCCTGATTGCTGCCTTTGCCTACCTGGCACTGTTGTTCACTATCGCCTCGCGCGGCGAACGCAGCACAAAAACGGGAGCACGCCCCTGGCGCTACACCCTGGCGCTCGGCGTTCACTGCACCACCTGGGCTTTCTACGGAACTGTCACCCAGGCCGCGCAGTATGGCTGGTGGTTTGCCCCGACCTACCTGGGCGGTATTTGCATCTTCCTGTTTGCTCATCAATTTCAGTTGAAAATGCTGGATCTGGTTAAAGCGCAGAATCTTACCTCCATTGCCGACCTGATCGGTTCACGCTACGGCAAGTCACACCTGCTGTCTGCCCTGGTCGCTATCATTTGCCTGATAGCACTGGTGCCTTACATATCCTTGCAATTGCGCGCCGTGGCCGCCAGCTTTGCTGCCGTCACCGGCCTGGAGCCCAGCGCCGCGCCCTGGTTTCTTGACCTGGCTGCCGCTGTCGGTCTGGCCATGATCGGGTTCTCCATCCTGTTTGGTGCCCGTCGCCTGAGTCTGGCGGAACAGCATCCCGGCTTGATGGATGCGGTCGCCTTCGAATCCATTGTCAAACTGCTTGGCTTCTGTGTCGTGGGACTTTTTGTCACCTATCAGCTATTCGATGGTATCAATGACCTGGTGCTGTCAGCCGCCGCCAACGAGCAGGCCCGCGCGCTGCTGGAACCCAAAGCCAATGGTGCCTATATCTATGTCACCCATATGGTGCTGGGGGCACTGGCGATGTTTGTGCTACCACGGCAATTCCAGGTCAATTTCATTGAAAACACCAGCCCGGAGGAATTAAAAAAAGCACGCTGGGCATTTCCGTTATACCTGTTTGCCATCAACTTCTTTATTTTGCCGATCGCGCTGGCGGGCGTCATTCTGGCGCCCGACGCGCGCACCAGCGACACCTTCCTGCTGACCTTGCCGATTCTCGCCGACCGGCCGGACATCAGCCTAATCGCGTTCATCGGAGGGCTGTCCACTTCCACCAGCATGGTCATCATGGCAACACTGGCCCTGGGCATCATGATGTCCAACGACGTGATCACGCCGTTATGGTTGCGCGCACGGCGCAGTGGCAATCTGATCTCCGACCTCACGCCACAGGGCGTTCTGCTGACGCGCCGCCTGACCATGGTTGTCATTGTGGTGCTGGCTTATGTCTATCACAAACTCACCGAAGGCGGACTGCCGCTGGTCAGCAACGGCCTCATCGCCATGGCTTTGTTGTCGCAGTTGGCGCCTTCGATGTTTGGCGGACTGTTATGGGAGCGCGCCAACCGTGCCGGCGCCACTGCCGGGTTGTTGATGGGCACCTCGGTATGGGCTGCGCTGTTGCTGCTGCCCTCGCTGAATCCGGAGCAGCCACTGACCGACAGGGCTATCAGTGATGGCGTGGTACTGAGCCTGGCCGCCAATATCGTGGTTTATGTCCTGGTGTCATTGCTCAGCCGGCAAACAACTGCCGATCACCAGCAAGGTGTCAGGTTCACGCGTGCCGCCCACAAAGCCGACGTGCTGGCGACCGAACACACGGACAATCACGCGCAGCAGGTCACCTGGGGACGTCTGCGCTCGGTGTTATCCCGGTTCATGGATCCACAGGATGCCGAGGGTCTGAACCAGCGCCTGGGACTTAGCATTGCCCATGTCCCCGAACAGCGACTGGTGCATCCGATGCTGCTGATTCGGCTGGAGCGGGAGCTGGCGGGTGCCATTGGCAGTTCGGCGAGCCGGTTGTTGATCGGCAGCCTGGCACGGCAATCGCCGGTGGCCGTGGAAGAAGTGGTGGACTGGGCATCGGAAGCGTCGCAGCTTTACCGCTTCAACCGTGAACTGCTGCAATCATCGGTGGAGAATATTCCGCAAGGTATCAGCGTTATCGACAAAGAACTCCGACTGGTCGCATGGAACCGGCGCTACCTGGAGATTTTTGCATACCCGGAGGGCCTGATCCGCGCCGGCATCACGGTTGAAGAGATTCTGCGCTTCAATGCCAGACGGGGTCTGTTCGGGCGCGCGGATGCCGATGTCGAAGATGAAGTAAACAAACGCCTGGATTATTTGCGTAGCGGCAGTCGTTACCGATACCAGCGCCAACAACCCTCCGGCCAGGTGATTGAACTGCAGGGCAACCCGATGCCTGATGGAGGTTTTGTGACGACCTACACAGATATCACCGAACTTGTCACCGCGCAGAATGAATTGCAACAGATCAACGCCGAACTGGAAGCGCGTGTGGCCGATCGCACTGAAGCACTGTCAGTGGCCAAGCAGGTTGCCGAGCACGCCCATCAGAGCAAGTCCAAATTCTTTGCGGCGGCAGGACATGATCTGATGCAGCCGCTGAACGCCGCCAGCCTGTTCTGCGAAATGTTATTAAAACGCATGAAAAGCGACGACGCCAATCTTGCCATGCAGATTCAGCAATCCCTGCAAAACGCAGAAGAACTGCTGACGATGTTGCTGGAAATGACCAAACTGGAGTCAGGCAATCTGCAACCGCACAAAAAGGATGTAGCCTTGTGGGACATCCTGGCGCCTCTGAACGCATCCTTCACACTGCTGGCAAAAGAACAGGGTCTGCAATTCAGCATGCAACCGACCCAGGTTGTCGTGCACACCGACCAGAAAATCCTGCTACGCATCCTGCAGAACCTGCTGAGCAATGCCGTGCGTTATACCCCGCAGGGCAAGGTGTTATGTGGTATCAGGCGTAAATCTGAAAATCGCATCGAGTTACAGGTATGGGATACCGGCCGCGGCATACCGCCGGAAAAATTCAATGAAATTTTCATGGAGTTCAAACAGCTGGATCAGCATGACCACAATCCCGGTCTGGGCCTGGGACTGGCCATTGTCGATCGTATGTGCAGGCTGCTGGACATTCCCATTCGCCTGGAGTCGCACCTCAATCGCGGCACCTGCTTCGCCCTCAGCCTGCCTGTCAGCGCCTGGCGCAGCCCCGCGCTGACCAGACAGCGGCAGACCAGTGACAGCTCCCAGTGGTCACTGCCGGATAACACCCATGTACTATTGCTGGATGATGACCCTGCCATCCGCGACGCACTGTCTTCACTGTTACGGGAATGGGGTGCTTACGTCACCGCCTGCGCTACCACCCGGGAAGCGCTGGAGGTTGACCGCCGGCCCGATCTGTTGCTGATTGATTATCACCTGACGGACCAGCACCTGAGCGACCAGCAGGTCGGGACCGATGCCATAGAATTGATCAGGGCGCGCTGGGCGAGCGACATTGTGGCTATCCTGAGCACGGCAGACCCCAATGAAACCATACGCGAACAAGTGATTGAGGTCGGTGCCCACTTTTTGCCCAAACCGGTCAAACAGGCGGCGTTAAAACGTCTGCTAAAGGGTATCGGCTTCGGCTAGGGAGTCCTCGTCATCAGCACGCAGCATGTCATGAAACAGCACCCCGGCCTGCGTTCTGTTGATGACACCAAGTTTGCGCAGAATGGCAGAAACATGTTGTTTAATGGTGGTTTCCTGAACATCCAGCTCATAGGCTATCTGCTTGTTGAGCAGGCCGTCGGCAATACAGCGTAGCACTTTGAACTGCTGTGGCGTCAGTTGACTCAATTTACGGGCAAAGTCCTGGTGCAGCGAGTTTTTCTGGACCAGACCAGCACTCTGCAGATGGGCAGGCAGCCAGTTGTCTCCGCCCAGGACCGTTTCCACCGCATTGACAATGTCCGGCATCGGCGCTGATTTGGGGACATAGGCACTGGCCCCAAAACTCATGGCACGCTCGACCACATCCAGTTGCTCATTCGCGGAAACAATCACCACCAGGATATCGGGAAACTGATTACGAATGGCAGTCAGGCCAGTCAGGCCCTGATTGCCCGGCATGTTAAGGTCCAGAAATACCAGCTCGATCTGAGGATGCCGCAACAATAGCGCCAGCAGGGCGTCAAAACTCTCGGCCTCCAGCACCTCGCCGTTAAGTGTGGTTGCCAGCGCATGCCCCAGCGCAGCGCGAAACAGGGGGTGATCATCAGCAATGATGACTTTGGCCAGCGCAGTGGTATCGGAAGGTGTTGAACGTTGAGTCATGGTTTCCTAATCTAATTCAGGCCAATAAAAAATGCCACCATCACAACAGCGATGGTGGCACAAGGTCATGGAGAGGAAATCCTTGGACCTGACATCTACCCCAAACCAACGGGACACGCCCGGCTGGTTTGGGGTCTGCGTACCAGGTTATCGGCCGAAGCGATAACCCAGCGACAGATTGATGGTACGCGGCGCACCGTAATACCCGATCAATGTTGTGTCACCACCCAGCCCTGGCGCATAACCATTGGGCAGAGACGGGTCGGCTGCACCCACAAAAGCATAGTTGCCAACCAGAAACTCTTCATCGGTCAGGTTCTTGCCATGCAGCCCGAGTGACATCTTGCCATCAGTGCTGGTCCAGCTGACGCCCAGATTAATAAGGCCGTAACCGTCCTGTTCCAGTATGTTGCCCAGTTCGGTCAGGCTGTACTCGCTGCGGTAGCTGTAGTTGCCGGTAAACACGATATCACCGGTCGAGATTGGCATATCGTAGTTGAAGCCAACGTTAACGGTCTGCTCCGGCGTATTGGTGATGACAAAATCGTCGGTGATATCGATCCGGTTCAGGTCGGCATCAAAACTGAAAACATTTTCGAAGTCCGCATCAATTAAACCTACATTACCGAACAGGCTCAGGTTCTGTCCCGCCAGCCAGGTAAATTCAAACTCCAGACCTTTGGCTTCAGACTGACCGACGTTGCCCAGTCGCTGATTCAGCGCCGCATTATCATCCGGATCAGGGATCACAGAGATGTACTGACGGTTTTTATGATCCAGCATAAAGGCCGCTGCATTCATACGAAACGTTGTCGTCAGGTCCGTCTTGATGCCGACTTCATAGGATTCAACATCTTCGGGGTTCGCCGCAGGCTCGGCTGTTGTCGCCCGCGGATTGAAGGTACCGGATTTGAAACCTTCGCTGTAGCTGGCATAAACCATGGTGTCAGCACTGGCCTGATATTCAACGCTGACTCGCGGCGTTACTTTGGACCAGTCGGCGCTGTCGTCCAGCACAATGGGTGTAGCACCCGCTGTGCGCACATAGCCTGGCAGCCAGCCTGATTCCGGATACACAGTGTCGAAAATCAGGCCGTTGCGCACCACCGATTCCTTGTCATCCTTGGTGTAACGGATACCACCACTGACGCTCCACTGGTCATTGAACCGGTAGGTACCGTCCGCATAAACCGCCGTGCTTTTGCTGTTGCTGCAACCGGACACTTCGCGGGTCAGGCCGGGCGCACCCAGCGACTGACCGAGTTCTTCCAGGATGGCATCAAACACACCACACGACTCTGAATCGAAGTAGTACAGACCCGATACCACATTGAAATTGTCAGCGCGGTAGTTGAGCTGGAATTCCTGGGTAAACCATTCATCTTCATAGATTGCCGGTACATCAAAGATTCGCAGCGGGGTGTTGTCAAAATCGATATTGACCGGTGAGTAGTTTTCACGCTGCGAGGTGATCGATTTCAGCGTGGTTGAGTTGTTGACGTCCCACTGAACCGTCAGATTCACGCCCTCAGTCTCCACCTTGTTGGCAGTGGGCAAACTGGTATAGGAGTCGTAGATGCTGTCCGGCACGGGCGCCTGATCAGTCAGCAAACTGGGCAGCAGACGATAGCCACCTTTGGAATTCGACGTGTCTTCAGTCCTGTCATAACCCAACTGGATAAACACATTGTCGGCAGGCGTGTATTCTGCCGTGATGCGATAGGCCTGCAGATCCTTGTTGTAGTTCTCCATGTCCTGGCCCGGCAGATCGCTGACCAGGAATTTGCCAAAGCCATCCCGCGTCAGGTTGGCGTAACCAAAGCCCAGATAGAAATCATCCGTCACCGGCACCTGGCCGACCAGTTTGAGATCCCGCTGGCCATAGGTACCGGCCGTGACGGTGGTAGCCAGCTCGGCCTCTCCGGTCATGCGCTGCGTCACGTATTTAAGGGCACCACCAACAGTGTTCTTGCCATACAGCGTACCTTGCGGCCCACGCAGAACCTCGACGCGCTGTACGTTAAGAATATCCAGCACCGCGCCCTGCGGTCGTGCAATGTACACGTCATCTATATAGATACCGACACCGGACTCGTAGCCCCACAACGGGTCTTCCTGGCCGACACCGCGGATAAACGCGGTCAGCGTGGAGTTGGTCGCACGGCTTTCCTGCAGGGTTGTGTTGGGAGAGAACTGTTGTACTTCAAGGATGGTCTCCAGACCGCGGTCAGAGATATCCTCCGCGCCCAGAGACGTGACTGCCAGTGGCACCTGCTGCATGTTTTCAACAGTGCGGCGCGCGGTGACTTCGATGCTCTCCAGAATACGGCCTTCAGGCTGCCTGGTTTCCTGCGCCGCATCCTGTGCCAGCGCGGGGAATGCAAAACCACCCATAGCCGCTGACACTGCTATTGCGCAGGTTGAATATCTGAATTTGGTGTGTTTCATTAGACGAGCTCCCCTTGGAATTTTTATTACTCGGTCGACACAATACCCTAAGTCACTCCTTTTTGTGACCTGTACCATAGTACTATGGGTTGCAACGCTGCATTCAGGAACAATAGCCCCCACCAAGAATAACAAGTCCAAGGGGTCTTCATGTCAGATGTTGTCAGTTTAGCAGGCCTGGTTGGCGGCCTCGCCTTGCTCATTGTGCTTACTCTGCGCGGCTGGAATCTGTTTATCAGTGCCCCGGTCTGCGCACTTATCGTTGCCCTGACCAGTGGCATCCCGATCTTCCTGGCCGAGCAGAACTTTGTCCAGAGCTATATGACAGGCTTCACCGGCTTTATCGCTTCCTGGTTCTTCATGTTCCTGCTCGGATCCATCTTTGGCAAATTCATGGAAGACACCGGCGCAGCCGACAGCGTCGCCGGCTGGATCACCGGCAAGTTGGGCAAACAACGCGCCGTTCTTGCTGTGGTCATCGCCTGCGCGGTGCTGACCTACGGTGGCGTCAGCCTGTTCGTGGTGGCGTTCGCGGTATACCCGATGGCATTGAGCCTGTTCAAGGAAGCCAATCTGCCCCGCCGCTTCATTCCGGCGGCGCTGGCCTTCGGCTCGGTGACCTTTACCATGACGTCTGCCGGCTCGCCGGAAATCCAGAACTGGATCCCCATGGAGTATCTGGGCACCACGCCATATGCCGCCTGGGAAGTCAGTCTTGTTGTTGCTGTTTTCATGGCGCTGTTTGGTTATTGGTGGCTGCAACGCATCATCGGCGCCGCGGTCAACCGGGGTGAGAGCTTCCAGGCCAGAGATAACGACCCGAAACTGCAGGAACGCCACTTGCCGCATCCGGCAACGGGAATGCTGCCGCTCGTCGTGGTTCTGGCACTTTCGTTTTTTTATCATGACAGTTTGCAACAGAACGCACTTATCGTGGCCTTGCTTGGCGGCGTGCTGTCACTGATGGCTATTAACTGGCGCTACTTTAACGACATCCAGGTGGCGCTCGGACACGCCACCACGGGCGCCCTGATTGCCATCGGCAATACTGCCGCGGTCGTCGGCTTCGGCGGCGTCGCGCGCATTACACCAGCGTTTGATATGGCGGTGCTGGCAGTGACATCATTGCCCGGTAATGAACTGGTGGGCGCAGCGGTCGCTGTCAGCGCTATCGCAGGCCTGACCGGATCCGCCTCGGGTGGCCAGGTCATTGCCCTGCCCGCCGTGGCGCCGCATTACCTGGATCTGGGCGTCAATCCCGAACAACTGCACCGTGTGGTGGCCATTTCTTCAGGCGCGCTGGATTCCCTGCCACATAATGGTTACGTGGTGACAACCATCCGCGGCATCTGTAATGAGACACACAAGGATGCGTATTGGGCAGTTGGCGCAGTTACCGTCGTGGTGCCATTGATGGGTCTGTCGCTGGCCCTGCTGCTTTTTAATCTGTTTTGAGCTGAGCCCGCCGGGCTCAGCAGCAACGACCAATCGACGAATACACCGGTTTACCCGCAGGAGATGACAATGCTCGGCAACATGATGGACACCCAACTACTGATCATTGACCTGCTGCGTCATGCCCGCGATCGCCACCCGTCACAAGCTGTGGTCTCGCGTCGTCTGGAAGGCGATATTCATCGCAGCGACTACGCACAGATATGGCAGCGCAGCAGTCAGCTGGCGCACGCACTGGATGCGCTTGCGGTCAAACCGGGTGACTGTATTGCGACTCTGGCATGGAATACACACCGTCACATGGAACTGTACTATGCCGTCTCTGGCATCGGCGCGATACTGCATACCGTCAACCCACGATTGTTCAGCGAACAGATTGACTACATCATCAATCACGCCGAAGACAAGATCGTGTTTGTTGATCTGCCCTTTGTCAAATTACTGGAACCCCTGCAGGACAAATTGACGAGTGTGAAAGCTTTTGTGGTCATGACTGATCGCGCCCACATGCCTGACACCTCATTGGCTCAGCTATACTGCTTTGAAGAACTGATCGAAGCGCAGCCAACTGACTATGACTGGCCGCGGTTTGATGAAAATACCGCCGCCGCCCTGTGTTATACCTCCGGCACCACTGGCAACCCCAAAGGTGTATTGTATTCACACCGAGCCATGGTGTTGCACGCACAGGCCACCGCGTCACGTGAGCTGCTGGACCTCGATACCCACACCGTGCTGATGCCCATGGTGGCGATGTACCACGCCGGCGCCTGGGGCGCTCCTTATGCAGCCCCACTGGCCGGATGCAAACTGGTATTGCCAGGGGCGGGCATGGACGGCGCCAGCATGTCGGAACTGATCAACAGTGAAGGTGTGACTGTGGGCCTGGGTGTGCCCACAATCTGGCTGACCCTGCATAACCATTGGGCGGACAATGACGTCAGCAACACCACACTCGAACGCGTCTGTGTCGGCGGAGCAGCTTCTCCGCTGGGCATGGTCAAACTGTATCAGGAGCGTTATGGTATTTACTGGCAGCCTATCTGGGGCATGACCGAAACCGGACCACTGGCGACATCTCTGCCACCCACGGCGGATGTCATGGCGTTGCCCATGGCCGAACGCTATCGGCAACAAACCTCGGCCGGACGCGCCGCGTTTGGTGTGGAGATGGCCCTGTTTGACGCCGATGATCAACGCGTCTGTCACGACGGAACGGCGACCGGAGAATTGCGTGTACGCGGCCCCTGGATCAGTTCGCAGTATTACCGGAATGACGATCTCAGCGCGTTCCCGGATGGCTGGCTGGCAACCGGCGACATTGCCGTTATCGACCCGAATGGCACCCTGCGGGTAGTCGATCGAAAAAAAGACGTGATCAAAAGCGGCGGCGAATGGATCAGCTCACTTGAGATTGAAAACATTGTCAGTCAGCATCCCTCGGTCAACGAGTGCTCGGTGATCGGCGCCAGGCATGAAAAATGGGACGAACGGCCAGTGCTGATCGTGGTGCCGAATAAAAACACCAGTATGACGCATGAAGATGTGGTTGCGTTTCTGGACGGCAAAATTGCCCGCTGGTGGACGCCGGACCAGACCATCTTTATTACCGGATTACCCAAGACCGGCACCGGTAAAGTACTGAAGAACGAATTACGCGAACAGTACGGCAACGTGCTTGTGTCCTGAGCATCAGCGCTCGCTGCACAAACGCAGACAGGGCCAAGTGCCACAGACAGATTGAACAAGGAAACGGATCATGATGAGACTGAAAAATATTGTATTGCCCGCTTTGCTCGGCTGTTGGCTGAGTGCATGCATGTCATCGTCGCTGGCAGACGACTCCGTCAGCCTGGTCGAGAAGCAGGTGTTTACGACGCAGAACTTTTCCACCTACAACGGCCAACAGATCGCAGAGGTCAATGTCGGCTGGGAAGCCTACGGCGAACTCAATGCCGCCAAAGACAATGTCATTCTGATCACGCACTTTTTCTCCGGCAACAGCCATGCGGCCGGACGCTACGCTGCGAACGATGCATTGCCCGGATACTGGGATGCGCTTATCGGCCCTGGCAAAGCGATAGACACCGACACCTACTACGTGATCAGTTCCGATACCCTTGTCAACCAGGAACCACACAACCCGATGGTGACCACCACCGGCCCGGCCAGCATCAATCCGGCCACCGGCGAGCCGTACGCTCTGGACTTCCCGGTCGTCACCATTCGTGATTTTGTCAATGTGCAGAAAGCCCTGCTCGACAGCCTGGGCGTGGAGAAACTGCACGCTGTTGTCGGTGCCTCAATGGGATCGTTGCAGGCACTGGACTGGGCCACGGCCTACCCGGACTTTGTTGAACGGGTCATTTCCGTAATTGGCGGCGGCGCCGTTGACCCATGGACCATCGCCACCTTGCAGCAATGGGCCAATCCGATCATCGCTGATCCAAACTGGAATGATGGCAACTATTACAATGCTGACGCACCCACGAAGGGTTTGCGTCAGGCACTGTCCATGGTGACCCTGCAAGCCATGCATCCGCAAATGTTCAATCAGATTTACGCCAGCAGTTCTCCGCGGGAAACAGCGCCGCTGCATGACATCCGCGAAAACTTCTCGGTCGTCAATCAGCTTAATGCGGCGGCACAAACCCGCACCACCTTTGCTGACGCCAATCATCTGCTGTACCTGGTGCGCGCCAACCAATTGTTCATGGCCGGCTTTGCCCGGGACCTGGCTGCCGGCCTGATGCCGGTTACCGCCAAAACACTGTTTCTGCCGTCCAGCAATGACCTGTTGTTGCAGCCCTATCTCGCGCAGGAAGCACACAACACGCTGCAGTCGCTGGGCAAGGAATCCTACTATGAGGAGATCGATGGTCCCTGGGGCCACCTGAATGGTGTTTACATGCTGGAACAGAAAGCGGGCCTGATAACTGATTTCCTGACCAGCGATTGAAACAGGTTGCAGGAAATCAGGTTTAATTGTGCGTTGCAGCTCGCAAACTGAAGCCATTCAGGATCCCTACCCAAGAGCCGGGTCTTGCTCTACAATCGGGGTCAAATCCAACCATCAAGACGAGCCTTAACCATGATTTCCTCACCCGATCAGCACATTATTTATCAGGTCTCCCAAGGTGTTCTGGTTATCCAGATTGATCGACCCGACAAAAAAAACGCGCTCACCCAGACCATGTATGGCGCACTGGCCCAGGGCATCGTGGCAGCGGACAAGGACGACGAGATAAAAGTTATCCTGATTCGCGGGACAGAGGCGTGTTTTACCAGCGGCAACGATGTTAATGATTTTGTTAAATCACCTGATCTGGGGACTGAACGCCCGTCAGTGCAGTTCATGAAAGCCATTGGCCATGCCCGCAAACCGGTGATTGCGGCGGTGGGCGGCTTGGCCATCGGCATCGGTACCACCATGTTGCTGCACTGTGACCTGGTGTACGCCGCCGAGGAATCGTTCTTACAGTTGCCGTTTACCCGCCTGGGGCTGTGCCCGGAAGCCGGGTCCAGCCTTTTGCTGCAACAGATAGTCGGACACCAGCGCGCCAGCGAACTGCTCTTGCTGGGCGAACGCTTTTCGGCGCAGAAAGCCAAGGACTACGGTATCATCAATGAAGTACTGCCAGCGGCCGGTTATCTGGAACACGCCATGACCAAGGCGCATGAACTCGCCCGCCTGCCAGCGGATGCAGTACAGACATCGAAGGCGCTGATCAAACGCAATCAGGCAAAGCCGCTGGACGACATCATCACCACGGAGCTGACAGAGTTCGCCCGGCTACTGCAAACGCCGGATGCGCAGGCCGTATTTCAGGCCTTTCTCAACAAAAAGTCCCGTGCCTGATTGATCCGCTGCGCCAGATAATCCGAGCCGCCGCGATCCGGATGCATCTTCTGCATCAGGCGGCGGTGCGCAGTCGTGATGGCTTCGCGCGAGGCACCGCTGTCCAGACCCAGAATCTCCAGCGCCAATGGCTCAGTCATCATGGAGTCACTGCTGGCAGGTCGCGACTGCTCTGAGCTGTCGGCGTCAGCATGCGCCTGCCAGTCGGGGAACATGCGATCCAGGTAAGCTTCCAGCAATTGTATTGAATCAGCATCCTGGCGGCACTCGCCGGCAAGACTTAGCAGATCTTCCAGCGCCAGGGTCGACAGCTGTTTGCCGGCAAAACGTCCGGCCAGGACTTCTCCATCCATGGCGCCGGTGCTGTGCGTCAGCTCCATCGCCAGCCAGCGTGTGTTGATTGCAGACACACCCGGGCCGGCCGAGTCCCCGCGCGGCGATGACGACTGCGACTGATACTTGGGTCGTAACATGGGCAGTATGCGCATCAGCCAGTGACCATTGCGCAACAGGAACGTGAGCAGAAACAGAAACGGTGCCGCCAGTGCCTGCACCGGCAGACGACCCATCACGATCAACACCATGATCACCAGCAGCGCGGCAGCCAGCCCCACCAGCCACTTGAACTGGCGCGCGGTCAGAGAATACCGCTGACTGAGTCGGCGCAGGCCCCAATAGGCCAGCCATGCCAGCACCAGCGGAGCCAATAAACGAAGGATAATCAAATAGTTGTCCTCAACGTGACAATTGGTGTCCGAGCAGCTTTACCGCTGGATGCGCTTTTTTGCTGAAATCCTGCAAGGCCTTGAGGCCGCCGCTGGCATAAACCGCCACCGCTTTCAGCAGGTCCCGCAACTGATCGGCACTGTCACGATCAAACGGCGAATAGGCACCACCGGAAAGACGCGCCATCTCGACAAAACAACGGCGCGCCGTGGCCTCATTGCCTTCCTGGAACAGGAACAGTGGGACATTCAGCAGCCCCAGCTCGCCGGCGCGCTGACACAGAACATCCATGTTCTCCTCCATACAGTCGCCTATGTATACCACGGCGTGAATTCTGGACTGGCGTGTTTCCGCCTTAACATGATCCAGTAACCTCCCGATCTTGGTGATGCCGGCCTGACAGCGGATCCCGGTCATCCTGGAGAGCAGGGGCGCGGTCTCCAGATACCACTCGCTGGCATAGAACTCCGTGATACCGCGGAAGTAGCACAGCTGCACCTGCAAGCCACCCAGCGACTGGGCGCTGCTGAACATCTCCGCCTGCAGTTGCATGGCCTGATCCCAGGTGGCTTCACGGCTGGCTGTGGCGTCCAGCGCAAACACCAGTCGACCCGCCGCATTGCCGGTCTGGACCGGTGGCATGGCGGCGACTTTCTGCAAAAATGCATCCAGTTCCGGGCGTGATGCCACCGACTGGTTGCCAGCGTCCGGCTTTGTATCGGCGTTTGCCTTGGGATTGAACATTTTTTCGATATCTTTCATAGTACCGACGATTGTAGCTGAATCAGAACTAATTGTGACATTTCACCTTTTGAACTTGAACAAAAGCGAAATGCGGCCTACCCTTAGAGCTTGGAAGATAAAATACGACGGTACACTACAGTACTGCTTACCTCCATCAGTCACTAATAATATGTGGAGATCCTACCCGTGACCCCTAAACTCACACGCAGACGATTTATCAAAAGCGTGATATTTTTCGGAGCGGCTGCATCCAGCGGCGCCGGATTCTATCTCGCATCAGCGGCGGCCCAGCGGCCCGCCGGGGGCGTCGAGCGCCTTGTGTCGCTTAACGTCAACGGGCGCACGCGCCGCGTCGACGTGACACCCCAGGAAACGCTGGCTCACACCCTGCGCTACAAACTTGGCCTGACCGGCACCAAAATCGGCTGTAACCGAGGTGAGTGCGGCGCCTGCACCGTGACCATAGACGACGTTACCAACTACGCCTGCTCCACCCTGACGCACTCCGTAAAAGGACGCCAGGTGGTCACCGTGGAAGGTCTGCGCGCCGCCGACGGCACCCTGCACGCAGTTCAGCAGGCATTCATTGATGAGCTTAGCCCGCAGTGTGGTTTCTGCACGCCGGGTCAGATCATGTCCGCAGTTGCACTGCTGAAGACAAACCCACGGCCAACCCGCGACGAAGCGCGTCAGGCGCTGTCTGGCAACCTGTGTCGCTGTGGTGCTTATGATCACTATCTGAATGGCGTGATGCGCGCCTCGGGGCAATTGTCATGACATATAAACATATTGGTAAGAACTTTACGCCGCCGGATATCGAAGCCAAAGTTACCGGCGCCGCCCGCTACGCTGAAGACTTTAAACGCGAAGGCATGGTATTTGCGCGACTGCTGACCAGTCCGCTGCCTGCCGGGCGCATTGTCAACATCGATTACTCTGAAGCACTGGCAATGGACGGCGTGGTCGGCATTCTGACCACCGAAGACCTGCCGCAGGCGGCTCCGCCCGCCAACCCGGCACTGGCATCAGATATCATTACCTACATCGGCCAGCCTATCCTGGCAGTTGCTGCGGTGACCGAAGAGATTGCCGAAAACGCAATCGAAAAGATCCGCATCGATTTTGAGCGTCGCCCATTTGTGGTAGACCCTCTGGACACTCTCGTCGAGGGTGGCCCCAACCCCTACCCGACCGGTAATACGCTGGTACGCAACGCTGGTGACGCCGCTGCGGGCACTACCGCATCAGGCACTGACGTGGGCGAAGTGAAGTGGTCACGTGATGCCATTAACGCCTTCCGTGCCGGTCAGGTTCCGGAAGGCGCCAACTTCCCGGAAGAGTGGGCATTTGGTGAGCTGGAAGCAGAATTCGCACAGTGCACCACGATTGTTGAAGAGCCTTTTGTCACCATCGGCCAGCCTCACCATGCGCTGGAGCCACGCACCGGCATGGCATACTGGGAAAATGGCCGTTGTTTCTTCCACGGTTCACTGCAGAGTCACACCATCGGTATTGCACCGCTGGCAGGCATGCTGGGCATCGATCCGGCCAACCTGGTGTTCATCAACGAGAACACCGGCGGCGGCTTCGGCGGCAAGATCTTCCCGTATCCGGTCATGGCTGTCACCGGCCACCTGGCGCGCAAGATCAATCGCCCGGTACAACTGCGTATTACCCGGGAAGAAGAGTTCTACATTGGTTCTGCACGCTCCGGCATGCAGGGTCGCATGAAGCTGGGCCTCAAGCCCAACGGTGACGTCGGCGCAGTCGACGTGATCATCGTTGGTGACGCCGGCTCAGGCGGCGGTGCCAGCAACAGTTCAGCAGCCGAGCACATCTCCCTGATGCTGCAACCGGCAGCCATGCGTTTCCGTGGCGTAACACTGTATACCAACACCACGCCCCGTGGCGCCCAACGTGGCCCGGGCCAGAACGAGATGGCCGCCGTGTTGGCGCCGATCTTTGACAAGGCTATCCGCCAGGCCGGCCTCGACCGCATGACGGTTCGCCGTCAGAACGCACCAGTCAGCGAAGACCTGATTGGTCCACGTCGCGGCGCCCTGACCAGCGCGTTTTTCCCGCAGGCCATTCAAATGGGTGCGGACATGTTCAGCTGGGATGAGCGCATGCAGCGTTCCGGTCAGCGTAATGGTAACAAGGTGACCGGTATCGGCCTGGGCATGGGTTATCACTCAGCCGGCGCCAGCGGTTACGACGGCCTGTGCCGAATCGGCACGGACGGTCGCCTTTACCTGCACACCGGTGTCGGCAACCTGGGGACGTACTCGTACGCGTCTGTTGTCCGCACCGCTGCGGAAGTACTCAAAGTGGACTGGAATAACTGCGAAATCGTTCGCGGCAACTCTGACCTGCACCTGCCTTACAGCACGTACCAGGCCGGCAGTAACACCATGTTCACGGAAGTGCGCACAAACTTTGTAGCCGCACAGGACGCCCTGCGCAAGCTCAAGGACATCGCCGCCGCGGATCTGGGCGGCGTGGCTGATGATTATGAAATCGACGGCCAGCGTGTATACCTGACCAGCAACGCCGAGCAAGGCATGACATATGCGGAAGCGGCGCAGCGCGCTGTGGAGATGGGCGGTGAATACAGCGGTGAGACATTCCCTGATGAGCTTAATGATGTCACCAAACGCTCGGTACAGGGCCTTGCCGGCACCGGCCTGATTGGTGTGGCCAAGGACAGCCGTCACTCGGGTACTGTTCCGTCCATGACCATCGGTTTCATGGAAATCGAACTGGATCTGGGCACAGGCAAATATGACATTGTGGATTACACCGCTGTTGCAGACTGTGGCACCATCATCCACCCGCTGGGCTTCAGCCAAAGCATGAACGGCGGCGGCGTATGGGGTGTGGGTCTGTCAGGCTACGAGCGTCATGTCTACGATCCTCAGAATGGTCTGTCGGCTAACGTTGGACTGTACCAGGCGAAAATCCCGACCTATCTGGATGTTGCCCAGAACAACAACACTGCCGGACTTAATATCCCGGATCCGCAGAGTCCGATGGGCTCACGCGGGGTCGGGGAGCCTTCACAGGGCTGCGCGGCAGCGGCACTTTCCAGCGCCATATCCGACGCACTCGGTGGTCACTTGTTCAATCGCGCACCGGTGACACCGGACATGATCATCAATCATGTAGCGCAACTGGACCATTTCAACACCGGCGACCTGAAAACGAACACATTCTGAGGTATAAATTATGCCAGCTTATGACAATATGCCAGCGATGGAGCTCTACCAGCCGGTGCAGGTTGAGGACGCTTTAGCCCTCGCCTCCCGTCTGGCAGACAGAGGATGGTTGCTCGGTGGCGGTCAGGACACCTACGGGTGGATCAAAGACCGTGCCAAACGCCCAGAGGCACTGATTGACCTGAACGGTATCGAATCGATGCGCGGAATCCGGGAAACCAGTGATGGCATCGAAATCGGTGCCTTGGTTACCTTGACCGAAATCGGAAGCAACCCGCTGATCCGTGAGCGTTATGAACTGCTCGCAAAAGCAGCATCAGCAGTGGCCAGTCCACAGATACGCAATGTCGGCACCATCGCCGGCAACGTGTCTCAGGACGTGCGCTGCTGGTACTACCGACGCGGTCTGGACTGCTACCGTGCCGGTGGCAACCTGTGTTATGCCGACACACCGGAAGCACAGAACCGCGAGCACGCGTTGTTCAATGCCAGCCGTTGCGTTGCCGTCACGCCGAGTGACACCGGCCCTGCCCTTGTCGCTCTGGAAGCACAGATGGTCATCAATCGAGAAGGCAGTCAACGCGTAGTCTCAGCAGAGGACTTCTTTGTTGGACCCGCGATTAACATCACCAGCACCACCGTCATGGAACCCGACGAGATTCTGACCGCGGTCAGAATTCCGGCTAAATGGGCAAATGCCGAGTATTTTTACGAGAAAGTGGCCGACCGTAATGTCTGGGATTTTGCCCTGGTCAGCATGGCCGCAGTCATGCGTACCGAAGGTGGCAACATTCAGGAATCACGTCTGGTCTGTGGTGCCGTGGAATGTACGCCACGTCGTCTGCGCTCTGTTGAGCAGGCCATTCAGGGTCAGCCACGTAACCAGGCGACAGCCGACATGGTTGCCGGTATGGCCAGTGAAGGCGCTCAGCCGCTGACGCACAACCACTTCAAGATGCCATTGATGGACAGTCTTGTTGAGCGTGTACTGACAGCGTAAGCGTTTGCCAAAGCGTTAAGACGTTTCAATCAAAAAAGGCAGCTGCCCGCAAGGACAGCTGCCTTTTTTGTTGCCCACCACTTTTGAATAGTAAGCCAAGGTCAAGTCCGTCATCACGTCAACGCATCAATGCCACAGATTTGATCAGCGCAAAAACGCTCTGCCCGGCCGCCAGCCCCAATTGTTGCGCCGACCATGGCGTGATCTCGATCAGCAGCGTTTGCCCATCCTGCAGAGTGGTATCAAGCAGGACACGGTTGTCCGGCAGCTCATGTAACTGACGAATGGTCACCACCAGATGATTGCGGATACTGATACGCGCCGGATCGTCCAGCGCAACGCTGACATCGCGCGCCAGCACGCGCAGCCGGGTCGGACCGCTAACAGTAGCGTCGGGCGCCTGCACCCGCAGCTGCGAGCCTTCCGGTCCGAACAACCGCATGCCGTGTTCGTCGGCGGCCCCGAGGGCACCTTCCAGCACCGATGACGGCCCTTCGTCGGCAAACAGCGGGGAGTCCGGTTTGGCCAACGCCTGCTGCAAGGAACAAAGCGCATCGATCCGGCCATCACGCATAAACACCACGCGATCGGCCAGGCGCTGCACCTCGTCGGGTGCGTGGGTAATCAGTGCCATGGGAATACCGGACGCCTGCGCCAGCCGCGACAGAAAGGGCATGATTTCGCGTTTGGTCTGCGTATCCAGCGCTGCCAGAGGCTCATCCAGCAGCAACAGTTGAGGACTACACAACAATGCCCGTCCCAGCGCCACGCGTTGCTTTTGCCCCCCTGAAAGCTCATCGACCGGGCGCGACAATAATGACTCCAGGCCCAGCATGGCGCTGACTTCCGGTAGTTGCAGACGGCGCAGTTCAGGCGGTGTGCGCTTGTAACCGTAGAGCAGATTGCCAGTCACTGACAAATGAGGCAGCAAGCTGGCTTCCTGGAACACCAGTCCCAGTCGACGTTTTTCCACCGGCAGCCAATGCGAGTCGCTTTGCCAGCATTCATCACCAAACCATACCTGTGCGTTCCTGACCCGCTCAAGACCAGCGATGATGCGCAGCAGAGTGGTTTTGCCGCAACCGGAGCGACCGAACAGCGCGGTCACGCCCTGCGCCGGCCATCGGGTATCGACATCGAGTTTAAAATCGCCACGCTGCAGCTGTGCTCTTATCTGCAGGCTCATACTTTGGCCACCTGGAATCGGCGATTGATGCTGTACACCACAAACAGCACCACAAACGAGAACACCACCAGCAGCAGCGAAAGCCGGTGCGCAGCAGCATAATTCATGGCTTCGGTATGCTCGTAGATCAATATCGACAACACCTTGGTTTCGCCGGGGATACTGCCACCCAGCATCAGAATCACCCCGAATTCACCCACTGTGTGGGCAAAACTCAGCGTTGCCGCGACAATAAAACCGCCCCGGCACAGCGGCAGGATGACGGTGACAAACCGATCAACCATGCCGGCACCCAGCGACGACGCCACTTCCACATGGCGTCGCCCCAGATTGTTGAACGCTTCCAGCAGAGGCTGCACTGCGAACGGCATCGAGTACAGCACCGAAGCCAGCAAAATACCTTCAAACGAAAACGCCAGATGGCTCAACCCCATACTCTCCAGCGTACTGCCGACAGGCCCCCGGGGGCCAAGTGTCACCAACAGATAAAAGCCAAGCACAGTGGGTGGGAGTACCAACGGCAGTGCCACCACCGTCTGGACCACAACACGCAACGCTGATTTCCCACTGGCCAGCCACCAGGCCAGTGGCGTGGCAATTACCAGCAGTATCACAGTGGTAAAAAAACACAGGGTCAGTGTCAGCTGGATCGCCTGCCAGTCGGCAGCACTCAACTCAAACATGGTCGCTGTTACTCCACTGTCGCGCCGCGTCAATCATCAACATCAAACCCGTTGTCGCGAAACACTGCCTGAGCGGCAGGCGTTGACAGAAACTGCGTAAACGTCGCGGCGACTGCATTGTCGGCGCCACGGCGGGTCACAACATAACCCTGCTCCAGCGGCTGATGCAGTGCCGCGTCGATCACCGTATAACCACGTGCGGCCAGCTCAGGCTGCCTCACCAGCGACAACGCGATGATTCCGACGTCGGCAGCACCGGATTGCGCCATCTGTGCAACCTGGGATATATTTTCACCAAACACCAGCTTGTCTTCGACATCATCCCATACACCAACTGCCTGCATGGCTTCACGGGCACGCTGACCGTAGGGCGCCACGGTGGGCTGAGCGATGGCTACTCTACCGATGCGCTCAGCGCCAAGATCCTGCAGGGTCATGGCGGAGGCGTCAACATTGAAACTCCATAGCGCTATCCGGCCTTTGGCGTAGACCTGCGGCTCGGTTGCCGCAGCGCCTTCGTCAGCCAGCCGCCGGGGAAAGTCCATATCGGCAGACATAAAAAAATCGAAGGGCGCGCCATTGAGGATCTGTGCAGTCAGTCTGCCAGAGGCTCCGTAAATGATGACGATGTCGTGCTGTGGATACTCTGACTTGTACGCCGCCACCACCCTGTCCAGCGTCGGACGCAGAGACGACGCGGCGGCAATCGTCATCTGCTGGGCATATGACAATGGTGCCGACAACATCGCACCAATGCTCAGCAGCAAGGTAAGCATCAGTTTCATGATGACACGCCAAGAATGACATGCGACGCCTTGATCAGGGCACAGACTTTGGTGCCTTCGCTCAACGCCAGTTCATCCAGGCTCGGCCGAGTGATAATCACTGCCAGGGTATTGCCGCCCGCCAGTGCCAGCACCACTTCGGCATTGACCTCTCCGGCGACGATACGGGTCACGCTGCCACACAGACGGTTGCGCGCCGACGTGCGGATGTTGTCACTGGCCAGCGCCAGAATAATCCAGGACGCCTTGATGATGGCCTGAACTTCACGACCCGGCTCCAGTGTCAGCTCTTGAGCGCTTTCGCGGGTGACGATGGCATGCAGAGTGTCGCCGCCCGGCAGACGTAAATTGACCTCAGTGCTCACGCCGCCCTCATGCACACTCTGCACCGTTCCCGCCAGCACATTACGGGCGCTGCTTTTCATACTCAGCCTCCTCATCATCGCCAGCGATTTGCCCAGGTCACCCTCAGCCTTCAACCGGGCCATAAACTCACTCTGTAAACTCTGCAAACGACTCAGATCCCTGATCACCTGACTGCCTTCTGCGCTCAACCGCGCACCACCACCGCCACGGCCACCATGCTGCACATCTACCAGCACGGTGCCGGCCAGATTGTTCATCGCATCCACAGCGTCCCAGGCGGCCTTGTAGGTCATCCCGACATGCCTGGCGGCAGCGCTGATGGAACCGTGTTCGGCAATGGCCATCAGCAACGCAAGACGGCGCGGTGATATTTCGCCGAGATCGGTGGCCAGCGACAAGGGCGCCACAAACTCACCTACCCTTTGCGAGGTGTTTTTCTGACGATCTGCTGCCATATCAATACACTGCCCCCAATCCAACATATAGCCAGGTATATCTTGAAAGCAATGATATATACCTTGCTATATATTGCAAGCATTCGACGCAAAACCGCGCTTTGTTACATGAAATCGATGTCGGAGAATAATGACAGGCGGGTTATTTCGACTCGGTACGCAGGGCATGGAGCAACAGGCGCCGTTCCAGCCAGGCTCCCGGTCTGCGGGGTGAATCCAGCGACATCCGGGCCAACAGCGCGTTTTGATCAGGCACCCTGCCAACAGAAACCAGGGCCTTGAGTACGGTCATAATTTTGTCTGTACGCGTTGCGGTGCCCGCCTCAAGTGCCTTTAACGCTGCGCTCAGCTGCAGTTCATGGTCGGTAAAATCATGCCCGAACGGAAAGGCGGGAAACAGCTCACGGCTATCCTGCTGCGACAGCACGCTACGAATGGTATCCGGTGTATTGTGCTGCCAGTGCGCCGGTGGCTTAAAGTCAGTGGCGATTTTGCCCGCCTGTTGCGCTTGTGCCAGCAGCCCGGCCTGAAAGCGGGCATCGGCCAGCCCGATCAATCGACAGTAGACCTCCTCGTCCGGCTGGCCCCTGAGATCGGCAATACCGTACTCGGTAATCACGATGTCACGCAGATGGCGGGGTATGGTGCAGTGGGCATAGTTGAACACAATATTGGACTGCGCCTCGCCTCCCTTTTCCCGGGTACTGCGCAGGGTGACAATGGAGCGCGCATCGGGCAGTTCGTGGGCCATGGCAACAAAATTGTATTGTCCGCCAACGCCGCTGATAACACGGCCATCGTCGAGACCATCGGAGATCGCGGCACCACTCAGCGTGTGCATCATCGCCGAATTGATGAAGCGGCTATGCACCCGTTGTGAGGCCTTCAGGCGTTGATCACCCAGGCGGTGGTCAAACAGATCATTGATAAAATTGACACTGGTCATGCAGATTTGCTCGCGCTGCTCCGGTGGCAGCTTGCGCAGACCCTCGTAAAACGCATTCGAGCCCAGGTAGAAGCCACCATGCATGACCACATCGCCCGCCACTTTGCGGGTCAACACACCGGCGTGCATCAGATGCAGAAATCCTTCCATCATCATCTCACTGCAACCGTACAGCCCCTTGTCAAAGCGATCCATGCCGCCCAGATCAGCCACAAAAGGAAACCGCTGGCTGATGTTGAGCCGCTCATACAGCTGCCGCCACCGGGCGTTCTGTTTATGCCGCAGAATCGTGCTGTGTACCAGCGCAGTGCCCAGGGATCCGATGCCCACCTGCAGGGTGCCGCCATCACGCAACAGCGTGCTGGCATAAAAACCGATGAGATGATCCTGTGCACTGACCGCAGTCTGCGGCACCGAAAACAGCGGATGCTCAGTGGACGGCTCATCCAGCACCACGTCAAACGTGTCCGCTGCCACCGCCGCGTCATTGCCCATGAATGGCAAGGCACGATTGATTTCTGCCAGCAGCGCCACCGGGGTGCCTTCTTGCTGCCGCTGACGTAACAGCGGAATCAGATCCAGCGTAAGATCCGGGTTACTGCTCAGACTGAGTCTGTGCTGCCCGCCTGCCGCATTCACTTCCGGGACCGGGTCAGAATCATAAACAGAGCCAGGTACCACCATTTGTGCAATGACATTGATTCCCTGCGCCATCAGGTCTCTGACCGCGTGCGTATAGTTGCTACAGACATAGTGGCGTTGCTGCTGCGGCTGATGCAGAAAACTGCCGGCCTGAAAGAAGAATTCAGACACTTTGACATTGTCAGGCAGTTTGCCGGCAGCCGCATCGCGTGCGTACCCGAGCTCGGGAATGGCGCCATAAAGCCGTTGTATGAATGGTTCTAGAAATCGGCGTTCCAGCGACGAACCAGCCTTCGGCACCTGCAGCGACAGCCCCGTGACGATGTGGAGCTTGAGTGACGGATCATCGATGGCGCGCTGATACAGCGCATTGGCAAAGCGCAAGGGTTTGCCAATGCCCAGCGGCAACCCCAGCACTATATCGTGCCCCACCCTGTCAATGACAGCATCGACCGCCGCGCGGGTGTCTGACAGCAGCATGGGTCCGGAACTGTTCATGACTTCTTACCTTTGCCCCACCGGACAGCCTTCTTGAACTGGTGGCGCAAACGCTTTTCGCTGGCAGCGCCGGTGACCCGACGCCGGTTGCGTTGCACCCGTTTTGCCTCCTCCAACTCAGTGCGTAAAGCATCGGCGACTGCGTCCAGGTTCCACTGCGATGCGCCGATACCGACCGGCAACACCTGAG
The DNA here is from genome assembly GCF_011050365.1 of Pseudohongiella sp. Taxonomy (GTDB): domain Bacteria; phylum Pseudomonadota; class Gammaproteobacteria; order Pseudomonadales; family Pseudohongiellaceae; genus Pseudohongiella. The sequence continues at coordinate 93,805 of NZ_DRFV01000017.1, forward strand.
CGCCCGGCATGTCCCTGCCAATGGCGTTGACGGCTGCCGCAATGGTCGCCTGCGCCGTTGCTGACGGCGGACTCTGCTCACTGATCGCTTCCTTCACCACCTGATCGATGGCACTGGCCACCACCAGAATCACCGGTTTTCGTCGCCGGGAATGCGCCTCGAACCAGCTATCAACCTGCGACTTCAAAGCCGCATCCAGATTGCGGGCGGGACGATTGGCGCGGATCACCCACACAATCACATCGGACTGCGTGATTTCTTTGAGCATCTGTTCATTACCCCGCGCGGAGCCGTCCAGCCCCTCGCTGTCGAGCAGGTGACAGGCAGTGCCGTCAAACTCTGCCTTATAGGTCACCAGGTCAGGCGTTGTCGCAGCCGCATCGGTTTCGGCATGTTCTGCCGCCAGCAGCGCGTTGATCAGAGATGATTTACCGGCACTGGTCTGGCCGACAAACAGCACTCGCAGCGGTTCGTCAGGCAATGCCAGTCGCGCCTGGTCATCTGCCGTGGTGGAGAGGCGCATCTGCATCAGTTCCTGATCGGAGAAACGCAAGCGACCGGAATACAGCTCAATGGCAGCGTAAGCAACTTCCTCCAATAAAACGGCCTGCATGACACCCATCATGTTGTCAGTGACATAGTCGGTATCCTCACCGGACATCAGCTGCTCCAGCTCACGCAAAACACCGGCGGCCGGGTTGACTGCAAACCTCGCCACACGACTACTGCCATGCGCAATCTGCCACAGCACATTGGCCCGGTCGCGCTGCCGCCACAGCCAGTACAGTGTTGCCAAAGATACCTGGTCGGAGAACGGCATTTTGTTGCGCAGGTGTTCGCGGTAGCGCGAGGCCGTGGATTCGAGCAGCAGCAGGGCTTCCGGCAAGGTGAAATTCAGTGCGGTTTTTTTCTTGCCGCCCAACCCGGCAGCAATCAGATTGACCACCTCCAACGCCTGTTCGGGCAGATCTTCCCAGGGCGTAGCCGATTGGGTGAGCGTTGCGATGTGCTGACTGACATCGGCAAAGACGGCTTTCTCGGTTGGCAACCAGTCCGGATCCGGCGACACCGACAGATCTGCGGCACTTGCCCCGGTCCAGGCATTACGTCGCCAACGCTTGCGCAGGAAACGTCTAAGTACCAACACAACCGCGCTGACCAACAAGCTGATGGCCAGGAACCATAACATGGCGCCCTGCTGTATCAGCCAGACAAATCCCAGCGCTATCAACAGGACAAAAGGCAGGCCAAGCACAAGCACCACCAGCAGGTGGTCCCAGCGCAGGAACGCTTGCCGCAGCTTGTCACTTCCCTTCACGGCGCGCCCTCCGCAAAGCGTCAGTGTAAAGCGCCCTCAACTCATCCGTGTCGATCGCCTCGCCATGCTGGGTGCGAAACAGATACATGGCGGCCGCGCGCCCCAGTGCGTAGGTTGCGGCAAAACTGATCGCCCCGGCTGCCGCTGCGCCAGCGGTCTGGCCATACACCGGAATCAGTTTGGATAGCTGACGCACGGCGTAGCTGGCACCGTAGCGGAAGGCGGCACCGGCGCCCAACGCCAGCGTAAACTCCGTCATCCGTGCCCGCGTCCAGCTAACGCAATAGTGTTTGCCCAGCACCCGCAACATGGCCGCCTGCAGCGTTGGCACGGTGACCGCGCCCACCACCGGTGCCACATCCGAGGCGCCGGCCGCGCTGGCATACCAGAGGATTTCCGCCCGGCGTGCGGCAAATGCAGTGCGCTCGGCGCCCCGACGCTCCTCACGCGCCAGCAGCAACGCCACTTCCGGCGTTACATCATCCAGCAGCGTCACCAGCTCATCGACCCCGTTATGGTCATCTGCTGACTCTTCAGGTGCCAGCATGGTTTCCACATAAGGCAGTGGCTTGCCAGCGGCGTTTTCAAAAATCTGCTGCGTTTGCTGACGGGCACGAAACCGGGTCTGCTCCTCCGGCAGCAGATCCGCACCGTTGTGCACCACAATGATTGGCGTCGCCGGGCGGCGTTTGCATACTGCAGCAATGGCCGCTGCCACGTCTCCCTGCACGGGGTCGTCCAGCCTGGCGACTGCCAGCAACACATGGCTGCGTTGCTCACAGGCATGCAAGTCATCCCCCGGATCATAGCCGGTCTCGCCCAGGCCACGGGTGTCCAGAAACCGCATAAGCGGCAGTTCTTCCGGGAAATCGAACATGAATGCTGTGCGTGTGCACGGCTCAAACCCGTTACCCACCTGCGCCGCACTCAACCCGGTCAGCGCGCGGATAAGGGAGGATTTACCGGCGCCGGTCTTGCCCAGCAACCAGACCACTGGCAAGGTGCGCTTGACCTCATCGGCAACCCCGGCCAGACCCGGATCCAGGTTCGTCCCGGCCTCAAGGTGCGTTTCACTTTTTTCGTTAGGGTCCGAGCTATTGCTCTGGGCAAGCAGTTGCCAGAGTCGCTCAAAGTATCGGTTCATCTGCACTCCCTGATTGTGCACGGTCCGGCTGTACACATGATGTATCCCGGTGCATGGTATAACACCAGTATACGCAGGGATGCGGGGGCGGTTCCAGCGGTGCGGCACAGTCGAGGTGAGCATACGGCAAAAGCTACCTGTTATCGCTCTGCTATCATGGCGGCGAGCATATCGACAGCATTTCAGTTTCTGGCCGTCAGATACCTGCCATGATTTTTAGTCAACGCCCTGTCAAACTTTGCAGCTGCTGCTCAACGATTGCGGTCTGAGCCTCCAGTCCAGTCATACCGCGCGTAAACTCCAGCCACTCCTGGTAATAGGCAATGGCCGTAGAAACTTCATCGACACTCGCGTGCAGTTGACCAAGCGCCATCAATGCCCGCGAATTAATGTCCGGGCGCAGATCTTCAACTGTCAGCAGAAGAGAGAAAGCGGAAATGGACTCCTGCCACATTTCCAGCCGGACAAGGACATTGGTATAAAAATTAAGCAGTGTTGCCTGCTCAAAAGGCGTCATGGAATCGAAATCCGAGTAAAGTGCATTGAGCTCGGCCAGGGATTCTTCCCATTGATCCTCCAGCTGCCTCTGCTGGGCCTCCTGGATCACATAGAATACGCGGTCGCTGAGCACCGGCTCAGATGAATCCAACCGTTGGCCCGTTGAGTTACGGCCGGCCACCGGGGCCCCTGATGCGTCTACACCAGAGCCGGGAAGGTTGCTACTGCTGCCACTGGCAGATTCTGACCCCGCTTGTTGCTCTCCGGCCGGGCGTTGCGACGGCACAACCCGCGATTCAATGACAGAGTCGGCCGTCGCAGCGTTCGGCACCGAATCTTCGCTCTCCTGGCTTTCCTGGCTTTCCTGGCTCTGCTGGCTCTGCTGATAACTCACGGCAAAAAGCAGAAGTGCAACCACAACCAAAGCCGGAAGTAGCGTTTTAAGTTCAGGCTTCATCGGCAACCCTCATTGTTTTTATTGCTCGGGAACAAATCTGCTTAATGCACGATGTCGCGCACAGCGATCAGGCGAGGAATCTGCATCCAATGAAATCAGATCAGGAGAAGGGTGACAAGTAGCCAACGGGTTTATTGCGTCAGAAATAGGCGCGGGAAACAATCACTTAAACACATGTAACTGAACAACAGGATATTTTAATGGTGCGGACGGAGAGACTCGAACTCTCACACCTTGCGGCACTGGAACCTAAATCCAGCGTGTCTACCAATTCCACCACGTCCGCCTGCGATACCGGGTCAGCGTGTCGCTGACTCCGGCGCGAGGAGCGGCGCATTATAACCAGTTATGCGGCCACTGTCAGTGTCAGTTTGCGCGCATGTCTTCGATTTGTTGTTGCAGGCGCAGCACGGTCTGGTTGACCTGCAGGCGATAGGCATCAATCGCCTCGACAGCCTCTTCAACCCGGATCAGACGGTCGTTGAGGCCACCCGAAGCACCTTCGGCGGTGCTGATCTCGGCGCGCAGATTGACTACGTCCTGGGCCACGCCACGCACTTCCTGCAGGGTATTGTTCATGGTATTCACGCGACCAGCCAGAGTTTCCGATGCCTGCCGCAGATCAGCAACGCTGCGGCGGTTTTCCTCGACCAAATTGGTCGCCTGCAGGAGCCGCTGATTGGTTTCCTCAACCAGGGTCAGATTTTCCTGCGACCGCGTCTCGGTGATGGCAACACGACCGGTCAGGTCGGTCACGTCGGCGTTAGTGGCATTGCGAGCCGCCCACAGCTTGTCGATCTCGGAAAAATTGAAGTCTACCCGTTCAATGATGTTGCCAGTGGTTTCTTCGGCTGAATCACCCACCATGGCCAGCCGGTTTTCCAGATCGAGGATTCGGCTGTTGGCCTGATCCAGGCGTCGCAGATTCTCCTCATAGACCGTGTAGGCCAGGCCCGCGCCGGCCAGAATGGCCAATGTCAGCACACCCAGCATAATACGCACTGGCCAGGTGCTGACCTTGATGGTTTCGGCGTAACTGACAGGTTTTACCAGGTCCGGCTGCCGTCGCGCATGCTGTCGATCGACCACTTCGTCCCGATCGGGCACCATTGACGGAATATCACCCAGGTCATCATTGTCTCGCATCGTTCTACACCTCAATGCTTTGGTACGCGTACATACAGTTACCCTGTATTGTAGACGCAATGCGGTCCCGTCGGCAAAGGCTGTCTTGTGCCCATTTCCTGCGCTTGATCCCGCCCCCTGTCGTCCGCATCAGGCTTTGCCACCTTGAAACACGGGCCGTACTGATTTATGCTGAAAAGCTGAATTCATGACTATCACCAATTGATTTGTCGAGGCTTGTATGAAATTAGAATTACCCGATCTGCCCTATGCTGCCAATGCACTGGAACCGCACATGTCCGCAGAAACACTGGGCTTCCACCACGGCAAACACCACAACACCTACGTGGTCAAAGGCAACGAGCTGCTGGCTGATGCCGGCGTCGATGCCGATAACCTGGAAGATCTGGTACGCGCAAGCGCCAAAGTGGGCGGCCCGCTGTTTAACAATGTGGCTCAGGTTTATAACCACAATTTCTTCTGGAAGAGCATGAAGCCTGCCGGCGGCGGCGCGCCAAGCGGCGCCATCGCTGACAAGATTAACGCTGATTTCGGCAGCTACGATGACTTCAAGAAAGAATTTACCGCTGGCGGTGTCGGTCAGTTCGGTAGCGGCTGGGTCTGGCTGGTACTCGATGGCGGCAAACTCAAGATCGCCAAGACACCTAACGCTGAAACGCCACTGACCACCAGCGCCAAACCAATCCTGGTGTGTGATGTGTGGGAACATGCGTATTATCTGGATTACCAGAACCGTCGCCCTGACTTCCTGGCAGCGTTTCTGGAAAATCTGGTCAACTGGGATTTTGCCAACCAGAATCTGGCGTGATTTGCGCGGGCTGATGCCCGCAAAGCAGCGATAAAAAAGGCCGGCCTGTCTCTGACAGATCGGCCTTTTTTATAACCTGATGATTTACAACCTACTGATCAACTTTTGACATCAGAAGATCAGACGCAGCCCCAGCCCCATCAGATCTTCATCAGAGTTCCGCTCGTAGGTCAGCGTACCTGACAACGCTGGCAGAAATTCGTATTCAAGTCCGACGCCGGGAACTGTTTCATTGTCACCTGCACCCAGATCCGTATGTTTGACGGCCACAAAAAATTCCGCCTCCGGACTGATATTCATACGCGCACCCAGCTCAAACCTGGCACCCTCGCTGTCCTCATCAAAGGTAAAGGCGCCAAGACGACCAAGACCAAGACGACCGCGAACGTCGTATTCGATGTAACTGGCAGTGCCGTAAACACTCGCGGTCTCATTGCGACCGAAAATATAACCCAGGCCAAATGACTGTATGTCGCCGTCAAAGTCATTCCCCGGTGAATCATCATCCAGCCCAAGATCGGTGAAACTGGCCACAGCGAGGATTCTGTCAACAATCTCCAGACTGGCATTTATGCCAAAACCGTCGACCTCAATACCGGCGCTTTCACCTTGCAGGTAGGCGACCTCAACATAACTGTACTCATTGGCATCTGCCAGCGCCAACCCCGGCGCCATCAGGCCAGCGAACAATAACGGCTTGATATTCCTCATTAACACTCTCCCCTCATCCATATTATATGTTCAGGCAGCCAGAATGCCCGGCTGCGGCGAGAGTATAGCAGAGCGTCCCGCACTGCATATGAAGCAGCACAGATTGATAGCTAAATTCCTACGCCCCCTTTGCCGCCCCTTTTCCGCACAAGCGTCACAACGTGGTCAGTACCACCAGCTGGTCGCCCGGCAACAAGTCCATGGCTTTGCCCCGCGGCGGATTAAGCTGAAGCCGTTTGCCATGCGCGTTGGGCTGCGACCGGCAAATGCCCAGTGCGGTCTCACCTACGGCACCTGCCTTGACTTCGAACTCACCAAAGCTGGCTGCCGCGCGCAGATGATAGTCATCCGGATCGTTGAACAGAATCTCGGCGCCCTGGGCAGTGAACAATTCATCATAGACCAGCCTGAGCTCACGCCGCAGCGTTACCTGGGACAACATATGACTGAGAATCATGGAGCTGATAATGGTTTCACTGCTATTGCGTTCCAGCAGGTCTTCGTTAGCAGGATCGCTCAGTTCCAGCAATATCTGCGGCTTCACCTGCTGGTCCTGCAGAATCTCATCCAGTACCAGATAACCCACTATGGCCCGCGCATCCGCTTCCTCGCCCGAGCTCAGCCGGTCGCTGCACAACAACACGATACTGTCGTAACGCCCCGGCTGCAGACGCCGGAGCTCACCTTCTACCATATAATCAGCTTCAATATGCTGACATGCCACCCGGGCCGCATTGTCGCTGTAGCGAGAAATATCGGCAATCCGCGCACTGGCAGGGACAATAGAGACCAGATCAACGTCAAAGTCATAATCATCATAGCTGGCGAGCTCGGTGATGATCGCCGGCACACGACGATTCCAGCCCAGTATTAACAGCCGCTTCGACTGCACACCTGGCGTGTCCTCTTCCACTGCTGCAATCCGGTGAACGCGACGGTCGCTGACGGCATGTGCCCGGGGTTCGGTTTCATCGAACGAGCGTGCCATCAACACCAGCGTGTCTTGCGGCGTCAACACCTCATCAGAAGGCACATTCAACCTGGCATGTAACTCTCCTGCCGCATCAGGTCGCATCAGGCCGAACATGATGGCGTCAGGACAACGCGCTTCGACCTCGGTTATCGCCAGACCGGCATAGGGTGCAGCCGGCCGCAGATACAGCTCGTTACCCTCGTGAGCCGTCAGCAGCTCGCCATAGAGCTCTGACAAGCCCGGATGAATGATATTCTGCGCCACTAACCGACTGATGGTGGCATCACCCGCCACTACTTCCAGTGGTCCTGGATAGGCCCGCGAGGCCACCGAGAACTTGCGCACATCCTCGACCTCGGTCACCACATAGGGCAGCGGTTGGTTACGCTCCCGCGCCTGGGCATGAATGGACAACAGTGCCTTCACCGTTTCCACATCCGAGGTCACCAGACTATCGGGCTCATGCGACTGAAATGGGATAATGACAGCAGCCGCCTGCAGGCAGGCGACGCGATGCAGGGCCTCTGGCTGCAGCGCCGAACCACTGCGCAGAATGATATGTTTGGCCCGTCGCCCGATGCCGGGGTCCTGGCGCAGCAGCTGAATCTGTTCCGATGACACCTGCTCCGACAGCACGACAATCTGCAAACGCTTGATATCACGTTCGCGCAGGAAGCGGCCAACGCGGGATGTCGACATTACCAGTTCGCGTAACAACGGCACAGTGCGGTTATTCCAGCCCAGAATCACAATATGGTTTTTCAGGGACACCGGCGTCAGGCCCAGCTCAAGTTGCTCCATGATGGCGATCAACCAGCGGGTCATGATCGCCACCAGAGCACCCAAAAACACCACATAACCACTGACGGTCAACCAGGTCGACACGATACGGCGCCAGGTGCCTTCGTCGTCCCCCAGGTATCCCGGATCAGTCAGGCGCAAAAATGCCCACCACACGGCATTGCCCAAATGCTCGTCGTATTCCCCCAGCGGCAACACCAGCATGCCGCCCACCAGGGAAATCAGACCAATCACCGCAACCACCACTAACAGCTGGTAGGACGCGCCTTTGACAAACTGGCGTTCGACAAAAAATTTTAACCGGTCTATGAATCGGAGTCGAAACATCCTGGCGGGCTCCTGAGGGTGACATTGTTGTTCTGGCAATCAGTATAGGAGCCCTGACCGGCCGGGGCAATGCGCGACTTCAAAACGAAAAAACCCGGCGGACGATTCATAATCATCCACCGGGTTGTTGTCTGCCGTTAGTTCGGGGTCAGAATTGACCTTTAAAGCCAATAGCAAACGTCGGGCCATACTCCTCGAACTGGAAAGTGTAGTTCTTGCTACCCTGGTAAAGCTCAAGCGCCTCATCGGTCAGATTAGTGAACTCTGCGACCAGCTCGAACTGTGGACTGAACCGGTATGACGCGGTCAGGTCCACCTGCGTATGCGGTGCCACATAGAGGTCGAAGCGCTCGTTGTCGCCGACTTCGCTCAGGAACTTGTCACGGTAGGAGACACTCAGGCGCGTGCTGAACAGTTCGTTCTCGTAGCCCAGGTAGACGTTACCGGAACGCTCCGCGGCTTCCGGCAGCGCAAAGGATTCGCCGGCACGCTCATTGATTTCCAGATCGGTATCCAGCGCCGTCAGGTTAAGTCCGGCCAGCAAACCGATCAGAGATTCATCAAACACTTCGAAACCCTGCTGCGCATTAAATTCGATACCCGTCACTGATGCTTTGGTACCGTTAACCGGTTGGTCAACTTCAAAGCCGACGAATTGCGGGTTTTGTCTTGTGGAAAAATCGACAATATAGTCATCGATATCCTTGTAGAAGACGCCAGCCGATATCACGCCTGAGTTGCCGTAGTACCAGTCAGCCAGCAGGTCGAAGTTGCTTGACTGGTAGGGGTCCAGGTCCGGATTACCCAATTGGATTTCCATGTCCTCACGATTGATCTGCGAGCGCGGGGAAATGTCGCTGAAACTCGGGCGCGCGATGGTGTTGCTCCACGCTGCGCGAACCACCAGATTGTCCGTCGGCTCGTAGCGCAGGTGCACGCCGGGCAAAAAGTTGGTGTATTTTGAAGACACAGACCTTTCGTTAATGCTGAGGGCGCCGTTTTCGTCAAACACCAGCTCATTGCCGTTCGCGCGGTAATCCGTGCGCTCGACACGGGCACCGGCAATCACACGAACGCGATCAAGGTCCCAGGTACCCATCATGTAGCTCGCAATCACGTCCTCTTCGGCGCTGTAGTCCTGTGCCGAATTCAGCGCCAGGTTTTCTTCAACATCCCGTGGACGGGCCTTGAATTCACTGCGATTGGAATTGTAAAAATTCACGAAAGCCGAAGAGCTGATGCCCTGACCAAGGTTACTCAGGCCATGGGACGGTGCGCCAGTAGTAAACTGTGACAACAGCACATCCGGTGTGTCGCGTTCTTCGAACTCATTGACGTCGGCTACCTTGTCCTTGAAGCGACCATCGATACCGGTTTTTACCGTCAGGGACTCAATACCAAAGGCCATCGGCACTTCGATGTTGAGAGCAAAGTTGACGTCATCATCATCCACTGACAAAGGTTCGTTAACGACCCGGTCCAACTCGTAGAGACTGTTGTCCAGGTACCCGACGGCCGGCGCGCCATTTTCCATGAATGTGTAAACGGGGATACCCTGACCCAACTGCACCATCGCGTCCAGCGCATTGCCGGTCTTTTCGAAACGACCTTCCTGCTCATCCGGCACACGTTCGTCGGTCGTGGAGATACCGGCGTTGTAGTCCAGTGACCAGGTCTGGAAATCGTGCTCGGCACCCATGGCAAATGCCAACGTATCCTGTTCCTTGGTGCGGAAACGGATGCGGCGGCGGAAGCTGTCTTCGGGCATATCAGCATAGGTTACGTTGCTGCCGTCATAGGCCGTGATGGTGGCGTCCTCAAACACGAACACGTTGCGCTGACGGGTTTCTGCGTCAGTGAACTCGCTGTAAACCGTGTTGGCGTAGAAACGGGTGCTGTCGTCAGGCTGATACTCCAGATTGAGGTTGAAACCCAGACGCTCGCGTTCAATAAAGTATTTACGCTCATTGACTTCCAGCAGCGTGAACACGTCCTCGCCATTGAACTCGAGGAAATCGTATTCCGGCTCGATATTGTCAGACTCCAGTTTACGGTTCAGGTAGTTCAGACCAAACGAGATACCGATATTGTCGGAGCCACCAAAACCGTCCACCACATCACTGAAATTAAACTGAGCCTTGGGGCTGGTTTCACCGCTCAGGTCGTTGTGCGAGCCTTCCAGGCGGTAAGTGATCTGACGGCCGTCTCGATCAAAAGCCGACGCTGAGCTGACATTGATTGCGCCTCCAACGGCATCACCCGGCATATCCGGGGTCGGCACCTTGACAACTTCAATGCCGTCCACCGAGCCGCTCGGAATCACGTCCAGTGGCACCGCACGCGAACCGTCTTCCGGAGTGCCGATACGCATGCCGTTGATGGTCACCGTGCTCAGTCCGGCTGAGACGCCGCGCACGCTGACAAAGCGGCCTTCGCCCTGGTCGCGCGAAATGGTCAGTCCCGGCAGTCGCTGCAGCGACTCGGCGACATTCTGATCTACAAACTGACCCATGTCGTCAGCAGAGATGTAATTGGCAACCGCGTCAGACTCACGATACAGGCCCAGAGCCCGGTTGGCCGCTTCACGCTGGCCAAACACCATGATGGTTTCCATCTGTGCAGCGGACGGCTCGCTTTGCGCCATGCCCGTGCTGCTCAGTCCGGCAAGCATCAGCGCTGCGGTCAATTTGCGGTAGGTGAACTGTGGGAATTCCTGCATTACATCGCTCCATTATCAAAGTTTTGTGGCAGTGTAAGCAGCATTTATGACGAAACCGTGTCACTGGCGCTACAGTTTAGTGACACGGCTGTGTATGACCGGTGACACGCACGTGTCGGGCGCATGACAACACCGGCTGCCGGAGTTGAATTCGCTTGCGCCGTGGCGCGGGCAGGCGTATAAGGCATGTTGTGAACAGCACACATATCAGCCCCCGCACCAGCACCTCACGGTCGCCATCGACAAGCGTCTGTGGCTGGATTTTTGCGCTGATTTTATGCTGCCTGCCCGGCCTGTCGTGGCCGGAATCCGCACTGATTGTCGGCAACGCGCAGAACGCAGCAACGTCGCCGACGGGCATGCTGCAGACGACCAACACACAGGTCGCCATAAACACCCACGACACGGCGCTGACCTCATCGCAGCGCCTGCTGTCGCAGGCCACGCGCACTGGCGCGCCTTGCCAGAATACCGACACGAACTCACCGGACCCGTCCGGCCCAGCGCAGGCTGTATGGCCACTGCCGGCAAGCTCTGATCTTCGCGCACTCGTTTGCGGGCAAGGCTATGACGTTGACGTTCTGCGCCTGGTAACTCGCTACACGGCAGCGCCCTACTCCCCCCGGTCTCCCCCCGTTCCCGCCTGAAACGCTAACCACATTTTCATAGCTTTCAGTTTTTGCGAGGACAATCATGCGATCTCTACGCCAGCGTACCCTGTGGTACGGATTCATCATTATGCTGGGCCTGCTCAGCGCACTGCCCGCCGCCCTGCCCGGCGGGGTTCAACAACGCCTGCCCGACTGGTATGCCAATAATCAGTTCAGTCTGGGCCTTGACCTTCGGGGCGGGTCCCACCTGCTATTGGCAGTCGACATGGAAGACCTGCTGCAGAGTGAAAATCAGCAGTTCGCCGATAGCGTGGCCGACAGGCTGCGTCAAGCCGGCATCCGATATCTGCGGCCACAGGCAACGGCCGAGCAGATTACTGTGACGCTTCGTGATGCAAGCGCAATGCCGGAACTCATCCGTATTGCCAGAGAGTCCGTGGCTGACAGCCAGAGCGCGCTGCCGACATACACGCTCGACAGTGACGCGGGCACCTTAACCCTGCTCATCACCGATGCCCACCGGGAGGCTTTGCAGCAGGACGCCGTCACGCAAAGTCTGGATATCATCCACCGCCGTCTGGATGAAACCGGCATGGTGGAGCCCAGCATCACGCGTCAGGGCAGCGACAGTATCGTGGTACAACTACCGGGCATCAGCGACCCCGGCCGCGTCAAGGAGCTGCTGGGCACAACTGCCAAAATGAACTTCCATTGGCTGGCCGACAGCCGCTCTACCGATATTGTAGAGCGTCCCGGACAACAGGACGGGGAAATCTATCGCCTTGAGCGGCAGATTGCCATGGAAGGTCGTCATGTGCGCAACGCCAACATGGTGCTGCAACCACAGACCGGGCTGCCAGTTGTGAATTTTGTGCTGGATAAAACCGGCGGTCGCCTGTTTGGTGACATGACACAGGAAAATATTGGCCGGGCGCTGGCTGTGGTATTGGATGACCAGGTCATTACCGCACCGGTCATTCGCAGTGCCATCACCACTGGCAGCGGTGAAATCAGCGGTGGCTTTAGTGCCGTTGAGGCTACCGACCTCGCCATGCTGCTGCGCGCAGGTGCGCTGCCGGCCGCCCTTGATATCATAGAGGAGCGTAGCGTTGGGCCCAGCCTGGGCAGCGATTCGATCCAGATGGGACTGATTACCGGCCTGATTGGCGCTGGCCTGGTCCTGCTGTTCATGGCGGCCATTTACGGTAGCTGGGGCCTGATCGCCTGGCTTGGGCTCGGCATCAATATGGGTCTGATTTTTGGTGTCCTCAGCCTGCTCGGCGCGACGCTGACGCTGCCCGGCATCGCCGGCCTGATTCTGGTTATGGGCATGGCTGTGGATGCGAATATCCTGATCAACGAACGCATACGGGATGAACTGCGCCAGGGCAAAACCGCATGGTTGTCGCTGGAGAACGGTTTCAGCAAGGCCTACAGCACCATCATCGACTCCAACGTCACCACCCTGATTGCCATCAGTCTGCTGTTCCTGATGGGGTCGGGGCCGGTCAGAGGGTTCGCCGTCACCATGGGTATCGGACTGCTGACATCACTGTTCACCGCGGTGGCCGTGACCCGGGTGATGATGGAATGGCGAATCCGGCTAGCAACCAGTAAAACCCTGTCGGTATCCGGATTGGCGATGCTTGACCGCATCGGCGATCGTTTCAGCGGCGGCAAACGTGTCATTAATTTTATGCGTGCCAGTATCGCCGGTCTGGTGGTGTCTGCCATTCTGTCTACTGCTGCAGTCGGCCTGCTTGCCAAGCCCGGTCTGAACTACGGCATCGATTTCAGCGGTGGCGCGCTGGTGGAGGTCAGCGCCCCGGATACGACCATTGAACAACTACGCAGCAGTTTAGTGGCTGCGGGCCTGGACAATATCTCGGTACAGGAAACCGGCGACATCGATGGCGCCAGCGCCTATCAATTGCGCCAGCCGCTGCAGACCGATCGCGACAGCGGCGCTGTTATCGAAGAAATCAAAGCGGCCATCATGCAGGTGTCGCCAGATGCCGACGTCCTGCGCTCTGACATGGTAGGCCCACGCGTCAGCGGGGACTTTGCTGACCTGAGCATACTGGCCGTGTTACTGGCAGGCGGCGGCATGCTGCTCTACCTGTGGTATCGCTTCGAAAATCACTTCGCGGTGGCAGCGGTGATCACCATTGGACTGGATCTGACCAAAACGCTGGGCTTTTTTGCGCTGGCCGGCATCGAATTCAACCTGACGGCCGTTGCTGCTCTACTGGCATTGATCGGCTATTCGGTGAATGACAAGGTGGTGGTTTTCGATCGAATTCGTGAAAATTTGCGGGCACAGCCGGATCAGGATTTTTCCGCGCTGGTCGATAGAAGTATCAGCGCCACCCTGACCAGAACCGTTTTTACCTCGCTCAGCACCCTGGTGGCGATCGTGCCCATGGCCATCGCCGGTGGCAGCGCCGTCTCCAGTTTCGCGCTGCCCATGCTGTTCGGTATTGTCATCAGCACCAGCTCGTCGATCTTTATCGCAGCGCCCATCGTCGTATTCTTGGGCAAGCGACGGCAGCGCCAGGGTCGTGATCAGCTTCATACGCCTGCCCCGGAACTGGATATGTCACCCTGAAGCCCGCGCGGCAACTAGCGCAGTCGCATCAAACCAGCGGAAAAGCTCCGTCCTTTCGCTAAAGTATCGGCCCCCGCGGCCGATACTTTTTGCGTTAAAGCCACCATTTTATGAATCGACAGCCAGGGCCCCGCATGAATCCTTCAACCATCATAGGCATGCTCGCCAGTATCGCACTGCTGGGCAGCGTGCTGTTTTTCTCTGCGGAGTCGGAGTCAAGTTTTCTTAACCTGCCAGGGTTGGCCATCGTTATCACCGGCACCATGGCTGCCACTTTCATAAGCTACCCGCTGAAGGAAGTCGTACGTGTATTCGGGCTGGTGGCACTGGTATTCCGACGTGAAAACACCTATACGCGGGACGACATCAAGGAAATGGTGCAGGTCTCACGCCTGTGGTTTCAGGGCAATATCAAGGATGTGGACGACGCCCTGGCCAAAATCAAGAACCCCTTTCTGCGTACCGGCATACAATTGGTCATCGCTAACACTGACGAGCAGGAAATCATCGACACGCTGCGCTGGCGTATCGCGCGCGTAAAGGCGCGCGAGCGCGCGGAGGCCCATATATTCCGTACCATGTCGACCTATGCTGCCGCATTCGGCATGATCGGCACTCTGGTCGGCCTGGTCAATATGCTGGCCGTTATGGACTCCGGCAGCCTCGACATGATTGGCCCGCAAATGGCGGTAGCACTGCTGACCACGTTTTACGGCATTCTGCTGGGCAACGTTTTCCTGCAGCCGATCGCGGTAAAACTGGAACGTCGCACCGAAGAGCGTCTGATTGCCATGAACATGGTACTGGAAGGCATTGCCATGATGAGCAAGCGGCGCCCACCATCGTTCATTGAAGATACCCTGAAATCGTTTGCCGCTACTTATCAGGATGAAATACGCGACAAGGGCATGCCGCCCATAAGAGGAGCGGCGCGTGGAAAATAGTCGTTATGCCGTCGACATGATTGGCGATGAAAGCAGCGCCTCGGACAGCACTGACAATAGCTGGATGCTCAGCTACCTGGATGTGCTGACCCTGTTGATTGCGTTTTTCGTGCTCCTGCTGGCCATGAGCGAACCCAAGACCGACGACGACAACATGCCTGCCGAGATCTCGCAAACCGGGTCCGCCGGCTCTGCCGCCGGGTCCACTACGCAGACACCTCTGGACGAAACCGGGGGCGTGATGCCCGGTGGTATTGGCGTGCTGCCGGAGTACAACAGCCTGTTGGAAGGCAGGTCCGGCGAAACCACACCGGATGCGGAAGATGATGGCACCGACGACGATTTTAACGAGCGCTTCGGAGATCTGGAGAACAGCCTGAATTCACTGTCCCTGCAAGGCGTGGATGCGCAACCGGGGCGAGAGGGCCTGACCTTGCGAATTGCCGACAACCTGTTGTTCGCCAGTGGCCAGGCCGAACTGAGGTATGAAGGCATGATACTGATCAGTCAACTGACAGGGTTTCTTAATGCATTTGAGGGCGAAATATCGATTGAAGGCCACACCGATAATATCCCTATCAACACGCCGCAGTTTCCATCAAACTGGGAGCTTTCCAGCGATCGCGCCATCTCTGTATTGCGCTACCTGGAGTTTGACGGCATCCCGGCCACTCGCATGCGAGCGGTGGGTTATGCTGACACCCGACCTCTTCAGCCTAACGATACGCCGACCAATCGTGCCGGCAATCGCCGCGTGGAATTGATTCTGCGCGAGCCTTGAACGACCACTGCGCTCAGCTTGGCTGACGCTGAATATAGTCTCCGATTTCCCGGATCACCGTAGTCGCCTCGGGTAATAATGGCACGAACAACGGCCAGACATGTGGCTGCCCGCGCCAGATGCGCAGATCGGTGGGCACATCCGCTGCCGCCGCCCGCTCGGCAACCCGTATACCGTCATCACGCAACACTTCATTATCGCTGACGTAGATCAACATGGGCGGAAAACCGGCGTATTCCGCGTACAACGGCGATGCCCGGGCGTCCGTGGCGGGCGCCCCATCGAGATAGGTTGCTGCCGCCCGGCGAATCCCGTCACCACTGAACATGGCGCAGGTCGCGGAGTTTTTATCTGCCGACTCGCCAGTGACGGCCAGATCCGCGTAGGGGGACATCAATACTGTCGCTGCAGGCATGGGCAGACCGGCGTTGCGAATCTGCACCAGCAAAGACAGGGACAGGCCGGCACCCGCGGAATCACCGGCCAGCACAATATCGGCAGCATCATGCTCATTGAGCAGGTAACGGTAGGCGGCGATCACATCGTCGGCGGCAGCGGGGAACGGATGCTCGGGCGCCAGGCGGTAATCCAGCACAAACACACGGGCATCACAGGCCACTGCCAGGCGCGAGGTAAACGCGCGATAGGATAACGGTGAACCAAACAGGTAACCGCCCCCGTGGCTGTAGAGCACAACGCGCCTGGAACTGCATGTCGTCGGTATCAGCCACTCACCGTTGATGCCTTCAAGTTGTACGGGCTCCACGTCAACATTGCTGGCAATAGGGTTTTTACCCATATCGCGGTCCAGGGTCTTACGAAACCGTGCCGGATCAAAGTCGGGACGTAACAGTTTGGGCTTGAAGCGGCGGCGCAGAAACCAGCTTAAAAACCGGGAGCGCAGGGAACGGCGTTTAACAGTAGTACGGGTCAGCATCGGGTCACCTGTGGGCTTACATGCAAGCAGTTGTACCACAGGCGCCATTCATTTGTCAGCCGCCATCAACGCCCTGATCTCACCAAGCTGACGCTGCACCGCCTGCGCGCTGGTGCTGCGGACCGTGGCATGACCTACCTTGCGTCCTTCCTTGAAGGCTTTGCCATAGGCATGCACATGACAATCGTCAATGGCCGCAAGCCCCGCAATGTCGGGCACACTGCCAATAAAGTTAACCATGGCGCTTTCACCAAGTTTTTCGGTGGAACCCAGCGGCAGCCCGGTTATTGCGCGCAGATGATTTTCGAATTGGCTGCATTCGGCAGCCTCAATTGTCCAGTGCCCGGAATTGTGAACCCGGGGCGCTATCTCATTGGCTGTAAGCCCGCCATCCACTTCGAAGAACTCGAATGCCAGCACACCCACGTAATCAAGATGCTCCAGCACGCCGGCCGTGTACTGCTCGGCCAGTTTTTGCAGCGGATGCTGAGCGCTGGCGATGGACAGCCTGAGCACGCCATCACGGTGCGTATTGTGAACCAGCGGGTAGAAGTTGCAGGCGCCATCACGGCCGCGCGCGGCGATCAATGACACTTCACCACTGAACTCGACGAAATCTTCCAGGATACAGGGCACACTGCCCAGCTCGGCATAGGCGTCACTGACATCGGAAGCTTCGCGAAGCACTTTTTGACCTTTTCCATCGTAACCCAGAGTGCGGGTTTTGAGGACTGCCGGCAAACCGATGCTGACGACAGCCTGTTCCAGCTCCACCTGCGAATCAATCGCGGCGAAGGGTGCAACCGGAATGTCCAGGCTGCGAAACAGGTTTTTTTCCAGCAGACGATCGCGGGCGATACGCAAGGATTCAGCACACGGATATACGGGTACAAACTGCGACAGAAATGCCACGGTATCAGCCGGTACGCTTTCAAACTCAAAGGTCACCATATCGACCTGATCGGCCAACTGTCGCAGGTGTTCGTGATCGTGATAATCAGCGTGAATGTGTTCGCCCAGGGCCGCCGCGCAAGCGTCCTGCGCCGGATCCAGAAAAACGAATTTCATGCCCAGCGGGGTGCCCGCCAGCGCCAACATCCGGCCCAATTGGCCACCACCGATAACGCCTATTTTCATGATACCTCAGGCCTGCCGTGGATCAGAGTTGTCCAGCACATTGCTGGTCTGCTTGGCGCGAAACGCCTGCAGCGACTGCTGATGTTCAGGATACTTGTTGCCCAGAATACTGGCAGCCAGCAGTGCCGCGTTGACCGCGCCTGCCCGGCCAATAGCCAGAGTTGCCACCGCAATACCAGCAGGCATCTGCACAATGGACAGCAACGAATCCACACCTGACAGCATGGAGGATTGTACAGGCACACCCAGCACCGGCAGATGAGTTTTAGCCGCACACATGCCCGGCAGGTGCGCAGCGCCGCCAGCACCGGCGATGATCACCTCAATGCCGCGACCTGCCGCCTCGCCTGCGTAGGAAAACAGCAGATCCGGGGTGCGGTGCGCCGAAACCACCTTGACCTCATGCGGTATTCCCAGCTGTTCCAGCATATCAACCGTGTGGCTCATGGTCGCCCAGTCCGATTTTGACCCCATGATCACGCCAACCAGTGCAGACATAGATGTCGCCTCTGTGCAAGAAAAAGCGCGTAGTATACCTGAAAATCACTCGTTTCAGTAATGATTTCAGACCTTGTCTGCGCGCAGAATTTCCGCTCCGGGCAGGCAGCCGATCACGTAAACAGAGCATCAGACCAGCAAAAGAAGCCGGAACTGTTGTCTGCATCGACGGTCAGCTGGCGGATAACGCATAATCCAGCGCAACCTTCCCTGGGTATACTATTTGCCACCGAAAAGCTACTATATGTCACGTCGATACTCCAGGAGGAGCTCACCAATGAAACATACCCACAGATTTATCAAACGACCACTGACAGCTTTAGTATTTTCCACACCGTTGTTGCTGGCCGGATCCTTTACGCTCGCACAGGACAGCGGCTTTTACATCGGCGGCAATTATGGCGAAAGTTATGGCCGTCTGTCACGTGCAGAGGTTGCAGAAACTTTTGAGGCGAATGGCCGCCAGGTTCTCCTGCTGGACAAAACAGACGAAGATAACGCAGGCAAGCTTCTGTTCGGTTACGATATCAATGATGTTTTCGCTGCCGAGTTCAGTTATTTCAATCTGGGCAAATACCAATTCAACACGACTCTGGCGCCCGCGCAGAACATGAGAGGCAGAGCCGCCATTGAGGGTTTTGCGCTCGACCTGCTGACCAAAATGCCTATCACCGACAATCTGTCAGCGTTACTGCGCGCCGGCGTAACACGCACGTCTGTTACACAGTCGTTTTCGCGTTTCCCAGTGACACCCGCAAACAGTTTTGACGACCGAACGCCTCGTGAGTTCGAGGGCAAGGCCGGATTTGGTCTTGAATATGACTTCAACGAGGCATTGTCTGCGCGCGCGGAACTGGAATACTTCAATTTGCCCTCAAGCCAGATGCTCGGAGACAGTGCCCATATGGCAAGTGTTGGTCTGGTTTACCGCTTTGGCCGCAGCGCAGCGCCGGCACCCGTCGCACCGACACCGGCGCCTGCCCCAAGGCCGGAGCCGACCCCACCGCCGGCACCAGAGCCAGAGCCCGTCAATATCACGCTGGAATCCCGTGCCCTGTTCGAGTTTGACGATGCAACAATCAGTGCGTCGGGCCGACAGGAGCTTGATGGCTTGCTGCGTCAGCTCAGCGAAATTGATTACGACTCGACGATTGTAGTCGGCCACACAGACCGTATTGGCGGCCGTGAATATAACCTCGGCCTGTCCCAGCGTCGTGCCGACGCAGTGCGAAACTATCTGATTGAGGGTGGCATTCGGGCGAACACCATTACTGCCAGAGGTTTAGCCAACGACGAATCCCTGCTCGCTCCGACGGATTGCCGCAACCTGGGCAGCAACCAGGCAACAATTGACTGCCTGCAGCCCGATCGCCGCGTTGTCGTGGAAATCGACGGCACCCGCGAGCCGTGAGCCACTGACAAAAAAAGGGCCAGCGCGTTGCGCTGGCCCTTTTTTTGTGACTATGGAAAACCGGTTCCCTGTCTAGCCAGCTGCACTACAGGCCGGCCTTGACGCCAATCGCGAGAATCTCGTTTCTTGAACTTTGGCTGGACCATGAGGTTCCAACCAGGCTGCCAGGGTTACCCCCACTGAGAAAATTAAGTGGCACCCAGCCTTTGACCAAAACCGCCTCTGAAAAAAGATTGACACTGGGTGTGAGGAAGTAAGATGCGCCAAACACCAGCTGGTCCTGTTTTTCCCAGGGTGAACCCGATGGGCCCGCTCTGTAGCGACTGAACTCAGCTGACAAGTCCAGCATTTCCGCCAAACCGACGTCTGCAGCGTACTTGCCACCCAAAGTGAATGTCTGGTTCTTCGCTGCCGCAAACTGAGGCATGTAGGGATTGTAGGTACCAGGCCAGACCTCTAGGGTCTCCGCATATTCAGCCGCCAGCATTGTACGTGCGCCCTGATAAACCGCATAAACCGCGGCAGTATCAACGTTGTCTTCGCAAGGATTAAAATGGACTACGCCTTGTGGACTCTGGTTTCGTGTCACCCCGGGAATGAAGACAGGTGTGGTGTGCGCCGTGTCAGGGGTATCCATATATTGCTGACAATAACTGGAGCCATATTGATAGCTGGCACCGATATTCAGGCTCGCATCGTGCTCAAGAGCTGCAGTATAGTTTGCATCAAATGCAAAATTGTTCAGCCTCGACGGCACATTGGTGCCATCAACCGGTGCGTTTGCATTTCTGAACTGCGCTCCCCCCTGAATTGCCATGGCCCTGAGATGCCAGTGGTCAGTCGCATACCCCAACAAACCGCCATAGGCCAGGCCGGCAAACGAGTGCCAGTTGGTGGAGTTTGTGAACGGACTGACGGTATCATTCCAGCCAAAAGGGATGTCCATTTTGCCAAGCGAAGCATACACTGGCGACTTGTTTAAATTACCCCAAAGAATGTAAGCTCTGCTGACACTGACATTGTTACGCGGCAAGCCGGTAATGGTAGAGTTTGCAGCGAAACTCTGCTCCGGGTTGTAAAGCAGCTCAACGTAGCCGGTCAAGTCCTCTGTCAGCTTTGCCGTCATATTAATATTGACGGAATGCACAACAGCTTCGGACGAGTTTTCGCCTATTTGGTTAGCGGACGTTGGATGACGCATCAACCAGCCAAATTTTGAGTTCTCGTTCGCATTCTGGTAGTTGACAAGCCCCGTTATCTGCCCGCCCAGAGTAAGGTTTTTGTCCAGCACATTGTCCTTGAGCGCCTCAAGTTGGTACCTTTGTCGGGTATTGGTCAAGACAGTGTGATCCAGCATCCTGAAATTATACTCAGCGCTGGTTCCTACCAGATCGTTCGAATTGTTTTCAGCAAGGGTGGCGCCATCTTCGGCGTCATCAGCGGCCACGAGTGCTTTTAGCGCTGCATTCTCCTCCTCCAGGGCAGTGAGCCGCTCGATCACTGCTTCAAATTCTGCGCGGCTGATGCCGGTTTCCTGCGCCCAAACTGATGGTGCTGCCAAGGACATTGCTGTCACTGACAAAAACCACACTGACTTCCTGAACGTTGTCATAATACTGAACACTCCATGAGGTAATAAAGAATCAACTGGTCAATTAAAATGCTGAAGAATGGCGGAAACACACCTCTTCGGCAAAAAAAAGGGCGAATTATACAGACGGAGTTATCAGTCAACACAGCGGAAATAGATGAAGGGAGCCTGGATCAAGGCAGACGGTAGGCGAAAGATGCTCATCTCAGGCACTGCAACACCGTATAAAACAAACGAACAAAAAAAAGTCCGCAACCACGCAGGTTGCGGACTTTCTACTTCATGGAGGCAGGCTGGATGGTTTACATCATGCCCATACCACCCATACCACCCATACCGCCCATGCCGCCCATATCAGGAGCACCACCGGCAGGCTTGTCTTCCACGATCTCGGTGACCATGCACTCGGTTGTGATCATCAGGCCAGCCACAGAGCCAGCTGCCTGCAGCGCACTGCGGGTTACTTTGGCCGGGTCGATGATGCCGGCTTCAACCATGTCAACGTACTCACCGTTGGCAGCGTTGTAACCCATGTTGCCGGTCAGGCTTTTCACCTTGTCCAGCACCACTGAAGGCTCGTCACCTGAGTTCTTCACAATCTGGCGCAGCGGTGACGTCACCGCACGCAGCAACAGCGCGATACCAACGTTCTGGTCTTCGTTGTCGCCTTTGACCTTGCCCTCAACCGCTTGCAGGGCGCGCACCAGGGCAACACCGCCGCCAGGTACCACGCCTTCTTCAACCGCAGCACGGGTTGAGTGCAGCGCGTCTTCCACGCGAGCTTTTTTCTCTTTCATTTCCATCTCGGTGCCGGCGCCGACCTTGATTACGGCAACACCGCCAGCCAGCTTGGCCACGCGCTCTTGCAGCTTCTCTTTGTCGTAGTCGGACGAGGTGTCTTCGATCTGTTTACGGATCTGGCCAACACGGGCTTCGATCGCTTTGGAATCACCCGAACCGTCAACAATGATGGTGTTTTCCTTGGACAGCGTGACTGTCTTGGCGCTACCCAGATGCGACACATCTGCCTGCTCCAAGCTCAGGCCAACTTCTTCGGAGATCACAGTACCACCGGTCAGGATGGCGATGTCTTCCAGCATGGCTTTACGGCGATCACCAAAACCCGGTGCCTTGGCCGCAGCCACTTTCACGATACCGCGCATGTTGTTGACGATCAGGGTCGCCAGCGCTTCGCCTTCCACGTCTTCTGCAATGACCAGCAGCGGACGACCGGACTTGGCAACGCCTTCCAGCAGCGGCAGCATTTCGCGGATGTTGGAGATTTTCTTGTCAACCAGCAGAATATGCGGGTTTTCAAGTTCCGCACTCATGTTGTCCTGGTTGTTGATGAAGTAGGGAGACAGGTAACCACGATCAAACTGCATACCTTCAACCACGTCCAGCTCGTTCTCAAAACCTGAACCCTCTTCAACCGTGATCACGCCTTCCTTGCCTACTTTTTCCATGGCTTCAGCGATGATCTGACCGATCTCGCTATCGGAGTTGGCAGAAATGGAGCCAACCTGGGCAATCGCTTTGGAGTTGGCACAAGGCGTCGACAACTTGCCGATTTCCTCGACCATGGCCTTAACAGCCTTGTCGATGCCGCGCTTGAGGTCCATCGGGTTCATGCCGGCAGCTACCGACTTCAGGCCTTCGTTGAGAATGGCCTGCGCCAGCACTGTTGCTGTGGTGGTGCCGTCTCCGGCGACATCAGAGGTCTGGGAAGCGACTTCCTTGACCATCTGTGCGCCCATGTTTTCGAACTTGTCCTGCAGTTCGATTTCCTTGGCAACGGATACACCGTCCTTGGTCACTGTCGGTGCACCAAACGACTTGTCCAGCACCACGTTGCGGCCTTTGGGGCCCAGCGTTACTTTAACGGCGTCAGCCAGTATGTTTACGCCTTTCAGCAGTTTCTGACGGGCGGAATCACCAAATTTTACGTCTTTAGCCATGTTATTTATTTCCTGTATCTGAAATTGGGTTAGTCGGACTCATTAGCTGAGTGAGCAGCTTGTCAGCCTTCAATCACACCGAAAATTTCGTTTTCGCTCAGGATGAGCAGCTCTTCGTCGTCGATCTTGACGGTATTGCTGGCGTATTTGCCGAATACCACAGTGTCGCCCACCTTCAGATCGATCGGGCGCTTATCACCGTTCTCCAGAATCCGGCCTGGTCCTACCGCAAGTACTTCGCCCTGAGCAGGCTTTTCAGCGGCTGAACCTGGCAGCACGATGCCACCGGCTGTCTTGGTCTCTTCTTCCTTGCGGCGCACGACAACTCGGTCTTGCAAAGGTCGAATCTTCATTGTTCGTATTCTCCTGACTTAACATCTATGGTGATGATGGACGAAACGCTGCCCGGCATTGACCGGCGCAGCAAAACTCAATAACTGCTTGTGTCTGCGTTAATGGGGTTCAGACGACAGATTTCAATGGCGGAGGTGAAAAAAAATTCACTTTGCAGCTTTTACCCGTGCACCTGCGGCCAGCACCAGATCACGTCGCTGACAACCCGACGCAGGGGGTCCGGGTCAGGGGGTGTTTTTATCGTCATCGGACAGCCTGCCGTGCTTGCTGTCACTATCGCGATCAACTATTTCTCCGTCGATGGTGGCGCCATCCCTGTGGTCACGGCCGCTGCCGGGACCCTCATCCTGACCGCCCCGGTAGCTGGAGAAGCCGCCACCGAACGTTGTCCCGCGACCGCGCATGCCGCCGACAAAGAAGCTGGTGCCGTTGCGCATCATTCGCGTCGCCAGTCGGCGCCGTATGGGTGGCGTCAGCAAGGCAAAACCAATCGTGTCGGTGATCAGCCCGGGTGTCAGCAACAGGGCGCCGGCGAAGGCCAGCAACAGGCCCTCCACTATTTCCTGCCCGGGCAGCTCACCACCGGCCATGCGCTGATTGGCACGACTGAGTGTGCTGAAGCCCTGAATGCGCAATACGTTAAAGCCCACAAACGCGGTAACAATGACCAGGCCCAACGTTGCCAGCCCCCCAATCATATCCGCCACCTCGAATAACAGCAGCAGCTCCGCGATGGGGATAACAATAAAGGCCAGTAATGGAAAAGGCATAAGGTCTCTCGCGTCGTCAGGGTTACGAATTCAGAGCGTCACAGTAATCCGGGGTAAACAATTGATCACACGGGCTGGCGGTCCCGGTACTCTGTCACTTGCTTGCCGATATACCATAACATCAACAGCCCCGGAATAACCATGGCACCGGTCAGCACAAAGAACAAGGCCCAGTTGCCGCCCAGGGAATCAACCAGGAACCCACTGCTGGCAGCCAACGTGGTACGACCGAAATTGGAGACCGACGACATCAACGCATATTGAGTGCCGGTGTAAGTGCGACTGGTGAAATAGGAGATAAAGGAAATAAAAGCGACCGTGGCAAAAGCCGCAGTAAAATTGTCAATCACCAGCGTCACCAGCAGCAGCGGCACACTGGGTCCGACAACGGCTATAATGGCAAACATGCAGTTGGCCGCGCCCATGGCGAC
The DNA here is from genome assembly GCF_011050365.1 of Pseudohongiella sp. GTDB lineage: Bacteria > Pseudomonadota > Gammaproteobacteria > Pseudomonadales > Pseudohongiellaceae > Pseudohongiella. The sequence continues at coordinate 118,738 of NZ_DRFV01000017.1, forward strand.
ACCACCGACAAACAGCCCCTTGAGAACGCCGAAGCGGGTATTGATAAGTGCGCCGGCGAGACAGAAAAACGCGGTCATCAGACCACCGAAGAACTTGGTATAAAACGCTATTTCATCCCGGCTGAAACCAATTTCGACGTAAAACACCAGAGACATGCGGCCCAGCATGGCATCACCCAGCCGGAACAGGATCAGCAAGGCAAAAATGGACACCGCCAGCTTCCAGCCACAGCGCTGGAAGAATTCCCGAAACGGTCCGATCAGCAAGGTACTGAACCACAATTTGACTTTGGGCCAGGTTCGCTGACTGGCTGCATCGCCAACACCGGCTGCGTGCAACGTTTGCGGATCATCCGCCGCCAGCACGCCATCGGCCAGGGCCTCTGTCTGTTCTTCAGCAGGCTCCTTGACCAGCATCACACAGATCATCAGAACGACATACAGCAAGGCCAGCACGCGGTACACATCAGGCCATGCCAAACCGATGGTTTCACCGCCCAGCCCAAGCGCCAGCGCACCGCCGATAAAGCCATAACCTGCCCACCAGCCCGTGGTAGTGACTGCGGCAGCGAATGGCATTTTGTCGTCCATCTCCTGCCGGGAGAAAATACTGATGCGGTAGGCATCCACCGCGATATCCTGCGTTGCAGAGAATACCGCCACGCTGAGCGCACACAAACTGACCAGCATCAGGTTCAGCCGGGGATCACCAAGGCTGAGCAATAAAATGGATAATACGATGAAGGACTGAGTCAGCAGTATCCAGGAGCGGCGCTGGCCAAAAACCCGGTACAGCACGGGTAGTCGGATCTTGTCGACGAATGGCGCCCACATCCAGTTGATGGCATACACAGTTGCAACAGCACCGATATAACCAATCGCGGATCTGGACAAACCTGACGACTGCATCCACAGGGTCAGTACTGAACCGTGTAACACCCAGGGGAAACCACTGGAAAACCCGAGCAGGAAAATAGCGACGAAGCGCCGGTCCTGCAGCGTCAGCAGGGATTCGCGAAAAGTTTTGACGTGATCCGGGAGCAAAAATCAGTCCCGAAAGTTATCAAATTGCAGGGGGATGTCGAGCTTGGCTTCACGCAGCATGGCAATCACTTCCTGCAGGTCGTCGCGTTTCTTGCCGGTGACCCGCAGCTTCTCACCCTGAATGGCAGTTTGTACTTTCATTTTTTTGTCTTTGATCATCTTGACGATCTTGCGCGCCATGTCGGCTTCAATGCCCTGCTTGATGACCACTTTCATGGTCGCCTTTTTGCCGGTCTCAACGATATCGCCTTCTTCCATACTTTTGATATCAACATTGCGCTTGACCAGTTTGCCTTTAAGAATTTCCATCATCTGCTGAATCTGGAAATCCGACTCTGCCATCACCGTGATATCGGCCTCGTTAAGCTCAAAGCTGGCATCGACGCCCTTGAAGTCGAACCGGGTGCCGACTTCGCGACTGGCCTGATCAACGGCATTGCGTACTTCAGGCAATTCAACTTCGGATACAATATCAAACGATGGCATGGCCAAACCTCATCACTGGAATCATCTTCACGCGGCGCAGACAGCGCCTGCTATTGGCGCCTATACTACCACCATGACCTTAACGGATAAACCAATACCACAGCCCCTGCACTGGCATGTACTGGGCGCCGGCGCCATGGGTTGCCTGTGGGCGTGCGCCATGGCGATGCAAGCGCGGGACGGAGCGTCCGGCCGCGCGCAGGTGAGTCTGCTGTTACGACACCAGGCGGCACTGCTGAGCTACCCGGGCCATATAAAATCCAGCGCCATGGCACAGCCTGTGGTCATGCCGGCGCACACAACCGGGGGTAATGTGGTTGATCTGCCTGGACAGATCGACAACCTCTTCGTCGCCACCAAAGCGCAGGATACGCTGCCCGCCCTAACAGGCGTGGCGAAATACCTGACCACCGACTGCCGCATTGTGCTGTTGCAGAACGGCCTGAAGGTACAGCGGGAAGTCAGCCAGCAGTTCGGCGCCGAACGTGTTTTCTGTCTCTCGACCAGTCATGGCGCCTGGCTGCGCGCGCCGTTTGATGTGGTCCATGCGGGTAATGGCGAGACCTGGCTGGGGCAGCTCACCCCGGCCAGCGACGACTCGGCAGCCCGGCAGCAGGCGCTGCTCGCCGTGTTGCCCGCACAACAGTTGAATATCCGCATTGACGATGACATCGCCGCCCGGCTGTGGCGAAAACTGGCCATCAATTGTGCCATCAATGCGCTGACTGTCATCCATGATTGTCGCAACGGCGAGCTATTGCGCATACCGGCAGCCAGACAAACCCTGACCCGACTGTGCCACGAAATCAGCGCGCTGCTGCAGGCGATTCCGGCGGCGCCGGCTATTGATGACCTGTTCACCCAGGTGCAACAGGTGCTGATGGTGACCACCGATAATATCTCGTCGACACTGCAGGACGTTCGTCGCGCACGCGACACCGAAATTGATCACCTCAATGGCTACCTGTGCGAACTGGCGGCGCAGCACGGCCTGGCCTGCCCGGTCAACAAGGCCGTTCTGCAACAAATGCGTGTGCTAGAATCACGGGCTAAACAGGCCGCGCAGCACACCATTAATCAGCGTCCGTTGACCTAACCACCACACAGGAGTGCCATTCGGCCGTGAGCCCTTTCCGGCAATACACGTTGCTGTCAGCCCTGACAGGATTGCTAGTAATCAGCATCGTGATTGCGCTGAGCAGCGGCAGCGTGTCTGTTCCTGTCACCACCATCTGGCAGCAATTGATAAACCCGACACCGGGCATCGAGCAGCAGATCCTGTGGGAGCTCAGACTGCCACGCGCGCTGGCGGCTTTTGTCACTGGCGGCCTGCTGGCACTGTCGGGTGTCATCATGCAGGTGCTGCTGCGCAACCCGTTGGCTGATCCCTATATCCTGGGTATCTCCGGCGGCGCCGCGGTTGGCGCCCTGTCCGTTATTCTGCTGGGTGTAGCCAGCATCTGGATTACCCAGGCCGCCTTTGCCGGCGCCCTGTTATCGGTCTTTATCGTCTTCGGCCTGGCAGGCAGACAACAATGGTCGGCGACGCGGCTGTTATTGACCGGCGTGGTTATCTCGGCGGGCTGGGGAGCAGTGATCAACGTCATGCTGACCACCAGTACCAGTAACAATGTGCAGAGCATGCTGTTCTGGTTAATGGGCGATCTCAGCCAAAGCCGCACCGACAGCTGGCATTTTGCGTTATTGCTCGGCGGACTGCTGTTAATACTGAGTCAGGCCCGGGCACTCAATGCGCTGGCGCGTGGCGAGCTGATGGCAGCCGCGCTGGGTGTTAACGTCCCGCGTCTGAAACTGATACTTTATTTCAGCGCGTCAATACTAACCGCCACCGCCGTGACCGTCGCCGGTTCGGTGGGTTTTGTTGGCCTGGTTATCCCGCACATGTTGCGACTGCTGGGCGCACGCGACCATCGCTGGCTGGTACCGTGTTCGGTGATTCTGGGCGGCAGCTTCCTGCTGCTGGCCGACAGCCTCGCGCGAACGATCGTCGCACCGCAGCAATTACCGGTTGGCGTACTGACAGCAATGATAGGTGTGCCCGCGTTTCTGTTCATCCTTCATCAAGGGGCGCGCTCATCATGACTTCGCCCATCGTAGAGACCCGGCAACTGCGTTTACAGGTTGGCGACCGTGTTCTGTGTGATCAGCTCAACCTGACTGCAGCGCCCGGTCAACGGCTGGCGGTACTCGGCCAGAACGGCAGTGGCAAAACAACCCTACTGCACTCGTTGTTGAAACTGTGTCCTGTTGACGAAGACCGGATCCACATCAATGGCCTGCCGCTGACACAGTGGTCGCGGGCAGAGTTGGCGACCAGAGTGGGTATTCTGTTCCAGGACAACCATGACGACATGCCTGCCTCCGTACACGAAACCGTGATGCTGGGCCGGTTGCCACATCTTCGTGCCTGGCGCTGGGAAAGTGCAGACGATTTCAGGCTTGCCAGTCACGCGCTGACCATTGTCGGGCTGGAACACATGGCACAACGTGATGTCAGCAGCCTGTCCGGCGGCGAGCGTCAGCGTCTTGCCATTGCCAGTCTGCTGACGCAAAATCCGTCTCTGTATCTGCTTGATGAGCCCAGCAATCATCTGGACATATCATTCCAGATAAAAACCCTGAAACTTCTGACAGAGACTGTGCAGCAGGATGGCAGCGCGCTGATCATGGCAACGCACGATATCAATCTGGCTTCCCGCTTCTGCGATCAGATACTGTTGTTGTTCGGCGACGGAACTTACACAACAGGAAGCAACACAGACGTGCTGACGGACGACGCCCTGAGTCGCGCCTACGGCTGTGAGATTCGTCATGTTGCTACCGAATCCGGCACCTTCTACTTCCCTGCCAGCTGACCCTGCCCGCCCTTCTCTGGTGAATTCATGCCCGGTTTCTACAATTGATAAAAGCGTCCCGGTAGTTTACTCTGCGTCTCGACGCAATTGATGAAAATGATTTTCATTTCAATTTATTACAAACCTTTACAGTTGTAACACAAAGGAAACACAAACATGAAAAAGACATGTCTATCCGCATTGTTTTCGGTGCTGACCGTTGTTGGTCTGGCTGCTGCCCCTGCGATGGCGCAAGATGACGTGCGACTGAACCGAAGCATTCAGACTCTGGAGAATGGCGATCCGGTATTTGGCCTGTTCACCGGCAATTTTTCGCTGGCAAATGCGCGCGGCCTGGCACGCTCCGGTCTGGATTATATCCTTATCGACATGGAGCATACCGCGCACGACATGGAAAAACTGCAGGAGTTCCTGCTGGGCCTGACGGACAAAGCCGCCGTCGCGCGTCAGGGCCATGCCCAGATGCGCACCACCCCTATTGTGCGCATCCCGGCCAACGGTCGCAACGATCCGGAGTGGCTGGTCAAGCAGGTTCTTGATATTGGCGCTTTCGGCATCATGTTCCCGTATGTGGAAACTGCAGAGGAAGCCGAGCGTGCAGTCCGTGCCATGCGTTACCCGCAGCCACGCGGTTCCGAGATTGCCGAGCCACAGGGGCTGCGTGGAGCGTCACCGGGCGTGTCTGCCTGGTACTGGGGCGTCTCTGACTACGTACAACGTGCCGACACCTGGCCGCTGAACCCGCGCGGCGAGCTTATCTCCTTCATTCAGATTGAGTCAGCCAAAGGCGTTGAGAATGCAGAGGAAATCATCCAGGTGCCGGGCGTGAGCGCAATCTTTGTTGGCCCTGCCGACCTGGGCATGTCTATGGGTCTGCCCAGCAGCCACCCTGAAGTACAGGCAGCCATTGATAGCGTGTTGGCGTTGTGTCTGCAATACGATGTACCTTGCGGCATTACTACGAACGCCCGCGACGTGGCAGCACGTCTGGAACAGGGTTTCCTGATGCCAACAGTCGGCTATTGGGGTGATGCCGGCATCGCTGGCGGCACCGCCGAGACGCTGGGTATCGCGCGCGAAGCATCAGGTCGTACTGATTAAGGACTGATACCCGGGGTTGCGCTGATTGAAATGTCGGCGCAAAACCCGGACAAAAAAAAGGCCGGGCTGCATCACATGCAGCCCGGCCTTTCTTTTTTGCGGGAACGTTACATCATCAACAACCGGATATCCGAAAGTATCTCCGCCAACCTTGTCGCGAACAGGCCGGCATCGACGCCATTAACGGCACGGTGATCGTAGCACAGCACAAACGGCAGCATCTGGCGTGGCACAAACTCATTGTTGATATACACCGGTTTGACCTGGGTTTTGGATATTCCCAGGATGCCGACTTCGGGCGCGTTCACAATCGGCGTGAACGATGTACCACCAATGGCACCGAGACTGGAAATGGTAAAGCAGGCGCCCTGCATGTCTTCCTTGCTTAGCCGGCGATTCTTGGCCTTGTCAGTCATCTCGGTCAGTTCAGCGGCAAGCTGCCAGATGCTCTTCTGATCCACATTGCGGATAACCGGCACCACCAGACCCGCCTCGGTAGCCACCGCGACGCCGATATGAATGTATTTTTTCTGAATCAGTACTTCACCAGAGGAATGCAGGGAAACATTGAACTGCTTGTATTCATCCAGCACTTTGGCACAGGCTTTCAGCATGAACGGCAGTGGCGTCAGCTTGACACCACGTTTCTCTGATTCCTTGCGCTGAGCATTGCGGAACTCTTCCAGCCCGGTCACATCAGCCTCATTGAACTGCGCTACCGCCGGCACATTGAGCCAGTTACGATGCATGTTCGCGGCTGTGACTTTGTGCAGCTTGCTCATCGGCCGCTCTTCGATCTCACCGAACTGGCTGAAGTCGACGTCGGGAATAGCCGGAATACCGGCGCCACCTGCAGCACCTGCGGTCGCCGGACCCTGCAAACGCGATTTAACGAATTTCTGCACGTCCTCTTTCTGTACCCGGCCCTTGCTGCCGGAACCGTCCACCAGAGTCAGGTCCACGCCCAGTTCGCGCGCGAGCTTGCGCACAGCCGGGCCCGCATAGACCTTGCTGTCGCTTCGTGTTGCGGCAGTTTCGGCAAACTCGGCCTGCTTTTTGGCCAAGCGCTTGTCGTCGAGCTTGGCGGACGCTGATGGGTCTGTCTCTGGCGCTGATTCTGTGCTGCCGGCAGCCTCGAATTTCTCGCTGGTGCCGGTCGACTTTTTGTTATCGCTGGTCTTGGCGGAACTGCCTGACGACACTACCTCCATTTCCAGCACCGGTGAGTCCTTGGAAACCTTGTCACCTACCTTGAGTTTCAGGGACTTCACGATGCCGGAGGCCGGTGACGGCACATCCATGGCAGCCTTGTCAGACTCAAGTGTGATCAGGGTGTCTTCCGCCTTGACCTCATCGCCTTCCTTGACGTGGATCTCGATGACTTCAACATCACTGTCACCACCAATATCAGGCACACGAATCAGTTCAACGGATTTGCTGGCAGGCTTGTCTTCCTCCGGCTCCGACTCCGGCTCCTGTTCCTGCTTTTGCGCTTTGGCGTCAGCTGCAGGCTTTTCCGCCTGTTTCTTATCAGCGTCCTTATCGGCTCCTTTGTCTGAAGCGCTCTCGGCCTTGGCGTCGCCTTCGACCTCCATACTGAAGATCTCATCGTCCTTGTTCACTTCATCGCCGACTTTGACGATGATCTTTTTGATCACGCCGCTGCGCGGTGACGGGATTTCCATCGCCGCCTTGTCGCTTTCCAATACCAGCAGGGAGTCATTCTCCTGCACGCTATCGCCTACCTTGACCAGGATTTCGATAACTTCAACGTCTTTGGTATCCCCCAAATCGGGTACTTTTATACTTTCTACAGGCACCTTGCATGCTCCTGAACTGTTGTTCGTTTCAGTTTTTGTTGTGTGTCACACCAACAGCGGATTGGGCTTGTCAGGGTCTATACCCATGTCCTTGATCGCCTTGGTGACGACATCCGCACTGACGATACCTTTGGCCGCCAGCTCGGTGAGCGCTGCCACGACAACGTAACCACGATCGACTTCAAAGAAGCGACGCAACTGTTGCCGCGTGTCACTGCGCCCGAAACCATCGGTGCCCAGCACACGGTACGCAGCCGGTACGTATTCACGCACCTGATCTGCGTAAATACGCATGTAGTCGGTCGCAGCAATAACCGGACCTTCCTGCCCTTCAAGGCATTTTGTGACAAAAGGCACTTTTGCTTTTTTGCCCGGGTGCAGCATATTCCAGCGGCTGACATCCATTCCGTCGCGACGCAGCTCATTGAAACTGGTCACGCTCCACACGTCGACGATCACCTTGTAGCGGTCACGCAGAATTGCGGCGGCTTCGCGCACCTCACGCAGAATGGTGCCACTGCCCAGCAATCGCACATGCTGATCGCTGACTGTTTTGCCGGTAACTTTATATTCTTTGGCGGTACCATCTTCCAACAGGTACATGCCCTTGAGAATATTTTTCTCTACGCCTGCCGGCATTTCCGGGTGCGTATAGTTTTCGTTCATCGTGGTGATGTAGTAATACACTGACTCCTTGTCCTGATACATGCGACGCAGGCCGTCATTGATGATCACCGCCAGTTCATAGGAATAGGTCGGATCATAGGTGACACAGTTGGGAATCGTTGATGCCAACAGGTGGCTGTGACCATCCTGATGCTGCAGACCTTCACCATTCAGCGTGGTGCGGCCGGCGGTCGCACCAATCAGGAAGCCGCGGGCCTGTGAATCGCCTGCTGCCCACGCCAGGTCGCCGATACGCTGGAAACCAAACATGGAGTAGTAGATGTAAAACGGAATCAGCGGGAAGTCGTTAACACTGTACGATGTTGCCGCTGCCAGCCAGGATGAGAATGCACCGGCTTCACTGATGCCTTCTTCCAGCATCTGACCGGTCTTGTCTTCACGGTAATACATCACCTGGTTGGAATCGGCGGGATCGTACAACTGCCCGACTGATGAGTAGATGCCCAATTGCCGGAACATGCCTTCCATACCAAAGGTTCGCGCCTCGTCCGGCACAATCGGCACGATGCGATGACCGATTTCCTTATCCTTGCACAGGGTATTCAGGATACGGACAAAGGCCATGGTTGTTGATACTTCACGTTCGCCGGTGCCTTTGAGCTGTGCATCAAAAGCGCTGATGTCCGGCACTGGCAGGGAGTAACTCTGCGCCCGACGCTGCGGCACGGCGCCACCCAGGGCTTCGCGCATCTTGCGCATGTAACGCATTTCCAGGCTGTCTTCCGCCGGGCGGTAATAAGGCACGGACTCCAGCTTGTCATCAGCAATGGGAATATTAAAACGATCACGGAAGCGTTTGAGTCCTTCCACGTTCAGTTTCTTGGTCTGGTGTGAGGCATTCTGTGCCTCTGCACCATCACCGAACGCATAACCTTTAACGGTCTTGGCCAGGATCACCGTAGGCTTGCCCTTGGTATTCATGGCTTCTGCGTAGGCGGCATACATCTTGAACGGGTCATGACCACCCCGGTTCAGTGCCATGATGTCATCATCAGACAGATGCTCAACCATCTTCAGCAGTTCCGGACTCTTGCCAAAGAAGTGCTCGCGCGTATAAGCGCCACCACGACCCCAGTAGTTCTGGTACTCACCATCCACAACCTCGTCCATGCGAGCCTGCAGCAGACCATCTTTGTCGTTGGCCAGCAGGGTATCCCAGTGACGGCCCCAGATAACCTTGATCACGTTCCAGCCGGCACCGCGGAAAATACCTTCCAGTTCCTGAATGATCTTGCCGTTACCGCGCACCGGACCATCCAGGCGCTGCAGGTTACAGTTGATAACAAAAATCAGGTTGTCCAGTTTCTCACGACCGGCCTTGCCAATCGCACCCAGTGACTCCGGCTCGTCCATCTCGCCATCACCCAGGAATGCCCAGACTTTGCGGTCACCCTGATCCAGCAATTCACGGCTGGACAGGTACTTCATGACGTGGGCCTGGTAAATGGCCTGTAACGGACCCAGCCCCATGGAGACGGTCGGGAACTGCCAGTAGTCCGGCATCAGCCACGGGTGCGGGTAGGAAGACAGCCCGTCGCCGTTGACTTCACGGCGGAACTTGTCGAGCTGGTCTTCGGTAATGCGCCCTTCCAGATAAGAACGGGCGTAAATACCGGGCGCGGAATGACCCTGGAAATAAATCAGGTCACCGCCGTGATTTTCTGTCGGCCCGCGAAAGAAGTAGTTGAATGCCACATCGTACAGCGTTGCCGACGACGAGAAGGTCGAGATATGACCACCCAGCTCGGAATTATCCAGGTTGGCGCGCATGACCATGGCCAGCGCGTTCCAGCGGATAATACCGCGGATCTGGCGCTCCATGAACATGTCGCCCGGCATACGATCCTCTTCCTGCGGCGGGATCGTATTCCGGTAGGGTGTGGTTATCGAAGAACCGGATACCTGCAGCGTTTGCCGGGAGGCTTTATCTGACAGGCGGCCGAGCAGGTAGTTGGCGCGATCAGCGCCCTCGTGCTCGATTACGGAACCCAGTGCCTCAAGCCATTCTTCGGTTTCGGTGGGGTTAAAGTCTTCCTGATGATCGGTCATAAGCGTCAATTCTGTTTTGTTGGTTTTGATTATGTGTCGGTTACATATGTGACAAGCTGTCGTCGAGTGTGGCAGAAACCCATGGTCGCGACAATATTTGTAATTAAATTACATGAAAGCGTAAATAATACCTTCCAAGAGGCTGTGATTCAAGTCCCAAAAGTAATTCTTGTAGTTAAACTACAAGAATTATCATGGCCACCGCGATGACCCAGACAATCTGACTGCGCAGAACAAGATCCCGCAAGGCCTCCAGCCGCCATACGGCCTGCGTGCTGAGTTCCGCATCGCGGACGTCACCGTCCGGCGTGCCGATAGCTGCCTCTGCACAGTCGCGCAGCAGGGTAATATTCTGGCCCGGCGCCAGATTACCGAGCAGGTGTTCACGCAAACGCTGAAAACCGGCAACAAAGTCGCCCGCAAGTGCAAATGCCAGCGCCAACAAACGCGCCGGTACCCATTCGGCAATGGACAGAACCCGTTGCCATGCACGATCGCCGGCCCGGTCTTCAATCAGAACGTCGGAAGCGAGCATCCGCTGCAGCAGGAAATAGAACAGAGCCCCCAGAGGGCCGAGCACGATATACCAGAACAACACCACAAACAGCAGACGCAGACTGACCACAATCACATAGTCCAGAAACTGCCGGTGCATGACTGCATAGTCATTGACACGGGAATGAAACGCGTCCGGGGCCTGCTCAACGGTTGTCAGGTAGGCAGCCTCGTAGTTGCCTTCGCGCCAGCACGCCAGAAAGTTGTCAATCAGCGCTACCAGGTTAAACCGGGCAAAACAGTAAATCAGAATCAACACATGCAAACCCAGTGACAACAGGCCCAAAAATCGCCCCTCTGCCAGCCAGAGCAGCAACGCCGGGGGTATGACTGGCAGCAGTAATGCCAGCAACGGCAAGGTCACGGACCCGTTGCGCATGAACGCCGGCAGGCGATGCGCGTGATTGCCCAACCATGCTTGCCAGGCATCAAACCAGCCATCAACAGGTAAGTGGCGCTCACTGCGCCAGTAATGATTAATCAACAGACAGGTGATGACAGTAAGAAAAATCATGTTAAGTCCTTTTTATACCGTCGCCAGTCGAAACAGGGACCAGGGTCAGTCTTCCGGCCAGGTGCAATATCACTGTGCCCGACGATGCGGTCCGGCGTTATGGCCGGATACACCTCTTGCAGATGGCGGGTCAGCGCTCCCAGGCAACGGTACTGCGCATCGGTGAAGGGCTGATCGTCGCAGCCCTCCAGCTCCACGCCAATGGCAAAATCATTACATTGTGGCCGCCCGTCAAAGCTGGACTGCCCCGCATGCCAGGCTTTTTTGTCGAATGCCACATATTGAGTGAGTTGCCCAAGGCGGTCAATCAGTGCATGCGCCGACACCCGCAGGTCGGCAATGTCCCGAAAATAAGGATGAGCAGTCGGATCCAGTTGATTGCAAAACAGGTCATCTATCCAGCTGCCACCAAACTCTCCGGGGGGCAGACTGATGTTATGGATGACCAGAACATCAACCTGCACGCCAGCAGGCCGCTCACTGAAATTGGGCGACGCGACATAACGGGCATCCGGCAGATCCCGGTGCAGGTCGTCGTCTGTGCTGTTGTGCAACCAGTGCTCCCGAATCAAGCAGGCCACCTCATCGATGTGCTAAAGTCGGTATCAAGTATAGCACTGAAGCCCAACTCTATGAGCGACAACAGCAAGCAAACGCCCGGCCGTCATGCCGGCCTGGGAATGCTGATCATCAGTTTCGCGCTCGGGCTGGGCCTGTTGACCCTGTTCTTCGACGATCTGCTTGAGCGGCAGTTCAACCCCAATCAGCGACCTGCCACACAGGCACTGCAAAATGGCGGTTTCGAACTTGTCCTGCAGCGTAATCGTCAGGGCCACTATGTCATGAGCGGAGATATCAGCGGGGAACCCGCCACGTTTCTGCTCGACACCGGCGCCACTGATGTAGTGATCCCGGCAGAGCTTGCGGACCGCGCAGAACTGCAATCCGGTCAGGCCATGCGCGCCATGACGGCCAACGGCGTAGTCACCGTTTACACCACTACTATTCCGACGCTTCAGCTCGGTGACATCACGCTGTATGATGTGCGCGCCAGTATCAACCCGGCCATGCGGGGCGAGACTGTCCTGCTCGGCATGAGCGCCCTGCGCCAGGTCGAGTTCACGCAGCGGGCAGACACACTGACCCTGAGTATGCAGCCCTGAGCCTTCAACATAAAACTCCAAGCAGAACCCAGAACCCATAACTGCCAACAGCGAACCCAGCCATGAATGCAACCCCGACCGTCCCCGGCGACCTGCCACAAATCGTCAGACAGGCCCTTGCCGAAGACATCGGCAGCGGTGACATAACTGCTGCATTGATAGACGCCAACACAAAGGCCAGGGCCACTATCGTATGCCGCGAAGCCGCGGTCATCTGCGGTTTACCCTGGGCGGAAGAGGTCATTAAGCAACTGGATGGCGGCGATATCACGCTGCAGTGGCTGCAGGCCGAGGGCAGTGAAGTCAACGCGGATGAGACCATCGCCCGCTTCAGTGGGCCTGCGCGCGCGCTGCTCAGCGCTGAACGTTGCATGCTCAACTTCCTGCAGACACTGTCGGGTACGGCTACGCTCAGCCGTGAGTATGCGCGGCTGGTGGCACACACCTCATGCCAGCTACTGGATACCCGGAAAACCATTCCCGGGCTGCGCACGGCACAAAAATACGCTGTCGCCGTGGGCGGCTGTGCCAACCATCGCATGGGCCTTTACGATGCCTTTCTGATCAAGGAAAACCATATCAGCGCCTGCGGTTCCATCACTGACGCTGTTGAAAAAGCCCGGCGCCTGGCACCGGGCAAACCCGTTGAGGTGGAAGTGGAGTCCTTTGCCGAGCTCAGTGAAGCACTGGATGCCCGCGCCGATATCATCATGCTCGACAATTTCAGCATCGCCGATATGCGGGACGCAGTACGACGCAACGCCGCACGCGGCAACGCCCGCAGTCGCCTGGAAGCATCCGGTGGTATCACTCGCCAGAGCCTGGTAGAAATCGCCGAGACCGGCGTTGATTATATTTCAATTGGTGCGCTGACCAAGGACCTGAAAGCCATTGATCTGTCCATGCGTTTTGACCGACTGCAATAGTCCCCGGCCCGGGCACAAAAAAGGCGAGCACCCGGCTCGCCTTTTTTGTGTTGATTTTGAACTTTGCGACAGCGCCCGGATTCAGTCCTTTGGCGGCACGATATTGACGGTGTGCATGGTGCCACCGGCATAATCGAGCGGGGCGTCACCGGCAGGAAAGCCAGTAATCTGCAGAATATGAGCAAGAATCGATTCATACTCTGCGTCCATCAATGAACCAGGCATATCCGCGGGCATGGTGACCAGTATCTCTTCAAACAGGTAAGCCAGCGGCTGATTATTACGATTGGACAGGGTGCCGCGATAAAAGTCAGCGTTATGGCACGCAGAACAGCGCTGTTCGAACAGCGGTTGGCCCGCCTCGGCCTGCTCTACCGTGTATACACCATCTTCGATGGTCTTGGGCTGTGCCGCAGCACTGCAAGCCACAACCGCCGATACTGCAGCGGACATCAAGGTCAATTTGATTCTATTCATACGCTTTCACTCCGACACCCTCTGGTGCCCACAACTGTTAATCAGATACTGCTTTAAAGCGACGTTGTCAGGATAGATCAAACCGCCTTAATGCTGGCTTAACGGTATCTGCGTCTGTTCAAGTGGCGCTAATGTATCAAAAAAAATCAACACAAACCACTGGCCAGGCACCCCGAGCCGGTATCCTCTGTCCAGATCACCGAGCCGCCACCGACTTCGCCATTAAGCACATAGGTATCTGTGGTCGCGATTCCGGCATAGGCGCCCGTGGGTGTCACCGTCACCTGAAAGGTCTCATCGGTCAGCGCAATTGCCACTGAGTCCACCTCGGCAGATGTTGACCAGCCCGGTTGCGCGGTAATGCTCCCGCAGCTGTCCACGCCGCGTGACTGCACGCACAGATCAACCGCCGTCTTCGCCGGCGTCGCTGCTACCACCACTTCGGCAAATTTGGCGCGCGCAGCATAACCCTGATAGGCCGGCAGAGCTACCGAAGCGAGAATGCCGATAATGGCAACCACCATCATTAATTCAATAAGCGTAAAGCCGTGACTGCGCGGCACCGATACAGACGACGGTGTATGTACCGGCGCTATCGTATCGATCCGCCTGTTGCTGCCCCAAACGTTAATGACTGAGTCAATTCTGACCATGGTTTGTCCTCCCTGGACCTGAAGCGGGCGTCCTGCCCTGTTGATCAATGCAGGCAAAAACTGCACTGCACACCTGTGCTGTTCCCTATTCTGTATAGCAGACCGATGGCACAACTGCTATATAACCTCCACAGGCTGAAACAGGAGTCGTTGAAATCATGTTGCCACAGGGACTGGCAGAAACCCTGGTCGATTCAGGGCTGCTGTTGGCAGACCAGGCGGAGGCCGCACTGGTCATGGCACAACAGGAGAGCATACCCTTTGTTACCTTGCTGATCCGGCGCGGCATGACCGATAGCGGGCGCCTTGCGGCGACCATCGCGGACTGTTTTGGTTACCCGTTGCTTGACATCGACGCCATCGATATCAATGCCTGCCCAGCAGACGCACTGGATCGCGGTTATCTGCAAAAACACCGCGTGCTGCCCTTGCAGCTGCCCGCCACAGATGCGGCAAGCACCGCTCTTTTGGTGGTGTTTGCCGACCCCGCCAGTCTGCAGGTACTTGATGACATCCGGATGCAAACCGGACGCGATGTCAACGCTGTGGTGGCAGATGGCCCCAGACTGTGGCAGCTACTCGACCATGTGTTGACAGAGACTACATCCGGTAACTCTCCCAGCGACGCGGTGTTGCGCGAAATCCATGCCGACGATCACAGACAGAATGGAATCACGGCACTGCTCGACACTGCGAACAACGCTCCTGCGAACAGCCCTGACAGTCGGACGGATGATGCGCCACTGGTACGGTTTGTCGACAATGTGCTGCACGACGCAATCTGCCGGCAGGCGTCAGACATCCATATCGAACCCTTCGAGACCTCTGTCCGGATTCGTTGCCGCGTTGATGGCAGTCTGCGGGAAATCATTCGCCCACCGGCAAACCTGGCGCCACGCATCATTTCCCGCATCAAGGTAATGGCTGATATGGACATCAGTGAGCGGCGTCTGCCACAGGACGGCAGACTCAGAATGACGATAAAAAACGGGAATCATCATTCTACTACCAGGCACGGTACCCGCATTGTCGATTTCCGGGTCAGCAGCATGCCCACGCTGTGGGGAGAAAAAGTGGTGCTGCGCCTTCTGGACAGCTCGGCGTCATGTAAAAACATGGATGACCTGGGCTACGACCCCGGTCAGCAAGCGCTGTATCGGGCGGCGCTGCAGAAATCACAAGGCCTGATTCTGGTGACCGGACCCACGGGTAGCGGAAAGACCGTGTCGCTATACGCCGGGCTGGATCTGATCAATACCCAGGAACGCAATATATCAACGGCGGAAGATCCGGTAGAGATTCAGTTGGACGGCATCAACCAGGTGGCAGTCAACAAACGAAGTGGCCTTGATTTCGCTACGGCCCTGAAAGCATTCATGCGACAGGATCCGGACATCATCATGGTTGGCGAGATCAGGGATCAGGAAACCGCTGACATCGCAGTCAAGGCCGCTCAGACCGGTCACCTGGTGTTATCCACGCTACACACCAACAGCGCCGCCGGCAGTATCGTCCGTCTGCTGAACATGGGTGTGCCGGCCTACAATCTGTGCGGCTCGCTCAGCCTCGTCATCGCGCAACGGCTGGTGCGCCGCCTTTGTCCTGCCTGCAAGGCACCCGCCGCTGCCAGCCAGGAGCAATTACGTGCTGCCGGTATGACCGCCGCGCAGTCAGTCGACGCCCGCTTATTTACACCCGTTGGCTGCAAGCATTGTCACCAGGGGTTCAGCGGACGCGTGTGTGTCGCCGAAGTATTGCCGATGTCGACTGAAATCAACCAACTGATTCTGGATGGCGCGAGTGCCAGTGACATTGCTGACGCAGCCCGGGCCATGGGGCATCTGTCACTGCGTGAATCTGCGCTGACCCGGGTTGCCCGCGGCGAGCTCTCTCTCGCTGACGCGGACAGACTGACACTGTGATGACTGACGGCGCAGGTTATCGCTGGCAAGGCACAGACCGTCACGGCAATCACCAGCGTGGACACATGCTGGCGGCGAATCCGGCACAGGTCAGGGTCAACCTGCATCAACAGGGCATTAATGCGACCCGGGTGACTGCGAGCAAAGCGCCAACCCGGGCCCGTACGCGGCGCCTGCCCGGGCCCGGTTCGCGGATCAGGGCCAGGGATCTGGACCTGCTCACTCAGCAGACAGCAAGCATGATCAAAGCCGGCCTGCCCTTGTTACAGGCACTGAATATTGTGGCTGCCGGTACGGAAAATCAGCGCGCAAGGCAATTACTACAGGCACTACATGAAAGAGTGGCAACCGGCGCTAGTTTCAGTGACGCACTGGCTGAACACCCGCAGTACTTTAACCGACTGTTCATCAGCATGATCACCATCGGCGAACAGTCCGGCACCGTTGATACCGCACTACAACGAGTGGCGGCCTGCCAACAGCGGGACGCCGCCATCATCCGTCAGGTGAAAAAAGCCATGGTCTATCCACTGACAGTTCTGTGCACTGCCGCGATAGTGACTGCCGTGCTGCTGGTAAAAGTGGTACCCCAATTTGCTGCCACTTTTGCTGATCTGGGTGCCCCCTTACCGGGCCTGACCCAATCAGTGTTGACGCTGTCGGATATTGTCATCCGCTACGGTTGGCTGTGGCTGCTGTCGTTTATCGTCGGGGGGTTGTGTTGTATTCACCTGATACGCAAACGAGCCGGTGTCCGGCTGCTCTGTCACCGGCTGCTGTTGCGGACTCCTGCGCTCGGCCTGTTGCTGCGTAACGCTGCGCTGGCCCATATCTGCAGAACTCTCGCCACCACGATTGCGGCCGGACTGACGATTGTCGAGGCATTGCAATTGAGCGCAACTGCCGCGGGTAACCTTGTCTACCAGCAGACCTGCCTGGATGTTCTCTACGATGTCGAGCAGGGACAGTCACTGGGCTTCTCCATTCGCAAGACCGGCTTGTTTCCGGTTATGATTACGCAATTGACCAATGCTGGCGAGGAATCCGGCACGCTGGACACCATGCTGGAGAAGTGCGCTGATCACTACGAAGACAGTGTCAATGATCTGCTTGATGGCCTGACGGGGTTGCTGGAACCGGCAATCATGGCAACACTGGGTCTGCTGGTGGGTGGCTTGATGGTGGCCATGTACCTGCCGATTTTTCGCCTGGGCGCTGCCCTGTAACAGTACTTTGATACAAACACGGTAAAACAACGGGGTAATTCAATGGCAACATTAGTAGAGCTGATGCAGGGGTCCGCAGCGCTGACGGCGGCACTGGCAGGACTGCTGGGTTTGCTGGTAGGCAGTTTTCTGAATGTGGTGATTTATCGCCTGCCCCTGATGTTGCAACGCGAATGGCGAAGTCAGTGCCTGGAATATCTGCAAGTGGATCCGAAAAAAGTCAAAACCGCTGACCCGGTCGCCGGGCATGAAACGTTTAACCTGCTGAAACCGGATTCACATTGTCCGGTATGCCAAAAACCGGTCCGGCCCTGGCAGAACATTCCGGTGTTGAGTTATCTGTTGCTGGGTGGCCGCTGCAGCCAGTGCCAGACGAAAATACACTGGCGCTATCCAGTCGTTGAAATCCTGACTGCACTGCTTTCCGCTCTGGTCGCCTGGCAATTTGGCGCTACCTGGGCCTGTCTCGCTGCCCTGGCCTTTACCTGGAGCCTGGTCAGCCTGACAGTGATTGATATCGACCATCAGTTACTGCCCGACAATATTACCTTGCCCCTGTTGTGGCTGGGACTGCTACTCAGCGTCACCGGATTTGGCACCGGCGTTACACCTGCAGACGCCCTGCTCGGCGCCAGCATCGGTTACCTGAGCCTGTGGAGTATCTACTGGGTCTTCAAATTGCTGACTGGCCGGGAAGGTATGGGTTATGGTGATTTCAAACTGCTGGCAGCGATCGGCGCCTGGCTGGGCTGGCAACAGTTGCTGACGGTGATTATCCTGTCTTCGCTAACCGGCGCCGTTATCGGCATCACATTGGCAGTCATTGCCGGTCGTGATAAGAACATTCCGATGTCGTTCGGGCCCTATCTGGCAGTTGCCGGATTTATTGCCCTGATCTGGGGCGATGCCATCAGCAATACCTATATCTCCATGCTGGTGACGCGCTGATGCACACACGTCAACCCCTGATCATCGGCGTCACTGGCGGCATTGGCAGTGGCAAGACCGCTGCTACGGATGCGTTCGCGGCACTGGGCATCACCGTCGTTGATGCCGACCTGGTGTCGCGTGACGTGGTGCAGCCCGGTCAACCCGCGCTGGCAGCCATCGCCGAACATTTTGGCCGAACCATCCTGCTGGCCGAAGGCAACCTGAACCGAAAGGCGCTGCGCGAAATCATCTTCCGCGAGCCTGCGGCCAAACAATGGCTCGAGGCCTTGCTGCACCCATTGATACGTCAGGCAATAATCTCCCGGCTGCAGCAAAGCGACTCAGCCTACACGCTGTTGTCGTCTCCCCTGCTGCTGGAAACCGATCAACAGACACTGTGCAGCCGTGTGTTGGTCATTGACGCACCGGAGTCATTGCAGCTTGAGCGCACCGTCGTGCGCGACAACAGCAGCCCGGACACCATCAAGGCTATCATGGCCAGCCAGTTCAGCCGCCAGCAGCGACTCGACAAAGCTGATGATATCATCGTCAATGATGGCGACCTGCTGGCTTTGCACAACGCCGTGCAGACATTGCATAAAACCTATCTTGATATGAGTAAAACTGATTCCCATGAGTGAGCGCACCCTGAAAGTGAATTGCCCGACCTGCAAGGAAATTGTGACCTGGCATGAAAAAAATGCATTCCGACCATTCTGTTCGGAGCGTTGCAAATTGATAGATTTCGGTGAGTGGGCCAGCGAGCGACACAGTATTGCCGGCGAGCCAGTGGACCCGGAAGACCTGCCACAGCTCAGCGGTGGTCGGCACTCCGATGACTAGGCATGACGGCGTCAAACGGATTCATGTCGCCGTTGGCGTCATCCTTGATGCTCACGGTCAGGTTCTGGTTGCCAAACGTGCCGATCAACAACACCTTGGCGGCCTGTGGGAGTTTCCCGGTGGCAAGGTCGAAGTTGGCGAGACGGTGCAACAGGCGCTCAGCCGGGAACTCAAGGAGGAAATTGCCATTAACGTGACGCAGTCACGTCCCTTGTGCCGGATAGAACACAATTACCCCGACAAAGCGGTGCTGCTGGATGTGTGGATTGTCGACCGTTTCACCGGCACGCCAACCGGCCTGGAGAATCAGCCTCTGCGCTGGCTGCCGACCTCACAGCTTGATACAAAAGAGTTCCCGCAGGCGAACCGGCTGATCATCCGACGCCTGCAATTGCGCGACATGCTTGCCATTGTCAATATTCCTGCGCCACCCTCCACACCGATTCGGGTGGCGGGCGACACATTGCTGCGACTTCGGTGCCAGCACAAGAACCACTACCAGGATTACCTGTCTGCGGCGCATAAGATGTTGCCGGAGCTCGCGCATACCAGTGCCGGTGTCATCGTCGACCTGTCAGCGACCGATATCAATGCTGATGGCCGAATTCGCGACGACCTGCTGGCTTTACCGGGGTGCAAGGGGCTGCACGCGCATGGCGGCCTGCTAGGCTGCCTTTCTGCAAGACCGGTGCCGGAGCACCTGCTGTTCGGGGTTTCCTGTCACTCGCGCGAAGACCTGGTGCTGGCAGCGGCACTGGACGCGGACTACGCGCTCCTGTCCCCGGTGAAAGCAACTGCCAGCCATCCTGGTACAGCGCCACTGGGCTGGAATACATTTGCCGACATGGTACGGGAATCAACGGTGCCGGTTTATGCCCTGGGCGGCATGCAGACGCCTGATCTGATCATTGCCAGGGCCAGCGGCGCACGGGGAATAGCCGGCATCAGTCTGTTTAGCTGCGATACGATGCGTTGATACGGACATACTCTTCTGACAGGTCTGCAGTCCATACCTGTTCGTTGACATCACCGCGAGCCAGTTCCACGCGCAGACATATATCTTCCTGGGTCATCACTGCCTGTCCCATTTCCTCACGGTAGCCCGGCGCCAGGCCACCCTTTTCAACAATACAGACATCATCCAGATACAGATCTATGCGCGATACATCCAGGTCTGGTACACCGGCACGACCCACCGCCGCGAGAATTCTTCCCCAGTTAGGATCGGACGCTGACAACGCGGTTTTGACCAGAGGTGATTCGGCAATCGCGTAGGCGACCTGCAGACACTCTGCGGTATTGCCCCCGCCACGCACATCTACGGTAACAAACTTTTTTGCACCTTCGGCATCGCGAATAATCAGTTTCGCAAGATCCAGAACCAGTTCGTGCAAGGCATTGCGGAATGCGACATATAACCCTTCATCTGCCTTGTCGATTCTGATACCGCTTTTGCCCGTGGCGGTCAGTACGCAACAGTCGTTGGTTGAGGTGTCGCCGTCGACGGTGATTCTATTGAATGACTGTTCTACGGAAGACATTAACAGTTCCTGCAACAGGCCCTGATCAATTTCTGCGTCGGTACACACAAATGCCAGCATGGTAGCCATATTTGGCTTGATCATGCCTGCGCCTTTGGTGATACCGGTAATAGTGATGAACTGTCCATTATGGGTCACTATCGCCGACACACCTTTGGGCCGGGTGTCTGTCGTCATGATGCCTTTGGCAGCAGCCAGCCACTGATCATCCTGCAGCGCAGCCAATGCGGCGGGCGCAGCAGCAGCGATTTTCTCCGCCGGCAACCGCTCGCCGATGACACCCGTGGAAAAAGGCAGCACCTGTGTCAGGTTAACGTCTGCGCAGTCGGCCAGCGCCTGACAACAATGCAATGCATCGGCCATGCCCCTGTCACCGGTACCGGCATTGGCATTCCCGGTGTTGACCAGCAGGTAACGCACATCACCGCCATTGCCAGTCAGATGTTTCCGGGCCAGTACCACAGGTGCCGCACAGAACGCATTGCGCGTAAAAACGCCTGCCGTCCGGCTGCCTTCGGCCAGCTCAAACAACACCAGATCGAGCCGGTTCTGGTACCGTACTCCGGCACTGACAGCTGACATTTTGATGCCCTTTACCGGCACCAGGTTGCCGATGTCCTTTTTTCCTGTCGCCATATTTTCACCCAACCCGTTTATCAGCTCAGTCGACCGTGACAATGTTTGAACTTCTTGCCAGAGCCGCAATGGCAGGGATCATTTCGTCCCAGCTTGGGTTCTTCCCGGACAAACGGTGCGCCGTTATCCTGTTCATTCTGGCCACCCTCTGCATTGCCCCCGGCAGTCTCTGACTGCATGCCCGATGCTTCAGCATGTTGATATTTGATCTTTTCCTTGGCCCGCTCCGCATCGCGTGCGCGCTCAATGGCATCAATTTCTTCCGGCGAGCGCACTTGCACATGACTGAGGAAACGGATGACATCGTGCTGCAGACGCGACAGCAAGCTCTGGAACAGGGCGAAAGCCTCCCGTTTGTATTCCTGCTTCGGGTTCTTGCCCGCGTAACCACGCAGGAATATGCCTTGTCGCAACTGATCCATTGCCGCCAGGTGTTCCTTCCACAAGGTATCCAGAATCTGCAGTACAATCTGCTTTTCCAGCAGAGCCATTTTTTCGCCAACGGTCTCACGCTTCCTGGCATAAGCGTCAGTCAGCTCCTGCCTGATCTTTTCGCGCAAGGTTTCCTCGTACAGCTTTTCATCTTCTTCCAGCCATGTCTTGATCGGCAGATGGATGGCGAACTCAGCCTCCATTGCCTGTTCCAGCCCGTCGATATCCCACTGTTCAAAAATACTTTGTGGTGGGATGTGGCTGCTGATGACTTCATCCGCCACTTCGTTTCGCATACTGGAGACCAGTTCACCGATGTCGTCGCTGGCCATGACCTGATTGCGCTGCTGGTAGACGATAGTGCGCTGGTCATTGGCAACATTGTCATATTCCAGCAACTGTTTACGGATATCAAAGTTGCGACCTTCAACTTTACGCTGTGCTTTTTCGATCGATTTAGACACCATGCCGTGCTCAATCGCCTCGCCTCGCTCCATACCCAGTTTCTGCATAAAGCTTTTCACGCGGTCGGAGGCAAAGATACGCATCAGACTGTCTTCCAGCGACAGATAGAATCGCGAATAACCCGGGTCCCCCTGACGTCCTGAGCGGCCCCGCAGCTGATTATCGATACGCCTGGACTCGTGTCGTTCAGTACCAATAATATGCAGACCGCCAGCCTCCAGCACCTGATCGTGGCGCTGCTGCCAGGCATCCTTGGCCGCGGCGATCTGCTCGGGCGTTGGATTGTCCATGGCCGCCACTTCCGATTCCCAGTTTCCGCCCAGCACAATATCCGTGCCCCGACCCGCCATATTGGTGGCGATGGTAACGACACCGGGTCGCCCAGCCTGCGCAATAATAAACGCCTCTTTTTCATGGAATTTGGCGTTCAATACTTCGTGCTGGATCTTTTCCTTGTTCAGGAACTTAGACAGCATTTCCGAGGTTTCGATAGAAGCGGTACCGACCAGGATTGGCGCGCCTTTGGCACTGAATTCCGTAATATCGCTAACAATTGCCTCGAACTTCTCTTCCATGGACAGGAACACAAGGTCGTTCTTGTCGATTCGTTGCATAGGCGTATTCGGCGGTATTACAACCACATCAAGATCATAAATCTGCTTGAACTCGAATGCCTCGGTATCGGCGGTACCGGTCATGCCGGACAGTGTATTGTAGAGACGGAAGTAATTCTGGAAAGTGGTGGAGGCCAGAGTCTGACTCTCACTCTGGATCTCCAGTCCTTCTTTTGCCTCAATGGCCTGATGCAGACCCTCTGACAGGCGTCGCCCTTCCATGGTACGGCCGGTATGCTCATCGATCAGCACAATGCGGCCGTCCTTGACGATATATTCAACGTCCTTGTGAAACAGGTAGTGTGCTTTCAGCGCCGAGTGAATATGGTGCAGCAGTCCCAGATTGGCGGCGGAATACAGACTCTCGCCCTCGTTCAATAACTTGCGCTGGGTCAGCAGTTCTTCCAGGTGCTCATGACCGGATTCGGTCAACTCGACCTGTCGGGTTTTTTCATCAACCATGAAATGCCCGGACTCGACCTTCTCTTCACGCTCCAGCGCCATAGTGGGACTCTTTTCTTCCGGCGCTTCACCACGCTCCAGTCCCGGTATCAGCTCATTGATGGCCAGGTACTGTTTGGAGCTGTCCTGCGCGGCCCCGGAGATGATCAGGGGCGTTCGCGCCTCATCAATCAGAATGGAATCCACTTCGTCGACGATGGCAAAATTGAGTTTGCGCTGCAACTTGTCTTCAATACGAAACGCCATATTGTCGCGCAGGTAGTCGAAGCCAAATTCATTGTTGGTGCCGTAGGTGATGGAAGCGTTATAGGCTTCCTTTTTTTCGTGCTGCATCTGGCCACCGACAATAACACCAACGGTCAGCCCCAGAAATTCGTACAGCGGCCGCATCCAGTTGGCGTCACGACTGGCAAGGTAGTCGTTGACGGTAACAATATGGACACCATTTCCCGACAGCCCGTTGAGGTAGGCGGGCAATGTTGCCACCAGGGTTTTACCCTCACCGGTCTTCATTTCGGCAATATCACCCTGATGCAACACAATGCCACCGATCATCTGCACATCAAAATGACGCAAGCCCAGTGTCCGTTTACTTGCTTCGCGGACAACAGCGAAGGCTTCCGGCAACATTTTATCCAGAGACTCCCCTTCGTCAAAACGTGCCTTGAATTCGACTGTCTTGGCACGCAGCTCTTCGTCAGACAGCGACTGCACACCGTCCTCAAATGTATTGATCTGCCTGACGATTTTATGCAGCTTTTTGAGTTTGCGAGAGTTGCTGCTGCCAAATATTTTACTGAAAAACTGTAAGCTCATGATGACCTGTTATGACTGAATAATAAAACATACGGAACCATGACGACCTGATTGCAGTCGTCAGCTATAAAGCATCGGGGAGACGTGCGTTAGCGGTGGGTGCGACGTATATAAGAGGCCGGGTCGACGACACGGCCGTTTTTATAGACTTCAAAGTGAACGTGGGGACCAGTGGATCGCCCGGTGCTGCCGATCAGTGCGATTGCCTGCGCCTGATTGACAATCTCGCCCTGCTCTACCAGTAACTCCTGGGCATGGGCATAACGTGTCAGATAGCCATTGCCATGATCGATTTCCACCATCAGGCCATATCCGGCGCGCGTGCCCGAGAAAGTTACGACACCGGTACCGACACTGATAATATCCTCACCGGCAGCGCCGGCAAAGTCGATGCCGTTGTGCCAGGCCATGCGTCCGGTAAACGGATCGGCTCTGCGCCCGAAACCTGATGACAGCCAACCGGTATTGACCGGGCGACCGGCGATTTCAGCCTCCTGCTCGAGCTGTTGGCCGTTGATCAGTCCGGAGACGGTTTCAAGCTGATTGCCGCGCGCCTCGATTTCCTGTTCCAGACGCGTGATCGCGCGGATAAAATCGGGCGGCTGCATTGAATTGCCATCATCCAGCAGCAAACCGCCAACGCCAGGCGTCTGCTGACTGAAGTTGAATTCGGCGGGATCCAGATTGGCGACCTCGGTCAGTCGCAGACCCAGGGCATCCAGGCGCAGCAGCCGTGCCTGCAGGGTGGCCAGCCGCTGGGTCAGCGCCTCGACCTGTTGCTCCGCATTCTGCCGAACTTCGGCCAAAGCAAGCGCCTGCTCGTCAAGCTGCTGTTCCCAGCCCTCGGCGGATTTCTCACTGACGATATGATTGGCGGTGTTGGCCAGGGCCAGGTGGTAACCCATATAACCCAGCGCCACCGGGGCGCCGAGCAGACACAGCGACAGCAGGCCCTTGAGCCAGCCTTTGATCACAATCGTGCGACTGTGTCCGTAACGCTGATTAACCAATATGAGCTTCATAAGCCAGGCCTGCCCCGTATCGCTGCGCTTCGGGGTCTCCGTCAGGCAGCCAGTCCGGGCTTGAGATAAGAAATGGGTACCTGGGATTCGGAGTCAAAACTGACCATCTCCCATGCATCCCGCGTCGCCTCCAGCGTGCGCAACAGATTATTGTTCAGCGCATGTCCGGACTTGTACCCGTTGAATTCACCCAGCAGGCTGTGCCCAAGCAGGTACAGATCACCGATTGAATCCAGAATTTTATGCTTCACGAACTCGTCTTCATACCGCAGACCATCTTCGTTCAGCACCTTATAATCGCCTACCGCGATGGCGTTGTCCATACTGGCACCTAACGCCAGGTTGCGATTGCGCAGTTCTTCAAACTCATGCATGAAACCAAAGGTACGCGCCCGGCTGACTTCCTTGACGAAGGAAGTACTGGAAAAATCGATGGTTGCCGACTTGGTGTAGCGACGATAAACCGGATGATCATACAGCAGAGTATAGCTGACCTTGAAGCCATCAAAAGGCTCCAGACTGACCGTTTTATCGCCATCTTTCAGATGGATAGGCTTCAGTATCCGGATGAACTTCTTGGCAGCGTCCTGCTCCTCGATACCCGCTGACTGGATCAGAAACACAAAAGGCCCGGCGCTGCCGTCCATAATGGGCACTTCCGGCGCGCTGACTTCAACGTAGGCATTATCAATACCAAGACCCGACATCGCCGACATCAGGTGCTCGATCGTTGATACCCGCACACCATCCTGGATCAGTGTCGTGGACAGGGTAGTGTCGCCGACCAGGTGTGCCAATGCCGGTATGTGCACATTCGGCTCCAGGTCGGTGCGCACAAAAATGATACCCGTATCAACCGGCGCCGGCCTTAACGTCAGATAGACTTTAGTGCCGGTGTGCAAACCCACACCAGTGGCACGGATGACATTTTTGAGAGTACGCTGTTTCAACATAGTTGACATGAATCCCGGAATAAGCGGCGCGCAGGGGATTTACCCCTGCACAATGCGCTAGATGATAGCAAATATCAGTTGAGAACCCAAACACTGAATTGACCGTGCTCAGGCCCCAACCGCCGTGGTTACAGCCGTTTTTCAGTCTGCCTGGCGGCGCAGAAACGCCGGAATATCCAGGTAGTCCATGCTGTCTTCAGCACCCACTGCCTTGGCGAACCCACTGTTTTGCGGCATGGTATGCGAACTGGCCGCGGGGCGTGGGCGTGCTGCCGTTGCCGCCGGTCGGTCCACGGGCCGATAATTACCACCAGCAACCTGCGCCGAACGGGTATTGTCAACGACCTTGGTGGGGCGCTGTTCAGCAGCACGTACTTCGCCCAACCCGGTTGCGACCACTGTTACCCTGATTTCATCACCCATTTCCGGATCGATCACGGTACCAACAACAACTGTCGCATCGTCAGAGGCAAATTCGGAAATGGTGTCACCCACTTCAGAAAACTCGCCCAGTGACAGGTTCTCACCAGCCGTAATGTTGACCAGAATGCCGCGGGCGCCATGCAAGTTCACATCTTCCAGCAGCGGGCTGCGGATCGCAGCCTCAGCAGCTTCCCGGGCTCGTGACTCGCCGGTCGCGTAACCGGTTCCCATCATGGCCATACCCATTTCCGACATCACCGTGCGCACGTCAGCAAAATCCACATTGATCATGCCCGGACGAATAATCAGGTCAGCGATACCTTTGACCGCACCCAGCAGCACGTCATTGGCCGCTTTGAAAGCCTCCAGCAGGGATGCATTCTTGCCCAGCACCGCCAACAGTTTTTCATTGGGGATGGTGATCAGGGAATCTACGTGCTGAGACAACTCCTGAATGCCCTGGTCTGCAATCAGGGAGCGCTTTTTGCCTTCGAACGGAAACGGTCGGGTTACCACCGCCACCGTCAGTATGCCCAGCTCTCTGGCTACTTCAGCAAAAATGGGTGCGGCACCGGTACCGGTACCACCGCCCATGCCGGCAGTGATGAACACCATGTCTGCACCACTGAGGATCTCTGCGATTTCTTCCCGATCCTCCAGGGCTGCCTGGCGCCCGATCTCGGGATTGGCACCGGCACCCAGACCTTTGGTAACGGTACTGCCCATCTGCAGCAGAGTTTTGGCCTGCAGATTGGTCAGCGCCTGAGCGTCGGTATTGGCGCAGACAAACTCTACGCCTTCAACGTGATGACTGATCATGTGCCGGACGGCGTTTCCGCCGCCACCACCAACACCGATAACCTTGATGACGGCACTTTGTGGAATACTATCTAGAAGTTCAAACATACGGCCCCCTGTCATGCCTTGGTTTTATTGAAACGTTAATTAATGTATTTACTCTTGCAAAATTTACGGCTCAAAAGTTCTCTTTCAGCCAGTTCTTTACCCGTTCTACGATACTGATCTTTGGTTCCTTGACGGTCACCGGGTGATGACTGCGCTCCTGCTGTTGCAGTTGACGCATGCCGTACAGCAGCAAACCGACACCCGTGGAATAAATCGGATTGCGCACGATGTCCGCCAGGCCCTTGACGCTCTGCGGCATGCCAATACGTACCGGCATATGGAAGATCTCCTCAGCCAGCTCTATGACACCTTCCATTTTGCTGGTGCCACCGGTCAACACGATCCCCGCAGCCAGCAGGTTTTCATACCCGCTCCGCTGCAGCTCAGCCTTGACCAGAGTGAATAACTCGTCATAACGCGGCTCGACTACTTCGGCCAGCGCCTGGCGCGATAGTTCGCGAGCTGGTCTTTCACCGACACCTGGCACCTTGATCATCTCACCGGCACTGGCCAGTTGCGTCAATGCACAGGCGTACTTGATCTTTATTTCATCCGCGTTATCCGTTGGCGTGCGCAGCGCCATGGCAATATCATTGGTCACCTGATCGCCGGCGATAGGTATGACACCGGTGTGGCGGATAGCGCCTTCGGTGAAGATAGCGATGTCTGTCGTGCCACCACCAATATCCACCATGCATACCCCAAGCTCTTTCTCGTCCTCTGTCAGCACGGCATAACTTGAAGCCAGTTGCTCCAGGATTATTTCCTCTGTCTGCAGCCCGCAACGCTTTATGCATTTTTCGATATTCTGCACAGCATTGATGGCACAGGTGACCAGATGCACTTTGGCTTCCAGACGCACACCTGACATTCCCAGGGGCTCTTTCACGCCCTCCTGGGAATCAATAATGTATTCCTGCGGCAGGATGTGCAGTACACGCTGATCGGCGGGTATGGCGACTGCCTGTGCCGCATCAATCACCCGGTCAATATCCGCGCGCGTTACTTCCCGGTCACGAATCGCCACGATGCCGTGTGAGTTCATACTGCGAATGTGGCTGCCGGCGATACCCGCGTAAACCGAATGTATGCGGCAACCGGCCATCAGTTCCGCCTCTTCTACTGCACGCTGAATAGACTCGACTGTGGATTCAATATTCACCACTGTGCCCTTCTTCAGACCGCGCGATCGATGGCTGCCGATACCCACAATATTGAGACTGCCATCGGCCTTTACCTCGCCCACAATGGCAACCACCTTGGACGTGCCGATATCCAGGCCGACAATCATGTTGCTGTTATCTGGAGCGCTCATAAGTCACACCTGCTCTCACCGACGGGCCACAGAATCTGTGGTCACCGTATTTTTACTGACTGAAAATCCATTCCCGTACCGCAAGTCAATCGTGCGTGCATCTGCCAAATGGTCCTGTAATCCACTGCGGTAAACCATAATCAAACGATCCAGCCGTGCCATGACGTCGTCACGACCCAGACGCAACACCGGACCGCCATCTACTGCAATTGTCCAGCTGCCACGCTGACTCAGGCTCACCGACGCTGGTGTCATGGCAAGCGCCGACAAGACCTCTTTAAACGTCTCGTACCGGGACAACACCACAGCCTCTGAACCTGCCGGCCCGCTCAGTGCCGGCAGCGCTGTTTCAGACCCGCGTGGCGGTGGCGTAAAAATCTCACCGGCGGCATTGAGTAGCGAAGCCTCTCCCCAGCGCGCGATTGGCTGCTGCTCACGTATATTGATCACCAGCACATCCGGCCACACCCGGCGCACGGTAGCGTGCGCGACCCAGGGATTCAGCTCCAGCTCATCGCGTAAATCCTGCACATCCACACCCAGGAAACCTGACTCCGTGTAACGGGCCAGCAATGTTCTGACCTCATGTTCTGTCACGCGATGCAGCGGCGAATCCAGCCTGACGGTGTTGATCTCCCGGTTCACCACGGGCCGGCTTATTTCCGGCAGATTCAATGCCGGCAGGCTGTCCGCCAGCGTCGCCATATAATCCGCCGCTACGCCACGATACTGATGAACGGCAACGCCACCCGCACCTGTCAGGATCAGACCCAGCAAAACAAACCGCAGTACGCCGCCAGAACGTTTCTCTGCCGCTGCATCGGGTACTGTGTGCCGCGCCTCAGCACGCAGCGGCGCGAAATCCATCGGTACGTCCGGGCCGTCGTCATAGGCCGAAAATGTTGTTCTGCTTCGGGAATCGCTCATGATGATTCGCCGGCGGCGCCTCCCTGCAGAATGTGTAAAACCAGAGCCGGAAAATCCAGACCTCTGCTTGCCGCCGACACTGGCACCAGACTGTGGTCTGTCATGCCCGGCACTGTATTAAGCTCAAGCAACCAGAATTCACCATGTTGATCCTGCATCACATCAACCCGACCCCAACCCTCGGCGCCCAGAATGGTGAACGCACGCAGGCAAAGATCAGCCAGTTCTGCAGTTTTCTCACGGGTCAGCGGTGCCGGACAAAGGTAGCGGGTGTCACTGGCCACGTATTTGGCATCGTAATCATAAAACTCATGACTGGTGCTCAGCTCGATTGCCGGGAACGCCTCGCCGTGAATGACCGGCACGGTAAACTCGGCACCACGGATCCGTTGCTCCGCCATGACAGCGGTATCATACATACTGGCCTTCTGGTAGGCGTGCTGGAGTGCTGCGGCATCAGACGCCATCGACATGCCGATACTGGATCCCTCATGCGCAGGCTTGACCACCACCTCACCCAGATCATCAATCAGGCCTTGCCAGTCAATGTTGTCGTGTAACAGGCTGAATCTTGGCGTAGGCAATCCGCTTGCTGCCCATAACTGCTTGGTCTTGACTTTATCCATGGCCAGCGCAGATGCCAGCACACCGCTGCCGGTATAGGGGATATGCATCATCTCCAGCAATCCCTGCAGCTTGCCGTCTTCACCGCCACGGCCATGCAAAATATTGAATACGCGATCTATTTTTTCGGCACGCAGCTTCTCAGCAAGATCAGGACCGACGTCGATACCGACCACATCAAGACCCTGACTCTGCAGCGCCGTGAGCACAGCCTTACCACTGAGCAGCGATATTTCACGCTCGGCTGAATCGCCACCCATTAGCACAGCGACGCGCTCCGGACTGGCCATTGAATTCTTCTCACTCATCACAGTAACCCCTGTGCGGCCAACGTACGCGCCAGGGCACCCACACTACCGGCCCCCTGGGTAATCACGATGTCGCCGTCTTTCGCCAGATCTTTCAGCACCCCACGCACATCCGCTTCATCTTTGACAAAAACCGGGTCCACCTTGCCTCGCAATCGGATGCTGCGGCATAAACTTCGCGAATCGGCACCCGGTACCGGATCTTCCCCGGCGGAGTACACGTCAAGCATCAAAAGAACATCGACTTCGGAGAGAACCCGGACGAAGTCGTCATACAAATCCTTGGTTCGGGAGTAGCGATGCGGCTGATAGATCATCACCAGTCTCGCCTCCGGCCATCCGGCACGCAGTGCAGCCACTGTTGCAGCGACCTCGCTGGGATGGTGCCCATAGTCATCAAGCAGCATTATCTTGCCGTCCGCGATCGGAAACTCACCCTGAATATCAAAGCGTCGACCCACGCCGGCAAACTCGGCCAGACCTTTACAGATTGCTTCGTCAGCAATGCCTTCGTCGGTAGCAACTGCGATGGCAGCGGTGGCATTCAATGCATTGTGGCGCCCCGGGATGCTGAGACTGATATGCAGCGGATCACGACCATCCGGACGGTAGACATCAAAGTCGGTAAACTGCCTGTCCTGTCGCAGGTTTTCGATGCGATAGTCAGCGTGCGCGGAGAAACCATACGTCAGCATGGGCCGCGATATCCGTGGCATGATTTCCGCAACCACAGGATCATCGACACACAACACCGCCAGTCCGTAAAAAGGCAGATTGTGCAGAAATTCGACAAAGTAGCTCTTGAGCTTGTTGAAGTCGCCGTCGTACGAACCCATATGATCAGCGTCAATATTGGTGACCACCGCAACCATGGGCTGCAGATGCAGGAATGAAACATCGCTTTCATCCGCCTCACAGACCAGATACCGGCTCTCACCCAGGCCCGCGTTGGCGCCGGCGCTGTTCAATCGACCACCGATGACAAACGTCGGCGCCAGTTTAGCTTCGGCAAAAATAGAAGCCACCAGACTGGTTGTTGTGGTTTTGCCATGCGTGCCGGCGATAGCCACGGCGTGGCGGTAGCGCATTAACTCCGACAACATCTCGGCACGTGGAATGATGGGTTTCGCGGACTGTTTGGCCGCCACCAGCTCCGGGTTGTCGTCACGTACCGCACTTGAATACACCACCACATCGGCACTGGCGATATTGTCACTGGCGTGCCCGATAAATATCTGCGCACCCATGCCCGCCAGACGGTCCGTCACCACTGACGACTTGATGTCAGAACCGGTAATCCGGTATCCCTGGTTTAGCAGAACTTCGGCGATACCGCACATGCCGGCACCACCAATGCCAACAAAATGGATGGTCTTGATGCGACGCATCTCCGGCACCTGGTAATAACGTTGATCAGCCACGGCAAACCTCCAGGCACACATCAGAAACCCGTTCTGCGGCATCAGCAATGGCCAGGCTGTGAGCGCGCTGCGCCATATCCTGTAGCCGTTTTTTATCTGTCATAAGTTCCTCTAATAGTTGCTGCAGGCCGTCTTTGTTCAGGCGCGACTGCGGCATCAGCTCAGCGGCGCCGGCATCCACCAGCCAGCGCGCATTGGCGCTCTGATGATCATCCACGGCGTGCGGATAAGGCACCAGAATCGACGGCAAACCGGCCGCAGCAAGCTCGGCAACCGTGCTCGCGCCGGCGCGACACAGCACCAGGTCGGCCCAGGCATATGCCGCTGCCATATCGCCAATAAACGGTTCCACTTGTCGCTTGATGTCGGTACCGGTAGCGTCGACTGATTGTTGATAGGCTGCCTGCGTGCTTTCATGTTTGTTGCGTCCGGTCTGATGCCAGACCTCGATACCCTGATGGCTATCGACACCGGACACAGCCAGGGGCACAACCTCATTGATGGCAGCCGCGCCCAGGCTGCCACCCAGCACCAGCAGACGCAGCGCGCCCGTGCCATCCGTGCCTGTGCTCTGCCTGCCGCTCAAACCGGCGATGTCCGCCCTGACCGGGTTGCCGGTATGAACCAGTTTACTGCTGGCCTTAAAGGTACCGGGAAACGCTTCCAGTACCCTGGCCGCCATCGGTGCCAGCAAACGATTGCTCAGTCCGGCAATGGCGTTCTGTTCGTGAATGACCAGGGGCCGGCGCAACAACCAGGCAGCAACACCACCGGGACCGGTCACATAACCTCCCATACCCAGAACACAGCAAGGCTGCAGGGCCTGCAACAGCCGCAGCGATTGCCAGATACTGGCCAACAGCATGAAAGGCGCCTTCAGTAAAGCCAGTTTGCCCTTGCCCCGTAAACCATTAACGTTCAGACGATTCAGTTTGATGCCGGTATCACGCAGCACATCGTTCTCCATGCCGGCCGGCGTGCCCAGCCATTCAACCTGAATGTCACGCGCCTGCAGCACCCGGGCAATGGTCAGTGCGGGGAATATGTGGCCGCCAGTGCCTGCCGCCATGATTAATACCGTGCGTCTGCTCATGCATCACCTCCGGCCGGATCCGGATCGGGCTGTGTCCGCAGCTCGTACTCAATACGCATAAGCATCGCGACCATAAAACAACTAATCAGCAGGCTATTGCCGCCATAGCTCAGGAACGGCAGTGTCAGTCCTTTGGTCGGCAACAGCCCCGTGTTAACTCCAAAATTTATAAACACCTGGGTCGCAAATATCATGCCGATGCCAAACGCAACATAGGCCGGAAAATACCGCGCCCTGGCTTCGCACTCACGCCCCAGACGCAGCGCCGTCCATACCAGAAAACTGAACAGGAACAGAACGAAAAGCACACCCAGCAAGCCCATCTCTTCAGCGATAATCGACAGCACAAAATCCGTGTGCGCTTCCGGCAGGAAATACAACTTCTGGATACTGTTGCCCAGACCCACGCCGAACCATTCGCCGCGTCCGAACGCTATCAATGCCTGTGTCAGCTGGTACCCTTCACCGTAAACGTATTCGGCAGCCCACGGATTCAGGAACGATGTCAGGCGATTGATCACGTACGGCTTCATGATGGCGAGCGCGACAACGCCGGCAAAACAAACCATCACAATCAGCACAAATCGATGCAGCCGCGCACCGGCGAGAAACAGCATGGTAAACGTGGTCAGCATTATGATAACCATCGCGCCGTGATCAGGCTCAAAATGCAGCAATGTGATAGCAGCAGCCAGAATGACCATTGGCTTGAGGAACCCTGACCAGCGCTCATGAACTTCGTCGCGGTGCCGGTGCAGATATGCAGCCATGTACACCACCATGAAAATCTTAGCCATCTCCGAAGGTTGCAGGCGATAAAAGCCCAGATCAATCCAGCGCGCACTGCCGTTGACGACAGTTCCGATACCGGGCACCAGCACCAGTGCCAGCAATACCAGCGCCAGACATAACAGTCCGGCACTGCAGCGATACCAGAGGTTCATGTTGACATGCAGGGTAATCAACATCACAACCAGCGATAAGCCAATAAAAAACACCTGACGCTTAAAGAAATAGAATGGATCACCTGCCATGCTGTTGGCGATTTCCATGGAGGCCGACGTCATCATGATCAGCCCGGTTCCCAGCAACAGAAAAAGGACCAGCAACAGGGTATTGACCGGCCGCTCGGCCACCCGGCGGGGCACACGAACAGCGCCTCTGCTTTTGCTCAGCAACACACTCATGACAGGGCCTCCACAGCGGCGGCAAAAACGCGCCCGCGATGCGCAAAGTCCTTGAACATGTCGAAGCTGGCGCAAGCCGGCGACAGCAACACAGCATCGCCATCAACGGCACTGCTGGCCGCTTCAATAACAGCTTCCTCCATGGAGGTCGCACGCATGATGTCGGCACGATTACCAATCAGCTTCGCCAGTTTGTCGGCATCACGACCAATCAGCACCACCCGCTTTACATAACGCTCCAGCGCCGGCAACAGTGAGGAGAAGTCCGCATCTTTGCCAATACCGCCGGCGATCAGCACGATCTCGCCAGACGTGCGCTCAGCAACAGATTCAATGGCAACCAGAGTTGCACCAACATTGGTGCCTTTGGAGTCGTTGTAATAGTCAACGCCACGCAGCTGTCGCAGCAGCTGGCAACGGTGTGGCAAGCCGGGAAATTCACGCAGGGTTGTGACCATGGCGGCATCCGGAATACCGACAGCATGACCCAATGCAAGCGCCGCCATCGCATTGCTGACATTGTGTCGCCCCACCAGAGCGATATCCCGCACCGGCATCAGATGGTTCGATCCGCGCTTGAGCCAGGTTTCGCCCTCATGTGTCGACAAACCGTAATCATGCTCACCTGCCGCATCGTTAAAACCATAGGTCCATCGTTGTGCGGCAGTTGGATGCGCAGGCTCGCTGGCCGGATCATCCCGGTTCACCAGCACTTGCCGCGCCCCCTTAAAGATGCGCTGTTTGGCGGCCGCATAGTCCTGCATGGATGGGTAGCGGTCCAGATGATCTTCAGTCAGGTTCAACAGTACCGCGACTTCGGCGTCCAACCGGGTCGTTGTCTCGAGCTGAAAGCTCGACAACTCAAGGACGTACAGATCGCGCTCGCCGCTGCGCAACAGATCGAGCGCCGGCATACTGGCCCGACCGTCAAGGTTGCCGCCAACTGCGACCCGGATACCGACCTGACGGGCCATCTCGGACACCAGGGTCACCACGGTACTTTTGCCGTTAGACCCGGTTACAGCAACCACCGGCGCTTTCACTTCGCGGCTGAATAT
This sequence comes from Pseudohongiella sp., assembly GCF_011050365.1. Lineage (GTDB taxonomy): Bacteria > Pseudomonadota > Gammaproteobacteria > Pseudomonadales > Pseudohongiellaceae > Pseudohongiella. The sequence continues at coordinate 154,213 of NZ_DRFV01000017.1, forward strand.
GTCGATGTCGCCGGTCACAGGCACACCCTGACTGATTGCATGAGCGATTTCCGGGGTCTGCAAACTGATACCGGGACTCAGTACGATCTCACTTGCCTGCAACAGGCTTTGTTGCGGGAAGCCACCCAGCTCAATGGTTTGTCCGGGAAACTCGGTTTCAAACTCGGCCAGCGCGGGTGGACTGAAACGACTGTCGATAACCTTGAACGGGCGACCCAGAGCATGGAAATAGCGCGCGCAGGACAGCCCGGTCTTACCCAGACCGACTATCACCACCAGCTTGTTGTCCACTGCCTGCGTCATCGACGCGTCTCCACTACAATGTATTTCGTTGTTATCTCAGCTTCAGCGTTGCCAGCCCGAACAGCACCAGCATCACGGTAATAATCCAGAAGCGCACAATAACGCGCGGTTCCGGCCAGCCTTTAAGTTCAAAATGATGATGCAAAGGCGCCATGCGAAAGATGCGCTTGCCCGTCAACTTGAATGACGCCACCTGCAGAATCACCGAAACGGTTTCCATGACAAAGATACCGCCCATGATAAACAGCACGATTTCATGCCGCGAAATAACGGCCACGATGCCCAGTGCAGCGCCCAGCGCCAGTGCGCCCACATCGCCCATGAATACCTGGGCGGGATAGGTGTTAAACCAGAGAAACCCGAGCCCGGCGCCGAGCAGGGCGCCGCAGAAAATGACCAGTTCGCCGGCGCCGGTCACCGTCGGTATGTTCAGGTATACCGAAAACTCAGCGTGTCCGGACAGGTACGCGATGATGCCCAGCGCACCCCCCACCATCACCGTCGGCAGAATTGCCAGACCGTCGAGACCGTCCGTCAGGTTGACTGCATTACTGCTGCCCACAATGACAAAATAGGTAACAACGATAAACAACAGCCCGACCTCTATCGAAACATCCTTGAAGAACGGAACGATATAGGCTGTCTGCACCGGATCAGTGGCCGTGTAATAAAGGAACAATGCGGCGCCCAGACCGATAACCGACTGCCAGAAGTACTTCCATTTTGCCGGCAGTCCTTTGGGGTCCTTGCGAAATACTTTTCTGTAGTCATCGACCCAGCCAATGGCGCCAAATAACACCGTCACCAGCATGGTGACCCAGACATAGGCATTGCGCAGATCAGCCCAGATCAGCGTACTCAACACAATGCTGACCAGGATCAGGGCGCCACCCATGGTCGGTGTGCCAGCTTTGCTGAAGTGACTCTCGGGCCCATCGGTTCGCACAACCTGGCCAATCTGGTGATAATTCAGACGGCGGATCATCCAGGGCCCTATCAGCAATGAGATGATCAGTGCCGTCAGAATTCCCATGATGCCACGCACGGTTATATACTGAATAACAGCAAAGCCGGGGTCGATCCGGATGAGGTAATCAGCTAGCAATACCAACATCAGACAGTCTCCTTGCTGCTTAATTGTTGAACGACGTAATCCATTCCCGCGCTTCGTGATCCCTTGACCAGGACGACACTGCTTTCGTTCAGCGCTTGCGCAGCGTGACTGATCAGTGCATCTCTGTCTTCAAAGTGCCGTCCGCCTGCTCCGAATGACTGACTTGCCAGTTCACTGCAGGCGCCGGTGCTCCATAATTCGTCCAGACCACATTCCCGCGCATAGCTGCCAACATCACGGTGTGCCTGTACTGTCAGCGCACCCAGTTCCGCCATGTCGCCCATGACCAGTACCCGACGGACATCCTTGCCGTTCCTGATAACGGCCAGCACATCAATCGCGGCCCTGAATGATGACGGGCTTGCGTTGTAGCTGTCATCGAGCAGACGACTGTTATTGATTCCGCTCAGCGGGCATAGTCGCCCCGGCACTGCGGCCACGCGTGCCAGGCCATCGCAAACACTGGCAGACGTCGCGCCCGACTCAATTGACAGCGCTGCGGCCGCCAGCGCATTGGCCACATTGTGACGCCCGGGCAGCGGCAGAAAACACGCTATCCGGCCACGGGCAGACTCGATATCAAACCGCGCACCGTCGGCTGTCATGACCAGGTTCACGGCGCGATAGTCGGCCGGAGCATCAAGAGCAAAGGTCACACAGCGCCGGCGACCGGCGCGCTCGCGCCAGCGCTCGATATTGGGATCGTCCGCATTCAGCACCACGGTGTGTGTTGACGCCGCCGAGTCGATAATCTCACCCTTTGCCTGCACCACACCTGCCAGGCTACCAAACCCCTCCAGATGAGTTTCTGCGGCGTTATTGATCAGTACAATCTGCGGATCCACCAGTTTAGCTGTCCAGGCGATCTCGCCACCGGCGTTGGCGCCCAGCTCAATGATTGCCTGCTGGTGATCCTGCTCAAGCTCCAACAGCATCATCGGGGCACCGATATTGTTGTTGAGGTTGCCGCGAGTCACCAGAATATTGAATTGCTGGGATAAAATAGAGCCAGTCATCTCCTTTACCGATGTCTTGCCCTGACTGCCGGTAATCGCAACAACGTTGGCCCGGGAGCGTTTGCGATTTATGTGTCCCAACCAACCCAGTGCAGCCGCAGTATCAGCCACCACCAGCTGCGGTATGGGCACGTCCTGCGCTTCACTGACAATTGCCGCCACGGCACGCTGTTCCGCAACCCGGGAGACAAACCGGTTTCCGTTAAAATTCTCGCCACTCAGGGCAACAAACAGGTCACCGGCCTGCAGCTGCCGGGAATCCGTGTTGACACGAGAGAATGTGACATCAGCCCCGGTCATGGTGGCGGGCATATACTCACTGACATCACTGAGCGTCATTGTTCCTATCATGACAACACCTCGCTATCTGGCGCCTGACCTGATGCCTGAGCCGCCCGCTTCTGCAATGCCAGCCGGACCTGCGCGGTATCACTGAATGCCATGCGCTGGCCACCAATATCCTGATACGCTTCATGGCCTTTACCCGCCACCAGGACAATATCCCCGGGCCCAGCCGAGGACACGGCATAAGTAATCGCGCTGGCCCGGTCGCGCTCCACATAAATGCCATCGCGCTCATTAAATCCCAACAGAATCTGCCGAATGATATCGTCAGGATTCTCGTTTCGCGGATTGTCATCGGTCAACACCACAAAGTCAGCCAGCTCTTCGGCAACCTCAGCCATCAGTGGGCGTTTACCCTGGTCGCGGTTACCACCACAACCAAACACACACCAGATACGGCCATCTACATGTTCATGAATGGCGCTCAATGCCGAGCGCAAGCCATCGGGAGTGTGAGCATAGTCCACCACGGCGGTCACATCAGACGTAGCATCGCCCAAAAGCTCCATCCGGCCACTGACCGGTTTCAACAACGCGGCCTGCGCCAGCACCTGCTGCAGATCCATCTCCTGTGGCAAGGTCATTGCGGCCGTGATGGCTGCAAGCACGTTGCTGAAATTGAATGAACCCAGCAGCCGCCCCTGTAAATCACCTTCGCCCCATGGCGTATGCACACGCGCCCGGTAGCCATTCGGTTGAAAGCTGAGCTCGCGGGCGTACACGTCAGCCCGGCTGTCATTCAGGCTATAGGTCAGGCTCTGCGTGTTTCTCGGTAACGCATTCAGCATACAGGCGGCGTAACTGTCATCAGCATTAACAATCCCCACTCGCAACGCCTCATGTTCAAACAGTCGGCGCTTGGCTTCAGCGTAGGCAGCCATACTGCCGTGATAGTCCAGATGATCCCGTGTCAGGTTGGTAAAGACTGCACTGTGGAAACGAACGCCATTCAGTCGGTGCTGATGCAGCCCCTGAGATGACACCTCCATGGCGATACAGGAGGCTCGTTGCTGCAGGATATCGGCGAGCGCAGCCTGCAGGATGACCGGGTCCGGCGTGGTGAACCCGGTGTCTTCCAGTTCCGGGAAAATGCCATAACCCAGTGTGCCGACAATGCCACAACGCTGGCCAAAACCGGACAGTATTTGACCGATAAACTGGGTACAACTGGTCTTGCCATTGGTGCCGGTGACACCGATCACGGGTAGCTGCTGCGACGGATGCGCATAGAATCGGGCAGCGATGTCCCCCAGACGAATGCGAAGACTGTTGACCGCAATAATCGGCACATTGCCAACCCGGCGACACCCATGCCACTGTCCGCCCTCATCTGCCAGCACGGCTGTTGCACCGCGCTGCAAGGCCAGTTCAATGTAGTCCCGAGCGTCGTGATTCTTGCCAAACAGGGCTATAAATATCTCGCCCGGATTGACCTGGCGACTGTCCAGCGTCATGCCACTGATTGAAATACCACTGCACGCCTGCCGACATTCGGCATCCATCACAAGCCCTTCGACCAGCTCGGTCAACGGCATTTTGGCATCGGTCTGTCGAGCGGTATTCACAGTTCTCACCTCGCGCTCAGAGTCATAATGCGTGATGGATCGATTGCGTCCGGCGTAACTTCAAGCAAACGCATGGCACCTGCGGCAATACGGGCAAATACCGGCGCCGCAACCTGGCTGCCGTAGTGCTGGGCACCCTGGGGCTCATTGACAACAATGATGACCACAATTCTCGGGTCATCGGCCGGCGCGTATCCGGCAAACATCGAGTTGTGCAGATTAGCCTCATAACCGCTGGCACCCACAACACGTGCAGTGCCGGTCTTACCCGCGATACTGTAAAAGGGCACACTGGCGCCATCGAAACCGCCCTGTGCCGGATCAACGACGGCTTCGAGCATGTTTTGCACTTCTGCAATAATGTCAGCGTCAACAACTCGCTGGGGCTCGCTGGCCCCCGCCATCTCGTTCCCATTCTTGAGCAGGGTCACTGGCACACGCAGCCCGCCATTGGCGATGACCGAGTAGGCCTGCGCCAGTTGCAGAGTTGAAGTTGACATGCCATAGCCGAAGGACAGTGTCGCCAGTTCAATGTCGTGCCAGATACGGTGATTGGGCATGACACCCGCACGTTCGCCCGGAAACCCACTGGCCGGGTTTTCGCCAAAACCAACTCGCAGCAGAATGTCGCGCAGCGCTTCATGGCCCACCGCAAGCGCGACTTTTGCCGAGGCAATATTGCTCGAGTTGACCAGCATGCCTTCCAGCGTTACATCACCAAAATTCTGCCCACGATCCTGCACCACATCACGCCCCACACGCATCCTGCCCGGATGTGTGCTGATAATTGTTTCTCGGTTATATAACCCTGATTCCAACGCCGCGATCGCGGTGAAGGGTTTAAGGGTGGACCCCGGCTCGAACAGGTCTGTCACCGACCGATTACGCAGTGCACCGAAGTCGGCGAGAGTGGACCGGTTATGGGGGTTGAATGAAGGCTGATTAACCATCGCCAGCACTTCACCGGTTTTTGCATCCAGAACCACGGCAGACGCAGCCCGGGCATCGCGATGCACAAACTCTGCCTTGAGCTCCTTGTATGCCAGATTCTGAATCCGGAAATCTATGCTGAGCGCCAGTGTGTTACCCGGCTGCGCTGTCTCGATGGTGTCGAGCTGGCGAATAATTCGTCCGCGACGATCCTTGATGACCTGTTGACGGCCGGGCACACCCTTGAGCCAGTCATCAAAGGCCAGCTCAAGACCTTCCTGGCCAATGTCATCAATATTGCTGAACCCCAACACATGAGCCGTAACCTCGCCCTGCGGGTAGTAGCGCTGATACTCCTGCCGCGAATAAACACCCGGCAAGGACATGGCCAGCACAGCGTCTGCTTCGGCTGGCGGCATACGTCTGCGCACATACAGGAATTCGCGCTCGGCACTGGCTTGCACGGAGGCAAGCAGACTATCTTCATTTAACTGCAGCGACCGGGCAAGCTGGCGAACGACGTTCGCATCGCCGGCTATTTCACGAGGGTTAATCCAGATCGACTTGACGGGTGTGCTGATAGCGAGCGGCTCACCGTTGCGATCGGTGATCATACCGCGATGTGCGACCAACGGCTCAATACGAATGGTGCGGGCATCACCCTGCCCCTGCAGAAAGTCGCGATCAACCAACAGCAAGGTCAATAACTTCCACAGCAAAGCCAGCACCGCCAGCGCAAGCGCACTCCAGACCAGCGCCAGACGCCAGCTGCTGAATCGTTTCACTGTCTGCGAATCACTCATGGCGCACCATTATTATTCTTGACCAATCCGGCAGTGTCATATCAAGCTCATCCATGGCTTTTTGCTCTATCCGCCCTTCCAGTCCGAAGGTGCTTTGCTCAATCAACAACTGCCCCTGCTGCACGTCCAGCTCGTTGCTTTCGGCGCGTAATTTTTGTAGCTCGTGGAACACTGTCCGGCTTTTGAAACTGGTATTGACGATGGCCAGCGCCGACGCCATGACGGCTGCCAGCAGAACCGTCAACCCCAAATTGCGCGAGTTGAACAACTGCAACCAACCAAATACAGACACAGGTGTCTCAGCCACCCTGGTATTCGCCGGTGCTACTGATCCGTCTCTGTTCTGCTCTGTTTTCATCATGACATCTTGTCTGTTATAGATTTTCCTGCATCTGGCCGTGTTATCAGGCCGGTTTTTCCGCTACCCGCATGACGGCACTTCGCGCCCTGGGGTTTTGTCTTATCTCCTGCTCCGAGGGTTTCACCGCCTTGCCAATCTTGATCAGCTTGGGGCTCAGTGCCGATACTGTCACCGGCAAATCTCTGGGAAAATCATCCCCCTTGCTTTGTTTCTGTATGAACTGTTTGACCAGTCGATCTTCAAGGGAATGAAAACTGATCACTACCAATCGTCCACCTGGCCTGAGCGCCGACAACGCCTTCTCCAGCACATTCTCCAGCGACACCAATTCTTTGTTAATGTGAATCCGGATTGCCTGAAAGGCCCGCGTCGCAGGGTGCTTGTGCCTCTCCCAGGCCGGATTGGCCTGTTTTACGATCTCTGCCAATTGCAGAGTCCGGCTTATCGGTGCCACCTCGCGTTCTTTAACGATGGCGCGAGCGATACGCCGTGAAAACCGATCCTCGCCATAACGGTAGATGACGTCGGCGATGTCCTGCTCGGCAGCGGTCGCCAGCCACTCGGCGGCACTCAACCCGGCCTGCGGGTTCATCCGCATATCCAGCGGGCCGTCCTGGACAAAACTGAAGCCACGCTCGGCCTCATCCAGTTGCGGCGAGGAAACACCCAGATCCAGCAATATGCCGTCCACCTCGCCAGCGGCGCCAGTGTCAGCAAGCATGACATCCAGTTCGTCGAATGAGCCCTGGCGAATGCTGAACCTTGCATCATCCGCCATCAACGCCATGCCGACTTCGATCGCCCGTGGATCCTTGTCGATTCCCAGCAAACGGCCTGTCTCGCTCATCCGCTCCAGAATCAGCCGGGAATGACCGCCACGGCCGAAGGTGCCGTCGACATAAAAACCAGCCGGATCGGTTAGCAACGCATCCACTGCAGGATGCAGCAGCACTGTTTCATGAGCCTGTGTAGCCATAACGCTCCGTTCCGAGAAGACTGACGCCCTGTTCATTGCAATACAAACCAGCTTATAACGACAGACTTAACAACTCAGGCGGCAAGTCCGCCTGACCAGTTGTACCGGCGAACCAGCTATCTGCCTGTTCGTTCCAGTTCTCTTCACTCCAGATCTCAAATTTCATGCCCTGACCAACCAGGGCCAGATGCTTGTCCAACTGCGCGCGTGTGCGCAAGATCTGTGGCAACAACAGACGACCGCTGCCGTCCATTTCCAGGTCATGGGCATGACCGATCAGCATGCGCTGAACGCGTCGACTGGCCTCATCAAAGCTGGACAGGCTCTCGACTTTTTGCTGGATCACTTCCCACTCATCAATCGGATACAGCAGCAGACAGCGGCCGGTAAAATCGACGGTCGCCACCAGGCGGCCGCCGTATTTTTCCGTCAATAAATCCCGATAGCGCGCCGGCATCGCCATGCGCCCCTTTGCATCAAGATTGATTGTGTTGACACCTCTGAACACTTTGCTGCTCCGGAGTCTCGGGTCCGACTTGCCACTGCCGGACCCTTGAAACCCACTTTAGTACATATTTATCCACTTCATGCCACTTCACGCCACTATATGCACAGCAATAAGCAAGCGCAAGTACTATTTGCACTTTTTCAGCACCTAAAGCGCCTGAAATTACAGGGAAAATTGCCAAATCTTGAGGATACGCACGAGGTTCGCTGACAAACAAAATATTTATCAGCAGGCTAAGAAATTTACTTAAAGTGAATTATCAGAAGTGAGTTGCGGTCGATGAGGGAAGAGGTGAACGCAAAGCCAGAAAAACACAATTTCCGGCGCGGGTCGCCTGTCAACGCCTACCCGGGAAACCCCTTCGGGAAAGGGGTCCGATAAACAGCCCTGAGCGCAAGGATCCGACCACGGAGGATCCCATAAACAGCCCTGAGCACAAGGATCCAACCACAGAGGATCCGATAAACAGCCCTGAGCGCAAGGATCCGACCACAGAGGATCCGATAAACAGCCCTGAGCGCAAGGACCCGACCACAGAGGATCCGATAAACAGCCCTGAGCGCAAGGATCCGACCACAGAGGATCTGATAAAAACCCTGAGCAAGAATTGTCCCGCAGGACAATCCTGATAATTAAGCGAGTCAGCCGATAAGCCGGGTTCTGTCGGGGACAGTCATTCATCTGGGACCAGCATCACTACTGGCCTCAAGCAGCCTACCCGGATCCAGTGCGAGCCGCACCATCGGATCCCTATTTGGCCTTGCTCCGAACGGGGTTTACCATGCCACGAGCTGTTGCCAGTCGCGCGGTGCGCTCTTACCGCACCCTTTCACCCTTACCGCCCAGCCGAAGCCGGGGTTGGCGGTCTACTCTCTGCTGCACTTTCCGTAGGCTTTCGCCTCCCAGGCGTTACCTGGCGTTCTGCTCTATGGAGCCCGGACTTTCCTCCACCAGGTGCCTCATTTACCGCCGAAACGGTAATAGACGCAGATCTGGCAGCGACTGCCTGGCCGACTCGGCGGCAAGATTAAGCGAGCCCTGTGACAAAGACAAGTGTTTTATCCGCAGGTACCGTGTCAAACTGATCGTATGGACTCACCAACCACAACACACCACGATGACAGGCCGGTCCGACGCCGACGCTGGCCTCTTTGGCTGGGCGCACTGGTATTGATACTGACAGCCCTGGCGTGGCTCACCTATCAGCAACGTGTCATGCTATTCACCAACACTGTCAATTCGACATTGCTGCCTTATGGCCTGCAAGTTGAAGCACTCGCAGGCCTGCGCCTGGGGGCGGCATCACTGCAGATACGAGAGTTGGCACTGATACACAGCGAAAGCGGTTTATCACAAACGCTGGACAATATAGACATCAGCTTTACCGTCTCGGGGCTGGTCAACGGTCGTGTCGACAGCATTGCCATTGCGAGCGCCAATATCAATATACCCGATTCACTGACCGCTGCCACCGCCAGCCCTGACGTCATTGCCGCTCTGCCAGCGGCCATCAACGCCAAACCGCCCACCCCCGTAACCGGCGCACTACCGGCAGATATCATGAGCGCCATCCCGTTTAACCGGATGCGCATTGCGCAGTTGGACATCACCGGCCACGAGATAACGCTCGGCGCTGCACACATCCACCAACTGTCGGCCGGACTGAGCACAGTGCAGGTGTCCTGCCAGCCCTCCCGTTGCCGCCTCACCACCGAGCTGGATCTGACCATCAACAGGCTTGATGTCAGCAGTGACAGTGCAGACCTGGAGTTGGACCTGATCACCTTCCACACCGACGCACCCATCGACGCTACATTCGAAGCGAATACTAACACTCTGACGCTGGCAGCGAGCTCGTCGACACTGCGGCTGCCAGCCATCCGCGCAGGCGAGACACTGACCGGAATGACCGGCGCCCTCCATCGCATCAGTGTTTCCCTGCCCCTGACCGACACTGGCACTGATCTCACTGACCTGTATGCGCACGCCGAAATGTCTGTCAGCGAGCTGTACACCAATCTGGTGGACATCAATCTGTGGTCAATGCGTCTGGATCAACACCTGACCTGGCAGCAGGACACAATGCACGCTGCAGGCGCACTGATGCTGGGCAATCAGCGCCTGCTGCTCAATGACCTGCAGCATAGTGTGTACGCAGGCACGGGCCAGGGCACGCTGGACGTGCCGCGAACAGAGTTCAATGACAACAACAGGAAACTGTCGGACCTGCTGACGCCGCTGCCCTGGCAGGCCGACATCCTGGCCGGCGCGCTCAACGCCCACGCCCGGCTGTCATGGCGGGCAGACGAGCACAGCCTGCCAGCAGTCAGCGGCGTCGTTGGCATATCGCTGGATGACATCAGCGGCTATATCGGGGAAATTGCCTTCCTGCGTCTGAACACCGACTTTGCCGCAGAATTATTGCCGAACTGGCACTTGCGCAGCTCCCGCGCAGCCTCTGTCAGCATGGCATCGCTGGACCCCGGTATCGAGCTTACCAACATCAGCAGCGATGTTCTGCTCGACTCACAGGCCGGTTCGGTGACCCTGAGCAACGCATCACTGAATGTATTCGGCGGCACCGTCAGCAGCGATCAACTGCATTACCAGCTTGAGAATAATGACAGCCAATTCACCCTTAAAATCGACCGCATAGACCTGGAGAAGGTGCTTAGCATGAGCGCCTACGAGGGGGTCAGCGCCACGGGCATGGTCAGTGGTCAGTTACCGGTCCGGCTGCAGGGGCTTAACCCCAGTATCAGCGGCGGCACGCTCACCGCACTGCAACCGGGAGGTACAATCAGGTACAGCGCCGGGAAGGATGCAGCCGGCAACCCGTCTTCGTCCGGGAACCAGAGTCTCGATATGGTTTATCAGGCGCTGGAGCACTACCGTTTCAACCTGATGGAAACTACCGTGGACTACCAGCCCGACGGCGAACTTGATCTGGCAATTCGCATGGAGGGTATCAGCACGGAACTTAACGGCGGTCAACGCATCAACCTGAACCTGACTATCAACGATGACGTGCCCGCCCTGTTACAGAGCCTGCAGGCGGCCCGATCGGTTACTGACAGCATTCAGGCGCGTCTTGATGCGCGGCAGGCCGATTCCGGTCAGGACTCCCCTGAACAGTGAATGGCAGCTCTGGCCGAAAAAACAGTGCCCACCATTCAGCCGTTATTCATCGCGCTCTGTTATAGTGAAGCTCTCGAATGCATTGGCGGCAAGACAAATTTGCAGGCCCAAGTCATCACCCAGTTGAGTTGAGTATCATGACAAGACATGGAACATTCACCACCCCGATGTCAGGACGTCCGCTGATACTGTCAGCAATGGCGCTGACAATTACACTGGGCAGCGTTGTTGCCTGTACACCAACGGTCCGGGTTGAAGCGCCGACCGAACCCATCACCATCAATCTCAATGTGCGCATCGAACATGAGATTCGTGTCCGGGTCGACCGGGAACTGGATGACATCTTCGCCGCCGATAGCGGTCTGTTTTAACGCAGCAGAGGACACAGACATGAAACACCATACCGGCATCAAACTTATGACCCGAACCCTTGCGCTGGCGCTGATGCTGTTCGCCGGCATGGCTATCGCCCAAAGTCTGGACGACGCCAAGGCCGCAGGCCTGATCGGCGAGAAGAGTGACGGCTATATCGGCCTGGTGCAAACAGACGCACCCGAAGCGGTGGTAGAGCTGGTAAGAAGCGTCAATCGCCAGCGCCGGGAACGCTACGCGCAAATTGCCCGTGACAATGATATATCCATCAATACCGTGGCACAGTTGGCCTATGCTCGCGCAGTCGAGGCAACCCGCTCGGGTAACTATATCGAAGACGCCAATGGTCGCTGGGTGCAAAAACCCTGAGCCGGTTGTGTTAGCCTTTTAACCCACCCGGCCTGAATGGCCAGCGATCGTCAGGAGGCGGTGTCGGCCAATTCCAGCCCGCGCTTGTACAGCGCATTTTTTTTGCTGCCGGTGATCTCCGCAGCCAGTGCAGCGGCCTGTTTCAGCGGCAGCTCACGCAGCAGAATCTTCAGAGCCCGCTCGGCGTCTGCGCTCAGCGCCAGTTGCGCCGCTTTGGCCGCGCCGTGCACCAGCACCACAAACTCACCACGGCGGTTGTTGTCATCCTGCTGCAACCAGTCGCAGAGGCCGGCCAGTGAGTCGCCATGAATGGTTTCCCAGGTCTTGGTCAGCTCACGACAAATCACTGCCTGCCGCTCACCGCCGAACACCTGCGCCATGTCAGCAAGTGATTCGCTGATACGGTGCGGTGATTCATAAAACACCAGGGTCCGCTGCTCATCCGCCAGCGCCTCGTACATCTGTCGCCGTCCGGACGCCTTGTGAGGGGGAAAACCTTCAAACGAGAAACGATCGCTGGGCAGTCCGGCGGCGCTGATGGCGGCCGTAATGGCGCTGGCACCCGGAACCGGCAAAACCGGATAGGATGCTGCACGCACGCGCACTACCAGGCCGTAACCCGGGTCAGATATCAGCGGGGTACCGGCATCGGAAATCAGCGCCACCGCCTTGCCTTCGTCCAAAGCCCGCAAAATGGCGTCTTCGCGGGCACTGCCGCTGTGCTCATGATAGGAGACAAGTCGTGTCGGGATCGCGTAATGCTGCATCAGCCGGGCGCTGTGGCGGGTGTCTTCAGCGGCAATCAGGTCGACACTCTTCAGTGTATCAACCGCGCGCTGGCTCATGTCACCGAGGTTGCCGATCGGTGTCGCCACCACATAAAGCGCGGGTCGGATCAGCGTGGTGTCAGTAAACGTCTGTGTCATTTGTGTCGCCTGGCCGTGGTCTTGCCGGCTTGCGTGAGTGGATCTGCATGATAACGGTTTGTCGGCTGTCGCAACAACATGAGTCGCCTGCTATGATCTACAATACCAGTGTCGTTCTGCACGATTGCTTCCAGCGAGTTTTATCAGCGAGTTTATCAGTGAGTTCATTGAAAACCATTTACCCGTTTGTGTTCTTTACCGGTGCCATGATGCTGTTGAGTGCCTGCACCAGCACGGTACCTGACACAGCCGAAACACCCGGCCCCGTCGTTGCGACCAGCAACAGCACGATCAATGAATTGTTGGCACTGGCGGCGGATGCCACGTCGCCGCAGGCAGAAACCTATATCCTTCAGGCCAGCGCCCTTGCACTGCAGGCCCGCGATCTCGACAATGCCGCGGCGATTCTTGCTGGCGTGGAGTTGAGTGATGACCTGCCGACCGTCACCGCCATTGAGGCCACAAGACAACAGGCAGAACTGGCGCTGTTACGCAACGACGCCCGCAACGCACTGGCGCTCGCCAACAACCAGTTGCTGGAACGCACTGCAGAACTCCCGGTCGACACGCAACACGCCCTGATGCAGTTGCGCGCTGACGCCTTCATCGAACTGGAACAGTATCTGGCGGCGGCACGCGAACATACCCGAATGACAGCAACACTGGATGCTCCGGACCGGATTGCAGACAACAACAACCGCATCTGGCAAATCCTCACTGCTGCGCCGGCGGGCAGTCTCAGCAGCCAGTCAGCCATTGTTGACTCCTACGAACTGCGCGGCTGGCTGGAACTGATCAACGTCGTTAACAATGAGCAGAACAATATCGAGCGACAGGTGGCCGCCATCACCCGCTGGCAGAATCGCTGGAATCGACATACCGCCGCAGCGGTGCTGCCCGATGCCCTGACCTTTGCTGTCGAACTGCTCAACAACCGGCCACAACACATCGCCCTGATGCTGCCGTTGGGTGATGCCGCCGGCCAGGCTGTTAACGAAGGCTTTATGTCGGCGTACTACCATGCCGTCAGCCAGAACCAGCAGGTGCCTGAAGTTGAAATCTTCGATACCACCGGTGTTCGTGATATCAGCGATCTGTACCGGCAGGCGGTAGCGCTTGGCGTCGACATGATCATTGGGCCTCTGCTGAAAGAGTCCGTGCGTCAGCTGCAGAGCATGGAACAACTCCCGGTGCCAACGCTTGCGCTGAACTATGGCGATGACTGGCGCACAAACCCGGCGGGGTTCTATCAGTTCGGACTGGCACCCGAAGATGAGATCCGGCAGGCCGCGCGTATGGCCTGGCAGGCGGGCCACCGCAATGCGGCTGTGCTGACGCCGGCCGGTGAGGATTATCGCCGCATTCAGGATGGCTTTGCCGAGTATTGGCAATCGCTTGGCGGCCAGGTGGTGAGCCGGGCCAGTTTTGGCAATGCTGCCGGCTACTCCGATATCATCAGACAACTGATGAGCATCGACAGCAGCGAGGCCCGTGCGCAGCGTCTGCGCGAGGTGCTGCCGCGCGACAACATCGAATTTTCCCCCAGACGGCGCCAGGATGTCGACTTTATATTCATGCTGGCCAACCCTGCCGAGGGCAGGCAATTGAAACCCACCATGGCATTCCATTTTGTCGGCGATGTCCCTGTCTATGCCATGCCAGCGATTTATGATGGCCGCCGCGATGCGGTCGGCAACCGTGACCTGAACGGCATCACATTTGTTGATGCACCCTGGGTACTTGGCGGCGACGACCCGCTGCGCACCAGCACCGCGGAAGTATGGTCACAAGCCACCGGTCCGGTGCAGCGCTTACGTGCCATGGGTATCGACAGTTTCCGCCTGTACGCGCGCATTGCCCAACTGGAAAACTTTCCGGGTATCCGGTTGCAGGGTGCCACCGGCATTCTGTCCATGCGCGAGGACGGCAGTATCATGCGAGAGCTGACCGGCGCACACTTCGTCGACGGTAATATTGTGGTATTGATTCCGGAAACATCCGCAACCGAAAGCTCCGACAGCCAGGATGAGAACCCGTAGCCGGTGCTCAGGCACCCGGAATCAGGCAGAAAGGGATATCTGCACATGAAACCAAACGACAACACCCGACACCAGTCAGGACCGCAGCCTGTCGCGCCGGCAAAGCGGCGGGCAACCGGCCTGGCACACGAAGTCCTGGCTGCGCAATATCTGACCCGACAAGGTTTGCATCTGATCGAAAGCAACTTCAATTGCCGGGTCGGCGAGATTGACCTGATCATGAAAGACGAGGACACGCTGGTCTTTGTTGAGGTGCGTTACCGGACCCGGGCGGACTTCATGGACCCCGTGACCAGTGTCGATTACCGCAAGCAGAAAAAGCTGCTGCGCAGCGCAACCACCTATCTCAAGTACCGGGGCCTCACTGACCGCGTGCCGTGCCGTATAGACGTGCTCGGTATCAGACAGTCCGGCAGACAGGGTGAAACCGAGTTCAACTGGATAAAGAACGCCATTCAACAGCGCTATTGAATATGCCGGACGGCCAACACAAAGCGGACTGATTGCAGTAAACTGAAGGCCAGTTCATCACCGGAAGTCGTCATGGAACCGCAACAAAGAGTGCAGCAACACATCCAGCACAATATCGCGACGCTGCGCGAAACCGTGGGCAGCCAGGCTGACGTGCTGTGCGCCGCTGCCAATCGAATGGCCACCGCGCTTGTTCAGGGTGGAAAAATACTGGTCTGTGGCAACGGCGGATCAGCAGCCCTGGCGCAATACCTGTCGGCCCTGTTTATCAACCGCTTTGACCGTGAACGGCCCGGCCTGCCCGCTCTGGCGTTATCTGCTGACGCGGTCTGTTTGTCGACCATCGCCACTGATCAGCAATATAAAACCGGGTATGCACAACAAATTCGGGCGCTCGCCCAACCTGCTGATATACTTTTTGTCATGGCCGCAGGCAAAAGCAGTGCTAACTTGCGTGAAGCCATCACTGCTGCGTATGATCGCGACATTGCCGTGATTCTGCTTAGCAGCGAAGAGAGCAGTAATCTGGCAGAAATGCTGCAGGCCGATGACATCGAAATTCGCGTCCCTGCCCGCGTCACCTACCGCAGCCAGGAAATCCATCTGGTGCTGCTTCACTGTTTGTGTGATCTAATCGACATTGAAATTTTTGGAGAAGAGTTGTGAGCATCAAACGACTATCGATTATTGCGTTGCTGTTGAGCACCACAGCGTGTACCACTGTCCTCACGCAGACCACCGGTGAAGACGGGATCCGGGAAGACCCCTACCTGCGCACCGCCGGCACGGTGGTGGAGGACGAGTCCATTGAAACCAAAGTGACGGTGAATATGCGATCACAGAATGAAACCTTTCGGGAGGCCAATTTCGATGTGGTCAGTCACAACGGCGTCGTGCTGCTGGTAGGTCAGGTGCAATCAGAAGCACTGAAGAGCGAGGCGACCCAGATTGCATCCGAGGCCAGTGTTCATGTGCGACGGGTGCACAACGAGATGGAAGTCGCCGGGCGTCGCAGTTTACTCTCGCGCGGCAACGACACCTGGCTGGCCACCAAGGTCCGCACCCAGCTCACTGCCAATGACGATATCAACGCCAATCGCATGCGAGTGGTGGCCAATGATGGCACAATTTATCTGATGGGAATTGTCGAACGCGACGAAGGCAGTCGCGCCATCGCGCTATCACGGAGCGTCGGCGGCGTGCAGCGTGTGGTGAACGTGTTTGAATATCTCTGAGCGTCGCGTGGCAGAATGGCGGGCTGACAGGTAGTCAGCCCGCACCGCAAAACGTATTACTTGACGACCCGCAGAGAAGGCCGGGATCGCGTTTTGGAATCCGATGACGGTGACTTGTCCACCTTCCCTTCATTCTTTACTGACTTGGGCGATGATGGGGGTGGCGGCTCCGGTGTCGGGCTTTCCGTCTCGAACACCATACCCTGACCATTTTCCCGCGCATAAATGCCCATGACAGCCGTCACCGGCACATAGACAGGCGTCGGTATGCCAGAGAAACGGCCACTGAAGTTAACCGCTTCATTGGTCATCTCCAGCGCGTGAACTGCCGACGGAGAAATATTGAGGATGATCTGTCCATCCTTGACATACTCCTGCGGCACCATCACGTCATTGGCGTAAGCGTTTACCACAATGTAGGGCGTACACTGGTTTTCCAGTATCCACTCGTACAGGGCACGCAGCAGATAAGGACGACTCGAGGTCATGCTCACGCTTATACCATCTCTTTTTCCTGATCCGACAGACTGGCTCTGACTGAATCACGGGAAAACAGGCGCGCTCGATATTGCAGTAGCGGCTGAACGGATTTATGGTTGCCAAGATCAATGCCCAGTGATGGCAAGCGCCACAGTATGGGCGTCACACAGCAATCGACAATAGTGAATTCATCACTCATGAAAAAAGGTTTTTCAGTAAAGATGGGAGCAATAGAGATCAGGCTCTCGCGCAACTCTTTTTTCATTTTTTCCTGTTGTGCAGCCGTACCCTTGCCGGCTGTCAGGTCATCAACGACCTGACACCAGTCACGCTGGATACGGTACATCCACAAACGGCTTTGCGCCCTTGCCACCGGGTATACCGGAAACAGGGGCGGGTGCGGGAATCTCTCGTCAAGATATTCCATCATGATATTGGCTTCGTAAAGCACCAGATCACGATCCACAAGCGTGGGCAGACTGTTATAGGGATTCAACGAAGCCAGATCTTCTGGTGTGTTCGCCGGGTCAACATTGACAGTTTCAACGGTCACCCCTTTCTCGGCCAAAACTATCCGCACCCGATGACTGTACTGAGAACTGCCATCAGAATAGAACGTCATGGAAGAGCGCTTTGCTACAACACCCATAAACCTTTCCTCAAAAAATCGAATTAGCCTGATCGCTACATCACGCGCTTGTCACTGTACGGCGCTCCTTAGTGGATGCGCCGCCAGTATTCACGGTTGAGCAGTGTCACCAGCACAAACAGTATGGCCAGGAAACCCAGTACATAGACCCCAATTTCCTGTCGCTTGAGGCGTACAGGCTCCCCAATGTAGTAGAGGAAGTTGACCATGTCATAAACAAATGCATCAAACTCTTCCGGCGTCAATTCACCGGTACCCGCCACATGGCTGAGTTCGCAGTCTTCGGGGGCCTCTGCATTGTTGGTGCAGACTACGTCCCCCTGCAGCTCATACAGAACATTGGGCATACCGACATTCGGGAACACGGTGTTATTGACACCCCAGACCCGGCTGGTATCGGTATAGAACGAGTTCAGATAGCCTGACAGCCATGCCGGACTGTGAAGACGGCCCGCCAGCGTCAGGTCGGGTGGTGTTTTACCGAACCAGTTATTGCTGTCATCCGCATCCATGTTGTTTTGCATCAGATCGCCGATGGAAGCGTCACCGAACACCAGGTTTTCCATCACCAGATCTGTGGGGATACCCAGGTCGTCAGCGGTACGCTGGTAGCGCGCGTATTGCAGCGAATGGCAAGAGTGACAGTAGCTCATGTACGACGTGAAGCCACGCTGCAAGGAGGCTTCATCACGCAAATCCATCTCTACCGGCTCAAGCTCGACCGTTACTTCTGCACCCACAGCTTTGAGCGGCAGGAACACCAGTGCAGCCAGCAGCGCCAGGGTGATGGCAAGCTGCTTGTTGGTAATCCAGCGGCCTGTCACGCGCTGCGGCTCCGCAAACGTCTCCTCTTTCTTCGTGTACCAGGGCATCAGGAAGAAGAACAGGAAATACAGCAGTGTACAGAACTGCGCCAACGCTATCCGAGGTGCGCTGGTGCCCAGCGTGCCCAGATAACCGAGGATCAGGAAGCTGGCAGTAAAGATCAGCAACGCTATGCGGCTGTACCAGCCTTTATAACGAATTGAACGTACCTTGCTACGATCCAGCCAGGGCAGTACAAACAGGATGGCAATCGCGCCAAACATGACAATCATGCCCCAGAACTTCGCGTCGATGCCAAACAACGGCACGGTAACGGCGCGCAGCATGGAATAGAACGGCGTGAAGTACCAGACTGGGGGTACGTGTGCCGGCGTGACCAACGGATTGGCTTCCTGGAAGTTTGGTGGCTCAAGGAAGTAGCCGCCCATTTCCGGCGCAAAGAAAATCACGAAACAGAACACAAACAGGAAGACAGTGATGCCGACCAGATCGTGCACCGTGTAGAACGGGTGGAAAGGAACACCGTCGACAGGGATGCCGTCCGGACCCTTGTTCTTCTTGATATCGATACCGTCAGGGTTGTTCGAGCCGACTTCGTGCAGCGCCAGCAGGTGCAACACAACCAGACCGATCAGGATGATGGGCAATGCCACCACATGCAGCGCGAAGAAACGGTTGAGAGTAGCACCGGAGATCAGGAAGTCACCGCGCACCCAGATCAGCAGATCTTCCCCAATGACAGGAATGGCACCCACCAGGGACACAATGACGTTCGCACCCCAGTAGGACATCTGGCCCCAGGGCAATACGTAACCCATGAAACCTTCCATCATCAGAACCAGGTAAATGGCCATGCCAAACACCCAGATCAACTCGCGTGGTTTCTTGTATGAGCCATACATCAGGCCGCGGAACATGTGCAGATAAACCACCACAAAAAACGCGGACGCGCCCGTTGAGTGGATGTAACGCAACAGCCAGCCGAATTCCACATCACGCATGATATATTCAACGGACGCGAAAGCAGCCTCGGCACTGTTGGTATAATGCATGGTCAGGAAGATGCCTGACACCAGCTGGATAACCAGAACTATCAGCGACAGGACACCAAAGAAATACCAGAAATTGAAGTTCTTCGGTGCGTAATACTTGCTCATATGCTTTTCCCAAGCATTTACTATGGGCAAGCGGTCATTAGTCCAGTCTCGTAGTCCCGCCAGGGCAGATACGACAAAGCCTTGTTTCTTAGTATCGCTCATTATGCGTTCACCCCGTCTTCACCAATCACCAGGACATTATCGGTTTCGTAGTAATAAGGCGGTACTTCCATATTCCGCGAAGCCGGTGAACCGTTATAAACACGACCCGCCATATCAAACTTGGAGCCATGACAGGGACAGTAGAAACCGCCTTTCCAGTTAGCCTCAAAAGGCTCCGGCCGGATGGCCAGACGTGGTGTCGGCGAGCAGAACAGGTGCGGGCACAGACCTATCAACACCAGAATTTCCGGTTCGCGCGAACGATATTCATTCTGAGCGTACTCCGGCTGTTCCGGCTGCTCTGAACCAGGGTCCTGCAGGACATCCTCGCCCAACGTATCCAGTGCTGCCAGTGCTTCCTGAGTGCGTCGCACGACAAAAATGGGTCGTCCGCGCCAGGCGGGAATCGGGCCAATAATGGCACCCTCTTCAATACGACTGATATCAACCCTAACCGGCGCTCCCGCTGCACGCGCTTTCGCGCTGGGATTCCAGGAACCGACGAAAGGAACAATTGCCCCCACGACGCCGGCTGCCCCTACGACCGAGGTTGACCCCAATAAAAACCGTCTGCGGCCAGAATCAGTACCGTCTTCACTCACCGTGTATTCTCCTGAGCTTTGTCGTCTGTCAAAAAAGAGTAGAGCCTGCCCCGATACTGAATCCGGGCTCGGCAAAAATCTGCTAATGCTGCTTTGCTGCGCTTATTATTATGCTGGCCTCTTGACCCCGGAGCTGACAAAAACCCCGGATCGACAGCTTCAGTCCCTGCTGTCTGACAATGATGGTACTGGCTGAAAGGCGCAAACCGGCAAACGGGCGAGATGGTAGTCAATTTCACGATTTTTTTCAAGCACGCCATCATGGCAATTGCACTTAAGCGGCTGAATTAAAAAGGAATTTATTTTTTCACCAGAAACAAAAAAAGCGCCTGCCTATCGGCAACAGCGCTTTTTTTGTTAATCAAGGGCTGATAAGGCCGGGATAACCCCGACAGATCAACGCTTGGAGTACTGAGGACGCTTGCGTGCTTTACGCAGACCGACCTTCTTACGCTCAACCTCACGTGCATCACGGGTCACAAAGCCAGCTTTACGCAGCGGCGACCGGAGCTCTTCGTCATAAGCGATCAGAGCACGGGTCAGACCGTGGCGAATCGCGCCTGCCTGACCAAAACTACCACCACCTTTTACGGTGACCTTGATATCGAACTTGCCAGACATCTCCAGCAGCTCAAGCGGCTGCTGAACAATCATGCGGGCAACTTCACGGCCAAAAAAGCCGTCGAGCGTGCGCTGGTTTACCGTGATATTGCCACTGCCTTTGGTGATGAACACGCGAGCAGTCGCTGTTTTACGTCGGCCAGTGCCGTAGTATTGAGTCGTTGACATAGGAATTCAGTGAGCCTCGTAAATCCTTTGTAAATTCTTACAGTTGCAGTGCCTGCGGCTGTTGGGCCGCGTGAGGATGCTCAGTACCAGCATAAACTTTCAGCTTTTTGAACATCGCCCGACCCAGCGGCGTGCGAGGCAACATGCCTTTCACAGCCAGCTTGAGCACACGCTCAGGAGAGCGGTCAATGAGCTTCTCAAAACTGAAAGTCTTCAGTCCGCCCGGGTATCCCGAGTGGCTGTAATACATCTTGTCTTTTGCTTTCTTGCCGGTTACCCGGACCTTCTCAGCATTTACCACAACAATAAAGTCACCGGTATCCACGTGAGGCGTGTACTCAGGTTTGTGTTTTCCACGCAGGCGGCTTGCGATTTCAGTTGCCATACGCCCAAGCGTTTGGCCTTCTGCATCTACGAGCAGCCAGTTATGTTCTACATTCTGTGGTTTTGCACTAAAAGTCTTCATGTAACGTCACCGAACGGGCATTATCTTCAGGGAGCGCGAATACTACCGAAGCGCCTGTCATTATTCAAGCATTTTATGGATAGAAAGTATTAAATTGATCACGGGCGGTGTTCGCGGGCCAGATATTCTTCCGACTGCATCTCCAGCAGTCGACTGCGGGTGCGCTCAAACACAAACGCCAAACCCTGCCCAATGTATAAATCAGACAATGGCACGGCGGCGGACAAAATCAATTTTACGTGGCGATCATACAGCTCATCGACCAGACTGACAAATCTGCGTGCAACATCGTCCTGCGCCGGGCCCATTTGCGGGACACCGCCCAGCACCACCGCGTGATAAACTTTTGCCAGCTCTATATAGTCATAAGCACTGCGGGCTCCGTCGCACAGATCATCAAAATCGAACCAGACCACATCATCAGCCACTCGCCTGACCGGTAATGAGCGCCCCAGAATCCCGATCTCTCCGCCAAGCTGGGAGTCGGCATGTTCGGGCGCCAGCCGCGCAAAAGCTTCCTTCAGGGCCTGCTCCGCGTCATCGCCTAACGGCGAGAAGTACAGACTGGCCTGCTTCAGGGCACGCAAACGGTAGTCAACCCCGCCGTCCAGCTCAATGATATCGGTATGTTTATGCAACAGGGCAATGGCGGGCAGAAAACGCTCACGCTGCAAACCGTTGGCATAGAGCCCATCGGGATGAATATTGGAGGTTGCAATCAGCACTACTCCCGCCTCCAGCAAATGCTCCAGCAAGCGCCCGAGGATCATCGCATCACCGATATCGGAAACAAAGAACTCATCGAAACACAACACTTGTGCATTTTCTGCGATATCAGCCGCGACTTGCTCAAGTGGATTCTTCTGGCCCTTTAGCGCCGTCAGGCGGCCGTGCACCATTTGCATAAAACGGTGAAAGTGCGTGCGCTGCTTACTGGCCAGTGGCAGACACTCGTAAAACGTATCCATGATGTAGGTCTTGCCACGACCCACGCCGCCGTGAAAATAGAGCCCTTTCACCGGCCCCGCCGGCTTGCCTGCCAGCGCACCCGCCAGCCTTCCCCACCAGGAATCCCGGCTGCCACGTCGCTCGGCAGCCATCACGTCGTCGTAGACGCGCTGGACATGAACAATCGCCCGCGCCTGCGCTTCGTCGGGCAGCAGCAGACCCTGGGCAATATCTTCCTGGTAGCGCTGTATAGGTGTCATTGTGTGAAAACCGGCATTGCCTGAAAGCCCAGCATTCTAGACTCCTTAAGGGGACGGAGGGAAGACTCCGTCCCCTTAAGGACTGCTGTCGTTCAACACTGGGCAGACATCATGCTAGAATACCGGCAGGTCATCCGGCCTTAATCGTTATACTTGCGCTTACTCGGGCGAAGGAAGAGTTTTAATATGTTGTGGTTAACCGGTATCGTTTGCCTGGCTGTCGGCCTGGTGGCGGGGGTGCTTATTGCCAAACGATTTAACGGCAGCAACTCTGCCAAAGTATCTGAACTCGAAACACGGGTGCAGGAACTGCAGCGTCATCACGCGCAGTATCGCGACGATGTCAGCACTCATTTTAATACCACCGCGGAGCTGGTTCAGCAAATGACCGAGAGTTACCGCGATGTTTACCAACATCTTGCTGGTGGCGCGCAGGATCTGTGCACAGATGATGTTGCCAGCAAGCTGCTGCCGGCGACAGAGCAGTCGATGTTTTACCACGCCGACGACAACGCGCTGGAGCCGCCCAAGGACTACGCACCGAAAAAGATTCCCGGGCAGTCCGGCGCGCTGGCTGAGAACTTTGGCCTGGACATTGATACTGGCCCGGGCCAGGCCAAGACTCCTTACCAGAGCAAGGACAGCAGCCAGGGCCCGGCGTCGGACGCCAAACCGGACGGAAGCCCCGACAACGCCGCGAAAGAGAGCCGAGAGAAAGCCAAAGACCACAGGCAGACTGTCGACGAAAGCTGAGCAACCCCCGAACCCTATTGAACCATCACAGCGCCGGCTTACTGAAGGCGCTGCAGAACCCGGTGCGAAAACATCATGGCTGATTATAACCTCACACACCTCAAACAACTGGAAGCAGAGAGCATTCATATCATTCGCGAGGTTGCCGCTGAATTCAGCAACCCCGTCATGCTCTATTCGATTGGCAAGGACTCCTCAGTCATGCTGCACCTGGCACTGAAAGCGTTTTATCCCGGACGCCTGCCGTTTCCCCTGATGCATGTTGATACCACCTGGAAGTTTCGCGAAATGATCGAGTTCCGGGACGCCCAGATGGAAAAACTGGGACTGGACCTGATTGTCCATATCAACCAGGAAGGCGTTGCTGCCGGTATTGGCCCGTTTACGCATGGCAGTGAAAAACATACCGATGTCATGAAAACCCAAGGCCTGCGACAGGCGCTGGATGAACACAAATTCGATGCCGCTTTCGGCGGCGGTCGCCGCGATGAAGAAAAATCTCGCGCCAAAGAACGGGTATTTTCCTTCCGCGACAAAAACCACCGCTGGGATCCGAAAAATCAGCGACCGGAGCTGTGGAACATCTACAACGGCAAGGTCAATCGTGGCGAAAGCATCCGTGTGTTTCCGCTGTCCAACTGGACCGAGCTGGATATCTGGCAGTACATCTACCTTAACAATATTGAAATTTCACCCCTGTATTTTGCCAGGGAGCGGCCTGTCGTCAATATGGACGGTATTGACATCATGGTTGACGACGACCGCATGCCCATTGCACCGGGTACCAAAATCGAAAACAAGATGGTGCGTTTCCGTACCCTGGGCTGCTATCCGCTAACCGGCGCCGTAGAGTCTAACGCGACGACGCTGCCCGACATTATTCAGGAAATGCTGTTAACCACCAGCTCCGAACGCCAGGGACGACTGATCGATTCAGACCAGGCCGGCTCCATGGAAGAAAAGAAACGCAAAGGGTACTTCTGACATGTCACACCAATCAGAGCTTATCAGCACAGACATTACCGCCTACCTGGCACAACACGAACGCAAAGAAATGCTGCGCCTGCTGACCTGCGGCAGCGTTGACGACGGCAAAAGCACCCTGATCGGACGCCTGCTGCACGACTCCAAGATGATCTACGAAGATCAGTTGGCCGCGATTACCGCCGACAGCGTCAAATCCGGCACCACTGGCGGCAAGGTTGATCTGGCACTGCTGGTCGATGGTCTGCAGGCAGAGCGCGAACAGGGCATCACCATTGA
Organism: Pseudohongiella sp.; assembly: GCF_011050365.1. Lineage (GTDB taxonomy): Bacteria > Pseudomonadota > Gammaproteobacteria > Pseudomonadales > Pseudohongiellaceae > Pseudohongiella. The sequence goes on from NZ_DRFV01000017.1 coordinate 178,978, forward strand.
TGTGGCTTACCGCTACTTCTCCACCTCCAAGCGCAAGTTCATCATCGCCGACACGCCCGGTCACGAACAGTACACGCGCAACATGGCCACCGGCGCCTCTACCTGCGACCTGGCCATCATTCTCATCGACGCCCGCCACGGCGTGCAGGTGCAGACCCGCCGTCACAGCTTTATTACGTCCCTGCTGGGCATCAAGCATATCGTGGTGGCCATCAACAAGATGGATTTGATGGAGTACAGCGAGGAAGTCTTTGCCAGGATCAAGGCTGATTACCTGAAATTCAGTGAAAAGCTGCGCGATGCCGAGTTCCACTTTATACCGATGTCTGCCCTGGACGGTGACAACGTGGTTAACGCCAGCGAACACATGCCCTGGTACGCAGGGCCGACCCTGATGTCGCTGCTTGAGCACGTCCAGATTGCGGAAGACCGGAACTACGACGACTTCCGCTATCCCGTGCAGTACGTCAATCGCCCCAACCTGAACTTCCGCGGCTTCTGCGGTACCGTTGCCTCCGGGGTTGTCCGCAAGGGTGACGAGATCATGGTGTTGCCCTCACGCAAAAAAAGTCGCATCAAATCGATTGTCACCTTCGACGAGGAGCTCGAGCTGGCGCATGCGGAAATGGCAATCACACTGACCCTGGAAGATGAAGTGGATGTCAGCCGTGGCGACATGATTGTGCACAGGGATAACCTGCCAACCATTACCGAAGAATTCGACGCAACCGTGGTCTGGATGACAGACGCTGCCATGTTGCCGGGCAAACTTTACGACTTCAAACTGGGCAGCAAAACGGTGAGTGGACGCATTAACGCCCTGAAATATCAGATCGACGTTAACAGCCTGGAAGAAAAACCGGCGCCGGGCCTGGAGCTCAATGAAATCGGACTGTGTGAAATCAGTGTCGATCAGCCGGTCTGCATCGACAGCTATGAAAAGAATCGCAGTACCGGCGCTTTTATCGTTGTTGACCGACTAACCAATGTCACGGTCGGCGCCGGCATGATCAATCTGGAAAGTGCCGCTGCCCGTCGCAACAGGGCTCGCAGCAGCGCAACACACGTTACCCGCGAAGAGCGCGCCGCCAGATATGGCCAGAAACCAGCCACGATTATGTTCATTGGCGTCTCCGGCGCCGGCAAATCGACGCTGGCTCATGGTCTGGAACGCCGTCTGTTTGACATGGGCCGGGTCAGCACCGTGCTGGACGGCAAAGCGATGCGTCTGGGTATCAGCAAGGATCTGCCTCATGATGCCCAGGGCCGTGCTGAAAACCTGCGCCGCAGTGCTCACATCGCACGCTTCCTGAACGACTCAGGCATGATCTGCTGCGCCGCTTTTGTCGCACCCAATCCGGATTCGCGGGAACACGCGGTCAGTGTTATTGGCAAAGACAACTGCCACATCGTGTACCTGAATCCGCCCATAGAGGTGTGTCAGCAGCGCGACCCCAGTGGCATTTACGCAGCGGCGGAAACGACCGGTTCGGCGGACATCCCCGGCATCTCCTTCCCCTATGCTCCACCTGAAAAAGTGGACCTGGAGCTGGATACCGGACATCTGTCAGTCGAGGACTGCCTCGACCAGGTCGTCGCCCTGATGCAGGATAAAGGCGTGATAAAAAGTTAGGGAACCCCTAAACCGGGTTGTCGATATCAATAAACTGATGCTGCAAATCAAAACGCTGGGCCAGCAATTGGCCCAGCGCCTGCACACCATAACGTTCGGTCGCGTGGTGACCGGCGGCGAAATAGTGAATGCCGTGCTCACGCGCGCTATGCACAGTCGGCTCGGATATCTCACCCGAAATATAGGCATCAGCACCGGCGGCTACCGCCTGCTCGATATAACCTTGCGCAGCGCCCGTGCACCAGGCCACCGTGCGGATAGGCGCTTCTGACCCGGCAATATGCAGGGGCTCTCGTTGCAGGCGGGCGGCCAGCAGCGCGGCAAAATCGGCACCGGACATCGGCGCTGGCAGCTGCGCCACCAACCCCATATCGTGATTGTTTTGCCGGGATAGCGCCGAGCCGGGGTTCAGTCCCAGTATTTTCGCCAATTGCACATTGTTGCCAAGCTCAGGGTGGGCATCCAGCGGCAGATGATAGGCTATCAAGCTGACATCATGTTCCATCAAGGTTTTGATCCGACGCCGCTTGATGCCAGTCAATACCGCATCCTCACCACGCCAGAAGTAACCATGGTGTACCAGTATTGCATCGGCTTTCTGCTCGATGGCAGCATCAATCAACGCCTGACATGCGGTCACACCTGTGACCAGCCGCCCAATGTGCGCCCGTCCCTGAACCTGAAGCCCGTTCGGGCAGTAGTCCTTGAACTGTTCGGGCTTCAGCTCGCGCGTCAGTGCGGCCATCAACTCATCTAAACTGACAGTCATTCCGATTTACCTTCACTTAGGCTGTAATTGTTCGCATAATACATTCTGAAGCTGTGCCTGCAGACAATGTGAGCACACTCTATAATATCCGAGTATCAAAGAAGTCGGCGATTATAGCAATTCACACGAACAACAGCGGCCCTATGAAGAAATTTCTGCAGTTTATAAGCTGGCCCGTCATGACCGGTATTCTCCTCGCTTTGGTGCTGGTGCAGTACCAGCAATTGCAAGACCTGTCGCGCCAGATCTCATCCATGCCCGCCGCTCCTGCAGTGCCACTTACTGCTGCCAATGCCATACCGACAACCACGGCCACAAATCCGACCTCCTACGCCGATGCAGTGGCACGTGCGGCGCCATCAGTGGTCAGTATTCACTCCACCATTCGCGAGCAGATCGAGCTGCCGCCCGCCGATGAATTGCCGCCTGCATTCCGTGACTTGTTGCAAACCATTCCATCGGAGCGCTTGTGGGATAGCCTGGGATCAGGTGTTGCCGTCAGCGATGAAGGTCACATCCTCACTGCCCTTCACGTCATCGAGGGCGCCGAAGACATTGAAGTGCATTTCACCGACGGGCAAGGCAACAGCGTCAATGCGCGGGCACGGTTGATAGGCTCCGACACCAGCACTGATCTGGCCCTGCTGCAGGTGGACAGCGCTGTGCTGCCGCCACCGATGCCCATCGGCACGTCGGAGGGTATACGCTTGGGCGACCCGGTTTTGACCATCGGCTATCCGCGCCGTGATCTGATGAATCAGAAATCCGTTTCGCTGGGTGTCGTCAGCGCGCTGGGTATTCCACGTGACGGGCTGCCCATCGTTCAGTACATCCAGACTGATGCAGCAATGAATTATGGCAATTCCGGTGGTGCGTTGATTGATGCCAATGGCTCGTTGATTGGCATCAATTCATTTATCTATTCCGAATCGGGCGGATCCGATGGCATCGGTTTTGCGGTACCCGTGAACAAAGCCATGATCGTTGTCGAACAATTAATTCAGCACGGTGTTGTCACCCCGGGCTATCTGGGCGTGATAACCGGCGAGCTGTTAACAGAAGAGACAAGTCGCACATTTTTTGGCAATGCCGATATCGAAGGCCTGCTAATTGAACAGGTGACGGCCGGTAGCCCGGCCGAGGAAGCCGACATTCAGGCAGGCGATGTCATGGTGGCGATTGACGGCAATGCAATCAGCAGCGTCATCGGTGCGATCGAGCAAATTAACAGGAAGGCGCCCGGCCAGACAGTAGAGCTGACCATATATCGGGGCGGTGAGTATCAGACAATTTCAGTCACACTGGGCACCGGCACTGCGCAATACCGGACCCAGTTCAATGACAGCGCAACCATACCGGAAAGTGGCCTCGACTAGTTTCTCCCGGACTTATTCGCGCCCCGATTTGCGACCCGGAATTCGCCACGCGGCTGACAAAGCGTGCGCCTGCAGATGCTCGTTCTGCGCCAGCTTTTCCGCCACCGGTGCCAGTCTTGCCGCCCCTGCCGCTGAACAGTTAATGATTGAACTACGCTTCTGGAAATCATAAACCCCCAGCGGGGAAAAGAATCGTGCCGTGCCCGATGTGGGCAGAACGTGGCATGGTCCTGCGCAGTAGTCACCCAGCGCTTCCGGTGTGTACCTGCCAAGAAATATCGCCCCGGCATGCCGCACTTTGGGCAGCCATTGCTCGGGTTCTGCCACCGATAACTCCAGATGCTCGGGGGCTATCTGGTTACAGATTTTCATCGCCGCGTCCTGGTCAGGCGCATAGATAAGAGCACCACGATTCTGCATCGAGGTACGAATGATGTCCCGTCGCTCCATGCCTGGCAGCAGCCGATCAATGCTCGCGGCCACCTTGTCCAGAAAAGCCCGGTCGGTGCTGATCAGAATCGATTGCGCCTGCTCGTCATGTTCGGCCTGTGAAAACAGATCCATGGCTATCCAGTCAGGATCGGTGTTGCCGTCGCAGATCACGGTCAACTCAGACGGCCCGGCAATCATGTCGATGCCGACCTCACCAAAAACCTGCTTTTTGGCCGCAGTCACATAGACATTGCCCGGGCCGGTGATCTTGTCGACGCGCGGGATGGTCTCAGTTCCAAAGGCGAGCGCTGCGATTGCCTGCGCGCCGCCAATGGTGAATAACCGGTCGACACCAGCCACCGCAGCTGCAGCAAAAATAAGCCGCCCTTCACCGCCGGCATCTGCGCCATAAGGCGTCGGTACCACCGCGATGACTTCATCAACACCTGCGACTCTGGCAGGTATCGCATTCATCAACACCGACGATGGGTAATTGGCCTTGCCGCCCGGCACATAGATGCCCACCCGCTCTAGCGCAACAACATACTGACCGTAAACCGAGCCATCCTCCTCTTCATACTGCCAGGACGGCTGCACCTGTCGTTCGTGATAACTGCGAATCCGGTCTGCTGCCGTATGCAAAGCATCAGCCAGTTCCTGATCGAGACTGTCCAGTGATGCCTGCATTTGCGCTTTGCTCACTTCCAGTTCACTGACCGTATTGCCGGCAAAGCGATCAAAGCGACGACTGTAGTCGACCACTGCGGCATCGCCACGAGTGCGGACATCAAGCAGAATATCGGCGACTGTTTTGCTGGTCTGTGGATCCTCGATCATACGGCGATCCAGCAAGGCATCCAGGGCCCGCGTAAAATCCGCCTGTCCGGCATCCAGTCTTTTAATAACCATGTTGTCAGTCATTTCCGGTCCCGTTTCAGTCCTGTTTGTTGACTGCCTGCTCTATGCTGGCCAACAACCCACTGAGTTCAGTGTGCTTGATTTTCATGGCGGCCTTGTTGACGATGATGCGCGAGCTGATATCCGCAATCAGCTCCAGTGGCTCCAGACCGTTGGCACGCAGGGTATTGCCACTGTCCACGATATCCACAATCCAGTCCGCCAGCCCCATGGAAGGCGCCAGCTCCAGCGCCCCGTTGAGTTTGATGATATCGGTTTGCAGGCCCTGCTCGGCAAAATAGCGGCGGGCGATGTTGACGAACTTGCTGGCGACCCTGACGCGGCCGCGTGGCGGCTGGGCGCCCACCGGCGCTGCCGTCATCAAGCGGCAGCGGGCGATCCCCAGATCCAGCGGTTCATAAAATGCACCCTCACCATACTCCATCAACAGATCCTTGCCGACCACACCCAGGTCGGCACTGCCGAATTCGACATAGGTCGGTACATCCGAGCCACGCACAATCATGATACGCAAACCAGCCATATTGGTATCAAAAATGAGTTTCCTGCTCTTGCTGTAGTCTTCCAGCAGACGGATACCGGCGCGCTCGAGCAACGGCATGACTTCATCCAGGATACGACCTTTGGTCAAGGCCATCACAATTGGCTGCTTTGATTCTTCCACCATGGTTTGCTCCCTGCCCGTCAGCTTCCGGATGCCACACGACGTATAATCGCACCCAGTGACTGCATTTTTTCTTCAATACATTCATAACCACGATCGATATGGTAGATGCGATCTATCAGCGTCTCGTTGTCAGCCACCAGGCCGGCAACCACCAGGCTGGCCGAGGCTCGTAAATCCGTCGCCATCACCGGCGCGCCTTTGAGTCTGGCCACGCCGTTAACAATAACGGTATTACCCTGCACCTGCATGGACGCTCCCATGCGGTTCATCTCGTGCACATGCATGAACCGGTTTTCGAACACGGTTTCGGTGATCGACCCGGTACCGCTGGCAATAGCATTCATGGCGGTAAACTGAGCCTGCATATCGGTCGGAAATGCCGGGTACGGCGCGGTACGCAAAGACACCGCCTTCGGGCGTCTGCCATGCATATCCAGCTCTATCCAGTCGTCACCAACACGCACATCGGCACCGGCTTCTTCCAGCTTGCTTAACACCGCTTCCAGAGTGTCGGGCCGGGTGTCCTTGATTTTGATTTTGCCACGCGTGGCCGCGGCGGCGATCAGGTAAGTGCCGGTTTCGATGCGGTCGGGCATCACCGAATAGCTACAACCATGAAGTTTGGCTTTGCCATTAATAATAATGGTATCAGTGCCCTGCCCGTGAATATCAGCACCCATGGCAATCAGGCAGTCAGCCAGGTCAACAACTTCCGGTTCCCGCGCAGCATTCTCGATCACTGTCTGGCCATCAGCCAGCGTCGCCGCCATCAACACGTTTTCGGTGCCGGTAACTGTGCACATATCCATAAAGATATGACACCCCTTTAGCCTGCCATCCACTGAGGCTTTGATATAACCGTCTTCCACAACAATGTTGGCGCCCATCTTCTGCAAAGCGGTGATGTGCAAATTGACGGGCCTGCTGCCAATGGCACAACCGCCGGGCAACGCAACTTCGGCCTGACCAAAATGCGCCAGCATCGGCCCCAGCACCAGAATAGAGGCACGCATGGTTTTTACCAGATCGTATGGGGCACTGAAATGCGTGATTGAGGAGCTGCTGATCTCCACATTCAGCCTGGCATCCACCACATGCTCCACGCCCATGCAGCCCAGCAGCTCGAGCATGCTGGTGATGTCATACAAATGCGGGAGATTGCAGACCTGCACTGTATCGCGGGTCAGTAGCGTTGCCGCCAGAATCGGCAATGCCGAGTTCTTGGCGCCAGCGGCACGAATTTCTCCGTTCAGGCTGGCGCCACCCTGAATTAAAAGCTTGTCCATTGATGATCCTGGTGCCGGGGTAGGCTGGGTAGGGATGCGAAATCAGGCCGTGGCAGACTCGCCGGGCGTGAGCAAATTCATTGATACGGCATGCACAGCGCCGGAACGTATATGCGCATTCAAATGCTGGTATACCAGCTGCTGCCGCTTGACCGCATTCAGTCCGGAAAAAGCATCACCCACCATGGCGACCTGAAACTTGCCGCCACCGCCTTCAACCCGCACCTCACAGTCCGGAAAGCTGTTTCGCAGCAAATCTTCCAGGGCATGGGCGTCAATAATTACATCTGTCATTCATCTTTCTCCAACAACGGGCTCCAACAACGGGCTCCAACAACGGGCTCCAACAACTTGCTTCGATGGCTGCCGACAGCGGCAACCGCGACTTATTGCCAGGCGTCAATAACGGCATCAATATCATTGTTGTGCCGGGCCATCAGCGCAGCAAACTGGGTGTGGTACTGCCGACGCAGGTTGATACCACCCACATACAGGTTCCGCAACTTCCACTCTCGGTCTGCATTCAGGAACAGGGCATATTGCAATTCGATACGCGTCCCGTCAGATACAATCTGCATGCGCACATTGGTTGGCGCTTCAGGATCTTCAGGCGGGTTTCGCGGTGGCATGTAGTTAAGCTCCTGACCACCGTACTCAACCAGGGCTGACCCGTAGAATCGCGTCAATGTCGCCCGCAGTTTTTCGCCAAACGCGTCAATCTGCTCGGCTGTGGCGTCTTCGGAAAAACGCGCCATGACCCCGGTCGCTACCTGGGTAAAATCAACGAAACGACCGACTTCCTCTTCGATGCCGGCATAATACCTGTCCTTGTCGGATTCGAAATACGGGCGCAGCTCTTCCACACGCTTGAGCAATTGCGTAACGGACTGCTCCGCAGCTTCAACCGCCGTCAGGGCCGGTGCCTGCGCCTGCACTGCAGTCAGCGGCAACAGTATCAGAGCAAAACTCAGGAACACAAATTTAGTAATATATTTCATATGGTTAAAACTCCAATCAAGCCCGGCAAGCAAAGACTGCCAAGGCGGGCCGATGTTGACGACAGATGCAATCGATTGAGAATAACGGTAACATCCGACGACTATTCGGGACACTGATGCAGTGTACCTCAATTAGCACGGCCAATAAATTACTACTTGCAAGCCTAAACAATCATCCGTCTAATGAGCGACCCGCGATTAGCCCAAACATGACTTTGTACTAAACACTATGCTGTTAGACGTAATTATAATTTGCCTGGGTTTCGCCGGCCTGATCTGGGGCGCTGACAAATTCGTCTTCGGCGCATCAGCGCTGGCCCGCAATCTGGGTATTTCACCGCTGGTGATTGGCCTGACCATTGTCGCGTTCGGCACTTCCGCGCCGGAAATTTTCTCGTCCGCCGCGTCGGCGCTGGCGGGAGAGCCCGAACTGGCAATCGGCAATGCTATCGGTTCCAATATTTTCAACCTGGGCGTGGCGCTTGGCGTTGCCATCATCATCAAACCCATCACTCCGCCCAAATCCCTGTCCCGCAAGGAAATGCCCGCATTGTTACTGGTCAGTGTGGTCTGTGGCCTGCTGCTGGCGAATCTCTACCTCGGCGCCGCGGACAGCCTGATTCTGATAGGCGTTATTGCCTACTTTATCTACGCCCTGTTCACGCGCAAGGCTGCAGGCCTTGAAGAAGATGACACTGAGTTGCCGGAACAGACCTCTATCCTGCGCGCCTCAGGCTTTCTGGCACTGGGCCTGACGCTGCTGATTATCGGCGCCGAAGCTCTGGTCTACAGCGCCATTTCAATCGCTGACACACTGGGTGTTTCATCCGGCATTATCGGGCTGACCCTGGTCGCACTGGGCACCAGCCTGCCCGAGCTGGCCGCCACCGTTACCTGCGCACTGCGTGGCCATCACGAACTGGCCATCGGCAATATCATTGGCTCCAATATCCTCAATATCCTGGTGGTGCTGCCCTTTCCCGGGCTACTGGCAGCAGGCAGCTTCAACAGCGACCTGTTCTACCGCGACTACACTGCGATGATGGTGATGACCCTGCTGTTGGCGGCGCTGTGCTATTTTGCCATCCGCCACGGCAAACAGATCGGACGACTCAGCGGCATTGCATTCCTGCTGCTTTATGTCGGCTGGTTCGGCATAATGTATTATCAGATCCACTAGTTAATCGAATGCAGGTAAACATGGAAAAAAGGCAGTCGCTGATCAACAGTGCCTTGCGCACTATTCGCATCGAACACGACGCCATTGGTGCGCTGGCGGACCGGATTGATGACAGTTTCGCCCGCGCCTGCGAGCTGATGCTGGCCTGCGACGGCCGGATTGTTGTCACTGGCATGGGCAAATCGGGACATATCGCCCGCAAAATCGCCGCTACCCTGTCCAGCACCGGCAGCCCTGCGATGTTTGTACATCCCGCCGAAGCCAGCCATGGCGATCTAGGCATGATTACCGCCAGAGATGTGGTGCTGGCGCTGTCCAATTCCGGCACCACCGAAGAGCTGATCAATATCCTGCCATTGTTCAAACGCAAAGGCGTGCCATTTATCACCATGACCGGCAATCCGGACTCCATGCTGGCTCACAGTGCCGACGTCAATCTGGATGCCAGTGTCGACGAAGAGGCCTGTCCGTTGGGCCAGGCGCCAACCTCGAGCACAACGGCTGCGCTGGTGCTGGGCGATGCCATCGCCATGGCCCTGCTCGAAGCCAAAGGTTTTACCCAGGAAGATTTTGCCATTTCACACCCGGGAGGCCGACTGGGTCGGCGTCTGCTGCTGAAAGTCGCTGATATCATGCACGGCGGCGATGCCATACCACGAGTGCAGGAAAATACATTGCTGAAAGATGCACTCTACGAGATCAGCAGCAAAGGCCTGGGCATGACCACGGTTGTCGATTCGGACGGCCAGTTGGCCGGCGTTTTCACCGATGGCGATTTACGCCGTGCACTGGACGCCGGTCGCGATATCCTGGCAACGCGCATGCAGGATGTCATGTCGAGCAACAGCAAAACGGTAAAAGCCCAGGCACTGGCCACCGAAGCCGCAAAACTGATGGAAGACAACCGGGTGTACACTCTGGTCGTTGTCGACGAAGAATCGCGCATGAGCGGTATTATCCGTATGCATGACCTGCTGCAAGCCAATGTTATCTGATGACGGTTACTGCACCGATGATCTCGGCTGTGCTGCCCCCAGTGCCCCATTACAACCAAGTCATTATTGCCGCCGGAGCGCCAACCAATGAAATACTATGACACCGCCGACGAGGTTTTGCAGCGTGCAGCAACCATCAGTCTGCTGCTGCTCGACGTTGACGGCGTGCTGACCAACGGTCAACTGTATTACGGTGAGCATGGGGAAGTCATGAAAGCCTTCAATACACTCGACGGTCAGGGTATCAAGCTGCTGCAACAAAACGGCATCAGGGTTGGCATCATCAGCGGGCGCAAGTCGGCGGCGCTGTCGCTGCGCGCCGCGGCGCTGGGCATAACGCTGATAGCGCAGGGGCGGGAAGACAAAGCGGTCGCCCTCGATGAGCTGTTACAGGACCATCCGTGCCCGCTGGACCGCATAGCTTATATCGGTGACGATTTGCCCGACCTGCTGGTCATGCGCCATATCGGCTTGCCGATCGCCGTACCCAATGCACACGACAGCGTTCACCACTGCGCAGCACTGTGCACTACCCGTGCAGGTGGCGATGGAGCTGTGCGGGATGTCGCCGACTTCCTGTTGCGGGCACAGGGAAAGTACGAAGACGCCCTGCGAGCTTTCCTGTGACACCACAGCGCACGATTGATAACCTGAATCCAACTGGCACCGCAGAGCAGACATGAAACGATTGAGATACCGATGGTTACTGGCACTGATTCCGGCCATTCTGATTGCCTGGTTGCTGACCGAGCGCACAGGCGTATCGCCCGTCGAAGAGGCCGGTGTCAGCACTGAGCTGAACCCGGAAACCGGCTATGAAGGTTTTGGTCGTGGTATTCGCAGCGTCATCTATGATGCCAACGGGCAGATGGCTTATACCCTGTCTGCCAGCCAGCAGAGAGTCTTCCCCGGACAGGTAACCGAGCTGACCGCACCGGTTATGCAAATGTTTGAGGGGAACCGGGAACGCTGGAATATCTCCGCCGCTTCAGGCAGAATTCGGGCCACCAGCGGAGGTGACATTCTGGAGCTGAATCTGACGGATGCCGTGCAGATCCTGCATCGCAGTGAGGACAACAGCAATGTGCGCCTGACCAGCAACCGACTGACAGTGGAGCCACCGACACAAACCATGTTTACCGACGCCCGCGTCAGAGTTACCGGCAAGGGCCTGGAGCAGACGTCTCAGGGCATGCATGCCGACCTCAGTGTAGACACCATTACTTTTTTATCCGACATACAGGGCCGCTACTATCGTGTTGACAATTAAGCTGACAGGTCAGACATCACTGGCGGGCGCCGCCATCGCGCTGATGCTGTGCCTTGTTTCCCCGGCTCACACGCAGCCCCTGTCTGAAGCTCAGTCAGCCAGTGATGACGACGTGCTGACCATTGACGCGGACGGCGCCAGCAGCATAGAAACCTCAGGCAATACCCGCATCGCGACGTTTCGTGACAATGTCCACTTCCGCCAGGGCCTGATCGAGATCATTGGTGACACCGCCCGTCTCGAGCAGGATATTGTCACCGGCGACCTGATCAGGATCACTGTAGAGGGTGACCCGGCACTTTTCTCAAGAGATGCGGAAGTCAGTGCAGACGTCATCACCGGCCACAGCGACGCTATCGTGTATTATTACCAGACGGTCAACGAGACCTTGCTGTCCGTCGTCGAATTCATTGGCAGCGCCAGCTTCAACCGCGGCCGCACTGCGTTCGAATGCACACAGATCAAACATATCATCGAAACCGGCGCCACTGACTCGCCGGGCCCGTGCAGCGGCCTGTTGGCACCCACAGCACAGGCAGAGCAACCCGTATCACAACCGGACGCCAGCGCGGTGCCGAACGACAGCGAGAACTGATGGATACTCTGGCAGCCAGACACCTGGCCAAATCATATAAAGGTCGGCAAGTGGTTCGTGACGTGTCCATAAGCGTCAACAGCGGCCAGATCGTTGGTCTGCTGGGCCCCAATGGCGCAGGCAAAACGACCTGCTTTTACATGATCGTCGGCCTGGTGAAGGCCGATGCCGGCACGATACAGCTCAACGATACCGAGCTTTCCGGCCTGCCGATTTATTCGCGCGCCCGACTGGGTGTGGGCTACCTGCCACAGGACTCGTCGATTTTTCGCAACCTCAGCGTTGAAGACAATATCATGGCTATTCTGCAGACCCGTAAGGATCTGGAACCGGCACAACGTCATGACAAGATGGAAAGTCTGCTCCAGGAGTTCCATATCACCCACATACGCCACAACAAAGGCATGAGCCTGTCAGGCGGCGAACGCCGCCGCACTGAAATTGCCAGGGCACTGGCCAATGACCCGCGCTTCATACTACTTGATGAACCGTTTGCCGGCGTCGACCCGATTTCCGTCAGTGATATCAAATCCATCATTGAGCATCTGAAAATGCGTGGTATCGGTGTTTTGCTGACGGATCACAACGTCAGGGAAACGCTGGACATCTGTGAGAAAGCCTATATTGTCAGCGAAGGTTGCATCATAGCCGAAGGTAACTCCGAGCAGATTCTGTCCAACCAAACAGTACGCGACGTCTATCTGGGCGAAAAATTCCGGATTTGAGCGGGCTCTTTCCTTTCGTGCGCAACCGATGCCGGCGACAGCCGAATTTTTCCTGGTAAAAATATTGCAAAATGTGCCACATATCGGCATGATGCTTGCTTAGCGCGCATGACCAGAGCGCTATAGACCACCGCCACCAAAGCGGCTCATCGACAACCGGTTTCGCGACCTACGAGCAACAAAGATGTATTGGATGCCATGAAAATTTCGCTACAGCTAAAGCTTGGTCAACAGCTGACCATGACTCCCCAGCTGCAGCAGGCAATCCGGCTTCTGCAGCTATCCACTCTGGATCTTCAACAGGAAATTCATCAGGCACTGGAATCCAACCCCATGCTGGAGGTTGATGAATCCCATGACGCCGACAGCACCGACACCCGCTTCGAAAACGACACCGGCGAGTCGAATTCGCAATCCGACGGAGGCAAGGACAACACTGGCCCCGACGAGGTTCGCGACACCTTCGCAGAGCAGTCGTCGGCTGACGCCTCCTACGAAGCCAGCGGCGACGAGTCACATTGGGAAGACAACATCCCGGAACAACTGACCGTTGACACCAACTGGGATGACATCTACCAGAACAGCTACACCAGCGGCAGCCCTGGCCCCGATAACGACGATTTCGAATCACGTGACGCGGCGTCAGAAACGCTGCAGGATCACCTGCTCTGGCAGCTGAACCTGACCACGATGTCGGATACCGACCGACTGATCGCCATGGCCATCATCGATGCAGTTGCTGCCAACGGCCAATTGTCCGCCAGCCTGGAGTCCATTCTGGAAGGCTTGCAGGAACACCTGGAGATAGAAGAAGACGAGGTGCTCGCGGTACTGCACCGGATCCAGCACTTTGACCCGGTCGGCGTGGCTGCGCGGGACTTGTCCGAGTGCCTGCTGATACAACTCAATCAGGTCCCTGATTCGATGGTCACCGACGCCGTGCGCCATGCCCGCATTCTGGTCAGGGACCACCTGCCGCTGCTGGGCAATCGCGACTATGCCCAGGTCATGCGCCTGACCCGACTGAAAGAGCCGGATTTGCGCGATGCCATAGCCCTTATTGAGAAGCTTGACCCGCGTCCTGGCGCCGATATCGCGCCCTCCTCCGCCACCTATATTGTGCCGGACGTCTTTGTCAGCAAGGACCCTCGCAGCGGGCGCTGGCGCGTGGAACTGAACCCCGAAACAGCGCCCAAGCTGCGTATCAACGCGGATTACGCGGCGCTGGTCAAACGTTCTGAAAACAGCTCCGATAACAACTACCTGCGCGACAATCTGCAGGAAGCGCGCTGGTTCCTGAAGAGCCTGCAAAGTCGCAACGAGACCTTGCTTAAAGTATCCAGCCGTATCGTCGAGCACCAGCAGGGCTTCCTGGAGCAAGGTGAAGAGGCGATGAAACCACTGGTCCTGCACGACATCGCCGAAGCCGTGGAAATGCATGAATCCACGATCTCGCGGGTGACCACACAGAAGTACATGCACACTCCGCGTGGTATCTTCGAGCTGAAATATTTCTTCTCCAGTCACGTCAGCACAGCCGGTGGCGGCGAGTGTTCCTCCACCGCCATCCGCGCCCTGATCAAAAAACTGGTGATCGCGGAGAACCCCCGCAAGCCGCTAAGCGACAGCAAGATCACACAATTGCTGGAAGAGCAGGGAATCAATGTCGCCCGACGCACCATCGCCAAATACCGGGAGTCGTTATCAATACCGCCTTCCAACGAACGAAAACGACTGGTATAGCGCCAGACTTAACGTTGACGCATTGCCAGCGACCAGCCAAGGTTCTAGAATGGCAGCCATCGGAAGATTAGGAAAACCTGATGCAACTGAGCAAAATTCTTAGCCCCGAACGCACCGTCTGTGATATGCCCGGGGTCAGCAAAAAACGCTTTCTGACTACAATCAGTGAGCATATTGCGACGAGTACCGGCAGCCTGTCAGCGGACGCGATCTATACAGCCCTGCTGGCGCGCGAACAATTGGGCAGCACCGGCATCGGCAATGGCATTGCCATCCCGCACTGCCGCGTGCAGGAATGCACGCAGATCATAGGCACACTGGTCAAGCTGGACGAAGGTATCGACTTTGACGCCATCGATTCGCAGCAGGTCGATTTGCTGTTCGTGCTGATCGTGCCGGCAGAGGAAACCGATGAACACCTGCGCGTCCTGAGCGGGCTGGCGCGACTGTTCCATCAGGAGGCATTTTGCCAGGCTCTGCGTGACGCCGGCAGCAGCAATGAGCTTTACCAGACCGCCATCCGGTTCAGCGAACAGACAGAAAGCTGATAACAGGCTTTAATCGGCACCATCCGTACCGGCATATCTGCTCCGGGAAAAACAGACTGATACCCAGACTCAACTGAGACAGGCGGGCAATTGTGAGACTCCTGATCGTTAGCGGCCGCTCCGGTTCCGGCAAAAGCACCGCGCTCAACATGCTGGAAGATCATGGCTATTATTGTATCGACAATTTGCCAGCCAGCCTGTTGCCGGCGTTTATCAGCCGAATCTCTACGGAAACGGTGGCATTGCCCTGGGTCGCAGTCAGCATTGACGCGCGCAACATCCCTGATGACCTGAAAAAGGTACCGCAGATAATTGTTGAGTTACAGACGTCGAAAATAGATACGGAAATTATCTTCCTTGATGCCAACAGCCCGACGCTGATCAAGCGCTTCAGTGAGAGCAGACGCAAACATCCGTTAACCACTGAGACCATCGGGTTGCGCGAGGCAATCAACAAAGAGCGCGAGATGCTCGAGCCCATCGCGGCACTGGCAGGCCTGTCGATTGACACCAGCACCATGTCAGTTCATGAACTGCGCGCCACGGTACGTGCTCGTGTGGTAGAGAAAAAGGACAGCTCGCTGGCTCTGATGTTTGAATCGTTCGGCTTCAAGAATGGCGTGCCCATTGATGCCGATTTTGTGTTTGATGCCCGCAGCCTGCCGAATCCTTATTGGGACCCGGCGCTGCGCCCATTAAACGGACTTGACGAACAGGTCAGTCAGTATTTGTCGACCCAGGACGACGTCATCGCCATGCAGACTGACATATTCCAGTTTCTGGAAAAATGGCTGCCCCGGATAGAGCGCAGCAATCGCAGCTATCTGACTGTCGCTATTGGCTGCACCGGTGGACAACACAGGTCTGTGTATTTGTGTGAACAACTTAAAAAGGCGTTTTCGGGCCGCATCAGTAATCTGCAGGTCATGCACCGGGAACTCGCACGCAAGGAGGCTTCCCGTCAGCCATGATCGAATCCACTATCACGATTTGCAACAAAGCAGGATTGCATGCGCGTGCCGCCGCACGGCTGGTCGGAACCGCATCCCAGTTCGACAGCAGTGTTCGAATAGGTACTGAAAAACTGGTCGATGGCAAAAGCATTCTGTCATTGATGATGCTGGCGGCCAGCAAAGGCACTGTGCTTACTATCGTTGTCGATGGCAACGATGAGTCCGAGGCGCTGCGCGCGATACAGGAACTGGTAGACAACCGCTTTGAAGAAGGCGAATAAAGGTACAGGCACTGACATGAAAGATAACCGGTTGAACCTGGATGAACAGTCCGGACATGACGACAACGCTGAAGACGGCGAGGAAAGCAAAACCCAGCGCAAGAAGCGCATGACCGAGCTGCAGAAAATGGGTGAAGACCTGTTGAGCCTCAACAAAAAACAGCTGGAACAGATAGATGTTCCCGAACCTTTGCTGGGCGCCTTGCGCGAGTATCAGCGCCTGCCTAACCGCAACGAAGCCAAGCGGCGCCAGCTACAGTTCATCGGCAAACTGATGCGCGGCAGTGACCACGAAAGCATTCGCGCGGCACTGGAAAAGTTACGCACACCGGATCGCCAGGAGATCCGCAGGGGCCAGGATATCGAACATTGGGGCACCCGCCTGCTCGACGGCGGTGAAGATGAAATCCAGGCTTTTATCGAAACCTGGCCCAGCGCCGAACGGCAGACCCTGCGGCAACTGCTGCGTCGATACAGCCAGGTAGCCACCACAGCCAGCGAAGTCGAGGAAGAAAAAACCAGCGAGGCGGCAAAGATCCAGCGCCGGCGGCTGCTCGATTACATCAAGACCTGTATTGACTGATTCGCGCCCTCTCCACTCAGCCCTCTCCACTCAGTCCAGGCACTCAGTCCTTGACTCCGGTCCTGCTCAGAAACGTCCAGCGCAGCGCATAATCGTCAATCATGTCTGCCACGCGCTCACTGCTACCATGACCCCGGCCCGGCGTTACTGCCAGCAGCGCGTCGGCCGGCGCGGATGACAACTTTGCCTGCAATGCCTGCACATACTTGAAACTGTGCGCCGGTGCGACCACCGTGTCATTGGCGCGCGTAACCAGCAACGCAGGTGGATGCGCGTCAGGCCCGGGCTCAGCTGATAGCAACATTTGATACGGCGACGATGTTGCACCGTGATATTCCTGCTGCCAGAACCCGGCCCCACCCAGAGCGTCAAGTCGCATCAAATCGAACACGGCCGCGTCCGTTACCAGGGCGGAGAACAGGTCCGGGGCCCGAAGCACAACTTCGGCCGCCAGCAGTCCGCCATGGCTGCGGCCACTGACGGCCAGCCTGCCATTGTCAGTCAGTCGCTCATCGCGCAACCAGCCCGCTACCGCCAACACATCAGCAATACTGTTAACTCTGCGCTCGCCACTGCCGTCCACATGCCAGCTCGCGCCGTAGTCGCCGCCGCCCCGGGGCCCGGCGATGGCGAGAGCGCCGCCGTTGGCTACCCATACCAGGCGACTGATCGAGAACGAGGTTTCCATGGGCGAGGCAAATCCTCCGTAAACCTCCAGTAACATGAGGTCGTCATCACCGCCGCGCATAGCACCCGAACTGGTCACCCAGACCGGAACCCGGACGCCATCACGGGTGTCCACCCGAAACAGAGAAGCACGCAGGTCACTCAATGGCACATCTGGCTGGTCGCTGGTAAGGATTGTTTGCTGACCATTGCGCAGATCAACAAGCACGCTTCGCGGCGGCGTCAGCATACCGCTGAAGGACACCAGTAACTCATGCTCACCGGCTGCCCGCAAGGCTTCGATCCTCACCGGCGCCGGCAGGACCAGCGCATCATTGTCGCCGGCGGAGCGGCCATCAAGATCAACGACTTGCAACGTTGAACTGCCATGCACCAGATACTCCAGCACCAATTTCTCACCAAGCACCAATGCAGACAGCAGAGGGACTTCCGACTCGGGGATCAGGGTCCGCGACTGCCGAGTATCAGCCAGCATGATGGCACCAGTACCGCGCACACCCCGGGCAAGGAATGCAGGCACACCACCGATGTCGCCGACAAATTGTGCGGCATGGCGATCGGCTGTACGGGTCGGTTGCAGAGACAGTCGGCTTGCCCGCGCCGGCGCATCAATTGTTGCCTTGTCCGGCTCGATAACAGCCCAGCGGCGGGTGTTGCTGTCGCCGACACCGGACGCTTGATCAGCCACTGCAATCAGTAAGCCGCTGTCACTGACATGCAATTGTTCAATATGACGCGAGGCCGCCTCGAGGTAGATCAGCTCGGCAGCTGGTATGGACCCATTGACCCGCCAGGCATACACCCGGGACTGCCAGTCAGACCCGGTGAGGGTATCTGGCGCTGCCATCGGACCCGTAACCGGGGGTGCCGATACCGTGAAAAACACACGGCCACTATCACGCCCCCATGCCAGTTGCTCCGCCGGCAGGGTCCATACCTTATGCTCAACACTCAACAACAGCGGCGCTGCAGTCGTGTCTGCTAACGACTGCAGATACCACAGACTTTGCTGGTTGCCGGACGGCATCCACCGGTTGACCTGATAGGCCAGCCACTGCGCATCCGGACTGATCGAAATGGCACCCGGATTGGTGTTGTCGGCAAAAGTATCGTTGCCCAGCAATCGCCGCGCGCGGCCAACCGGCGCCAGACCACGGGCACGGTCTGCAATGAACGCCGGATACGACTGCTGATACAAGCTATAGTGGTCCTCAAGACCCGGGTTGAAATAAAAGAATACCTGATCACGCTGAATGGCGGCGACCATCCATTTGGGGTGATCCCACGCGGCATGCAGCTGTTCCCGGAACCGGTGATAGTTCGGCTGTTGCTGTTGCCAGTTTTGCGTAGACTGCGCCTGTTGCTGAAGCCAGGCTTGCACCCGGGGACTGCTCGCCGGCGACTCCAGCCAGCGGTGCGGATCAGTGTCGGTTACCGTGACCGGAGCATGCGTGCAGCCTGCCAGCAAACCCAGCATCAGCATCAACAACAGGCGGCCCCGGATTCGCATGCGCACCGACCGCACCTAACCGGCTTTGAACAAGGCCAGCAGACTTTCCCGTAACCAGCGATGAGAAGGGTCGCTGTCGGATTGTCGATGCCAGTATAAATGCAGATCCAACGGCGGCACTTCAAACGGCAGCGGTCGCAACGTCAGATTATACTGGGACGCCAGAAAGCGCGGCACCGTCAACACCTGATCAGTGCCACTGACCACCTCCGCTGCTACCCGATAGTGCTGCACCCGTAATTGAATTCGGCGTTCGGCTTTATGTTTGAGCAAGGCCATATCCACTTGACCCAGACCTTTACGACGGCTGGATACATGAATGTGGCGCAAGTTCAGATACGCCTCCAGAGTCAACTCCTGGTCGGCCAGCGGATGTCCTGGACGCATGGCACAAACGTAGTGATCACTGATCAGTGACTGATGCGACACCTGCGTGTCCTCAATCAGCGGCACATCAATGGCAAAGTCCAGCTCTCCCCGCGACAGGTGACGGACCAGCTCATGGCGCTTGGTGTAATAACTCTGCAGCACCAGGTGGGGCGCATTGATTTCGAAGAACGGAAACAGCCGCGGCAAAATGATCGCTTCGGCGAGATCTGTCATGCTGAAATGATAGGTCCGGTCTGCCGAATCCGGGCTGAACTCCTCACGCTCCAGTACGCTGGCGTTCAACAGCCCCAGGGCCGCCGACACATTTTGCGCAATGCCATCAGCGACCGGTGTTGGCAGCATGCCTTTTGAGGTCCGCACAAACAATTCATCGTTGAACACACGTCGCAGTCGCGACAGCGCATTGCTAACCGCCGGTTGCGTAATTGCCAGCGATTTAGCCGCCTGCGTCAGATTACGCTCGGTATAGATGGTATCGAAGACCAGAAAAAGATTGAGATCGATTTTCTTCAGAACGGCCTACCTTTCGCCCAAGACGTTGTTTCTGTAAATTTCATGGCGAGAGTCAACACAGATGTGTTTTCCAATGACGTTTTCTTCCATGTCCTATTTGTTTCATGAATAATAGCTAAAATACTGGATAATACAAATCAATAGCCGGAAATTTTTATATGAGTCAGCTCTACCTCGTGCGGCACGGCCAGGCCTCCTTTGGCGCCGCCAATTACGATCAGCTTTCACCGTTGGGTTATCAGCAAGCCCAGTGGCTGGGCGAACATTGTCGGGAACTGGGTATTCGGTTTGACCGGGTTGTTTCCGGCAGTCTTTCGCGGCAGCAGCAGACCGCGCAAGCCATTCTGGCCGGCAATGATCAGGACCTGCCACTGAATATTGATGCCGGTTTTAATGAATTTGACTTTCATGGCCTGGCCGCCATTTATTGCCGGTTCAGCGATATTCCACTGCCGGGGACAGACAACGGGGGGCGGGAATTTTTCCAGATGCTGCGCAAAGCCATGACAGCCTGGTCACGCGGCGAGCTGCATGCAGCGGGTCAGGCGTCGGACAACCCGACGCTGGAAACCTGGGAACAGTTTCACGACCGGGTTCATCACGCGCTGCAGCAACTTGTTGCCCGGGAAAAGGACGAAACGGTGCTTGCGGTCAGCTCGGGCGGCGCCATGGCCATGGCGTTAAGCCAGGTGCTGCACTGCGGTGTCGACACACTGATAAACCTGAACATGCAAACTCGCAATACCGGCGTGCATCACCTGTTCTACAACCAGCGCGGATTTCAACTGGCGGGCTTTAACTCTCTGGCGCACCTGCAGAGACCGGAACGCCTCAACGCCCTTAGCTACACATAACCGCAGACCTGCCAAGCAATCACCATCAAGAAGAGCCAACCTGATTATGTCATCACATCAAAGCAGCACAAACAGCGAACAGCAAAATACGGCGTTGCATACATGGCTGGCACAAACGTTGCCGGATTACACCGGCCACTTCCATCTGGAGAAATTTGCCGCCGGACAATCGAACCCGAGCTTTCTGCTCGACCTGGGTTACAACAAATACGTGCTGCGCCGCAAACCGGCCGGCGAGCTACTGGCTTCCGCGCACGCCGTGGATCGCGAATTCAGACTGATCAGCGCTCTGCAGCACACGGACGTGGCGGTGCCCACACCCATCGCCCTGTGCGAAGACAACAACGTTATTGGCAGCATGTTCTACCTGATGAGTTATGAGGACGGCGACATCCTTTGGGACCCCGCTTTGCCGGAAGTGACGGCGGCAGAGCGTCCGACATACTACCAGGCACTGGTGGAATCGCTGGCCCGGCTGCACCGCGTGGATTACCACGCAGTGGGCCTGGGCGACTTCGGACGACCGGGCAATTACTACGAGCGCCAGCTGTCGCGCTGGGCCAAGCAATACCAGGCCTCCGCAACCTCTGAGCTGCCGCAAATGGATGCACTGATTCAGTGGCTACAGGCTCACCTGCCGGAGGACGACGGCCAATGCAGCATTATTCATGGGGACTACCGGCTGGACAATGTCATCTTCTATCGCGGTGAAGCCAGAATACGCGCGGTGCTGGACTGGGAGCTGGCAACACTGGGGCACCCCATGGCAGATCTGGCCTATTACTGCATGGCCCTGCGCCTGCCGCGCAATGGTGAAATAAAAGGCCTCATGGGAGAGGATCTGACAGCGCTCAATATTCCTGACGAAAACACCATCATCAGGCACTACTGCACGGCACGCGGAATTGAAGCTCCAGAACACTGGACGTTCTATCTGGCATTCAGCTTTTTCCGGCTGGCTGCCATTTTGCAGGGAGTATACAAGCGCGGCCTGGACGGCAATGCATCCAGTGACAAGGCTATTCGCATGGGGCGTCTGGTCGCGCCACTGGCGGCGCAGGGGCTCAGGACAACGCTGGAAGAATAGCTGCACCGCTCTGCTATGCACTCTCTGTGATTAGTGCTAATATCGAAAAAAACCAATAAAAACCGAGGGTAAGGCATGCGCGACGAACACGCACGAGCATACTGGAAAGCCAATGTCAGGATACTGACCATCCTGATGAGCATCTGGTTCTTCATTTCATTTGTCTGCGGCATACTGCTGGCAGACTTTCTCGATAACTTCCGTTTCGCCGGCTTCAAACTTGGTTTCTGGATCGCCCAGCAGGGCTCCATTTATGTTTTTGTCATCCTGATTCTGGTGTACCTGGTTTTGATGGACCGGCTTGATGCCCAGTACACACGAAACAAAAAGACCGGAAACCACATCGACAGCGACAGTAACAACGCGGATCAGAAACACCCGCCGGAGGGACAGGCATGAGTGTTCAGATCTGGACCTACATATTTGTTTTCCTTTCCTTCAGTCTTTATATCGGCATCGCCATCTGGTCGCGGGCCGGCTCCACCAATGACTTCTATGTCGCCGGCGGCGGCGTCCACCCGCTCGCCAACGGCATGGCAACTGCCGCCGACTGGATGTCTGCCGCCTCATTCATCTCAATGGCCGGACTGATCTCCTTTCTGGGCCGTGATGGTGCTTTTTATCTGATGGGCTGGACCGGCGGTTATGTCTTACTGGCCTTGTTGCTGGCCCCCTACCTGCGAAAATTTGGTAAATTTACCGTACCGGATTTCATCGGCGATCGTTACTATTCCAACAGTGCCCGACTGGTCGCTATTTTCTGCGCCATTTCTGTATCGTTCGTTTATGTTTGTGGACAAATGCAGGGAGCAGGCATCGTTTTTTCCCGCTTCCTGGAAGTCGACATCACCACCGGCGTCATCATCGGCATGACCATCGTTTTTTTCTACGCGGTCATGGGTGGCATGAAAGGCATTACCTATACTCAGGTGGCCCAGTACTGTGTGCTCATCTTTGCCTACCTGGTACCGGCCATTTTTATCTCATTGATGATGACCGGCAACCCCATTCCGCAGCTTGGTTTTGGCTCTGAACTCACCCCGGAATACGGCGGCGGCTACCTGCTGGACCGGCTCGACAATCTGAGTCTGGATCTGGGTTTTGCGGCCTACACGGAAGGCCTGCGACCGACTCAGGATGTGTTTTTCATCACCGCGGCGCTGATGTTTGGTACTGCCGGCCTGCCCCATGTCATCATCCGTTTCTTCACCGTGCCCAGTGTGCGCGATGCACGCAAATCAGCAGCCTATGCCCTGGTTTTTATTGCCATCCTGTATACCACGGCACCGGCAGTGGCAGCGTTTGCCAAAACCAATTTGCTGAATACCGTGGATAACGCCACCTATGAAGAGCTGCCAGGCTGGTTCGGCACCTGGGAAACAACCCAGCTGATCCAGTTTGACGACCGCAACGATGACGGCATGGTGCAGTATTCGGGTGATCCGGCGGTCAACGAGTTGACAGTGAACCGGGACATTATGGTGTTGGCCAACCCTGAAATTGCCGGTCTGCCCAACTGGGTGGTGGCGCTGGTGGCCGCCGGCGCTCTCGCGGCCGCTTTATCCACCGCGGCCGGTTTGTTACTGGTGATATCGACGGCGGTGTCCCACGACCTGCTCAAACGCAGTCTGATGCCGGGCATCACCGAAAAGCAGGAGCTTCTGTACGCGCGGCTGTCCATTTTCGTCGCCATCCTGATTGCCGGCTATTTTGGCATCAATCCACCCGGCTTTGTCGCTGAAGTGGTTGCCTTCGCCTTCGGCCTTGCCGCCGCGTCATTCTTCCCTGCTATTGTGCTGGGCATCTTCTATCGGCGCATGAACCGGCAGGGTGCCATCTCTGGCATGCTGGCAGGTTTCTTCTTCACCGCGGCGTACATTGTCTACTTCAAGTTCATTGCGCCGGAAACCAGCAACGCCGAACACTGGTGGTTTGGCATTTCACCTGAAGGTATTGGCACCCTGGGCACCTTCGTTAATACCGTGGTTGCGCTGACGGTCAATCGTTTTTACCCGGCACCGCCACAAGACGTACAGGACATGGTTGAGGAAATTCGCCTGCCTAACTGAGTCAGTCATCGCTAACACTGATGGTCGGTGCGGAAACCCTGGCAGCCTCCAACTCGGCCACATTGGCGACCAGACGGCGGGCCAACGCATGATACGCGCTGGCCACGGCGCCATCGGGCTGAGACAACAGAATGGGTCTGCCGGCATCGGTATGCTCACGTATGGAGAGATCCAGCGGCAGGGAGCCGATCACATAGACACCGTAATCGTTTGCCAGTTGTTCGCCACCGCCCTCGCCGAAAATGGCCTCTGCATGCCCACACTGTGAACATATGTGTACCCCCATATTTTCCACCACACCCAGCAATGGCACATTGACCTTGCGAAACATTTCAATGCCCTTGCGGGCATCCAGCAGCGCCACATCCTGAGGTGTGGTCACGATGACGGCACCGGTCAGACTGACCGACTGCGTCAGGCTAAGCTGTATATCCCCGGTTCCCGGTGGCATGTCAATCAGCAGATAATCCAGTTCTGACCACAGGGTGAATTTCAACATCTGATTGAATGCGCCCACAATCATCGGCGCTCGCCACACCATCGCTGTACTGCCATCAACCAGGTATCCCATGGAGTTGGTTTCCAGACCACAAGCCATAATCGGCTGCATGTATTTCTTGTCAATAATCTCCGGCCGGGTGCCGGCACCTACGCCCAGCATCATCGGCTGACTGGGGCCGTAGATATCCGCATCCAGCAGCCCCACCTTGAAGCCCTGCTGCTGCAACGCCACCGCAAGATTGACAGCGGTTGTTGATTTGCCAACACCGCCTTTGCCGGAAGCGATACAAATGATGTGCTTGATTCGGGACAAATTATCCACGTTGTCTGAACTCCTGATAACTATCAATCCGGTCTTGTGGAGCGTCGTTAGCCGCCCGGCCAGGCCAACCTGAAAGCAGCCATGCTGAACAATTGAAACTTGATCTCGGGCCTTAATCCATGTTCTATTAAGGTCTTGATAATCCTGACTGCATTAATGGATCCCCACATCATGTCTGAATATCGTATCCCGAACCTGCTGACAAGATTGGCGCCTGTCGCCAGCAGCACGTCCTGGCGTCTGGCCGGGCTGGGATTACTGGGCTGCCTGTTCGCACCATTAACCACACTGGCGCAATCCATCGACCCGTTGACAGCAGCTCAGGAGCGCTTTGAAAGTCCGGTTAAATATGCGATCTATTCCGCCGCCTGGCATCTTAACAGCAACGCCGGCTTGCGTGTTGTGGCACAGAACCAAAGTGAGTCAGCCATTAAGCTGGAGAGCATCCTGTTTCGGGACGAGACCGGTACGCAGACTGACGCAAAACTGCAACTGGACATGGTCGTGCCGGCGCAGGCGTGGGCTGAAGTCGAGTTACCCTACCAGGATCTGTTGTCCGGCAATGACTGCGTTAACCGCACCATGGAAGATGACTGGAAACTGGTTGAAATCTCCAACTACACACTCAACCCGTCTGTCCGCGGACTGATCATCGAAAACACACGCTCTTTTCGCATATATCAGTGTGTCCGCAACGTTCAGACCGTCTGGTACAACCCTGAAGACGGCACTGAGCGCTCGCAAAATCAGTGGCTGATGTATCACTTCGAACGCCTGCCACTGGACTGACGTTGCATTTCGTCTTGATTGAGATGGGCAGGCTGAGTAATGCTGACCGCACCGCCGGCGTCAGTTGCCCAACTGCCGCGCCTCCCGAACCAGCGTATTCTTGCGCGTCTCGAGCTCGGAAATCAGCGATTTTTGCAAAGGCTCAACAGTCTGCCCCTGCGCGTCCAGATTTTCATATTTGAGTTGTTCGCTGGCCAGCATCTGCAAAAGCTCCTCGGCTGCAGTGATGGCTTCCGCCAGTTTCGCATTGGCCTGCTCCCGCCGCTGAATACGCGCATCCGCATCGGCAATCTGCTGTTCCAGCGCCGCGATGCGCTCTGCCTGCTCACGTTGCATGCGTGCTCGCTCCGCAGCTTCCTGCTGGCTTTGCAGTGCTGCTGCCTGTCGCGCCCGGGCGGCTGCTTCACGTTCGGCCTCCGCGCGAGCCTCAGCCAGCTCAGCGCGCTCTCTTTCCACCCGCGCAAGCTCCTCCCGCATTTCACGCTCTGATTCCTCAGCTGCCAGTCTGGCTGCTTCGGCCTGTTGCGCGCGCTCTGCCATGGCCCTGGCTTCAGCCACTGCGGCTTCCTGCTGCGCCAGTAGCGCCTCCTGTTCGGCCCGCTGTCCTGCACAAGCAGACAGCGCCAGCAGCAGCACCAGGCCACTGAAGCGTATTGGTCTAATTAAGGAGTTATTCATCAGCCTACCCTTGAAAATCATTGAATCCAACGCTTACTTTATAATGAGTGAGGTCACGCTGACCAGTGCCACACGACGAATCGTGGCAAAACCATCGATTTCCTGGCCCGAACCGGCACTGACACTGAAAATTCACCGCCAATTACTTTATAATCGACCTCTCTTAAGCTGACCTTTGGCACCGACTGCCAACTTCCGCCAGACCTTCAGGCCTTGCTATATGACGGACCTACGTAACCGGCAACCGCACATTCGGATACCACGCATCCGACGCCTGCTGGTATGGCTGTTGGCGCTGACCCTGTTAGCGGTGCTGTTGCTTGCCCTGAGCACGGTCAGCTTGCGCCCGGCAGTACCGGCATCGGCAGCGCTGTCGAGCACCGATATCCGCCGGATCGAACAAATCATCGTTGACAATAGTCCTGTCCGGTTCAGCAGCCGGGGCGAGCGCCAGCTAAGCCTGGACGCCGGAGAGCTGAACCTGTTGACCGCCTTTGTCATGGCCAACGTGCCCCGGACTCAGGATGTCACGGCCCGCTTCAGTCTGGAGGACGATACCGCGCAGGCGTGGGTGAGTATTCCGCAACAGCTCGGACCGCTGACGCTGTACCTGAATCTTCATGCACGTTTCGCGCAGGATCAGGGTCGGGCGCGACTGATATCACTGCATGCCGGCTTTCTGCCGGTGCCCCGCCGCATCATGCGTGGTGCCGAAAACCTGGTGGGTGACCGACTTGAGACTGCCAGCGTCGCGAGTCAGGAGCTGGCTGAATTGCGCCATGGCATCAGTTCAGTCGAACTCCGTGACGACCTGCTGCACCTGACCCTGCAATGGAAACCCGAGGCGCTGGAGCAGCTGCGCGCTCAGGCGCGACAAATTTTCATGAGCGAGGATGATCGTCAGCGCCTGTTAAGTTACTACATCTATATCGGCGACATCGCCCGCGAGGTAGCACAACAGGGGCGTACGGTGTCAATGCAGGCTTTTCTGCCGGACCTGTTTGCCCGCGCCAGTGAGCGCTCGGCAGACAGCAGTGCGATAGCGGAAAACCGCAGCCTGTTGCAGGCGCTGTCCCTGTACGTTAACAACCTGAGCATTGGCGAGTTGCTTGATGGCATTCCTGATGACAGTGTTTTTTCACCTCCGGCCTTGCGCGTGACACTGTATCAACGCCAGGATCTGGGGCGGCATTTTACCAGTGCTGCGGCCATAGCCGCATCGGCCGGTGCTGGCATAGCCGAAGTACTGGCCAACAGCAAAGAAGTGTATGATGCCCGCTACACAAGCGGTTTCAGCTTCAGTGACATGACCGCAAATGTCGCCGGCCTGGCCCTGGGCGAGACGGCCACGCGGACCGAAGCGCAGGCGCGTGCGCTACAATTACGACTGCGCGATGTCAGCGCCGAATCCGGGTACATGCCAGCGCCGGACACTGAAGGTGACGGGATGACGGAAGAGGCTTTTATCGAACGCTATCGCGACCGTAACAGCCCGACCTACCTGGCACGATTGCGCAGCATTGAAGCAAAGGTCGCTGAACTGCCACTGTACGCTGCGCCAGAACCGTCGACACCCTAAATTTTTAACGCCCAGTGCCGGACCTGTTGCGACAGTTCCTCAGGAAAATCAAAGCAGATGAACAACGACAACGACCAGGGGTTTATCACCCGCAACTTGCACGCCGACCGCGCCGACAAACCCGAGCACGGCGTGTTGCACAAACCCATCCATACCTCGGTGGCATACACCTATGACGATGCCCGCGACCTGGCCGCGGTGTTTCAGGGCAAAATGGCCGGATACAACTACGGACGCCAACAGAACCCTACCGTCAACGCACTGCAGACGCGCATTACCAAAATGGAGCAGGGCATCACCAGCACCGCGTTTGCCACCGGCATGGCTGCCATCGGATCCACACTGTTCGCTTTACTGCGCGCCGGTGATCACATGATTGCCAGTGCATTCCTGTTCGGCAACACCAACAGTCTCTTCAACTCGTTCCGCAATTTTGGCATCGAAGTCAGCTTTGTTGATACCACCTCGGCCGATGCAGTTGCAGCTGCCATTCAGGGCAACACCCGCCTGGTCTTCACCGAAACCATCGCCAACCCGGTTACTCAGGTTGCCGACCTGGCAGGCATTGGTCAGCTTTGCCAGCAACACGGCCTGATCTATCTGGTCGACAACACCATGACCTCACCCTGGCTGTTCCGCCCGGTCAGCGTCGGCGCCAGTTTTGTTATCAACTCGCTGACCAAGACCATTGGCGGCCATGGCAATGCTCTGGGTGGCATGCTTACCGATACCGGCCTGTTCGACTGGAGTCGGTACGACAACATTTTTGACACCTATCGCAAGGGCGACGTTAAGCTCTGGGGTACTACCCAGGTGCGTAAAAAGGGTCTGCGGGATTTCGGCGCGACATTGGGTCCGGAAGCTGCCCACCATCTGGCGGTTGGCTCCGAGACCCTGCCCCTGCGTATGGACCGGGCATGCGACAATGCACAGAAACTGGCCGAGTTCTGCGATAGCCACCCACGCATCCGGAAGGTGTATTACCCGGGACTGTCACATCACCCGCAACATGAGCGCGCCAGGTCTCTCTTCAAAAAGACCGGCTCCATCATGAGCATCGATCTGGCGCACGACATTGACTGTTTTGACTTCCTGAACAGACTGCAGTGCGTTATCGCTTCCAGCAATCTGGGCGATACCCGGACACTGGCGATTCCGGTTGCCCACACCATATTTTTCGAAATGGGAGCCGAGCGTCGGGCTTCCATGGGTATTGGCGACAACATGATCCGGCTGTCAGTCGGCATCGAAGACATTGATGACCTGTTGCATGACTTCAGTCAGGCGCTGGCCTGAGTATCGGGGGGACAAACAAAGCAATGATTACCCTGTGTCACCAGAACGAGATCGAGGAAGGCCGGGCCAAAGGCTTCGAAGTCACTGGCAAATACCTGTTCGCAGTAAAAAAGGACGGCCGGGTCTACGTCTATTATAACTACTGCCCGCACCTGGGCACGCCGCTGGAATGGCTGGAAGACCAGTTCATGGATCCGGACGGCAACTTCATTCAGTGCGCCACCCATGGCGCACTGTTTGTGGTTGAGGACGGCCAGTGCATTTCCGGTCCGTGCCGGGGCAAGTCTCTGAAAACCATCCCCCATGAAAGCGGCAACGGTTTTATCATGGTCAACGAAAATGATGTCGCCCTGCTTGGCAGAATCTGAACAGGATCAGGCTTAATCAAGCGCCCGCTGCAGTCGCTGCACCGCCAGCTCAAGTCTTGGCATGGCGCTGGTGAAGGCGAAGCGGACATAGCTGTTGGCGTCATGGTCACCGAAATCGGTGCCCGGTGTCACCGCAACCCCGTGTTCCTCCAGTAACATGCGGCAAAACGCCTCGCTGTCATCGGCGAAGCGCTCAATGCCCGCGTAGCAGTAAAACGCACCATCGGCCTGCCAGGGCAAGGAAAACCCGATCGACCGCAGGGCGTCACAGAGAAAGTCACGACGCTGCCGAAAAGCGTCCCGACGCTGTTCCAGCACGGCAATGACGTCGTCATCAAATGCCCGCAAAGCGGCGTGCTGTGCCGGCGTGGGCGCGGCGATAAACAGATTCTGCGCCAAAATATTGGCCGTCGCTGCCAGCGCCTGAGGCACGACCAGCCAGCCAACACGCCAACCGGTCATGCCAAAGTATTTCGAGAAGCTGTTTACCACCAGGTTTTCCGGATTGCATTTCAGGGCTGACGGCAGGTTACCCATGGCGCGTGTGGCTGACGGGTTCTCTGCATAATCCAGGCCCTGGTAAATCTCGTCCATGAGCAGGTGCACGCGACGTTTTGCCGCCCAATCGCTGAGCGCCTGCATCTCCGTTTCATGAATCACGGCACCGGTCGGATTGGCAGGTGATGCCAGCCACAGACCTTTGACAGTAGGGTTATAGGCGCTATCGAGCTGAGCCAGTGAGGGCGCCGGCCGACCCGGAGAAGCCGGCGGAATCAATGCGGCCCTGGCACCAACCAGATGCACATAGTTCCGATTGCAGGGATAGGAAGGGTCCGGCATCAGTACCGTATCACCTGAATTCAGCAACAGGTTGGACGCCAGCACCAGTGCGCCGCTGGCACCGGGGGTCACCAGAATACGGGACGGATCAACAGTAACGCCGTGATGACCGGCATAAAATTCAGCGATGCGCTCACGCAAGGCCGGTAGCCCCGCCGCCGGTGTATAGGCCGTATGGCCACCCTGCAGCGCCTTGACACCGGCCGTGACAATTTGCGGCGCCGTGGCAAAATCCGGTTCTCCGACCTCAAGGTGCACGATATCGCCACCAGCCGTCTCGAGCTGTCGGGCACGTTCAAGGACATCCATGACGCGAAACGGGTTAACCAGCCGGGCTCTGTCTGCTGCAACCGGAGTGAAATCTGACATGCGTTTTATAACTGACATAATTGGTCTGCATAATGCCCCGTCGGCCGTGAATAGCAAGGGCGTTCCCAGGAGCGGCGAACATAGCATTTTTTGTAGCCTGCGCGCTAATAATCTGGTAGCCTTCTGCGCTTGCCGTATTGGACCCGCCTGCACCGGAGTGTGTAGTGCCCGATTCGGCTATACTTCTGTTGGCAAGCGCGCAGGATCGCGCTACTGTTGAGAGTACAATTCTGATCACCCTGCTCTGCCCGCCGGATCCTTTTACCGGCATGCCGGTATCAGGGACAAAGTGTCAGAATTCTGGAAAACCCGCGAGGGTATGAGGCCTGGTTCACCATGTCCAAGAAAGAAACACCTGTTGTCAGCTCGTCGGTATTAAAGAACTTCACTCCCTATAAAGTCAAAAAGGGAGAGGAGTACATGAACGAGAACCAGAGAGAACATTTCAAGATGATTCTGCGCCAGTGGCGCAATCAGTTAATGGAAGAGGTCGACCGTACAGTCCATCATTTGCAGGATGACGCGGCCAATTACCCCGACCCGGCCGATCGTGCCACCCAGGAAGAAGAATTTAGTCTGGAGCTGCGGACCCGCGATCGTGAACGCAAACTGATCAAAAAAATCGACTCCACGATCGAAAAAATAGCCCAGGACGATTACGGATTCTGTGAGTCCTGTGGTATCGAAATCGGCATTCGTCGCCTTGAAGCCCGTCCAACAGCAGACAAGTGCATTGACTGCAAAACGCTGGACGAAATTCGCGAGAAGCAGTGGGGCGCCTGATCCTCCTCTGATGACTGCCGCCAGCGACCACATCATTGGCCGGTTCGCCCCGTCACCCAGCGGGGCCCTTCACTTTGGTTCCCTGCTCGCCGCACTGGCGAGCTTCCTGGACATCCGTTCGCGCGGCGGTCAATGGCTGTTGCGCATGGAAGATCTTGACCCTGCCCGCGAACCCGCCGGCGCTGCCGATCAGATTCTGCTTACCCTGGAAGACCTTGCCCTGACCTGGGACGGGCCGGTGCTGTATCAAAGCCAACGGCTGCATGCTTATGAAACTGCACTGACTGAACTCACCGGGCACGACCTGACCTACCCTTGTGATTGCTCACGCCAACGGGTCAGAGCGCTGGGTGGCGTGTACGACAATTTTTGTCGCTCACGCGACACATCCCCGACCGGCAGCAGTGCGATCCGCTTAAAACTACCGGACCAGGAATGCGCGTTTGACGATCGCATTCAGGGCCGGTATTCCCAGAATCTGCGTCACGGCTGCGGCGACTTCGTGCTGCGTCGCCGTGACGGGCTGATGGCCTACCAGCTGGCCGTGGTGGTCGATGATGAGTGGCAGGGCGTGACTGATGTTTTGCGCGGCCATGATCTGCTGGACTCCACTCCCCGGCAGATTGCCCTGCAACAGGCATTGGGATATCAGCAACCGGCATACGCCCATATTCCCGTGGCAACCAATCATCGTGGACAGAAATTGAGCAAACAGCATTTTGCCCGCCCCTTGCAGCGCGACAGCGCCAGCACATATCTTTTCGAAGCACTGATGTTTCTGCGCCAGCAACCACCGGCAGAACTGCGTCGGGCGCCGCCCGCCGAGCAGGTGGCATGGGCGATTCCAAACTGGGATATACAGCGCGTACCCAAGTTAGCTACTATTCCCGTCAATTCTTCGTTCAGCTGACAACAACGACCATGTACATACCACCATCAACACTGATCTTTTTGGTTTTCACCTATCTACTGTTTCTGTTCAGTGTCGACTGGGCACTGGATGTGGATGGCGCCTGGTATCGACCGTTTGTGATCTGTTTTGCCGTCATCGCACTGGCCGCCTGGGCCTACCGGGAACAGAACGCCGATGAGCTTTGAACTCAGCACCCTGTTTGCCATCGGGATCGGCTATCTCGCCATCCTGTTTGGCATCGCCTTTATTACTGAAAAGGGCTGGATTCCCGAGAGAATTGTCCGTCATCCTGTGGTGTATGTATTGTCGCTGGGTGTTTTCGCCAGTGTCTGGTCCTATTTTGCCGCCACCGGCAATGCATTCCGGGACGGCTTTGGTTATCTGGCACCGTTTATCGGAATTTCACTGGCGTTTCTGCTTTCCCCCATCTTCCTGCGCCCGATTCTGAACCTGACCAAAACCTACCAGCTCAGCTCCCTGGCCGACCTGCTGGCATTTCGCTACCGCAGCCCGTGGGCGGGTACCCTGACCACGCTGGTGATGATGATGGGTGTAATGCCACTGTTGTCCCTGCAAATCCAGGCCGTTGCCAATATTGTCGGCCTGCTTTCGCCCGACGCATCACAAACCACATTGGCATTGAGTTTTTGTATTCTGATCACACTGTTCGCCATCTTTTTTGGTACCGGCAAAGGCTCTGGCCGGGAACGTCACGAAGGCCTGGTCATGACAATTGCCTTCGAATCGCTGGTCAAGCTGGTTGCCCTGTTGCTGGTCGGTGGTTTTGCCGTGTACACCGGCTTTGGCAGCATGGACGCCATGGATCAGTGGCTACGGGAGCAGCCGGAGCTGCTGCAACAACTGAAAGAACCGGCGCCGCCGGGCACCTTCCAGGTCATGGTGCTGGTTTTTTTCACCGCCGCGGTCGCCACCCCGCAAATGTTTTACATGACTTTTCATGAAAACAACCATCCACGGGCGCTGACCATCGCCAGCTGGGGTTTGCCGCTGTACTTCCTGCTGCTCAGCCTGCCAGTACTGCCCATCCTGTGGGCCGGACTCAAAGCCGGTAGCGCCAATCCCATGGAATATTTCACCGTCACACTGGGCATGGACTACGGCTCGGAGCTGTTCACGCTGATCGGCTTTGTTGGCGGTCTGTCTGCCGCCAGCGGCCTGATAATTGTCATCACTCTGGCGCTGTCCACCATGTGCCTGAACCACCTGATACTGCCGGTATGGCAGCCCACCGCCAAGCAGGACATTTACCGCTGGCTGTTGTGGAAACGGCGCCTGTTGATTACCGCGCTGATCTGGGGCGGATTTCTGTTCTATTACATGCCGAGCGACGACCAGAGCATTCGGGCAGTCAGCAACATCGGGCTGATCGGCAGCCTGCAATTCCTGCCCGCCATTATTGCACTGCTGTACTGGCCACGTGGCAACAAGAAAGGGTTTATGGCCGGACTGGCAGTTGGCACTGCCATCTGGGTCATATTCCTGGTGCTGCCGGTCATCGCCAGCACCAATCTGGTCACACTGGGCAATATGGACACGCGCGGCATTGTGGCACTGTCACTGGTGTGCAATGTCGCCATGTTCATGCTGGTGTCGGTGATGACGCGCAGCTCCAAGGAAGAGCGCATTTCGGCTGACATCTGCTCCGTTGACAATCTGCGCCGCCAACGGCGCGCCGGATTAAGAGCCGCATCACCGGAAGAATTCATCACTCAGCTCACCAAACCGCTGGGCGAGCGCACCGCCACCCGCGAAGTCGTGCAGGCCTTGCGCGATCTTAATATGGAGCGACAGGACACGCGCCCCCACTCTTTGCGGCTGTTGCGCAGCCGCCTGGAGGCCAATCTTTCCGGCCTGCTGGGACCCGCCATAGCGCATGATCTGATAGACCGGTTTCTGCCATTCTCCTCCAACAGCGAACCGGGCACCACGGATGTCACGACCATTGAGAGCCGCATCGAAGCCTACCGCAGCAACCTGTCCGGCATGGCCGCGGACCTGGACAACCTGCGACGTTATCACCGGCAGATTCTGATGGAACTGCCGCTGGGCGTGTGCTCGCTAGGCCCCGAAGACCAGATCGTGATGTGGAATCACGCCATGGAGACCCTGACCGGCCTCAACAGCGACGAGGCCGTGGGCCTGCACATCAGCGAAATCGGCCAACCCTGGTACAGCCTGATCAACAACTTTCGCAGCGCCGAATCAGCACATCTGCACAAGCAGGCCGTGACGGTTCAGGGCAGTAAGCGTTATATCAGTCTGCACAAGGCCGTTATCGAGAAGTCCGCCAGTTTGCGCATCCGTCAGGACGGCGTCATTGTATTGCTGGAGGACCTTACCGAAACCGAATTGCTGGAAGAGGAGCTGGCGCACAGTGAGCGACTGGCGTCCATTGGCCGGCTGGCGGCCGGTGTCGCCCACGAGATAGGCAATCCAATCACCGGCATCGCCTGCCTGGCGCAGAATATTCGCGACGAAACGCAAAATGATGAGCTGCGCACCATGGCGCGACAGATCATCGAGCAGACTGACCGGACATCAAGGATCGTGCAGTCGCTGGTCAATTTTGCGCACAGCGGCAGTCACAATAAAACCGAGCGTCGCCGGGAAGTGGTCAGTATCGCTGAAAGCATTGATGAAGCGATCACCCTGGTCTCCCTGAATAAAAAAGGCAAAGAAATACGTTTCGATATCCAGTGTGCTGCCGATGCCCGCCTGCTGGGAGATTCACAGCAACTGTTGCAGATCCTGGTCAACCTCATTAATAACGCCCGCGATGCCAGTCCGCCGGACAGCACCATCAAAATTGAATGCGAGCGTATCGCAGCATCTGTGCAGGTCAGCGTCAGCGATGAAGGCACGGGCATCCCCGACGATCTCAAGGATCGGGTTTTTGAGCCATTTTTCACCACCAAGGAACCCGGGGACGGCACCGGACTGGGTCTTGCCCTGGTCTACAGCCTGGTTGAAAACCTCGACGGACATATTGATATAATGAAGGCATCACAGCGCCAGGACTACCCCGGAACACGAGTAATCCTGAGTTTTCCCTGTTATGATGAAAACACGCTTGAAGGCTGATTTAATCATTCCGGCCTCCAGTAATTGAGTACACACATGACTGCACAGCACAAAGTTCTGGTTGTAGAGGATGAACAGGTAATCCGCACCGCACTTCGCCGGTTGCTGGAGCGCCACGAGTATCAGGTCAGCGAAGCCGGCTCCGTGAAAGAGGCGCTTGAGCAACTGGGCGACAAACAGTTTGATATCGTCATCAGTGACCTGAGGCTGCCTGGCGCACCCGGTACCGACCTGATCAAGGCGACCCGGACACCGGTGCTGATCATGACCAGTTACTCCAGCCTGCGCTCGGCAATCGACTCCATGAAAATGGGAGCCGTTGACTACATTCCCAAACCGTTTGAACACGAGGAAATGCTGCAGGCTGTTGCCCGCATCATCAAGGAAAACGCCGACCGGCAACCCGCCGCCAAGTCGCACGAGCCTCCGCCTGAACCGCCCGTGCCGGGCATGATCGGCAGCTGTCCGCAAATGATGGAACTGTTCCGCCGTATCCGAAAAGTCGCACAAACCAACTCCACTGTGTTGATCAATGGAGAGTCGGGCACCGGCAAGGAACTGGTCGCCCGTGCGATTCATCGATTGAGTGATCGGCACGAGTCGGAAATGATTTCCGTCAATTGTGCGGCAATCCCGGAAAACCTGATTGAATCGGAGCTTTTCGGGCATGAAAAAGGCGCTTTCACCGGCGCCACCGCGAACCGCACCGGACTCGTTGAAGCCGCCAGCGGGAGCACGCTGTTTCTGGATGAAATCGGTGAATTGCCGCTTGAGGCCCAGGCGCGTTTGCTGAGAGTTCTGCAGGAAAGCGAAATACGCAAGGTAGGCTCGGTACAATCACGCAAGGTGGATGTGCGCCTGGTGGTTGCAACCCACCGGGACCTCAAACAACTGGTTATTGATGGTGAATTCCGCGAAGACCTGTACTACCGGATCAACGTTATGGCCTTGCTGCTGCCGCCACTGAAAGAGCGCGGTAACGATATTCTGGAGCTAGCTGACGCCATACTGGTGCGGACCTGCAAACGCCTGAAGTCCCCCATGCTGCGCTTTACCGAGGAGGCCACGCAGGCGATCTCGACCTACCCCTGGCCGGGCAATGTCAGAGAGCTTGAGAACGCAATCGAGCGGGCCGTGGTGCTGGCTGAAAATGAAGATATCGGTACCGAATTGCTGGCAATCGACCTGAGTGGCAGCAAACGTGCCATTCGCTCACTGCTGGAGCGCACCATAGATGCGTCGGATACCGGTGACGAGGGCGACGCTGCGGAAGAGCTCTCGCTGGAAGACTATTTCCAGAAATTTGTGCTGGAGCATCAGGACCAGATGAATGAAACCCAACTTGCGAAAAAGCTGGGCATCAGCCGCAAATGTCTTTGGGAGCGACGTCAGCGTTTCGGCCTCCCCCGCAAAAAGAAACAGGCCTAGAAACCCCCGAACAAAAACTGTTACCGATACCCATCTACCCACGGCACAAGAGAAATTTGGTAACACTTTGTGTGGCTCAAGCCACATGACAAACCCCTTCAAATAACCAACATACTGTTTTTAAAAATCTTTTTATTTATGGCACGCTTCCTGCTCTATATACCGCAATAACAATAAAAACAGACAACAATAATAACGCTTGATAACAATAAAAATGGCATCCTGAATGGGTGCAAAATAACAACAACAATAATCAAAATGGGCAAGTAGGCATGGGTCGGCAAGTTGCTGATTGCTACTGGTACTGTTTAGAGCTCAGGCATTAAATTTGGTGCCCCCTGAACAACAACAAAAAGAAATAATAATAAAAATAATCAAATACCTTCCTTGCGGGGGGGTCGAGTCACCCCCCAGAGCATTTCTCTCTGCAAATCCCTGCAAATCTCTGCAAAGCTCTGCCACTTCAGTGTATTATTAGGTCTTATGCCATTGTCTTCACGACAGCGGTGCCGAATGCTATGTGAACGGATACAGAATATCTGATGTTAAAAAAGCTTACCCGACTGCTTTTCGGCAAAACCAGCAAGGTTGACGCTGAACCTGCCAAGCCAGCGGCTCCTGTCAAGCCTGCCGATGCCCGTAACAGCGGCCAGGCAAGCAGATCAAGACAGCCCCGGAAAACCACACAACAGTCAGGCCGCCACCGCCAGTCATCCGATCCGCGCGACGACCTGCGTCGAATGAACCTCGATATCGACGTCAACAAGGTTACCGTTGTCCCCCGCGAAAAACACAATATCTCGCGCAAGGACATTTCTGCCAGCGCTCTGAAAGTCCTGTACCGGCTCAACGACGCCGGTTTCCAGGCATTTCTGGTGGGCGGCGGCGTGCGGGACCTGCTGCTTGACGGCCACCCCAAGGACTTTGATATTTCAACCAATGCCACGCCTGAGGAAGTGCGAGATCTGTTCCGCAACTCCCGTGTCATTGGCCGCCGTTTCAAGATTGTCCATGTGCGCTACGGCCGGGAAATTATTGAGGTAACAACGTTTCGCGCGCACCATGAAATAGAAACCGAGGTCACTGAGGGAGAATCGCGCAAACACATCAAGCACCTTGATTCTGCGCACTCCAGCACTGGCATGATTTTACGCGACAACGTTTACGGCAATATCGCCGAAGATGCTGTGCGTCGTGACTTCACGGTGAATGCCCTGTATTACACAACAAACCAGTTCATGATTCTGGATTTTGTTAACGGCCTGCCCGACATAGAACAACGCCTGATCCGCATGATCGGTGATCCGGAAACCCGCTACCGCGAAGACCCGGTTCGAATCCTGCGCGCGATCAGACTGGCAGCCAAACTCGATTTCGGCATTGAGCAGCACACCGAAGAACCCATCCCGCGTCTGGCAACGCTGCTGGAATCGATTTCTTCCGCCCGCCTGTTCGATGAAACCGTCAAACTGTTTACCAATGGCAGCGCAGAGAAAACCTTTGCCCTGCTCCGTCAGTACAAGGTCGCTGACTATTTGTTCCGGCCAACGCTGGAATGTCTGCAGGATGACGACAATGATATCGACAGCAAGCTGTTAACACTGGCGCTGCGCAATACCGATAATCGCCTGGCCGACGGCAAGTCAGTTACCCCCGCTTTTCTGTACGCCGCTCTGTTGTGGCCACCGCTGCAGGATGCCATTCGCCAGGACTGTGGCAACAAGGTGCCGACACTGGGCGTGTTGCAGGAATGTGCCGGTGACGTCATTGTTGAGCAACTGAAATACACCGCCATTCCCAAGCGCTTCACGGCAATGATGCGGGAGATCTGGGAGCTGCAGTTGCGCCTGAGCCCGCGCAACCGGCGCAGCGTTGAGATCGCGTTCACGCACCCCCGCTTCCGCGCGGCATACGACTTCCTGTTATTGCGCGAGGCAGCCGGTGAGCAGCTCAACGGCCTGGGTGATTGGTGGACCCGCTTTCAGCAGGTGGATAGCGACGCCCAGAATGCGATGATCGATGCCCTGCAAGGTCCCAAGACACCGCGCAAACGTCGGCGTAAACCACGCAAACCGGAGTCAACTGACTGATGGCACGCATACCGCACTATATCGCCGTCGAAGGTCCCATAGGTGTCGGCAAAACCAGCCTGGCCAAACGTCTGGCCGAGACTTTCAATTACGACATCGTGCTGGAGAAACCCGAGGACAATCCCTTTCTCGAACGCTTCTATCGCAACCCGAAACAACATGCGCTGGCAACCCAGCTTTTTTTCCTGTTCCAGCGCGCACAGCAATTGCAGGAACTGAAACAGGACGACCTGTTCGAGCCGGTCAGGATCGCCGACTTTCTGATCGACAAGGACATGCTGTTTGCCCGTCAGAATCTGGACCCGGATGAGTTTCTGCTGTATCAGAATGTGTATCAACACCTGACCATAGACGCCCCGGTTCCGGAACTGGTCATATACCTGCAGGCGCCTACGCAGGTCCTGCTGCAACGCATACAGAAGCGCGGCATTGCTGCCGAGCAAACCATTGAAGCCGATTACCTGAGCCGACTGAATGACGCTTATACCTCGTTCTTCCACTACTATGACCGCTCTCCACTGTTGATCGTCAACAGTACCGATCTGGATCTGGTCAGTCATGATGAAGACTACCGGCAACTGGTCAACCAGATCATGACTGCGCCTCAGGGAACGCACTACTTCAACCCCAAACCGACCTTGCTGTGACATCATCTGTCACGCTAAGCTGGCACTCAGGAGGCGGCTTCGCATGAGTTCACAATCCACACAAAAACACATCACTTTGAGCACGCTGAACAAGATTCGCGCCGACGGTCTCAAATTTGCCTGCCTGACCGCCTACGACGCCTGTTTTTCCGGTCTGCTCAACGACGCCGGGGTCGAGGTCATACTGGTGGGTGATTCGCTGGGCATGGTGCTGCAGGGCCACGACAATACCCTGCCGGTAACGATGGCAGACATGGTTTACCATGTACAGTGTGTCAAACGGGGCAACAGCCGTGCCTTTCTGATGGCAGACATGCCGTTCATGAGTTATTCCTCGGAAACCGAAACGCTCGAGAACGCGGCTGCCCTGATGCGTGCCGGCGCCGAGATGGTAAAGCTTGAAGGCGGTGCCTGGCTGGCCAGCTCGACTCGTCTGCTGGCAGAACGCGGCATTCCGGTCTGTGTTCACATGGGCCTGACCCCACAGTCCATCAATCGCATTGGTGGCTACCTGGTGCAGGGTCGTGATCCGGTGCAAGCGCAAAACATGATCAGGGAGGCCGAGCAGCTGCAAGAGGCCGGTGCCAGCATTTTGCTGTTGGAGTGTGTTCCGACAGCGCTGGCAAAGCGCATCACGGAAACCCTGAGCATTCCTGTCATCGGCATTGGTGCCGGACCTCACACAACCGGTCAGGTTCTGGTACTGCATGACCTGCTGGGCATTTCTCCGATCCGGCCAAAATTTGTGAAAAACTTTCTGGCCGAATCAGACAACGGCATTGCCGGCGCCATCAGAGGTTATGCTGATGCCGTCAGAACGGGCGCCTTCCCCGCGGCAGAACACAGCTTTGACTAAACACCGGGAGCGCTGATATGCGGATCATTCATCATGTCAACGAACTCAGGGCGCTACTGGATGACATTCGACGCGCCGGCAAGCGCATCGCCGTGGTGCCCACCATGGGCAATCTGCACCGGGGTCATATCAGGCTGGTGGAAACAGCTGTTACCCGGGCCGATTTTGTGGTCAGCACCATTTTTGTCAATCCGATGCAATTCGGCCGCAACGAAGATCTGGACACCTACCCGCGCACACCAGACGCCGACATCGAAAAACTGACGACCGCGGGTTGCCACTGTCTGTTTGCCCCGCCCGTGAGCGACATTTATCCCAACGGCCTGGACGACCATACCGTGGTCAGTGTCCCGGCTATATCAGAACGCCATTGCGGTGCCAGTCGCCCCGGCCACTTTGATGGTGTCGCCACCGTGGTCAGCAAACTGTTCAATCTCGTTCAGCCGGATATCGCAATATTCGGTCTGAAAGACTACCAACAGTTCCAGGTCATTCGTAAAATGACCAGCGACCTGTGTTTTCGTATCGACATTATCGGCGTTGCCACTGAACGTGACACTGGCGGCCTCGCCCTCAGTTCGCGCAATGGTTACCTCAGCGACGCGGAGAAAGAAACGGCGCGACAACTCTACCAGACACTGACACAAACAGCCGAGCGCCTGACTCACGGCGCCCAGGATTTTCGGGCCCTGGAGCGCGAGGCGCAGCAATCCTTCATAACCCATGGTATAAAACCCGATTACTTCAACATTTGCCAGGCTGACACGCTGGCGCCGGCCAATGCCGCAGACCAACATCTGGTCATCGTCACCGCCGCATTTGTCGGTGCCACCCGCCTGATCGACAATATTGAAGTGACTCTGAAAAAATAAAAACGGCAAAGTAGAAATAGAGCCCTAACCAAGGAGAGCATCATGTCGCACACCAACATCTATCCGGTTGATCCTGACAAGGCCGCTCACAGCCTGATCGACAAGGCCGGATACCAGCGCATGTATGAGCAGTCCATCAACGACCCGGAAACGTTCTGGGGCGAACAGGCCGAGCAATTTCTGGGCTTTTTCCAGCCCTGGACGAATGTCCTGAGCGGTGACTTCAGCAAGGCCGATGTGGCGTGGTTCAAAGACGCCAAACTCAATGCCTGCTGGAACTGCGTCGACCGGCATCTGCCCCAGCGCGCCGATCAGACGGCCCTGATCTGGGAGGGTGATGATCCCGGTGACAGCCTGCATATCACCTATCGCGACCTGCACCAGGCGGTATGCCGGCTGGCCAACGTACTGAAACAACGCGGCGTCAAAAAAGGTGACCGGGTCTGCATTTACATGCCCATGATTCCCGAAGCGGTTTACGCGATGTTGGCCTGCGCTCGCATCGGCGCAATTCACTCAGTGGTTTTCGGCGGTTTTTCACCCGATGCCATCAAGGACCGTATACAGGACTCTGATTGCCGGTCGGTCATTACCGCCAACCAGGGTGTACGCGGAGGCAAGATAATTCCGCTGAAAGACAACGTCGACAAAGCGCTCGTGCATTGCCCGGACGTTCACAGCGTTGTGGTGGTCAAACGCACTGACGCCGATGTGTCGTGGCACGAGGGCCGGGATATCTGGTACCACGATGCTATCGGCCAGGTGGACGACCAGTGTCCGGCCGAAGTCATGGATGCCGAAGATCCGCTGTTTATCCTGTACACCTCAGGATCCACCGGCAAGCCCAAAGGGGTCTTGCACACCACTGCCGGTTACCTGTTGAGCGCCGCCATCAGCCACAAATATATCTTTGACTATCACGAAGGCGAAGTCTTCTGGTGCTCGGCCGATGTCGGCTGGGTCACAGGTCACAGCTATATTGTCTACGGCCCACTCTGCAATGGTGCCACGTCACTTGTTTTTGAAGGCGTACCCACTTACCCCGATGCCTCTCGCTTCTGGCAAGTCATCGACAAACATCAGGTGAATATTTTTTACACGGCACCCACCGCACTGCGGGCATTGATGAGTATGGGCAATGCGCCGGTGCAAAAAACCTCCAGACAGTCGCTGCGCCTGTTGGGCTCGGTCGGTGAACCGATCAATCCGGAAGCCTGGGAATGGTATTACAATATAGTCGGCGAAAAACGTTGCCCCATCGTCGACACCTGGTGGCAAACCGAAACCGGCGCCAGCATGATCAGTCCGCTGGCCGGCGTCACGGATTTGAAACCCGGTTCGGCAACATTGCCATTCTTTGGGGTCAAGCCCGAACTTCTGGACGCAGAGGGCAATATCATCACCGGTGCCGGCAAAGGCAATCTGGTGATAACTCAAAGCTGGCCCAGTCAGATTCGCACCGTATTCGGGGACCATCAACGCTGCATCGACACCTATTTCACGGCCTATCCGGGTTACTATTTCACCGGCGACAGCGCGCGGCGGGACGAGGACGGATATTACTGGATCATCGGCCGCGTTGACGATGTTCTCAACGTATCCGGCCATCGCTTGGGTACTGCGGAGCTTGAAAGCGCCCTGGTGTTGCACCCGGCCGTTGCTGAAGCGGCCATTGTTGGTTTCCCGCACGACATCAAGGGTCAGGCGGTGTACGCTTATGTCACGCTGATGCTCGATGTTGAAGAGTCGGAGGCATTGCGCAAAGAACTGATCGCCTTCGTGGCAGAAGAGATCGGCGCGTTCGCGAAGCCAGATATCATTCAGTTCGCGCCCGGCTTGCCCAAAACCCGCTCGGGCAAGATCATGCGGCGGATTCTGCGCAAAATCGCGGCCAACGAAACTGACAATCTGGGTGATACCAGCACGCTGGCAGATCCGTCAGTGGTTGAACAGCTAATTGCCAATCGTTTCAACCGGTGATATCTGTCCATAATTTCTTACGTAACAGAGTCTACAGGCAACAATTATGCAGGATTTAGTTATCGTCGCTGCCGGGCGCAGCGCCATTGGTACCTTTCAGGGCGATCTCGCCGCCATCACTGCCGCCGATCTGGGCAGCCAGGTCATCAGAAAATTGCTGGCAGCCAACAACATCAGCCCGGAGCAGATTGACGAGGTCATTCTGGGTCATGTGCTCACTGCCGGCTGCGGCCAGAATACTGCACGGCAGGCAAGTGTGAACGCGGGGCTGGGCTTCGAAACGCCAGCCATGACGATCAACAAGGTCTGTGGTTCCGGTCTCAAAGCGGTGCACCTGGCCGCACAGGCCATCGCCAGTGGCGACGCCGGAATGATCGTGGCCGGTGGCATGGAAAACATGAGCCGGTCAGCGCATGTGCTGCCCAACTCACGGACAGGGCAAAAAATGGGGCACTGGCAGGCAGTTGACACCATGTTGCATGACGGTCTGTGGGATGCTTTCAATGACTACCACATGGGCATTACCGCTGAGAACCTGGCAGAGAAATACAGTATCAGCCGCGCCGAGCAGGATGCGTTTGCGGCACTGTCGCAGCAGAAAGCCAATGACGCGATTGCCGAAGGGCGGTTCAAAAACGAAATAATCGGGGTTGAAATACCACAGCGCAAAGGCAGCGCTGTGGTCGTAGACCAGGATCAGGGGCCACGTGCCGGAACCACAGCCGAATCGCTGGCACGGCTGCCTGCTGTGTTTAAGAAAGACGGCAGCGTTACTGCTGGCAACGCCTCGGGACTGAACGATGGCGCCGCAGCTGTCGTGGTCTGTAGCAGGGCTGCCGCCGAACGGGCCGGGCTTAAACCTCTGGTAACGATCAAAGCCTGGGCCAATGCTGGCGTCGACCCAGCCATCATGGGCATCGGTCCGGTTTCCGCCACGCGACGCTGTCTGGCAAAGGCTGACTGGACTCTGGACGAGCTCGATCTCATTGAAGCCAATGAGGCGTTCGCAGCTCAGTCTCTCGCCGTGGGCAAAGAGCTGCAGTGGGACATGAACAAGGTCAACGTCAACGGCGGCGCCATTGCCCTGGGTCACCCGATCGGCGCCTCGGGCTGTCGTGTGCTGGTCACCCTGATTCACGAAATGATCCGCAGGGATGTCCACAAGGGCCTGGCGACGCTGTGCATCGGCGGTGGCCAGGGCGTTGCTATCGCCGTGGAGCGTTAACGGCGAGAGAGATTCCCTAGACCAGATCCTGCACGGCCAGATGTTGACTCAGGTACACCTGGCCGCTCAGATCGTGCAGGAAGTGTGATCGCTGCAGGGCATCCATGACCGGGCCCTTGACCTCAGACATGTGCAGCTTTATACCCATCTCGGCCAGTCGTCGGTTAACCGCTTCCAGTGATTCCAGGGCACTCAGATCAATTTCGTTGACTGCGCTGCACATCAGAATGACATGCTGCAGCTCCCCGCGCTCTGAAACTTCT
The DNA here is from genome assembly GCF_011050365.1 of Pseudohongiella sp. Taxonomy (GTDB): domain Bacteria; phylum Pseudomonadota; class Gammaproteobacteria; order Pseudomonadales; family Pseudohongiellaceae; genus Pseudohongiella. The sequence goes on from NZ_DRFV01000017.1 coordinate 223,941, forward strand.
TTGTATATGAGGTCCTCCAGATAACGGGTATTGGCGAAGTACAGGCTCTCATCAATACGCAGCGACAGAATATGGCGATGGGTGATCACCTGGTGGCGTGTCACATTGCGAAAATGCTCACTGCCGGGTATCTCTCCCACAATCGCCACATGGGGTCGGGAGCTTTTGTACAGGTGCACCAGAACGGAGACCACAATACCGGCGGCGACACCCGTCTCCACGCCCACCAGCAACGTCAACACAATAGTCGCGGTGACGGCCATAAAGTCCGCCCGGGAATAACGCCAGGCCTTGCTGACAATGGCAATATCGACCAGCGACCAGACCGCGACGATAATGGTCGCAGCGAGGGTCGCCTTGGGTAACCAGGCCAGTAACGGCATGAGGACAAATGTCGCCGCAGCAATCAATATGGCAGCAAACAGACCGGCGGCCGGCGTTGCCGCACCGGCATCAAAGTTGACAACGGAGCGCGCGAAACCGCCGGCGACCGGAAAACCACCGGAAAAACCGGCGGCCAGGTTGGCAGCCCCCAGACCGATCAACTCCTGGTTCGGATCTATACGTTGCCGTTTCTTCGCCGCCAGCCCCTGAGCAACAGACACTGATTCCACAAATCCCAGAATGGCAATCAGCACAGCTGGCCCCATCAGACTCGTCCAGGGAATTGATGATAACGCCGGCAGCCCGGGCACAGGCAGTCCGGCCGGCACTTCGCCCACCAGAGCCAGGCCACGCTCACCGAGATTGAAGTACCACGCTGCAGCTCCACTGGCGACAACAGCCACGATCGGACTGAGTCGGGCGGAAATGACAGCGCGCCGATCCGACACACCCGCCCTGCGCAACAGCGGCGCCAGCTTGCTTCGTGCCCAGAAAAGATAAACCAGCGTGGCCAGGCCCGTGATTATGGTAGGCAGATTCAGATCAGGCCAGGCACTGAGAGCGGCAGCGCTCAGAGCCTGTAATTGCTCGGGCAAATTATGCCCGGAAGCGCTCAGCCCCAGTAAGGCAGGAAGCTGACCGATCGCAATCAGAATGCCAGAGGCCGTTATAAAGCCGGCAATCACCGGGTGTGACAGAAAATTGGCAAGAAAACCCAGGCGCAGAATACCCAGCACGACCAGAAACAAACCGGACATCAAAGCCAGCGTCATCGCAGCGCTGACGATTTGCGCCGGATCCGTCAGACCCAGTCCGGATATGGCTGCCGCTGTCATCAGGGAAATAACGGCAACCGGCCCGACCGACAGGGCACGGCTGGTGCCAAAAACGGTATAGGCCACCAGTGGCAGTATGCTGGCGTAGAGCCCCATCTCGGGTGGCAGGCCCGCCAGCATGGCGTAGGCCAGTGATTGCGGCACCAGCATAACCATGACAATAACCGATGCCAGCAGGTCGTCAGAGAATTGCTGCGAGGTGTATAACCTGGCCCAACTCAGAACGGGGAAATAACGCATAGGCGTGGCCCTGTCATTCAGTTATGCGGCACTGCCGCACGCTACTCCTGCTGTTGTTGCGCAAGCCACCCGGCAACGCCGCGCAGATCGTAGCCAAGTTCAGCGCCGCGTTCGACGATATCCTTGGGCGGCATGCCCTTGAGCCCCTTGACCAGGCCCCAAAGCTGTATCGAGCGCGTGCCAGTCCGGCAAAAGGCAAGTACGGGAGCCGGACATTCATCCAGCGCCGCGGTGAATTCGGCAATATCCTGCATGCTCAGTTGGCCTGATACCACGGGAATGTGACGGAAAATCATACCGTGATCTTCTGCCGCTCCCTGGATTTCATACACCGGTGGTTGCCCGACAGCTTCGCCGTCAGGCCGATTGCAGATGATGGTTTTGTACCCAGCCGCTGCCAACACATCCACGTCATCAGCAGTAATCTGCTCTGCGACCGAAAATTCATCTGTCACTTGTTTTGCTGTCATATTCAACTCCATGTTCACAGATCAGGGAACGACCTGTTTTATCATTGCTCGTCACCATTGCCGCGTTGGCGTAGCCTATTGTAACGCGCCACAACAATCAATTCATCGCTCCCTGTCAATCTCCGGAATCTGCCGCTCAGCAGCACCCCGAACAGAGCATTATGACAACGTCGGCCCGGCCAGTTTATGCGCTGGCGCAAAGCAATGGCTTATCCGGACATAAAAAAACCCGGCGCAAGTAAAACCTGGCCGGGCACAACCGTCGAACCTTCCGTTGCATCATGTCAATCGAATCGCGACACACCCAGTTTCCAGTATTGCAAGTGAGTGTGTTTGTCATGGATACGCCGTGAATGTAAAACCGGTTCAGTCAACAGACTGACCGCTTAACCGACTGACCGGCCTGGACGGCGGTTTGTCGCATATGTCCACATTCCACATGTCACAGCGCACCACAATGGCATATCATTCAGTCTATTCAGTCACAACTAAACAACCTGGCAATCATTGATGCATACCAACACAAATCCCGCTGATACACTTCCGGCCCGGCAACCGTCATCACGGGATGCTGACATCGACGGGGTGAGCTATTTTGTCGAGCAAATGGGCCTGACTTCCCAGACCGACGGCCTGCCACGGATCGCCGGGCGTATCGCCGGCTACTTTATCATCCACGGCGGACCGGTCAGCTTTGCCCAGCTGGCTGAGGAGCTGAAAGTCAGCCGCGGCAGCGTCAGCACCAATGCCCGCATGCTGGTCACTATCGGCTTTATCGAGAAAGTCACAATTCCCGGCGACCGCCAGGACTATTATCAGCTCAGTGACGCTCCGTTCCTGCGTATGATTGACGGCTATCTGCAGCGAATGCGTCATATGCAGTCCATTGTGGAAACCGCGGACAACAATATTCCGACGGCGTTGACCGACACCAAGAAACGATTGCAGCAAATGCGACATTTCTACCGGGAAGCAGTGCTGAGCAACGAATTGTTACTGGAACGTCTGTCCGGTGCACCAGACAGCCGAAACTGATGACTGAAAAATACGGACATGAACCACATCAAGGAACTCACATGAAATCGACTCTTTGGCAAACCAGCCGGCGCTGGCTGCTACCCCTGTTCATCATCACTGCCGGCGTTGCAGCAACCACTGCCATGATCATGCTCAGACCACAGCCTCCCAGCACACCTACCGCCGAGCGTGTCGTTCCGGTTGAAATTATGATTGTCACCAGCGTCGACATGAACATCAATGTCAGTTCCCAGGGCACTGTGGCTCCGCGCACACAGACGACGATAGTCGCCGAGGTGTCGGGCCGGGTAACCGACGTATCCGACAAACTGGTTTCCGGAGGCTTTTTCAGCGCAGGCGAAATCATGCTCAATATCGACCCCGCCGACTATGAAGTGGCGGTGGATCAGGCCCAGGCGAATCTGCTGACTGCCCAGGCCCAACTGGCACAGCAACGGGCGCAGGCAGATCAGGCCGCCAGGGAATGGGACCTCTCCGGAAGGCCTCGTGAAAACGCCCCGGCAATCGCGCTGCGCACTCCGTTTCTGCGTGAAGCTGAAGCCCGTGTTTTGTATTCAGAGTCCGAGTTGCGCCGCGCGCAACGGCAACTGGACCGAACTACCGTGCGGGCACCCTATGACGCTCTGGTACGCGATAAATCCGCCGACATTGGCCAGTACCTGGGTACCGGCGCACAGATCGCAGAAGTATTCGCCGTTGACTATGCCGAAATCCGTTTGCCGCTCAGCGACAGTGATATGCGATGGCTGCGGCTACCCGAACCGGGACAACTGGCACCCGCCAACGCAGCGTCAGTAACCCTGGCCGCCAACGTCGCTGGTAAGCGCCATCATTGGCAGGCGGAGATTGTTCGCACTGAAGGCGTCGTCGACAGCAACAGTCGAATGCATTACGCCGTTGCGCGCGTCAATGACCCCTACGGACTGCGCAGCCAGTCTGGCCAACCAGCCCTGCCGGCCGGCACTTTTGTTAATGCCGACATTGAAGGCATCCGGGTCACGGGTGTATTCGACCTGCCACTGGAGGCTTTGCGCAATGGCAATCAGGTACTGGTCATGGATCAGGAACAGCGCTTGCGCCAGCGTCAGGTCAATGTCATTCGCAGCGCGGGAGACCGGGTCTACGTCAACGAAGGTCTGAACAACAACGACAGCGTGATTGTGTCACCTGTTGCCATCCCCATTGAGGGCATGCGTGTTAATCCGGATGCAGGTCAATCATGAAGGCTTTACCCACCACAAAACATAAAGGCATTATTGCCTGGTTCAGCTCGAACTCGGTCGCCGCCAATCTGCTGATGCTGTTCATTATTGCAGCAGGCTTTGCATCGGTGTTTTTTATCAAAATCCAGGTGTTCCCGGAGTTTGAAACACGCATGATCACCGCCAGCATGGCCTACCCCGGTGCTGCGCCTGAAGAGGTGGAGCTGGCCATTGTGGTTCCCATGGAAGAGGCCATACAAGGGCTAAGCGGCATCAATCGCATCAACTCAACAGCGCGGGAAAGTTCCGGCAGCATGATGATGGAGGTGTCGGGCAACTATGATGTCATGGAGTTGCTCAACGAGGTCAAAAGCCGGATTGATCGTATCTCCACGTTTCCTGACGACGCCGAACGCCCTGTCGTCCGCGAGATAGAAATCACCCAGCCGGTACTTCAGGTATCCATATTCGGCAACCTGGATGACCGCGCCCTGAAAACCCTGGCGCAGAGCATACGGGACGATATTCTTCTGTTACCGGAAGTGAGCCAGGCTCAAATTCAGGGCGATCGCGACTATGAAATCGCCATTGAAGTTTCAGAGAACACACTGCGCAAATATGGCCTGACCATGGGACAGGTGGCTGCCGCGATTCGCAGTGCCTCCATCGACGTACCCGGCGGTGCCATTCGTACTGACACCGGCCGCATCCAGCTGCGCACACAGGAGCAGGCTTATACGGGCGAGGAATTTGGCAACATCGTACTTCGCACCAACCCGGACGGCAGCCGTCTGCTGGTCAGGGACATCGCCACCATCGTTGATGGTTTTGTCGAGACCGAGAACTTCTCGCGTTTTGACGGCAACCGATCGCTTAACATTCAGATCATGGCGACGCCGGAACAGAACGTTCTCGATATTGACCGTGCCGTCTCCGAATACATTGACCGGAACCAGGGCAGTTTTCCGCCCGGTGTCAGCATTGACAGCTGGGGCAGCAACGCCTTTTACCTGAAAGCACAGCTCAACATGATGCTGGGCAACCTGCTGATGGGAGCCATGCTGGTGTTTCTGGTATTGACCACATTCCTGCGCCTGAAGATCGCACTGTGGGTAATGGTCGGCATCCCCATCAGTTTCTTTGGAGCCATCTTTCTGATGCCAATGGGGCCGTTCCCTGTTGACATCAACATGCTCAGCCTGTTCGGCCTGATCCTGGTACTGGGCATCGTGGTTGATGATGCCATTATTACCGCCGAAAGCATTCATACCGAAGTCACACGCAACGGCCATAGCCTGGATAATGTGATAACCGGCGTCAAGCACGTGGCAGTGCCCGCAACGTTTGGTGTACTGACGACTATCGCAGCCTTTGCCCCCATGTTACTGGTGGGTGGGCAGGTCGCGCCCTTCTTTGAAGCTATCGGCATGGTCGTTATTCTGTGCCTGTTCTTTTCACTGATCGAATCCAAACTGATTTTGCCATCGCACCTGGCGCATACCCGCATCAAGAAGATCAAGCCCAAAAAGGCCAGTATGCTCGAACGCTACCAGCATCGCGTCGCAAAAGCTTTGTCACATTTCACACATAACGTGTACAAGCCCGCATTGATCAAGGCTGTGACCAACCGATATGCCACAGTAGCGTTATTTCTCACCGCCCTGATCCTCAGTGCCGGGCTGGTGATTGGCGGACTGGTGCGCTTTGAGTTCTTCCCCAACATACCCAGCGACTTTATTCAGGCCAGTGTCAACATGAATGAAGGCTCATCATACGAGGCCCGCAATAATGCACTGGAACGCATGGAACAGGCCATCCTGAGCCTGAACGAAGAGTACCCCGACGAAAACCCGGTTGACCATGTCATGGTGTTCACTAACGGTGACAGCGGTGGCGAAGTCCTGGTTGAACTGACCAAGGCGGAGGAACGTTCAGTAGACGCGCTGGAGATCGAACAACGCTGGCGGGCGCGGGTCGGCACGATTCCCGGGGCGCGCGATGTGCGCTTTTTCTCCAGCACCAGCGCCGGTGGTGGCTCGGCCATCAACCTGCGGTTGATGGGTTCGAATTATGCGCAACTGGAGTTGGCAGCCAACGCACTCGAACGCAAACTTGGCGCATATACCGGTGTGTTTGATGTCACCAACTCCTACAGCCGCGGTGGTGACGAGATTCGTCTCAACATCAAACCCAACGCCGAGCAGTTAGGTCTCAACGCCACCAACCTCGGCACCCAGGTCCGGCAGGCTTTCTACGGCGAAGAAGCGCAACGGCTACTGCGCGGTCGCGACGAACTCAAAGTCATGGTGAGATACCCCGAAGCTGACCGCAAATCCATTGCCAGCCTGCAGAACATGCGTATCAGAACCGCCAATGGTGACGAAGTGCCCTTCTCCGAGGTGGCCGAGGCCACTGTCGGTGAAGGATTTTCCACCATCCAGCGCATTGATCGACAACGCACAGTGTCGGTAACAGCGGATGTTAACCCAGAGATGGCACAGTCGGCGGCGGTTATCCGCGATATTATGCAAAACTTTGTACCGGAACTGACGGCCACCTATCCCGATGTGACCTTTGGCCTCGGTGGCGCCAGCCAGGAACAGGCGGAATTGATTCAACGCATCGCTGTCTGTTTTCTGGCAGCCATGTTCCTGATCTACGCTTTGCTGGCAGTGCCACTAAAATCCTACACACAGCCATTCATTGTGATGGCCGTTATTCCTTTTGGATTTATCGGTGCATTGATAGGACACATCGTGTTTGATACGACGCTGAGCATGATGTCGCTGTTTGGCCTGGTCGCACTGGCCGGCGTTATCGTCAACGACAGTCTGATTCTGGTCGACTTTGTCAACCGCGCGCGTCGCGACGGCATGAGTATGCTCGAGGCAGTGGTCGAATCCGGCACCAGTCGCTTCCGCGCGATTTTGCTGACCTCGCTGACCACGTTTCTGGGACTGTTCCCGATCATGTTTGAGAACAGCATGCAGGCGCAGATGGTCATACCGATGACACTGTCTCTGGGTTTTGGCATCGCCTTCGGGACGGTACTGACTCTGTTCCTGATACCTTCGCTTTATCTCATTCTGGAAGACCTGACCCGGCTGTTTCGAAGCACTCCCGCAGGAGACCCTGAACCCATAGCGCAGCCTGCCAGCTAATCCAGCTGCCGCTAGCGATTGGTCGCAGACGTTACCCATGTGTTAGCTGAATCAGGGTTGCCCGCCGGTGCGGTATTGCTATACTCTGAGTGACGCAGTGAAAAGAAATATCAATAGTATTTTGATAGACTGATCTGCAAAACACGAGAAAACAAAGAACGGTCAATGTCATGTCATGACACAAACTGCTCGTGGCGCCCGTTGTATCATCGGCACAGCTGAATTACATCGGCAAATTACGCCAAATTCATTTTCTCAAGGAGAAATATATGAATAACGACATTTTCGAAGGTAAATGGAAGCAATTGAAAGGGTCTGTTCAATCTAACTGGGGCAAGCTCACTGAAAGTGACCTTGACCGTGTTGAAGGTAACCGCGAACGCCTGATAGGCATCGTCCAGGAACGTTATGGCAAGAGCAAGGAAGAGGCCAAAAAAGAGGTAGAAGACTACCTCGACTCCTTGTAAAGCGTAGCCTGCAGCGGCTCATACCCAAAGCCCCGATCAGAGCGGAACTCCTGCCCTGACCGGGGCTTTTTCGTGCTCTGCGACTGCGTCTGTTGCGGTTAAAAACACGCCAGTGGATTTTTTTTGTCAACATGGTTATTCTCGGATATCGTTGTTAAAGAAATAAGCGCATTCCAATTTCGCAGCCGGGCGCTGATCAGCCCGCCAAGGATAAGGAAACTTATGACTAGCACAAACGGTAAAAAAACAATTCGTGAAGCCATCGCGGTTTTTTTTGATCCTCAGAGTATCAAAAGCGTCGTCAAAGACCTGCGTTCCGCCGGCATCAGTCCGGACCATATCGGACTGCTGGCAAGCGAAAATTCCGTGCGCGAGTCGCTGGGCGACTTTTATACCCAAACCAACAACACGCATGAACCAGGGCAGTCTCCTGTCACTGCGTTTGTGGGCAAGGACGACGCCAACCAACAGCAGGATTCGCTGGGGGGTAGCCTGTTTTTTGTCGGCACTACCGGCGCCATGGGCGCCGTCGTTGCCTCTTCCGCCATTTTCGGTGGCGCCTTGCTGGCGGCACTCAGCGGCGTTGTTGCGGTAGGCGCTATTGGTGCCATGGCAGGAAAAATAATTCAGCAAAATGATGCGGATTACCTGCAACAACAGGTTGATGAAGGACATATCCTGCTGTTTGTCAGAATCACTGATAACGTCAACGAGAAGCAAGTAATCGACCTGTTATCCCGCCACGGTGGCCATCATGCCAAAGTCCATAAACTGAAACAGCAGGATCCTGACGAATAGCAGAAAGCGCCGGCCGCCGGTAGACTTTGCCAGGCCATGATTGAAACCTTGCCGGGTGGCGGGTAGACTGATGGTAATGGTATGAGTGGTACCGGATGACCGGTATCAGCAGTTCACCGGCGCTTGAATCAATATTCCGAATCAAAAAAACAAGAGATCATGCCATGCTGCGCTCCGTCGATCTGAAAGACTATATGCTGGAGAAACCCATCACCATAGCGCCCGATGCGTCTCTTCACGAAGCCGTTGACCTGATCACCAGCAACAAGGTATCCGGGCTCTGTGTCACTCGCGAAGATGGCACGCTGTTGGGAATCCTGTCAGAACTTGACTGTCTGCGTGGCATACTGGCTGCTACGTACAGTCAGGGCACCGTAGGGCTGGTGAGCGAACACATGATTACCGAGAATATCAACTCAGCCCGTATCAGCGACGATATTATCAATGTCGCCAATGACATGCTTGCCAAGGGTCAGCGGCGCAGACCCGTGGTATCGGACAACAATCTGCTGGTCGGGCAAATCACCTGCCGACAAATTCTCGCCGGCATCAGACATTTGGGCGCAACACCCTGACCGGGACCATTGCGGCGCGTCAGCCAATCCTCACGGCCATAAAAAAACCGGGCAGTCCTTTTTGCCAGGGACATACCCGGTTCAAAATGAAGAAAACCACTGCTATCAATCGGTTTGAAACCTGACGACGCTAATCACTCACCTTCCACGAAGAGTCATTACCTTGTCACTCGGCGAAGCAGGACTGTCCCCCTTGCTGCCGATGGTGGGTACAATATCAGCTCAATATGTCAGATTGATGAAGCCGTGACCGTTTTTTTGCATAATTGAATTCGGCTCAGGTAGCGCGCGGCAACACCAGACGAACAGAGGCCTGCTCACCGATTTCGATATCAGCCCGCAGCCGTGAATCTGTCATCGACGCCTGCAACTGTGCGTATATCCATCTGCCCAGTTCGTCGCTGGGTGCCGTAATCAGTACGAAAGTATTGTGCTCTGCCGCCAGACGGGCAATATCATTGAGTTGTTGGGCAACTGACGGCTGTCTCGCGGCCAGTTCACCATTATTCAGAGTGTGCACGCTATGCGTCTGGGCACGCGCAGTAGCCAGCGTCTGCCTGGCATCAGCAATGGCTGGCAGCTCGTCGTTGACACTCTCGGCACGGCGCAGGAATGACTCCGCATTGTCAAACTGACCCTGTCTGGACGCGGTGTCTGCCAACTGCAAATATCGTAACGCGATGTCGCGCATGCCATCATGGGCGACTGCATTATCCGGCTCAAATGCCAATACCCGACTGAAATAGTGGTAGGCGCTGTCTTCAGGGGGCGTCATCAGCCGATCAGCGCGCAATGCACGCATGCCGTCGTACAGAATGTTGGCGATGTATCGTCGGTGGCGTTCAGCGTCTTCGCGCGCGGCTTCAGCCGCAGCCTGCTCCGTCACCACCACCGCCACATCGGGCGCCCGATCGGGCTCGGAGCCGGAATAGGTTACGCTTTCAGGCTGCGACATTTCGCAGCCTGTCAGTGCCAGCAACAGAGCCGCCATCACCGTCAGGCGAACGCCCGGATACAATTGCAACCATTGGGGCACGTACATGGGAATGGATACTCGCTACTGCTGACGAATGCGCGTTGAATATGGTCTGTAAACTACTTCAATAAACTATGTCACTAAACGACAGGAATCTCAACTGATCGCCGGGCGCCACCGCGGTAAAAGGCGGAATGATAGCCAACCCGTCGGCGCGGGAAACCGAGCTCAGGACGCCGGAACTCTGATCAGGCAGCACCTGTAATTCCCTGTCACCGGCACCGCCTTGCAGACATACACGCAAGTAAACCTGACGCGGCCCCGAGACAGGCAGTGCAAACCCGGAGCGTTCGACGCGCTCCGGCAGGCTGCTGTCAGTCGCGCCCATCATCGCCAACAGTGCCGGCCTGACCAGCAACAGAAAGGTGACAAACGCCGACACCGGGTTACCGGGCAGCCCGAACAGCAGCGAACCATCGATTTTGCCAAACGCAAACGGCTTCCCGGGTTTTAACGCCAGCTTCCAGATTGCCAGTTCTCCGCAGCGCTGCAGCGCCGAGCGCACATGATCTTCTTCGCCGGCAGACACACCACCGCTGGTAATAATGCAGTCAGCCTGCTGCGCCGCCTGACGCAATGCCGTTTCGGTCTCTGCCAGCGTGTCGGGAACCCTTCCGGCATCAATCAGCTCAATACCCAGGGCCCGCAACAAAGCAGCCAGCGTGTAAAAATTGCTGTTGTAGATCTGTCCCGGTCGCAACGGCTGTCCCGGCTCGACCAGTTCATCACCCGTCGTCATCAGCGCCACGCTTGGTCGTCTACCCACCTGCACTGTTGCGTGCCCCGTGGCTGCCAGCAGACCAATGTCCTGAGGGCGCAAACGATGGCCGGCCTGCAGCAAAGTGCTGCCCCGGGCGACGTCTGCGCCCTGCCGCCGGACATTTTCGCCGGACGCTACCGGCGATGTCACAACAACCTGGCCATCCTGCATGCGGCAGTTCTCCTGCATGACAACAGCGTCCGCACCCTCAGGCATGGGAGCGCCCGTGAAAATGCGGGCAGCAGTTGCCGGCACCAGCGCCTCAGGCGCTACGCCGGCGGGTATTCTCTGGCTGACGACAAGGGGAGCATCTGTACGCAATGACCGGCTGTCGACGGCATAGCCATCCATGGCACTGTTGTGCCAGGGCGGAACATCACAGGCGGCAACGATCTCCTCAAACAGCACCCGTCCACCGGCCTGCGCCAGCGCAACGGTTTCACTGACCAATCGCGGCCTCGCTTCGTCAAGCAACCGCGTCAGCGCCTGCTCAACCGGCATCAGTGAGCTGGCCGCCGACTCAGGCATCGCCGCGCGCCTTGTACCAGGATTTCACCAGGCGTTGCAGACTGCCGTGCCAGGGCCTTGGCTTAACGCCAAAGGTTTCGAATATTTTTTTGGTCGCCAGCGTCGCATTGGCAATCTGCGGGACTTCGGTGCGGCTGAGGTTTATGGTCAGATGATCCAGCAGTCGATACACGGCCTCATCGTGCTGGGCCGCGAACTTGACCAGTTGTTGGACAAACTCGCTTTCGCGCAGAGGTTCCAGAGCCGCATAGTGATAAATGCCCCACACATCTGCGTGGCAGTCGACCTGCTGGCATATCGCCAACAGGACTCTGGCCAGGTCTTCAATGGGGGTAGGCGCGAATTTGCGTCGGTAAACGGTGACACTGCCATCACCTTTCTTGAGCTCGTCCAGCCAGTGCCGCAACATCTCATCCTGATGACGACCGAACAGCCAACCGCCGCGAACGATAATATGCTGTTTTGTCGTCGCTACAATTGCCTGCTCTGCAGCCAGTGCGGTTTGCCCGTAGACGCCCTGGGGCTTGGGCAAATCCTGCTCGTTATAGGCCAGCTTTTTGTCGCCACCAAACACATATGCTGTTGACAGATGAATCAACGGAATATGCAGATGATCGCATACCTGCGCCACCAGCTCGGTTTGTTTGAGATTGATCAGCTCGCACTCTTCGGGATGGGTCTCGGCCTTCAACACCGCGTGCTGGCTGCCGGCAGCGAAAGCCGCCAGATTAATCACCTGATCAGGGGCTGCCTGGGTAATGATTCTGGCGACACTGAGCGGATCTTTCGGCAGAATAGCGCCAGCGTCCGGCGCTACCCAGCTGATCTGGCGCTCGTTGAGAAGTTTGCCTAGTTCAACACCGACACCACTGTCGGCTCCGATAATTAATAGCTTCACCTGCGGTGTGTGCTCCGGCCCGCCTGTCAGAACGGTATGTCGTCGTCAAAATTGTCAAAATCGGCCGGTCGCGAAGGATTGTTACCGGCAGGCTGCTGTCCCTGACCGCCGCGCGCTGCGCCGGCATTGCCGCCAGCAGAACTGCCCGAAGGACCACCACCGTAAGACGATTGCGGCTCCTGACGGCTGTTCTGGCCGAACTGGTCATCCTGATTGCCGCCTCCACCGCCGCCGCGCGAGTCCAGCATCTGCATTTCATTGGCAACGATTTCAGTGGCATAGCGGGTGATGCCATCCTGCTCCCAGCTTCGGGTCTGCAGCCGGCCTTCAATGTAGAGCTTGCTGCCCTTGCGCACATACTCGTTGACGATTTCTGCCAGTCGGTTGAAGAATACAATACGGTGCCATTCGGTCTTTTCCTGCGGCTGCCCCGTGTTCTTGTCTTTCCACGTGTCGCTGGTGGCCAGCGTCACATTGGTCACCGCACCACCGCTGGGCAAATAACGTGTCTCCGGATCCTTGCCTACATTACCTACCAATATCACTTTGTTTACGCCGCGACTTGCCACCTTGTGCTGTCCTCCCGTCCGGTTATGCTTAACTTGTTTTTAAAGCATAGCATGAATCCGGCGTTGTCGCCGACAACACGATAAAATGCCGACAAACTGTAATCGGCTTTGCGATATCAGCCAATATTGCCCATAATTGCCTGTTTTGTTGTTGCGCCAATGGCGCGGGGAAGTGCGGGAAAAACATGGACAAGATCACGATCCGGGGTGCCAGAACCCATAATTTGAAGAATGTGAATCTGACCATCCCTCGCAACAAACTGGTGGTCATTACCGGTTTGTCAGGGTCCGGCAAATCATCTCTGGCGTTCGACACGCTGTACGCCGAAGGTCAGCGTCGTTATGTCGAGTCCCTGTCGACCTATGCCCGCCAGTTTCTGTCAATGATGGACAAGCCCGACATTGACCACATCGAAGGCCTCTCGCCTGCCATTTCCATCGAGCAGAAGTCGACCTCGCACAACCCGCGCTCCACCGTCGGCACCATCACCGAAATCTACGATTACCTGCGCCTGCTGTTCGCCCGCGCCGGCGAACCTTTCTGTCCAACCCACCACAAGAAGCTGCAGGCCCAGACCGTCAGCCAGATGGTAGACCAGATCCTGGCGCTGCCGGAGGGCAGCAAGATCATGATTCTGGCGCCGGTGGTGCGCGACCGCAAAGGTGAGCACCTGCATGTGTTCAAGGAATTGCTCAGCGCCGGATTTATCCGCGCCCGCATCGACGGCACGGTCACCGAGCTGGACTACCCGCCGGAGCTGGAAAAAAACAAAAAACATCAGATCGAAGCCGTCATTGATCGCCTGAAAGTACGTCCGGATATTCAACAGCGGCTGGCAGAAAGCCTGGAGACCGCCCTGCAACTGACCGACGGCCTGGTCAGCGTAGCATTCATGGATGACGATGCTCCCCGCGATGAACTGACGTTTTCATCACGTTTCGCGTGCCCGGTGTGTGGCCACAGTATTGCCGAGCTGGAGCCGCGCATGTTCTCCTTCAACAACCCGGCAGGCGCCTGCACCAGCTGTGACGGCCTGGGCGTGAAGCAGTTCTTTGACGCCCAGCGCATCATGACCGATACCTCGCTATCGCTGGCCGAGGGCGCCATCCGCGGCTGGGACCGGCGCAATTTTTACTATTTCCAGATGCTCAGTTCACTGGCTGCGCATTACAAATTTGCGGTCGACACGCCGTTTGAAGAGCTCAGCAAGCGCCAACAGGACATCATTCTGCATGGCAGCAACGGTGAAGATGTCGATTTCCGTTTTATGAACGACCGCGGTGACAGCACAGTGCGGCGCCACGCCTTCGAAGGCATCCTGCCCAATATGGAGCGGCGTTATCGCGAAACCGAGTCACAAACCGTGCGTGACGAGCTGGCGCGTTATCTGAGCTCACATGCCTGTCCTGACTGCGAAGGTACGCGACTTTGCCGTGACGCCCGCCATGTTTACATAGAAGGCACCACCTTACCCGATATCACCAGCATGACCATCGTGCAGGCGTTCGACTATTTCCATTCGCTGACTTTGCAGGGTTCGCGTGCCACCATCGCTGACAAGATTCTGCGCGAACTGGAACAACGCCTGCAGTTCCTGATCGATGTCGGGCTGAACTATCTGACCCTGAGCCGCAGTGCCGACACCCTGTCTGGTGGTGAAGCACAACGCATCCGGCTGGCCAGCCAGATCGGCGCCGGCCTGGTCGGGGTAATGTATATCCTGGATGAACCGTCCATTGGCCTGCATCAGCGCGATAACGACAGACTGCTGTCCACGCTCTTCCATCTGCGGGATATTGGCAATACCGTTATCGTGGTGGAACACGATGAAGACGCCATTCGCAGCGCCGACCATGTCATTGATATCGGTCCCGGCGCCGGCGTGCATGGCGGGCAGATAGTGGCACAAGGACAGGTCGCCGACATTATCGCAGCCGAAGATTCATTGACCGGTCAGTACCTGTCCGGTAAGCGCCGCATCGAAATACCGGAACAACGCAACAGGCCCGATGCTAAAAAAATGCTGCTATTGAAGAACGCCAGCGGCAACAATTTACAGAATGTAGATCTCAAAATACCACTGGGACTGTTCACCTGCGTTACCGGGGTTTCCGGTTCTGGCAAGTCAACCCTGATCAACAACACGCTTTACCCGGTGGCGGCAACCCGTCTCAACGGCGCCACCACACTGGAACCAGCCCCGTTTGAGAGTGTCGAGGGCCTGGAGTTGCTGGACAAGGTAGTCGATATCGATCAAAGCCCGATCGGGCGCACGCCACGCTCCAACCCGGCAACCTACACCGGTATTTTCACGCCGGTGCGCGAACTGTTTGCCGGCACCCAGGAAGCGCGCACCCGGGGCTACAATCCCGGCCGCTTCAGTTTTAACGTCAAGGGCGGCCGCTGCGAAGCCTGCCAGGGCGACGGTATGGTGAAGGTGGAAATGCACTTTCTGCCGGACGTTTATGTATCCTGTGATATCTGTCACGGCAAACGTTATAACCGCGAAACCCTGGAAGTGAAATACAAAGGCAAAAACATCAGCGAAGTGTTGGGCATGACGATTGAGGATGCACGGGAATTTTTTGATCCGGTACCCGCCATTGCGCGCAAATTGCAGACCCTGATGGAAGTCGGCCTGTCGTATATCTGTCTGGGACAGGCGGCAACCACACTGTCAGGCGGTGAAGCGCAGCGGGTGAAACTGGCAAAAGAACTGTCCAAGCGCGACACTGGCCAGACCTTGTATATCCTTGATGAACCCACTACCGGTCTGCACTTCGAAGACATCCGGCAACTGCTGGCGGTGCTGCACAAGTTGCGTGATCAGGGTAATACCATTGTGGTCATCGAACACAACCTGGATGTCATCAAGACTGCTGACTGGATCGTCGATCTGGGTCCGGAAGGTGGCAATGGCGGCGGCCAGATTGTTGCCGAAGGCACGCCCGAAAAAGTGGCGCGCTCAACAGTGTCCCATACCGGCCACTATCTCGCGCGCCTGTTCTCTCAGTTTGCGACTGACGCTGCCAGCTCCAGCAAGTAAGCGCGGATACCTTCGGCTTCCGCCGGCCCGATATCGGCAGCGAAGCCGGGCATACCGCGGCTGGACAGACTGCCTTCAAGTACGATGCTGGCAAAACCTTCTTCGCTCAGCATCATCGGGGTGTAACGAAGGTCCGGCAGCGGGCCCGAGCTCATGGCGAAGGTGCCGTGACACACCGAACAGTAGGCACCGTACATGATGGCGCCATAGTCGGCATCACCATCGCTCTGGGCACCGGACACATCCAGTGGTTCGAGCGGCGTTGTCGCTACTATCGGACTTTGCATGTCGGCACCCAGCTTGAATGCCATCAGACGGCCATTGCGCTCACGCGGATAATTGCCTGACAGCAGGCCCATGGTCAGCGGAATAGCGCCGCCCTGTCCTGCCAGCGCCAGCACATATTGCTCGCCATCCAGCTCGTAGGTAACCGGTCCACCCAGAATCGCGTCGCCAACCTCGGTCGACCACAAACGTTCACCGGTGTCAGTGGTATAGGCATGGAAAACTCCGTCGGCCGAACCCTGAAACACCAGACCACCGCCGGTCGATAACAGACCGCTGTTGCCATATACCGGATAGTTCACGCGCCAGACTTCACGCTGCTCCACGGGATCCCATGCCAGCAGTGCCGACGGTGACATTTCCAGCACGCGATTGGCTTCTTCCGGGTTTACTGCGGGTCCGGGCGCAGCATCCTGCCCCAAGTTCCAGCCTACTGATTGCTCAACGAACTCAGCCGGATTGGAGTAGACGTAGGACGTGTTCTGGGTCGGGATGTAGACCAGTCCGGTGTCGGCATCAAAAGACATCGGGTACCAGTTATGGCCACCCAATGGACCCGGAATGACGACCGCGGGGTCACGCTGATAACGCACAACTTCGGCCTCAATGGGACGACCGGTGACGGCATCAAGACCACTGGCCCAGTTGATTTCAACGTAGTTTTCACCGGAAATGAACTCCCCGGTGGCCCGATCAATCACATAAAAGAAGCCATTCTTCGGCGCCTGCATGATGACCTCACGCAGTTCGCCATCGATTTCCAGGTCAGCCAGAATCATGTGCTGGGTCGCTGTGTAGTCCCAGGACTCCGCCGGCGTGGTCTGGAAATGCCAGACATATTCACCGGTATCCGGCCGCAGAGCCACGATGGAAGACAGGAACAGGTTGTCACCCTCACCATTGGAGCGGATCTCATGATTCCAGGGACTGCCGTTACCCACACCGACATAGAGCAGGTCCAGATCCGGATCGTAAGCCATGGAGTCCCATGCCGTGCCGCCACCACCAATCTGCCACCACTCCCCGGCCCAGGTTTCTGCTGCCATCTCCATGGCCTCATTTTCAAAACCATCCGCCGGGTTACCTGGCACAGTATAGAAGCGCCAGACCATGTCACCGGTTTCGGCATCATAGGCTGACACGTAGCCGCGTACACCGAGCTCGCCACCACCATTGCCGATGATGACCTTGCCATCCACAATGCGCGGCGCACCGGTAATGGTATAGCGCTGCTCAGGGTCCGCCGTCACAACAGACCAGACCACATCACCGGTGGCCCGGTTCAGCGCGATCAGGCGGCCATCAAGCGCCCCCAGATAAACCTTGTCGCCCCAGGCCGCCAGGCCCCGGTTGACCACATCACAGCAGGCATTGGCCGCGTACTCGCGCGGCACCTCCGGATCATAACGCCAGATTTCTTCGCCGGTGCGGGCATCCACGGCAAAAGCCTTGCTCCACGCCGAAGTCAGATACACCACGCCATCTATAACCAGCGGTGTTGCCTCCTGGCCGCGGTCGGTATCCAGTTCAAAATCCCAGGCCAGGCCCAAATCTGCCACGGTGTCGCGGTTGATCTGGTTCAGCGGACTGTTGCGATCTTCGGCATAGGTCCGGCCATGCGTCAGCCAGTCACTGTTATTGTTTGCAGCGCCGTTAATGCGCGCCGCATCCACGGGCTGAATCGGGCTTCGCGCCTCACTGGCTGTCGCCATCTGGCCGGCGCTTGCCGGATTTGTGGTGCCGGACACGGCTGTGTCCTGCTCCGGCGAGCATGCTGCCAGGATGCCGGCGACGAGCAGACCTGATAGTGAGCGATAGAAGGCAAGTCGGCGATGAGCGGGTACGCTGGCCGGAGTCTGAATATGCATAAACCTTATTCCTGTTCTTCTGTTTGTTATGGCAGTTTAGGATGCTGACATGAGCATAAACAGCCTGCCACTCAAGCGCAAGCATGGATGAACGCCCGTTCGGCAGCCTTTATCCTGGTGCCACTTGGTTAACGCAGATTTATTGCGCCACGGCCTGAATCCGGACATTCAGGGTAACCTCGGTTTCGCCTGGCTCGGCATTTGGCGGCGCCATTTCACGGCTCCCCGTATCAGCCATGGACCGCATCATCACCGGTGCCGAGTAATCGGAGGAGGTATCCACATCCAGCACTGCGATATCGAAACGTGATTTGCCCAGCGCTCTGGTCGCGCGCTCGGCTTTTTCCGTGGCTCGTGCTATCGCCGACTCCATCAGCGAGTCCCGAACCTCGTCAGCGCGCTCTGTGCTCAACTGGTAGGACAACTGGTTCATGACAAAACCCATAGCCTGCAACTCGCCCGCCAGTGCCAGCAGCGCCTGTGCGTCCTTAGCCTCCAGGGTCAGGCTTTGTGAGCCCCGCCACAGAGTCTCCGCACGTCCGCCCTGAGGCTGTCGATCATATTGATAAACATTATAGTAACCGGTACTCTGACTGACCTCGTTTGCCTCACGTGCCTGCTCCAGGCCGCGGGCCATGACGCTGTTGATCCGGTTCTGCACTACCGAAGCATTACTGTCTTCGGCTTCGATACGCAAACTGGCGATAACCAGATCCTGTTCAACGTTCATACGTTCGGTCACCGACAGCGTTATCAGTGTCTGACCCTCTGGCA
This sequence comes from Pseudohongiella sp., assembly GCF_011050365.1. Lineage (GTDB taxonomy): Bacteria > Pseudomonadota > Gammaproteobacteria > Pseudomonadales > Pseudohongiellaceae > Pseudohongiella. Next base: position 242,877 of record NZ_DRFV01000017.1, read on the forward strand.
ACAGCGTCTGCTGTGCGTGCACAGATGTGCAGGCGCCGGCCATCATGCCGACGAGCAGTACAACAAAAATTGTGACAACGCCGGAAAATTTCTCATTTGTCATTTGTGATTACCCCTGAAGCTGGATTAGAGTGACGCTATGAGCATACCAGAACCCAGCATAAGTTATGTTAACGAGAGCGCAATTCTGCTGCGCTTCGCTGAACATGATCACTCTAATACCGAAGCGCAGCCAGACCCGGCCTTGCAACTTCGTATCTGCCAACTGGCACAGGCCTTGCGCAGCCACCCGGACCGCGCTGCCATGCTGCAGGAAGTTGTACCCGGACCTGGCAATCTGCTGCTGGTCATGCATCGTGGCGTTATCACTGAGCAGGTTTTGCAGCACGCTGAATCACTGTGGCTGGAAGACGGTCAGATCCGCGACGAATCAGCATTGATTGAGATCCCGGTCAGCTATGGTGGCAAAAACGGTCCTGACCTGACACAACTGTCGCGACATACCGGGCTCGACGTGAACGAGATTATCCAGCGTCACAGCGCACCCGAATACCTGGTGCAATGCCTGGGCTTTATGGCCGGCTTTGCCTATCTGGGCGGCCTGGATACGACACTCGCCATACCACGTAAAAAAACACCGGCGACCAGTATCCCTGCTGGCGCCGTCGCTATCGGCGACCACTACACGGGCATTTACCCGTCGGCCACACCGGGCGGCTGGCATATCATTGGCCACACCCCAAGCAAGCTGTTTGATCCGCAAGGTAACCCACCCTGTCTACTGAAACCCGGTGACCGGGTTCGGTTTGTGCCTGTGGAGACCCGGTCATGATTGAAGTGCTACGGGCCTCCCCCCTGTTAACCGTTCAGGACACCGGACGATCCGGTTTGCGTCACCTGGGTGTGCCGTTGACCGGCATGATGGACACCCCTGCGCTGATGGCGGCCAACCTGCTACTGGGCAACCCGATCGATGCAGCCGGGCTGGAGGTGAGCTTTGGCCCGACCTGGCTCAAGGCGCATCAGGACATTCAGATTGTATTGATGGGCACCGATATGCGGGCACGACTGATGACGCCTGATGGTAAGCACAGCATTCAGGACTACCTGGCACCCGGTTTTATTCATGATATTCCCGCCGGCCACCGCATACACTGTCAGGCGGCGGCAGACCCGGGTCAGCGAAGCTGCCTGGCCGTCGCCGGGGGCATTGATGTGCCATTGGTCATGGGGTCAAGAAGCACCGACCTGAATAACGCTTTCGGCGGTTATCAGGGACGGACTCTGCGCGCCGGAGATATATTGCCGGTAGCGATTTCATCGCGGCAATCCAATAAAGGCGCCAAATCGCACGGCATCAGACAGGCCCGGGCAAACATGACACTGCGCACCGTCACGGGGCCCGAATACGGGGCCTTCACAGACCGCAGTCAGTCCGCCTTCTGGCACACAGAGTGGCAGGTGACACCACTGAGCAATCGAATGGGACTGCGCCTCAACGGCGAGCGCCTCAGGTTGCAACAGCCCGGCGACCGGCAATCAAGCGGCGTCATGCCCGGCGTGATACAGATTCCGCCTGACGGACAGCCCATCATCCTGGGCAATGACGGCCAAACCACCGGCGGTTACCCTCAGTTAGGCAGTGTTGTCGCTGCCGACCTTTGGCAACTTGCCTATTTGTCGCCCGGCACGGTAATCAATTTTTTGCAGATTTCCATTGATGATGCGTTGGCACTGTCGGCGACGCAGTCGCTGAAACTGAAACAGCTAGAGCTGTGGCTTGGCTGGTCACAGTCATAGCGGCTGCACGCCCGCAACACGGAGCCGGCATGGCAACAGGATTGCACATAGACCTGAATGCAGACCTGGGCGAAGGTGGTGCCCTGGATGCTGAGCTGCTGGCCCTGGTTTCATCGGCTAACATCAGTTGTGGAGCGCACGCTGGCGATGAGTCCGACATTCGTGTCGCTCTGCAGCTGGCCAAAAAAAACGGCGTCTGTATTGGGGCACACCCGTCCTATCCCGACCGGGCCAATATGGGTCGCGTGGCAATGAAAATGTCAGCAGACCAACTGCAACAGTCTCTGCTGGAGCAGTTGACCTACCTGCAAAACCTGGCCCACGACGCCGCTGCAACTGTGCATTTTGTCAAACCCCATGGTGCTCTTTATAACCAGGCCGCCCGGGACCTGACCCTGGCCAGACAAGTTGCCCGCGCCGTAAAGTCGTTCGATGCCTCACTGACACTGGTCGGCCTGGCGGGTAGCCAACTGCTTCGCGCCGGTCACGAAGCCGGCATAAAAACCTGTGCCGAAGCTTTTGTTGATCGTGCCTACCAGGCCGACGGCAGTCTGTTGCCACGTTCGTGCGACGGCGCTGTTATTGAGGATACGGAAGTGGCCATGCAGCAGGCCATGAGCATCATCACTGAGCAGCGCGTGCAAACCCATGATGGCAAAATGATACCGATTGTGGCGGATACGCTTTGCGTTCATGGCGACACCCCACAGGCGTTGGCTTTCGCCCAGGCGTTGCATTTATGCCTGGGTGATACCGGCATCCTTATCCGTGCCTGCCATTGACCTGAGACCTGCTGCAGATAGCAGACTGACCCGGACTCAGGGCTGGCTGCGGAGTTCCAGTGTATAAAGACCAGCGCCCTGCGGCTCGGCAACTACGTCCAGCAGCTCGATCACCGAATCCGCTGTTTGTGACTGGACGGTCAGTTCCGCCCGGGTGTGGAAGCTGCCATCGAGTGTCACTGTTGACTGCAGTGCAACATGCAGCGGTGTATCCCTTTGCTGGGCAAGCAAATCGCCATTGTCCAGCTGCACAATAATGCTGTCATCACTGTCGCGACGAAAGCTGAACGGCAAGGTTTGCAGGGTCAGGTTCAGCGCATCAGACAGAATCCCGGCGTTGCTCCACAGACCTTGTCCGTGAAGCGCCGTCAGACTGCCGGCCTGCCATGTCAATGTCGTCAGCAGTCCGGAGATCTCGCCACCCAGACGCAGGTCCGCAGATCGCAGAAAATACGCTGCCGGCAAATCAAAGGTCACATCACGCAAGGTCAGATCACCACCAGCCGTCACACACGCGGTGCCCGCCACAGTGCCCTGCGGCGCTGCTGGCAACCCGCTGTCGACAAAGGTGAGCTCAACACAGGGGGACAGGCGCAGCAATGACAGTGGCCTGACCCGCCAGGCCAGGCGCCCCTGGACCAGCACCTGCCCACTCTCCGCCAGCGCTGCCTGCGCCGCGACGCCGGACCAGACAGTGCCGGTAATGCCCTGCAACACCAGAGGTGCATTGGCGGGCAACAATCTGGTCATGACGGCCGCAGGCGCCAGCACCACGATCCATATCAGGGTAAATGCCAGTAACAGCAGCAATGCTTTGGTTTTTGTCCGCCTGGCCATGACTCAGTTTCCGCGCAGTCGCAAGCTGACGGTGACATTGCCCGGCGTTTGCACCGGCGACAGGGTTAATGCATCAATGCTCATGACACCGCTGCTTTCAACGTCAGACAGCCAGGCCAGTACTGTCGCCATGCTGACGTCATTGAGCCGGACCGCGACCGATGAATTGTCTGCTGACGGCTCCAGCGATGCGATGCGAAGCCCCAGCGCTGACGCCGACTCATCCAGCGACTGTGCCAGATTGCCACCGGTGCCACTGTTACCTGACGCCGCGCTCGCGCGCGCACTGGCGAGTTCCTGTGCCAACACCCGCACGGACAGCAAAGACTGTTCGGCATTGGCGACACGCTGCGCCGACAGCGCCCGCGCCTGCGACATCGGTTGCCACAACAGCAGCCACACCAGATATGTCAGCACCACACTCAGTCCGGCAAGCAGTATCAATTGTTCTCTGGGGGTTTTCAGCTGCAACCAGGCTCTTACTTTCATGGCATTGTCTCCGTGATAATCAGACTCGCCTGTTGCCGGTTGCCTGACTGCGTCATATTCTGTGCCCGGGCCTGCAAACCACCGTTGTTGAGCTGTTCACTGAATTGCAGAATAGCAGTATTACTGGTGGCCTCGACGCTGAGTTGCAGCTCGCTGCGGGCCGTTGCAGAGCTGCTGCCGTTATAACTCAGGCGGTTTATGCTGACCTGTGAATTCTGTGCCAAATGCGGTGTAATCCGGTCCAGCAGGGCCAGTACACTGCCACCCGCAGAGTCGCCGCGTAACTGCCCCAGTTGTGCCCGCAACTGCTGTTCGGCGTCGACCAGCACACCTGCAGGCACAATCTCCCGGTACACCGATTCAATATCCTGCTGCAGAGATCGGAAGCGTTGATTATTGAGCTGGGTTTCCAGTAACGTCACCGATACAAAGGTCAATACCGCCAGGCCGGCAGCGTAAAGTGGTAAGCGCATCGGGCGCCAGATCTTCTGCCAACGCACGGGCCGGGCAAATCCTCCCTGACGCAGGTCCGGGATGGCCGGCGACACCTTGTCGACGCGGCCGTCCGAGCGAGAGTGACAAATGCCATCCCACTCCCCCGACAGCAGCATGGTCACTACCTCCGGCTGCCAGGACTGCACCAGCACACTGGCCAATACCTGTGCCTTCATGGCCTCCAGCTCATCGCTTGTCAGCGCCTCTAGTTGCAGAGACTGTGGTGGGGTGGCTCCTGCGGCCGCTGGTGCATGCAACACAGAGTCCAGTAGCACGCCCAGCATCGACAAATCGACACTGGCAGCAGCGCCCGTCCCCCAGCATATATCCACCTGATTGCCAGACAGTCGCAAAATCCAGCAGCTGGCTGTGGCCGGCAGCAACAACGGCTCCGCGTAGCAATGTCTGACATCAAAACCGGCCGTTTCCAGCTCTGTAATCCGGCTATGCAGCTCGCGCCTGTCGATATACGAGACCACGACTTCCGATGCTATTTCGTCGGTTGCCGCGTTGTCAGCCGTGTGCGACTGGCGCTGGCTGTGTTTGCCTGGCATGGGCGAGCCCTGGGCAATATGCAGCCCGGCTATTTCTTGCGCCAGGTCGGCCTCCAGTTCATAGGGAATAAGACGGGTCAGATGCCTTTTTTCTTCAGGCCTGAACGCCAGACGCCGACTGGGGCAGTCAGCGCCCGCAATCAGCAGCGTCAGCGTCGCCTCGGGCCAGCGGTCCGCCATCACTGACAACGTGCTGCTGCCCTGCTCACCCGACTCGCACTCATACCAACGGTAGCAGGCATGCTCTGTGTCGCCGCTGATCTGTCTGACCCATAAATCAGTCATTGTGTGTTCCCGTTTAACTATAAAGCGAAATTTCTGGATAAGGTACGAACACCGTTTTCATCACGAAACAGCAGTGCCTCCATGAATCGGGTGTGCTCGCCAATGGTCGCACTGGCGTAAACGATAAAGTACTCGCTGGCGACGCCATAGGGTCGGTTTTGCCTTTCTTCATCATGACTCTGGCTTTCGTTGAGCGCGATTTTGTCGCCTATACCCTGTAGCACCGGCACCGTCGCCAGCTCAGCAGTTTCGCCAAAAAACGCCTGCGCCCGGTACTGTGCCAGTGCCAATACCGAGTCCGCCGGAAGCGGTTCAAGATCCTGGCTCGCGTTGATCGCGCCCAGCACTTGCGGCGGTGCCGAATTGATATTGAGCGCCGTAGGCACAGGCAACGCGGTGACCAGAGGCATTATTCTCAGCAACAGCTCCGCGCTCATATGCCGCACCAATGCCAGCTCGCTGATGTCGGAGACAAACTGATTGGCGGCATTCAGAGCTCGCGACTCCGCGCTGTAATACAACGACTCGGCACCGCCCGGTCCCGCAGGCTGATCATCCTCATCCACCCAGTCTATAACGGCTTCCGTAATCTCAATGGCCTCCGCCTCACTCAACGGGTATTCGGCGAAGCTCTGCAACAGGCGGATAAACTGCTTTTGTTGCTCGCTGAAGCGCTGTGCGGGTGGCATCGACAGATCATCCTGATAGGCACTTTTAACAGACAGGTTATTGATATTGTAAAGTCCCTGCGCATCGACTAACTGAACCTCCAGCCAACCATCGTCGGTCGGAAATGGCGGCAGCTGCGTGGCCCAGGCTTCCTGCAGGTGGTCGAGCTGCGAGTCCATGCCGTCCGTTGCCAGCACCTGGGCCGCCAGGGTTTCCGCGCCCTGCAGGTAGGCGTGGAAGCGCGCCTGCAACAGTCCATTTTCGGTACGATTGGCTTGCAACAGGAAGGCCTGGCCAAACTGCACCGCCAACACCGCCACCAGCCCGGCAATCAGCAGCGCAAGCACCAGCGCGCTGCCGCGATTGTGCGCAGGCTGACCCAGCCTGCTTTCATGCGCCACTGTCATGGTGCCCCCGCCAATAAAAATATCCGGCTGATGTTGCCGAGCGCGCGACTTTGCAATTGCACTTCCACCGCCGCAGGTAACCGTGTCATCAGTTCATCGTTTGCCTGTCTGTCATCGCCCGGCGCGGCTGTGCTCACGCTGTCGTTTAAAACCGGGGGCCATTCACGCGACCAGGCATCCTCACCCGGCAGCGCCCCGACAGGAAGAAATCGAAAACTCAATGCCTCGACATTCTGCAACAGGCGCAGACTCCCTGCGGGCGTCTCAGTCAGGCTCTGATTGCGCTCCGGCCAGTAATCCCGATACAGATTGCCGTCAACAACCCGGTAAGCTACGCGCTGCAATTCGGAACGTCTTTGTTGCAAAGGGTTGCTCCAGCCTGCCCGCACAAACCACAACTGTGCACCCGGTCGCTGCAGTGTGGATGGTAAAAACATACCGCCGCCAGCAAGACTCAACATGGCAGGACGACCACGAGGCTGGAGATCCGTGACCGCCAATGCATCCACGCCGGTGGCAGGCTTTGCTGCAGGCCGCGTGCTGGCCTGTTGCAGATCCGCCGCCATTAATAACCATACTCGCTCAAGATCATTGAGCTGCTGCAGGACATCCGAGCCCTGCTCCGACACCGCCATCGCAGTGTCCAGAAAACGGTATGACATGGCACCTATCAGTGCCGTCAGGGCCATCGCAATCAACAACTCAATCAGGGTGAAACCACGCTGGCCGCAGAAAGCAGTCATCTCAGAGCGCTCCACTGACAGCGCCCGTGCGGGCATAGACCGTCATCTCGACAATGGCATCACGCTGCCTTTGTCGAGCCGTCACATCGGGATAAACACGCAGCGTCTGCCGCACCATGCCCGGTACCGGTGTCGTTTCTGTCGACAACAGCCAGGGCCATTCCCGTTCTGCCAGCAGACGTTCGCCCTGCAACTCACCGGAGGCATTGCCCGCAGACTGCAGCCGATGAATGGCCAACTGATCCTGCGCCACCCAGGACGCCAGCGTCTTGTCTCGCAGAACCCCGGTACTGCTCAACTGAGTGCCCAATTGAAACATCAGTGCGGGCAACGCCACCGCGACCACAAACAATGCCACCATGACTTCAATCAGGGTAAAACCCTGTGCCTGTATCTGTGCCGGCAACCGGCGGCTCATGGCTGCCTCCACTCGATCTCTCCGGTGCTGGCATTGGTCAGGGTCACGGCCTGTTCACCCCGGGCCAATAACCAGTGAAAAGCGGTGCTCTCGCCAGTGGGATAAAACACCAGTGCCGGCATGCCTGGGCTTGCTGCCAGTACCTGTGCATCAATCAGTTCGCCTTCTATGCTCAATTCACTGCTGAGCGCCGACGGCAATGGCAAGTCGCGCAATCCGGCCTGGCCGGAAACCTGCTGCCACATCGCCTGACGATTGCGGACCGATCCGCCGGTGACGCGTCCGTAACGCAGCCAGGTGACCGCAATACCTTCATCTTGCGCTGCCGATGACGAGGCAAATCCCATTGCCATTGGCTCACCGCTCAACACCGCCTGCGATGAGGCGGCTGCCATCAGCACCATCAGCTCATCTGCGACCGACTCTACCGATCCTTCACCATCCGCGCCAAAAACCGAAGACAGGAAACCCGTGGACAGGGTGACTACGCTGACAATAAGCCCCATGATGGTCATCACCACCAGCATCTCGATCAGACTGAAACCTTGCGCCTTACCCTGCACCGCGGTCTTACTCCATGTCCTGCCAGTTGCCATAGTCGGCATTCTGGCCCTCACCGCCACGCGTGCCATCAGCGCCGTAGGTGAAAATGTCGTAATCGCCATTCTGGCCCGGGCTCAGGTAGAGATAGGGATTGCCCCAGGGATCAACCGGCAGCGACTCCAGATAACCATCGCTTTTCCAGTTCGCCGGCACTGGCGCCAGCGTCGGGCGCTCAACCAGCGCATTTAACCCCTGCTCACTACTCGGGTATGAATAATTATCCAACCGGTACATACGCAGCGCAGTTTCAATGGCACTGAAATCGGCAAACACTTTTTGTACCCTGGCTTCGTCGGCGCGGCCCAGCACATTGGGCGCGATGATACTGATCAGCAACCCCATGATGACCAGCACTACCAGAATCTCGATCAGACTGAAGCCGCGCTGACTGACTGTTGCCGGTCTTGTTTGTCGTTGCATTTGCATAATCCCCACTTCCTCGTTAACAATTTTGGGCGTTGCCGCCGGTTCAGATCAGAGTATTGATATTAAAAATCGGCAACAACACCGCCAGCATTATCAGGGTCACCAGCCCGCCCATCAGGACAATGGTCAACGGCTCCAGCAAAGCCATGGTGGTACCCAGGCGCATCTGCAATTCACGCTCCTGGTTGTTGGCGGCGTAGGCCAGTTGTTTGGCCAATGTGCCATTGGCTTCGCCGTTGGCGGCCATCTGCACCAGCAATGGCGGAAACACGTCGGCCTGCTGCATACTTTTACTGAAGCTGCCCCCTTCCTGCACGCGCACTGCCAGTTGTTCAGTGGCGTTACGCATCACCTCGTTGTCCAGCACCTGCGCGGCGATGCGCACCGATTCAAGCAGGGGCACACCACTGCTGAGCAGAATGGCCAGCGTCGAGGCAAACCGGGCACTGTCCATCTGCCGGAGCATGTCGCTGAGCAACGGCACATGCAGCAGGAACTGATGCCAGCGCATGCGGGCGCCGGCATCGCGCAGGCGCCAGCGAAAACCGATCACTGCGGCAATCATCACCACCAACAACAACAGCGCCCAACCCGATGCCATAAAGTCACTGACCACTATCAGGGCCTGCGTCAATCCCGGCAATTCCCGGTTGGAGCTGGCAAACATGCTAACCAGTCTGGGCACCACAAACGTCATCAGCAAGCTGACAACCAGCACACTGACACCCAGCAACGCCAATGGGTAAATAAGTGCCATTTGTAACTTCTGCCGCGACTGCTGACCGGTCTCGGTATACTCAGCCAGACGTTCCATGACTTCACCCAGATAACCGGCCGATTCCCCGGCGCGTACCATGGCACAATACATGCGGTCGAAGGCGGCCGGATGTTCGCTCATCGCTTGCGCCAGCGTGTGGCCTTCCAGCACCCGCGAACGCACCTGCGACAACAGCGTTTTTACCCGGATATTGCGGCTCTGGCGCGCGCTGATCTGCAGCGCTTCGTCCAATGGCAGCCCCGACTGGATCAGTGAGGCCAGTTGCCGGCTGACCAGTGACAATTCGGCCACCGACAGACGCCGCTGACGCCTGAGCAGACTCGCCAGCCCTGCTGCCGAGGCAGGCGCCTTGCCGGAGCTGATCGTCAGAGGTTTGAGTTTCTGCGCGCGCAATTGCGCACGCACCTGGCGCTCGCCGTCGCCCTCAATGACACCGCTGACCTGCTTGCCCTCGGCATTCAGCGCCTGGTAGGTAAATGACGGCATGATTATCGGGCCTCCGCCATTGAATGACGCGAACCAGTCGCTACGACCATGTCGTCACCCGCAACACTTCTTCCAGACTGGTTTCACCCGCGAGCACGCGCTGCCGCCCGTGTTCGTCAATGGCCGGGCTGGTGGCGCGCAGATGCGCCAGCATGGTCTGTTCGCCGGCGCCATCATGGATGAGCCGGCGCAGCGCTTCATCGACTTCGATCAATTCATAAATACCGGTTCGACCCTTGTAACCGCTTTGGTTGCAGGCATCACAACCGTGGGCGCGATACACCACCGAGCCTTCGGGCAAGCCGAAGCGTTGCTGTTCACTGAGATCTGCCGCAACGGGCTGGCGACACTGTTGGCACAGGCAGCGCACCAGGCGCTGCGCCAGAATCACTTCGATACTGGACGACAACAGAAACGGCTCAATGCCCATGTCCTGTAGTCGCGTCACTGCACCGATGGCGGTATTGGTATGCAGTGTCGACAACACCAGGTGGCCGGTCAGCGACGCCTGCACCGCTATCGCTGCGGTTTCCTGATCACGGATCTCGCCCACCATCACCACATCAGGATCCTGTCGCAGGATGGCGCGCAGGCCGCGCGCAAACGTCATCTCCACCTTGGTATTGACCTGTGTCTGGCCGATACCGGGCAACAGGTATTCCACCGGATCCTCGATGGTGAGGATATTGCGCTGGCGATTGTTGATATGATGCAGACCCGCATACAGGGTTGTGGTTTTGCCCGAGCCGGTGGGCCCGGTCACCAGAATAATGCCGTGCGGCTTCTGCAGAGCACGACTGAATGCCTGATAGACCTGCGCCGGCATCGCCAGTTGTTCCAGATCCAGTTGCCCGGCCGCCTGATCCAGCAAACGCAGCACGATGCGCTCGCCAAACGACGAGGGTATGGTTGACACCCGGATGTCCACCGCATGCCCGGCCAGACGCACACTGATACGACCGTCCTGCGGCAGGCGTTTCTCGGCAATATCCAGCCGCGCCATCACTTTAAGACGTGACACCAGCACCGGGCCCAGCTCCGCCTTGGGCGCCAGTACATCCCTGAGCACACCGTCAACACGAAAGCGCACTGACACTCTGTGTTCAAACGGCTCAATATGAATATCGGACGCCTTTTCACGAACAGCCTGCGACAGCACGGCATTGATCAGCCTAATCACCGGCGCGTTGTCAGCGCCCGACATCAGATCACTGTTTTTGGGAATCTCGTCGACCAATGCACCCAGATCAAAATCATCCCCCAGCTCGTCAGCGGCGCGCTGGGCGGCGTCGGCACCACTCTGGTACAGCCGGGTCAAGCGTTGCTGGAACGTCTCTGCATCCAGGCTGACCGGTGCAAATGCGCGACCCAGTACCCGGCGCAGTTCCATCAACACCGGCACCGTCAATCCGGGCCGATGATAGACTACACCTTCGTCGACGATGACACCGTGGGCATCCGCGAAGTCGTAAGGCAACATGGCAAAGCCATTGTCCGGCGCCGTCTGCTCGCTCACGGCGCGTCCCCGGCGTTTGTGTCGGTCGCTGTTCCGGTTGTTCCTGCTGCCGACGATGCCGCGCCAGGAGACACGCTTTCCCACGGCGGCAACACCGGCAGCTCGCCGGCGTCAAACAGGAAGCCGTGTAATGGCGTTTGCTGCAATTGCTGATCCCGTATCAGCTGGTATTTTTCAGCGGTCGCGCCTCGAAGGGCATCATCGGTGCGCAAAATCGTCGGGCGGATGAACACCAGCAAATTGGTCTTCTGCACCGAACTGTTGCGTGAGCGGAACAGTTGTCCAATGCCGGGTATGCTGCCCAACAGCGGAACGCGGGTTTCGTTCTGCACCACGTTGTCGCGTATCAATCCGCCCAGTACCACCGTTTCACCATCTGCCACCGTGACCCGGGTTTCAATCTTGCGCTCATTGGTGATCAGGTCGACTGCGCCCGCTTTTGGCGAAATACTGGAAATCTCCTGACTGATATCAAGCGCGACCCGATCACCGCGATTGACATGAGGGGTGACCTTCAAGGTTGTGCCCACATTCTGTCGATTGATGGTCTGAAACGGATTTTCCACTCCGCCACTGCCGCCTGGCGTGGTAAATGACCCGGTCAGAAACGGCACACTTTCGCCAACCGTGATCACCGCTTCGGTATTGTCCGTGGTCAATATGTTTGGTGTCGACAGAATATTGGCACCGGAGTTGGCCTGCAGCAGATCAATCAGCGCCAGCAAGTCGGTGCTGCCGCCCAGACGACCCAGGCCAATAGTCTGTCCGGCCGCACCGGCCAATCCAGCAGCGATGCCGGTTAACGCTGCCGTGCGATCTTCGTTCAGCGCACCATCAACCACCAGACCCAACTGTTGCAGATTGTTACCGGCATCAAAGCTGCTGGCAAAAGCACCGCTTTCATCACGGAACAGCCACTGAATCCCCAGGTTCTGCCCCACGTCATCATTGATCTCGACAATGACCGCTTCTACCAGCACCTGCGCACGCTGAATATCCAGACGTTGCACGATATCAAGCAGCGAATCGATGATGTCCAGACCCGCAGTGATAATGAGGGCATTGTTGTCCGGATCCGCCTCAATGGTCGCACGCCGGCCCGTCTGATTTTCCGCGCTGTCTCCCTCAGCCAGCCCGAACATGTTGCGTACAACCGAGCTCAGGACTTCGGCAATGCGGGCGGCGTCGGCGTATTCAAGATACACCACACGCGTATTACCGCTTTGTTCGCGCGGTTGATCAAGCAGTCTTACCAGGCCGCGAATATTATCGCGCTGACGTTGGCCACCGGTGATCAGTACGGAATTCGTGCGTACATCAGCACTGATCTGCAATCGTGTGCCCACCGGTTCCTGATCGGCCACCTGCGGATCCTCGTTCATTTCCCGCAACAATGCGACGATCGTGCCAGCTTCAGCAAACTCCAGGCGGATTACTTCAGTTTCAGGTATGGAGGTCTGGTCGATACGTTCAAGAATCTGTCTTATACGTTCAATATTGGCCACGGTGTCAACCAGCACTATCATGTTGCCGTTCGGGTACGCCGACATCTGGCCGTTGCTCTGCGATACCAGAGGGCGCAACACCGGCAGCACTTCGGCCACCGAGACATTGTCGAGCTGGATGGCTTCGGTGACATAACGATTGCTATCGGTCGCATCGTAATTGGAAAACGGCAGCGGCGCTGAACGCGCTTCCTGCGTCGGCAGAATGCTGACCATATTGTCGCTGGACTCCACTGCAGTAAAACCATTAATGTCCAGTGCGCGCAGGAAGATACTGTAGTAACCCTGTGCATCGACGGGCTGACTGCTCATCACGGTGATCTGCCCGCGCACACGTGGGTCGATAATCATGGTTTTACCGGTGACATCCTGTACCGCGCGAATAACTTCGAGAATGTCGCTTTCGCGGAAGTTCGGCGTCCAGCTTTGCTCCTGCGCCAGGGCACCGGTGGTCAGCGCAAACGCCATCACAACACCGACCAGAAAGCGGTATAAAGCCGAACTTGAAAAGGATTGCTTGCTCATCATGGCCTGCTGTTTCATCTAAAGGGGTTCCTGCTGTTGTCGTCAGAATGCAAACGCATCACGGCTTACTGTCACCGTCATCGTGGAGTTGTTGCGAATCAGCGCCAGATCCACCTGGTTCCGGTTCGCCAGTTGGCGAGTCAAAGAAGACAGATCATTGTCCTGATTGACGGCAACACCGTCGACCGAGGTAATGATGTCGCCCGCCTGCAAACCAGCTGCTGTGAGCATGGCCGGATCGCTGTCTTCCCGGATCTGGAAGCCGCGGACAGTGCCATTGTCGCGATAGATTCGAATCTGTACACGTTCGGTCAGCGACGCGGCCGCAGACTCTTGCCTTTGCATTGAGGCCAGGCCAGAGTTGCCGGCACGGACGGCGGGCACACTGGCAGACGCCTGCGGCTCATACATCCACAGGGATTCCAGACGCCCATTGTTGTTCAGCACCACATAGCCGGGATGCACGCTTTCCAGCATCACGCCGGGCGTGGTGAATTGCAGCTCGTCACCGATAAAATAGATACGTTGCTGTTCACCGCTGGCAATAATCGCTGACGAATCTGCTGCCGCGCTGCCGGCAATCGAGCCCCGCAGGACCAGACTCAAGCGAGTACTGGCAGCCTGCCGCGATTCGCCGCCACTACTGTCCGGGGTATTGTTGCTACGACCGTTTTTGAGCCGGAAATTTGCCTGCAGGTACGCGACATCAACACCGCCAGCTTGCCGGGCTGTGCGCGCCACAGGTTGCGTGGCAGGCAACACTGAGCCGGCGGCGGCAGAGGATTGCTGAGAATTGAATAACCAGAAAAGTCGCGCCAGACTGTGACCCGCCCAGGCCAGCATCGCGATAATGATTATCGCGGTGAGACCCGGGCGCAACACAGAGGCAAAGCTCTGTCGAGTTTTAAGCAAGATCGTGTTCAGTATACTCTCCCAAATATGCTGATCGCGCCTGATTGAGCTGTACCGCGCCGTCGTGTTACGGCGCGGGTTTTACAGGTTCCATTGCAGATCCAGTCGCAGTCTGGCACCACTTTCCACGTCGATAATGCGGACGTCGTCGCGGTAGAACTCGCGATTCTCATTCAACAGGTTCTGCGCGCGCAGACGCAGCGTCAGACTGTCGGTGGGGAAGTACGAGTAGGTCAGATCCAGTGAGTGGAACGGATCTTCGAACGCATCAGGTGACGGTGAACGACCACCAAAAAATACGCGCTCACCGAACACGTTGTACAACAAGGATGCCGAGTGCTGGCCATTTTCCGAGTCATATCCCAACTGCGTATTCACAACGTATTCCGAGTGCCCGGTCAGGCGACGCTTCAGACTGGTCTGTGAACTGGCTTCGGTGAAGGTCAGCTCTGAATCGCTCAATACCAGGTTGCCACTGACAAAGAAACCGGCACCAATCACTTTCAGGCCTTCGAATTCAACACCGTAGATCTCGCCGCCTTCCGCATTTTCAAAACTGAGCAGACGTGCATCCTGTGGCCCCGGACGCTCGACACGCTCAATCGGATTGGCGATATCCTTGTAGAACAAAGACACGGTGAGGTTGTCACCATTATCAAAAAACAGCTCCGTACGCAGGTCGATGTGTTCGATATCGGAGAACTTCAGGTTCGGGTTACCGGCGACACGGTCGTTCAACTCAGGGTCGATGAACTGAATATTGGCGTATTCGCGCAGATCCGGGCGAACCACTGTCTTACCGTAACCCAGACGCACCTGGAAGTTTTCCGTACCCAGGAAACCGTCCTGCATGTAAGTCAGTGCCGCTGCCGGATAAAAATCATCATCGCGCACCGTGAAGGTCTGATCAGGCGACTGCATCTGCTCAATAATACCATTCAGGGAATTCCCGGTGTAATCCAGTAAATCCAGTGGCAACACACCACGATTGAAGTCTTCCCAGCGCACACCAACCGTCGCACGCCAGTTATCCATAAAGAAGGCATCAACAGAACCAAACGCGGCCGCCTTGGTTTCGGCGGCCAGATAACTCTCGGTGCCGAAGTTGGAACCCATATCCAGGAAGAAACCGTTATTCAGATCGGACAGATTGTTGTCGCTGAACACCTGTGCCGGGGCGCCATTGCGACCCAGCGCGCCCATCACGATATTGGCCGTATAACCCTGATAGTCACGGGATTTCCGGCTTCGGTTATAGCCGCCACTGATGGTACCGTCGGCAAAACCCAGATCGAAAGGCGCATCGACCTGATACCCCCAGCTTTCTACCTGGTCTTCCAGATTCAGGAAGCTGAACTGCGCTGACGCACCGGTATTAACCTGGGTTGCCAGCAAGGCGTCGGTGTTGGGGTCGCGCTGGTTGATTGACTGCACGGATGATGCATTGGGTACTTCGGTGCTGGCGCGGGCATCGGAGTAGTACCAGTTAACATCCAGACTGGTAATAAAATCGAACACCGCCGGAATTGTCAGGAAGTCCAGGTCATAACGTTCAAAGGTGTGTTCACCGGTGACCTGATTGACTTTGAGCTCGCGCTTTTCCAAGCGAGTGATATTGGTTTTGCGTTGACGGCCGTTGGCCTGCTGAAAGTCAGCGTTGTAACCCAATACGATGGAGGACTGATCTTCATCATCGCGCAGCAGATAACTGTTGGTGCCAATTTTGTGGCGATCCTGATAGTTGATGCTCAGGTTGACGGCAGCGGTTGTGCTCTCGTTAGTGAACGTGCGCTGGATATTTCTGAACGATTCATCAGGGTCAGTAAAATTCTGCTCAAACTGATCCGAATTGCGGCTGGATTCGCCAATGGAAACATTGGCCAATGCGCCAAATGACAGATCATTGTTAATGTCCCAGGCATTGCCAGCAGTAACCGAAATGTTGCGATCCGGGTCGAGGTCTGTTTCGCGGTCAATATCAATATTACGATTCAGGTCCAGCATCAGGTCGCGGTTAATCGCAACGCCTGCAGCCTGCTGCGCAGCCGTGGGTGTGCCCGACCCCGGAAATTCGAAACGGGTAATATTGGCAGGGCTGATATCGCCCTGATACTTGTTCAGTGCTTGCATGATTGATGACGGCAGGTCGCCCTGGTCACCCAGATTGGGCAGACCTTTGCCGGAGTTTTCGGTATTCCAGCCGGTGCCCACGCCGATATCAAAAACCAGCTCATCCGGCGTACCACGGGTACGGATGTTGACGTTGCCGCCACCAAAAGCTGCCGGCTGATCCGCCGAGTAGGCTTTGCTGATCTTGACCGACTCAAGAATCGACGCCGGGATGTAATCCAGCGGAATCACGTTACGACTCAGCTCCGGAGAGGGAATCTCCGCGCCGTTTAGTGTGGCGCTGGAGTAGCGCTCGCCCAGACCGCGCACGTAGATGAATTTGCCATCGACCAGCGTCAGACCGGTCACCCGACGCAGCGCCGAGGCGACATCGGAGTCACCGGCACGTGAGATCTGCTCAATGCCAACAACTTCGGCCGCAAACGGTTGCTCAATCCGCTCCATGACCAGCGACCGGGCCGCATCTCGCAATCGGCCGGTGACGACGATTTCGTCAATCTGGGGAGCTGCCTGCGCAGAACCGGCGTCCTGCGCCAGTGCCGATGGCGCCACTGCGAAGCCCGACACTGTCAGCGCGACTGCCAGCGCCAGTTCCCGTTTCTGCCAAACCATTTGTTTTTTCATGATCATAACCTGTAATTTTGTCAGCATCTTCAAGCCCGAACGGGGATAAGTCCGCAAACCGGCCTTATCCCCGTGAGTCTGCGTCCGGTAACCAGACGCAATCGGCGGTGTTACAGGCCGGTTGTCCAGCCTGACACCCAGTCGTCACCTTCTTTTACTGCACCGACAAAGTCGACAGCTTCGAAGAAGGAGCTGCTACCTGAACCGCCCAACGCCGGTGCAGAAGCTGCATCGAAGTTGTTGTTCAGGCGGGTCACATCAAACACATTGACGTTGATCGCAGTACCGTTGGCATCCGTCAGGTTTGCTGCGGTGACGTAAGCGGTCGGGTTGGCCGGGCTCAAACCCTGGATCACGTTCGCCGGCAAATTGGCAGGCGCATCTACCACAGCGTTACCGCCGTTGACCCACCAGCTACGAACGTCAAAACCGCTGGCTTTCAGCGCTTCAGTACAGGCGACCACGTTGCCGCTGGCGACCGAGATGCCGGAGTTGATGCCGGAAATGGTCTGTGCGCTGTCAATTTCCATACACTCGTTGCTGGCCATGCCGTCTGCACTGGATGTGATGATGGAGTTGTACATTTCAAAGTACGTGCCTTCACGATACAGAGGGCCTTCCGCATCACCCTTGGAGCTGGGAGCAGTACCGTTATTGGTGTCCACATTGGAGGTGATGCAGGTCATGTTTGACACGCGCCCCTTGGTGAACGGCGCAATATCGTCAGGGCGGCTGTCACCGGTGTTATCAGCCTCGATGCAGCGGTTGCCGCCTGAGGTATGAATGAACAGGCCAAACTGCATATCGCCCGCCCAACCTTCTGAGTAATCGAAAGCGTCATCGCCAACGTTAACACCGACGATGTACTTCAGGTCCACTGCGCCACCGAACATTTCGAAACCGTCGTCCAGTGTGGTGTAAGTCTGTACGTATTCAACGGTTGTGCCTGAGCCAACAGCGTTAAAGGTCAAGCCGTTCACTTCGTCGCCATCAACCACTTCAAAACCGGCGTGACGAATCTGCACATAACGCAACACACCGGAGTTCTCGGCATTGTTATTGCCACCGTAGGTGTTGGGCTTGCCTTCAGCTGCCACGTGACAGTTGTGCGGGTTGCTGGAAGTTGACTGACGATCAGCATCGGTACACTTGTTGGTAAGACCATTGCCGTTGATCTGTATGCCACCCCACAGACCACGGTCGGCCTCGGTAGCCTGACCATCGCGCAGGTCGGCGACGGCACTGAAAATAATGGGACGCTCACGTGTGCCTTCCGCAATGATGCGAGCACCACGCGTAACCACAACGTAATCCTGAGAACTGAAGAATGCGAGCTCGGCGCCAGCGCCAATAGTCAACGTGGGGCCTTCGCCGTCCTGCGGGATACGCACGCCCTGGGCAGCGGAGTTCTCGTTAACATCGCGACCAACAAACAGACTGTCTTCAAAAATGTGCAGGCCATCATCAGGCAGGTCGTTGATGACCAGATCAGAGGTCAGCGGACGCGTGTCAGCAACAAATGTAGAAGAATAGGTACAATTGGTGCCGTCGTAGCTGCCCTGCAGAGTCTGGCCGGATGCTGTATAGCTGGCACAGGGGTTGGTTGTACCGCTGTTGTCACCACCCTGGTTGGTGGTATTGTTGGAGTTCGTCACAGTCGTTGAGGGTGCCAGTGTCACACCGCCGCCGTCACAGGCGGTCACTGCCGCTGCCAGCAGGCTGATGCTGAAAATAGTCTTGATGTTCATGTTCACAATCGCTCCTTTTTATGGTCCTGCACCAGAAATTGGTCTTGGCAATCGAGTCGCTGTCGAGTCGAAAACTGAGCGGTTCAATCAACCTGGGACAGACAAATTCGATGCCCAGGCAACCGCGGTGCGATATTGTTGATCAGCAATCGTGTCAGAATCGTGACAAGCAAAGGCAGTCAAAATATTTTTGGCATTTTTTGAAAATGTTATATTTCAATGCTTTACAGATATCACGAAATACGCGACCGCTAACCGGATTACGGAAAAAGGAGTAAAATCATGATTTTGAGACAGCTCTATGACGCAGTGTCGTCGACCTACACATATTTGCTGGCAGACGAAAAAACCCGCGAAGCCATACTGATAGATCCGGTCTTTGAACAATCACAACGTGATCTGGCGCTGCTCCAGGAGCTCGACCTGACATTGAAAATCGTGGCCGACACTCACGCGCATGCCGATCACATCACTGCCGCCTGGCTGCTGAAACAGAAGACCGGGTGCCGGATCGCATCCTCGGTTGTCATCAGTGCGCAACATGTCGATATCCCGCTGCGCCACGGCGATCGTTTTGGCGTCAGCGACATCACTCTGGAAGTGCGGGCCACGCCCGGTCATACTGATGGCTGCAACACATATGTGCTGGCTGACCACAGTATGGCGTTCACCGGCGACACCCTGCTTATCCGCGGCTGCGGGCGCAGTGACTTTCAACAGGGCGACCCGGCGAAACTGTATCACTCCATCACTGAACAGATTTTCAGCTTGCCTGACAGCTGCGCGATCTACCCGGCTCATGACTACAACGGCCGCACCCGTTCATCGGTTGCGGAAGAAAAAGCCTTTAATCCGCGCGTCGGTGGCGGAGCCAACGAAAAAGACTTTGTGCATTACATGCAGGCCATGCAATTACCGCATCCAAAAAAGATCGACGAGGCCCTGCCCGCCAATATGCGCAGTGGTATGCCAGAAGACGGTAAATTGCCCGACGAGCCTGACTGGGCCGACATACGCATCACCTTCGCTGGTATTGCCGAAGTTGAACCGGAATGGGTGATACAGAACCAACCCTCAGTCACCATCCTTGATGTTCGCGAAGTCGATGAACAGGATGAACCGCTCAACGGCGTTAACAATGCCATGTCCATACCCTTGAGTGAACTGCGCCAGCGCGTTACCGAGGTACCACAAGACCGGCCCGTAGTGACTCTGTGTCGCTCCGGCAAACGTTCGTCACTCGCCGTGGGCATCCTCAAGGACGCAGGTCATGAGCGGGTGGCAAACATACACGGCGGTGTTCTGCACTGGCAAAATAGCTGACATTTTCGGTCCATTCAGCAGGCGTTAATTCGGAGCATCGTAGGCTGTCCCTGACAATCGAATAACCGGGCTCTCCGGCGACAGACTCAGAGGGACAATGACATGAAAATAAAACACCTGCGCAACTTACTGGCGGCACTCGTGCTGGCGGCTGGCAGCAACATGGCAGCGGCTGACGCCGGCTCAGTCAGCAGTGCCTGTGCATCGCTGGAATTTATGGCAAAGATGTTGGCGGTGAACACCACGCTGCCTGCCAACTATGACAACCCCCGACAACTGACCGACATGCAGTCGGCCATGCAAGAGCTGAACCGACTGGCCTGCCAACCCGTGCTGTTGACTGAAACTACCCGCTTCAGCAGCCGCTACGGCAATGGCCAGTTTGTGTCTGCAGACCTGTATGACTCCGCCTGGTATTACCCCAATGGGCAGCTGTTTGTCGCGCGGCCGGGACGTGATACACCCATCTACTACCCTAACGGGCAGGTCATGGCGTTCCGCTGGGCGCGGGGCGGCCAGACGCTGTATTGGCCCAATGGCAACCCAGCCACCTTCAGCTTCCGCACGATCAACGAGGCCTGGTATTACCCGGACGGTCACATCATCACTTACCTGGCCGGCGCCCGCGATGAACGCTGGTTTTACCCGTTCGCCCGCCTCGACGGTCAGGTCGGCCAGGAGCTGATTTCATCCCACTGGGGCGTCGACGGCGAAACCTTCCAGGCCATCAACTACACCAACGACGGCTGGATGTTCATGCGGCTCGAGCGTATTCGCGACAAGCTGGTGCTGTCAGACGCCGAATTGCTCGACGTGCCTGGTGTCTTGCTGATGCTGACGCGCTTTTATCAGGTGCCGGACGCTGCCAAACAATTCATGCCCGGCGACAGCAGTATTACCGATGCGCCATGGTAACAAACGTCACCCCTATTGACGGCTGTTATCCGTCGCACTGGCCGGCACCAATTTCCTGCACGGTTATTGCGGCCGGTGCATCGGCAGACGATTTATAGAACGTCAACTTCTGGTTGATAAATACCGGGCACTCTTCGTCATCGTGACTGATATATATTATGTGTGTCCTGCCCCTTTTTGCTATCAGATCCAGCATGGCAAGCAGCTTTCCCCGATGATGGTCATCAAGCCCGACACTGGCTTCGTCCAGTACCAGAACCCACGGTTGCTTGACCATGGCGCGGGCAAGCAGCACCAGCCGTTGTTCGCCGAATGACAGTTCGTGGTAATACGCGCGCGCGAGCTCACCGAGACCCAGGGTTTTCAGCCAGGCCTGCGCAGTTGATGCCTCAGCGGCACCGCTGTCATCGTATAACCCCTGTGAGTCGAAAAAACCGCTGACCACCACATCCAGCGCTCGCCAGCCCTTGATGTACCTGTTGTGCAATTCATTGGACACAACACCAAACCGTGCCTTGATCTGCCACACGGTTTCCCCGGTACCGCGCAGCCGGCCAAACAGATATACGGGTTGACCATATGCTTTGTGGTTATCGCCATCGATCAGCCCCAGCAGCGTCGACTTGCCACTGCCATTGGGGCCTGCAATCAAAACATGCTGCCCGGCCTTCATTTCCCAGTGCAGATTGCTGAATACCGGTTTGTCGCCATACGCAGCGCTGACACCGCGCAAGGAAATCAGACTTTGTCCGGGCGCCGCCAGCGCCTGTTCGTAACCCACACACGGCGCCGGTAACTCTGCTGGCAGTTGCGCGACATCGGACATCCACGACGTGCCCGGAGCTTTGGTGTCAGCGCTACGCGCAAAGACTTCGTCGCGCATGCCAACAGCAGTCACCACCAGATCATGCATCAGTGCCAGATGAGTGATGCCGGGTAGCACATCCCGACGACGACGGCTCAATTGCAAAGTGCAGTTGTCGGCTGACATCCAGCACTCAATGGCCTCGCGAATTCGATTGGCGCTGATGCGGTCGATACTCTCTAGCGGATTATCCAGGATCAGTAGTTTCGGGCGCCGGTACAGGGCACGGGCGAGTAAGGCACGCCGGACCTGCCCTGAAGACAGAAAACGAATACCCTGGTTCCTGATAGCGGCAATATCCAGTAGCGTCAGAACGGAGTTGAGCCGGTCAGTGTCCAAAGGGTCAATGCCGGCCGAACAGATAAGGGCGCTGACCGTTGTTCCTGCATCCGTGGCAGAGGTGCTGAACTCACTGACATCGTGCCGGTCGTCGTGCTGCCACCAGCGCTTCTGTTCGGCAAAGGATACTTCGCAAATGTCAGCACGCGGATCAAAACCATCGGCAAATGTTGGCTGACCGCTACCACAGAGCCGGCCACTGAGCAGAGCAGCCAGCATCGACTTGCCGGCACCGTTGCCGCCGAACACACACCAGTGCTGACCGGGAAAGAGCGCGAGTGCATCGACACGCAATACGTTGCGCGCCGAGATTCGATACCGGGCGTTATTCAGTTCGATCAGGGGGGTCGACATCGCTGTTGATATCACAGAACTCTCAGGGTCGGTTACCCAGGGCGCGTTGCATGACCTCGTACTGCACTGACATCAGATGGCCGACAGAGCGCCTCCAGTATTCCGAATTGTGTCTGCCGTGAGCCTGCATATAATCGAACGGGATATCATTGAGTAACAGAATCTGCATGAATTCCAGCGCCGCATTGATCAGGCCGTCATCAATACCACTGTCCAGATAAATATGTGGCAACTGGCTCTTGGGAACTTCATAGATGATATGGAAAGGATCATAGGCTTGCGCCTGCGCGACAGTTGCAAAATCAGTGCCCTGAGGATTGCGATCATCCTGACTGCTGAATCCCGGAATATCGATGATCTGCGAGATGAAGGCGTCAGCACGTGCCAGTTCCGGTGAGTCCCGGACGCTGCGCGCTACCGGTGCCGGCTGGCCCTCGGCGATGGCCGTGGCCCGGTCCCTGGCATGTGCCAGCGCACCGCTGGTACTCGCCATGGAGACAAACAGGTCGGGATGTCGCAGACCCAGCATTATCGCGCCATAGCCCCCCATGGACAGGCCGGCAACGGCCCGGCCTTCCCGGCGGGCCAGGGTGCGAAAATTGCTGTCAACATGACCAATCACATCGCGCACGATATGATCTTCCCAGTTGTTGCGCTGATTTCCCTCGCTGCTGGCATAGTTGATATACCAGCTATTGCCGGCATCCGGCATTACCACAATCAGATCAGAGAAGTTACGGGCATAAAACGCTGCGCCGAGATTGCGGCCCCACACGGTATAGTTCTGCATGTAACCGTGCAGCAGATAAATGACCGGGTAACGTTCATCGGATTCGTCGTAGCCGGGCGGCAACACGATATCGAACTTCATTTGCCGCGAAACAGCCGGGCTGAAAAAAGACACCGTTTGCAAACCGGCAGGCAATGCCGGTGCTGCTGGTGATGGCTCCGCTGCCGGCTGGGCCGACAACGCGGGCGTCGCCAGTGCCAGCACAATCCACAGGCAACGGGTCAGTAAATGTACAGCAATCAGTCTGTGGCTCATGGCGGATCCAGCTTGCTAAAGTGGTATGGGGCCGGTCGAAAAACGTTCACGATCGGCATCGGTGGCGTCTTCACGGCATTCCCCGCGCACCGAAAATCCGCTAAGGGTCTGCTCGCGGTAAAGTTCGAAAAAGCCTTCCCGGCAATACGCCGTGCGTTCCATGATCAGTGTCAGGCGCTGCTCAATGTTGCGCTCACCCATCAGCAATTCATCGCCTGCGCGACCACGCGGGCGAGCGGGCGTCGCGGTGTCAGTGTTTTGTTCCGGCCGCAGATAGTCGCGCTGCAGGACAAAAAACTTGGTTCCTTCCTCTGTTATCTCGGGTATCAGGCGCTCACTGGCCGGCGGGGCGACATAGCTGGACATGCCGCCGCATGCCGTCAACGCTGTGGCCAGCATCACTGATAAGGCAAATTGCCGTGTTCGCATAGCTTCCTCGCAATCGAAATGCCGACCCGATAGTCGTGACGACAATGGGAAACTCTAAAGTCACCGACGCCTAAAGGCAAGCGCCAAGCGCCTGACAGTGTCAGGCAGGCGGTCTGAACTGGACTCAGCGGGCGCACACTGACATCATTGACACACGGCTGTCAGCACACATGGAGTCACATCACATTGACACACAATAACAAACGGGATGAAACGGCCCCTCTGCCATTTGGCAGCCATAGCCCTGCCCCCGTGTTAAACCGGTTGCTCGCTGTGTGTCATCGTGACCATGGCCCGCGTAGCAGTCGGCTGTTGGCACCGGTGCTGCGCAAGGTCATGACCCGACTGACACCATTGCCTGTTGATATCTGTGTCGGTGGATTAAATCTACGCTGTCAGTTCAATGACAACTATTCAGAGAAAAAATTCGTGTTTACCCCATGGCGCTACGATCTGCCGGAGCGCAGATTACTGCGCGAAAACCTGCCGGCAGACGGCGTGTTTCTCGACATCGGTGCCAACATCGGGCTTTACACATTAACAGCGATGCAGGTCATTGGTGCAGGCGGGCGCATCCTGGCGTTCGAACCCAACCCGGCGACACGCCAGCGTCTGCTGTTTAACATTGCGGCCAACTCATCGAAAGTCAACGCGCCAGCACCCAATGTGCTGGAGATCGGCATTGCTGACCGCGAAAGCCAGTTTGTGCTGCAACTGGACAGCAGCAACCTCGGCGCCAGCAGCATAAGCGATAACAATCGCTCGCGCCTGGGTCACGACGACCCACGCCGGACCGATGTCATCATCCATTGCCGCCCCCTGCTGAGCGTCTTGCAGGAGCAGCAGATCAGCCACATCGACGTCCTCAAAATTGACATCGAAGGTGCCGAGGACAAGGCCATGGGCCCATACCTGCGCGAGGCGCCGGATGCGCTACTGGCCAGACTTGTGATCATCGAAAATTCGCCGCACCTGTGGCAGGAGGATATTTTTGCCCTGCTGCAACAGCGCGGTTACCAGCGTATACTGCACAACCGCATGAATTCCGTGTTTGAACGACAGCCCGGCGCCACGGCGCAGGGACTCAGAACTACACCCCGTGCACAAAGAGCCATGTCATGAAACTGTCTGTCATTGTTACCACTTATAACGCCCCGGCATGGCTGGAGAAAGTCCTTTGGGGCTACAGCGTGCAGGAGCACACTGATTTTGAACTGATAATCGGTGACGACGGCTCTGGACCCGAGACCAGGACATTGCTCGACAGGCTTCGCGTTGAAACCGGCCTCGATATTAAACACGTATGGCAGGAAGATGACGGCTTCCGCAAATGCGCCATCCTGAACAAAGCGATTGCTTGCGCAACCGGTGACTATCTGGTTTTTTCCGATGGTGATTGTATTCCGAGACGCGACTTCCTTGCGGTTCATGCCCGCGAGGCGGAGCCGGGCCGATACCTGTCCGGGGGTTATCATAAGTTGCCGATGTCCACCAGCACCGACATAAGCCACGACGATGTGTTAAGCGGTCGCTGTTTTGAGCTGTCATGGCTGAAGCAGCATGGACTACCATCAAGCTACAAGAACAGCAAACTGACGGCAGGGCCGGTGCTGGCCAGGTGGTTCAATCGACTGACGCCGACGCGTTGCAATTTCAAGGGTTCTAATGGCTCGGCCTGGCGCCAGGATGTTCTGGCCATCAACGGTTTTGACGAACGTATGGCATGGGGTGGTCTGGACCGGGAATTCGGTGTCCGCCTGATCAATCTGGGCATCAAACCCAAACATGTACGCTACAACGCGATTGTGATTCACCTTGATCACAAACGGGGCTACAAGGACCCGGCGACGGTGAAAGCGAATAAGGCACTGCGACTGGAGAACGCAAAAAAAGGCGTTTACTGGACCGATTTCGGCATTGCCAGGAGTAAGCCCGGGAACGTGCAGTAGACTGTTGCTACAGACATGTCATGACCATCAGGGTAAGCCTTACACACCGACAACGAGTCGCGCAGCACAAGATCCAGCACTGATTCCCGGGCCTCAGGGGACTATCGACTGGGCAACCAGAGACTTGAACAGTGCCGACAAATTATAGGCGCCCGAGGGTTGTATCTGCAGCATCAACACCGCCACGGTCCCTGTTTCGGGGTCGGCCCAGGAAAACGTACCCAAGGAGCCGTTCCAGCCAAACTCTCCGTTGTTGCGCGCGAACCCACTCTCTGCGGCGTCAATGACAACACTGAAACCGTAGCCCCAGCCCAGATCGCGCATGGGACGCTGGGGATTGAGCGCGATTGGCAGCACCTCGGCAGGAAGCTGGTTTGAGGTCATCAGGGCAACCCCGGGCTCGCTGAGTACGCGCTGTCCGTCCAGCTCGCCACCATTCATGAAGGCCTGCAAAAAGCGCAGGTAGTCCGGCACCGTGCTGACCAGGCCCGCAGCACCTTCCATCAAAGGAGGATCCTGCGTGATGGGTATCTCCATATCAGGCTCCCGCTGCATGCCTTGCGGGCCCAGGCGATACACACCAACCGCCTGGTCTATTTTGCCCTCAGGTACAAAAAAGCCGGTATCACCCATGTCAAGCGGCGACAGTATTGCTGTTTGCAGGTAGTCATCCAGTGGCAGTCCGGACACAATCTCCACGACCCGCCCGAGCACCGTCGTCGAGATACTGTAGTTCCAGACCGCGCCCGGATCAGCGATCAAGGGCACCTGCGCTACCTTGTCGGTCAACTGCACTAATGTATCCGCGCGCGAACGCACCTCACGGTCGACATACAGAGCGCTGTTGCGATGACTCAGGCCGCCAGTGTGTAACAACAGATCCGCGATCGTAATGCGCCGGGATGCCGGCCGGGCAGACCCATCAGGGTCGGCGGGATTTTCCAGCACCAACATATCCGTGAATGCGGGGATATAATGTGACACCGGGTCATCGAGCCGCAACTGACCCTGTTCTATCAGTTGCATAACCGCCAGTGACACGATGGGTTTGCTCATGGACCGGATCTGGAATATGGCATCGGCGCGCATGGGGACCTGTTGTTCCACATCCTGCCAGCCCAGACTTTCCAGGTACACAATACGGCCATGGCGGGCGATACCGGCTACCAGGCCCGGGATGTGACCGGCATCAACGTAGTGTTGCAAAGTTTCGGTAATCAGCGCCAGTCGCGCAGGTGAAAATCCAAGTGCATCAGGCTCTGCCCTCGGCAGTGCTGCTGTCACGCCAACCATTCCGGCGGCGATCATGAACGTACTCAGGCAAGTCCGTAAAAGAGACATTTTCATGGCGTTGTTTGCTTTGTAGTTAGACAGGCGTTTGTTGTACACCAGCACCCTGCCTGACACAAGCGCTTTGCCCCTGCCGTGGCTTATGCCAAAGCAAAAAAAAGGGGAAGCATTTCTGCCTCCCCTTTTTTTCCGGAGTCGCTACCCCGGGATGCAAATCAGCAATTTACTGAGCCGCACTTACCAGGTTGCTGTCTGCCGGCGCGTTCTCGGTGACCGCATAACGGCTCTGGTCTACCAGCTTGTAGTAAACCTGACCGAAGAACATTTCGTCCCAGCTCTGGTCGCCCCATGGCACGTCACGAGACGCATCCGGGTTGGCCTTGTTCTGCTCGGAATTGTCGAAGGCACCGGTTGCAACTACGCGGGTTCCGGCAGGCACCAGCATCGGCTCTTCCAGCTTGTACTCCATCTGCCAGTTGTAGTTGTAATTGGCGATGTTGATCAGCGGCTTTACCGTACCATCGGGCAAGTGAGCGTCGAAGCGCATGTACTTGCCGCGGAAATGCATGTGCGGCAGGAAGCTGTGCAGGTATGCATCTTCCGGAATTTCGATCTGGGCCTGCATCTCGAAGTTGGGATCATACGCCGGAATCGTGGTCCAGGTAGGCGTGAAGATACACGCACACTCACCGGTCATACGCTCTTCCGGAATTTCATCCTCGTCGTAGAACCAGACACCAATACGGCTGGCATCCTCGGTCTCGCGGCCCGTTGTGGTGTAGTGAAGCTGGATGGCGATGGTAGAACCATCCTGCAGCAAACCACCGGTGTTGGGTTCTTCGGTATAGGGCGCCGCGCCCGGGATATAAGGCGTGATGTATGCCAGGTTTGGATCCGGCGTACCGACAAAACCGCTACCACTGGGGCGCTCACCCGGTGCAAACAGAGCGTTCAGGGTATGGTGCAGTACGGTACGGTCGCCCGGCATGTACTGACTGGCCTTGACATAACGATCCTTGCCATCAGGCAGGTTGATCGGAATGAATTCATAGCGGTAATCCAGTACCCCCGTTGCAGGAACTGACTGCTTGGGCACCTCAATGACATAGTCAGGCTCGCCGAACGCCCACTCTGTGGGTGGCCACTCAATCATGGCCAGCGGATCTGTGCTGCCATCTTTCTTTGAACCGGCAGCGATCCAGTCCAGCACCTTGCGCTGATCTTCGAAAGGAACCACATAGCTGTTGCGGAATTCATTGATGTGAGGGTCGATCTGACCCGGCGGCATGCGCTTGGTCATCAGAACTTCACGAATCATTGGCGACCAGCCTTGCAGCATGGCATGGCTGTTCAATGCGAACGGCGCAATGCCGCCTTCACGGTGACAGCTGGCACAGTTTTCAGCAATGATAGGTGCCACGTCTTTCTCGTAAGATACCGCTGTGATGTCGCGCTCAGGGTACTCGACCTCGGTGCCCCGGGCAGCCACATATTGGGTAGCAACAGATTCACCGGCTGCCACACTGGCAACGGCATCGGCGAATGCCTGACCGACTGCACCGCGGTAAACCACACGGAAAGACTTGGGATCATAAACCACGGCTTCGCCAATGTGTTCGATGCCAATTGACTCGGACACAGCCTGCACATCATCAATCAGCACAGGAATATCAGTGCCCAATGCGGCCACGTCGGCAGACACGGCTGCGCGATCTTCACCCAGCGGGTTGATCATCATGAACACCAGACCCTGATCTTCGTAGCGGGCCTTAAGTTCGCTGAATGACGCCAGCGCATCACGGGTTTCCTGAGCGCCGTTGCCCTGAACCAGGAAAACGACAGCTTTATTGTTGTCATACCAGGCCATGTGGTGAAAATAACCTTCGTGGTCCAGCAGCGCGAAATCGCCCACACGCTCATCGGCAGCGTGGCTTGCGCCCGCGCCAACGGCCAGCGACAGTGCAGTCAGTGCTGCACAGGCCGTGGTCTTGCCTTTGTTCTGAAACCAACTGATCATCGTATCCTCCAACAATTAAATATTTTTGCCTTGAACTTACAATTTGCCCTGGCCGTCTAATTCGCCTTCAATTGTCTGACCTGCAAGACTGAATCAAGCCAAAAATGAGCCCGTTCATGTTTCGAATCGTATCACTGTGGGAAACAAAGTCAAACGCTATCAGACAGATACCCGGGCGCTGCGACAGAATGTCGAATGTGTGCGACAACTCGTTGCGGAGCGGGCTGGCGGAACACTGCCCGGGCAGTTCAGGTGAGCAGAGCAGCCAGGGCATTGCGCAGACTTTTGCGAAATTCCTCTTCGCTATGAAATCCGCACAAAAAGCCCTGTAGCAGGTGGTAATACAGGGCAAACGTGCTCCAGGCCATGGTGCCGGTGAACACTTCCTTTTGCAGACGCCCGTCACGGCGCGCGCGTTCAATGAGCTTCATCAACTTGGCATACGTGCTGTTCATGATCTGGTCGATATCCTGACGACGTTGCTCGGTTGTTGAAAAGGATAACTCCTTCAACACCATGCGCGACAAGGCCTGGTCTTTCAGGTGATAGTTGATATGGCCGTCGAAAAAGGCCATCAACTGATCAATAAGTGGCTCGCCGGGCGCTATGGCAGCATAGGATTCGTCAATCATGACCAGAATATCGTCCTTGAACACCAGGACCAGCAGATCTTCCTTGCTCTTGGCGTACAGGTAAAGGGTTCCCAGTCCGACGTCTGCCTCAACCGCAATGTCCTGAATGGTTGTGGTGGTAAACCCCTTGTTGATGAACAACTGACGTGCAGCAGCGACAATTCGCTGCAAACGGATCAACTTTTTGCGCTCTCTGAGTCCCATGGACGCCAGATCCGGCTCATCACTTATCTGATTTTTTCGTGCTGTGTTTTCACCGGTCATGCTGATTGTAACCCTGCCTGGATTTAAATTGCTGTCAGATGGCCGCGACATCCGCCCAACATCACAAAATGACAACGCGCTGTCAAATATCGGCAGTCCATGGGCATGCCGGCTGTCATTCAACACTAAAGATTAACACAGTCGGATATGGCACAATAGCGCAAATTTTCCCCAAAGGTAGCATCCATGACTGAGACTCAGGCATCTAATACCAGCGTACAGGCAATCCTGCAGCAGGACCGGATACCGGTCACCGTCTTCACGTTGTCATGGTGTTCGTATTGTCACGCCGTCAAGAGCTTGCTGGACAGCCTTCGCATCCCCCATCAGACCATTGAGCTGGACAGTGGCATTTACATTGAGACCCGGCTACACCAGCAAATGCGCGCCGAATTACGCCAACTCAGTGGCAGCCAGACCCTGCCCCAGGTATTCGTCGGCCAGGAAAATATCGGCGGTTACACGGAAACGCAGGCGGCTGCGCGTGCCGGTGTGCTACAAAAACTGCTGGCAAACAAGGGCATTGAGATTTCGACACCCTGAGTGACGGAGGATGGATACCATGGCGGAAGCCCTGTTTAGTGGCCTGCACCTGCTTGGCGCCCTTGGCATGGCCGCCGGCCTGGTTATCGCAACTCTGGCTGCCGGTAGCCTGGCAGCAGACAGCCAGCAACATGAATCTGCCTATCGGACGTTCCGGAAGATATACGGGTATACCGGCCTGGCAGTCATTGTCACCATCGGCGCCGGCCTGATGTTATGGCTGGCGGTCGGCAAACCGGCCGCATTTTTCAGCAACAACCCGGTTTTTCATGCCAAGCTGGCTCTGGTCGCCACACTGCTGGCAACGGCGGTCTACCCGGCCTGGTTTTTGTGCCGGGCACAAGGACAACAACCGGTCCCCCAGGCAGTGCTCCGCATGCAGAAAAGCACGCTGCCGCTGTTGCTTGTGGTGCCTGTGCTGGCCTATCTGGCGGCACGCGGCATCGGCTACTGACAGCTTCGTGAGGCACGGATTCAGCCCAGTAGCTTTTGCAGCCAGGCAGATATGTCCCGTATTTCCTCCAGACAGACACTGTGCTGCATCGGATAGCTGCTGTATTGCGGTTGAAATCCAAATGCCTCCAGCACGCTAACGCTGTTTTTACCCAGCGCTTCATTGACCACGGGATCCGCCGTACCATGACAGATACGGATCGGCAACTTTCGGTTGGCGTCATTAATCCGGACGCTGTCCGCTGTAGGAAAATAACTCGACAGCGATAGCAGGCCTGCCAACGGGTGCGGACAGCTCAGCCCTGCCTCAAGTACAACCGCACCGCCCTGTGAGAAGCCCGCTAACACGATCCGACGGCTGTCGATGCCGTTGGCCATCTGTTGAGTGACGAACTCGTGCACTGCGGTGGCTGAGGCACGCAGCTGCTTTTCATCTACCCGACGCTGAACGTCCATTTCGACGATGTCGTACCAGGCAGGCATGACATAACCCTGATTGATGGTCACCGGTATCGATGGCGCGTGCGGAAAAATAAAACGTACGGACAAATCCGCCGGCAAATGCAGCTCCGGCACCAGACCGGCAAAATCGTTACCGTCGGCGCCCAGCCCGTGCAGCCAGATAACCGCAGCGTCAGCGGTTTTTCCCGGATTGCTTTCCCGGACAATGGCAGGTAAAAGTGACATAAACATCCCCAGTTGTGTGATTGACCCGGCGCACTGACCGGAAATATACGTGCAGGGATTATAGGGGACTGCGCATCAGTGATCGACTATAATCAGGCCCATGAAATCAATTCGTGACACCAGCAACGGACTTATGACGACACTACTTCGAAGTGTGATGGCAGCAGCGCTGCTCTATTGCGCCAGCAGCCATGCGCTCGATCCGCAGGCCTTGCGCGAGGACCTGAGTGGCAGCGATCGCGATATCGCCGATCGCATGCGCGACGACGCCCGCAAACCGGTCGACGTCCTGACCTTTCTGGAGCTGCAGGAAGGCATGACGGTGCTCGAGGTTTATGCTGCCGGTGGTTATTACACCTTTGTCCTGTCTCGCGCCGTCGGCGACAATGGCACTGTTTACGCACAAAATTCGCCACGTGCATTGCGCTATGACGAGGATCGTACCGATATCACTCAGGGCGATGCGTTAGCAGGCAAGATAGAACAAGGCAGGCTGACCAATGTGATCCGGGTTGATCGGGCGATTCAGGACACGGAACTGCCTGACGCCTCCGTGGACTTCATTCTGGTGTCCCAGATACTGCATGACTATTACAATGGCAGCCCCGCCAGGGCGCACGGCCTGCTGGTCGAGCTGCACAGATTGCTCAAACCCGGCGGCATCGTGGGCATCATTGACCACACTGGCGCCGAGGGCAACGACAACCGGCGCCTGCACCGCATGCTGAAGACACAGGCAATCGAGGCGGTTACCCGCGCCGGTTTTATTGTCGAAGCGGAAAGCGACCTGTTGGCAAACCCCGATGACAACCCCCGCCGCTCGATTTTCGACCCCTTGCTGAATCGCGGTACCGATCAGTTTCTATTGCGTCTGCGCAAACCCGGAGTCCAGTAACCATGGAAGATGTAATCGAACTGTTGCGCGAACGCAACGAAACTATACCCGTGCCGCTGGAACTGCCGGATGAAGACTTGCTGGTTGAAATCGAAGAGCAGGTCCTGATGTCGCTGCCGGATGATTTTCGCGACTACCTGCTTGAAGTCAGTGACGTGGTATTTGGCAGCCTGGAACCGGTGACAGTTACTGACCCGCGATCACACACCTTTTTGCCTGAAGTAGCGGCGCAGGCCTGGAACGATGGCATGCCACGCTACCTGTTACCCGTTTGCCAGCTCGGCGATGGCTATTACTGTACTAATAACGAGGGCGAAGTTCGTTTCTGGAATGGTCATAAACTGGGCAAGGACCCGCAAGGGACCAAGTCCTGGCCCAGTATCTGGCACTGGGCGCGCGAGGTCTGGCTACAGGAATAACGCCGGCTTACTTCAGCAACGCCGACAGGCGCGCGTCCGCACCCAGGACACGGACAATTCGTCCATTCTGATCAATGATGGGAACGGATACCGTAAAGCAGAAGTCATCCGTTGCTGCCGATCGATAAACGTCAGAGACATAAGGCTGCTTGCTGCGCATCACGGCACTGAACCAGGCACGCCCGGCCCAGTCCTTGCCCCTGGCCGAGTCCGAGCCCCGCCCCTCGACATCAGCGGCAAATATATTCTCACTGACCTGTTTGCCGTCTGCCCCCACCAGGTACATCAGTTCGAAATGCGTGTGCTTTACCAGTGCCTGTTGCATCAAGTTCTCTGCCACTGGCAAATCGGCATTCAGTAAGGCCCGGTCGGTCGCCAGCCGGGTGATGTCAAGGCAGGCCTGATTGTGCACGTTCAGGCGAAAACCGCCCAGGCTCTCCAGCAGACGATCGCTTTCCCGGTGCACCGCGTGGCCACGCTCACCGACTTCCGCCGCCTTGCTCTTCATGTCCGCAGCGACTGTCGATACCGTGTGAACATCGTGATTGACCGTCGACATCGCCTTGCCCATCTGCTCTGTGCTGGCGGCGATTCCGTGCACTTTCTGGTCAAGGTCGTCCATGGCCTGACGCACGCCACTGAGCTCTCCGCGCATATGCCGGACGCTGCCGGCGCCTTCGCTGACGACGGCCTGCATTTGCTGCCCGGCAACTGCCAGGCCTGACACTTCCGCTTTGAAAGACTCAATGATGGTTGCAACCTGACTGGTCGCCTCCGTGGTGTTATTGGCCAGCGCCCTGACTTCTTCCGCCACCACTGCAAAACCCCGACCATGCTCACCGGCCCGGGCCGCCTCGATGGCGGCATTTAGCGCCAGCAAATTGGTTTGTCTGGAGATATTGGAAATGGCAGATATAACCCGCACCACCTCATCCAGTTGTGTTTGCAGACTGCCAATAACCTGAGTCAGGTGCTGTTCAGTGGTGCTTACCTGATTGATGCTGTTTTCAGCCTGTGCACTATCACGCTCGCAATTGCGCACTGCGTCCGCGACAGAGGCTGACAATCGCGCCACATCCGTTGTTGCGGGAATCAATTCGGCTTCAATGGCCGTGGTGACCTGCTCGCTGCTGCTGGCAATGGCTTCGGACGACTGTGCCAGTTGCGAACCGGTCTGCATGGTCTGATGGGCAATCGCTGACAAGGCGGGTGCCTGGGCAGCGATACCAACAGCCGCGGCGACTCCGCCCTGTATGCGTTCATGTAAGGTTTTCTGCAGCAACGTGAGTGATCGACCGGCGGCATCATCGCCACTGCGCTCAACCGTCAGATCCAGATCTTCCGCCAGCGCAGCAAGCGCATCTGCCATGATGTGACGCTTGCGCGCAGAGTTGAGCAACTTCATACCGTCTCCGTCCTAAATCCATTTATGCAAATATCGACTCCGTTAGCCGATGGCCCTGGTCCCCATTGTTACACATAGATCTAGCAAACAAAGTGCCATCTCTCTTTCTACCCGGTAAATGTATCGGCAGCGACTGCGGAGGTCTTTAATGCCGTCCGATATAGAGATCAATGTCGCCCGAAAGCACCAGAAAAGTGCAACGAATCCCATGGCCGCCCTTGCAGGTGGCAGTATCAGCGCCAATGAATGATGGAATTGGCATAGTAATGGATGAGACGTTCGAAGGCGGGATTGATGCGGTACACGTCGTTCTCCTCCAACAGGATATGACGATGGCGCAGATTGTCGAGCGCAGCCGCTATCGTTTTCTGCCTGGGCTTCTGCTCATCCCGTATCGCAGCCCCCGATGTAATCATGTCATCGATGATTTCATCGCACCCGGCAATGATATCCAGCGAACGCAATCCTTCTCCTTTGTGCTGTGCAAACACTGTGGCAATAACCGGCACCGGTAACACAGGTATGACGTAACGCACCGCTTCCATCAGATGTTCCGCTAATGCCGTCACTGCCGGAATTCGGTCGCGTTGCGGCATGGCGGCAAACAACAACCGATGCTTTTCGCAATACTTGCGCATATCAATCGGGATACCAAAATTAACGCCAGCGTAGCCATAAC
Organism: Pseudohongiella sp.; assembly: GCF_011050365.1. Lineage (GTDB taxonomy): Bacteria > Pseudomonadota > Gammaproteobacteria > Pseudomonadales > Pseudohongiellaceae > Pseudohongiella. Next base: position 278,112 of record NZ_DRFV01000017.1, read on the forward strand.
GCTGCCAACGGCTCCGCGAATCGGAGAATATATTAACACGCAGGAATCGTAGCACCCTGATCAAGGTCTGCCATCTGGTAGAACGACGGCTTTTGTCGTCCCAGTGCATGAGATTCTTGTCCTCTATGACACGATCGTAGTTGATACCCACCGGGATAAAGGTGATGTTCCGGTGTTTGCGGTGGTCATGGTGTCGCAGCATGTAATCCAGAAAACCTATTTTGGGCTCTGCCACATTGCCGTCACGGCTCAGGCCGCCTTCCAGAAATACCGCCTGACATACACCGGACTGTGTTGCCAGCTGGACATAGCGCCCCAGAACCTTCCGATACAAAGGGTTTTGGGAGCCACGTCGCACAAAAAACGCACCCATCGCCCGAATCACCGATTCCAGCGGAAAAACCCGTGCCCATTCACCCACTGCATAAGACAGGGTGACCTGCTCTGCAGCCAGATAACAGATCAGGATATAATCCATATTGCTGCGATGGTTCATGACAAAAACCACCGTGGAATCCTTGTCCAGTGTTTCCAGAACTTCCTGATCAACGGCCGACACCCGAATCCGGTAGAGGAACCGCGAAATTCGTTTTGCCAGCCAGTAACCTAGCTGGTAATACACATAGGCATTAAACGATGGCACTATTTCGCGGGCGTAGCGTTTGACATCAAGCAGCAATGCTTCCCGCGGCACATTGGTTTCCCGCGCCTGGCTGTCAATCAATGCCAGCACCTGCGGATCGAATACCAGTTTGTCTATCAGTTCCTGCCGTTTGGTTTGCTGAAATGGCTTGATCTTGATACTCAAACTGGTATTGAGCCGCTCTACTGCGCGATTGAGGCGTCGCCGGACAAACCAGCGTACGCCGGGGTACAGAATGCTGACAACAATGGCGTAGACTACTGCTGCCCACAGCAGCAGGTAGAGCCAGGTCGGCAAGCTGACATTGTCGTCCAGCATAATTTAGTTGCCTTTTACTGTCCGGGCCTGCAGGTAGTTTTCCAGCGTGGCACGGGCAGCGTCATCGAACCACAGCCCGAGCTTGGTGCGACGCCAGAGAATGTCATCGACCGTGCGAGCCCATTCCTGTGAACACAAATAGTCGACCTCGCGGGCATACAAACCCGGGCCGATGCTGACTCCCAGCGCCGACAGGTCAGCAGCGTCTCCGAGCAGCTGGTAGACCAGCATACCGTACTGTTTCACCCAGCGCTCGCGCAGCGCTGCCTCCAGCCATGGATATTCGGTCGCCAGGCGATCCGACAGGCTGTCTTGCGAGGTAAAATCTCCGCCGGGCAAAGTCGCCGTGGCGGTCCAGTCCTCAGTCATGCCGGGAAACAGCGGCGCCAGTTTGTGCAGTACTGACTCTGCCAGACGACGGTAAGTGGTGATCTTGCCGCCATATACGGTCAGCAGGGGCGCCGGCGCCAGATCCAGTTCAAGTGTATAGTCACGCGACACTTTGCTGGCATTCTCAACCTCTTCATCAATCAACGGACGAATGCCGGAGAAGTGATGTTTGACATCCTTTTCACTCACACCTTTATGGAAATACTGGTTCACAATATCAAGCAGGTAAGTAATTTCCTGTTGCGAAATCCGGGCTTCGACAGGGTCCGCAGAAAAATCCTGTTCTGTCGTTCCTATCAACGAGAACTCATTTTCGTACGGAATCACAAAGATGACGCGTCCATCGCTATGCTGGAGCATGTAGGCCTCGTCGCCATCGTAGAGCCGTGGCACCACAATATGGGAGCCTTTGACCAGACGAACCGGCTCCGGAGGCGTTTGCGGCGTCAGCGCCTTGCCCAGGTGACTGACCCAGGGGCCGGCTGCGTTCACCACGCACCGGGCAACAACCTGACTGGTGGCCCCGCTCTCACTATCAGTCAACGTTGCGTGCCAGACCGGATGATCATTGGCATCTGTTGCTGCCGTCAAGCCTGTGCATGCTGTCCGCGTTTTAATGACAGCACCATGTTGTCGGGCCTGCATGGCATTGAGTATGACCAGCCTGGCGTCATCAACCCAGCAGTCGGAATATTCAAAACCCTTTTTCAGTTCGGGGACCAATGGGCTGTCCTCCCCAAAGCGAATGCCTTTGGACGCGGGCAAGGTTACACGTTTGCCCAGGTGATCATATAGAAACAGACCGGCGCGGATCATCCAGGACGGTCTTTGGCTGGGTTGATGCGGTAAACGAAAACGCAGGGGCCAGACAATGTGGGGCGCAGCGCGCAACAAAACTTCCCGTTCCGCCAGGGACTCCCGCACCAGTCTGAATTCGTAATACTCCAGATAGCGCAAACCACCGTGTATCAGCTTGGTGCTGGCCGAAGAGGTGGCGCCGCCCAGATCATTCTTTTCGCACAACAATACTGACAAACCGCGACCGGCGGCATCAGCGGCAATACCCGCACCGTTAATGCCGCCACCTACCACCAGCAGATCAACATCAGACGGCATTGCGGTAGCGGGCGCACCCGACGAAACAATCATAGCTCAGCCTCAGAAAACAGGATTTGTGATTTCGGGTATAGTACCATGCAAAAAAAACAGGGACAGCGAACATGAGTCACTATCTGCTAGCAATTGATCAAGGCACCACCAGCAGCCGTGCCATCATCTTTTCGCGCGAAGGCAAAGCCGTCAGTTCAGCGCAATACGATTTTGAACAACACTATCCCAACGACGGCTGGGTGGAACATGACCCGGAAGATATATGGCAAACCTGCCTGCAAAGCTGTCGCGAAGCGTTGACTGCGGGCAGGATTGACGCCGCCAGTATCGCCTCCGTTGGTATTACCAATCAACGCGAAACCACCGTTATCTGGAATCGCAATACCGGCAAGGCAATTCACCGCGCTATCGTATGGCAGGATCGACGCACGGCGGCCTATTGCCAGGCCGTCAAGGACAGGCTCGACAAAGAGGGGCGCGGCCAGCTTATTCAGGAACGCACCGGCCTGTTGCCGGATGCGTACTTTTCCGCCAGCAAAATCAACTGGATTCTGAGCAATGTCGAGGGCGCCAGGGCCGCTGCGGAAGCTGGCGAGCTGGCGTTTGGTACCATAGACAGCTTTCTGCTGTGGCGACTGACTAACGGCCAGCGCCACTGCACTGATGCCAGCAATGCTTCCCGCACCATGCTATTTAATATCCACACGCAGCAATGGGACCCGGAGCTGCTGTCACTGTTTGATATCCCGGCAGCATTGCTGCCGGAAGTGCTGGATAGCGCTGCCGATTTTGGCAATTGCGACAAAGAATGGTTTGGTCATTCCATTGCCGTGGGCGGCATCGCCGGGGACCAGCAGGCAGCCGCCTTCGGTCAGGCCTGCTTCTCCGCCGGCATGACCAAGAGTACCTACGGAACTGGCTGCTTCCTGCTGATGAATACCGGAGACCAGGTGCTGCAATCGGGCCATAACCTGCTGAGCACGGTCGCCTACCGGCTTAACGGCAAAACCAGCTACGCAATGGAAGGCAGCATCTTCATGGCCGGTGCCACCATGCAGTGGTTGCGCGACAAATTGCAGTTTTTTGCCAACACGGCGGATTCCGAAGCCATGGCTGCGCAGGCACACGAAGGCCTGTCGCTGATGTTTGTGCCTGCTTTTACCGGCCTCGGCGCCCCCTGGTGGGATCCCGATGCACGCGGCGCCATCTATGGCCTGACGCGCGATACCGGCATCGCTGATATTGTGACGGCCGCCATGATGTCGGTTTGTTATCAAACCAAGGATTTGCAGAAGGCCATGGAGTCAGATGGTCTGCGCCCTACAACGTTCCGGGTCGATGGCGGCATGGCTGCCAACAACTTTGTTGTGCAAAAACTCGCCGACCTGCTCGGCTGCCAGGTAGACCGACCGCAAATTACCGAGACCACAGCACTTGGCGCGGCCTATCTGGCCGGGCTGCAGTGCGGGTTCTATACGACACTGGACGATATTACACGCCTGTGGCAGCTTGAACGCTCATTCATGCCGACACAGGACAAAGCCTGGCGCGATCATCATTACGCGCGCTGGCTCGATGCGGTGCAACGCACACGAAGCCATGCCGGACCAGCGGAGGCGGAGCAATGAGCGCGATACGGCAAGTTCATCTCATTCGCCATGGTGAAACCAACTGGAACAGGGAACGCCGCGCACAAGGTCAGCAAGAGTCGGTCCTCACCGAAGCTGGCAAAGCGCAAGCGCAGGAGCTGGCGTCAACGCTCAGGGATATCGAGATCCACGAAGTGTATTGCAGCAGCAGTGTTCGCACGCGAGAGACTGCTGCCATCGCTTTCGCCGATCGCGCATTACCCATGATGTACTGCGATCAGCTCCGCGAAATCCATATGGGCCCCTGGCAAGGCCGACTCTATGATGAACTGCGACAAGTGTATCCGGAGCAATTCGATGCCTTCTGGAACCGGCCAGACAGCTTTATACTGGAAGGCGCTGAAACCTTTGAACAGGTTCAGCGCCGCGCGATGACACGCCTGAACCGGATTCTTGATGAAAGTCAGTCGCAGAGTATTGCCATAGTCAGCCATGGCCTGCTGATCAAGACCATCCTCAGCTTTATTGAACGACGCCCTCTGGCACAGGTGTGGGAACCACCGGCCATGCACAACTGCGCCCTGAGTACGATTGAAATCCACAAGGATGGTAATCAGCGTATAACTCTTTATGCCAACAAATCTTACCCATTAATCACCCGAACGGGTGAAACCGGAGTCTTGCATGAACAATAACAATCTGGGTACTTCCCAGCGATCGACCCCTCCTCTTCTGCTGATATTGACCGCGTTGGCTGCGTTGACGGGCCTTGGACTGGCGCTGTTCGCCCTGATCGCGCCGGTGGGCGTGTGGACCGGATGGTGGGATTTCCGTCAGGGTTTCTCAATACTGCGCAGTGCACAACCATTTGTACTGTGGATTACGCTGGGTTGCGCCGCCATCACCGCCATTGTTCTGGTGGTCGGCCGCCAACGTGCCGCTGCCGGCACTACCCGACTGGCGGGAGTCGCAGCGCTGGCAACGATTGCCGCCGGCATCGCCTGGTATGTGCCACAATCGTATCTGCCGGGAGAGGGCGTCAATATCCCGCCGATTCACGATATCAGCACAGACATTGCGGAGCCCCCGCAATTTGTCGATGTCTTGCCCTTGCGCGGCGACAGCAGCAATCCGACGGTGTACGGCACTGGTAACCCGAATATGACGCCTGAAGAGCACGCTGAGCGCCAGCGGGAGGCCTACCCTGACCTGACTACCCGGACTTATGATGAACCCGCCAGCGCCGTCTTTGAGCGCGCACTGGCAGCCGTTGATATGCTGGGCTGGGAACTGGTCGCACAGGATGCCAGCGAGGGCCGGATCGAAGCGACAGACACGACTTTCTGGTTCCGCTTCAAGGACGACGTGGTTATTCGCATTGAGCCAACAGCCGCTGGCACCGTCGTTGATGCGCGCTCTACCTCGCGTGTCGGCCTGAGCGATGTTGGCAAAAACGCCGAACGCCTGCGCGCATTTTTCAACGAGCTCTGACGCTCCTGATTGCAGACTCGCTGCCGGACCGGCAGGGAGCTTTTGCGTGACAACCGGCGGCGGCTTCCGTTAAGCTTGCCGCCGGATATCAACAGCATGCCGCTGCTCGCAACTCACGCCGGGCGACTGGAGACATGAATGTCAGGCAACTCACCCCTACGCTCGTTTCTGACGGCACAAGTCGCTGACCAGCGCGCACCTTACCTGGTTTATTTTGCCATGATCAGCGCCGCCTGCCTGGCGCTGTCACAACTCGGCAGCTATCTGGTAAACACCCACATTCCACTGGGTAGCAGTGTGCAAATAAGTCCGGTGCTGCACTTCACCCATATCCGTAACCTGGGCGGCGTGTTCGGTCTGGCTCAAGGTCAGGGCTGGATTTTTGCGGTGTTCAGTGTGGTGCTGATCGGCGCACTGGTCTGGTATCTGCTTCGAGGCCGACAGGTACGGGTATATGAGTTTTTGTGTTTCGGCTTTATCGCCGGCGGCGGCCTGAGTAATGTCCTCGACCGCCTGCTCTACGGCAGCGTTATCGACTTTATCGATGTCCGGGGCATTCCGTTCTGGCACTATATCTTCAATACCGCAGATACTTTTGTACACATCGGATTGTGGCCAATGCTGTTCATTGGTCTGCTGTGGCACCGCGACTGAGCCCGGCACTTTGCTATGTTGCGTAAACTGCCTGCGCTGCCTTGAGCCCGGCCTCCGGCATAACCGAAGCCCCCATGGACCGCAGGACAGTACCTAACGCCGTGAGACAGAGCAGCACATTGGTCTGATTGGCGGCATGACCCATCAAACCGACACGCCAGACTTTCCCCGCCAGAGAACCCAGCCCGGCGCCTATTTCGAGATTCCAGGCCTGTAACAGCTGTTTGCGGACAGCCGCCTCATCAACACCGGCGGGAACCTCGACTGCATTCAATTGTGGCAGGCGAGCATTTTTATCAACGATAAGACCCATACCCATCGCCTGTATACCCGCCGCAAACGCCGTGTGGTGATGCTCATGCCGGGCCCAGGCAGATTCCAGCCCTTCTTCTTGCAACATGATCAGCGACTCATGCAACGCATACAGGGCATTCACCGGAGCGGTGTGATGATAGCTACGCTTAGAGTCACCGCCCCAGTAATCCATGATCAGATTCATATCCAGAAACCAGCTTTGTACGCGATGACTGCGCCGGCGTATGCGCTCAACGGCGCGTTCGCTGAAACTGACAGGTGACAATCCGGGCACACATGACAGGCACTTTTGCGTGCCTGAGTAGATCGCATCAATACCCCAGTCGTCGACGCGCAGCTCGTTGCCGGCCAACGACGTCACCGCATCCACAATAGCCAGGCAATCGTACTGATGCGCCAGAGCACACAGCGCTTTGGCATCACTACGGACACCGGTTGAGGTTTCCGCGTGCACGAATGCGACCGCTATGGCGTCCGGATTGGCCTTTAATGCTTCTTCCAGCTTCTCCTGATCAACCGGTTTGCCCCAGTCGTCCTGCACCAGGATCGCCGTCGCGCCGCAGCGCTCAACATTCTCTTTCATGCGGCCACCAAAGACCCCATTCTGACAAACGACAACCCTGTCACCCGGCTCCAGCAGATTGGTGAACACCGCCTCCATACCGGCCGATCCCGGCGCCGACACCGGCAAGGTCAGTTCATTGCGGGTCTTATAGGCGTATTGCAATAATCCCTTTATTTCATCCATCAGCTTGATGAACTCGGGATCCAGGTGGCCAATCGTCGGTCTGGCCAGAGCTGCAAGCACGCGAGGGCTGACATCAGACGGACCCGGACCCATCAGGGTACGTTGCGGCGGATAAAAACTTTGGGTCATGGCGTGCCCCCTTTACTGGTGAGATAGACAGAAACAAAAAAGCCGGGACAAGCCCGGCTTTTTTGTTAATTCGGTCAGGTCATGCCAGGGCATGATCTGTATACCAGAGCATCAATCTTCTGCATTTTCCGTTGCCGCATCAGCGCCGGTCGGGCGACCTACCAGTTCCACATAGGCCATCGGCGACTTGTCGCCTGCACGCAGACCGCATTTCATGATGCGAATGTAACCACCGGGACGGTCCTGATAACGCGGGCCCAGATCGGTGAACAGTTTACCGACGGCTTCCTTGCTGCGCAGACGTGCAAATGCAAGACGACGGTTGGCAACGCTGTCGGTTTTAGCCAGCGTGATCAGAGGCTCAGCAACCATGCGCAGCTCTTTGGCTTTGATGACGGTAGTCTTGATCAGCTCGTGCTCTACCAGTGAGGTCGTCATGTTACGAAACATGGCCTTACGGTGAGAAGAGTTTCTGTTTAGCTGACGTCCACTATGACGATGACGCATATCTACTTTTCCTATTCCAACAGCAGCCTCACGGCTGACTAACTTTGATTAATTGGCTTTGTCTTCTGTGCGCAGGCTGGCAGGTGGCCAGTTCTCCAAACGCAGACCCAGGGAAAGCCCACGGGTCGCCAGCACATCTTTGATTTCAGTCAGCGACTTTTTACCCAGATTCGGGGTCTTCAGCAGCTCAACTTCTGTGCGCTGAATCAGGTCGCCAATGTAATAAATATCTTCAGCCTTCAGGCAATTTGCCGAACGCACAGTCAGCTCCAGATCGTCTACCGGACGCAGCAAAATAGGATCAATCTCGTCTTCCGGCTCTTCCGGAGCTGCCGCTTCCTGGCTCTGCAGGTCAACAAACACTGCCAACTGGTGTTGCAGAATCGTTGCCGCGCGACGAATAGCCTCTTCCGGATCGATAGTACCATTGGTACGCAGATCGATAACCAGCTTGTCCAGGTCAGTACGTTGCTCGACACGCGTGCTTTCAACCGCGTACGAGCAGCTCAGCACCGGGCTGTAGGATGCGTCCAGCACCAGACGGCCAACGGCACGGGTTTCATCGTCATCACGCTTGCGGGTATCAGCCGGCACATAACCACGGCCTTTACGGACTGTGATGCGCATATTCAGCTCGCCAGCGTCATTCAGATTGGCAATCACGTGCTCGGGATTAACAATTTCGACATTGTGGTCACAAACGATATCACCGGCCGTCACCACTCCCGCACCTTTACGGTTCAGATCCAACACGGCTTCGTCCTGACCATTCAATACAATGGCCACACCTTTCAGGTTCAACAGAATCTCGATGACGTCTTCACGTACACCTTCAATGCTGCTGTATTCGTGAACAACACCGTCGATTTCAACCTCTTCCACTGCACAACCGGGCATGGAGGACAGCAGGATTCTTCGCAATGCGTTGCCCAGTGTGTGGCCGAAACCACGCTCAAGGGGCTCAAGCACCACTTTGGAGTGATACTTGTCAAACTCTTCGACTTTGATCAACTGTGGTGTAAGAAAATCCGACAACGAAATCTGCATGGTTTCACCCTTAACAATTAGCCTGGTAATGTTCTTTACTGCCTTATCTGTTTAGCCCTGGTTTGTCAGGACTTACTTGGAGTAAAGCTCTACGATCAGGTTTTCGTTAATATCCTGAGACAAATCAGCGCGATCAGGCTTACGGGTAAACTGCCCTTCCTGTTTCGTTGAATCCACAGTCAGCCATTCCACTGCAGTACGCTGGCCAGCCAGCTCCATCGCTGACTTGATACGCAGCTGCTCTTTCGCTTTGGGGCGAACGGAAACCACATCACCGGGCGCTATCTGGTAAGACGGCACGTTAACGACTGCGCCATTGACCAGAATTGCCTTGTGAGACACCAACTGGCGGGATTCCGCACGCGTTGAGCCAAAGCCCATGCGATAAACAACGTTATCGAGACGACATTCCAGAAGCTGCAGCAGGTTTTCACCGGTTGCACCCTTACGACGGGCGGCTTCCTTGTAATAGGAGCTGAACTGACGCTCCAGGACACCATACATACGACGTACTTTCTGCTTTTCACGCAGCTGCACACCGTAGTCGGACAGACGGCCGCGACGCGCACCGTGCTGACCGGGAATAGTTTCTGCCTTGCACTTGCTTTCCAGCGGACGTACGCCGCTTTTCAGGAACAGATCTGTCCCCTCGCGTCGAGCTAGCTTGCATTTTGGGCCTAGGTAACGGGCCATAGACTGACTCCTGTATTCTTACTCTCGGCATAAAGCCTTGATGAGCGATAACTGATCCGGTGATTAAGCGTCAGACTCGGCGCTTTTTCGGGGGTCGACAACCATTGTGTGGAATCGGGGTAACATCAGTGATGTTACCGACTTTCAGGCCGCACGCATTAAGCGCACGCACGGCTGATTCGCGACCCGGGCCAGGACCATTTACCTTGACATCAAGGTTCTTCAGACCGTACAACTCGATCGCTGTTTTACCGGCACGTTCAGCAGCAACCTGCGCAGCAAACGGTGTGCTTTTACGTGAGCCACGGAAACCCGAGCCACCAGAGGTAGCCCAGCTCAGGGCGTTACCCTGACGGTCTGTGATTGTCACGATAGTGTTATTGAAGGATGCATGGATAAATGCAATCCCGTCCACAACCGCTTTTCGCGCCTTTTTCTTTGGGGCTGCTTTAGCTGCTGGCTTTGCCATAGATAATTCCTGAATCAGATTAAAGCGTTTATCTCTCGAACCCGCGCACTGTTGCCCGGGTCATTACAACTTATTTACGAATCGGCTTCCGCGGACCTTTACGGGTCCTGGCATTCGTTTTGGTACGCTGACCACGAACCGGGAGCGAACGACGGTGACGGATGCCACGGAAGCAACCGAGGTCCATCAAACGTTTGATGCTCATCGACACTTCGCGACGCAGATCACCTTCAACTATAAACTTGCCAACTTCCGCACGAATATTGTCCAGTTGTTCCGGTGACAAAGAGTTGGTCTTGGTCTGGGGAGCAATACCGACACGTTCGCAAATCAATTTGGCGCGTGTCGCACCTATCCCGAAGATGTACTCTAGGGAAATAACGAGGTGCTTGTTATCTGGTATGTTGACACCGGCAATACGTGCCATAGTTTAACTCCAATCTTGTAAATTACTCATGTACCAGAGACCCAATGCCCCTCGAATTCAGGGGCGCAAAGGATATACTCTGGCGATATAAAAATCAACCAGATACTTAGCCCTGACGCTGCTTGTGTCTGGGCTCCGCCGAACAGATCACCCGCACAACACGGTTGCGTCTGACAACTTTGCATTTGCGACAGATTTTTTTAACTGATGTTCTGACTTTCACGTTTTTCTCTCCATTCAGCGGCCGGGGCTTTAAGTTCCGGTACCGCTAGTCAATCTTCAATTGCGACCAAAGGTGCCCAGGTTGGACTTCTTCATCAAAGAGTCGTACTGGTGCGACATCAGGTGGGATTGCACTTGCGACATAAAGTCCATGCTCACCACCACAACAATCAAAAGCGCTGTGCCACCCAGATTAAACGGCACATTGGCCATCATCTGGAAAAAATTCGGCAACAAACAAACAATGGTGATGTAAATCGCACCAAACATTGTCAATCGAGTCAGAACCGCATCAATGTATCGCGCGGTCTGCTCACCCGGACGTATACCCGGAATAAAGGCACCTGAGCGTTTCAGGTTGTCTGCCACATCACGGGGGTTAAACACCAACGCCGTGTAGAAGAAGCAGAAGAAAATTATCATGGCACTGAAGATGATCACGTACAGGGGCTGGCCCGGACCAATCATCAATGCAAAATCCTGTAACCATTCAGCCCCTTCGGACTGACCAAACCATTGCCCGATTGACGCCGGGAACAACAGGATGCTGCTGGCAAAAATCGCCGGTATCACACCCGCCATGTTCACCTTCAGCGGCAAGTGGCTGGACTGCGCCTGGTACAACTTGTTGCCCTGCTGTCGCTTGGCATAATTAACCGTGATACGACGCTGGCCTCGTTCGATGAACACAATACCTGCGATAACGATGACTGCGATGATACCCACCACCAGCAGCAAAAGACCGCTTATCTGTCCTTCGTACGCCTGCGACAGTGAGTTACCTACTGCCGCCGGCAAACCGGCCACAATACCGGCAAAAATCAACATCGAAATACCGTTACCCACGCCGCGCTCGGTGATCTGCTCACCCAGCCACATCATGAACATGGCACCCGTCACCAGCGACACGATGGCCGTGAAGGTAAAACCGAGGCCCGGGTTGTACGCCATCGGTGCGAGCAGGCCCACGGCCATGCCAGTACCCTGTACCAACGCCAGCAACAATGCACCGTAACGTGTGTACTGCGTAATCTTGCGACGACCTGATTCGCCTTCTTTCTTGAGTTGCGCCAGATGCGGATTCACCGCGCTCAACAGCTGCATGATAATCGAGGCCGAAATATAGGGCATGATGCCCAGGGCCACAATACTCATTCGCTCAAGTGCACCACCGGAGAACATGTTAAACAGGCCAAGGAACGTGCCCTCGTTCTGACTGAACATATTCGCCAGCTGCGCCGGGTCGATACCCGGCACCGGGATATGCGTACCAATCCGATAAACCAAAATGGCAAACAACAGAAACAACAGGCGTGCCTTAAGCTCGCCGAGACCTGCGCCTACACCTTCACCGCTCATGTTAGGTTTTTTTGCCATTTTGTTTGTATCAGCCTTGCGCTACCGCTTTTTTGGTCTTTTTCTTGCCAACGTAATCAGGTACTACCGCGTCAATTACCTTGCCACCAGCCGCTTCGATCGCCGCACGAGCACCTTTGCTCACACGCAGACCTTCCACCGTCACTGCCTTGGTAACATCGCCGGACAACATAACCTTAACGCGCTTGATGCTGCCATTAATAATATTGGCCGCACGCAGCGAATCTATATTGATCACATCTGCTTCAATGGCGTTCAGTTCGCTGGTGCGAACTTCACCGGTCATACGTCCTACGCGCGAAGAAAAACCGAACTTCGGCAGTCGACGCTGCAAAGGCATTTGACCGCCTTCAAAACCCGGACGTACTGTGCCGCCGCTACGTGATTTTTGACCTTTGTGACCCGTACCGCAGGTCTTGCCCCAGCCGCTGCCGATACCACGACCGACGCGCTTGGGAGACTGTGTGCTTCCGGGTGCTGGACTCAGAGTATTCAATTGCATGACTTATCCCTCAACCTGCAGCATATAGCTGACTTTGTTGATAATGCCGCGAACTGAAGGAGTATCCTGCAGTTCTACAGTCTGATGCATACGACGCAGACCCAGGCCTACCAGGCACTGACGATGTCTTGCCATCGTTCCGATGGGGCTGCGAACCAGTGTCACCTTCACGGTGCCCACTGTATCTTTAGTTGCTGATTTCTTAGCCATAGCTGCTTAACCCAGGATCTCTTCGAGTGTTTTGCCACGCTTTGCCGCAACACTTTCGGCAGCACGCATTGTTTTGAGGCCTTTGAATGTCGCGTTAACCACGTTAACCGGGTTAGTCGAGCCATAGCACTTGGCCAGTACGTTCTGAATGCCGGCCAGTTCCAGGATAGAGCGCATCGCGCCACCGGCAATAATACCGGTACCTTCAGAAGCTGGTTGCATATAAATCTTTGAGGCACCGTGACGCGCTTTCACCGGATACTCCAGTGTGTTGCCGTCCAGAGACACAGAAATCATGTTTCTTCTGGCCGCTTCCATCGCCTTCTGAATAGCCAGCGGCACTTCACGCGCCTTGCCACGACCGAAACCTACACGACCATTGCCGTCACCGACCGCGCACAGTGCAGTAAAGGCGAAAATTCGACCACCCTTAACTACTTTGGCGACACGGTTTACCTGGATCAACTTCTCCTGTAAACCTTCTTCGTTTTTTCTCGCCTCGTCTCTCAGTGCCATATTCTTAAACCCTTAAAATTCCAAGCCGCCTTCACGAGCCGCGTCAGCCAACGCTTTAACGCGACCATGATAGTTATAACCGGCACGATCAAATGCCACTTTGTTCAAGCCGGCCTTCTTGGCCCGTTCAGCAATCAATTTACCGATCTTGCTGGCTGCTTCAACATTACCTGTGGCGCCGCTGCGCATATCTTTCTCTACCGTTGACGCGCTTGCCAACACCTGATCACCCGTTGCCGAGATGATCTGTGCGTAAATATGACGCGGTGTGCGATAAACACACAAACGGTTAACACCCAGCTCACTTATCTTTGCTCTGGTTCGTCGTGCGCGACGAATACGAGCCTGCTTTTTCACATTCATCATGTCACGCCCTATTTTTTCTTCGCTTCTTTTCTGTAAACATTCTCGTCCGCATACCGGATACCTTTGCCTTTGTAGGGCTCTGGTGGACGGAAATCACGAATGTCTGCCGCTACTTTGCCAAGCAATTGCTTGTCCGAGGAACTCAACACGATCTCGGTCTGAGTCGGTGTGTCCGCCGTAACGCCTTCAGGCAGTTCGTAATCGATCGGATGAGAATAACCAACCGTAATATTCAGTGTCTTACCCTGGGCCTTGGCACGATAACCAACGCCCTGAAGCTGCAGTTTGCGCTGAAAACCTTCGCTCACACCCACAACCATGTTATTGATCAGGGCGCGGAATGTTCCAGCCAGGGCATTTGCCTGCCGTGAGCCGTTTTTAGCCGACACCTGCAGAACATTGCCATCCTGTTGAATTTCAACATCGTTGTGCAGGTCGATGTTCAGACTGCCTTTGCTACCTTTTACGGTAATTGCGCTTCCAGCAATCGCCGTCTCTACACCTTTCGGCAATGTAATCGGGTTTTTCGCTACTCTGGACATAATCGTGCTCTATATACTGTGTCTAAGAATTGTGTGTATCAGAATACGGTACACAAAACTTCCCCGCCGACGCCGGCGGAACGGGCCTGTTTCTCTGTCATCAGCCCCTGATTTGTGGAGACGATAACGATACCGAGACCTTGACGGTTGCGCGGCAACTCTTCCTTGCCCTTGTACTGACGCAGGCCAGGCTTGCTTACGCGCTTGATCTCTTCGATCACCGGCTTGCCCTGGAAGTATTTCAGGTCGACAGTCAGCTCGCGCTTGGTGCCGTGTTCCTGAACATCGAAGCCAGTGATGTAACCTTCATCCTGCAGAACGCGGCAAATAGCCACTTTCAGCTTGGAGGACGGACAGCTCATCGTGGGCAAACGCGCCATTTGTGCGTTTCGAATACGCGTCAACAAATCTGCAATTGGATCTGACATACTCATAATAAAATTCTCCGCTTACCAGCTAGCCTTTGTCAGTCCAGGCACATCGCCACGCATGGCTGCTTCACGCAGCTTGTGTCGGCACATTCCGAACTTGCGGTACACCCCGTGAGGGCGACCGGTGATACGACAACGCCTACGCTGACGAACCGGGCTGGCATCACGTGGCAACTTTTGAAATGCAATTTGCGCTTCCCACTTCTCGTCATCGCTGGCATTTACGTCAGCGAGGATCGCTTTCAGGGCGGCACGCTTTTGGGCAAACTTGGCTACCGTACGGGTCCGCTTTTCTTCGCGTGCAATCATTGAAGATTTAGCCATTTCAGGACTCCTTCGCGGCAGACTTGGCTGCCTGTGCTTTGAACGGGAAACGCATGGCAGCTAACAGCGCCCGGCCTTCCTCGTCATTCTGCGCAGTCGTGGTAATGGTGATATCCAGACCGCGAATCTTGTCTACCTTGTCATATTCCACTTCCGGGAAAATGATCTGTTCATTCACGCCCATCGCGTAGTTGCCACGGCCGTCAAATGCTTTCGGGTTCAAACCACGGAAGTCACGGATACGCGGGATCGCGATGTCAACCAGGCGATCCAGGAAGTCGTACATACGCTCGCCACGCAAGGTGACTTTGGCGCCAATGGGCCAGCCCGCACGAATCTTGAAACCTGCGATGGATTTGCGTGCATTGGTGATAATCGGCTTCTGACCACTGATCATGGTGAGATCAGCGACGGCGTTATCGAGCAACTTCTTGTCGCCCACAGCCTCGCCCACGCCCATGTTCAACACCACCTTGGTGATGCGGGGAACGCGCATAGGATTATCAAACCCAAACTGTTTGGTCAGCGTGGGCACTACGTCACTTCTGTAAAATTCTTTCAACTGAGCCATGTTGGCGACCTGAGTTTCCGTTAATCAATGACTTTGTTAGAGGATTTGAAAATCCGCTTTTTCTTTCCGTCTTCCACCAGGAAGCCAACACGATCGGCTTTACTGGTTTCCGGATTAAAGATGGCAACATTGGAAACATCCAGCGCAGCCTCTTTCTCCACGATCCCACCAGTCACGCCCGCATTCGGGTTCGGCTTGGTGTGACGCTTTACAATATTGATACCACCGACAATCACCTTGTTCTCGCCGACCAGACGGGACACCGTTCCACGCTTGCCCTTGTCCTTGCCGGAGATGACTATCACTTCATCGTTACATTTGATCTTACGCATAATTCGCGGCCTCGATTTCTATCACAGCACTTCGGGTGCCAGGGAGATGATTCGCATGAACTTCTCGTTACGAAGTTCCCGAGTCACCGGCCCGAACACACGCGTCCCGATGGGCGCTTGCTGATTATTGAGCAGAATCGCAGCATTATCATCAAACTTGATAAGCGAGCCGTCGCTTCTGCGAACACCTTTCTTGGTTCGAACGACCAGTGCTGACAGCACCTGGCCCTTCTTCACCTTGCCTCGGGGAATCGCTTCCTTCACTGTCACTTTGATGACATCCCCGATGCGGGCATAACGACGATGCGAACCGCCGAGTACCTTGATACACATTACTCGTTTGGCACCACTGTTGTCTGCCACATCTAAATATGACTGTACCTGAATCATCGATTCTCTCCGAACCCTTTAAACTGTCGCTTTAGCAACAACGCCAAATGGCGCCAAAAACCAATTTACTGTCAGAATCAGATCTGCGTAGCTCTTTCATCAATCGATACCAGAGACCAGGTTTTGGTCTTGGACATCGGTCTGACTTCTTTAACAGTAACCTTATCGCCCTCTTTACACTCGTTGTTCGCGTCATGCGCGTGGAGCTTGGAGGAGCGTGTAATAAATTTGCCGTACACCGGGTGTTTTACCCGACGCTCAACCAGCACAACGATGGACTTGTCCATCTTTGAGCTGACGACTTTACCGGACACCAGGCGCCCGGTTTTTGTTTCGTTAGTTTCATTAAGCGACATAATCAGGATCCACTTTTCTGCTTTTCAGTAATGATCGTCTTAACCCGGGCTATATCATGCTTAACAGATGACAGCAGGTGCGTCTGCCCGAGTTGTCCTGTCCGCTTCTGAATCCTGTAGTTGAACTGGTCACGATACAGGCCGTTGAGTTGCTCGTTGAGCTCCGCAACGGATTTTTCACGCAATTCATTGGCTTTCATTACATCACCGTCCGTTTAACAAAAGTGGTCTCAAACGGGAGCTTGGAAGCCGCCAGCTGGAACGCTTCACGTGCCAGCGTCTCGTCAACACCCTCGATCTCGAACATAACGCGACCCGGCTGAATCAGAGCTACCCAGTATTCTACGCTACCCTTACCTTTACCCTGACGCACTTCGAGAGGCTTCTGGGTGATTGGCTTGTCCGGGAACACGCGAATCCAGATTTTACCGCCACGTTTTACATGACGGGTCATTGCACGACGGGCAGATTCGATCTGACGTGCAGTCAATCGACCACGGGAGACGGCCTTGAGGCCGAATTCGCCGAAATCTACCTTGCTACCGCGATGAGAGAGTCCGCGGTTACGGCCCTTCATCATCTTGCGAAATTTGGTACGCTTTGGTTGTAACATCTTGGCCTATCCTCTACTTGGACGCTTTCTGTGGAGCCGTAAAGGCTTCCTTCAGGTCCAGGATTTCACCTTTGAAAATCCAGACCTTCACGCCAATAATCCCGTATGTTGTGGCTGCTTCGGACGCCGCATAATCGATATCCGCACGCAGGGTATGCAAAGGTACTCGTCCTTCGCGGTACCACTCACTACGCGCGATTTCTGCACCACCAAGACGACCACCGACCTGTATTCTGATGCCTTCCGCGCCCTGGCGCATGGCGTTCTGTACCGCGCGCTTCATGGCACGTCGGAACATCACACGACGCTCGAGCTGCTGAGCGACACTGTCCGCTACCAGCTGTGCATCCAGATCAGGCTTTCGAATCTCTTCGATGTTGATGTGAACAGGAACACCCATTTTTTTGATCAGGGTATTGCGCAGCTTCTCGACGTCTTCACCCTTCTTGCCAATCACAATGCCTGGACGGGCAGTGTGAATGGTAATACGGGCTGTCTGCGCCGGACGTTCGATCTCAATCCGGGATACAGATGCACTGGCAAGCTGCTTGCGGATGTAAGCACGAACCTGCAAGTCTACCAGCAAATGCTCAGCATAATTTCGACCTTCAGCAAACCATACTGAAGTGTGTTTTTTAACTATACCAAGCCGAATTCCGGTTGGATGTACTTTCTGACCCATCCTGATCTCCTACTTATCGGCTACTTTTACGGTGATGTGGCAGGTACGCTTGACGATGCGGTCGGCGCGGCCTTTGGCTCGCGGACGAATACGCTTCATGCTCATACCCTCATCTACAAAGATAGTGGAGACTTTCAATTCGTCCACATCCGCCCCTTCATTATGCTCAGCATTGGCAATCGCTGAATCCAGCACCTTCTTGATGATCTCCGCACCCTTTTTGGGGCTGAAGGCCAACAACTGAAGAGCTTCTTCAACTGCCTTGCCTCGAATCTGATCAGCTACCAGCCTTGCCTTCTGGGCAGAGAGCCGAGCGCCGCGCAATCTTGCTACAACTTCCATCTCATTATCCCCGCTAATCAGCGCTTGGCTTTCTTGTCAGCAACGTGGCCACGGTAGTTCCGTGTCGCCGAGAATTCGCCCAGCTTATGGCCTACCATGTCTTCGGAAATAGACACGGGCACATGCTGCTGACCATTATGCACGGCGATTGTCAGGCCGAGCATATCCGGAGACACCATTGACCGACGCGACCATGTCTTGATTGGACGCTTGTCGTTGGCATCGCGCGCTGCCTGCACTTTTTTCATTAAATGAAGGTCTATGAAGGGACCCTTTTTCAGTGAACGTGGCACTTTTATTTCCTCTGTTATCAGGCCTTATCGGCTTGCATTTCTGCGGCGTACGATCATGTTAGAGGTACGCTTGTTTGTCCTGGTCTTGTAGCCCTTGGTAGGCTTGCCCCATGGCGTCACCGGATGACGACCACCGGAGGTACGACCCTCACCACCACCGTGCGGGTGATCTACCGGGTTCATTACCACACCACGAACTGTCGGGCGGATACCGCGCCAGCGCGTCGCACCAGCTTTACCCAACGATCGCAGACTGTGCTCGGAATTTGACACTTCACCCAGCGTGGCACGGCAATCGGCCAGTACTTTGCGCATTTCGCCAGAGCGCAGACGCAGCGTTGCGTAAGCACCTTCGCGAGCTACCAACTGTGCAGAGCCACCGGCGCTACGTGCAATCTGCGCACCCTTACCTGGCTTCAGCTCGACACAATGCACGGTGCTACCCAGTGGAATGTTGCGCAATGGCAGGCAGTTACCTGTCTTGATCGGCGCTTCATTACCTGACACCAGGGAATCACCGGCACTGATCTTTGCCGGCGCAATGATGTAGCGACGCTCGCCATCGGCATACAGAAGCAACGCAATATTGGCGGTACGATTCGGATCGTACTCCAGGCGCTCTACTGTCGCAGCGATGCCATCCTTGTCGCGACGGAAATCTATAATCCGGTATTTCTGTTTGTGACCACCGCCAGCGTGACGACGCGTAATACGACCTGCGTTATTACGGCCACCCGTCTTGGACTTGCTTGCCAACAAAGGGGCGTAAGGCTCACCCTTGTGCAGCTCAGGGTTCACAATCTTGATGACGAACCTGCGCCCTGGCGAGGTGGGTTTACATTTTACAACTGCCATAACCGCGACCCTTCCTTACGCCATTTCCGCAAAGTCGATTTCCTGACCTTGCGCAAGCTTAACGTAAGCCTTTTTCCAGTTTGATTTTTGTCTCAGTTTACCGCGGGCCGTACGCTTGGTTTTACCCTTTACGTTCAGCACCTGAAGCTCTTCAACAGTCACTTTGAACAGTGTCTCGATTGCTTCGCGAATCTCTGGCTTGGTCGCATCATTGGCAACGACAAACGCTACCTGATTGTGACCTTCGGCCATGATTGCCGCTTTTTCCGACACATGAGGACCAACAATAATTGAATACAGTCTCTGCTGGTTCATGACAGCATCTCCTCAACTTTTTTGAGTGCAGGCACAGTCATCATTACTTTTTCGAAACCAATCAGACTGACCGGATCCAGACCCGCAACATCCAGCACATCAACGTTGTGCAGATTGCGCGCTGCGAGGTAGAGATTCTCTGCCACTTCTTCAGCTACGATCAGCACGTTGTCCAGTGCAAACTCTTTCAGCTTGCTGGCCAGATCCTTGGTTTTATGTGAATCAAGTGCGAACTGCTCAACAATGATCAGACGATCCTGACGCAGCAGCTCGGACAGGATGCAGCGCATGGCGCCGCGGTACATCTTTCTGTTCAGCTTTTTGCTGTGATCCTGAGGACGCGCAGCAAATGTGACACCACCGGAGCGCCAGATCGGGCTACGTGTAGTACCGGCACGGGCACGACCGGTGCCTTTCTGGCGCCATGGCTTGCGGCCACCGCCTCTGACATCCGAACGGGTTTTCTGCTGCACGGTACCCTGACGAGCGCCTGCCATATAGGTGACAACCGTCTGGTGAACCAATGCTTCATTGAATTCTTTTCCGAAAGTCTCATCTGATACCGAGACTGTTCCGTTACCGGCCTGGCTACCGGGTTTTGCGAGATTAAGTTCCATCGCTGATTACCCCTTGGATCCGGCTGATTTGACAGAAGGACGCACAACTACCCTGGAGCCAGTAGCACCAGGAATTGCACCCTTGACCAGCAACAGATTGTTATCAGTGTCGACCCGTACCACTTCCAGTGACTGCGTAGTAACGCGCACATCGCCCATGTGTCCGGCCATCTTCTTGCCTTTCCACACGCGACCTGGCGTTTGACACTGACCAATGGAACCCGGCGCTCTGTGAGACAGCGAGTTACCGTGGGTGGCATCCTGCATACTGAAGTTGTGACGCTTGATGGTACCGGCGAAGCCTTTGCCTTTGGAGGTGCCAGTGACATCCACCTTCTGGCCCGCTTCGAAGAGGGAAACCGTGATCTCGCCGCCGGCAATGAAGTCGGCAAGCTCTTGCTGGGCAGCGCGGAATTCCCACAGGCCTTCGCCTGCTTCCGTGCCCGCTTTGGCAAAGTGACCGGCCAGCGAACGGGTAACACGGGACGCTTTGCGCGCACCCACTGTTACCTGAACAGCGCTATAGCCATCCACTTCCTCAGTTTTAAGCTGAGTAATTCTGTTGGGGCTGACCTCAACCACTGTTACCGGGATAGACTCTCCGGCCTCAGTGAATACGCGGGTCATGCCGCTCTTTCGACCGACCAAACCAATCGACATTTTTTGAACCTCATCGTGTACGGGGCTTGAACCCGCTATGGCTGCTATCGCATTACACCATGTTTGCTGTGGGACACTATCTGCCCCCTGAGCTAGCTGTTATCAGTCTTAAATCACTGAACCATTTCTCGCATCAATTTAAACAAACCGGCCTAACACAAAAATTCTGGAATATTCAGCCCTTACCCAAGACTGATCTGCACTTCAACACCTGCCGCCAGATCCAGTTTCATCAGTGCATCCACTGTTTTTTCTGTTGGCTCTACGATATCCAGGAGACGCTTATGCGTTCTGATTTCATACTGATCGCGCGCATCCTTGTTCACGTGCGGCGATATCAATATGGTGTAGCGCTCCCTGTTCGTCGGCAAAGGGATGGGGCCACGCACTTGCGCACCTGTCCGCTTGGCAGTATCGACTATTTCCTGAGTAGACTGATCGATCAGCCGATGATCAAAGGCTTTAAGCCGGATTCTGATACGCTGACTTTGCATCTACTCTGCTCTCCAAAAACTTTTTAAATTAATCAGTTACTTCTTGAACCGCCCCAAAAAACACTTTCGGGACCGGAAAAAAGGAAGCGGAATTCTAAGTCCGAAGCACCCCGGTGTCAAGCAAAACTCTCAACTATCGGATATTCTTCTGACCTGCTCTTATTAGCAAAAGAGGCGGCCTGAGGCCGCCTCTTCGCCCAACGTCTACAAACTTACTCGAGAATCTTCGATACCACGCCAGCGCCTACGGTACGGCCGCCTTCACGAATCGCGAAACGCAGACCTTCGTCCATCGCAATCGGAGCGATCAGCGTCACCAGGAACTTCAGGTTGTCGCCAGGCATGACCATCTCAA